>NZ_CM168044.1:2540000-3072500 GCF_057004845.1 Sphingomonas sp. SphC10
GGCGCCCTTTCCCTTCGGAAAGGACGCCCCCGATCATAGGACGGTTGAGAATCAGGCGTTCAGAGACGGCCGACCGTCACCGGCCGATCCTCAGTCCGCTTGAGCGGATTGGCGAGCGGCAGGGTGAACGGTGCCGCCGCGATCTCGAACACATCGCCTTCCTGGGTGCGGATGCCGTCCGAGAAGGAGAGCGTCGCCGTGCCGAAGAAATGGACATGCACGTCCCCCGGACGACGGAACAGCGCATATTTGAAATGGTGATGCTCGAGATTCGCCAGGCTGTGCGACATATTCGCCTCGCCCGACAGGAACGGCTTTTCCCAGATGGTCCGACCGTCGCGCGCCACCTTGCTGGTGCCCTCGATATGGTCGGGCACCTCGCCGAGCAGCAGTTCGGCGCCCAGCGCGGCGGGGCGCAGCTTGCTGTGCGCCAACCAAAGATAGTTGTGACGCTCGGTCACATGGTCCGAAAATTCGTTGGCGAGGCACAGGCCCAGGCGATGCGGGGTGCCGTCGGGCCCGATCAGATAGATCCCCGCCAGTTCGGGCTCTTCGCCGCCGTCCTGTGCAAAGGCGGGCATTTCCAGCGCGTCGCCGGGGCCGACCAACTGCGAGCCGTCACCCTTGTAGAACCATTCCGGCTGCTGGCCGACCTGGCCTTCGCCAGGCTTGCCGCCCTCGACGCCTTCCAGGAACATGCGCATCGAGTCGGTCTGGTGCGCGGCGGCCGCGGCATCGCGGTGCATCTTGTCGCGCCCCTCGGCCGAGCCGAGATGGGTCAGGCCGGTGCCGGTCATGACGCAATGCGCGGGATCGGCGTGGTCGATCGGCGCGATCAGATGCCCCGCCGCCAGTTCGGCCGCCAAATCGACGCTTTCCCCCTGCCCGCAAGCCAGCGCGGTATCGAGCAGCGACCGGCCCTCCGCGATCGCACGCTGGGCGAGCGCAATGACGCTCTCGACGCCCGGCACGAACGCGGCCTGGTCGCCGCGTGCCAGAATGACCGAGCGCTCACCCGAGGGCGCGCGGTGCTGCAACAGACGATCAGCCATCAAATCCTCCCCTGATATCTTTTCAACAAAAAGGGGCGCGGACCCTGATCGGCCCGCGCCCCGTCATTCCTTAGCCCGGCTGGCCATCGACCAGGCGGGGCAGCGTGCCCGCGGCTTCGTCCTTCAGATCCTGCGGCAACAGCGCGGCCGCCAGGTTCTGGTACGACACGGGCCGCAGATAACGGTCGATCGCCAGGCTGCCGACCGAGGTCGTGCGCGCGTCCGAGGTCGAGGGGAACGGCCCGCCATGGACCATCGCATGCGCGACTTCCACGCCGGTCGGCCAGCCATTGGCGAGGATACGGCCCGCCTTGCGCTCGAGCACCGGCACCAGCCGCGCGGCCATATCGGTATCGCCCTCGTCCATCTGGATCGTCGCGGTCAGCTGACCCTCGGCGGCCCTGAGCACGGCGATCAGTTCCGCCTCGTCGCGGCAGCGGACCAGGATCGACGATGCGCCGAACACTTCATGGCCCAGTGCCTCGTCTGCGAGGAACGCCTCGGCCGTGGTCTGGAAGAAGGCGGCGCGACCGGCGGTGATGCCCTCGCCCACCTTGCCCTGCGCGATCGTCTCGACCTTGTCATGGCTGGCGAGCGATTCGGTGCCCTTGGTGTAGGCGGCATGGATACCCGGCGTCAGCATGGTCTGCGCCGCTGCCTCGGGCAGCGCGGTGCGCGCGGCCTCGACGAATGCGTCCAGCCCCTCGCCCTCGATGGCGAGCAGCAGGCCCGGATTGGTGCAGAACTGCCCGGCGCCCATGGTCAGCGAACCGACGAACGCGGTGCCCAGCGCCGCGCCGCGCGCCTTCAGCGCCTCGGGCATCAGCACGACCGGGTTGATGCTCGACATTTCGGCATAGACGGGGATCGGCACCGGGCGTTCCTGCGCGATCTTGACCAGCGCCAAGCCACCCGCGCGCGAGCCGGTGAAGCCGACCGCCGCGATGCGCGGATCGCGGACCAGCGCCGCACCCAGTTCGTTGCTCGGGCCGGTCAGGTGGCTGAACACGCCCTTGGGCAGGCCACAGGCTTCGACCGCCCGCTCGATCGCGGCGGCGACCAGCGCGCCGGTCTGCGGATGGGCGGGGTGGCCCTTGACCACGACCGGGCAACCGGCGGCCAGCGCCGACGCGGTGTCGCCACCGGCGGTCGAGAAGGCGAGCGGGAAGTTCGATGCGCCGAACACCGCGACGGGACCCAGCGGCACCATGCGCAGGCGCAGGTCGGGGCGCGGCAGCGGCTGGCGGTCGGGCATGGCAGGGTCAATACGAACCTGCAGATAGGCCCCAGCGCGCAGCACCTTGGCGAACAGGCCCAGCTGGCCGACGGTGCGGCCACGCTCGCCCTCCAGGCGCGCACGCGGCAGGCCGCTCTCACGCATCGCCGCCTGGATCAGGTCGTCGCCGATCGCCATGATCTCGGCACCGATCTTGTCGAGGAACGCGGCGCGCTCCTCGCGGCTGGTGGCGCGATAGACGTCGAACGCCTCCTCCGCCGCGGCGCAGGCCGCCTCGACATCGGCCGGTCCGTGCACCGCAAAGGCGTCGCCCACCGGCTGGCCGGTGGCGGCGTCGATCGAACGGAAATCGGTCATAGGGGAAGCTCCTTTATATTACTCCGACATATTAGTTTGACGGAGCGATGGCAATGTTAAAGGTTGTGGGTAAGGATGGGGGCGGAGAGGTACGATCGATGAGTGACAGCATGACGAACGGCGACGCGCCGCCTGAAACCGTCGGAGAGATGGGGTCTGACGAGGCCGCCCCCAAGGCCCGGCGCGGCACCGGCCGCCGCCTGCATGGCGCGATCGCGCACAAACTGGGCGCGGCGATCGTCTCGGGCGAGTATCGGCCCGGCGACACGCTGTCGGGCGAGGTCGCCTTTTCCGAAGCGCTCGACGTGTCGCGCAGCGCGTACCGGGAAGCGGTGCAGGTGCTGAGCGCCAAGGGGCTGGTCGAAAGCCGACCCAAGACCGGCACGCGTGTCCTGCCGCGCAGCCGCTGGAACCTGCTCGACCCCGATGTGCTGGCCTGGGCCTTTTCGGGCGAGCCGGACATTCACTTCGTGCGCAGCCTGTTCGAACTTCGCGCCATCGTCGAGCCTGCCGCCGCCCGGCTTGCGGCCGAGCGTCGTGACAAGACCGACCTGAAGGATATGCGCGACGCCCTGGGGGCGATGCGCCGCCATACGCTGGCCACCGATGCGGGGCGGGCCGCCGACCGGGACTTCCACAATGCGGTGCTCTCCGCGACGCGCAACGACGCGCTGGTCGTGCTGTCCGCCAGCATCGGCGCGGCGGTCGCCTGGACGACCCAGTTCAAGCAGCGGTCGCGCGCGCTGCCCCGCAATCCGGTGCCCGACCATGTGAAGGTCTATGACGCGATCGCCGCGGGCGATGTCGAGGCAGCGGGAGAGGCGATGCGACTGCTCGTCGATCTGGCGCTGGAGGATACGCGCAGCGCGATGGAGGGATAAAAGGCCCGCTCCCGCGAAGGGAGCGGGCCACCCGAGACGCCGGGTTCGGGAATGAGAGTTTTCCGGCCGAATCGCCATTCTGTAATGCTTTTTCCCTCCCTCGCCCCTCATCGAGGGGAGAGGGTTGCGCAGACTTGGTCTTTGCGAAAGCAAAGGCTTAGTCGGAGCTGGGTGAGGGGTGTGCGCTCGCATGTGCGAGCGCGCGAACCGAAGGCTCGCTCAACCCCTCACCCAAGCTGCGCTAGCCAGCACGCTCCGCTAACCCTCTCCCCTGTCCAGGGGAGAGGGGAAAGAAGAATTCAAATCGCCGCGCGGTGGACCGGCTTGGCGGGAACGGTAACCCGGAAGGTGAAGATGTCGCCCGCCTGGACCTGCTCGGCCAGTTGCTCTTCCGACAGGCCCTGCCGCGCAGTGGTGGCATAGGCGGTACGGCCATCAGGGCCGCCCAGCGCGATCTTGGTGATGTTGGACACGGGGAAGCGAACCTCGTCGGTCAGCACGCCGTCCGGGCCATAACGCCGGGCGGCCCAGCCGCCGAAGAAGCCGACCCACACGCCACCCTCGGCATCGCAGATCGCGCCATCGGGATGGCCGTCCGCATCGCCGAACCGCGCGAACTCGGTCGAGGGGCCGAGCGTGCCGTCACCCAGGATCGGATGCGCCAGGATCACCTTGCCCAGCGTATCGACATGATAGAGCGTCGAGTCGTCCGGCGAGATGGCGGGACCGTTGGTGATGCACACCGCATCCGCACTGGTGGGCGTGACCAGACCAGCGGCCCATTGGAACAGGCGGCCCGACAGCGAGGTCTCGTCATTGTCCATCGTGCCGAACCAGATCCGCCCCTGCCCGTCGACACAGGCATCGTTCAGGCGATTGGCGGGCAGATGCGTATCGACCTCGGCCAGCCGTTCGAAACCGCCGGTCGCAGGATCGAAGTGATGCGGCCCCGACTTCAGCCCGGCGACGAAACCACCGCGCTGCGCAGGGACGATCCAGCCGACCATTTCGGGCGAGGCCCAGTGATCGAGCGTGCCGGCAGCCGGATCATGGCGGTAGATGCGCTGCTGCTTGATATCGACGAACCAAAGCGCGTCATCGACCCAGATCGGGCCTTCGCCCAGCGTCGCACCCACGGTCAGGCAATGTTCGGCCTGCTGCATCACTCTCTCCTTGCTCTCGCCCGGTTTGTTACCGCCAACCGGCGTCGATGAAATAATCGTGGCCGGTGCACATCTTCGCATCGTCCGACGCGAGGAACAGCACCAGGGCCGCCACGTCCGACGGCTGGATACGCCCGTCGAGGCACTGGGCCGCGACGATCTCCGCCTCGCCTTCGGGGGTATACCATTTTTCCTGGCGCGGCGTCTGTACATTGCCCGGCACGATGGTGTTCACGCGGATATTCTCGCGCCCCAGATCGCGCGCGAGGCTGCGGGTCAGCCCCTCGATCGCGGCCTTGCAGGTCTGGTAGAGGACCAGGTCGTTCAGACCCAGATGCCAACTGATCGACCCGAAGTTCAGGATCGCGCCGCCGCCTGCCCGCTTCATCGCGGGGATCACCGCCTGCGCGGCGAAAAACTGGTGGCGAAGATTGACGTTCAGCCGCTCGTCCCAATAGGCCGGGGTGACGTCCTCGATGCTGTGGCGATCGTCATTGCCCGCATTGTTGACCAGGATGTCGACACCGCCCAGCGCCTCTTCCAGATCGGCGAAGATCGCCTTCAGGCTGTCGAGGTTGGTCAGGTCGCAGTGGCGCTGGATCGGCGCATGACGCGCATCGGGGGTCAGCCGGTCGACGAGCGCCTGGGCCGCATCCTCGGCAATGTCGACGAAGGCAACGCGCGCGCCCTGCGCCACGAACGCCTCGACCAGCCCCTCGCCGATCCCCGAGCCGCCGCCCGTCACGATGACGCGCTTGTCGATCAGGCTGGGGTAGCGCGCGACCATGTCGGTCGCGGCACTGGTCTTCTGCAACATGGAAGTCTCCGTCACAACAGGCCGCGCTTGGCCAGGTTGCGCATCAAATCGCCCAGACCGAAGGTCCAGGCGGGGGCATCGGCCGAGGTCATCACCGGATTGACCAGCGTGCCGAGGCGCGGATTGGTGATGACGACCGTGTCGCCGACCTTGTGGGTGAAGCCACGGCCCGGCTCGTCGCGGTCCTGGGTCGGCGCGAACAGCGTGCCGAGGAACAGGACGAGGCCGTCCGGGTAATGATGCTCGCTGAGCGCCTGACCGAGCAGATCCTCGGGGTCACGGCTGATCTGGTCCATCGAGCTGGCGCCTTCCAGCACATAGCCGTCGGTGCCGGTGATGGTCAGCTTGACCTCGCTCGACCGGACATCGTCCATGGTGAAACCGTCGTCGAACAGGCGGACGAGCGGGCCGAGCGAGCAGGACGCGTTATTGTCCTTCGCCTTGCCGAGCAGCAGCGCCGAGCGCCCCTCGAAATCGCGCAGATTGACGTCGTTGCCGAGCGTCGCGCCGACCGCCTTGCCATGGGCATCGGCGACCAGCACAACTTCCGGCTCCGGGTTGTTCCAGGTCGAGTCGGAACGGACGCCGACCGGCATGCCCCAGCCCACCGTCGACAGGACCGGCGACTTGGTGAAGATCTCCGCATCCGGGCCGATCGCGACCTCCAGATATTGCGACCACAGGCCTTCGGCGATCAGCGCGTCCTTCAACTGCGCCGCCTCGGGCGAGCCGGGTACGACCGAGCGGATATTGCCGCCGAGTGCCGCCTCCAGCGTGCCGCGAAGCCCCGCCGCCTTGGCATGGTCGCCGCGTGCGCGCTCCTCGATCACGCGCTCCAGCGCGGACACGGCAAAGGTCACGCCCGCCGCCTTCACGCATTGCAGGTCGATCGGCGACAACAGCCGATGGGCCGCGCCCGCTTCCGGCGACAGGTTCAGATCGGCCAGTTCGCCCAGCGCCTCGCCCTGCGATGCCTCGACCGTGCCGCTCGCCAGCAGCGCCGAGACGGTGGGGGCTACGCGGCTCATGTCATAGACCTGGCCGTTCTCGACCAGGATCGGGCAAGGCCCCTCGCCCCGGTCGATCCGGCCGACAAAGCGTCCGTTGCGCCAATCGTCCGGCAAAGCGCCCATCAGGTCGGTATGATTGCTGGCCATAATTCCTCTCCGCAGATTTGTTAGCGGTATCGATTGCTGTCCGGTTCAGGTCAAGGGGGCCCGGGTCGGCCGCCCCGTTCTGGGGCGTTCCACAAATGCAGCGTGTTCAAATCCCGCCTGTACCCGTCTAGGACTTGGGCGACGGCCCCTTCTCCTCGGCGGCGGCCAGTGCACAGGAATCGCATGCGTATCGAAGATCCCGCGTTCACCGTTACGATGGACGATCGGTACATCATCCACGTTCGCGCACATGGCCCGTGGTCCCCGGAAATCGCCAATCGCTACTGGCTGGCCTTCAAGCCCTTTCTCGACGAATCGCGCCGCCAGCTGGGATATGCCAAGGCGTTGATCGATCGGCGGGGTGCCCCCATCATGTCGATGGCCATGGTACAGGCCATGCGCGACGGGATCGTCGCCCATTATCATCCCGACGATCGCCTGGCCCTGGTCGTCGATTCCAGCCCGCTGAAATTGCAGGTCCGGAAAAACTACCCGCTCGCGCATCTCGACGCCTTCCTGTCGCACGATGCCGCCCTGGCCTGGCTGCAGAATCACTGAACCCGATCGGTCGACCGGCCGGGCGGGATGATCCGCCCGGCCGGTCGACCTGATCATCAGCGCCCCTATCAGTGGTTGTCGCGCGGCAGACCCTGGGTCTGGGCGATGCGCTGATACTTCTCGGCGCCTTCCAGGATCGCGCCGGTCGACATCTGACCGACCACCGAACGCTGGATTTCCTGCCACGGGGTCTGCGAGGCCGGATATTTATACCCGCCCGCCGCCGCCAGGGTCTTGCGACGCTCGGCCAGTTCTTCCTCGGAGATGAGGATGTTGGCGCTGCCCGTGTTCAGGTCGATGCGCACCCGGTCGCCGGTCTGGATCAGCGCCAGGCCGCCCATCGCCGCCGCCTCGGGGCTGGCGTTCAGGATCGAGGGCGATCCCGACGTGCCCGACTGACGGCCATCACCGATGCAGGGCAGCGAATGCACGCCCTCGGTGATCAGATAGGCGGGCGGACGCATGTTGACGACTTCCGCCGCCCCCGGATAGCCGATCGGCCCCGCGCCGCGCATGAACAACAGCGTTTCGGGCGTGATGCCGGTCGCGGGATCGTCGATCCGGTGATGGTAATCCTCCGGCCCGTCGAACACGACCGCCGGGCCTTCAAAGGCGTTCAGATCGTCGGGGTTGGACAGGTAACGCTCGCGGAATTCGGGCGAAATCACGCTGGTCTTCATGATCGCGGCGTCGAACAGATTGCCCGACAGCACGATGAAGCCCGCTTCCTCGACCAGCGGCTGCGCGAAGGGACGGATGACCTTTTCGTCCTCGATGGCGACGCCACGGCAATTCTCGCCCATGGTCTTGCCGTTGACGGTCAGTGCATCCTCGTGGATCAGCCCCTGCTCGATCAGCTGGTTGACCACGGCGGGCACGCCGCCTGCACGGTAATAATCCTCGCCCAGATACTCGCCCGCAGGCTGCAGGTTGACGAGCAGCGGCACCTTGTGCCCCTCGCTCTCCCAGTCCTGCACGGGCAGGTCGACGCCGATGTGACGTGCGATGGCGGCGAGGTGGATCGGCGCGTTGGTCGAACCGCCGATCGCCGAGTTGACCTTGATCGCGTTGTGGAACGCGTCCTTGGTCAGGATCTCGGAGGGCTTCAGATCCTCGTTCACCATCTCGACGATGCGCTTGCCGGTGAGGTATGCGACTTCCTGGCGATCGCGATACGGCGCCGGGATCGCCGCCGAGCCGGGCAGCGACATGCCGAGCGCCTCGGCGAGCGAGTTCATCGTGGTCGCGGTGCCCATGGTGTTGCAATAGCCGGTCGAGGGGGCCGACGACGCGACCAGGCGGATGAACTCCGCATCGTCGATCTCGCCCGCCGCCAGCATCTGGCGCGCCTTCCACACGATGGTGCCCGAGCCGGTGCGCTCGCCCTTGTGCCAGCCGTTCAGCATCGGGCCGACCGACAGCGCGATCGCCGGGATGTTGACCGTCGCGGCCGCCATCAGCATCGCCGGGGTCGTCTTGTCACAGCCGATCGTCAGCACGACGCCGTCGAGCGGATAGCCGTACAGCACCTCGACCAGCCCCAGATAGGACAGGTTGCGGTCGAGACCGGCGGTCGGGCGCTTGCCGGTTTCCTGGATCGGGTGGACCGGGAATTCCAGGACGATGCCGCCCATCTCGCGCACGCCTTCGCGAACGCGCTCGGCCAGCACCAGATGGTGGCGGTTGCAGGGCGAGAGGTCGGAGCCGCTCTGCGCGATGCCGATGATCGGCTTGCCCGACTGAAGCTCCTCCAGCGAAAGGCCGAAGTTCAGATAACGCTCCAGATAGAGCGCGGTCATGTCGATATTCTCGGGATTGTCGAACCAGGCGCGGCTGCGCAGCTTCTGGGTGGGCGTGTCGGTCATGTCAGGCTTTCGGTCAGCGAACGGTGGAGAAGCGATAGATCATGGTATGCCGGTAGGGCTTACCCGGATCGACGCGCGGGGAGACGAAGGACGGCTTGTTGGGCGAATCCGGGAATTTCTGCGGCTCCAGAGCGATGCCGTCACCCATGCGGTACAGATGGCCCTTCTTGCCGACATAGGTGCCGTCGAGGAAATTGCCCGTGTAGAATTGCACGCCCGGCTCGGTCGACAACACTTCGAGCACGCGGCCCGAGGCGGGGTCCTCCAGCCGCGCCGACAGCTGCGGCGTGGCGGTCAGCCCCTTGTCGAGCGCGAAGTTGTGGTCATAGCCCTGGCCGTAGCGGATCTGCTGGTCGTTGCCGTCGCGAATGCCGTCGGCGACGACGCGGGCCGCGCGGAAATCGAACACAGTGCCCGCAACCGGCTTCAGCTCGCCGGTCGGGATCAGCTTGGCATCGACCGGCGTGAAGGCGGCGGCCGGGATGGTCAGCTTGTGGAAGGTCGCGCCCAGGGGTGAGCCTTCACCGTTCAGGTTGAAGATCGCGTGGTTCGTCATGTTGATGACGGTCGGCTTGTCGGTCTTCGCCTCGAACGCGATGGTCAGCGACCCCGCCTCGTCCAGCGAATAGGTGACGGTGGCGTCGACCTTGCCGGGATAGCCCTGGTCGCCGTCCGCGCTGGTCAGCGCCATCACGACGCTGGCGGTGGCGCCGTCCTTCATCGACACGATCTTCCACAGATTCTTGTCGAAACCCTTGGTCCCGCCGTGCAGCGAGTTGACCTTGTCGTTCAGCGGCAGCTGATAGCTCTTGCCGTCCAGCGTGAAGCGGCCGCCCCCGATGCGGTTGGCGAAGCGGCCGACCGTCACGCCGAAGAAATTGGGATGATTTACATAATCCTCGGCCTTGTCATAGCCGAGCAGGACGTCGGCCAGCTTGCCGTCGCGGTCCGGGGCCATCACCGACTGAAGCGTCGCGCCATAGGTCAGGACGCGCGCCGACAGCCCGGCCTTGTTGGTCAGGGTCACCGTTTCGATGGCACCACCCTCGGCCGCATAGCCGGCGGGGGCGCGCTTTGCCTCGCTCGCGAGAGCAGCCGTGGAAGTCATTGCGGAGGTTACCGCTACCAATGTAAGAAAGCTCTTGATTGACGCCATCGACATGCCTCATCCCTCCGTCGCCAGACGCCATTGACGCGCCTTTTGTGTCACTATAGTCAGACAAAATATCAGGAGCAAGCCGGTCAACGAACATCTTTTGATGATGTTCGCCGGCGCGAAGGAGAGGATTTCATGGCCGCACCACCCGTCACGTCCCGCGCCAACGGCGCAACGCCTGTCGGGGGAAAGGCCGCGAACTACACGTCGGCGCTGACTCTCCTCGCCAGCCTGTTCTTCATGTGGGGCTTCATCACCGTCATCAACAACGTGTTGCTGCCGCATCTGCGGTCGGTGTTCGAGCTTGATTACGCCCAGACCACGCTGATCGAGTCGGTCTGGTTCATCGCCTATTTCTTCGCCTCCATCCCCTCGGCCAAGCTGATCGAACGCGTCGGCTATCAGAAGTCGATCGTCATCGGCCTGCTGATCATGGCGGCGGGTGCGCTGGGCATGACGCTGGCCGCCAGCCTGCCCTCTTACGGCGTGACGCTGGTCATGCTGTTCGTCATCGCCAGCGGCATCACGCTGCTCCAGGTGGCGGCCAACCCTTATGTGACGGTCATCGGCCCGCCCGAAACCGGCTCGTCGCGCCTCAACCTGGTGCAGGCGTTCAACTCGCTGGGCACCACGCTGGCGCCGCTGTTCGCCGGATATCTGATCCTCGGCCGCAGCCGCAGCGGCACCGCCGAAGCGGGCGCCGCGCTGACCCAGGCGCAGCGTTATGCCGATGCCCAGTCGGTCATCCTGCCCTATGCACTGGTCGCCGTGGTGCTGGTCGTGCTGGCCATCATCATCGCGCGCTTCCCGCTGCCCGCCCTGGGTTCGTCGACGCAGCGCGCCGCCAAGGCCGAGCGCAAGCAGCATTCGTTGTGGAAGCATCGCAACCTGACGCTCGGCATCCCGACGATGATCGCCTATCTGCTGGCGGAAATCGGCGTCGCCAACCTGTTCATCAACTTCGTGTCGCAGCCCAACATCGCCGCCGTCACGCATGACCAGGCGTCGCGCTATCTGTCGCTGCTGTGGGGCGGCATGATGGTCGGTCGATTCTTCGGCAGCTTCGTGATGCAGAAGGTCGCGCCGGAACGCGTGCTGACCGTCTTCGCCTTCGGCGCGCTCGTCGTCGTCGCGATCGCCACCTTCACCACCGGGCCGATGGCGATGTGGGCGCTGATCGCGGTCGGCCTGTTCCATTCGATCATGTTCCCGACCATCTTCACCCTCGCCATCCGTGGCCTGGGCCCGCTGACCGAGGAAGGTTCGGGGCTGATGATCATGGCGATCGCCGGTGGCGCACTCGTCGTCGTTCAGGGCTGGCTGGCCGATCATTACGGCCTGCAGAACTCATTCTTCCTGACCATGGCGTGCGAAGTCATCGTGCTCGCCTATGCGCTGTGGGGGTCGAAGCCCGCCAATATCTTCCCGGATGAAGACGCCGCGTAAACCGGCCCATCGGGAATAAGACCAAGGGGGCGGTGCCGCGAGGCGCCGCCCCTTTTGCATGAGGAGGCGCTCGGGGTTTCGCCATCGCACCCAATCTGGTAATGTTACACCGTAACACGAACGATCGAAGATGATGCGCATGATCCCCATGGCCGACACCGCCCCGCCCCGTCCCCTGTCCCTGCCCGATCATGTGCGGATCGACAGTGACTCCACGGTACTGGCGACGATCGATCAGCCGCAGGTGACGCTGGCCGTCTGGGAGCGTCCCTCTCCCCTGCCCGCCCCCGCTCTTACCGATTTTCCGACGATCCGCTTTGCCGCGAACACACAGGGCGTCGCCGCCAAGGTCCGCGACGCGCTGGCAGGCCTTTCCCCTGAGCCGTGGCACGAGATGCTGGCCACCGATGTCGCGCGGCTGGCGATGCTCTATGCGACCTGGACCGGCGAGGAGCGGGTGGAGGTGCGGATCGAGCGTGTCACGGGCAATGGCTGCTGGAAATTCCACGCCGATTATGTCGGCCTGCGGCTGATCACCACCTATTGCGGACAGGCGACCCAGTGGCTGCCCCAGGATGCGCCCGACGAAACCGCCCCGCGCGCGCTGGCGGCGGGCGATGTCGGCCTGTTCAAGGGGCGCGAGCGTGCGGGCGACCGGGCGATCATCCACCGCTCGCCGCCGATCGCGGGGACCGGCGAGGACCGGCTGCTGCTCGTCATCGACGCGCCCTGGCCGGAGGCGGATGCGTGACCAGCCTGACCCTGCCCCATGACGCCCTGCGCCGGGCTGCCCCGCCCGCCTCCGCCGCCGCACGGCTGGCGAGCATCGATGCGGTTCGGGGGCTGGTCATGGTCATCATGCTGCTCGACCATGTGCGGGATACCTTGTGCACGCATTGGGCCGTTGGCGACCCGATGGACGCGCGCCTCGTCGCCCCCGCCCTGTTCTTCAGCCGGACGCTGGCCTCGCTCTGCGCGCCGACCTTCATCGCGCTGACCGGCCTGTCGGCCTGGCTTTATGGCCAGACGCACAGCCGCGCGGAGACCAGCCGCTTCCTCCTGACGCGCGGCCTGTTCCTGATGCTGCTGGAACTGACGCTGGTCGGCTTTGCCTGGTCGGCGCAGTTCCCGCCGCAGACCATCTGGTTGCAGGTGATCTGGGCGATCGGCGTGTGCATGATCGCGCTCGCCGGATTGATCCACCTGCCGCGCGGCGCGGTGGCGGCGATCGGGCTGGCGATCGTGGCGGGGCATAATCTGCTCGACCCCATCGCCTTCGCACCCGACAGCCCCTGGTTCAAGCCCTGGGCGCTGATCCACAAGCGCAGCGCGTTCGAATGGATGGGGATCACCATCAAGACAACCTATCCGGTGCTGCTCTGGATCGGGGTGATCGCGCTGGGCCATGCGATCGGACCATGGTTCACCCGCCCGGCCGAGGAGCGGCAACGCTGGCTGGCGACGCTTGGGCTGGGGCTGATCCTGGGCTTCATCCTGTTGCGGACGATCAACGGCTATGGCGATGCACCCTGGGCCATGGTGCCGGGCGACCCTCTGCGCAGCGTGATGAGTTTTCTCGCGCTGACCAAATATCCGCCGTCCTTGCTTTTCCTGCTGTCCACCCTGGGCGTCGCGGCGCTGTTGCTCGCCCTGTTCGAGGGGCGGAGCGGGCCGGTCGCGCGCAAGCTGGCGGTGATGGGCGGCGCGCCGATGGGCTTCTACCTGCTCCACCTCTATGTGCTGCGCGGCCTGTATCTGGGCGCGGTGGCGATCTGGGGCACCAATCAGGGGCAGGTGTTCGGCCTGCCCTCGGTCGGGGCGATGTGGCTGGTCTATCTGCTGCTGATCGTGCCGCTTTATTACCCGACCAAATGGTTCGCCGACCTGAAGCGCCGCCGCCGCGACCTGCGCTGGCTGCGCTATTTCTGACCCTTGATTCCTCCCCCGGAAGGGGAGGAATCATCAGAACCAGGTCCGGATGCCCAGCGCCAGCGCGGCCCCGCCGCCGCTGGCGGGACCATAGTGACGTTCCCAATGGACCCCGACATAGGGCGCGAATTCGCGAGCGATCTCGTAGCGCAGGCGTAGGCCCAGTTCGAGGTTGGAGACGCCCGCCGCGATTTGCTGGTCGGCTATGTCCTGCGCGGCGAAGTTCACCTCGATGCGCGGTTGCAGGATCGCGCGCTGGGTGAGGCGCTGATCGACCCAAGCTTCGGTACGGGCCAGCAACTCACCCTTGTCCGACAGGAACAGCGCGCCCTCGACATCGAACCAATAGGGGGCCAGCCCCTCGACCCCGACCACGGCATAGGTCCGCCGCGCAGGCCCCCCGACATCCTGCCGCACGCCCGCCTGCAAATTCCAATAGGGATCGATCGCCCTGGAATAGAGCGCGTGCACCTCCGCCGCGCCGACCCGGTCGCGGAACGTGCCTTCGCCCTCGGTCTTGACGACCAGCCGGTGGATGTCGCCGCCGAACCAGCCCTCCCCGTCCCAGCGATAGCCGTCGCGCCCGTCACGGACCTGTACTTCGGCCAGGTTGAACAGGATCTGCGAAAAGCGCATGCCGCCATGCTCCATCCGCATCTGCCGGTTGGCGGCGGCCATGGCGGCGGGATCGTAGAAGCGGTCGGCGGCGCGATCGGTCGGAGCGGGAGGTGGCGGCGCGGAACCGACGGATTGCTGGGGCATGGCGCCATGCCCCATCGCCCCGTGGTCCATCGCCCCGTGGTCCATCGCCATGCCCTGGGGCATGGATTCCGTCTCCGGCTTGGCCTGGCAATGCCCCATGGCGGCATGTTCCGCCGAGCAGGCAGGGGCAGCCCCCTCCTTCGGCATCTCGGCCATGCCGGGCATTGCGTCGGGCTTGCCATCCGCCGGGGTGCAATGCCCCATCGCCGCATGTTCGGCCGAACAGGCCCGCACAGTCGCACGAGCCTTTTTCGGCACGGGCTTGACCACCCGGCGCTTGGCCGCCTTGCGCGGGGCCGCGGCGGGTTTGGCGGGAGCCATGGTCATGCCGGGCATCATGTGATGATGCTGCCCCATCGGATCGGCGAGCAGCAGCAGCGCAAAGGGGATCATGCCGCCGCTCCCTTGTCCGCGTCACGCCGGACGGTGACGACCTGCATCATACCCGCATGCATGTGATAGAGCATGTGGCAGTGGAACGCCCAGTCGCCCTCGGCATCCGCCGTCAGGTCGAACGTCGCGGTGCCGCCCGGCGCGACATTGACGGTGTGCTTGCGCGGGGCATGGTCGCCGTGGCCCGTCACCAGCTCGAAGAAATGGCCGTGCAGGTGGATGGGGTGCGCCATCATCGTGTCGTTGACCAAAGTCACGCGCACCCGCTCGCCCAGCCGGAACGGGATCGGAGCGGTCACGGCGTTCAGCTTCACCCCGTCGAACGCCCACATATAGCGCTCCATATTGCCGGTCAGATGGATGGTCAGCGCGCGCGACGGCGTGCGGGTGTCGGGATTGACCTTGGCACTCATCAGATCGCGATAGGTCAGGACGCGGTGTCCGACGTCCGCAAGCCCCTGGGGCGGCTCACCGGTACGGTCGACCGGCATCGGCGCGACCGTCTGGACGACCGGCGTGCGCGGCAGGCCGGGGGCGTTGGCGAAGTCGCGCATCTTATGGCTCATCTGGCCATGATCCATTTGGCCGTGATCCATTTGGCCATGGTCCATTTGGCCATGGTCCATTTGGGGCGCGGCATCCGGCTGGCAATGCCCCATCGCGGCATGTTCGGGGGAACAGCCGCCCGCCATGGCGCCGTGCTCCATGCCTCCCATCCCCATGTCCTTCATCGTCGCCAGCGGCCGGGGGCGTAGCGCAGGCACGGGCGCGACCATGCCCATCCGGGGCGCGAGCGTCCCCCGCGCCATGCCCGATCGATCCCAGGTTTCGGCGACCAGCGTATAGGCGCGGTCCTCGGTCGGCGTGACGATCAGGTCATAGGTCTCGGCCACCGCGATCTGAAGCTCATCGACCGTCACCGGCCGCACATCCTGCCCATCGGCCTGTACGACGGTCAGCGTCAGGCCGGGGATGCGGATGTTGAAGTTGGTCATCGCCGAGGCGTTGACCAAGCGCAGCCGTACCCGCTCGCCAGGTGTAAAAAGCCCGGTCCAATTGTCCGCCGGACCATGACCGTTGACCAGATAGCGATAGGTCGACCCCGTCACGTCGGACACATCACTGGGGTCCATCCGCATCCGGCCCCAGTCCAGCCGTTCGCGCAAGGGCTGGTCCTTGCCCGTCAGCAGCCCGGCCAGCGTCTGCTTCTGGTAATTGAAATAACCGCCCTGCATCTTCAACCGGCGAAAGATCGCATGGGGGTGAAGCGGGCTGTGATCGGACAGCAGCACGACATGCTCGCGGTCCGATGCGATGGGATCCGCCCCGGCGGGATCGATTACGATCGGGCCGTACAGCCCTTCCTGCTCCTGCAATCCCGAATGGCTGTGATACCAATAGGTCCCGGCCTGGACGACGGGGAACTCATAGGTGAAGCGCCCGCCCGCCGGAATGCCCGGAAAGCTGATCCCCGGCACCCCATCCATCTGAAAGGGCAGCAGCAGCCCATGCCAGTGGATCGAGCTTTCCTCGTCCAGCGCATTGACCACGGTGATCCGCACCCGCTGCCCCTCGCGCAGGCGGATCAGCGGGGCGGGGGCCGATCCGTTGATGCCGATCGCATGATAGGGCTTGCCGTCGATCATCATATGCTGGCGCGCGATGGTCAGGGTGATGTCGGGGCCGGTCAACTCGGCCCGCGGCCCGGTATGGGCCGACAGGCCATGGCCCTGCGCCCAGGCGGGCAGCACGGGCAAAGCGGCAAGCGAGGTCAGGCCGACGCCCCCGGCCAGAAGGTCACGGCGGCGTATCGCGGTCGTCGGGTCGATCATGCCCCCTTATACGCATGGGGGCGGCCCTCCCCTCACCCGGCCCCTCACCCGATCTGCTCGCGCAAGGCGGCACGGGCGCGGCGTATGCGAAGCTCGACCGCCTTACTGCTCAGGCCCAGCGCCTCGGCCGCCTCGGCCTGGCTCAATCCCTCGACCGCACAGAGGATCAGCGGCTCGCGCAACGCGGCGGGCAAGGCATCGAGCGCGGCCAATGTGCGGGCCAGCGAATCCCGCTCGATCGCCGCCGCCTCGCCCCCGATCCGGTCGTCGGCGACCTCTGCCGCCGCCTCGACCGGCAGAACCCGCGCCAGCATCGCGCGCACCCGCCGCCGTCGCGCCCAGTCCCGGCATTTGTTGAGCGCGATCCTGCTGAGCCAAGCCCGCAGGGACCGCGTCTGGTCGAACCGGCCCAGCGCGCCATGCGCCGCGACAAAACTCTCCTGCACCAGATCCAGCGCCTCGTCGGCGTCGCGGACCTGCGCCAGGATCAGGCGATAAAGCGCCGCCTTGTGGCGCGTGACGATCGCGGCATAGGCGCCCGGCCGCCCGCCGATCGCCAGCGCGACCAGATCGCCGTCCGCCAGCCCCGCCAGATCGCGCTCCCCCACGCGCCCGGCTATCGGCCTGTGTCGGTCAGCTTGGCCGCCACCAGCCGGTCGAAGGTCGCCGCCTGATCGGGGCGAAGGAGGCGACGCATCGCAAAGACATGCGCCAGCGTCGCCTTTTGCAGATCGCCCATGCTGTGATGCACCGCGTCGATGGCTTGCGAGACCTGCGGCCCGTCGCGATGCTCGGCCTCGATCGCGGCGGCCAGCTGGGCATTGTCACCACGCAACCGCGCCTCCAGCCCGGCGCGCCGCGCCGCGAACTGCGCCTCCAGCCGGTCGAGCGCGATTCGCTGGCCCGGGTCGAGCGCGATGTCGCGGTGAACCAGCATATGGATGTCGCTCGCCCGCGGCTCGGCGGGCATCAGCAACCGGCACCCGATCGCCACCCCCGCCAGCGCCGCGACGAACGCGATCACCAGGGTCAGCAGGTTCCGCCGCATCGCCCCGCTCATCGGCCGAGCAACAAGGTCGAGGGCGCCAGTCCCGTATCGAGCGCGGCGACCGCCACCGGCCGCGCCCGCGCCTCGCTGCGCCCGGCCACCACTCCGCCGCCGACGATCCCCAGCATCAACGCCGCGCCGCCCGCCAGTGCCAGTCCCCGGACCGACAGGCCAACGGTGTCCGACGCTCCCGCATCGATCGCGGCCGCCACCCGTCGCTCCAGCGCATCCAGGGTCGCGGGCGGGGTGCTGTGCGCCAATCGGGCAAGATCGCGGTCGAACGGGTCGGTCATCATGAAACCATTACGCAAAAACGGTGGCCGTCCCTCATGGGGCGGATAGGATCAGCATATGGACATGGCCACGCTTCGCAACATCGCCGCTTTCGCGCCCATCCTGGCCGCGCCCGATTTCGTGACGGGCGCATGGACCGAGCCTCGGCGATCCGCCGAGGGGGTCATCACCATGGCTTGGTTCAACCTCTCCGAGCCCGCCTCCGCCTTCGTCGCGGCCATCGCGACCGAGGATGTCGCGGCCCATTACCGCAAGCCGGTGGACGACGAAGCTCGCGCCGCGCTGATGCACATGGCCGAGCACCCTTCCGCGATCGCCGATGCGAGCATCGACCAGATCGCCTGGATCTTGACATTCCAGCTGCGCGCCGACCGGTTCTCGGAAGGATCGCTGGCACGCGCGTTCGACACAGGGCTGATGCGCGCCATCGCCGAGCGTGCGGTGGTTCTTAGCGAGATGGACCGGAAAAACCAAAAACCCCGCTAAGCCTATCGGCCTAGCGGGGTTTTCGATGGTGGGCGTGGCAAGGATTGAACTTGCGACCCCTGCGATGTCAACACAGTGCTCTACCACTGAGCTACACGCCCGCCGGAGGCCGGGCAATTAGCAGTTTCGGCGGGGCTGGCAAGCCCTAAATCGCACCATCCGCCGATTCTTTTGCAAAAAGTCGGTCCACCTCCATCACCAGGTCGCGCAGGTGGAAGGGTTTGGACAGGACACGGGCATTGGGAACCGCCTGCCCCGCCTTCAGCGTGACCGCCGCGAAGCCGGTGATGAACATCACCCGCAGGTCGGGGACCAGCGAGGCGGCACGCTGAGCCAGTTCGATGCCGTCCATCTCGGGCATGACGATGTCGGTGAGCAGCAGGTCGAACCGCTCGCTTTCCAGCAACGGCAGCGCCGCCGTGCCGCGATCAACCGCCGTCACCCGGTAGCCGGACCGCGTCAGCGCCCGTGTCAGATATTCGCGCATGACCTCGTCGTCTTCGGCCAGCAGGATATGGAACATCGCGTCATCCCGATTCATGTTGGCGGTCAGCTTAGCGGCGGCGCGGTTAAAATTTCCAGACCATTGCCCATATTGGATTGCCGCCATAGGATCGCCGCCAATGGCCAGCCCGAGCTTCGGCGCATCCTTTCAGAGCTTTGGCGATCCGGTTCCCTCGGGGCCGGTGGTCATCTCGGTTTCACATGGCGGGCGCGCCTATCGGCCGGAGCTGGTCGCGGCGCTGCGGGTGCCGGTCGCCGCCGTGATGGCGCTGGAGGACCGGCTGATCGATCTGGTCGGCATGGCGGCGCGCGGAGACGAGCCGATGCTGGTGCAGGATATGCCGCGCGCATGGATCGACCTGAACCGTGACGAGCGCGAGCGTGATCCGCTGATCGACGAGGGCGCGCGGATGGCGCCCCGCGCCTCGGCCAAGCTGCGCAGCGGGCTGGGCCTGGTGCCGCGCCGGGTGGCGGGGCATGGCGATATCTGGACGCGACGCTTCACCGATGCGGAAATCGTCGCGCGGATCGAGAACGACCACCGCCCCTATCACCGCGCGCTGGCGGAGCGGCTGGCGGCGGCGCGGGCGCGGTTCGGGCTGGCGGTGCTGCTCGACCTGCATTCGATGCCGCCGCTGGGGGCACCGGGGCTGGTACCACGCATCGTCATCGGCGACCGGCATGGCATGACGGCGGCCACTCGCTTCGTCCGCCGGATCGAGGTTGAGACGCGCGGGGCCGGTTTCGCCGTCACCCGCAATGCGCCTTATGCCGGGGGCCATATCGTCGAGCGGCACGGCGATCCGCGACGCGGCATTCACGCCATCCAGCTGGAGCTCGACCGCTCGCTCTATCTCGATGCCGCGCTGGAGGCGCCGGGGCCGGGCTTTGATGCCACAGTCGCGCTGGTGCGCCGAATCCTGTCTGCGCTGGCCGCCGAAGCCTTGGGCCAACCAGCCGCGATGGCCGCCGAATAAAAAACCGCCTCGCGCAAGGGGGAAGAGCGCGAGGCGGCCAAGGTTCAGGGAGGAGACACGCTGAAAGCGTGTCATACGACATCGCGAAAGGGGGGACACGACGTCGTACAGGATATAAATAAGAAGGGGCCTATTTGGTTCAACCCCCGCCCCCACAATTCGTCATTTTTTCGTAACGGGTGGTGGCGGAGCGGGCGTGCGGCCTCGCTGTGAGCGTCAGGCGATGGCACGCAATACACGCGCTATCTGTGGTCGCCCCCTTGTGAACTTCGCTACAGCCGCACTTCTTCCACTGGATCACCTCGTTCGTATTCCCAGATGATCGCCATGTTCATTACGTCTTCGAACGTTTGGTCGGGATGAGACGTGGTGCAGAGAAAACGCGTTGGATCATTACCGTCGCCGACGACAATCTCGTCGATAACGTCCTCGATCCTCGAGCAGCCGGGCCCGACAACCGCAACCAGAGAAACGTCATCGCGAAGGCATTGCTCAACAAAGGCGTCGAGAAGCGCCTCGTCAGAAATGGGCGCGTGCAGGATGATTTTGCGGGCGAGCGGCATGATCACGGTCTAGCGGCACCGAAAAGACAGCTTTCCACCGACGCCGGCCGCCTATGCTGGTTCCGAAGCGCACCAATATGCGCAAAAAACCAAAGCTACCAGCAATCAGCCAAGCACCTTTTATCGGGACCCCACAAACGGGCTCACCCCCGCCGGAAACTCATCCGCGCGAGCAGGTCGTCGCGCAGCAGGAAATGGTGGCGCAGCGCCGCGGCGACATGGATCACCACCAGTGCCAGCATCGCCCAGCCTAGAATCTCATGCGCTTCATGCCCGACACCGGCGGCGGCCTTGCCAATGGGGAGGGGTGGCACGTCGAACAGGCCGAACCAGCTGACGGGACGCGGTACATCGCGGCCGGAGCCGATCGCCCAGCCGGTCATCGGCATGGCGATCATCAGAGCATAGAGCGTGGCGTGGAGCGCATGGGCACTTCCGCGCGCCCAGACCGGGATTTCGGCGGGCAGCGGCGGCGGGCGATGGCCCAGTCGCCAGGCGATCCGTGCCGCCGTCAGCGCGAGCACGGTCAGGCCGATCGCCTTGTGCAGCGGAATGGTGCCGGGCAACAGGCTCTCATGGAGCAGCCCGATGGCGAGGTTCGCCACAACCAGCGCCGCGATCGTCCAGTGAAAGACGATCGCGACCTGGCTGTAGCGCGGACTGGCGGAAACGACCGGCCCGCGCATCGGGTCAGCCGACGGGCTGAAGCTGCGGCTGCGGCATCTTGCCCAGCTGCGCCTGACGGGCGAAGATGTCGCGCATCAGCGAGAGCGAGAAGAGGTGCGCATAGAGCAGCGGAAGCATGCCCGACTGGCTCATCTTGCGCAGCTGGTCCCCGCGCAGGTCGACCAGCTTTTCCTCGTTGATCATCTGGAAGCCGCGATAGACGAAGGGCTGATCCGCGCCGTCCGGCTGGATCGAGACTTCGCCGTCCATCAGCAGACCCATTTCGCCCAGTTCCTTCATGAAGTTCTGGGTGCGGGCGCCCGCCTGCTCGAACGATTCGTTGAACTGGAGGATGTTCTTGGTCAGCTCGCTCGGCTGGTTGCCGTCGAACAGCGACTCGCCGTCGTCGAACGCGCCGATGGTCGGCGAGGTCGGGTCGAAGCACAGCGACAGCTCTTCCGACTCCGGACGCAGACGGGCCAGCATGTACGGATAGCGGCGGATGTACGCGGGAACGTAGAAGTTCGTCTCAGTCAGGCGGCCTTCGTCATCGACGAAGACGTTCACGCCCTCGTTCAGGCCCATCAGCGCCAGCGGGATCGGCTGGTCGCCGACCGAGAAGACGATCGGCATGAAACGCTGCACCAGCGGGAATTCGTCCACGGTCACGGGGATGGCGTGCTGGCCGACCAGGAAGGGCGCGGTCTCCTGCGGGCGAACCTTGTAGTTCGCATGAGCCTCGCTCGAAAGCGGCTCCAGGCCGTTGTAGAAAAGCGGAAGGGACGGCGCGCTCGCCATGATATTCTCCAAAAAACTCGATCCACGCGAGCCCCCCGGCCGCGTGTCCTGCGTCCGTGTCTATGGGCCTAGCGCCTCATGCGCAAGCGACGAGCTTGCCCGGATTGAACAGACCGTGCGGATCGAGCGCCGTCTTGATGGCCCGGATCGCCGCGACCCGTTCGGGCGACAGGCGGGCGAGTTCGTCGCGCTTCATCTGGCCGATGCCGTGCTCGGCCGAAATGGTGCCGCCCGCGGCCATCACCAGATCATGGACGAAGCGGGTTATGGTCGCGGCATCCTCGGCATAGAAACGGTCGCGATCGATGCCGGGCGCGGCGCGGACATGGAAATGAATGTTACCGTCGCCCAGATGGCCGAAGCCCGAGGCGTGGGTACCGGGGAAGCGCGCGTCGCACGCCGCCGCCGCCTCGACCATGAAGCGCGGCATGGCATCGACCGGCACGGCGATATCATGCTGCACCGCCGGACCCAGCGCGCGCTCGGCATCGGACAGCGAGTGGCGGAGCAGCCAGAAGGCCTCGGATTGCGAATCCGAGGCGGCGATCACCGCGTCGGCGACGACTCCATCCTCCAGCGCACGGGCCAGTTGCGTCTCCAGCATCGCGGCGGGATCGGCTTGCGCATCGCCGGTCACCGCCTCGATCAGGACATGCCAGGGATGCGTGCCCTCCAGCGGCGCGCGTGCGCCGGGCAGATGCGCGACGGCGGCGGCCAGGCTTTCGGCGGGCATGATCTCGAAACTCTCGATCATGTCGGTCGCCGCCTGCAACCGGCGCAGCAGGGTCAGGCCCGCCGCCGGGTCGGACAGCCCGACCCAGGCGGTCGCCGAGCGTGCGATCCCCGGCGCCAGCCGCAACGCGGCGGCGGTGACGATGCCCAAAGTCCCCTCCGCGCCGATCAGCAACTGGCCCAGATCGTAACCGCGATTGTCCTTCTTCAACGCCGACAGCCCGTCATAGAGCGATCCGTCGGGCAGCACCGCCTCCACGCCCAGCGTCAGGCCGCGCATCGTGCCGAAACGCAGCACCTGCGTACCCCCCGCATTGGTCGAGACGAGACCGCCGACCGTCGCATTGCCCTTCGCTCCCAGCGTCAGCGGAAAGCGCGCGCCCTCCGCCTCGGCAGCGGCGTGAAGGTCGGCTAGGATCACCCCCGCCTCGGCGACGACCATGCCTGCGCCCGCGTCCATGCGCCGGATGCGATTCATCCGCCGGGTGGACAGGATCAGCGCCGATCCGTCGCCAGGCGGCGTCGCGCCCCCCACCATCGAGCTGTTCCCCCCCTGCGGCACCAGCCTCACCCGGTGTTCGGTCGCCGCGCGCAGCACCGCCTGCACCTGTCCCGTATCGGCGGGAGCGAGGATCGCGGGGGCATGGCCGGAAAAGCGCCGCCGCCAGTCCACTTCCCATGGCGCGATCAGCGCGGGGTCGGTGACGATGCCCTTGTCGCCCAAAATGGGGGTCAGGGCCTGGAGCAAAGCGGTCTGGGCGGGAGTCATGACGGGGATCGCCTAGGCCAGGTTCATAAAGCGTTCAATCATCGGCCCTATGAAGGGATCCTGCTGACATGCTGCGCCGCCATCGAAACCTTGCCGCCATCGCCCTGATGACGCCCGCCCTGCTGGGTGCGGCCGATCGGCGTGAACCCGTGCATTATGCGCAGGTCGTCATCCGCGAGCGTGTCGTCATCCGCGTCCCCCGCGCCGCGCCAGCACCCGTCACTCCGATCCGGTGGAAGGAACGCAAGGGCCCCCGCTGCATCCCCGCCCAGGATCTGGCGGGTGCGCTGCCCGCCGAGGAAGGTGCGGTCGATATCGTGCTGACCGGCGGCAAGCGGGTGCGTGCGCGACTGGTGCGTGCCTGTCGCCAGCTCGACTATTATTCCAGCTTCTATATCCGCCCCGGTCCCGACGGCCAGATTTGCGCCGACCGCGACCCGATCCGCACCCGTGCGGGCCGCACATGCGAGATCGAGCGGTTCCGATCCCTGGTACCGGCGCGCTGAACCGATTCTGCCAGCCGAGACGCCATCGAAATCGCCATGCCCACTCCACGGGCACGCCCCTCCCGCAGGCGGGAGGGGATGGGGGAGGGAGTGCCACAGGCGACGATCTCGGTGAGACCCCCTGCCCTCCCCCGGCCCCTCCCGCCTGCGGGAGGGGAGGAAGAAACGGAGAAGAAGACGGGAATTTCCATGACCGCCCCCCCTCCGCCATGTGGAAAACTTGACATTCGCCACCAAATCCGCAAGCGGCATAGGCTGCTGGGCGAGTGCGGGGCGATTCCCATTCCGCACCAAATTCCGGAAAATTGCATGAGCTTTGCCGATCTCGGCCTCTCCGACGAACTTCTCAAGACGGTCACCGACGCCGGCTATACCGAGCCGACGCCGATTCAGGCCTCCGCCATCCCCTCCGTGCTGATGATGCGCGACATCATCGGCATCGCGCAGACGGGCACGGGCAAGACCGCCGCCTTCGTGCTGCCGATGATCGATATCCTGGCGCATGGCCGCAGCCGCGCCCGGATGCCGCGCAGCCTGATCCTGGAGCCGACGCGCGAACTCGCCGCGCAGGTCGCCGAGAATTTCGAGAAATACGGCGCTGGCCAGAAGCTCTCCATGGCCCTCCTCATTGGCGGCGTGTCGATGGGCGATCAGATCAAGGCGCTGGAAAAGGGCGTCGACGTGCTGATCGCGACGCCGGGCCGGTTGATGGACCTGTTCCAGCGCGGCAACATCCTGCTGACCGGCTGTTCGATGCTGGTCATCGACGAGGCGGACCGGATGCTCGACATGGGGTTCATCCCCGATATCGAGGAAATCTGCACCAAGCTGCCCGCGCAGCGCCAGACGCTGTTGTTCTCTGCGACCATGCCGCCGCCGATCAAGAAGCTGGCCGACAAGTTCCTGCAAAATCCCAAGACGATCGAGGTCGCGCGCCCCGCCTCGACCAACACCAACATCACCCAGTTCGTCGTGCCAGTCGCGCCCCAGTCGTTCGAGAAGCGCAAGCGCCTGCGCCAGTTGCTGGGGCAGGAAGAGGTGCGCAACGCGATCATCTTCTGCAACCGCAAGACGACGGTGCGCGAGCTGAACAAATCGCTCAAGCAGCACGGTTTCCGCTCGGGCGAGATTCATGGCGACATGGAACAGCCGCAGCGCTTGGCCGAACTGGAGCTGTTCAAGCGCGGCGATATCAACATCCTGGTCGCCTCGGACGTCGCGGCGCGCGGGCTGGACATCAAGGGCGTCAGCCACGTCTTCAACTTCGACGCCCCCTGGCATCCGGACGATTATGTCCACCGCATCGGCCGGACGGGGCGTGGCGGCGCGACCGGCACCGCCTATACCTTCGTCGCGCCCGATGATGCCGAAAATCTCGAGAATATCGAGAAGCTGACCGGCCAGAAGATCGACCGCCTCGAACTCCCCGCCCCGGCGGAAGAGGAGCGCCCCGCCCGCCGCACGCGCCGCGACCGCGCGCCCCGCACGGCCGAGGTCGAGGTCGAGGCGACCGCCCCCGTGGCGGAAACGGTCGAGGAAGCGCCCCGCGCCCGTCCGCGTCGCGAGGAAACCCGTCGCGAACAGCCCCAGCGCGAACAGGCGCGTCGTGAGGAACCGCGCGAGACACGCAGCGAGGATCGTCGTCGCGACCGCCGTCGCTCGCACACCGACGAGGCGCCCGATGACGGCGGCTGGAATGGCCCGATTCCGGACTTCCTGAAGGTCTCGTTCGGGATCTGACGCCGCCCATGTCGCTCGACATCATCAGCTTCGTCGAACCCCAGCCGGCAAGTCTCGCCAGCCCATGCGTCCTGGTCTGCACCATGGACAAGGCGACCGGCTGGTGCCTGGGCTGCGCGCGCACCATCCGCGAGATTTCCAACTGGAGCGCCAAGCCTGCCGAGGAACGCCGCGCGATCCTGGCGGCCCTGCCCGCGCGTCAGGCCGAACTGGCGGCCCGCAAGGGCTGAGGCCTTCCCTGCCCTCCGTTCAGCCTGAGCGGAGATGGAGAATGGGTGCGAGGTGGCTTTACCGCCCCACAAAGCGCCCCGGCCGCCGCTCGGTGACCGCACGCACCCCTTCGGCAAAATCCTCGGTCCGCATCAGCTTCGCCTGCTCGGCCAGTTCATGATCGGTCGCCGTCTCGACCAGCGCGCGCAAATCCCCCCGGATCGTGCGCCGTGTCGATGCCACCGCCAACGGCGCGGCGGCTGCGATCTCATGTGCCAAGGCCAGTGCGGTCGCCTCCAACGCATCGGCGGACACCAGCTGGTCGACCAGCCCCCAGCGCTCCGCTTCCTCGCCCCGGATGCGCCGCCCGGTCAGCAGCATCATCGCCGCGCGCTGGCGCCCGATCACCCGCTCCAGCACTGCCGAGATGCCGAAGCCCGGATGCAGCCCCAGTTGGACGAAGTTCGCCACGAACCGCGCCTCCGGCGTCGCGATGCGGAAATCGGCGACCAGCGCCAGCCCCAGTCCGGCACCGACCGCCGCACCCTGCACCGCCGCGACCACCGGCGTCGCCACGCCGAACAGCCGTGCCGCCGCCATGTAGAATGGGCTGCGCTCGCCCGGCGGCAGCGGCTCGGCGACCGGGTTCGCATGGACCAGATCGGCGCCCGCACAGAATACCCGACCCTCAGATCGAAGCAGGATGGCGCGAATCGCGGGGTCCGAATCCACATCGTCGAACGCTTCCGCGAATTGCGAAATGGTTCCCAGCCCCAGATGATTATTTGGCGGATTCCGTAGGGTCAGGATAGCGACGGCCCCGTCATGGCGGATTTCGATAGTCATGCCCTCCTATTAACCCGGCTTCGACACCAGTGGCCAGCACCATACCCGTTGCTCGAAAGACACAGCGGCAAGGCATAAAGCGGCCGAGCGCAAACAGGTGCTTGAGCCCGTCACCCCGACCGGACTAGACAATGGCCATGTCAGGTGATCGGCCGATAACGGGACGACGCCTAGGCATCGGGAGCCCAAGGGCTCCGTGCCGGGAGGGGATGCCGGGCGGCCTGGAAAACGGGCCGCCCTTTCCCCCTTCATCACCCCGCCCAATCTCCCCCATGCGATCCGGTGGAACCCGTCCGCTCGACGTGGATTGCTAAAGACCTTAATCGAACGGCGGCTGGCCGAAGGGATGGCCGCCCCTTTTTGGGGATATGGCGATGCCCGACACCATCCTGATTACCGGCGCCTCCGCCGGGCTGGGCGCGGATTTTGCGCGGGCGCTGGCCAAGAAGCCGGTGACGCTGGTGCTGACCGCGCGGCGCACCGACCGGCTTGCGGCGCTGGCGGAGGAGTTGGGAACGCGGCCGGATGTCGAGGTGCATGTCATCTCCGCCGATCTCGGGCGCCCCGAAGGCGTGAAGACGTTGCTCGACGGGATCGCCGACCGGGGTCTGCGGATCGACACGCTCATCAACAATGCCGGCTATGGCGCGCTGGGCGACTTTGCCGACAGCGATCTGGCGACGCAGACGGGGATGATCGACCTCAATATGCGGGCGCTGGTGACGCTGACCCATGCGCTGCTGCCGCCGATGCTGGCGCGCGGGCGCGGGCGCGTGCTGAACGTCGCCTCGACCGCCGCCTTCCAGCCGGGGCCGTATATGGCGGTTTATTATGCCAGCAAGGCGTTCGTTCTGCACTTCTCCGAGGCTTTGCACGAGGAGGTTAAGGGGCGCGGCGTGACGGTAACGGCGCTGTGCCCGGGGCCAACCAGGACCGAGTTCGCCGACGTTGCGGGCATGGCCGAGACGCCTTTGTTCGAGCGCTTCGCCTCCGGGTCGGAACAGGTGGTGCGTGACGGCCTCGCCGCGCTGGAGCGGGGACAGGCCGTGATGGTGTCGGGACTGCTCAACCGGCTGACCGCCGTCAGCACGCGGGTGGCACCGCGCGGGGTGCTCCGGCGGGCGGTCGCCAAGCTTCAGAGCGGGCGGCAATAGGTTTTGTTCGCGCGGAGGCGCGGAGACGCGGAGGTGTCTGGACGTGCCGCACTGGCCTCCTCCCTTTCGGTCGGCAGACAAAGCCGTGCTGTGGCGAAAACAGGCAGCCTGCGGCTGGGCGATCCCCCTCCGCGTCTCCGCGTCTCCGCGCGAACCTATTCCGCCGTCACCGGCGTCCGGCTCCCCCGCACGCTGTCGAAGGCGTAGAGCGCGCAACCGGCCCAGATCAGCACGAAGGTGACGATGTGGACGGGCTTGAGCGGCTCGCCGAACAGCAGCACGGCCTGCGCAAATTGCAGGGTCGGGGCGATATATTGCAGCAGGCCCAGCGTCGCGTACCGCATCCGCCGCGCCGCCGCCGCGAACATCAGGAGCGGCGCCGCCGTCACCGCACCCGCCAGGATCAGCAGCATGTCGAGATGCCGGTCCACCCCGAACGCCGCCGTGCCATTGCCGCTCGCCTGGAACAGCACGAACAGCGCAGGGGCGGCAAGCAGCAATGTCTCGACCGTCAGGCCGCCCAGCGCATCGATCGCCGCGATCTTGCGCACGAAGCCGTAGAAGCCGAAGGACAGCGCCAGCGCCAGCGAAATGCCGATCGCCCCGCCGCCATTGATCGCCAGCACGACCACGCCGATGGCGGCGATTCCCACCGCCACCGCCTGCATCCGGCGAATCCGCTCGCCTAGAAGCGCGACGCCCAGCCCGACATTGACCAGCGGGTTGATGAAATAGCCGAGGCTCGCCTCTAGCACATGGTTGTTCTGGACCGACCAGATATAGACCAGCCAGTTGACCCCGATCAGCGCCGCGCTGGCGCAGAGCAGCAGCAAGGTGCGGCCTCGCGCTGCCGCGATAATGGCCTTGCCCCGCCGCGCGACGAGCACGACGACTGCCAGCAGCAGGAGCGACCAGAGAATACGGTGCGCCAGCACCTGAAGCGCGGGCACGCCCTTCAACAGCTTGAGATAGAGCGGCAATATGCCCCAGCTGATATAGGCCCCGATACCGAGCAGCAGGCCGGTGCGAGCAGATGAAGCGGTCGTCATGCCGCCCCCTGTTCACGCTTGGGGTGCGGATGGCAAGCCAGGTGTCACCCGGCGACCATGCCCCTCACCTCGACTGCGCCGCCCAGATTGACGACCCGGCCCGATACCATGCCGGTGATCCGCACCGATGCGCCGCGCTCGACGATGACATCGCCTGCGACCATGCCCTTGATGGTCGCATGGACACCGGAGGCGACGAGGACGTCACCACCGACCATTCCGCGCACCGTCCCGTCCGACGTCACTTCCAGCGAACCGGCCGTCATTCCGCGCATGGCATCCTCCTGTCTCGAAGACAGGACGCTGGGGGCGGGATTTGGTTCAAGGCCTGAGCGTGGCCTTCGACTACGCTCAGGCCGAACGGAGGTGGGGAAACGACACCGACAGCCGTTCACGCTGAGCGAAGTCGAAGCGCACGCCCCGCCCCCGCCCAGCGCATAGGATCAATCGGCAAACAGCATCACTGGCGTTTCCAGCAGCCGCTTCAACGCCTGCACATAGCTTGCCGCATCATAGCCATCGACGACCCGGTGGTCGCAACTGATCGACAGGTTCATCAGCTTGGCCCGCGCGATCGTCTCGCCGCCGCGCCCGTCCGAGCGGAAGACCAGGCGTTCGACGATGCGGTTCGGGCCGATGATCGCGACCTCGGGGCGGTTGATGACCGGCGTCGTCGCGATGCCGCCCAGCGGCCCGAGCGAGGTCAGGGTGATCGTGCCGCCACCCATGTCGGTGCTGGCGATGCTGCCCGCGCGGGCCGCCTCGGCAAGGCGGCCGATCTCCGTCGCCAGTTGCCAGACATTGCGGCTCTCGGCATTGCGGATGACGGGGACCATCAGCCCGGCGGGGGTCTGCGTCGCCATGCCCATATGCACCGCGCCCGAGCGGTTCACCACGCCCGCCTCGTCATCATAACGCGCGTTGAGCATCGGGAAATCGGGCAGCGTCTTGCAGATCGCGACGATCAGCAGCGGCAACATGGTCAGCTTCGGCCGATTGCCTCGCCCGGCGTTGAGCTGCGCGCGCGTCTCCTCCAGCGCCGTGACGTCGATTTCCTCGACATAGGTGAAGTGCGGAATCGCGCGCTTGGACGCGGCCATGTTCTCGGCGATGCGGCGGCGCATGCCGATGACGCGCACGGCTTCGTCGGCGCGGGGGGCGCGGGCGGGGGTATAGCCCTGCCCCGAACCATAACGCAGGAACGCGTCCAGGTCCGAATGGCGCACCCGGTCGCCCTCCGCGGGCTTCACGCTGGCGAGGTCGACGCCCAGATCTAGCGCCCGCGCCCGAACGGCGGGCGAGGCCAAAACCTTCTTCTGCTCCCTCTCCCCTCCGGGGAGAGGGTTGGGGTGAGGGGCAGCCACGGGCGATCCGTCAGAGGTTTCCGCTCGCGGCATCCCCTCACCCCGGGCCTCTTCCACAGGGGGAGAGGGAGTTTGCGCTTCTTCGACGCCGGGATTTTCGGCTTCCAGCACGGCCTCTTCCGTCGCGGGCGAGGCGGCGTCCTCCACCGCATCGGTTTCGATCACCATCAGCGCCGATCCGATCGGTACCTGATCGCCGACCTCGCCCGCCAGTTCGACGATCGTGCCCGACACAGGCGATTCCATCTCGACGGTCGCCTTGTCGGTCATCATGTCGGCGACCGACTGATCCTCCTCGACCCGGTCGCCGAGCTTGACGTGCCAGGCGACGATCTCGGCCTCGGAGATGCCTTCGCCGATATCGGGCAGGCGGAAGGTGAAACGAGCCATGTCAGGCGTCCTTCAACAGGGTCTTGAGCGCCTGGCCGATACGGACCGGGCCGGGGAAATAGGCCCATTCCAGGCTGTGCGGATAGGGCGTGTCGAAGCCGGTCACGCGCGCGATCGGCGCTTCGAGGTGATAGAAGCAGCGTTCCTGGACCAGCGCGGACAGCTCCGCGCCGTACCCGCCGGTGCGCGTTGCCTCGTGCACGATCATGCAGCGGCCGGTCTTCTTCACCGACGCCTCAATGGCTTCGATGTCGAGGGGGACGAGCGTGCGCAGGTCGATGATCTCGGCATCCACGCCCATATCGGCGACCACGGCGGCGCAGACATGGACCATTGTGCCGTAGCACAGGATCGTCACCGCCTCGCCGGCGCGCACCGTCGCCGCCTTGCCTAGCGGGATGCGGTAATAGCCGGTCGGCACCTCGCCGCCGGGATGCTTGGACCAGTTCTCGGCCGGGCGATCCCAATGGCCGTTGAACGGGCCGTTATAGATACGCTTGGGTTCGAAGAAGAGGACGGGGTCATTGTCCTCGATCGCGGCGATCAGCAGCCCCTTGGCGTCATAGGGGGTCGCCGGGATCACCGTCTTGATGCCGGAAACGTGCGTGAAGATGCCCTCAGGGCTCTGGCTGTGCGTCTGGCCGCCGAAGATGCCGCCGCCGAAGGGCGAGCGCACGGTGATCGGCGCGGTAAACTCGCCCGCCGAGCGATAGCGCAGCCGCGCCGCCTCGCTGACCAGCTGGTCGAGCGCGGGGTAGATATAGTCGGCGAACTGGATTTCAGGCACCGGGCGCAGGCCATAGGCACCCATGCCGACCGCGACGCCGATGATGCCGCATTCGGTGATCGGCGTGTCGAACACGCGGGTCTTGCCATATTTCTTCTGCAGGCCAGCGGTCGCGCGGAAGACGCCGCCGAAATAGCCGACATCCTCGCCCATCACAACCACATCGGGGTCGCGCGCCATGACCACGTCCATGGCGGAGTTGATCGCCTGAATCATGTTCATGCGGGTGGTTTCGCCCGTTTCGGGCGTGGTTTCGGTGACTTCGTTCACTGGACAAAACCCTTACCAGCACCGTTCCCCGGCGAAGGCCGGGGTCCAGTTGCGGTGTCATCGCGGCGGCGCGCGGCGTTTGGCCTCCCACGCGATGGCTTGGCGTACCACCGGCTGCGAGGCGACTGGGCCCCGGCCTTCGCCGGGGAACAGGGGGCGGCCATTATTTCCGCGCCCATGGCCGTCCGCTCGCTTCTTCTTCGTCGAGCATCTGCTGGCGCTGCTCGCGTAAGTGCCAGGGCATCTCCTCGAACACACCGTCGAACAGGCTGTCGAGCGGCTGGTGCAGGCCGTGACCCAGGATACCGTTCGCCTCGGCCGCCTTTTGCGCGGCGCGGACCTCCTCGGCGACTTCGCGGTCCTGGGTCGCGTGGCGCTCTTCGTCCCATTCGCCCAGGCCGATCAGGTGATCCTTCAACCGCCGGATCGGATCGCCGAGCGGCCAAGCCGTCGGCTCCCCCGCCGAGCGATACTGGGTCGGATCGTCCGAGGTGGAGTGCCCCTCGGTCCGATAGGTGAAATGCTCGATCAGCGTCGCGCCCTGATTGGTCCGCGCGCGCTCGGCGGCCCATTGGGTGGCGGCATAGACCGCCAGCGCGTCGTTGCCGTCGACCCGAAGGCCCGCAATGCCATAGCCGATCGCGCGCGCGGCGAAGGTCGTCGCCTCCGCCCCCGCGAAGCCCGAAAAGCTGGAGATCGCCCACTGGTTGTTAACGACGTTCATGACCACCGGCGCACGGTAGACGGCGGCGAAGGTACAGGCCGAGTGGAAGTCGCCCTCCGCCGTCGAGCCCTCGCCGCACCACACGGCGGCGATGCGGGTGTCGCCCTTGGCGGCCGAGGCCATCGCCCAGCCCACCGCCTGCGGATATTGCGTCGTCAGATTGCCCGAGATCGAGAAGAATCCGGCTTCCTTCGCCGAATACATGATGGGCAACTGCTTGCCGCCCAGCCGGTCCGCGCTGTTGGAATAGATCTGGTTCATCATGTCGACCAGCGGCCAGTCGCGCGCGATCAACAGCCCCTGCTGGCGATAGGAGGGGAAGCACATATCCTCATAATCCAGCGCATGGGCGGCGGCGACGGCGACCGCCTCCTCGCCCAGCGCCTTCATGTAGAAGCTGGTCTTGCCCTGACGCTGGGCACGGAACATGCGCTCGTCGAAGGCGCGGAGCAGCACCATGTGGCGCAACATGCGGCGGAGGCGATCGGGCGAGAGCCGGGGGTCCCAGGGACCGACGGCGCGCCCTTCGTCATCGAGCACGCGCACGAGCGTATAGGCGAGTTCGTGGAAGCTGTCGGCGGGCGCGGCGGTGTCCGGGCGGCGCTGGGCACCGGCGGGCGGAACCTCGACACTGGCGAAGTCGACCGCATCGCCCGGCCGGAATTTCGGCTCAGGGACATGCAGCTGCAACGGGGCCAGGTTGGCGCGCGAAATGCCTTCTGGCGGCACGGCCATGCTCTCTCCTCAACGCTTCGCCCGATTCATGTCGGGTCGTTGCTATCTTTCAACCGGATGACATTTTATTTCAAGCGCCTTTTGGACGCTTCGTCCGGCGTAACGCGTCGAGTTGTGGTGTTTTTCCTTCTTTCCTCCCCTTGCAGGGGAGGTGGCAGCCTGAAGGGCTGACGGAGGGGTGTCACGGCTAGCGGGGACACCCCTCCACCATGCTGCGCATGGTCCCCCTCCCCTGCAAGGGGAGGAATATTGGATCAATTCCCCGTAATCACCGCCTCGAACGGCACCACCGGATGCGGGGCTTCGTCGTAGAAATTGACGACCGGCGCATCGGCCCAGGCATAGCGCACGCGGACATCGCCTGGCCGCGCATCGGCCAGCCGTACCTCCGCCCCGTTCACGCTCGCATTCGCATAACGACAGGCGCTCGCATCGCACAGCTCGAACCCGATCGGCGAGCCTGCACTCCACGCATGAAGCGCGCCCTGCACCCCGTCGAAGCGCAGCACGACCTCGCCCCCCGCGCGGATGGCCGAGGCGATCATCGGTCCGGACGCATTGGCGCGGTCGCCCGCCTCCAGCCGGCCTTGCGCAAAGACCAGCCGCTTGGCGAGTTCGTTCTTGTCCGCCGGATGGATGTCGTTGCGCACGCCGATGTCGATCGTCGTCGCGAGCGCCGCATGCGCATCACCCAGCACCGCCAGACGCTGCGTCTCGCGCAGGGCCGCCCAGGCGCTGTTCTCGATCTTCACCGGCGGCGCACCGAAATTGGCGAGCTGGACGATCAGGAACGGCAGTTCAGGGCTCTGGAACTGCCGTCGCCAACCGGTCATCAACGCGGCCAGCCGGTCGCCATAATCGGCGCGGCCGACATCGGACTCGCCCTGATACCAGGCGACGCCCTTCAATCCGATCGGCCCCAAAGGCGCGATCATGCCATTGTACAGCGTGCCGAGCCCCGCATGGCTTTCCCAGGGGCTGCGCGGATAACTCTGGTCGTTCGCCTTGTAGACCGAATAGCGCCAGCCGGTGCCCAGCGGAATCGGCTGTCCGCCTGCGGGGGTGAACTGGATCCTGTCACCGGGGCCGAACATGCCGCCCGGACCATAGGTGTCGCCCAGCCCAACGACGATCTCGTTGCGGCCCTTCTTCAGGGCCGAGCGCGGCACGGTGTAACGCCGCCAGTCGCCCCAGCCGAAGGTCGCGCCGACGACCACGCCATTGACCCAGACGGTGTCGAGCTCATCGATCCCGGCCAGTTCGATCACGCCGTCACCGGTCGGGGCTTGGGCCAAGTCGAAACCCTGCCGGAACCATACCAGCCCGTTATAGTCGGCGAGTTCGGGCACGCCCCATTCCTCCCACGGGCCGAATTTGGGCACCGGGGTCCAGTTCAACCGGTCGGGGGCGTTCCACGGCTCCTGCCCGCGTTTCGTCCCGCTCGCCTTGCGCCACCAGTCGCCCCAGCGGTCGCCGAACGCACGCAAGCCCGCCGCATGGTCGCGGGCATAGAGCGCCAGCAGGTCGGCATCGGCGGACAGGCCGGGCAGCTTGCGCGCGTCGGTCGCGGCGATCCAGGGCAGGATCTTGGTCCCACCCCAGCTCGAATCGATCGCGCCCATCGGCACATTCGCCTTGGCCGCCAGATCCTTGACCATCAGATAGCAGGCGGCCGAAAAGTCGGCGACGCTGGCGGGCGAGACGGCGGCCCAGACCGGGCGCTTCTCCAGCGGCTCGTCGGCGGACAGGCCGACATGATGCGCGATATCGAGCAGGCGGATACGGTCATTGGCCGCGCCCTTGACCAGCCCCTCGCCGTTCAGCGCCTGCTTGGTCGGATATTCCATGTTGGACTGGCCCGAACACAGCCAGACATCGCCCACGAGCAGGTCGTCCATCGTATCGACAGCGCCGTCCTTGCCCGTCGCGGTCAGCGTCAGCGGGGTGGCGGTCGCCGCCATGGCAGGCAGGGTCGCGCGCCAATGGCCCTTGGCATCGGCGGTCGCGGTCGCGCTGGCACCGCCCAGCGTCACGGTGACGCCCTCGCCCGCATCGGCCGCGCCCTCGACAATGATCGGGCGGTCGCGTTGCAGGACGGCATGGGCGCTCATCGGGGTCAGGATGCGCGGTCGCGCCTCCGCCATGACGGGCCAGGCCGCCGCCGTGCCCAGCAGCAACGCCAAACCCACACGCCGCCCGGCGCCGGACCATGAATGCCCCATCCGCATGTCATCCCTCTCCTATGCCCGGCGAAACCACAATTCCGTGCCGCCAAGGCTCGTATCGCGATCATAGGAGGGGACAAATGATAACGCTATCGGGAAACGCGGTGCTCATTCCCCCCTGGAAGGGGAGGAACAGATTTGGTCAGCGCGTCTCATCCTCGAACGTCAGCGTCGCCGCGACCGGGAAATGATCCGAGGGATAGGTCTTGCCCCGGTGATAGCTATCGGTCGCGATCGCCTGCGTGCGGAAGCCGCGCACGAACAGATAGTCGATGCGCCGGTCGGGCGTGCCGGTGAAGTCGTGAAAGGTCATCTCCGGCCCCTCGCGCCGTGCGGCGGCGGGCCAGGCGTCGATCAGCGTCGCCGCAAAACGGCGATAGGCCGCCGTGTCGGGCCGCGCGTTCATGTCGCCCGCCACCACCACCGGCAGGTCCTTCGCCAGCGCGGGCAGCCGCGCCAGGATCAGCGCCGCCGCCTTGTCGCGCGCTTCGGCATCCTCGTCGCGGTGCGCCAGATGCGTGTCGAGGAACAGGAAGCGATGCGGCTTCGCCCCCTTGGTCTCGAACACCGCCCAATTCGCCATGCGCGGCAGGTCGGTGCCCCAGCTCTGACTGCCGACGACGTCCGGCGTCTCGGACAGCCAGAAATCGCCATGCTCGACCAGGGTCAGCCGGTCGGGGCGATAGATTATGCCCATATGCTCATTGTCATGCCCGCCCCGCCGGTCGCGCCCGAACCAGCGATAGCCGGGCAGCGCATGGGTCAGGTCGTCCCCCTGCCGCTGGAGCAGTTCCTGCGTGCCGATCACATCGGGCGCGGCGCGGCGGATCAGTTCGACCATCACCGGCCGCCGCACTGCCCAGCGCGTCGCACCCTCGTCCGAGGCATAGCGTACGTTAAAGGTCATGACCCTGATCGGTTCGGGGATCGGTTCGGGGATCGGTTCGGCCATCGCCCCCGTCGCCGCGAGCAGCCCCGCCGCCGCCAGCGCCACACCCCAAATCGTTCGCCGCACCACCGTCATTCTCATTACCCCTCATAGACTTACACCATGGCGCAACGCCGCCCGCGGGTCATGGCTGCATCACATGGCATGCGCGTGACACGCTTCGTCATCACGCCGCCAAAACCAAAACAGGTCCAATTTCTGATTGAGAGTTATTAGCATTATCGATATTGGCCGCGCCGAAATCGATTGGGGGGCCGTATATGTCGAAGGTGATCTGGCGCGCGATTCTGCTGGCCGGAGTGGCGATCAGCCAAGGCGCGGTGGCGCAGACGCTGGCCGCCCCGGTCGATGGCGGCAGCGACGATCAGAAGGATATCGTCGTCACGGCCTTGCGTGACGCCAATGCCAGCATCACCGGCACCGACACCGCGCCCAACCGCTATCCGCAGTCCCTGCGCGTCATCGACCGTGCGATCATCGACCGGACCGGCGCGACGCGGCTGGACGATACGATCGATCTGGCGGGCGGCGTCTCGCGGCAGAACGACTTTGGCGGGCTGTGGGACAAATATGCCATTCGCGGCTTTGCGGGGAACGAGAATAGCGGCCCCGATATCCTCATCAACCGCTTCAGCAGCAATCTGGGCTTCAACGCGCCGGTCGATGTCGCCACGGTCGAACGCTTCGAATTCCTGAAGGGCGCCGCCGCCGCGCTGTCGGGGCTGGGCGAGCCGGGCGGGTCGCTGAACATCGTTACCAAGGCGCCTACGCCCACCCGCCAAGGCGAGGCCTCGCTCAGCTATGGCAGCTGGAACCGGGTGCGGGCGACCGGCGATATCAGCGGCCCGGTGACGAGCACCCTGTCCGCGCGGCTGATCGGCGTGGCGGAGGAAGGCGACAGCTTTCGTGATACCGTCCACACCGACCGGCTGCTGATCGCGCCGTCCTTGTCCTTCACGCCGAGCCAGGATCTGCGCTTCCTCTATCAGGGCGAGTTCATGCGCAACCGCGCGCCGATCGACCGCGGCGTGGCGGCGATCAGGGGCAACGCGCGTGCGATGGACCGCAATACGTTCCTGGGCGAACCCGCCGATGGTCGCATGACCCAGCGGATGCTGTGGCAGCAGGGCAGCGTTTTTGCCGCGCTGAGCGACCGCATCTCGCTGGAAGCCGGGCTGTCGAGCCGCGACGGCTTCCTGACCGGCTATGCGACCCAGGTCGATTTCGGCGCGCGTGGGGTGCAGGCCGATGGCCGGACGATCGGCCGGTCGCGGCGTTTCCACGACTTTCGCTGGCAGGACCTGACGGCGCGGGCGGAACTGACCGCCAAAGTCGACTGGCTGGGCCTGTCGCACGACATCCGCGTCGGGGTGGACCGGGTGCGCCATGGCCTGGACTTCCGCATGGACCAGGCGCGCGGGCGGCCGGGCGCGCCGATCCTGACCATCGACGCCTTCAACCCTGTCTATGGCCAGCCGCTGCCGGTACCCACGGCGTTTCAGGACCGTCACCACGCCTTCCGCAGCGAAAGCATCTATGCGCAGGACCTGATCCGCTTCGGCGACTTCACCGCGCTGATCGGCGCGCGCTGGAACAATTTCCGCGAGACGATGACCAATTATGTGCGCGGCAATCTGGTCCTCGACACCGTCGATCGCGGCATCACGCCGCGCGCCGCGCTGACCTGGGCGGCGAGTCCGCAATTCTCGCTGTTCACCAGCTGGGGCCAGTCGCTGCGCCTCAATCCCTCGGACGGGGTCAGCAGCTTCGATGCCGAGCGCAGCAGTTCGACCGAGGTCGGCGCCAAGTACAGCCTGTTCGGCGGCGCGCTGACCGGTCAGACCGCACTGTTCACCATGACCAAGCGCAACGTGCTGAACCCCAATGCCATCGACGTCTTCGTCAAGACGCAGATCGGCCGCCAGCGGTCGCGGGGTGTCGAGACGGTCGCCGACCTGCACCTGACCGGCGGGCTGACCGGCACCGCCACCTATACCTATACCGATGCGACGGTGCGCAACGACAAGAATGCGGCGCTGATCGGCACGATGCTGTCCAACGTGCCCAAGCATCTGGCGGCGCTCGACCTGCATCAGCGGCTCGGCACGGTGACGCTGGGCGGCGGCGTGACGCATGTGGGTACGCGCAACGGCGATCCGTTCGCCAGCGGCTATCGCCTGCCCACCTATACCATCGCGCGGCTGGATGCGAGCTGGGCGGTCAACCCGCGCTTCGACGTGCGGCTCGACCTCGAGAACCTGTTCGACACCTATTATATCGCCAGCAGCTATGCCGATGTGTGGACGATGCCGGGCGCGCCGCGCAACGTTCGCGTGACGCTCAGGGGGCGGTTCTGAACTGATCCTGTTCCTCCCCTTGCAGGGGAGGAAAATTAGGCGATCAGCGCCTGAAGAGGCTCGATCAGAACCTCTTCCACCCCGTCACCCCGACGAACCAGGATACGGGCGGCGACCTGCATCGGCGCCAGCGCCGACAGGTCCGGAAACAGCACCGCGACGGCGGTCGCCAGCGCATCGGCGAGCATCGCGGTCTCGGCGATGACATGGACCGCGATCACGCCGTTGGTCGGCGGACGGCCGGTGCGGGGGTCCAGGCCGTGTTCGCCCTTGCGATAGGTTCCGCTGCCCGCCACCGCCATCTGGTGCAGCGCCACGCGCATCGGCGGCAGATCGACGCCCGGCGGGGTTTCGAGATCGACCCACCAGGGATCGCCATCGGGCCGCATGCCGCGCCCGACCAGTTCGCCGCCCACCTCGACCAGACAATGTCGAAAGCCCAGCCCCGCCAGCATGTCGGCGACCGCATCGGCGGCATAGCCCTTGGCGATGCCCGACAGGTCGAGCGCGACGCCGCCCGGCTGCCACAGCGTCGCCCCTTCGGCATTCCAGCGCAGATGCCGCCAGCCGCTGTTGGACCGGGCCTGCTCGATCGCCGCCGCATCGGGCTCGGGTTGCGGGCCCTTCGGCCCATGGCCCCAGAGATCGACCAGATGGCCGATCGCCGGATCGAAGGCGCCGCCGCTCAGCGCCGCGACGCGCAACCCCGTGTCGATGACCGCCGCGAAATCGGGTGGCAGCCTGCACCAGCTATCCGGTGCCGAACGGTTGAATCGCGAGAGCACGGAATCCGGTGCCCAGTGACTCATCTGCGCCACCAGCTCATCGAGCCGCGCCTGGACGCTCGCGCCGACGCCTTGCGCGCCGGGCATGTCGCACGTGGCGTAGAGCACCCGCCACATCGTCCCCATCGTCTCGCCGCCCAGCGTGACGATGGCCGCCGGATCGCCGTTCGCCACGGCGTTCGGGTCGATCCGGGGCGGCAGGACGATGCGCATGGTTACGGCGTCATGACTTCGATGGTGGTCGTGTAGCTCATCCGCCGCTGCGTCGCGCGCGGGGCCGTGGGCTTGTCGTCGGTCAGCGTCGCGTTCAACCAGTACATGCCCGCCGCCGGCCACGCGTAGGACAGCACGCCTTGCGCGTCGGTGGTCACCTCCTTCGCCCCTTCGGCGTCGCGGTAGCGCTTGCCGCCGGGGACGATCGTGACCTTCAGGTTCGGCGCGGGCTTGCCGTCGACCAGAAAGCGGAACTTCGCCGTCTCGCCCGCGACCAGTTCGTCCGGATGGGTGACGGGATCGAACTCCAGCCCCTTGCCCTCGGGTTTCAGGACGGTGCGGGTCGGCTCGCCTGCGGTCACGAAAATCTCGTTGCGCGCGCTCGTCTCGGTCAGCGTCACATCGGTCGCGTTCGCGGGAATGTCGGCGACGGTCAGCGGCGGCTGGCGCACGCCGTTAGGTCCCGGCGGGCCGCCCCGTCCGCCGACTCGCTTCTCGACGCCGTCGACCTTGAAGCTGCCCATGATGCCCGACATGGCACTGCCGATCTTCCAGGTGCCGGGCTTGTCGAGCTGCACGTCGAAGACCGAGCGATAGCGTCCGGTCGAGCCGTTCTGGATCCGCCCGGGCGTGCCGTCGGGCTGCCATACCTTCACCCATTCGGTCCGGCCGGGCTGGTGGTCGGCATAGAACAGGTCGTTGGAGACGGCACTGTCGACCGTCACCCAGCTATCGGTCCCCGAAAAGATCGTCCCCGAGGGCAGCAGCCACATGCGATGCGCCGAGGCGAGGCCGGGGATCGCCAGCAGCGCGGCGGCGGCGAGCAGCTTGATATGATGGTTCTTCATGATGATCCTCCCCTGTGTCAGCGTGCCGAAACGGTCACGGCGCCCAGTTCATGGCTGCCGCTCGCCCGCGCGTTCGGATTGGGTACGGTCAGCGGCACCTGCACCAATTCGCGCCCGCCGGTCTCGCGTGCGGCCTCGACGTTCAGGACATATTGGCCGGGCTTCAGGTCGGCGGGCAGCGGGATGGCATGGGTGCCGGGCGCACGGGTCGCGCCGCTGATGCCGCTGGCGGGCATCGCCATGCTGCGCCCACCTTTCCGCCACCAGGCACGCAGGTCGGACAGCCATTTGGTGCCCGGCTCGCCGCCCGTCTTCTTGACGTCGTACCAGATGGCAAGCGTGCGCGCCGGACCGCCGGTGGCGGGCTCCAGCCAGATCGCGACATAGGGCTTGTGATATTCGGCGACGTTGAGGCGCGGAATGGTGACGTTCACCGTTGCGGCACCCGCCGCCCCCGGCAGTGCCACCGCGCCCAGCGCCAGAATAGCGGTCGATCGCATCGTGATATTCTCCATCAGTGCAGGACAAAGACGGCGATGGCCGCCGGGATCAGGAACCCCGCCGCCACCAGCGGCCAGGTCGAGGGCCGGTGCCGCGCATGCATCTGGAGCAGCAGCAGTCCGGTCAAGGTGAAGACGATGCAGGCGACCGCGAAGACGTCGATGAACCAGAACCAGGCGGTCCCGGCATTGCGCCCCTTGTGCAGGTCGTTGAGGTAGGAGACCCAACCGCGATCGGTCCGCTCCGAGGTGATGGCGCCGCTTGCCCGGTCGATGCTGACCCAGGCGTCACCGCCAGGTCGGGGCATGGCGACATAGACCTCGCCGTCCGACCATTCCCCCGGCCGTCCGGCGGGGTTCAGATCGACCGAACGCTCCACCGCCTCCGCGACGCGGGGCGGCAAGGGTGCGTCATCCGTCTTCGGGTTTGCCAGCAACGGCCGCAGGCCGGGGGCCAGCAGCCCGCTCTTCTGCACCGTCTTCGGGCTGGCCGAGATGCTGGCGGCGTGATTCAGCGTCAGCCCGGTGATCGCGAACAGCATCATGCCGACCAGCGACACCGCCGCGCTGATCCAGTGCCAGGTATGGAACTGCTTCAACCACCAGCTGCGCCATTTGCGCTTCTTGGGCTTGGGAAGGGTCGCGGCGGCGGTCATGCGTCGGCCCAGCGGCGCAGCAGATTGTGGTAGACGCCGGTCAGCTCGACGACCGAACGATCCCCCTGCCCCTTGTCCGTGCCGACCCGCTGCACCGCGCGATCCAGGTCGAACAGGATGCGCCGCTCGCCATCGTCGCGGACCATCGACTGAATCCACAGGAAGGACGCCACGCGCGTGCCCTTCGTGACGGGCTCGACCCGGTGGAGGCTGGAGGCGGGGTAGAGGACCGCGCTTCCGGCGGACAGTTTCACCCGCTGTTCGCCGTACAGATCCTCGACCACCAGCTCGCCGCCGTCATAGGCGTCCGGGTCTTCGAGAAAGAGGGTCAGCGACAGGTCGGAGCGCATCCGGAAGTCGCTGCCCCGCTTCAGCCGCACCGCATTGTCGACATGCACGTCGAACGCCTGTCCGCCCGCATAGCGGTTGAACAGCGGCGGATAGACCTTGAGCGGCAGGGCCGCCGCCACGAACAGCGGCGAGCGGCCCAGCGCGTCGAGGACCATCCGCCCCGCCTCGACCGCCGCCCCCGAATCCTCCGGCAACTGCTCGTTGCGCTTGGCGAGCGCCGCCTGCGGGCCGGAGGTGGCATTGCCGTCCGCCCAGGCGCCCGCATCGATGACGCGGCGGACCTGGGCGACCCCGGCGGGATCGAGGATATCGGGAAGGACGATCAGCATGGACGAAGGCTAGCCCGATCAGAAATTGTAGAACAGGCTCAGCGTCGCCTGACGCCGGTCGCCGGGGATCGCCCAGCCGCCGGTGATGTTGCCGGTCGTGCCGTTGATATTGTTGCGCACGCCCGTGACGTATTTCTCGTCGGTGAAGTTCTGAACGTTGAGCTGCATCGTCCAGCGCTGGGCAATGGTATAGGCCAGGAAGGCGCGGTGGATCAGATAATCGTCCACATGGAACTGCACCCGATTCCCTGCGACGGGGAAGTTGGTCGCGAACGATCCCTGATAGGTCAGGCCGTAACCGACCTCCAGGCCGAAAGGCAGCTTGTAGGTGGTGAACAGGCTGCCCGAATGCTCGGGCGTCTGGACCAGTTCGGCGCCCGCCTGCGGATCGAGCACGCCCGCCGCCTTGTCGCGGTTCGAGATGCTCTGCAGCACTTTGCCGTCGAGATAGGTATAGTTGGCAAAGATCGTCCAGGCCGGGGTGATCGATCCCGACGCACCCAGCGCGATGCCGTCCACCCGGCTGCGTCCGTCCAGCACCTGCAAGCCCACCGGCAGTGCCGGATCGTTGGAGGGCACGCGGTAATTGGTCCGCTCGTTGCGGAAGACGGCGGCGGTCAGCTCCAGGCGACGGCCGAACAGCCCGGCCTTCACCCCCGCCTCGTAGTTCTTCGCGGTTTCCGGTGCCACGGCGCAGGGGTTGGCGGCGGTCGCGGTCGACGGCACGCCGCAGCCCAGCCGGACGGTCGTCGAGGACGGCGTCTTGGCATTGCCATAGCCCGCATAGACGCTGACATTCTCGACCGGGTGGAACACCGCGCCCGCCCGCCAGGAGAACAGCTTCTCGCGGCTGACCTGAGGCTGATAGGCGAGCTGACCCGCATTGGCCGCGGCCAGCGGCAGGGCGCGGAAATTCGCTTCCTGATATTCCCAACGCACGCCGCCGTTCAGCTCGAAGAAGTGGTTCAGGGCCAGCGTGTCGAAGGCATAGACGGCCAGGTTGCGCGTCTCGCTGCGCGACTGGGCGGTGGCTACGAAGTTGATCGGGCCGGTATAATTGGTGTTCGGGTTGGCGATGTTGATCACGGGCTGTGCCACCACGCTGCCATCGGCATTGCGCAGCAGCGAGCCTTGGGTGATCCGGTAATTCTCGATCATGCCCGACATGCCGATGTTCAGGACATTGTGGAGGCCGCCCTTCGCGCCTGCCTCATGGCGCAGGTCGATCTGGTTGGTCAGCATCTGGTTCTGCTGATCGCGCACCAGTCCGCGCGGGCCCGAAGGCTGGTAGAAGCCCGCCGGAAGATTGGCCGGGCATGCCGCACCGATCGCGGCCCCCGGCGTCGCCGTCACCGGCTGGCGATTGGTCGCGGCGAGACAGAAGGTCCCCTGCGGCGCGGAGGTGACGCTATCCTGCGTCACCTGCTGCCAGCGGGTCAGGTTGCGCACGCTCCAATGCTCGTCGATCTGGTGGCGGAAGGTCGCGGTGAAGCGGTCTACCGTACTGTCCTGCCGGTCGAGATTGGCGATCCCGAAATAGCTGGAGCGCTTGGCCCCCGGCACGAAGCCATCGACCAGGCCATTGTCGAACCAGGGGATGCCGTAAACCGGCGTGTTGCGATCCTCCTGATGGACATAGGCCAGAGTCAGGCTGGTCGGCCCGCCAATGCCGATCGTGACCGAGGGCGCGATGCCCCAGCGCTGCATCTTCTCGACATCGCGGCCGGGCACGTCGTTATGGTGGTATGCGCCGTTCAGGCGCACCGCGACCAGATCCGACACGCGGACATTGCTGTCGATCGCACCACGATAATAATTGTCCGTGCCGACCGAGCCCTGCATGATCGTCAGCGTCTCGGGCGTGGGCACCTTGGAGACGAGGTTGATCGTGCCCCCGACCGAACCCGATCCGTTGAAGACGCTGTTCGCGCCGTTGTAGACCTCGACCTGTTGCAGGTTGAACGGGTCGGTGCGGCTGTACTGCGCGCTGTCGCGGACGCCGTCGATGGTGATGTCGTTGCTGGCCGAATAGCCGCGCAGGTTGATCGAGTCGCCGTAACCGCCGCCGCCCTCGCCCGCGCCGAAGGTGATCCCCGGCAGCGTCTGGAGCACGTCGCGAAGCGTCTGGAGATTCTGCTTCCGGATGGTCTGCTCGCTGACCACGGTGATCGTCTGCGGCGTGTCGAGCAGCGCGGCGGTGGCCTTCGGGCTCTCCAGGACCGCGGCGCCGGTGCCGCGCTGGCCGGTGACGATCACGTCGCGCGCGCCAGTCGAATCCTGGGACTTGGCCACAGCGGCGGGCGGCGGCGCGCTGTCGGCGCGGGGGCCGGTCTCTGCGGCGGCGACATGCGGCGCGGTGGCCAGAAAGCCCACGCACGACAATGCGATGAACGAATGCGACATGAATGTTTCCCCTTCGAGGGCACCGGCTATTGCGAAACATTCGCACTGTCAATGCGATTGCTAATGATTATCATGCTGATGTTATAGTCGGCCCGCTGAGCATACCGATCCGCTCCCGGTCGGGCAGACCCGACGGAACTGCCGAAAATGGACAATCGGCTGGGTCGCTCCATGGCGCCTTCCGCATCCGGATTTCGCTTCTTCCGAAACGAAAATTTTACGACACAACGGTAAGATTTTCGGGATGAAAGAGCAGCCGACCACGAATCGATACCTCCAGATCGAGAGCCGACAGGTCGCGCTCGGCATGTACATCCATGCGTTGCACTGCTCGTGGATTCACAATCCATTTTGGCGAAAGTCTTTCCTTCTGACCGAGCCGGACGATCTGGATAAGATTCGCGCATCGGTGCCGTCCGTCACCATCGACCTGACCAAGGGGCGCGGCCCCATGATGATCGCTGCCACCGATACGCCCGAGCCTGTCCTCGCGCCCGTCGTCGAGTCGATCACCAAGCCGATCGTCACGGCCCTGCGTCCGCGTCGCGCCAAGCCCGCGACCGAGGTGGAGCGGGCCAGCGCCGTATCCGCGCGCGCCGCCGCCGCCGTGGCCCAGCTGTTCGGCGAGGCCCGGCTCGGGCGTACCATCCGCACCCGCGACCTGGTCCCGATCGTCGAGGACATTGCCGAGACGACCGCCAAGTCCGCCGCCGCGATGATCGCGGTCACGCGGCTGAAGGACCGGGACCAGTATATCTATATCCACTCGGTCGCAGTCGGCACGTTGATGATGAATCTCGCGCGTCATCTGGGCCTCAACGAAGAGGATGTGCACGTCGCCGGTATGGCCGGACTGCTGCACGACATCGGCAAGATGCAGATCGACGCCGATGTCCTCGACAAGCCCGGTCGCCTGACCGCCGAGGAAATGGTGGAGATCCGCCGCCATCCGGGCCTGGGCCATCGGATCCTGGGCGACATGAACGACCTCGACCCGCGCATCCTGGACGTGTGCCGCCATCATCACGAGCGGATGGATGGCGCCGGTTATCCCGACGGCTTGCGCGGCGACGAGATCAGCCAGTTCGTCCGTATCTCGTCCGTCTGCGACGTCTATGACGCCGTGACCTCGATCCGCCCGTACAAACGCGCCTGGTCACCGCACGAGGCGCTGGCGCAGATGCTGGAATGGGACGGCCATTTCGATCCCGAGACCCTGCGCGCCTTCATCGCCAATCTGGGCATCCAGCCCTTTGCCGCGCTGGTCCGGCTGCGGTCCAATCGGCTGGGCATCGTGGTTCGCGAAGGGGAATGTCCGACCATGCCGGTCGTGCGCGTCTTCTTCGACATTCCCAGCCACGGGCCGGTCGCGATCGAGGATGTCGCGACCGCACACGACCCGATACAGCGCGCCGAACGCGGCGATTATTGGTTCGGCGAACGCTGGCCCGCACTCCAGGCCGAAATCCTGGCGGAACCCACCTTCCCCGAAACCCCGCTGAGCCGCGCCGTCGGCGGGCACTAGATCCGCCTCCCGTCCCCGCCACACAGCGCGATGGCGGGAGCCCGTGCAATTCTGTATGGCGCGCGGGATGATCCGCCTCAGTGAATTGAAACTGCCTCTCCACCATGCGGACGAGGCCCTGCCCGCCGCCATCTGTCGCCGGTTGCGCGTGACGCCGCGCGAGCTGGTCCGCTTCGTGATCGCCCGGCGCGGGCATGATGCGCGCGACAAGAACAATATCCAGCTCGTCTATTCGGTCGATGTGAACCTGAAGAACGAGGCTGCCGTGCTGGAGCGGTTCCGCCGCGACCGCGATATCCAGCGCACGCCCGACACCCGCTATCACCTGCCCAGCGCGCCGCCGCCGGGCACCAAGCGCCCGGTCGTGATCGGCGCGGGCCCCTGCGGCCTGTTCGCCGCGCTGGTACTGGCGCAGGCGGGATATCGCCCGATCATCCTGGAGCGCGGCAAGGTGGTGCGCGAGCGGACCCAGGACACCTGGGGCCTGTGGCGCAGGAGCGTGCTCAACCCCGAATCCAACGTGCAATATGGTGAGGGCGGCGCGGGCACCTTTTCGGACGGCAAGCTCTACAGCCGGATCAAGGACCCGCGCCACCTGAACCGCAAGGTGCTGACCGAGTTCGTCAAGGCGGGCGCGCCGCCCGAAATCCTGACCGAGGCACATCCGCATATCGGCACCTTCCGCCTGGTCACGATGGTCGAGAGCATGCGCGCGACCATCGAGGAACTGGGTGGCGAATATCGTTTCTCCACCCGGGTCGACGGACTGGACGTCGAAACCGACGGGTCGGGCACGCGCCGGGTGCGCGGGCTGCACCTGAACGGCGGCGGCTATCTGGAGGCCGATCACGTCGTCCTCGCCATCGGCCACAGCGCACGCGACAGCTTCGCGATGCTCCAGTCGGCGGGCGTGTATGTCGAGGCCAAGCCCTTTTCGATCGGGGTGCGCATCGAACATCCGCAAGGGTGGATCGATCGCGCGCGCTTCGGGCATCAGGCGGGGCATCCGATCCTGGGTGCGGCCGAATATCACATCTCGCACCATTGCCAGAACGGGCGGACGGTCTACAGCTTCTGCATGTGTCCGGGCGGCACGGTGGTCGCCGCCACGTCCGAAGAGGGCCGCGTCGCGACCAACGGCATGAGCCAATATTCGCGCAACGAGCGCAATGCCAATTCGGGCTTCGTCGTCGCGATCGACCCGGAACGCGACTTCCCCGGCGATCCGCTGGCGGGACTGGCGCTGCAACGCCATTGGGAGGAGCGCGCCTATGTCGCGGGCGGTTCCAACTACAAGGCCCCGGCGCAGCGGGTCGGCGACTTCCTGGCCAAGCGGCCCTCGACCAGCCTGGGTTCGGTCACGCCGTCCTACCGCCCCGGCGTGACGCCGACCGACCTCTCCGAATGCCTGCCCGACTTCGTGGTCGAGGCGATGCGCGAAGCGATCCCGGTCTTCGGCCGCCAGATCGCCGGTTACGACCACCCCGACGTGGTGATGACCGGCGTCGAGACGCGCACCTCCTCGCCGGTCCGCTTCACGCGTGGCGAGGATGGGCATAGCCTGAACACCTATGGCCTCTACCCGGCGGGCGAAGGCGCTGGCTATGCGGGCGGCATCCTGTCGGCGGCGGTCGACGGCATCAAGACGGCCGAGGCGGTCGCGCGCAGCATCGGTACGCCTTGAAGATTTTCTTCGACGGCGGGCTTCGCCCCGGCGGCATGGAATATGCCGTGGTGATGGGCGGACAGGCTCGCATCGTCCGAGACCTGGGGCCCGGCACCAGCATGACCGCCGAATGGCTGGCGCTGATTGCCGCGACTGAGGCGGCGCAGGAGGCCGGGCTGACCGATGCGCTGTTGCTGGGCGATGCGGCCGCCGTGGTGGCGCAGGCGACGGGAAAGGTACGGGTGCCCCCCGCGCATGTCGCGCATTTCGCAGAATGGGCAGCGCTCCCCCGCCCGCCCCGCTTCCGGCTGCGCCATATCAAGCGGACTCAGAACCTCGCGGGGATCGCACTGACGCGGTCGCGGGAGAAAATAGGAAAGGAATAAGCCGCATCGTTATGGCGGCGCGTTCGATCAGAATAGAAAGCAGACATAGCTATCTATGTGGGCAGGCGACCGCCGGGGTCAGTGTGATGTTGCGGAAAGTGAGCGGGAAGCGCTTTTCCCCATCGTCGGTCTCTACCGTCGCAAATCCTTTGAACGTTGCCGGTACCAGCCCGCTCCCGTCCGCCGTTTTAACATCGGTCCGCTGTACGGGCGCATAAAGGGTCACCAACACGAAGGCACGCAAGGCTTTAGGGCCGCGCTCATTGAACCATGTAGCGCCTTGGCTACCTTCCCCGGCAAGTTCGCCATTCGGCGTTGCGCTGCTGCCAGCCGTTATCCGCCACCCGGTGGGAATGCGACATACCGAGTTGAACTCCACACCCCAAGTGTCGATCGAAAATGCTTTAACGCTGCCCGTGCCTTTGACGGGAAGACCGTTTATCGACAGGAGGTAGGTACGAGGATGATCAACGGCGAACGCTTGCCCCGGCAGCAAAAGCAATAGTGGGAAAAGCCGTTTCATTTACGGACAATCTGCCAAGTGCCGAATTTTCGCAACTGGGCGTTTTCCGACCACCCCCTTTACCGGCGCGCGCCTTCCTCCACCGGCCCCATCGCAAACGTCCGCGACAGACCGTGATACAGCTTCTCGCGGCATACCAGCTGGCTGACCCCGTCGGCGATGAAGGCGGTGGCGAACATGGGCAGCATCAGGCCCCGGCTGGCGGTCGTCTCGGACAGGATGATGACGGCGGTCAGCGGCGCGCGGACGACGCCCGCGAAATAGCCGACCATGCCCAGGATCACGATCGCCGAGGCGGGCGAGTCCGGAAAGACCGAGCGCAACAGATTACCCAGCCCCGCGCCCACCGACAGTGACGGCGCGAAGATACCGCCGGGCAGCCCGGCAACGGCGGTCGACAGGGTCGCGAGGAACTTGGCCGGGCCGTACCAGAGCGGCGCATCGACCCCGACGATCATCGCCCGCGCTGCGCCGTAACCGGTACCCCAGGTCAGGCCGGTGCCGACGCCCAGCCCGGCGACCGCGACGCCGCACAGCGCGGCGAACAGAATGGGACGCCGCTTGCTCCACAGGGTCACGCGGTTGGTGCCGGTCGCCATCATCAGCATCAGCCGGGCAAAGCCGCCGCCCGCCAACCCGCCGACGATCCCGGCGACCGGCGCGGCGACCAATGCGGTGACGATCGGCATATGCGCGCTGATCAGCCCGAAATAGACATAATCCCCCTGCGCCGACTGGGCGACCATGCCCGCGATCGCGATGGCGGCGATGACCAGCAGCGTAACCTTCTGCTCATAGGCAGACGCCAATTCCTCGATCGCGAAGAGCAGCCCGGCCAGCGGCGTGTTGAACGCCGCCGCGACGCCCGCCGCGCCGCCCGCGATCAGCACCGCACCGCGAAGCGGCACGCCCAACAGGCGGTGGGTCAGCCCCATGATGGCAGCGGCGATCTGCACCGTCGGCCCCTCGCGCCCGACCGAAGCGCCGCCCAGCACCGCCGCCAGCGTCAGCCCGGCCTTGGCGACGACGGTGCGGATCGACACCAAACCGCCGGTCGCCCGTTCGGGATCGGCCTGTGCGGCCATGACCTGCGGAATGCCCGACCCGCGCGCGAGCGGCGCGAACCGGCGCGTGATCCAGACCAGCCCCGCGAACAGCAGCGGCGTCACGACCAGCGGCGCCCAGTGATAACGGTGCGCGAAATGATTGAAGATCTCGCCCGCCGCATCTGCCGCCTCGGCAAAGACCGTCGCGGCCAGCCCGATCGCGACCGCGCCGATCAGGATCGCCAGCCGGGTGCGGAACTTGACCGATCCCGGCCCCTGCGCCCGCAGCAGTGCACGATAACGCGCAGGCGTCCATTTGCGGAATGACGGGAAGGGCGGACTCTGCTCGGCCATGGTTCGCCCCTACACCCTTATCGCTTCGTAAAACCAGCCATAGCGCTCGCCCTGATCAGGGCAGCGGCACCGCGTCCTTCGCCGGTATCCTGCTCGACACCGGCTTGCCCGGCACGACGATACGGCCGATCATCCGCGCGCCGGATGCCCCAGCCACGCGCGGTCGTCGTCTCCAGCGCTTCTGACCACACCCCGCGGGCAACGCGGAGTGATCGCGGCGTCGCGAATGCCTGCCGCATGGGCCTTCAGCATGGGGTTGGTGGTCTGCCCCCCCTGCCCCGTCATCAGACCATGAGTCCCCGCCGCCGGGCCCCGAACAAGCTAATCCAGCGAATAGCCGGTCAGGGCGGGCGCGAAGCGGGCATTGTGCAATTGGCGCAACCGCTCGACCTGCGCCAGCGAGGCGGTCAGGACGGCGGCGGGGGCCAGCCGGTCGGCGCGGTGTAGCGCGATCACATCGGCATCGGGCAGCGCCTGCACCGCCGCCTCATCGATCGTGTAGAGCCCCGCTAGATCATGCGCGCCCCCATCCGCCTTGGCCAGCGACAGGCCCAGCGCGCGGATCAGGCCATGCGCGGCCCAGGCATCGACCAGCGCCTGTGCGGCCTCGACATCCGCCACCAGCCGTTCGAGCGCGCGGGCGATGTCATCCGCCAGCGGCGTCGGCTGCTCCCCCGCGAACAGCGGACCTCCGGCATCGCCCAGGCTGGGGTCGGCCGGATCGATGGCCAGCCCCGCCGCCCCGCGCGCATCGAGCCGGAACCCGCCCAGCATCACCGCGCGCGGCACATAGGTCGCCTGGAACCCGCCGCCGAAGACGAACAGATTGGCGGGCTCGACCAGGCTCATCAGCGCGATCAGGTTGAAGCGCCCGGTCTGGCCGTCCTTGGCGAGGCACAGGGGCATGTCGGCCGCGGCAACCGCGATCTCCGACAGGCCGATCCGGGCGAAGCGGCGCGTCCCGCCTGCGGCATGGCGGTTATAGCGCAGCCCGCGATGCGCGGCCGGGGAAAGCGGGGTGATACCGGTCATACCCGTTGCAGACCATGTTCGCGGATCGCGCGCAACAGGTCGCGGTGTCGCGGCGCGCGGGCACGCAGATCGTCCCTGGCGCGCGCCATCCGCGTGACGAAACGCTGCGCCAGCGCCGTGTCGGGAGCGGCCGCGTCGATGCGCGGCTGGCGACTGTCGAAACCCATGCCGTGCAGGACATATTGATAGCTGGGCCAGGAAAAGACCTCGCGCGCATGATCGAAGTCCTGCGGGCCGGGCGAGTGATGCCGCCACAGCTCCAGCCGCTCGGCCAGGCTGTCGGGGATGGACGACGCCGCCACATTGTCGCGCCAAAAATCAGTGTCGGTGCGCCGGGTCAGCACATAATGCAGCTTCAGGAATTCGATGATCCGCATCCAGTGATGGGTGAAGGTCGCGTTGAACTGGCGTGCCATCACATCCATCGCGGCGCGGGTGCGCGGCAGGCGGTCGGCGATCGCATCCATCGACGCCTCGATCAGCATCAGCGCCGACGCCTCCAGCGGCTCGATGAACCCGGCGGAAAGGCCGACCGCCACGCAGTTATTCTGCCAGAAGCGCGTCCGGTGTCCGGCATCGATGGTGATCCGGCGTGCGCTCAGCCCCTCGGCGGCCGGACCGACATAGGCGCGCAATGCCGCCTCGGCCGCATCGTCGCTGGTGTGGGCGCTGCTATAGACATGGCCGACGCCGCGCCGGGTCCACAACCCGATGTCCCAGATCCAGCCCGCGTCTTGCGCGGTCGACACCGTATGGCAGGTGATCGGCGCATCCTGATCCGCATAGGGCAGCTGAAGCGCCATCGCCCGGTCGGCGAACAGCACATCGCCGCAGCGGCGGAACGGCACCTGATAGACGCCGCCGATCAGTCGCGCGGCAAAGCCGGTGCAGTCGATGAACAGGTCGCCCGCGACCGTCCGCCCATCGGCCAGTTCCAGATGCATGATATCGCCATGGTCGCTCATCTGCGGGCGCACCACATCGCCCAGCACATGGTCGATGCCCAACGTGCCGACGCCATGTTCGCGCAGCAGCGTGGCGAATTTGCCCGCGTCCAGATGATAGGCGTAATTCGCATGACCCGCATATTCGGGCATCACGATCGTCTTGGGCCCCAGCCCCGCGTCGCACAGCATCGCCTGGTAATCCACCCAGTCGGCGAAGCTGGCATTCTTCGCCGCCCCGTGCAGCCAGTGCGGCGCCAGATCGATCTCGGTCGCGCCCGCAGGCGGGTTGAGCGGATGGTAATAGCCGTCCTGCGGCGTCCCGTCGGTCCAGCCGACGAACCGCGCACCCTGTTTGAACGCGGCGTCGCAAGAGCGGATGAAGTCGGTTTCGGTGATGCCGATCTTCATCAGCGTGTTGCGCATCGTCGGCCAGGTCCCCTCGCCCACCCCGACCGTCGGCACATGGCGCGACTCGACCAGCGTGACCTGCACCCCGCTTCCGATTCGATGGGCCTGCGCCGCCAGTCGACAGGCCGCGATCCACCCTGCCGATCCGCCGCCGACCACGACGACGCGCCGAACTTCCGTCTCGCCCACCTGTGCCTCTCCCTCTCCGCTCTTCGCCTTTTATACCGAAACTTCCGATACCTAGAAGAACTGCCCACCCTTGTACTTGTCAGACATAGCTTCTAACAAGAGCAGCATAGATGCTCGCCAAGAAGCATCGAACACCGGTTTCATAGGGGAGAGCTATGCTGAAGAAAGCCCGGAATCCAAAGACCAGCGCCCGCTACGCCGCCCAAGGGCTGGCCAGCGCACTTGTCGCACTTATCGTGGCCACTCCGGCCCTGGCGCAGAGCCAGACGCCACCGGCGGACCAGACCGCCACCCTGCCCAGCCAGAGCGAAGCCGACGGCACCTCGGCCGACATCATCGTCACCGGCATCCGGCGCAGCATCGAATCGGCCGCCGCGATCAAGCGCGACGCGGCCGGTATCCTCGATGCGATCTCGTCCGAGGATCTGGGCAAGTTCCCCGACGCCAATGTCGCCGAGTCGCTCCAGCGTATTCCGGGCGTCGCGATCGACCGCAGCAACGGCGAGGGCGCATCGGTCAGCGTGCGCGGCCTGGGGCCCGCCTTCAACACGGTGCTGTTCAACGGCCGCAGCTTCGCCTCGGACAATTACAACCGCGCCTTCTCCTTCGACCTGATCCCCGCCGAACTGATCAGCGGCGCGCAGGTCTATAAGAGCTCGCAGGCCCCGCTTCAGGGCGGCGGCATCGGCGCGACGATCAACGTCCAGACGCCGCGCCCGCTTGCACTCAAGGAGTTCAAGGGCGTCTTCACCGCCAAGGCGCTGTACGAGGGCAACAGCAAGAAGGTCACGCCGCAGCTGTTCGGCCTGCTCAGCGACACCTTCGCCGACGGCAAGCTGGGGCTGCTCGCCTCGCTGTCCTATCAAAAGCGTATCGCCTCGATCCGGGCGATCAGCACCGACGGTTATATCCCCGGCACCTCGGTCGGGCCGAACAACGCGCCGCTCTACACCAATGTCTATGCGCCGCGTAACCAGGACGTGAACGAGACGCGCGACGACCGCACCCGCCTGGGCGCGACGCTGGTCGCACAATATGCACCGACCGACGCGCTGACCTTCACCGTCGACGGCCTCTACAACCGCTTCAAGAGCGACACGACGACGCGCGGCCTGGGCAGCTGGTTCGAGCCGACCAGCTATACGGCGGCGGGCATCGATTCGAACCGCACCGTCACCTCGCTGACCACCAACGGCAATGCCGACTTCATCGCCTCGGGCGGGGTGCGGGAGACGACGACCTATGAGGCCGGATTCAACGCCGAATGGCGTCCGGCCGACAATGTCCGCATGGTCTTCGACGCCACCTATTCGCAGGCCAAGAATGCGGGCGGCGGCAAATCCTATTTCACCGTCATCGGTGTGCCGACGCAGTATTCGTTCAATGCGGCACAGGGGAACGGCATCCCCTCGACCTCGGGTTACGCGAACGGCGTGCTGACCAACCCGGCGCTGGGCCGCACCCATATCGCCGGGCGCAGCGGCAACGACGTGACCGAGAAGGTCCAGGAATATCGCTGGAACACCGAATGGAAGCCCGGCTGGGACATCGTCACCGCGCTGCGCTTCGGCCTGACCGGCACTTCGCGCGACAAGCGCAACGTGCCCTTCTCGTCCGACCCCAATATCGGCTGCCTCTATTGCGGTTATCCGACGCTGGCCGATCCGTCACTACTCTCGCCCTTCACCCTGGGGTCGCTGGGGCAGAAGGGCGGCAGCGTGCCGACCACCTTCCTGACCTATAATCCGCAGGCCTATTTCAACTATCTGACCAGCACCGCCGCCACGACCGCGCTCGATCTGGCGCGCGGCCAGCCGGTGGGTACGACGGCGGCGATCTTCGCGCGTACCAACGGTTATGCGGTCACCGAGCAGCCCTCGGCACGGGTGCGCGAGAAGGTCTTCGCCAGCTATGCCGATGTCGATCTGGAGGGCACGGTCGCCGGGCTGCCCTGGTTCATCAACGTCGGCGGGCGTTACGAATATACCGAGCTGGTTTCGGCCGGACAGCAATTGCAGCTAACCGACCTGCTGCCGGTGCCGGGCGATCCGACCACCTATACCGGCGTCTTCGCCAACAACCGTGCGGCGGTGTCGGTCGACCGGCGTTCGTCCTACAGCAACTTCCTGCCCAATCTGAACGCGAAGCTGAACCTGACGCCCAAGCTGCAGGCGCGCTTCGCCGCTTACAAGACGCTGACGCGCCCCGCCATCGGCGATCTGGCGCCCAGCCTGGACATCGGCACGCTGCGCCCCGCCACGCTGACCGCCAGCGGCGGCAACCCGGCGCTGAAGCCTTACCGCGCGACCAATTTCGACCTGTCGCTCGAATGGTATCCGACGTCGACCACCACCCTGTCGGCGGCGGTGTTCCACAAGACGGTCGACGACTTCATCGTCCAGACCTTTGGCGAGGAACTGTTCACCATCGCCAATGCGGGCAATCTGCCGGTCGGCGGGCTGATCGTCGGGCAGAATACCGCGAAGTTCAGTGTCCGGCGTCCGCGCAACGCGGAATCGTTGAAGATCAAGGGGCTGGAACTGAACCTGGTCCATACGCTCGACTGGCTGCCCGGCGTGCTCAGCGGTTTCGGCGTGCAGGCCAACGCGACCTTCGTGACCACCAACCGCGAGTTCGACGTCAGCCAGGTGGGCCAGTCCTTCGCGGCGGAAGGCATCGGCAATTCGCAGAACGCGACGATCTTCTACGAAAAGTTCGGCGTGTCGGCGCGCATCGCGTACAACCGGCGCGAACGCTTCCTGCAACAGCTGGCGGGCGGTCCGGGCAACGAACCGGTGTTCGTGCGCGACTACGGCCAGTTCGACGGCAGCGTGGCGGTGAACATCACCCCCTTCGCCCAGGTCTTCGTCGAGGGCACCAACCTGTTCAACGCGAAGTATTTTGCGACCGGGCGGTTCGACAATCAGCTGCTGCGCTACCAGAATTTCGGGCCGCGCTACGACGCGGGCGTGCGCTTCTCGTTCTGATGCGCGGGCGGTGCGGGAGGGTTTCGACGCTCCCGCACCGATCCATTATTTTGTCCTTTCTTCATGCATTTGAATACGCCACCGTCCCGGCATCAGGGATGAGACGGAAGGGGAATGCATGACCGATCTGACGCGACGCGGCGTATTGGAAGCGGGTGCCTTCGCCGTGGCGGCCGGCGGGATCGGAGCCCTGCCCCTGCGGGCGCAGCCGGTGACGGCCGATGATTCCCACCGCCTCTGGTTCGATGCGCCCGCGACCCGCTGGGTCGACGGATTGCCGGTCGGCAATGGGCGACTGGGCGCGATGGTGCGCGGCGGCCCCGCACGCGAGATCATATCCCTGAACGAGGATAGCCTGTGGTCCGGCTATCCGGGCAGCGATGCCAAGCCGGATGCGCAAGGATCGCTGGCGGAGGTGCGGCAGGCTGCGCTGGCGGGCGATTACCACGCCGCCGACACCCGCGCGAAAAAGCTGCAAGGCGCCTATTCCAACAGCTATGCGCCGATCGGCGATCTGGTCATCGAACTGCCCCATGACGGCGCGACGCACGACGCCTATCGCCGGGCGCTCGACCTGGACCAGGCGGTGGTCGACATAGCCTATACCGCGGGGCGGACGCGTTACCGGCGCGAGGTGTTCGTGTCGCACCCGGCGCAGCTGGTCGTGGTGCGGATGACGGCGGAAGGCGGGGCGATCGACGCCGACGTCTCGCTGGCCACGCTGCTGAAGGGATCGGTGCGGGCGGAGGGCAACCGGCTGATCCTGCACGGCAAGGCCCCCTCCTATGCCGCGCCCAATTATCATTCGGTCGCCGATCCGGTCCGTTATGACGATGCCGCCGGACGCGGCATGATGTTCGCCGCCGTGGCCGACGTCATGAACGAGGGCGGGCGGGCCACGGTGTTGGGCGACCGGATCGTGGTTCGCGGCGCCCGAAGCATCGAGATCCGCCTCAACGCCGCCACCGGCTTTCGCGGTTTCGACCAGTCGCCCGACCTGCCGATCGAGGCGATCGAGGCCAAGGCGGTGGCGGCGCTGTCGGCGGCGCGGGGGACCGACCATGCGACGTTGCGGGCGGCGCATGTCGCCGACCACCGGACACTCTATCGCCGGGCCGGATTGCAGCTGACGGGCGGCACGACGGGCACGACGGCGGAGCGCCGCGCGGGCAATGCGCGGGCCAGCGATCCGGGTCTGGCCGCGCTGCTGTTCCACTTCGGCCGCTATCTGCTGATCGCCAGCTCACGCGCCGGGACCCAGCCCGCCAATCTCCAGGGCATCTGGAATGCCGAGGTGCGGCCACCCTGGAGCAGCAACCACACCACCAACATCAATACCGAGATGAACTACTGGCCCGCCGAGGTCGCCAATCTCGCCGATTGCCATACCCCGCTGTTCGACTGGCTGGAGCGGGTGGCGGTGCGCGGGAGACGGGTCGCGCAAAGCTATTACGGGATGCCCGGCTGGTGTCTGCATCACAATAGCGACATCTGGGCGATGGCCAATCCGGTCGGCGAAGGCAGCGCCGCGCCGATCTGGGCCAATTGGCCGATGGGCGGGCCCTGGCTGATGCAGCATCTGTGGCAGCATTACACCTTCGGCGGCGACCGGGCGTTCCTGCGCGATCGGGCCTGGCCGCTGATGCGCGGCGCGGCCGAGTTCTGCGCGGCATGGCTGGTGGCGGACGGCACGGACGAGCGGCTGACCACCGCGCCCTCCATCTCGCCCGAGAACGAGTTCCTCGCCCCCGACGGCAAGCCCGCCTCGATCAGCACGGGCTGCACCATGGACCTGGCGCTGATCCGCGAGCTGTTCGCCAACTGCGTCGCCGCCAGCGCCCTGTTGAACACCGATGCAGCCTTCGCGACCAAGCTGCGCGGACTGGTCGAGCGGCTGGAGCCGTATCGGATCGGCAGCCACGGCCAGTTGCAGGAATGGTCGCGCGACTTTGCCGAGGCGGAGCCGGGCCATCGCCATATCTCGCACCTCTACCCCCTTTATCCCGGCGACGAATTCACGCCCCGCCGCACGCCCGCATGGGCCAGGGCGGCGGCGACATCGATGCAGCGGCGCGAGGACAATGGCGGGGCGCAGACCGGATGGAGCCGCGCCTGGGCGACCTGCATCTGGGCGCGGATGGGCGATGCCGCCCGATCCGGCCGTTCGATCGACGCCTTCTTCCAGGGCAGCACGCTCGACAATCTGTTCGACACGCATCCGTCCAACAAGGGGCCGATCTTCCAGATCGACGGCAATTTCGGGATCACCGCCGCCATCGCCGAGATGCTGCTGCAAAGCCATGACGGTGCGATCGCCCTGCTGCCTGCCCTGCCCCCGGCGTGGCGCGACGGCCGCGTCCACGGCCTGCGCGCACGCGGCGGCGTGACCGTCGATCAGCGCTGGGCGGCGGGGCAGCTGGAACAGGCCGAGCTGCTGTCGGCGCTGGGCGGCGAGCTGGTCGTTCGCCTGCCCGCCGGTCGCCGGGTCCGCGCGGCCATGCGTGGCGGCCGGGCCGTGGCGATCCGTACGACCAAGGACGGCATGCGCATCGCCACCCGCGCGGGGGACCGGATTGCATTGACCATCGGCGCCGCCTGAGCGCGGCCCCTTACTGGCGGCGGAACTGCCAGCGGTCGAAGTCGAACAGTCCGCCGCCATCGCCATGGAAGACCAGGAACAGGTCGTGCACGCCGTTCGCCCCGGTCACCGCCGTGGTTTGCGTCCCCCAATCCGGGCCGTCGCCGCCGGTCAGGGCCAGCGTCCCGATCTGCGGCCCGTCGACCCGGTCGAGATGCAGCGTGATCGTCGGACGACCGCGCACCCGCGCCACGCTGGCGGCGAAGCTGGCCGCACCGCGTCCGAAGTCGACGCCGCCGATCTTGATATAGCTGCGATCGGCGATGCGGGTGACGTGAACCCGCCCGTCCGCCGCGCTTGCGGTCGTGACGCCCGGTGCCCAGCGATAGGGCCGGTCGCGGTCGCGCCCGATGCGTGAGGTCCAGGCGATCGTCTCCGCCTCCACCCAGCGATAGGGATCGAGGGTTGCGATCTGCGCCACGCCCTCGTCGGTCCACCAGGGCAGGCGCGGAATGGTGCCGTCCGGATTGTAGCGGAACTCGCGCAACGTCACCGATCGGCGCTCGTGATGGATCGGCGTCAGGGCGAAGTTCAGCTCGTAGTGAAAGCCGAACAGATAGGAATGCCCCTTATAGTCGATGATGCCGGGGTGATTGCCGGTCGAGGCGGCATTGGGGTCCATGATCGGCCCCTTGTGGACCCAGGGGCCGGTCGCCCGGTCGCTCATCGCATAGCCGATCCCCTCGGGACAGCAGCTGGAGGCATAGGCCATGTAGTAATGCGGCCCGCGCTTGTAGAACCAGGGGCCCTCCTGATAATCGATCGGCTTGGCGACCTTGGTGATCTCTCCGGCATAGCTGGTCATGTCGCGGTTCAGCCTGACATACCACAGGTCGGGATTGCCCCAGTAGAGATAGGCCTGCCCGTCATCGTCGATCGCCACGGTCGGATCGATCGCCCCGCGCCGCGCGGCGATCAGCGGCTTGCCCAGCACGTCGCGAAACGGTCCCTCGGGCCGGTCGGCCACCGCCACCGCGATCGCCGTCTTCGGATCGCCCGCGACGCTGATCGGGGCGTAGAGATAGAATTTGCCGTCGCGCGCGATCACCTGCGGCGCCCAGGCGTCATTGTCCTGCCGCGCCCAGGGAAAGGTCTTGAGCGAGGCGGGCGAGCCCCGGTCGGTCCAGTTGACCATGTCGGTCGAACTGTAGAGCCGCCAGTCGAGCATCCAGAACCCTTCGGCATCGTCCTCGTCATGGCCGGTATAGAGATAGACGACGCCGTCATGGACGAGCGGCGCCGGGTCGGCGGTGAAGCGCGTCTGGATGATCGGATTGTCCGCCTGCGCGCCATCGGGCACGATCCCCGTCGCCATCACGGCCAGTGCCGCCAGTCCCGCACGCCATCCCTTTTTCATGTCACTCCCCTTTTCCAAACCCCTCTCCTCCCACGACGGCCCGTCATGGCAGGTCCGCCCTCAGGGCATCGGCGTAACAGCGACCCGGTCGATATTGGGCGCATAGGCCGAGCGGAGCTGGACACCCGGCCAGCTCTGTGAGGCATAAGTGCGGCCGTCCCAATTGGGCTGTTCCTCGCCCGCGATGCGGATGGTGTTGGCCCCCGCCTTCAGCGCCACCGGCACGGTCATCTCCCACCAGTTGTTGGCGTTGAAGCTGTGCGGCGCGCTGACCAGCATCGGCTTGCCGCCGTTCACCGAAATGCGCGCGATGCGGGCGAGCGGATCGGGATTATAGTGCGTCGCCTTGGCCTGTTCCTCGTTCGAGAAGCGTAGCGTCAGCGCATAGGTCCCTGCACGCGGCGCCATCACCCTGGGGAAGGTCAGCGTGTTGCCGTTGCCCGGCGCGCCGCCGATGGCGAACACCGCCCGGCCGCCACTGGCCCGCGAAGCCGCAGCGATCCGTGCGGTCCCGGCGACCTGCGCATCCTCCGCCTCGTAGAGATAGGGCGCGGGGCCGTTCTCCGGCGTCACCGACAGGCCACGAACAGCCGCCGATCCCGTGGTGGTCAGCACCACCTTATTGATCCCGCCGAGCAGGAAGGCGCGGCCCTTCGTCGCACGGCCGTTGACCGCCATACGCACAGCGCCGCCGCTGACCTCGGGGCTCAGGCGCGCCAGTCCGTCCTTCGCGGCATAGACCCAGAAGGTCGCGCCGTCGCCCTTCACCACGGCATCCGCCACGTCATAGCGCGTGGCGGTCACGGCGGGATCGGCGGCGGTCAGGGTGATGCGATCGACCATCGCATTGCCCTGCGTCCTACGCGTGCCGTCCAGACTGCGGGTGGCGAGCGTCAGGACATGGCGACCGCGCGTCAGGTTGACGACCGTATCGGCATGGTCGAGCACAGCGGGCTTGTAGCCCAGCGGCAGGAACAGCTCGGTCTCGCCTCCCGGCTTGCCGTCGATGCGCAGGAAGACGTTGGTTGCCCCCTGCGGCTCGACCAGCGGATCCTTGTTGAAGCTATTGGCGAGGACGCGCAGGTCGTAGCGGCCGTCGCGCGGCACATCGACCGCGAAGTCGAGCGCGGCGTCGGCCCCGGTCTTGAACCCCTCGACCAGATAGCCGTTCGAGACATGGAAGCGGTCGACATGATCGGGCGAACCCTCCGGCCCGCGCACGGTCAGGCCCTGCCCCTGCCGGGTCGCCTTTTCCGCTTCGTAATCCTGCCGCCAGCGGGGGGCGACGGCGGCGGGGCGTACGCCCTGTCCGGGGGACAGGACCAGTTCATAGGCCGCTTCCTCGCGCAAAGCGGGCCAGCCATCGCGGCCGAAGGTCAGGTCGATCTGTCCGTCCTTCACCGGCACCACGCGGTCGCCGACCACCACCGGCGGCGAAGCGTCGCCCAGCTGCCCGGTCCAGTCGATCTCGCGCACGCGGACGCGCACCGTCCCGCCGAAGCTGGCGGGCACATGCATCAGCGCGATGGTGGCGTCACCCGACTTGCCGCCGAACAGCAGGCGCATCTGGCGGCGCGCGGGATCGAGCGTCGCGACACCTTGCAAGGTATAGCTCTGGTCGGGATGCGGCGGGGTGACGGCCAAGGTGTGGCCGCTCATCGTCGCATAGGCGTTCAGCAGCCACCATTGCCCATTGCCGCGATTGGCCTGGACGGCGGAGTCGCTGAGATTGCCGTCGATATTCCAATAGGCGATATCGGCATCGACCTTGGAATCCTCGATCGCGGCGACCCACTGCACCATCTGGCCGGGGACCGAGGTGTGGTAGTTATAGGCATATTCGTTGATGTTCACCGGCAGATGGCGGCCCTGCCACTTCGTGCCCGCGAAAAGCCGGTCCTCCCATTCGCGATATTTGCGTACGCTGGTCCGCACCGCCGCCGGGTTGCTGAGTTCGTGCCAGGTCACGATGTCGGGCATGGTGTCGGCCGCGATGGCGTGGCGCAGGAAACCCTCGACCTCCGGATAGAGGATGCTGGTATTCGGCCCGGCAATCCGCGCGCCGGGCAGTTCCTGGCGGATCATCCGCACCGCCCGGTCCCAGGCGTCGTTGAACGCGGTCGGGTCCTTCTGCCAGCGCACATTGTTGCAGCTCTTGGGCCCTTCGGCGAACATGTTGCCGTCGGGCTCGTTGAAGGGGACGAAGACGATCCGGTCGCGGTAGCGCGGCGCCATGCCCTTTACCTGACGCACCTGCGCGCGCAGCTTTTCGATATAGTTGGTCACCGACTGGGCGCAGTCGCCGGTCTTCCAATCATAGGGGAATTCGCGGTTGATGTCGGTCATGTAGATATAGGTGTCGCCGCCCGACGCATCGGTGAGCAGCGTCGACACCTCCAGCGCATCGGCACCGGGATGCTGCGGCCCGTCCTGCGCCTTGGTCGAAACGGTCCGCAGCCCGATGCCCTCGACCAGATTGGGATGCGGCAGCCGCGCATCGTAGAGGCCGTACAGCGTGCCCGACGCGCCGCCGTGAAAGGCGCCGGTGTCGCTGGCCAGATCGACCGTCATCCGCTCCTGCGCCAGCGCGGGCATGGCCACCGAGCCGAGCAGCGCAGCGATCAGGACGGAGGCGGAACGGCGAAGCGGCTGGGTCATGAGGCGGGGCTCCGGAATAGGGGTCATACGGTACGCGCGGCGGTCATGCGGGCGATCGTGTCGCGGTTCAGGATCAGGCGGGAAATCGCAAAGGCCAGCGCCAGGTGCATCAGGCCGGGGATGATCGTCGACAACAGGCGGATGCCGGTCAGCGACAACGCCGTCTGGTTGCCCGCGCCCGCCTTGTACGACACGGCGACCAGCACCCCGCTGATCAACGCGCCCGCCACCGCCCAGGCCAGCTTCACGAAGAACTGGTTGAAGGCAAAGCTCATCCCCGAGGAGCGCATCCCCAGCTTCCACTCGCCATATTGGTCGGCCAACTGGATCAGGGTGAAGTGCAGCGGCAGGGTACAGCCCAGCACGACGCAGCACAGCCCGACCAGCACCAGCCACAGGGTCGGATACTCGCCCGGCACGAAGAAGGCGGCGAAGTGTCCGGCGACCAGGATCAGATTCACCCAGATATAGATGCTGCGCACGTCGTATCGCCGGGTGAAGGCCTGCACCACGATCGAACCCAGGAACCCGCCCGCCGTCGCTGTGCCGAAGAACAGCGCCTGATAGGTCGCATCGCCCTTCAGCACATAGGTGATGAAGTACAGCGCCGCGCCGCCCTTGGTATTGAAGATCGCGATCAGCAGCAGCGTCATCAGGAAGGTCCAGCGCAGCTGGTCGTTCTTCAGCGTGTTGGCGATCGCGACCTTGAGCGGCACGTCCGCGGTATCGGCTCCGACCACCCGTTCGCGCACGAACAGGAAGCAGATCAGGAACATGACGACCGCGGCGGCGCTCAGGATCGCGACCCCGTCGCGGTAACCGCGCGCGATGTCCGCGCCCCCTAGATGGCGCACCAGGATCGGCAACCCGACGGAGACGCAGAAGGACGCGATCGCTACCATCGCGAAGCGCACCGACTGGCACGACACACCCTCGCGCTCGCTGTCGGTCATCCGGGTGATCAGTGCGCAGTACGGCACGTTGTTGAGCGAATAGGACAGCGCGAGCAGGAAATAGGTGATCGCGGCATAGGCGACCTTGCCGTCATAGCTGAAGTCGGGGGCCTGAAAGGTCAGGAAGCAGCTGAGCCCCACCGGAATCGCGGTCCAGAGCAGATAGGGCCGGAACCGCCCCCAGCGGGTGGTGGTGCGGTCGGCCATGATCCCGATCAGGGGATCGGATACCGCGTCGAAGATGCGCAGCGACAGGAACAGGACGCCGACGATGCCCGGCGCCAGCCCGAAGACATCGGTATAGTAGAAGGTGAGGAAATTGGCGATCAGCCCGGTGACGATGGTGCCGCCCGCATCGCCGAAGCCGTAACAGATCTTCTCGACGAACGGGATGGAAGCAAGGGGGATCGGCGCGGGGGTGCCGTGTCGCTGCCCGCTATCCGCCGCCATGGCGTGATCCGCCATCGATGCCGCCATGCCCTATACCCTCCCGTTCTGGTCCGTCTTTTGACGGCTCCGATGAAATGACCGATGCTTGGCCGATCACTGTTTCTTGTCGAACGCCGCCATCACCTCCGCGCTGTCGCGGATGAAGACCGGAATCCGGTGCAGCGGTGCCGCGCAACAGATATGGCCGCCGCCCTCGACCCGCTCCTTGGTCCAGGCGTCCCGCCATATCCCGTCGGGCAGATAGACGCACCGCTCGCCGACGCCCGCCGCCGTCACCGGCGCGACGAGCAGGTCGGGGCCGAACATATACTGGTCGTCCACCGCCCAGCAGCGCGGATCGTCGGGATAGTGATAGAACATCGGCCGCATCAGCGGATCGCCCTGTTCATGGGCCGCCCGCATCAGTCCGGCGATATAGGGCCGCAAACGCTCGCGAAGTCCCGCATAGCAGCGCAGCACCTCATACACCCGCTCTCCGAAGCTCCACAGCTCATTGCCCGCGCCCGTGTCGCATTGCGCCACGCCGTCGCGGAACGGCTCGGGCGGCGGGGTCACGGGATCGCGGTGGCCGTGCATCCGCAGGACGGGCGTGAACACCGCCCATTGGAACCAGCGGATCATCAGTTCGTGAAAAGCCGGGTCGTCGACATGGCCGCCATGAAAGCCGCCGATATCGGTCGTCCACCACGGGATACCCGCCATCCCCATGTTCAGCCCGGCGCTCAGCTGGTTGCGCATCGCCTCGAACGAGGAATGGATATCGCCCGACCAGACGAGCGCGCCGTAACGCTGGCTGCCCGCCCAGGCGCAACGGATCAGGCTGACGATCTCGCGCTCGCCCTCGGCCGCCAGGCCATCGTAAAAGGCCTGCGCGTAATGGAGCGGATAGGCGTTGCCGACCTCCAGCACGCTGCCGCTGTGATAGCGATAATTGTCGAAGTCATAGGCGCTATATTCGGGCTCGGCCTCGTCCAGCCAGAACAGCGCCACACCCTTGTCGCGGTAATTGCGTTTCGCCCGGTCCCACAAAAAGGCACGCGCGCCGGGATGGGTGACGTCGATGAAGCGGGTATTGCCCAGAAACTCCTGCTGCACGTCCAGCCCGCGCGCGGAGCGTACCAGATAGCCCTTCTCGACCATCTCGGGATAATTTTCCGACCGATGATCCACCGTCGGCCAGATCGAGACGAGCAACTCGGTGCCCATCGCCTTCAGCTCGGCGGTCATCGCGGCGGGATCGGGCCATTCGCGCGGATCGAACCGCCAGTCGCCCTGCACCGGCCAGTGGAAGAAGTCGGCGACGATCACCGCCAGCGGAATCCCGCGTGCATGATAGTCGCGCGCCACCGCCAGCAACTCGTCCTGGGTGCGGTAGCGCAGCTTGCTCTGCCACAGCCCCAGCGCATAGTCGGGCATCATCGGCACCGTGCCCGTCACCTGGGCATAGTTGCGCACGATGTCGGCGGGCGTGTCGCCGGCAGTGATCCAGTAATCGATCTCGCGCGCGGCCTCGGCGGTCCAGGTCGCGCCATTGGCGGCGAAATGCACCGCGCCGACCGCAGGCATGTTCCACAACAGGCCATAGCCATGGCTCGACACCACGAAGGGCACGCTGGCCTGCGAATTGCGCTGCGCCAGTTCCAGCGTGCATCCGGCGAGATCCAGATTGGGCTGCTGGTACTGGCCCATGCCGTACAGTCGCTCGCCGCTCTTGGCCTCGAACCGGACGGTGATGCGCGCGGTGTCGCCAATTAGCGGCTTGAACTCACGCCCGGCCAGCCCCAGCGCGCTGATCGTGCGCACCTCTTCGGTGCCGACCGTCCAGAATTTGCTGATCGTGTCGCGCTGCCGCCACTTTTCCTCCAGCAGCAACTCGCCTTCCGCATTCAAGAAACGGACACGCCCCTGCAGGTCGACTTCGGCTGTGATCCGGCCTTGGGTGATCCGCGCGGTCGCGCCGTCCCGCGTGACGATCGGATCGGCACCCGCAGCGGCACCGTCATCGAGCAGCGCCCCGGCGCGTGCCCCGGAATCGGGAAAGGGCGATGCGCGCAGGCGCAGGCCGTGCGGCCCATGCGCCTCGATCCGCAACCACCCCCCATTATAGCTCCACGCGATCGCGCGAGCTTCCAGAACAAGCGTGTCCAAAGCGACCCGATCCTCTTGCCGCCATTCTTCGATGGCCGTAAACGTTTACGGGTATCCACACATTCCGTTCTCCTGTCAATGATCTGTTTGCAGCCCGCTCGACCCCGCCCCGCACGAGGAGCATTTGGAGGGCTTGTGCGAAACGAGGCGCGCCGCGATCAAAGGGCGCATGGATATACGCGAACTTGCCCGTCACCTGGGGCTATCGATCGGCACGGTGTCGCGGGCGCTGAACGATCGCAAGGACGTCAGCCCTGCGACCCGCCAGCGGGTGGTCGAGGCGGCGTCCAAGCATGGCTATATCCCAAACCAGTCGGGGCGGACATTGCGCAGCGGGCGCACCGGCACGGTCGGCTTCATGCTGACGCTGGAGCATGACAGCGCGATCCATGGCGACCCCTTCTTCATGGCGCTGCTCGAGGGGTTGCAGAACGGCCTGAGCGAGCATGACCTCGATCTCGTCGTGCTGCTGGCGCGCAAGGGCGAGGATGCGCTGACCTTCCTGCGCCGCCACGTCTCACGCGGGACGGTGGATGGCTGGGTGCTGTCGGGGACGCAGCATGACGATCCGCGCATCCCCTTCCTGCTCGACCGCAACATTCCCTTCATCGCGCTGGGCCGCACCGCGATCGCGCGCGACTATGCCTGGATCGACTTGGATTTCGAGGGCGTCATGGCCGACGCGATGACGCTGCTGACCAAGGCCGGGCATCGCCGTATCGGCCTGGTCGCGCCGCCAGCGACGATCAACAACAGCCATATCGTGGTCGAACGCTATCGCGATGCGCTGGCCCGCGCGGACATTCCCTTCGACCCTGCGCTCGTCCATCATGGCGAAACCGACGAAAGCGACGGCGAGGCGACGGCCAGCGAATTGATGGCCATGCCCGACCACCCGACCGCGCTGCTGCTGATGGGTGAGACCGCGCCCGTCGGAGCCTATCGCGCGCTGCGCCGCCTGGGCCTGGAGCCGGGGCGCGACGTCGCGGTGATCGGCCTGCGCGACAACCCTGCCTGCCGCGCGCTGACCCCCGACCTCACCTGCTTCTCGCTGGACCTGGGCGATCTGGGACTGGCGTTGGCGCGCGGACTGGTCGCGATGCTGCCCGGCCAGATGGAGGATGGGGGGCCTGCGGTCCAGGCCCTGTGGGGCATGACGCTACGCCTGGGGCAAAGCCACAAGGTCGAGCGCTGAGACGAAACTTCGGGGATAATGGCGGAGCGGGAGGGATTCGAACCCTCGATACGGTTTTGCCGTATACTCACTTTCCAGGCGAGCGCCTTCGACCACTCGGCCACCGCTCCGCATGAGTCCATGCCTGGAAGACGCGGCCCTAATGCGCTTCCTCGCGGCGCGCAAGCGATTGCGTGTATCGGTCGGCTGGGGCAGTCTATTGCTTGATGACGATCGCGCTTCTGCTCGCCGCGCTTCTGGCGCAGGCTTCGCCCTCCCCCGCCCCTGCCGCGCAGGCGGGCGATCCGCTGCCCGGCGATTGGATCGCGGTGCCCGATGACGAGCTGCTGGTCTTCACCCTGGCCAATGGGCGGACGGTGACGCTGCGGCTGGCACCTGCCCAGGCGCCGGTCCATGTCGCCAATATCAGGGCGCTGGCGCGGGCGCGTTGGTGGGACGCGGGGACGAGCGTCTACCGCGTGCAGGAGAATTACGTCGCGCAATGGGGCGACGCGACCGAGAAGAAGCCGTTGCCGACCGGCATCGTCGCCAATCCTCCGGCCGAATATATACGCTCCGGCAACAGCGCGGTGGCGCGGCTGAGCAAGCCCGATCCCTATGCCGCCTGGGCGGGCTATAGCCGTGACGGCTGGCCACTGGCGGGGGATGCGGCCAGCGAGTGGGTGCCGCATTGCTATGGCATGGTCGGCGTCGCCCGCGATCTGGCGCCCAGCACGGGGTCGGGAGCCGAACTCTACGCGATCATCGGCCACTCGCCGCGTGGGCTGGACCGCAACATCGCGGTGGTCGGCCGGGTGGTCGACGGGATGGATGCGCTTTCCACCCTGCCGCGCGGGACGGGGGATCTGGGCTTCTACAAGGATGAGGGGCAGCGGCTGGGAATCGTCTCGGCACGGCTGGCGAGCGACATCCCCGCTGCCGAGCGGCCGCATTTCCAGTATCGCGAAACCGTGTCGCCACGCTTCGCCGCGTGGATCAAGGGGCGCGAGAATCGGAAGAACGACTTCTTCACCGTGCCTGCGGGGGGTGTGGATATCTGTGCGGCCTTGCCACCGGTGCGCAAGGCGCCCTGAGGTTGGCGTTGGGGCGTAACCTTCGATTTCGCTCAGGCTGAACGGAGGTCTGTATGAGAGGCCTTATTCCCTCGCTCCGTTCAGCCTGAACGAAATCGAAGGCCAGGGGAATTGCGGGGCTGCTGGATAACCGGCAGCCCCGTCCCACATCACGCCGCCTTCTTGCCCGGTTCGATCCGGTTGGCGACCAGATGATCCACCACCGCCGGATCGGCCAGCGTGGAGGTGTCCCCCAGTGCATCGACCTGGTTCTCGGCGATCTTGCGCAGGATGCGGCGCATGATCTTGCCCGAGCGGGTCTTGGGCAGGCCGGGGGCGAATTGCAGCGCGTCCGGCGTGGCGATCGGGCCGATCTCGCGGCGCACCCACTGGACCAGCTCGGCGCGCAGTGCCTCGTCTTCCTCGACGCCCGCGTTCAGCGTGACGAAGGCATAGATGCCCTGCCCCTTCACGTCATGCGGCATGCCCACCACCGCCGCCTCGGCGACCTTGGCATGGGCGACCAGCGCGGATTCGACCTCGGCGGTGCCCATGCGGTGGCCGGAGACATTGATGACGTCGTCGACCCGGCCGGTGATCCAGTAATAGCCGTCCTCGTCGCGGCGGCATCCGTCGCCGGTGAAATATTTCCCCGGATAGGTGGTGAAATAGGTCTGGAAGAAACGGTCATGATCGCCCCAAACGGTGCGCATCTGCCCCGGCCAGCTGTCGGCGATGACGAGGTTGCCCTCGACCGCGCCGTCCAGCACCTTGCCTTCGGCATCGACGATCTGCGGCAGCACGCCGGGCAGCGGCAGGGTGGCCGAGCCGGGCTTGAGTGCCACGGCGCCGGGGATCGGCGCGATCATGTGGCCGCCGGTCTCGGTCTGCCACCAGGTGTCGACGATCGGGCAGCGGCCTTCGCCCACCACCTTGTGATACCATTCCCAGGCTTCCGGGTTGATCGGCTCGCCGACCGAGCCCAGCACGCGAAGCGACGAGCGGTCGGTCTTCTTCACCCATTCGTCACCCTCGCGCATCAGTGCGCGCAGCGCGGTCGGCGCGGCATAGAAGGTCGCGACCTGGTACTTGTCGACGATCTGCCAGAAGCGGCTGAAATCGGGATAGTTGGGCACGCCTTCGTACATCAGCGTCGTCGCGCCGTTGGCGAGCGCGCCATAGACGACATAGCTATGCCCCGTGACCCAGCCCACATCGGCGGCGCACCAGAAGATTTCGCCCTCGCGATAATCGAATACATGCTGGTGGGTGTAGGACGCCCAGAGCAGATAGCCGCCGCTGCTGTGCAGCACGCCCTTGGGCTTGCCGGTCGATCCGCTAGTATAGAGGATGAACAGCGGGTCCTCCGCCCCCATCGGCTCAGGCGTGCAGTCGGTGGAGGCCGCGTCGACCAGATCGCCATACCATTGGTCGCGGCCATCCTTCATGGTCACGTCCACGCCGCTGTGGCGGACGACGACGACATGATCGACCACGACACCGTCATGGTCCAGTGCGGCGTCGACATTGGCCTTGAGCGGCACCGCCTTGCCCCCGCGACAGCCGCCGTCCGCCGTGATCACGATGCGCGAATCGCAATCGACGATACGGTTGGCGAGGCTTTCGGGCGAGAAACCTCCGAATACGATCGAATGGATCGCGCCGATCCGCGCACAGGCCAGCATCGCAAAGGCGGCCTCGGGGATCATCGGCAGATAGATGGTGACGCGGTCGCCCTTGGCAACGCCCAGCCCCTTCAGCGCATTGGCGAGGCGACAGACCTGCTCGTGCAACTCGCGATAGGTGATGCGGCGATCGGTGCCGGGGGCATCGCCTTCCCACAGGATGGCGACCTGATCGGCGCGCGTTTCGAGATGCCGGTCGATGCAGTTGGCCGCGACGTTCAGCTGTCCGTCGGCGAACCAGTTGATGCGGAAATCCGCCTCGGCGAAGCTGGTGTCCTTCACGCTGGTGAAGGACGTGATCCAGTCCAGCCGCCCGGCCTGTTGGCGCCAATAGCCGTCGGGATCGGTCTTCGCCGCCTCATAGGCCCGGGCGTAACGTTCCGCATCCATGGACGCGCTATCGGCCCATTCGGGAACGGGGTGAACATGGGCGCTCATGCCTGTCTCTCCTTTGTCTTTGTCCGACCTTTAGCAGTCCAACATCACAATTGCCTATCGGCTCCGTGACAAAGTGCGTCCTGCGATCGGGTTCGGATGCCCGGCCAAAATGTCGCTACCATGACGACCGTTCATCATAATGTCGGAGAGTTTGCGGCAAGACCAAGGGCGGGCCGGGAACATTTGCATCCATCCAGAGCAAGATACCGCCCACCCCCTCTATTCCTCCCGTCAAAGCAACGCTACAGCGGCAGACATGCCAGGTTTCGAGGGGGACGGACCGAGGATGATCGCGACTGCCCACGACCCTGCCGACATCCCCGCCGGTTTTGCCGCTGTTCTGGCGCGCAGCGGCGAGATGGGTCGGCTGATCGCGGGGCATGACTGGGCCGCGACGCCGCTGGGGCCGATCGCCACCTGGCCGCAGAGCCGGTTGACGGCGATCGCCATCGCGCTCGCCTCCTCGATACCGATCGCCACCATCTGGGGCCCCGAAGGCATCCTGATCTACAATGCCGGCTATGCCGAATTTTCGGGTGACCGGCATCCGGCGATGCTGGGTGTTCCTCTGGTCGGGGTGTGGCCCGAGGCGGCGGCGTTCAATGCCCAGGTCATCGCCGAGGGGCTGGCCGGCCGCACGCTGGCCTATCGCGACCAGGCGATGATGCTCGATCGCAAGGGCGTGCCCGAACAGCATTGGCTCGACCTCGACTATACCCCCATCGCCGACGAAAGCGGCCGCCCGGCGGGCATTCTGGCGACCGTGATCGACAGCAGCGCCCGGATGCGCGACCGACAGGATCGCGAGATCGCACTGTCCGCCGCGCGCGAGAGCGAGGCGCGGTTCCGCAACGTCGCCGACCATGCGCCGATCGTCATATGGGTGACCGACACCGACGGCCATTGCACCTATATCAACAGTGCCTGGCAGGTGCAGACCGGGCAGGACGTCGCACAGGGCCTGCATTTCGGCTGGGCCGAGATGCTCCATCCCGACGACCGCCCATCGGCGGAGCGGGCGTTCCGCGAGGCGATGGTCGGGCCGCGCGCCTTCCAGACCGAATATCGGCTGGCGCAGGCGCAGGGCGGCTATCACTGGGTGATGGCGTCCGCCGTGCCGCGCTTCGACGATGACGGCGCCTTTCTGGGCATGATCGGAACGGTCGTGGATATCGACGAGCGCCGCCGGGCCGAGGCGACGCTGCGCGACGTCAATGCGGTGCTGGAGCGCCGGGTGATGGAGGCGCTGGCCGAGCGCAAGCTGTTCGCCGACATCATCGATTCCACCGGCACGCTGGTCCAGGTGCTGGGCTTCGACCATCGTTATCTGGCGATCAACCGCGCCGCCGCCGAGGATTTCGAGCGTATCTTCGGCACCCGCCCGCAGATCGGCCAGCACAAGGCCGAGGCGATGGCCGATCGGCCCGAGATCCTGACGGTGATGCGCGATTACTGGACACGCGCGCTGGCGGGGGAGGAGTTTTCGGTCATCCAGGCGCTCGACGATCTGACGGGCACGCGGCACCATTACGAACTACGCTTCAGCCCGCTGGTCTCGGCCGAGGGGACGCCGATCGGTGCCTATCAGTTCGCGACCGATGTTTCGGAACGGCTGGCGCAACAGGAACGACTGCACGACATGGAGGCGCAGCTGCGCCAAAGCCAGAAGATGGAGGCGGTCGGCCAGCTGACCGGCGGCATCGCGCACGACTTCAACAACCTGCTCCAGGTCGTGGTCGGCAATCTGGAGATGCTCGACCGGTTCCTGCCGGAGGGCGAGCATCCGCGCGCCAGACGGTCCGCGACCAATGCGATGACGGGCGCGCGGCGGGCCGCCACGCTGACCCAGCGACTGCTCGCCTTTTCGCGGCGGCAACCGCTGGCCCCGCAATCGGTCGATGCACGGCGGCTGGTCGACGGCCTGTCCGACCTGCTGACCCGGACACTGGGCGAGCAGGTGCGCCTGTCGGTCAAATCCGCGCCCGATCTGTGGGTCACGGAGGCCGACCCCAACCAGCTGGAAAGCGCGATCCTGAACCTGGCGGTCAATGCGCGCGACGCGATGCCGCATGGCGGCACCCTGTCGATCACGATGCGCAACGCCACGCTGGATGGACAGGCGACGATGGCGGCGGGGCCGGTGCCCTATCCCACCGATCCGGGCGATTATGTCGCCATCGACGTCAGCGACACCGGCACCGGCATGGACCGCGCGACGCTCGGCCGCGTGTTCGAACCGTTCTTCACCACCAAGGAGGTTGGCAAGGGCACCGGCCTGGGCCTGTCGATGGTCTATGGCTTTGCCAAGCAATCGGGCGGGCAGGTGCAGATCGAGTCGCGCCCCGGCGAGGGCACCTGCGTCACCCTGTTCCTGCCGCGCTTCCAGGGCGAGGTGACCGCACCGCTGGACCTGCCCCAGGTCGCCGCGCATCCCGTTCGCGGGTCGGAGACGATCCTGGTGGTCGAGGACGACGCCGATGTCCGCCGCTATTCGACCGAGGCGCTGCGCGAACTGGGCTATGACGTGATCGAGGCGGAGGACGGGGCATCGGCGCTCGCCCTGCTCGATGCGCCCGACGCGTCGCGGATCGCGCTGCTGTTTTCCGACGTGGTGCTGCCCGGCGGGATGACGGGAGCCGACCTGGCCTCGGCCGCGCGGTCGCTGCATCCCGAGCTGAAGGTGCTGTTCACCACCGGCTATGCCCGCGACGTGATCGTCCATGGCGGGCGGCTGGACGCCGGGGTGGCGCTGATCACCAAGCCGTTCGACTTTGCCGATCTGGCGGCGCGGATCAGGGCGATGCTGGACGGCCAATAAGCCAGGCCGGGGCATGAAGGCGGATGGCCGCCCGCCAAACCATCGGCGTCAAACGACCCGGCAACACCTTAGAAATCCCCCATTCTTTGGGGCCGATGACGGTGCGCTTTCCCGGACGCACCCGAGTCGGCGGGTTGCGCGTTCAGCGCGACGGGACGAAAGGACGGGGATGGCATCGCGGTTTCGGCAATTCTGGAGCGAGGAGGAATGGTCCTTCGCTCCCCATGAGCGGCCGACCATTCCCGGCTCGCCCGGCAATTTCGATCATCCCAACCGGCGGCGCATCGCATATGGCGTGATCGCGGTCCTGATCGGCCTGACCGGCGGGCTGGGCAATGCGCTGGTCCAGGTGAATACCATCCAGCTCCAGGGCGCACTGGGGCTCGATCCGACCGAAATCGCGTGGCTGCCCATCGCCTATGTGATGACCAACGCGTCGATCAACCTGCTGCTGATCAAGTTCCGCCAGCAATTCGGCCTGCGCCCCTTCGCGCTGCTGTTCTCGGGTCTCTACACGATCCTCGCCTTCGCCCATCTGTTCGTGCGCGATTTCGCCACCGCCATCGCGGTGCGCGGGGCCAGCGGCATGGCGGCGGCGGCGCTGTCGTCGCTGGGCCTCTATTACATGATGCAGGCGCTGCCGGCGAAGTGGCGATTGAAGGCGATCGTGCTGGGCATCGGCGTGCCGCAATGCGCGACGCCGCTCGCCCGGCTCTTCTCGCCAGAGCTGCTCGCCATGTCGCAGTGGCGCACGCTGTACCTGTTCGAGTTCGGGCTGGCGGCGATCAGCCTGGCCTCGATCATCGCGCTGCGCCTGCCGCCGACGCAGAAACTCAAGGCGTTCGAACCGCTCGATTTCCTGACCTTCGTGCTTTACGCGCCCGCCATCGGGCTGTTCTGCGCCGTGCTGGGCCAGGGGCGGCTGGTCTGGTGGACGCAGGCCGCATGGATCGGCTGGGCGCTGGTCATCGCCATCCCGCTCCTGGCGCTCGCCCTGTGGATCGAGCATCACCGGGCCAATCCGCTGCTCAACACACGCTGGCTGGGGTCGATCGACATCGTGCGCTTCGCCATCGTCACGCTGATGGCGCGCATCGTGTTTTCCGAACAGAATTTCGGCGCGGTCGGCCTGTTGACCGCGCTGGGCCAAAATAACGACCAGTTCGGCACGCTGTTCACCATCGCCTTCATCGCCTCGGTCGCGGGTGTCGTCATGAGCGCGGTGACGCTGAACCCGACCAAGCTGACCCACCCGATCATGTATGCGATCGGGCTGGTCGCCATCGCCGCCTATGCCGACAGCTTCTCAACCAATCTCACCCGTGCGCCCGAGCTGTACGCGACCCAGGCGGTGATCGCCTTTTCGACCACCTTCTTCCTCGGCCCGTCGCTATTGTTCGGCATGACCCGCGCGCTGCAACAGGGGGCCGGACATGTCATCAGCTTCATCGCGCTGTTCGGGATGCTCAATTCGGTCGGCAGTCTGGGCGGCACTGCCCTGCTCGGCACCTATCAGGTGGTCCGCGAAAAGGCGCACAGCGCCGCCATCGTCCAGAATATCGATCCCACCGACCCACAGGTGACGCAGCGTATCGCGGCGGGCGGCGCACGGGTGTCGGGCGTGGTCGGCGATCCGACGCTGGCCCGGGCGGAGGGCGCGGCGCTCCTGTCGCAGGCCGCCACGCGCGAGGCGAATATCCGCGCCTATAACGACGTCTTCCGACTGGTCGCCGCACTGGCGGCGGCCGTTACCCTTTTCCTCGCGCTGCTGACCTGGCGGCGTGCGCGCCGCGCCCGTGCGGCGGCCAAGGTGCAGTCATGACCGACACACGATCGCCCGTCTCCCCCACCCCGATGACCGAGCAAGCCGCCGCCGAAGCGGGGGTGCCCCCGCCCCCTCCGACGCCGGTGCCGCCGCCTGCTCCATCGTCGGGCTGGCGTCCGCCATCGGGCGGGTGGCGGTCGCGCGCGCTGATCGCGCTGCTCGTCATCGGCGGGATCGCCGCGGTGCTGGCGGCGTGGCGGCTGCCGCCCTTTTCCAGCGATCGCCAGTCGACCGACAATGCCTATGTCCGCGGCCGGACGACGGTGATCGCACCGCAGGTCAGCGGTTACGTCACCGCGGTGCTGGTCAAGGATTTCGAGACGGTTCGCGCCGGTCAGCCGCTGGTGCGGATCGACGACCGCATCTATCGCCAGCGCGTCGATCAGGCGACCGCACAGGTGGAGGCGCAGGCCGCCACGCTCGCCAACAGCCGCCAGGCCCAGGCGTCGCGCACCGCCAGCCTCGCAGCCCAGGACGCCGCCGTCGCCAATGCCGAGGCGCAGCTGATGCGCGCCCAGGCTGATATGGCGCGGGTCAATGACCTGGTCACCGACGGCTCGGTATCCTTGCGCGAACGCGACCAGACGCTTGCCGCGCTCCGCCAGGCCCAAGCGCAACTGCGTCAGGCCAAGGCGGCGCGGGAGATTGCCCAGCAGGATGTGCGCACCGTCCAGGTCGGACGCGGCGGGCAGCAGGCGGGCGTGTCGGGCGCGGAGGCCGCACGGCGGCTGGCGCAGATCGACCTCGCCAACACCGTCGTCCGCGCGCCCGAGGATGGCCGCCTGTCCGAAGTCGGCGTGCGGCTGGGCCAATATGTGACGGCGGGCTCGCAGCTGATGTTCCTGGTGCCGCCCGAAACCTGGGTCATCGCCAATTTCAAGGAAGCACAGACCGCGCGCATGGCGGTGGGACAGCCCGCCAGCTTCACCGTCGACGGCCTGAGCAACGCCCGGCTGAAGGGCCATGTCGAGCGGATATCGCCCGCCGCCGGGTCCGAATTCGCGGTGCTGAAGTCCGACAACGCCACCGGCAACTTCACCAAGGTGCCGCAGCGTATCGCGGTGCGGATTCGCGTCGATCCGGGCCAGCCCCTGGCCGCGCGCCTGCGCCCCGGCATGTCAGTGCAGGCGAGCGTCGACACGGCGGGCGGGCCGCAGGTCCGATGAAGCACGCCGCTTTCCCCATCGCCGCCGCGCTGCTCCTCGCCGGGTGCATCGGGCCGCGTCCCGCCGCCCCGACGGCCAGCGCCGTGGTGCCGCCGCCCGCCTGGCGCACCACGCTGGGGCCGGGCAGCCCGATCGCGGCCGATTGGTGGCAGGCGTTCGGCGATCCGCAACTGACCGCGCTTGTCACCCGCGCGCTGGCCGACAGCCCCGATCTGGGCAGCGCGGCGGCACGGATCGAGGAGGCGCGCGCCCAGGAACGGCTGGCCCGCGCGCAGCTGTCGCCGAACGTCACGGCGGGTCTGCCGCTGACCGAGGGGCGCACCGTCACCGCCTTCGGCACCGGACTCGACCAGTTCGGGTCGCAGCCTCTGGTCCAGGCCAGCTATGATTTCGACCTGTTCGGACGGTTGCGCAACGCCCGTGCCGCCGCACGGGCGCAGCTGCTGGCGACCGAGGCGGCGCGGGACACCGTGCGCCTGGCGCTCGCCGCCGGGGTGGCGAGCGGGTACGTTACATTGCGCGCGCTCGACCACCGGCTGCACATCGCCGAGGAAACGCTGGCGGCCCGCACGGATGCGCTGCGCATCGCGCGGCGGCGGGCGACGACGGGCTATACCTCCAACCTGGAACTGCGACAGGCGGAGGGCGAGTATCGCGCGACCGAGCAGCTGGTCGCCGCCGCCCGGCTGGCCGTCACGCGGCAGGAGAATGCCCTGAGCGTCCTGATCGGCGGCGCGCCCGGCCCGATCCCGCGCGGGCTGCCGATCGATCGGCTGGTCCGCCCCGCCATCCCCGATGGATTGCCGTCCGACCTGCTGCGCCGCCGCCCCGACCTGTTCCAGGCCGAACAGGCGCTGGTCGCCGCCGACCGCTCGCTCGACAGTGCGCGCGCGGCGATGCTGCCCAGCCTAGGGCTGACCGGCTCGGCGGGCGTCGTGCTGTCCAGCGCGCTCAAGAACCCGATCACCATCTTCTCGATCGGTGGCAGCGTGCTGGCCCCGATCTTCGACGCCGGGCGGTTGCGGGCGCAGGCCGATGCCAGCGCGGCACGGCGGGACCAGGCCGCCTTTGCCTATCGCCGCACCGCGCTGACCGCGTTTCGCGAGGTGGACGACAGCCTCGCCTCGGTCCGCCGCTCGGGCGAACAGGCGGTAGCGCTCGCCGGGCAGCGCGCGGCGCAGGCGGATGCGCTTCGCATCGCCTCCAACCGCTACCGCGCGGGCTATTCCTCCTATCTCGAACAACTGGATGCGCAGCGCGGTTTGCTGAACGCCGAACTGGCACTGGCCGAGGCGCAGGCCAATCAGCTCACCGCCTATATCACCTTGTATCAGGCGATGGGCGGCGGCTGGTCGCCCGATGCCATTCAGGCGACGGCGCGGTAATAGGGTCGCGATGGAACGCACCGGGCCTTGACGCGCTGACGCCATCGAACCGATTCTGGACCCGATGACCCACAGGAGAGCAACATGGGCGTGAATGTGATCTACAAGACCAAGGCGACGGCGACCGGCGGTCGCGACGGCGCGGCGCGGTCGGAAGACGGCTCGGTCGACGTCAAGCTGGTCGTGCCGAAGGAAATGGGCGGCCCCGGCGGCGAAGGCGCCAACCCGGAAAAGTTGTTCGCGGCGGGCTATTCGGCCTGTTTCCTGGGCGCGATGAAGGCGGTGTCGGGCAAGGAAGGCGTGAAGGTCCCGCAGGATGCGACCGTCACCGCCGAGGTCGGCTTCGGCCCGCGTGAGGAAGGCGGCTATGGCATCACCGTCGACCTGCTCGTGAACCTCCCCGGCGTCGACCGTGCCGAGGGCGAGAAGCTGATGCGTGCCGCGCATGAGGTCTGCCCCTATTCCAACGCGACTCGTAACAACGTGGATGTCGGCCTGACGCTCGCCTGAGCCGTCCCGCTTCGCGCACTCCGAGGCCCTTCGTCCCCAGCGGCGGAGGGCCTTGCCGTTTCACAAGGACCCCATGATGACGACCCGCCCCGCCGGAACCGAAAGCTTCGCGCTCAACCAGACGATGCTGCGCATCCGCGATCCCAAGCCATCGCTCGCCTTCTACCAGGACGTGCTGGGCATGACCCTGCTCCAGAAGCTAGACTTCGAGGAGATGCAGTTCTCGCTCTATTTCCTCGCCTATCTGGGCGAAGGCGAGACGATCCCGGAGGACCCCGCCGAGCGCGCCCGGTTCATCTTCAACCGGGAGACGACGCTCGAGCTCACCCATAATTGGGGCACCGAGTCGGACCCCGACTTCAAGGGCTATCACGACGGCAACAGCGATCCGCGCGGCTTTGGTCATATCGGGATCAGCGTCGACGATGTCACCGCCGCCTGCGAACGGTTCGAGTCGCTGGGCGTGACGTTCAAGAAGCGGCCCCAGGACGGCAAGATGAAGGACATCGCATTCATCACCGATCCCGATGGCTATTGGATCGAGATATTGTCGGCATACGGCATGACCGAGAATCTTAATGTGAATCAATAATCCATCGAAGTTCTTCCGGCGTCGTGACGCAGCTGAAACGGGATGTTTACCGTTTCTGCCCATTATGGTCACACGCCGGAGGCCTTGGTGACCGTCTGACCCCTCCGCTGCGCCCGGCGAGTGCATCTGCTCGCTCAAAGGTTTTTGGAGGTTACGCCGCTATGTTGTCCTGGTTTGCCAAGACGGCACCGATTCGTCTCAAATTCGACGTGTTGACCGGTCTTTACGGAACGCTCGCCGCGGTCGGACTGATGGCGACGATCCTTGCCCAAGGCGGCTTTTCGCTGTCGCTGCCGGTCGCCTTCGCCACCATCGCGCTGGTCGTGTCCCTGATTGCGATGCGGGTCGCGCGCAAGCTGATCTGCGACCCCTATGTCAGCAGCGTCGTGACCATGGAGCAGCTGGCTGCGGGCGACGTCCATCGCGAAATCCTCTATGACGACTATGGGGACTGTGTCGGCCGGATGGCCCGTGCGATGCACGTCTTCCGTCGCAATGCCGCCGAGGTGAAGAAGGCGGGCGAGGCGCAGAAGATCGTCGTCAACGAGCTCGGCAAGGGCCTAGGCGAACTGGCGGACGGCAACCTGACCGAAACCATCCTCACCCCCTTCCCGTCCGAATATGACAAGCTGCGCGTCGACTTCAACCGCGCGATGGAATCGATGGGCCGCGCCATGAGCGCCGTCACGGCCGCCACGCACGGCATCAATTCGGGGGCCAGCGACATCCGCCAGGCCTCGGACGACCTGTCGCAGCGCACCGAGCAGCAGGCCGCCAGCCTGGAGGAAACCGCCGCCGCGATGGACGAGATCACCTCGACCGTCCGCCAGACCGCCGAGGGCGCCAATCGCGCCAATCGCGCCGTCGCCGATGCGCGGATTGAGGCGCAGCAATCGGGGGAGATCGTCCGCCGCGCGGTCGATGCCATGGCCGGGATCGAACGCACGTCGAGCGAAATTTCTGAGATCATCAGCGTCATCGACGGCATCGCCTTCCAGACCAATCTGCTTGCCCTCAACGCGGGCGTCGAGGCGGCGCGTGCCGGTGACGCGGGCAAGGGCTTCGCGGTCGTCGCCTCCGAGGTCCGGGCGCTCGCGCAGCGTTCGGCCGACGCCGCCAAGGACGTGAAATCGCGAATCCTCGCCAGCTCCGAACAGGTCGAATCGGGCGTCAGCCTGGTCAGCGAAACCGGCAAGGCGCTGGAGCGAATCATCGGCCAGATCGCCGAGATCAGCACGCTGGTCGAAAATATCGCCAGCTCGGCCGAGAAGCAGGCGATCGGGCTGCAGGAGGTCAACACCGCCGTATCCGCGATGGACGGCGTGACTCAGCAGAACGCCGCGATGGTCGAACAGGCCACCGCCGCCGCACGCTCGCTGGCGGTCGAGGCCGATGGCCTGGCACGCGAGATCTCGCGCTTCCGCATCGAGAACCAGCCCGGCCATTTCCCCGCACCCGTCCAGCCGGTCCATCAGCTGCAGCAGCGCGTGGCCGCCGCCAGCCGCCGGATCGCGCAAGGCGGGCGTCCGACCGCCGCTCCGGCGCCGATTCAGGCCCCGCCCGCATCGATGGGCAATGCCGCGCTTGCGGTCAGCGACGACGACTGGACCGAATTCTGATCGGCTCGCCCCCGGCATGCGCAGGCGGCCCGGCCGGGGGCAAAGCGTAAAATTCGGTTAACCCACGCTTTCTTAACGACCTTCGCGCCATGCTGCCCCCCGAAACCCGCGACTGGAGTCTCGCCGTGACCGCTCTGTCCCTTGCCCCCGTGCTCGACACCGCCGCCGCCGTTCCGCTGCGTCAGGCGCTGCTCGACCTGATCGCGTCGGGCGACCCGATCACGCTCGACGGGTCGCAGGTGGCGCAGGCGGGCCAGGCCTGCCTCCAGGTGCTGGCCAGCGCCCAGGCGATGGCGGCGTCGATCCCGACCGATTTCGAACTGAACAGCCCATCCGAGCCGCTGGCTTCGATGATCGCGCTGGCGGGGCTCGACAGCCTCGTCGCCGCCGCCTGAAAGGCCTGACCGATGAACCTCGACGAGATTCAGCAGATTTTCTTCCAGGAATGCGAAGAAGGTCTCGGCGCGCTCGAAACCGCCTTTGCCGACCTGAAGCGTGACCGCCACGATGACGAGACGATCAACACGGTCTTCCGGTCGGTCCACTCGATCAAGGGCGGGGCGGGCGCCTTCGGACATGAGCGGCTCCAGCATTTCTCCCACCATTACGAAACCCTGCTGGACCTGATTCGCAACGGCACGCTGCCGCTGAGCGAACCGCTGATCGACCTGATCGTCGCGGCGTTCGACACGCTGGCCGACCATGTCGCCGCCGCACGCGGCGAGGGCGGCATGCCCGCCGACCAGGCGATGCTCGACCGGCTGGCCGCCGCCGCCCAGGGCGAGATCGGTGGCGCAGCGGCTGCCGTCGCCGAGCCGGAACCGGTCGCCGATATCGCTTTCGCCGCCCCGACCTCCGATGTCGCCGCCGCCGCGCTGGACGATTTCGACGCGCTGTTCGCGATGCTCGAGGACCCGGCCCCCGCCGCCGAACCCGCCGGCCCGGCCGAGTGGATCGTCTCGGTGTATCCCGGCCCGCGTGCCTTCGACCATGGTGCCGAGCCGATGCTGGCGTTGCGCGAATTGTCGCGCATGGGCGGTCGCACGCTGGCGGCCGACCTGTCCGAGCTGCCGCAGCTCGACGGGCTGGATGCCGAGCGTGCCTATATCGGCGTGACCATGGCGCTGCCGGGTATGCTGGACGAGGACGATATCCGCGCGGTCTTCGATTTTGCCGATCCGCAATGCCGTCTGACCGTCACCCGCGCCGATTCCGCAATGGCCTTCGCCGAGCCCGAGATCGTGGTCGAACCGGCCATTGCCGAGCCGATGGCCGATGTGATCCCGTTGCCGGTCGCGGCCCCGGCGCCCGTGGCGCCGCCGGTCGCCGCACCGACGCCCGCGCCCGTCATCGCCGCGCCTGCTCCGGCCGCGGCCCCCGCCCCCGCACCGGCTGCTCCGCCCGCACCGGTCGTGTCGGTGGTCGAGGCGGCGAGCAGCCCGCGTGTCGCCGCCGCCGCCGCCCAGACGATCCGGGTCGACCTCGACAAGCTGGATCGGCTGGTCAACCTGGTCGGCGAGCTGGTCATCACCCAGGCGATGCTGGCACAACGCCTGTCGGAAAACGAGATGGGCTCGATCCCCGAGCTGTCCGACCTCGACCACCTGACGCGTGAGCTTCAGGATTCGACCATGGCGATCCGTGCGCAGCCGATGAAGACCGTCTTCAGCCGCGTGCCGCGCATCATCCGCGAACTGGAGGTCGAGACCGGCAAGCGTGTCCGCCTGGAAGTCGAGGGCGAGATGACCGAGGTCGACAAGACCGTGGTCGAGCGCATCGGCGAGCCGCTGACCCATCTGATCCGCAATGCCGTCGACCATGGCCTGGAAACCCCCGCCGATCGCAAGGCGGCGGGCAAGGACGGCGAGGGCGTCGTGACCCTGTCGGCCGCGCACCAGTCGGGCCGGATCGTCATCACCGTGGCCGATGACGGACGCGGTATCGACCGCGCGCGCGTCAAGGCCAAGGCGATCGAGCGCGGCATCATCGCCCCCGATGCGCAGCTGTCCGAGGAAGAGATCGACAATCTGATCTTCGCCCCCGGTTTCTCGACCGCCGCCGTCGTCTCCAACATTTCGGGCCGCGGCGTCGGCATGGACGTGGTTCGCAAGAACATCCAGGCGCTGGGCGGCCGCATCGGCATCCAGTCCGAACTGGGCAAGGGATCGAGCTTCTCGCTCAGCCTGCCGCTGACGCTTGCCGTGCTCGACGGCATGATCGTCACCGTCGGCGACCAGACCTTCGTCATCCCGCTGACCCATATCGTCGAGAGCCTGCGTCCGGGCATCGACGAGGTGCATGTCGTGGGCGGCCAGTCGCCGCTGCTCGACGTGCGCGGCACCTATGTCCCCGTCCACCGCGTCGGCGAGCAACTGGGCGTGACCGGCGCGATCGCCAAGCCCGAAAACGCGGTGCTGATCGTGGTCGAAAGCGACCAGGGTCAGGCGGTGCTGATGGTCGACTCGATCCAGGACCAGCGTCAGGTGGTCGTGAAGAGCCTGGAGGCGAACTACCGCGCCATTCACGGGCTGGCCGGTGCGACCATCCTGGGCGACGGCCGGGTCGCGCTCATTCTCGATGTCGATGCGCTGATCGGCCGCTGGCGCCGCGACGGGCGCGGGCCGAGCGCCTTCCTCGAGGACATGGCCGCGTGAACGCACTCGCCGCCCTGGCGTCGCGCGAACCGCAGCGGGAGATGGAGTTCGCCTTTTCGGCGTCCGACCACCGCGCGATCGCCGACATCATCTACGCCGAATCGGGCATCCTGCTGCCCGAGAGCAAGGCGAAGCTGATCTATGGGCGGCTGGCCCGGCGCCTGCGCGCCTGTGGGCTGAGCAACTTCCCCGATTATCTCGCGCTGATCGCCAGCGATCCGGCCGAGCGGGCGCGAGCGGTCGACTCGCTGACCACCAACCACACCTCCTTCTTCCGCGAAAATCATCATTTCGAACATTTCCGCGACCAGCTCTGGCCCGGTTTCTCGCAGCGTCTGGCGAGCGGCGGGCGGGTGCGGGTCTGGTCCGCCGCCTGTTCCAGCGGCGAGGAACCCTATTCGCTGATGATGACGATCGCGGGCCAGGATGTCCGCGCCGCTGAGAAGCTGGCGACCCAGGATTTCCGCGTGCTGGCGACCGACCTGTCGCCCAGCGTGATCGCGACCGCACGCGCGGGCCGCTATCCGCTGGACACCACCCGCGCCATGCCCGCCGCGATGCGATCGACCTGGTGTCGCCGCGTCGGCGATACGGACGAACTGCTCCCCGCGCTGCGCAACCCGATTGCGTTTCGTGAACTCAACCTGCTTCGCAACTGGCCAATGCGGCGGCCCTTCGATGTGATCTTCTGCCGCAACGTCATGATCTACTTCGACGACCCGACCAAAGCCCAATTGCTCGCCCGCTTCGCCGACCAGCTGGTCGACGGCGGCACCCTTTATATTGGTCATGCCGAGCGCATCCCGCCGGAAGTATCGGCGCGCTTTCACTGCATCGGTCGCACCGCTTTCCAGAAAGTATCCTGATGGCCGTACGTACCCTGATTGTCGACGATTCCCCCACCATGCGAGCGCTGATCGCGGGCATGCTGAGTCGCGACCCCGATATCGAAGTGGTCGGCGCCGCCAACGGCCCGCACCAGGCACGTGAGATGATCAAGGCGCTCGATCCCGATGTCATCACGCTGGACGTCGAGATGCCCGACATGAACGGCCTCGACTTCCTCGAGCGTGTGATGCGGCTGCGTCCGATGCCGGTCGTCATGCTCTCCACCCTGACCCAGGCGGGTGCGGACACCACGATCCGCGCGCTGGAGCTGGGCGCGGTCGAATGCTGCGCCAAGCCCGCGACCAACTGCATCGACCCGCGCATCGCCGAAAGCGTGAAGGCCGCCGCCAGCAGCCGCCGGATCCGCGTGCGCGACATGGCGCCCGCTGCGCCCACGCCGATGGCCGATTTCAAGCCGATCCCCGGCTCGCTGATCGCGATCGGCGCGTCGACCGGCGGCGTCGAGGCGCTGATCCAGGTGCTGAGCGGCTTTCCGGCCAACTGCCCGCCGACCGTCATCTGCCAGCATATGCCCGCCACCTTCACGACCAGCTTCGCCGCCCGGCTCGACCGGCTGTCCAAGCCGACCGTGACCGAGGCGCGTCATGGCCAGCCGCTGGTGGCGGGCCATGTCTATCTGGCACCCGGCGGCACGCATCACATGGAGGTGGGCGGCGTCGACGGCCAGTATCGCGCGCGCCTGATCCCCGACGATCCGGTCAGCGGCCATCGTCCCTCGGTCGACCGGCTGTTCCACAGCGTCGCCAAGACGGTCGGGGCCAAGGCGGTGGGCGCCATCCTGACCGGCATGGGCCGGGACGGAGCCGACGGCCTGCTCGCCATGCGCGGCAAGGGATGCATGACCATCGGCCAGGATCGCGACAGCTGCGTCGTCTATGGCATGCCCGGCGTCGCCCAGGATATCGGCGCGGTGACCAGGCAGCTGACGCTGACCCGGATCGCGCCCGCACTGATCGACCGGTGCCGGGCGTGATCCAGGCCATGCCCCATCAGCCGCCGCCCTTCGCCCCGCCGCCGCAGCCTTCCCCGCTGACCCGGCTGGCGAACCGCGACGGGCTTCGCCGAATCAACGTCATCCAGGGCGAGACGCGAGTCAGCCAGGACAAGGACGTGGTGCTGACGACCGTGCTCGGCAGCTGCATTTCGGCGTGCCTGTACGATCCGATTGCCGGAATCGGCGGATTGAATCACTTTTTGCTCGCCGAACCGGGCGTCGCGGAAACCGATCCTAAATCCATGCAGCGCTATGGTGTGTATGCGATGGAAGTTCTGATCAACGCGATGATGGCGCTCGGCGCACAGCGGCACAGCCTGAAGGCCAGGCTGTTCGGTGGCGCGATGATGCGTGACGGCTTTCGCGACATCGGCACCGCCAATGCGCAGTTCGCCCGCCGCTTCCTGGCGGACGAGCGGATCGCGCTGGTCGGTGAGGATGTCGGCGGCGTCAGCGCCCGCCGCGTCGAGTTCCGCCCCGCACTCGGCCTGGCCCGGTGCCGCCACGTGACCGACACGGCCATGCCGCCGCCGCGCGCCGCGCGACCCGTTCCGCCACCCCCACCCGCCGCGACCGGCGATGTGGAATTCTTCTAATGTCTCTCGATCCTCACCGGAAAGGCCAGTTCGTGTCCCAACTCATCATGACCGTGGACGATTCGCCCAGCATGAGAATGCTTCTGCGCGCCGCGCTCACCGATATGGGATATCGGGTGCTCGAGGCCGAGGACGGCGTCCATGCGCTCGACACGCTGGACGCGGTGACGGCCGACACCGCGCCCGACCTGGTCATCACCGACATCAACATGCCCCGCATGGATGGTTTCGGCCTGATCGAGGCGCTGCGCCGCCAGCCCGGCCACCGCAACCTGCCCATCCTGGTGCTGACCACCGAAAGCTCGGACGAGAAGAAAGCGCGTGCGCGCGAAGCGGGCGCCACCGGCTGGATCGTCAAGCCGTTCAATCCCGAAAAGCTCGCCGCGGCCATCCGCCGCGTGCTGCACTGATCCCCTTTTCCTGAGGAACCCGACCATGTCGCGTCAGCTCATCACGTTCCAGCTCGGCGACCAGATCCTGGGCGTCGACATCATGGCCATCCGCGAGATCCGCGCCTGGTCGCCCGCGACCCCGCTGCCCAACGTCCCTGCCCATGTGCGCGGCGTGGTGAATCTGCGCGGCGTGGTCCTGCCGGTGCTCGACCTGCGCCACCGGCTGGGCTGGGGCGTGACCGATCCCAGCGCGCGCCATGTCATCATCGTGGTGCGGATCGGCGAGCAGCTTCAGGGCCTGATCGTCGATGCGGTGAACGACATCGTGACCATCCCGCCCGAGGCGATGCAGCCGCTGCCCGACATGGGCGACGCGACGGCCGCGCATTATCTGGAAGGGCTGGCCACGATCGAACAGCGGCTGATCCTGATCCTGGCGCTTGATCGCCTGACCGACAGCGTGACATTGACGGCCGAAGCCGCGTAATCCCGGTTTTTCAAGACGTAACGGCGTTTCCGTTGGAAGGTATTGAGTAATGGCGGACGTTAAGGTTCTGGTCGTGGACGACTCGCTGACGATGCGGGTCCTCATCTCGGGCGCGCTCGAACGCATCAAGGGCGTGCAGGTGGTGGGGGCCGCCGACGGTGCGGCCGAAGCGCGCAAGATGGTCGACCAGTATCGCCCCGAGGTGATGACGCTGGACGTCGAGATGCCCGGCATGAGCGGCCTGGAATATCTCGCCGAGATCATGGAGGAGCGGCCGATGCCGGTCATCATGTTCTCGACCCGGACTGCCGCGGGCGCCACGGAATCGGTCGAGGCGCTGCGCCTCGGCGCGATCGACTGTTTCCCCAAACCCAAGGTCGCGGTGCAGGCCGAACTGGACGCGATCATCGGCAAGCTGGGCAAGCGCATCAAGTCGGCGCGCAATGCCGATCTGAAGCGCGGCAAGGCCGCCAAGAGCCGCAAGGGCCCCGTCGCCGACATCAACTGGAACGGCCGCCTGCTGGCGATCGGCGCGGATGCCGCCAATACCCAGGCGCTGTTCGACCTGTTCCAGAACTTCCCCGCCAACTGCCCGCCGACCCTGGTCGTGCAGCAGATGTCGCCGGGCCTGCTGACCCCGATGATCGAGCAGCTGCGTGAGCAGATCGCGCCCAAGGTCGTCGAGGCGACCGACGGGATGAAGGTGGAACAGGGCACCATCTATTTCGCGCCGCAGGGCGATACGCATATGGTCGTCGATACCTGGCCGAACGGCACATTGCGCCTGTTGGCCCGCGAGCCGGTGGCGGGCGAGCGTCCGTCCATCTCGCTGCTCTTCGCCTCGGTCGCCAAGGCGGCGGGCGGCAACGGCCTGGGCGTGCTGCTGGCGCTGGACGACGAGGACGGCTCGGCGGGTCTGCGCGCGATGCTGGCGGGGGGCGCCTATGCCATCGGCCGCAACGGCACCGACTTCACGCTGAACAAGGGCGCGGTGTCGCAGCCGGTGGCGGGCGATGCGATCTTCGCCAACATCGTGAAACTGTGCAGCAAATGACGGAGGGGGCCATGGAACCGGCCCTTGCCCGGGCGCTGGCGGACGAGCTGGTCGAACTGACCCGTTCGCTCGCCGACCTGGCCTATGAACTGGGCAGCGATCCCGACACGCTGCGCCGCCATATGGTCAGCATCCAGGCGGTCGACCGGATCACCCAGTCGCAACTGGCGATCGCCGATATCCTGCGGTCCGACGCGCCGGTCGCGGCGCGGATCGACGGGGTGACGCTGGAGACGCTGGCCGACCGGCTGCGCACGCGGATGGCCAAGGCGGCCTGACACCGCCGCCCCGGCCCTCGCTCTTATCCGTCAGGCGACCGGTTTGGCGGCCATCGCCGGGCGCATCGCGATCCGCTCGACCAGCGGGCGCAGACCCTCCAGCCATTGCCCGACCGAGGCGCGCGTCCCCTCGCTCAGGCTCAGCAGCGCCAGCCGACGATCGGTCGGATGCGGCGTGCTGTGGAACATCCCCATCGATACCAGCATGTTGATCCAGCGGACCGCCGTGGTGCGCGGCACCCCCGACGCGCGGTAACAGGCGCTGGTTTCCACGCTGCGTCCCGCTTCTTCCTCCAGGAAGACGAACAGCAGCATGTCGAAGGCCGGATCGGCGAACAGGTCCGGGTTAAAGAATCCCCCGATCCCTTCCCGCGCGGCGCGCAGGATCGAACCGATATCAGCCGAACTGATCCGCTTTTCATGATCCTGACGGACCATCGATTCCACGGCGGCGAGTTCGTCCCGAATCCGGCGAAGGCGATCGTCGATCGCATCCCCCAGATCGTCGACCTGCCCGTGATAGCGGTCACTCATGACCTCTCCGCCCCGATCCATGTACCCCCCGCTATCGACGCCGGCCGACATCACTTCATCGGATTTATTCCGTTTCCGTAGCAGCGCCGCAATTCCTAAGGGGGCGGGATGCCAGCGAAATTAGTCTAGGTTAACCAAAATCTTGCGCTAGCGATCCCAATTTGATCCCGTTTCGGATGTGCTTTTCCCGACAAAGGGCCTGATCTTTCAGAAGAAGAGCTTGCGGATCGACAATCGGACGGTTCGGCCCAGCGGATCGAGATAGCCCGGCTGATAGCCGATCGGCACGGTACCATTGGCATCGGTCACGCGCTGCCGCTGGTTGAACAGATTGTCGAAGGACAGGCTGACCCGCGTCCCGCGCAGCCAGGGATGCGCCTTCAACAGGTCCAGCCGCTGGCCCAGATCGGCGAACAGGCGCAGGTCGACCGTCGCCAGGCTGCCGAAATCGAGCGCCTGCGGATTGGCGGGGGTGCCGCCATTGACCCGCGTCGCGCTCTGCCAGTTGCCCGACAGGCGCACACCGATGCCGTTGTTGGAATAGCCCGCCTGCGCTTCCAGCTGATGCCGCGAGGTGCCGCCGCTCGACCCGATCGCATCGCCGCGCAGCAGATCGAGGACCGGGCCACCCTCTGCCACCGTCACCCGGTCGGCAAAGGTCCAGGTGTGATAGAGCGCGAACTGCACACGCCCGCCGCCACCGCCGCGTCCGCCACCAAAGCCGCCGCCCCGGAAACCGCCGCCGCCCGGCCCGCCACCGGGTCCGCCCGCGCCGGGACCACCCGGACCACTAGGCCCGCCCGCACCCGGACTATCGGGACCACCCTGCCCCTCGCGACGCGGACCTTCGCCGTCGCCACGACGGCCGGGAAAGTTCAGCCCGGCAAAGGGATTGGGGCCGGTGCCGGCGCGAAACGCCTCCAGCTCCTTCTGGATCTTCGACTTGATCGGCTTGGAGACGTTAAAGCCCCAGCGCAGCTGCGACCGCTCGGTGTTCGCAAAGTTGATCGGGCGCGAATCGACGCGCAGCAGGTTGCCCGCGGCATCGCGCGTGAAACGGTCGGGGAACGCCGCCTCGATCGCGGCGGTCGGCGTCGGGAAGGACGCGATCGGATCGTCGGTGTCGATCCGGTAATAATTGGCGGTCAGGTTGATGTCGCGGTCGCGCCACGGCTTCAGCGTCAGACCCAGCTTCATGACATGGCGATTGTCCGCGACCAGATTCGGATTGCCGCCCGTCACCGCCGTGATCGTCGCGGTCGTGCCGCGCACATAGTCGAACAGGCGGACATTGGGCGTGGTGATCGACGGGTTGCCGAGCTGCTGCGCGGTCGGGGCATCCTCCTGATCGGTCCAGGAGGCGATGACGCGAACGCCCTCCAGCGGCGACCAGTTGGCGCCATAGCCGACCGTGGTCAGCGTGCCGAAGTCCGACAGGTGATCCGCCCCGACATTCAGGTTCAGCGACAGGTCGCCGATCGCGCTCAGGATCTGGCGGTTACGATTGGCGATCGGCAGGTCCAGATTGGCCTGGCCGTTGACGATGTCGCGCGACACGTCACCCGATTGTGGCATGCCGAACCGGGTCGAGCTGCTGGAGAAATCGCTGGTCTGCCCGCCCACCTTCACGCTGGCCTGCACATCGCCCGCGGGCAGCGCGAAGACCCGGCCGTTGAGCAGCGCATCGACCTGCCCCGACGAAGACGTCGACCGCGCGAAATTGCGCGCCGCCAGACCCAGTCCGTCGAGCGGTCCATAAGGATTGGCGGTCGGATCGCCCGCGTTCAGCCTGGCCTGCAACCCCGCCACGTCCAGTCCGGTATCGGTGGCCACCCGGCTTTCGGCCCGGTCATAGGCGCCCGTCACCGACCAGCGCCACCGTCCCAGATCGCCGTTGAACACCGTGCCCAGATGGGCGGTCAGCCCGGTATTGTTCTGGACCAACGGACCATAGGCAGTGGTCAACCGGCTGACCGTCGCGGTCGTCCCGAACGGCGAATAGGGATTGCCCGCAGGCAGCACCAGATTGGCCGAGGGCAGGCCGTTCCAGCTGTTGCTCTGCGTCGTCTGCACCTCGGCATTGAATGAGGCGGACACCTTGTCGAAGATGTTGCGCGAATAGACGATGTTGGCGTCCCATTGCCGCTGCGCCGATTGCAGCGTGCGATAGGGGGTGACGTCGGTGCCGGTCGCCGGGCTGCCCGCGAGCTGCGCCAGCGACGGCGCGGCGGTCAGGCCGCCGGGCACGCCCACCACGCTGGGGCTGGTGCCGGTCAGCGCGGCGAGGCCAGGGTCGGCGGTGACGATGTTGCCGCCCAGCGACGCATTGGACGCGGGTGCGACGATGCCGCGCTCCGCCTCGGTCAGGCGCGAGGTTTCGGAATAATCGGTGTGGATGCTCAACCGCTTGTCGCGGCGGATCTGCAACCAGTCGAGCTTGCCCTGCCCCGTCGCCGAGCCGCCCTCGGTCGGCACCTTGCCCACCGCCTCGGCCGCCAGCGAGCGGAAGCGCGGGCGCAGGACGAAGTTCACCACCTTCTGGTCGGCGCGATAGCCGTATTTCAACGCGACTTCCTCGGGGAAGATATCGACGCGCTGGATGGCCTCGGTCGGCAGATCGCGGATTTCCTGGAAGCCCGCGATACGGCGACCGTTGAGCAGGATCACCGGCGATCCGCCGCGCCCGCTGGTCGTCTGCGGCGCGAGTTCGGTGAGCAGGTCGGAGACACTCGACACGCCATAGGAGCGGATATCGGCGGGGCTGAGTTGCTGGTCGGGCGGAATGTCGCCGATCACCTTGCCCGGTTCGCGTCGCGCGGTGACGACGACGTCGGGTTCGGCCTCCTCGCCTTCCTCCTCGGCCTCGGGCTGTGCCTGGGTATGGGGCAGGCTGGCCGTCTGCGCTTGCGGTGTCGCGGTCGCGGTTGCGGGGACGGCGGGGTTGGAAGCCGTCGAAGGGGCCGGGGCCTGCGGGGCAGGCTCGGTCGAGACCTGCGCCTGTGCGATCGCCGGCATCGCACTCGCCAGCATCAAACCCGCCCAAAGCCGCATGTCCGTCCCTTTTCCCTTGCCCAAGGCTTGGGCGTTAGGACGCAAATGTCGCACAAATGTGCCGCCCGCGATGACAAATGTCGCTGACTGAAAAACCAGATAAAACGATGTCGACCCCGGCGAAGGCCGGGGCCCAGCTTCGGCGCAGTCCGTGGCGCGCCAAACAACGCGGGGGAGGCATTGGCGATCGACTCGCCTTTGCCTCCCCTGACATGTTCCGCGCACTTTCAGCCTTTCGGAAACTGGGCCCCGGCCTTCGCCGGGGAACAGAAGCGGCGGGATTTACCCAGCGAACGCCTTTTCGATCACGTACGCGCCCGGCTGCGCGTTGGAGCCTTCGGGGAAGCCCATTTCCTCGAACTTGGCGCCCAGCGACTTGATCATCTCCATGCTGCCGCACATCATGATCCGGTCGGTTTCCGGGTTGAAGCCGTGCGCGCTGGGGAGTCCGGCGAACAACCGGCCATCCTCTATCAGGGCGTCGATGCGGCCGGTCGTGTGGAACGGTTCGCGCGTGACGGTCGGGATATAGTGGAACTTCTCCTGCGCGACGTCGCCGACCAGCGGATCCTCGGCCAGCTTGCCCGCCAGCTCGTCATGGAAGGCCAGGTCGCTGACCCGGCGCACCGAGTGGACGATGATGACCTCGTCGAACATGTCGTAGATATCCGGGTCGCGCGCCACCGACAGGAACGGCGCCAGGCCGGTGCCGGTCGACAGCATGAACAGCCGCTTGCCGGGCAGCAGCGCGTCGGCCACCAGGGTGCCGGTCGGCTTGCGGCCCAAATAGATGTTGTCGCCCGGCTGCACCTTTTGCAGCTTGCTGGTCAGCGGGCCGTCCTCGACCTTGATCGACAGGAAATCCAGCTTCTCGTCATAGGATGGGCTGGCGACAGAATAGGCACGGAGCAGCGGCTTGCCGTTGTCGCCCTGCAAGCCGATCATCACGAACTCGCCCGAACGGAAACGGAAGCTGTCGGGGCGCGACACCGAGAAGGAGAAGAGATGCTCGTTCCAGTGATGGACGCTCTGAACCGTCTCGACGCTCAGCGCCGTGGTCGGGGTCAGTTCGGGCAGGGCAGTATCGGTCGACAAACCTCAAAACTCCTTTGCGCCCCTTGCCCGCCGATCGGTCGGCGGGACGGGCGGATACGTCAAATGCGAATGAATCGGGTGCGCCTTACCAAGAATAGCGCAGGCTGCCTACAAAGGTCCGCGATGCCCCGTAATAGCAGCCATTGTTGAAGAAACAGCTGGTGATGTGGCGCTTGTCGAACAGGTTGGCGACATTGGCGGTCAGGCTCAGCCCCTCCATCGCAGGGCTGACCCGGCCGAGATCGTAACCCAGCATCAGGTCGGCGAGCCAGTAATCGGGCGACTGGAAACGGCGGACGACGGTGCGGCCTGCGGCGACGGTGGTCGCAGTGCCATCCGATTCGCCGACATAGCGCACCCCTGCCCCCAGGCTCAGGCCGCCCAGCGCGCTGCCGACACCCGCCTTGCCCAGATCATAGGACAGGAAGCTCGACGCGCTCCATTGCGGCACGCCCAGGGGCCGCGTGCCGGTGACGCCGCTCATCTGGTCGCCGGTGCCGACCACGGGCGTGCCCTGCCGGACATAGGGGTCGTTATAGGTGGCGGCGACGACCACGTCGAAGCCGGGGGCGACCGTGCCGCGCCCGTCCAGTTCGATCCCGCGCACCGAGACCTCGCCGATCTGCACCTGCGAATTGCTGGGGATATTGCCGGTGCCCGCACGCGGATCGGCGACCGGCACGTTGCGGCGGCGCAGGTCGAAGGCGGACAGGGTGAACAAGGCGGTCGTGCCGCGCGGCTGATATTTCAGCCCCGCCTCATATTGGCGGCCGGTGACGGGGATGAAGTTGCTGCCGTCCCAGGTGCTGCCCGCCTGAGGCTCGAAGCTTTCCGAATAGCTGACGAAGGGCGAGAGGCCGATCTTCGTTTCGTACAGCGCGCCCAGCCGGGTGGTGAACGCCGTCTGGTTCAGACGGGTGACGGCATTGGTGTTCAGATTCTGCGTCGTCTGGTTGTAGGTGTCCCAACGCCCGCTGGCGATCAGTTGCAGGCCCCCGATCGCGATCTGGTCCTGCAGATAGACGCCGACCTGATCGCGCTTGGTGTAATTGTGGGTCTGATTGATCGGGAAGCTGGGCAGCGGTACGCCATAGACTGGCGCGAACAGGCTGAGATTGGGGATGTTGAACACCGGGTTGGCGTTCTGCCCGGTGAAGAACGCCTGGTAATTCTCGCCGCGATTATGCTGCCAGTCGACGCCGCCCAATATGGTGTGCTTGACCGGGCCGGTGTCGAGCTTGCCGACCAGATGATTGTCGATCGTGAAGGTCTGGAACGCTTCATCAGATCCGCCGCCGCCGCGTTGCAGGGTCGAGAGATCGCTATTCCCGCCGCGCGTGACATAGCCCGAGCCATAGATTTGCCGGTAATGCAGCCCGATTGCGAGGTAACGCGCGTTGGTGGTCCAGCTCAGCCGATCGTTCAGGTCATGGCGGAACAGGATCGTCGCCGATTTCTGCGTCCGGTCGAACGCCTCGTAGGACGGCTCCGAGGTGTTGAAATCGACCGGCAGCACGCCGAACGGATTGGGCAGCGCCGAGCCATAGACGGGTACGCCGCTATACGACCCCGACTCGGGATCGCGCTGATAGTTGAGGATCAGCGTCACGCTGGTCGCCGGGTCGGGCGCGAAGGTCAGCATGGGGCGCGCATAATAGCGGCGATTGGCGGTGTTGCGGATGAAGCCGTCCGATTCCTCGGCACCTGCGATCATCCGGAACAGCCAGCGGTCATTCTCATCGAGCGGCTGGTTCACGTCGATGCTGGAGCGCAGCAGCGCATAATTGCCCGCCGCCAGCTCGATCCGCCCGCCGGCCCCCGCATAGGGCAGCTTGCTGGTCAGGTTGACGAGGCCGCCGGGCGTGCCCGAGCCATAGGTGACGCCCGCCGGGCCCTTCACCACATCGACCGACTCGACCAGATGGAAATCGATCTGCGGGCTGGCATAGACGCCGCCCATCAGCCGCATCCCGTCCATGAACACGCCGGGCGCGAAGCCGCGCAGGAACAACTGGTCGTAGCGGGTGGCGACATTGCCGCGCTGGTTGGGCGCGACACCCGCGACATAGCCAAGCGCCTGGTTGATCGACAGCGCGTTGCGCCGGGTCAGTTCCTCCTGGTCGATCACGGTGATGCTCTGCGCCGTCGCGATCAGCGGCACGTCGGTCTTGGTGCCCGAGGACGCGCTCTTCTTCTCGCGCTGCCCCTCGACCACGATGTCCTCGTTGCGCAGCCGCTGCTGATCGTCGTCGGGCAGCGTCATCGCATGAGCCGGGAGCGCGCTGCCCAGCATTCCCCCGGTGGCGCACGCTGCCAGCAACGCTCCGCGAAGTGCGCGCATAAATTTACTCCCTGCTATTGATAGTGACTCTCAAATGCTGCTAAAGCGATGCCATCGGGATGACAAGGGGAAAGCGCGGGTGGCATCGGGCCAAGCCATTGACGAACAAGGCGGAGGCCGTTGGCGGAGCGGTGTCGCCATGGCTTGGCGCTGGATCACGACGATTCTCGGTGGTTATGCCTTTGCCGTCGCCGCCGCGATGCTGACCGCGCGCCTGCTCCCCGCGCCCGATGCGACGGCGCGGGTCGAGGCGACCGGCTGGCCGATGATCCTGTCCTTCCTTGTCTATGCCGGGATCGGCCTCTGGGCGCTGCACGAGGTCCGGTTGGGCCGGGTCAGCGCGGTGATCTGGGGCGGGGCGATCGTGATGGCGGTGACGCTCAAGCTGCTGGGCGTGCGGCCGTGAGCGCTGCGGCGGCGCGGCGCGGGCTGCGACAGACCATGGCCTGGGCGCATGGCTGGCTGGGCCTGATCGCCGGGTGGATCCTGTTCACCATGTTCCTGACCGGCACCTCGGCCTATTTCCGGCCCGAGATCACCCGCTGGATGCAGCCCGAAATCCGTGCCGAGGCCGCCCCGCCGGCGCAGGCGGCGGACTCGGCGGTCCGTTACCTGTCGCGGGTCGGGCCGGACGATCGGCAATGGTATATCTACCTGCCCGACGCGCGCACGGTCGCGACGCGCATCTTCCGCATCCCCGCCAAGCCCGATCCCAAGATGCGCGGCGACGAACTGGACCTCGATCCGGTCAGCGGCGCCCCCCTGACCGCGCGCGAGACCAAGGGCGGCGAGCAATTCTATCGCTTCCATTTCCAGCTTCAGCTGCCGCACCCCTGGGGTCGCTGGCTGGCGGGGCTGTGCGCGATGGCGATGCTGGGCGCGATCATCTCGGGCGTCATCACGCATAAGCGCATCTTCGCCGACTTCTTCACGTTGCGCTGGAACAAGGGGCAGCGCAGCTGGCTCGACGCGCACAATGTCTCGGCGGTGCTCGGCCTGCCCTATCATGCGATGATCACCTATACCGGGCTGATCACGCTGGTGACGATGTACATGCCCTGGCCGGTGCTGATGAACTATGCCTCGCCCGCCCAGTTCATGCAGACCGCCTATGGCACCCCGGCCGACGTGCCCGCCAGCGGCGTACGGCGTCCGCTGGTCGCGATCGCACCGCTGGTGCGCGATGCCGAACAGCGGCTGGGCGGCCCCGCCACCCGCGTCATCGTCCAGAATCCCGGCGATGCGGCGGCGCGTATCACCATCGCCCAAGCCAAGCGCGGCGCGATCAATTCGCGTACCCCCATCGCCACCTATGACGGCGCGACCGGCCGGTTCCTCAGCCGCAGCGGCGATGCCGCCGTCGCGATCGATACGGCGGGCGTCATGCTGGGCCTGCACCTCGCCACCTTCGCCGGACCGGCACTGCGCTGGGCCTATTTCGTGATGGGGCTGACCGGCGCGGCGATGGTCGGCACCGGCCTGCTGCTGTGGACCGCCAAGCGACGCAAGCCGGGTACCGCGCCCTTCTTCGGCCTGAAGCTGGCCGAGCGGCTGAACATCACGGTGATCGCCGCCTTTCCGGCGGGCATGGCTGCCTATCTGCTCGCCAACCGGCTGATCCCGGCCACGCTGGAGGGTCGCGCGGACATGGAAGTGTCGGCGATGTTCTGGACCTGGGGCCTGCTGGCACTGGCGCAGCTCGGCCTGCCCGCACGCCGCGCCTGGACCGTGCTGTTCGCCATCGCCGCCGCTTTCTGGACCGCGATTCCCGTGGTCAACGCGCTGACCACCGCGCGCTGGCTGATCCCTTCGCTGCTCGACGGCGACCAGCTGTTCGTCGCCTTCGACCTGTCCTGTCTGGCCATCGGCATCGGCTTTGCCGCCGCCGCCCGGATCAGCGCCCGCCCCGCCCCCAAAACCCCCGGCCGGTCGCGCCGGACCATGGAGCCTGCCCATGCTTGATACGATCGCCCTTTGCTTCGTCGGCTTCTGGCTGCTCGCCGCCGGGTCCTATCGCCATGCCAAGGAGGCGGGGACGCTGCATGACGCACGGCTGCGCACCGGATTGAAGCTGCTCGGCGGCGCGGTGCTGCTGCTGGCGCTGTCGGGTTGCGGCACGGCGGTCACGGGCGAGCGGATCGTGCGCATCTTCGGCGCCGCCTCGATCGCCGGGATCGCGCTCAACCTGATCCTGTCGGTGCGCGCGCAGGCGGCCTTTGCGCCCCTGCGGGCGGTCAACCGGCTTGCGGGTCGAACACGGACCAGCCCGTCCGCTGCACCAGCCGTTCGAGCGCCAGCGTACCAAGCTGCGAATTCCCGCGCGCGTTGAGGCCGGGCGACCAGACGGCGATCGAGGCGCGGCCGGGCACGATCGCCAATATGCCGCCGCCCACCCCCGACTTGCCCGGCAGGCCGACGCGAAAGGCGAACTCGCCCGACCCGTCATAATGGCCGCAGCTCATCATCAGGGCATTGATGCGCCGCGCGCGCTGGGGTGACACGACCGAGCGCCCCGTCCCGGAATTGACGCCCCGCGCCATCAGGTAACGCCCCGCCAGCGCCAGCTGCCGACAGCTCATCGCCAGCGCGCAGAAGTGGAAATAGACGCCCAGCACGCGCTCGACGGGGTGATGCAGATTGCCGAAGGCGCGCATGTAATGGGCCAGCGCCTGGTTGCGGTGGCCGGTTTCCATCTCGGCTTGCGCCACGGCGGCATCGATGACGATGTCGTCCTCCCCCGCCAGCGCACGCACGAAGCGTAGCAACTCGCCGATCGCCTCGCGCGGTTCGTGGTTGCCCAGGATCACATCGGCGACGACGATCGCACCCGCATTGATGAACGGATTGCGCGGGATGCCGTGCTCGGTTTCCAGCTGCACGATCGAGTTGAACGCGGTCCCCGACGGTTCGCGCCCCACCCGCCGCCACAGCTGGTCGCCGACCGCGCCCAGCGCCAGGGTCAGCGCGAAGACCTTGGAGATGCTCTGGATCGAGAAGCTCTCCTCGGCATCGCCCGCCAGATGGCACTGGCCGTCCGCCTCGACGATGGCGATGCCGAAACGCTGCGGGTCGATGTCCGACAGCGCGGGGATATAATCGGCGGGCGTGCCCCGGTCGGGGGCTTCGGCCATTTCGGCGGCGATATCGGCGACGATCGCGGACAGGTCCATGGCCCCGTGGTGCCGTGCGCGGGCTGCTTTGTCGAGCGCCGCGAACCCGTCACATACCGACGCTAGGGAGCCGTCGCTTCCTCCCCAAGCCCCAAGACGGACCGACATCAGCATCATGCGCGAAAGGGACACCGCCCCGCCCGCCCCCGGTTTCTGGACGCTCGCCAGCGTCGAGGGATGGGAGCGTTGTGCGATTCAGGGGGCGAAGTCGCTACTGACCCTGTTCCTGGTCACCGACCTGCTGGTCCACGGCCAGGGGGTGATCGGACTGTCCGCCTTGCGCCACGGGATCGAGGGCGTGACCGGCGCGCATGGCGACATCGCCTTCGCCTCGCAGCTTTACGGCCTGTACGGCGCGCTTACCTATCTGGTCCTGCCGCTGGGCGGCTGGATCGCGGATCGCAGCGGGCAGCGGCGGTTCGCCATGTATGTCGGCGCGGCGCTGATGACGCTGGGACTGCTCGCGCTGGCCAGTCGCAGCTGGGCGCTGCCGGGACTGGCCCTGCTGATCGGCGGGATCGGACTGCTCAAGGGCAATCTGGCCGCCGAGGTTGGGGCGTTGCGAGGACGCGCGGCGGGCGAGCGGCTCTATGCGGCCTATCTCGCGTTCCTGAACGGCGGCGCGTTGTCGGGGCCGCTGATCGGCGGCTGGCTGGCACTGCGGTTCGGCTTTGCCGCCGCCTTTGTCGTGATGGCCGCCAGCATGGTCGCGGCGATGCTGACCCTGCGCACCGCCCCGCCGGTTCGCCTGATCGACGCGCGCGAGGCGGACCGCCACCGCACCGATTGGCCGCGCGTGATCCTCGCCATCATCGCCGTGACATTGTGCTTCTGCGCCTATGAGCAACTCAACAACATGATGCTGCTCTGGGCCGAACAGCGCGTCGACCTGACGCTCGGCACCTTGACGGTCCCGCCAAGCTGGCTGGCGGCGGCGGACGGGCTGTTCACCATCGCGCTGGCGCTGCTCGCCTATCGCCTCTGGCCGCGCCTGCCGCGTGAGCCGGGCCCGGCGATGAAGCTGGCCGCCGGAGGGATGGCGATGGCGATGGCCTATGTCCTGCTTGCCGGGCTGTCCGGGGGCGCAGCGCAGGTCGGGCTGATCGGGCCGGTCTGCGCCATCGCATTGCTGTCGGTCGGGGTGGTCCTGTCCTGGCCCTCGGCGCTGGCGATCGTCGCCGCCGCCGCGCCGCCGTCACGGCGCGGGCTGATGACCGGGCTGTTCTACCTCCACGGCTTCGTCGCGCATCTGGTGGTCGGGCAGTTGGGCACGCTCTATCCGCGCATGGACCTGCCGCATTTCTGGCTGATCCATGCCGGTTTCGGAATCGCGGGCGCTACGATCGCGCTGCTGATCCCGCGGGGTCAGGCGACGACCACCTCCACCCCGGCCAGCGCCTCGGCATAAGCGGGCGACAGGGGCGCGTCGGTCACCAGCATCGCCACCGCATCCAGCGCCGCCACCTGGATGGTGCCGGGCCGGTCGAACTTGCTCTGGTCGGCCGCGATCAGCGTGCGGCGCGAGCGGGCGATCATCATCCGGCACAAGGCCGCCTCGCCCGCATGATAATCGGCGAAACCATGATCGAGATTGACCGACTCGACGGACAAGATCGCCAGCGCGGGCGTGAACATGCTCAGGTACTCGCGCGCGGTGGCATCGAAACAGGCGCGATACTCGTAGTCCATCTCGCCGCCCGCCAGCATGATACGATTGTCGTTGCGCCCGCCCAGCTCGGCGGCGACTCCGACCGCATTGGTCACCACGGTCAGCCCCTGATGATCCCGAAGCGCCCGCGCGACATAATGGCCGGTGGTGCTGGCATCGATATAGATGGCCTGCCCGTCCGCGACGACCTCGGCGACGGCGGCGGCGATCCGCTGCTTGGCCTCGGCATGGCGTTGCAGGCGCGTGGCGAAGGAGCCCTCGGTTTCGACCTTGGCGATCCGCACCGCGCCATGCGCGCGTATGACCGCGCCCGATGCCTCGAGCACCCGCAGCTCGCGCCGCACCGTCTCCTCGGACACCGACAGCGCCTCGGCCAATTCGCCGATCCCGTGGAACCCGCCCTCGGCAAGATACGCCACGATCTCATGCTGGCGGCGTTGGCGTTTCATCATGTCTGGCAGGTCCTCTCTTCGGGATCATGCTAGCGTGTGACCATGTGGTCAGGAACCCCACACAAAATCGCCGACGGCACAAAGATGCGCCGTCGGCGTAGGTGCGCTCCGGCGCCCATGGGGGTGGGCACCGGATCGGGGAGAGGGTAGGATCAGAAGGCGTAGGTCAGGTTGAGCATGTAGATGCGCCCCGTCTCGACATAACCGCCCTTGCGGTCGTTCGAGAGGTACGCCTTGCGCTCGCTGGTCGTCGCCCAATAGCTGTGTTCGTCGAACAGGTTCTGCACCGACGCGCCGATCGTCAAGCCCGAGGGCAGGACATAGTTGACGATCAGGTTCGAGATGGTCGTCGGCTGGATATAGGTGTCCGGACGGCTGGAGCGCAGATCGTACAGGCGGTCGCCGGTATAATTGTAGTTCCACTCCGCCGACAGCGGGCCATGGGCATAGAACAGCGCGGCATTGTACATGATCTTCGGCGCCTGGGTCATGCGCTGGTCGCGCATCTGGCCGTTGACGAAGACCCGCGCCTGCGCGCGCTGCACCGTGACATTGGCCTGGAGACCCAGGCCGTCGAGCAGCCCCGGCAGACCCTTCAGCGAGTAACGGCCGAACAGTTCGACGCCGTAGATCTTGCCCGTGGCGTCGGTGGTCAGCTTCGACACCTCGACCCCGCCCTGCTGTTCCGACTGGGGGGCGCCCCAGATGTTGTAGTCGCCGCTGGCATTGGTGGTGCCGGTCGCGAACAGGACGTGGTTCAGATCCTTGTAGAAGGGGCTGATCGAGAAGAAGTCGGTGCCCTGGCCCTTATATTCGATCGAGGCGTCGTAGTTCCACGAGGTCTGCGCATCGAGGTTCGGATTGGGGATGAACACCCCCGTCACCTCGCCCAGGTCGTTGCGCGTCACCTGCGTCGGCCCGAGCAGCAGGTCGAAAGCGGGCCGCGAATAGCTCTTCCGGATCGAGGCACGGACGACCATCGCATCATTGGGGCGATAATTGGCGATGACGCTCGGCAGCCACTGATCGTAATGGCGGTCGGAGGTCACGAACGCGCCGCTATTGCCCTGCTCCTGGAAATAGGTGCCCTTGAAGCGGTTATATTCGTAGCGGACGCCCGGGACGACCTCCAGGTCGCCGAACCGCAGCGTCGTCATGACATAGCCCGACAGCCGGTTCTCGCGCCCGTCGAGGCGGTTTTCCTTCAGCTTCACCGGGTCCAGTCCGGCGATCTTCGGGCTGGAGAGCTGGCGGACCTGATTCTCGATATAGTCGGTGTCGATAAGGAAGATCGGCACCTGCGCGGCGTTGTTCATGAACCCGCCGAGCAGACGGCCGGGCAGCGAGGTCAGGACCGGGCCGGTCGCGGCATAGCGCGGCGAGTTGCTGCCGTCCGCATTGGGGAAGGTATATTGCAGCGCGCCGTCGTCACCCAGCGCATTGGCATAGCGCTTGGCGTCCTCGACCTTGGCGCCCGCCGAGATCGAGACGAGGCCCTGGTCGGCATGGTGCCAGGTCGTGTCGAACTGACCCTCCAGGCGGCGTTCCCAGGTATTCTCGAACTGCTGGGTGACGTACCACTGCCGCAGCTTGCTGAGGTCGGTCAGATACGCGCGCGCCGCGTCGGTCAGGACGACCTGCGGGAAGGTGCGCTGGCCGATCGAGGTGACCATGCGATAGGCCGCCGTGCCCGTGTTATCGGCGGTGCCGATATAGGGACGGCCCGCAAAGCCCGACTGGATACGCAGCGGATAGTCCTGCGACCCGCGCGAATAGGCGCCGTGATAGTCGAAGGTGAAGTCGCCCGAGCGGGTCTGGCCGCCCAGCTTCGACGTCACCAGCTCCTGGTTGCTGTGCTCGGTGCGGAAATAATGCGTCGCGGTCAGGCCGTAATCGGCGCGATAACCGGCGGCGTCGTACGAACCCTTGTTGGGGTTCGGGTTGATCTGGTCGGGCGCCAGGCTGGTCTGGCGCAGCGCGGTCTGGTCCATCCAGCTCTTGAGATTGTACCGGCCATAGGTGGAGTGCAGGTACAGGTCGGTGCCCTCGCCCTTCCAGTCGAGGTTCAGCGTGCCGCCCATCCGCTCGATACGGTTGCGGAACGACTGCCACTGGGCACCGCGCGCGAACAGATTGTCGAGATTGTCGCGGATCATGCCGGAGATGTTGTTGTTATACTTCTCCCAGTCATGCTGCACGGCCGTCGACTCGCCCAGCACATGCTTCAGGCCGTAATAGGCCGAGGCATAGACGCCGAAATCGCCGAAGCGCTGCGCGGTTTCGACCTGCGCGGTGCCGCCCCAGGGGTCCTGGCGACGCGCATCGGCACGGCCCGCCAGCTGGCCCTGGAGGCGGATCTGGGTGCGGTGGTTGGGCAGGTCGAAGGCGGTGATCGGCACCATGTCGATGATGCCCGCGATCGCGTCGCCGTCGTACTTGGCGGTCGGCGCCTTGTCGACGCGCACCGTCTGCAGCGAGAAGGGCGACAAAAGGTTCATCGAGATGGCGCGGGTGCGCGCATCGGTCTGCGCCAGGCGCACGCCGTCCAGCGAATAGGCGTTGTACGAGGTATCGAGACCGCGGATCGAGACATATTGCGCCTCGCCCGTCGCCGCCGCGTTGCGCGACTGGTCGACCGAGGAGCTGATGCCCGGCAGGCGGGTCAGCAGGTCGGCCAGGTTCTGCTGCGGCTGAAGGCGCAGTTCCTCGCCCGAGACGACGGTGGCCAGCGACTGGCTGCGCAGCTGTTCGTCCTGCGCATCGACCACCGCCTGGCGATGCCCCTTGACCACAACGTCCTCACCGACCTGCGGATCGGCGGCCGCGACCGCCGGCTCGTCCGGCGTTACGATCGGATCGGCGGCGAAAGCCGGTGCGGCAATCAGGAAGGTCGCGGCGGTGCCGCACAACAGGCGCACGACATGCGCCCGCTTGGCCGAAGCGGTCATGGAATTTCCCCTGGATCAATTTGATGGCGACGCCCCCCAGGACGCCTTCGACGGCCCCGCTAGGGATGGCATGTGACAGCGCGATGACTTATTGACCGACTTTTGATGACTTCTAAAAAATCTTGCCATGACGCTGGCCCAGCCTCGCGAAGTCGTGGTCAATGTCACAGTCCTGACCCGAAATCGGTCCAAAGCCGCGCGATGACCGTCCTTTCCCGCCGCCTGATCGCGCCGCTCGCCCTCTATGCCCTGTCCATGCTGGCCGCGCCGGTCGCAGCGCAGGATGTCCCTGCCTCGAAGGGGCTGACGCTCGACCGGGTGGTGGTGCTGATGCGGCATGGCGTCCGCGCGCCGCTGGACGGCGAGGTGCCGCACGGCACGCGCACCGCCAAGCCCTGGCCGGTCTGGACGACGCCCGAAAGCGAGCTGACCCCGCGCGGGGCCGAGGCGCTGGCCGCCGAGGCGCTGGCCGATCGCGCCGCCTGGGTCGCGCACGGCCTGTTGCCGCAGGGCTGCCCCGCGCCGGGCAGCATCCGCATCCGCACCAACAGCTCGTCCCGCACGATCGCCAGCGGGGAGGCCTATGCCAAGGCGCTGACCCCGGGTTGCGCGGTGCCCGTCGCGCATAGCCCGATGGGCCAGGTCGATCCCCTGTTCGAGCCGCTGCGCGCCCGTGCCACCCGTTTCGATGCCAACGCGGCGGTGGCGGATATCAACCGCTTCACCGGCGGCATGGACGCGTTGGCCGCGCGCCACCGTCCGGCACTTCGGCTGCTGGACCAGGTGCTGGGCTGCGGCGATGCCAAGGGCTGCGATCCGGCAGGCCCCGCACGGCTGACGCCTTCGGCCGACGGCCATGGCATCGACCTCACCGGGCCGATCCGCACCGCCTCGGGCACCGCGCAGGTGCTGCTGCTGCAATATGCCGAAGGGCTGTCGCCCTCGGTCGGCGGCGCGCCGGTCGACGGTAAGATGCTGGCACGGCTGGGCACGGTCCATGCCGCGCTGTTCGACGTCTATTCGCGCTCGCCCTATATGGCCGCGCACCAGTCGGCGGCGTTCGGGCGGCACATGATCGACGCGCTGACCGCGAAGGACGACGCAAAGCTGGACATGCTGATCGGGCACGACACCAATGTCACCGCGCTGGCCGCCCTGCTCGGCTTCGATCTGGTCGCGCCGGGCTATGCCGTGAACGATGCCGCGCCGGGCGGAGCGATCCTGATCGAGCGCTGGCATGATGCGAAGGACCGTGCCTTCGTCACCGTCCATTATCGCACCCAGTCGCCCGAAGCGATCCGCGCCCATGCCGCCGCCGTCTCGACACGGTCCGTGACGGTGCGCGGCTGCCCCACCCATGCGCCCTGCCCGCTCGACCGTTTCGTGCGGCTGTTCGGCGAGCGGCTGGCTCCGCTGGCCCAGTGAAATTGGTGGGCTAGGATCGGCAGGGCAGGACTTGCCACCGCGCTTTTGCCCGGTAGGGCGAAGGCGAAGACGGTTTGGAAAGTGACGATGAGCCTGCATTTGCTTCTGGTCGAGGACGACGCCACCTATGCCCATGGCCTCGCCGCCGACCTGATGGGGCTGGGGCACCGGGTCGAACATGTCATCGATGGCCGCTTCGCACTCGCCGTGATCGACCGCGAGCAATATGACGCGGTGATCCTAGACCGGATGATGCCGCGCCTCGACGGGCTGTCGGTGGTCGAGACGCTGCGCGCGCGCGGGATCACCCTGCCCGTCGTCATGCTGACCGCGCTGTCCATGGCGACGGACAAGGTCGACGGGCTGGAAGCGGGTGCGGACGATTATGTCGTCAAGCCGGTCGAGCCGCAGGAACTGGTCGCGCGCATCCAGGCGGTGATCCGAGGCCGCCGCTGGACGGTCAGCGAAACCGACACCATCCGCGCAGGGAACATCGTGGTCAGCCCGACCAGCTTTCGCGCCTGGCGCGGTGGGCAGCCGATCACGCTGGCCAATTTGGAGCTGAAGCTGCTGGCCGAACTGGCACGCCATGCGGGCGAGGTGCTGACCCGCGCCATGCTGATCGAGCGGGTCTGGGGTTATGATTTCGAGCCGGAGACGAATATCGTCGACGTCTATATCCGGCGCCTGCGCATCAAGCTGACCGAGAATGGCGGCGAGGATCCCATCGAAACGGTGCGCGGGATCGGCTATTCGCTGAAACCATGATCAAGCGCGCGATCCGTCGTCTGTCGCTGCGCGGGCTGACCATCGCCGTCCTGGCCCTGTTCCTGATCGCCACGGTCGCCACCGGCATCTCGATCCTGGCCGCCAACCGGGTGACGGTCGCACGCGCGGTCGATCGCCGGATCGAGGCGATCGCCGATCTGGTGCTGGAGCGGGACGCGGGCGAGACGCGGCTCCCCACCCCGCTGCTGCTCGCGCGGATCGCCACCTTGTCGGGGCAGCGCGATACCGGCGATATCGGCCTGTTGCTGCTGGGGGCGGACGGACGGCGGCTGGGCGGCAACATCGCCCCGCGCTCCACCCTGCCGATGGGCCGGTCGGACCTGCGCCAGCGCGACGGGATCATCGGCCTGTCGCATGGCCGGGCACTGGTTCGCGATGCGGGCGAAGGGCGGCGGCTGGCGGTGGTGGCGGAAACCGAACCGTTCGACAGCCACCGCGCGATGCGGACACGTATCTATCTGACCGGGTTCGGCTCGATCATCCTGATCGTGGTCGGCGGCGTCATCGCCTTTTCGATGCTGGTCGGCCGCCGCATCGCCGACCAGCGCGCCACGGTAGAGGCGATCATCGCAGGCAATATCCGTCACCGCGTGCCGGTGACCGGATCGGGCGACGAGTTCGACCGCCAGGCCGCCGCCTTCAACCGGATGCTCGATCGCATCGCCGAACTGATGGACGCGATGCGCAGCCAGTCGAACGACATCGCCCATGACCTGCGCACGCCCCTGTCCAGGCTGCGCGGCCAGTTGGCACGTATGGTCGAGGACGCCCGCGACCCCGCCCAGGCTGAGCGCGCCGGCGCCGCACTGGCCCAGTGCGACGCGCTGCTCGCCATGTTCGCCGCCCTGCTCCGCATCGCCGAGATCGAGGCGGGGCACCGTCAGGCGGGCTTCGCCCCCTTCGACCTGTCCGCGCTGGTCCGCGACACGGGTGCGATGATGATTCCCGTCGCCGAGGATGCGGGCCATTCCCTTAGCATCGCAGTCCATGCCGCGCTTCCGGATTTCGTCGGGGACCGGCAGTTGCTGACCCAGGCGCTGGTCAACCTGATCGGCAATGCGATCAAATATGGCGCGGCGGGCGGCACGATCCGGGTGTCGCTGGACGCGGGCGAGGAGGGCGTGACCCTGAGCATCGCCGATAACGGCCCCGGCATCGCGCCCGAGGATCGTGCCCATGCGCTGAGCCGCTTCGGACGGCTCGACACCGCGCGGGGGGCGGCGGGGGGCCATGGCCTGGGTCTTCCGCTGGTCGAAGCGATCGCACGACTGCATCGCGGGCGGCTGGAACTGGGCGATGCCGCGCCGGGGCTGGTGGTGTCGCTGATCCTGCCCGGTCGATAATATGAAACGAATAAGATCAATTCACCCCTCCCCGGAAGGGGAGGGGCTCGCAGTGAGCCCATGCAGGGGCAACAACAAAAAAGGGCCACCCCGAAGGGCGGCCCTGAAGTCGGGTATCCGGGTCGGGATCAGAAGCGAACCGTGCCCTCCAGGCCGATGGTGCGCGGCGGGTTGAAGTTGCCATAGTCGCCCAGCGTCGCGGCATTGGCGGCCGAGCGGCGATAGACGAAGCTGTTGTTGAGCAGATTGCGGCTCCACAGCGACAGGGTCATCTTCGTGCCGCCCTCGGTCAGCGGCAGGTCGGCCAGTGCGATGCGGCCGTTCATCACGAAGGTCTTGTCGGTGCGCGTCGTCTCGTTCTGGAAGCTATAGGCCGGGTCGGCATAGTTGGCGTCCAGGTGGAAACGGACCTTGGCCTCCGAACCCGCAAGCGGCACCTCGTAATCGGCATAGGCCGAGGCGGCGTTGCGCGGCGTATAGACCACGAACACCTGGGTCAGCGCGTTGCCCAGGAACGGGTTCGGCGTCAGCGGCACGTTGGTGTAGGTGTAGGCGTAGGATGCGCCGACCGTCATCCCCTCGATCGGGCTGGTCGTGATGTCGGCCTCGACCCCGCGAATCTTGGACGTGCCCGGCGCGTTGCGGGTTTCCTCGGTGTGCAGGTTGTAGGTCGGGCTGGCCGGGTTGGTGTCGACATTGTCGAAGTCGATCTGGGTGCCGGTGCGGTCCATGATATAGCCCGCCAGGTTCAGGCGGACGCGCTTGTCGAACAGGTCCATCTTCGACCCGATCTCATAGGACTTGACCGCTTCGGCACCGAACGACGCGAAGGTCTGCGACCGGTCATTGGCACCGCCCGCGCGGTAGCCGGTCGAATATTTCGCATAGAGATGGACCGTGTCGGTCGCGTCGAACGCCGCCGTCACCATCGGATCGAACCGGCTGTTGTCGAAGGTGAAGGGGAAGTTGGTCGACTTGCCCTGCACCAGGTACAGCGTGCCGTTGCGCTTGTCGTGGGTGTAGCGGCCGCCCAGCGTCAGGTGGAAGGCATCGAAGCCCGCCGGGGTATAGGTCGCCTGCGCGAAGGCCGCATAGCTATAGGCGCGGGCGAAGCTGCCGCGCTGGAAGAAGAACGAACCCGGCGCCCAGCCCTGGTTGCCCGAACCGATGGTGCCCAGCGCGGTCTGCGACAGGATGGTGTAGCCGGTGCCGTCCGCATTCCACTGGTTGGTCGACGGGGTCGCCGCCTGCTCGCGGGCGTTTTCGGTGAAGTAGAACAGGCCTGCCACGTAATCGAGCTGCGGCAGGCTGCCGACCGCCTGGAATTCCTGGCTGAACTGGTGCTGCTGCATGAAGGACAGGCTGTAGCGGCTGAACTTGCCGTTGGGCAGGAACACGGTGCGGTGCGCGCCGCCCGAATTGTCCCACTGGTCGGTCGACACGCCGCGCCATGCGGTGATCGAGCGCAGCTCCAGGCCCGGCGCCACGTCATAGTTCAGCTTGGCCGAGAAGCCGTGGGTACGGTCGACGCTGTACTGCTGCGGCACGCCGATATCGGCGGTCTTCATGCGATCGTCGCCCGACACGACGACCAGAGGCGACAGCGGCGCGATGGTGCCGGAGGGCAGCTTGCCGCCATTGGCGTTGATCTGCGCGATGGTCGCGACCGGCAGGCCGCGCGGGTTGTAGTTCAGCAACTGGCTGTAGAAGGGCGAGTTCTCGTCCTTGGCCTGATCATAGGACAGCTCGGCCGAGAAACCGTCGACCGGCTTCCACACGGCGGCGACATGGCCGCCCACGCGGTTGTACGCGCCCCAGCCCACGCTGCCCGGCAGCGGGTTCTTCACGAACGGGTTCTGGTGCTGGATCACGCCGTCCAGCTTGATCGAGATATTGTTGAACTCGGGCAGATTGACGTGCGCGGCGGTATTGTACGCACCATAATTGCCGAAGCCCGCGGTCAGCGAGCCGCCGAACTTGCCGGTCGGCCTGGCGGTGACGATCGACAGCGCGCCGCCCTCGGTGTTGCGGCCGAACAGCGTGCCCTGCGGCCCGCGCAGCACTTCGACGCGCTCGATGTCGAACAGCGCGGCGTTCAGGCCCTGCGAACGGCCCAGATACACGCCGTCGAAATAGACGCCGACGCCGGTGTCGCGCGCGGTCTGGTTCTGGTCGAACGGCACGATGCCGCGGATACCGACGGTCAGCGCCGACTGGCGCGCCTCGAAGGTGGCGACGCGGAGCGACGGCACGGTGCCGTCGGCCAGGTCGAGCAGGCTCTGGACGTGACGGTCCTTCAACACGGTCGGGTCGATGACCGAGATGGCGATCGGCGTCTTCTGAAGGCTGGTCTCGCGCTTGGTCGCGGTGACGACGATGTCCTTCAGCTCACCCGAATCGGTGGCGGGATCGGTCGCCGCGGCGGCGGGGGCCGGATCGGCGGCAGGCTTGGTGTCGGCGGCGAAAGCAGGCGTGGCGGCGAGTGCCAGAAGCGCGGAACCGCCCAGCAGCGCGGCGCGAACGAAATTGGTGTTCATGGTGGTTATTATCCCTATCCCCCGATCGACCTTCCGGTCGTCGCTGGCCGCGCGGATAGGGATGCTGCAAGAAGCTGGTGTTACCTTTCTATGACCAATGCCAACTTGTTCATTTCATCTTGGTTTCATCTTGGCCTGGCGGCGCAGGCGCAGCCGGGCTGGCCGTCCCGCCATGGCGCACCAGTTCCATCTTCTGCGGCAGGGTGCCGATCTCGATATCCTTGTCCCGGAGCGCCGCGAGCAACGCGAACAGCACCGCGCTGCGCGTGCCATAGGCCGCGCGCGGGCTTTCGACATGGGCGAAGCAGTTGAAATGAATGCGCCCGTCGACGATCGAGTCGATGAACGCCTTGGGCGCCGGATCGGCCAGCACCGCCTCCTCGGCGGTGAAACAGTCGAGCACGATGCCCCGGACCATATCCGCATCCGTCTCGATCGGGACCGAGAACTGGATCTGGACGCGCCCCAGCGGCCCGGCGAGCGTCTTGTTGAGCACCGATTTGGTGATTAGCTCGGAATTGGGGACGATCAGCGTCGAATGGTCGGCCAGTTCGATCTCGGTCGAGCGCACGCTGATCCGCTTGACGTCGCCCTCGTCGGTGCCGACCCGGATCAGGTCGCCGATCTTGATCGGCCGTTCGGCCAGCAGGATCAGGCCGGAGACGAAATTCTGGGTGATCGCCTGAAGGCCGAAGCCGATGCCGACCGACAAGGCGGACAGCAGAAGCGCGATCCGCTCCACCCCGATGCCCAGCGATGCCAGCGCCCAGATCACCGCCAGCGCGATGCCGATATAGCGCGCGACGAGGCTGACCGAGTTGCGCCCCGACCCGTCCAGATCGGTCGCGGGCAGATAGCGTTGCTCCAGCCAGCGCATGAACAGGCGCACCAGCCCCAGCCCGACAAACAGCACCACCAGCCCGCGCAGGATCGCACCGGGCGAGATCCAGACATTGCCGATCTTGACCCCGTCGGCGACGCTGGTGATCTGGTCGAACACCGCCCCCGGATCGCCGCTCGCCCCGAACGGCTGGAGCAGCACACCCAGGGTCAGCAGCACCAGCACCAGCCGGATCATGCCCGACAGGACCAGCCCGAACTGGTCGATCATGCTGCCGCGCACGCCCAGCGCGCGGGTCAGGGTCACGCCGACCTTGCTGTCGCGTACGAAGACCGAGGTCGCGATATCGTCGGCGGCCACCAGCATTAGATAGAGCGCCGAGCCGAGCAGCACCGTCCACCCGATCATCAGCGCGACGAACCAGCTGAACCAGATATAGCCGACCAGCAGCGCCAGCCCGGCCACGCCGACCGCGATCCAGGCGATGAGCGTCGCGACGCTCAGTCCCGCACTGACCCCGGCATGGGTCGCGGCATCCTCCTGCGCGACGCGGCGGGCACGCAACTGGCCCAGCACCACCAGGGTCGCGACGATCAGCAACAGGTGAAGCAGCGCCTCGACCGCCTGGCTGGCGATCACCGCGCTGCGGCTGCTGCCGATCGCGCCCTCGAACGACATCACCATCGTGGTAATGAAGGTCAGCAGGGTCAGGCCCCAGGACAAAGGCCGCAGCCGCTGCGCCGTTTCATTGTCGAGCGGCGCGATCCGCCACGAGGGCTGGCTGCGCATCAGGACCGCGCCGGTCACCGCCGCGGTGAATCCCGCCACGCCCGAGGCGAAGACGAAACCGTCGAGGAAACTCGTCCAGCGTTGCGGCAACAACCCCGCCCAGCGCAGCCCCTGGACGAAGACGAAGGCGGCGGCGAGCGGGCAGAGCGTGCCCACCGCCACCCGCCAGAAGGTATAGGCCGAGCGCCGCACCCGGCTGGGCGGCGCCTCGGCGATCAGGCGGCGCTGCGCCAGCCGGTGTCCGCCCAGCCGTACCGGGCCGATCAGGATGACCGCCAAGGCAAAGCCCAGCAGCGCCTGCCACGGGATGCCGCCGCGCCATTGCTGCGCGATCTGTTCGCCGCCTTGTTTCAGGAACAGCCCGACCCGCCGCCAGTCGCGCGGGGCCTGTTCCAGCACGATGGTCCAGAAGGCGGGGCTCAGCGGCGACGGCGCCTTGGACGACAATTTCTCGTTGAACTGCGCGGCCTTGCTCTGGTCGATCTCGTCGACCAGCTGCCCCGCCTCGACCCCCGCCAGCCGCCCGCGCTTGATCGCCGCGTCGATGGTCGAGCGCAGCAGCGACAGGGCCTTGCGCTGCGCGACCAGCTCGGGGGCCTCCGCCTCACCGGGCGTCGGCGTGCCCAGCCCGGTGATCCGCGCATTCACCAGCGCCAGCTGCTCGGTGAGGTCGGACACCGCCTGGTCGGTCGAGTCCTTGGCGCCCTGCGCCCGGTCGCGCAGTTCGCGCCGGTCGTCATCATCGACCTTGGAGTCGAGCGCCCGGTCGACCGCGCGCACCTCGGCCTCGGCCTCGGCGATACGGGTGGCGGAGGCCGCCGCCGGATTGCCCTGCGCCGACACCGGCATGCCCGTTCCGACCAGCCCGACCATGATGCAGGCCAGGACTAGGAAGCGCAGGACAGCGGAGGGCGCGGGACAGGACAGCGTAAAAGAGGACCGGGACATGGGGCATGCTCATAACCCCCCGCCGCCGGTCAGGCGAGAGGCTGACGGTTCCTCCATCCCATTCGGCCCATCCCGGACATTTGCCAGTTGATCCGAAATCGTGTGTATCGGGGAGCCCGCACCGGCCGGGATCGTTGACGCCGATCGGACCATTTCGCGCATGACTGAACTCGCCTCCCTTCATGGGCAAACGCCCTTGTCCGCTCCCCCCAGGGGGCCGCTGCCGCATGACTCGCATGTGCTGGCGGGGATCAACCGCATCCTGCAGGAAGCGCTGCGCGCCTCGACCGAAGAGGAGTTGGGCCAGCTGTGCCTGGCGGTGGCCGAGGACCTGACCGGCGCGGCGTTCAGCTTTTTCGGCGAGCGGCGGGACTCGCATGATCGGCTGGATCATATCGCGATCAGCGAGCGCGGCTGGGCCGCCTATGCGGGCGACGATCCCGACTTCAGCCAGCGCCAGTTGCCCAACGGCATGAAGATCCACGGCATTTTCGGCCAGGTGATCCTTCAGGATCGCAGCATGATCGTGAACGACCCCGCCAACCACCCCGACCGGGTGGGCACGCCGGAGGGTCATCCCATGTTGCGCAACTTCCTGGGCGTGCCACTGCGCCGCGATGGCGAGACCTTCGCGATGTTCGCCCTGGGCAACCATCCCACCGGCTTTACCGAGCGCGAACGCGCCATCGCCGAGGAACTGGCCCCCGCCATCGTCCAGGCCCTGTTGCGCAAGCGGGCCGAGGTGGCCTCGCGCGCCAGCCAGCGGCGGCTGCTGAGCCTGATCGAGGGTATCCCGCAACTGGTCTGGACGGCGACGCGCGACGGGCAATGGACCTGGGTCAGCCCGCAATGGGTCGCCATGACGGGGCTCAGCGTCGAGGAAAGCCTAGGCCATGGCTGGCTGGCCGCCGTCCACCCCGACGACCGCGATGCCGCGCGGCGTTTCTGGAACGGCGCGGGCGAGCATGGCGAGCTGGCGATGGAGGGGCGGCTGCGCCATGGCCAGACCGGCCGCTATCGCTGGTTCAAGACGCGCGCGACGCCGGTGCGCGACGATCACGGCACCATCGTCGAATGGTTCGGCACCTCGACCGATATCGACACGCTGCGCCGTCTTCGCGAGCGGCAGGAGACGCTGGTCGCCGAGTTGCAGCACCGGGTCCGCAACATCCTGACCATCGTCCGTTCGATCTTCACCCGCACCGTCGAGAGCGGCGGGCCGATCGACGAGATTTCGGATCATTTCCGCGGACGGCTCGACTCGCTGGCGCGTACCCAGGTGGTCGCAACGCAGACACGGTCGGGCCGGGTGGACCTGGAAAACCTGATCCGCGACGAGCTATTGGGTGTGGGCGCTATCGAGGACGACCGGCTGTCGATCGAAGGGCCGGACATCTCGCTGCCCGCGGATACGGCGGAAACCATGGGTCTGGCGATCCACGAACTGACCACCAATGCCCTGAAATATGGGGCGCTGCGCCATCCCGCCGGACGGTTGTCGATCGCGTGGGCGATCGAACTTAAATCAAATAGCGAATGCGAACTGATTGTAAAATGGGATGAAACGGGTGTACCAGCAATGCCGGTACCGCCTGTACGTCAGGGATTCGGGACCGAGTTGATCCGCGAGGCCTTGCCTTATGGGCTGGGCGCACGGACCAGACTGGAATTTCGCGGTGGCGGCGTCCTATGTGTGATAACGCTACCATGGGCTGCAGATGACGCCGACGCGTTGAACCGGAGCACCGAGGGATGAACCGCCGATCGCCGCTGGCCGACAAGCGTATCCTCGTGGTCGAGGACGAGTATTTCATTGCGCGCGACCTGGAGCGGGCGTTGCGCGCCGCCGACGCCATCGTGGTCGGCCCCGTCGCCACGCTGGAACAGGGGCTCGACCTTGCCGAGAACCAGCCGCTCGACGCGGCGGTGCTCGACGTCAATCTGGCGGGCGAACGTGCTTTCGAAATCGCGGACTGCCTGTCGGCGCGCGACGTGCCCTGGACCTTCCTGACCGGCTATGACGAATGGGCACTGCCCGCCCCCTATCGATCGGCCTCGATCGTCGCCAAGCCGTTCCAGCCCGACCGCATCATCCGCGCGATCGGCGCCCTGATACCCGACAAAGGATGCGCATGACCTCTTCCTCCGCCGCCCTGTCGTCCTCCCCGTCCTCGGCCGCCGCGTCCGAGGGGATTGCCGCCGCCGCGATCCGTCGGTTGACCGCGCTGACGCCGCTGGCCGACGCGGACCTCACGCTGCTCGACACCGCCGCCGACCGGGCGCTGACCTATCCGGTGCGCCACACCTTCCAGACGATCGGCCGCCCGGTGGCCGACCCGCTGCTGCTGTTGCAGGGCTGGGCCGCGCGGGTGCGGATCCTGCCCGACGGGCGGCGGCAGTTCATGAGCTTCTACCTGCCGGGCGACGTCATCGGTTCGACGCATCATGCGCACCCCATCGCCTCCGCGACGGTGGTGGCCATCACCGAATGCGTCGCCTGCCCCGCCCCCGCCGCCCCCGCCGGATCGGGACTGGCCCAGGCCTATGCCGTCGGCGAGGCGCTGGATGAGGCCTATCTGCTGGGCCATGTCGTCCAGCTCGGCCGACTGAACGCGCAGGAGCGGATCAGCGATTTCCTGCTCGAAATCTATGAGCGGCTGTCGTTCGCCGGGCTGACCGTGGGCGGCAGTTTCGAGATGCCGCTGACCCAGGAAATGCTGGCCGATGCGCTGGGCCTGACCCCGGTGCACGTCAACCGGATGATCCAGCAGGCGCGGCGCGACGGCGACCTGATGTGGAAATCGGGCCGCGTCCTGCTCCGCGATCCCGAACGCACCGCGCGCACCATCGGCCGGTTGAGCCCGCAGGTGACCGGCACCCAGACCATGCCGCAGGCGAGAGTGGACTGATGCGGAAAATTCCTCCCCTTGCCGGGGAGGAATCAAGCCGTTCGGATCATCACCCACCATTCCCGCATCATTCTGATGACTTTCTGACCCGTTCAGCCTGTTTCACACAGTCGTCATCAATTTTACGCCAAGCTGACACCGACCGATCCTAACGCCCCCGCCGAACCGGCAAGACAGCCGATGGGGGATCAAGACATGCTGACGTTTCGCGGCCTGCTGAAGGCATCGGTTTCGCTTATTCTGGTGACGGGCCCGCTCGCCGCCCATGCGCAGGACAGTGCAGGTGCAGGGGCAGGCGCCACCGCCGCCGCGCCGCAGGCCGCGCAGGCGACCGATGCCGACGCCATGGGCGAGGATATCGTCGTCAACGGCACCTATGCGCGCAGCCTGGCGGCAGGCATCGAGACCAAGCGCCGTGCCGCTTATGGTGTCGACTCGATCAGCTCGACCGATATCGGCAAGTTCCCGACCCAGAACGTCGCCGAAGCATTGCAGCTTGTCCCCGGCGTGGCGATCACCCGCCCGCGCGGCGAGGGCCTGTATGTCAGCGTCCGTGGCCTGGGGCCGCAGTTCCAGAACACGCTGATGAACGGCCGCACCGTCGCGCTGAACGACCTGATCGAGAATGGTGGTGCCGCCGGGCGTCAGTTCCGCTTCGAGATGCTGCCCGCCGAATTCACCTCGAGCATCGACGTGGTGAAGACGCCGACCGCCGACATGAGCGAAGGCGCGCTGGGCGGCAATATCGACGTCAAGACCTTCCGCCCGCTGGAGGTCGGCAACAAGACGACCGTCAACATTCGCGGCACCTATACGACCCAGACCAAGGATGTCCGCCCCAACGTCACCGTGCTGACCAGCGCGAAGAACGGCGACGGCACCTTCGGCATCCTGGCGGGCGCGCAGTACTGGGGCAAGACGGTCCGCAACGACCGCTTCATGAATTTCGGCTGGTTGACCGACCGCTACACGGCGGCCAACAAGGGCGGCATTCCCGCCGGTCTCTACTCGCCGACCCGCACCCGTCCGACCGTCGAGACCGAGGATCGCAAGCGCATCTCCGGCATCGTGTCGGCGCAGTGGCAGCCGACGCCCGACCTCCAGACGACGCTCGACGTGGTCGCGACGCGCCTCGACGTCGCCTATGACGAGTTCGGCCTCGACATCTATCCCTATGACGGCGGCACGGCGGGCGGCCCCCCGGCGCAGATCCAGCCGGGCTATACGGTCGTCGGCGATACGATCACCAAGGCGACGATCAACAATGTCCGCTTCATGGGCACGCGCGAATACAGCCTCAACCGCCACGACCTGCTGACCGTCGGGCTGAAGCAGACGTGGAACCCCGATCGCTGGCATGTCACCGCCAACGTCAACTGGTCGGCGGCGCACAGCTATCACCCCGATTACCGCACCGGCACGGTGCGCAGCCGCGCCTATTTCGTCGCGCCGCTGACCTATGACGCGAGCGCCGGTTACCAGTCGGTGCCGACCTTCACCACGCCGGTCGATGTCACCAACCCGGCCAATTACAAGCTGTTCCAGTTCAACATCGCACCGAAGGACAGCAAGGACTGGGACTTCTATTCGCGCCTCGATATCGGTCATGATTTCGACGGTTTCCTGTCGAAGCTGCAGGCGGGTGGCGAATATCACTGGCGCAAGCGCGACTATTTCCGCCGCGATTACCTGATCGACACCGCGACCAACCAGCCGCTGACCAACCTGGGCGCGGGCGCGTATCAGCAGCTTCCCTATGACGACTTCCTGTCCGGCGTGTCGGGCAACGGCTTCCGCAACTGGCTGGTGCCCGTCAGCCAGGCCTATGTCGGCAATTTCTTCACCCCCGCCATCCAGGCGCAGCCGATCACCAATGGCGACCGCCGTTCATCCTTCGTCGTGTCGGAAAAGATTGCGGCGGCCTATGTCCGCGCCGATTACCAGTTCGATGCGGGCGCGGTGCCCGTCACCGGCAATCTGGGCGTCCGCTATGTCCATACCGATCAGGTGGCGAGCGGCACCCTGACCAGCGGCAATCTCGCCACTCCGGTCAGCTACCCCAAGACGTTCAACAACGTCCTGCCCAGCTTCAACCTGCGCGCCGACCTGTCGCAGAAACTGGTCGGTCGCCTCGCCGCCAGCCGGGTGCTGACCCGTCCCAACGTCACCGACACCGCGCCGCGCATCACCGTGTCGACCGACGCGCCGACCGCCAGCGGCGGCAACCCGCAGCTGGTGCCGTTCCTCGCCACCCAGTTCGACGGGTCGCTGGAATGGTATTTCGCGCCCTCGGGCATGCTGTCGGGTGCGGTCTTCTACAAGGCGATGGACAATTACATCACCCAGTCGAATACCGAGATCAATATTCCGGGTCGCGGCACCGTCCGGCTGTCCAGCTCGGTCAATGGCGGCAATGCCAAGGTCTATGGCGCGGAAGCAGCCTATAGCCAGGTCTTCACCTTCCTGCCCGAACCGTTCGACGGCTTCGGCGTGCAGGGGTCCTACACCCACACGGAAGTGAAGGCCGATTACACGGCGGGGTCGCGCACCATCAAGGATCAGCTGATCGGCCTGTCGAAGAACAGCTTCAACCTGGTCGGCTTCTACGACAAGGGGCCGCTGTCGGCGCGCCTCTCCTATGTCTGGCGCGACAAATATCTGTCGAGCACGGGCAGCACGGTGCAGGCGCCCACTTACGTCGCCGCCTTCGGTTCGCTCGACGGCCAGCTGTCGGTGCGCGCCGCCGACAATCTGACGCTCAGCCTGGAGGCGATCAACATCGCGGGCGCGCATCAGGATACCTATAACGACAATGCTCTGCGCTTCGGCGAGATCAACTATTACGGCCGGACGATCCTGTTCGGCATCCGGGCGGAGTTCTGATGAAGGCTTTCCTCACCCTGGCGGCGGTCCTCGCGACCGCCGCCGCTCCGGCACCGCAAGCAGGCTTGCGGATGAACGACATCCAGGTCGTCGGATCGCACAACAGCTATAAGAAGCGGATCGCGTCTGCGGTCTTCGCCGAACTGGAGCGGCGTGACCCGAAGCTTGCCGCCGCGCTGGATTACGATCACCTGACGCTCGCACAGCAGCTCGACCGGGGCGTGCGCCAGCTGGAGATCGACATCTTCGCCGATCCCGAGGGCGGGCGCTTCGCCCATCCCAAGGGCGAGACGTTGGCCAAGGCGGCGGGCCAGCAGACCGGCTTCGACGAGGCCGCCATGCTGAAGCCCGGCTTTAAGGTCTTTCACATTCCCGAAGTCGACTACCGCTCCTGCGGCACGTTCAAGCAGTGCATCGGCCAGATCGACGCCTGGTCGCGCGCGCATCCGCGCCACGTGCCGATCATGGTGACGATCAACGCCGCCGACCGGCCGATCAACAAGCCCGGCGTCACCGATCCGCTGCCGCTGACCGCGCCGCTGCTCGACGCGCTGGATTCGGAAATCCGCGACGTGCTGAAGCCCGACCGGATCATCACGCCCGATGACGTGCGCGGCAATGCGAAGACCTTGCGTGAAGCCGTCACGACCAAGGGCTGGCCGACGCTGGAGCAGGCGCGCGGGAAAATCTACTTCGTCCTCGATACCCCCAGCGATGTGTCAGACCGTTACCGCGCCGGGCATCCTTCGCTCAAAGGCCGCCCGATCTTCGGCTGGTACGACACCGACCAGCCCGAGGCGTCGGTCGAGATCGCCGGTGACCCGCGCACCGACGGGGCCAAGATCAGGGAGTGGGTGAAACAGGGCTTTATCGTCCGCACCCGCAGCGACGCCGACACGGTCGAAGCCCGCGCCAACGATCATGCCCGCCAACAGGCCGCGATCGACAGCGGCGCGCAGGCGGTGTCGACCGACTATTATCCCGGCGCACCGACGCGGGCGTGGCAGCGGGGCTTCACGGTAACGCTGACGGGCGGGGTGATGGAGCGGTGCAACCCGGTGACGCAGCCGGTGGGTTGCAAGCTGCCGAAGTAAAATCCTCCCCGGCACGGGGAGGTGGCAGCGCGCAAGCGCTGACGGAGGGGGATTTCCTCATAGGACATCTCCTACGGCACTCCCCCCTCCACCAGCTTCGCTGGTCCCCCTCCCCGCCGAGCGGGGAGGATTGATGGAGGGCCGCTGACGTCCTTTTCATCTCCGGGCAAGCCGGGGTTCAGCCTCCCGACGACATAGTGATCTCCGAAGAAGCCTGCGCCCAACCCGTTGGCGGCAGGCGGAAATGGAGAGCGAGGCGTGGCGCGGATCGCTTCCTGGATCGGCATGATGGCGCTGATGGCCCCGGTTCCGGCCTATGCCGCCGACCCCGCGCGTGACGCGGCCTGGGCGGAACGGCTCGGCTGGGGGCCGTCGGCCGCGCCCGAAACCGGGCCTGCCCCGGGCAGCGATGCCTGGTTGCGGCGTCAGTTTGACGACCAGCCCGCCCCCCTGCCCCCCGCCGTCCAGGCGCAGATCGACGCGATGCGCATTTCCCGGGAGCGCGTCGCCGCGCTCGTCGTCGAGACCGACGCGATGCAACGCGATTTCAAGGCGATCGCCGACCCCGACCAGAAAAAAGCCGCCCGCGAAGCCTATCAGAAGGCGATGAACGGCCTGGCCGACGAAGCCCGGCAACGCTTCGTCCTGCGCGCGCTCTATGCGCCCGACCAGCTGCGCGAGCGGATGACCTGGTTCTGGTTCAACCATTTCAACGTGCAGGCGGCCAAGCGCGACATCCGCGCGATGGTCGGCGATTATGAGGAAACGATCCGCGCCCACGCGCTGGGCCGGTATCGCGACCTGCTGGAGGCGACGCTGCGCCACCCGGCGATGCTGCGCTATCTGGACAACGACCAGAACGCCAAAGGCAAGATCAACGAGAATTATGCGCGCGAGATCATGGAGCTGCACTCCATGGGCGTCGGGTCGGGATACAGCCAGCAGGATGTGCAGGAACTGGCGCGCATCCTGACCGGGGTCGGCATCGACCAGAAACCCGATGCGCCGAAACTGAAGCCCGAGCTTCAGCCGCTCTACATCCGCGCGGGCCTGTTCGAGTTCAATCCGGCCCGCCATGATTTCGGCACCAAGCATTTCCTGGGCCACACCATCACCGGGTCGGGCTTCGCCGAGGTCGAGCAAGCGCTGGACCTGATCGCCGAGAGTCCGGCGACCGCACATCATGTCAGCCTGAAACTGGCGACCTATTTCATGGGCGACAATCCACCGCCCGCTTTGGTCGACCGGATGGCGGCGAAATTCCGCCAGAGCCATGGCGACATCGCCGAGGTGCTGAAGACCATGATCCGGTCGCGCGAATTTTCGGGCTCGCTGGGCAAGGGCTTCAAGGACCCGGTCGGCTATACGCTGTCGGCGGTGCGGCTGGCTTATGGTGACCGGGCGATCACCAATGCGCAGCCGGTGGTCGGCTGGATCCGCCAGATGGGGGAAGGTCTGTACGATCACGAGACGCCCGATGGTTACGACCTGTCGAGCGCGGCTTGGGCAGCGCCGGGGCAGATGGCGACGCGGTTCGACATCGCGCGGCAACTGGGCAGTGGTGCGGCGCGGCTATTCCAGCCCGCCGATGCCGCGCCGGGCACCCCGCCCCCGCCTTCCCCGCCGCCGATGCTGAAGGATTCTCCCATCCTCGCCGCGCGGATGCCGATGCTGGGCAAGCCGACACTCGCGGCACTCGGCCAGGCGCGGTCCCCGGCGGAGTGGAACGCGCTCTATTTCTCCTCACCCGAATTCATGCACCGATAGGAGGATCGCATGATGTTCCCCCATCTTCATCGCCGTGACCTCTTGCGCGGAGCCGCCGCGCTCGCCCCCATGGTGATGGCGGGCCGTGCCTTTGCCGCGCCGCAGGCGGGCAGCCGGTTGCTGGTCGTGTTCCTGCGCGGCGCCTATGACGCGGTGAACATCGTCGTGCCCAGCACCAGCGACTTCTACCGCCAGTCGCGCCCGACCATCGCACTGCCCAAACCCGATCCGGCCAACCCGAACGCGCCGTTGCCGCTCGATGCCGACTGGGCGCTGCACCCGGCGCTCAAGGACTCGATCCTGCCGCTATGGCAGGCCAAGCAGATCGCTTTCATACCCTTTGCGGGCACCGACGATATGAGCCGCAGCCATTTCGAGACCCAGGACACGATCGAGCTGGGCCAGCCGGTCGGCGGCCACCGCGATTACGGCTCGGGCTTCATGGCGCGGCTGGCGGATATCCTGGGCACGGGCGAGCGGCCGATCGCCTTTACCGACCAGCTGCCGTTATGCTTTCGGGGCAGCGAGGACCCGATCCCCAATCTGGCACTCGCCAATGTCGGCAAGCCGATCGACCAGCGCCAGGCCGCTCTGATCCAGAGCATGTATGCCGGACACCCCGACCTCGCCCGCTCGGTCAGCGAAGGCTTCACCGTGCGCGACACCGTCTACAAGACGCTGGATCAGGAGATGAAGGCCGCCAGTCGCGGCGCGGTCTCCGCCAAGGGTTTTGCGCTGTCGGCGCAGCGGATCGGCACGCTGATGCGCGACCGGTTCAACCTGGCGTTCGTCGATGTCGGCGGCTGGGACACGCATGTGAACCAGGGCGGCGCGACCGGCTATCTCGCCGACCGGATGGGCGATCTGGGACGGGGCCTTGCCAGCTTCGCCCAGGCGATCGGGCCCGACGCATGGCGCACCACCACGGTCGTCGTCGTGTCGGAGTTCGGCCGCACCTTCCGCGAAAATGGCGATCGGGGCACCGATCACGGCCATGGCAGCATCTATTGGGTGCTGGGCGGCGGCGTGTCGGGCGGGCGCATGGCGGGCGAACAGGTCGCCCTGTCCGCCGCCACGCTCAACCAGGATCGCGATCTGCCGGTGCTGACCGATTACCGCGCGATGATCGGCGGGCTGGTCCAGCGGCAGTTCGGCCTGTCAGGCGACCGCCTCGCGACGTTGTTCCCCAACACTCGCCCGGCCGATTTGAATCTCGTCTGACCCTGCCCCATCGCTACCGGCCCTTGCACGGATATCGTCCAGCACGTCGTCGAGCGTCAGCCCGGCCAGCTTGTTCTCCAGGGCCTCTCGCACCGGGGTCAGGATCGATTCCAGGCTGGACGTGATATGCCGGTCGATCATCCCCTCGCCTTCGGGCGGCTGGCGATGAAAGGCGAAGAAGTTCCGGTCCTCCACCGCCTGATACACATCGACCAGCCTGATGTCGGACGACGGCTTGGCGAGCATCGCCCCGCCGCGATTGCCCAGTTGCGACCGGGTCAGCCCCGCCGCCGCCAGCCGCAGCAGCAGCGCGCGGACCACCGCCGCGTTGGAATTGACGCTGACCGCGATATCCTCGGAGCGCAGCGGCGTATCGCCATGCTCCGCCATCAGCGCGAGCATATGCAGCGAGACGACAAAACGAGTACTGGTCGGCAAGAAACTGCGCTCCCTTATCCACCTGCCCCGCGCATCACCCCGTGAACGAGGGGCATGGCGGGATTGCATGACGATCGGATCATGGCGGCCTTAAACGCTATAATCCATGTTATATTTATACCAATATACTACGGTAACGCTCCAGTCATCCGCCGTATCCAACACTTTATCCGTCGGATTGGGGGACACGCACATGTCATGGAGCCCGACGGGCTTCGTCGGACTTGCCACGATATCGCCCTTGGGCGTGACGACCCCGGGCTGCACGATCGTGCGGCCGATGGGCGGCTGGCCGGGCGGGGCGATACCGACTGACCGGGATCAGCGCGCCGCCTTGGGCAGGCGAATCTCGAACAGCTCGGGCCAGTTCTTGCCGGTCACGAAGATGCGATGCCTGGCCCGGTCATAGGCGATGCCGTTGGCCACCGAATCCCGATCGGTCAGCCCGACGCGCGCGACCAGATCGCTAAGGTCGACGACGCCCGCGACCACGCCCGTCGCCGGATCGATCCGCACGATATAGGGCGTCATCCAGACATTGGCCCAGACCTGCCCGTCGATATATTCCAGCTCGTTCAGATTGCGCAGCGGCCGTCCGTTCACCGTCACGTCCAGCGTGCGGACGACCTTCATCGTGGCGGGGTCCAGGAAGCGCAGGCGCGGCGTACCGTCCGACAGGATGATGTGATGCCCGTCATCGGTCATCGCCCAGCCTTCGCCGTCATAGCGCCACTCGCCCAGCTTCTTGAGCGCCGGGCGGCTCCAGCGGAAACCGCGTCCGCCATGCCAGGTGACGCTGCGCAGTTCCGCCCCCCAGGCGACGATGCCCTCGCCGAACAGGCCATCGGGCACGGTCGCGCGGCGCAGCGTCTTGCCGGTGGCCAGATCGACCTGGCGGATAAAGCTCTCCCCCTCACGCCCGGTGCTTTCGTACAGCGTGCCGTCGGCGATCAGCAGCCCTTCGGTGAAGGCTGTCGGATCGTGGGGGAAGGCATGGACCAGCACGGGCTTTTCGATCGGCGGCGGGGTCGGCGCGGCGGGGGCGGGCGTCGCCTGTTGCGGCACGGCGGCGGGCCCTGCCAGCGCAAGGACCAATGGCAGGATGGCGCGGATCACAGCGTGCGCACCAGCCGCGCCACGCGCGCGATCCAGGCGGGCGCGGACACCGTCACCCCCGCCGCCCCGGGCTCCAGCGGCAACAGGCGCAGCGCGTCAGGCATCACGCCCGCCAGCCGGGCAAAGACATAGCCACCGGCGGCGCGGGGCACGAGGATATCGCGATTCATGGCATCGGCGAACCTATCGGGGGCCAGCGGTTCGCACCAGAGCTCATCGCCCGCGCGGTAATCGCCGACCGCGCCGCTGACCGTCACCGCCAGCATCCCCGGCGTCGCACAGGGCGGCGAGACCGAGCGGGCGCTGCGCGGCGCCACGGCGCCACGCGGTCCCAGCAACGCCGCGACCGGCAGCGTCTCGCGGATCGGCAACGTCACCAGATCGGCGGGCGTGCAGCCCAGGGCGGCGGCGATCCGGTTCAGCCAAGGCAGCGAGACGGTGCGCGTGCCCATCTCCAGCCGCCCGATCGTCTGCGGCGTGGTGGGGGGCGAGCAGGCGCGGGCGACATCGTCCAGGGTCATGCCCTTGGCCCGGCGCACCTCGCGGATCGCGGTAATCATCCCCCTCTTCCCCTTCCGTTTTTCGACCCGACGGCCCGGCCCCATCCATATGGCCCGCCCATCTGGCGAACCCGGTCCGGCTGGGCTAAGCGCCACATCCTGTCCTGTCGGAGTTATCGCCATGCGGTTCGCGATCGTCAAATGCCATGGATCGGGCAATGATTTCCCGATGATCGACGCCCGCGACCTGTCGCTTTCCGAGGCCGAATGGGCGGGCGTCGCGCGTGCGCTGGCCGACCGGGCGGGGCCGGTGGGCGGCGACGGGCTGCTGCTGCTGGTCCCGGGTGACGAACGCGCGGCGTTCGGCATGGTGATGCGCAACAGCGATGGCAGCGAGGCGGAGACCTGCCTCAACGGCGTGCGTTGCGTCGCGCGCGCGGGGTTCGAGGCGCTGGGGATCGCGGCGGCCACCGTACGACTGAAGACATCGCACGCCGATGCGGTCCACGATGCCGACCTCGCACCCGGCGTCTATACGGTGCGCGAGACGGCGGGCCCTGCCGGACTGTCGACCGCCGCCTGGCCGATCCATGGTGCCCCCGAGCGACTGGTCGAGGCGGTGCTGCCCATGCTCGATGCGGACAAGTGCTTCACCGCCGTCACCATGCCCAACCCGCATCTCGTCCATTTCGTCGAGACGGTGGACGAAGCCGAACTCGTCCGCCTGGGCGAAATCTGCGAGGCGGCGCCCGACTGGCTGCCCAACCGCGCCAATGTGTCCTTCGTCGAGGTGCGCGGGGACTCGCTGTTCGTCCGTACCTTCGAGCGCGGTGTGGGCCTGACCGACAGCTGCGGCAGCGCGATGGCGGCGTCGACCTATGCCGCATGCCTGACCGGGCGGATCGCCTGGGACGCGCCGACCGTGGTGTTCAATCGCGGCGGCCTGGTCCGCGCCTTTGCGGGCGAGGACGGGATGGTCACGCTGTCGGGCAATGCGACCTATGAATGGGCGGGGTCGGTGACGGTCGACCTGGCCAGCGAAACGGCGCGTGACATGGTGGTGGAGCGACGCTTCCCCGAGGAGATCGCCGCCTGGGAGGCCGCCAAGCGGGGGTAAGCGGCGGATGGACGGCGAGCCACCCACTCGCCCCCCGCCCCGTTCAGCCTGAGCGAAGTCGAAGGCCACGGAATCGGCCTCGCCGCAAGCGCGGGGCGTGCACTTCGACTTCGCTCAGTGCGAACGGGCGTGGGGGCTAAGAACGTCCGCCCCCACGCAACGCCCCGCTACCCGGCGCGTTCTCCCCCCATGCTTCCTGTCCGCCGCCAGATCGCCGACCAGATACGCGACGTGGTCGGGAGCCGTCAGCTCGACCTGACCCGGCCGCCAGGAGATGACGGGCTGTTCGGCCCCGGCTCCGCGACCTGGGTCGTGCATGGCGACTTCACCGCGATGATGGCGGGCGGGATCGCCTCGCTGCTGGTCCAGATGCTGCACCCCGCCGCCCTTGCAGGCGTGTGGGACCATAGCGATTTCCGCCGCGACATGGCCGGGCGGCTGCGGCGGACGGCGGGGTTCATCTCGGTCACCACCTATGGCGCGACCGAGGCCGCCGAGCGGATGATCGCGCGCGTGCGGGCGGTGCATGACCGGGTTGGCGGCACCCTGCCCGACGGCACGCCCTATGCGGCGAACGATCCGCATCTGCTGACCTTCGTCCACGCCGCCGAAGTCGACAGCTTCCTACGTGCGCATCGCACCTATCGTGATCCCGATTTCTCCGATGCCGAGGCGGATCGCTATCTGGCGGAAATGGCGACGATCGCCCAGCGGCTGGGGGCCGAGCAGGTGCCCGAGACCCGGCAGCAGCTGGCGCGCTTCCTGGATTCGATCCGCCCCGAACTGCGCGTCGATGCGCGGACGCGGGCGGTGGCGCGCACCCTGCTCAACCAGCCAGCACCCACCCCCGCCCTCGCGCCGGTCAGCAATTGGCTGACCCAGGCGGGTATCGCGCTGCTCCCCGACTGGGCGGCGCGGTTGCATGGGCTGGACGGTTACGGCGCGGTCAGACCGGCGATCCGGGCGGGCACGCGCGGACTGGGCGGCGCGATCCGCTGGGCACTGGCGGGATAGACCTAGACACCGCCGATCCGGTTCAGCGCGTTCAGATAGCCCCGCATCCCCTCCTGCGCGCGATCGGTCAGCACCATGAAGGCGCGGCGGCGATCGGCGGGATCGGGCTGGCGCGCGAACAGCCCCGCCTCGGTCATCTTGCCGATCCAGCGCAGCGCGGTGGTCGGCGCGACGGCGGCGGCGATGCACAGGCTGGACACAGACACCCGCGTTCCCTCCAGATGCGCGGCATAGAGGTCGAGCAGCATGTCCCAGGCCGGTTCCTCGAACAGCCTGCCCTCGAAAAACCCGTCGCGCAGCCGCCGGGCGCGGATCATCCGGCGGACCCGTTCGGCATCGCCCGGCTGGGCGCGCGGCGGGGCGGCGTGGAAGCTCTGATGCCGGTCGCCGACGCCACCGCGCCGGTCCTCGTCCTCCTGCACCGACAGCCTGGTTAGTGCCTCGGCGATGCGTGCGACCTCGGCGTTCAACTTGCGCAGCCGTTCGGACTCGCCCTCGCGGACATAGGCGTGGAGCAGCGCCGCGCCGCCATGGCTGGCCCCCGCCACCGCCAGCGCGGCGACCAGTTCCAGCGGGCTGGCGTCGCACAGCATCGCCACGCGCGGGCCGATCAGCATCGCGGCGACCAGATCGATATCGCCCGTCGCCATGCTGACCACGATGGGCAGGTCCAGCGCGGTGGCGACCGCGTCGATGCGGGCGAGCGCGATCTCCATCGTCGCCACCTCCGCGCCGTGCGTGTCGACCAGCAGCAGCGGCCGCCCCGCCTGTTGCCCGATCTCCTCCGCCACCGCCGGCCAGGCGATATGGCGCAGCATCCGGCCGCCCGCCTGCCCGACCAGATCGCCCGCCGCCTGCGCCAGCGCGGGCACGCCGATCACCACGACCGCAAAGCCGGTGCCGTAAAGATCCTGTTCGTCCACGCTCGTCCCCCGCCGCCAGCCTTGCGGGCTGGTCCATCGTCATGGCCGCGATCAGCGCAACGGGCGCGGGGCCCCCGCCCCTTCGCCCATGCGCCGATGCAACCCCGACCGACGTCCGGGAGTCGACGTCAGTCCGAATCGGACACTCAGCCGAGTGCCTTGACGATCTCTTCGACCATCTTCTTGGCGTCCGCCAGAAGCATCATGGTGTTGTCGCGATAAAATAGCTCGTTATCGACGCCCGCATAACCGACGCCGCCCATCGAACGCTTGATGAACAGCACCGTCTTGGCCTTTTCCACGTCGAGCACCGGCATGCCGTAAATGGGCGACGACTTGTCGGTCTTGGCCGCCGGGTTGGTCACATCGTTCGCGCCGATGACGAAGGCGACATCGGTCTGCGCGAATTCGGCGTTGATGTCCTCCAGCTCGAACACCTCGTCATAGGGCACGTTCGCCTCGGCCAGCAGCACGTTCATATGGCCGGGCATCCGCCCCGCGACCGGGTGGATGGCGTATTTGACCCGTACGCCTTCCTTCTTGAGCAGGTCGCCCATCTCGCGCAGGACATGCTGCGCCTGAGCCACCGCCATGCCGTAACCAGGGACGATGACGACCTGTTCGGCCTGGCTCATCAGGAAGGCCGCGTCCTCGGCGCTGCCGCGCTTCCACGGGCGGTCGACCGCCGCCCCGCCGCCGGCGCTTCCCGCATCGGTGGCGCCGAAGCCGCCCGCGATCACGCTGATGAAGCTGCGGTTCATCGCCCGGCACATGATATAGGACAGGATCGCGCCCGAGCTGCCGACCAGCGCGCCGGTGATGATCATCGCGCTGTTGTGGAGCGTGAAGCCCATCGCGGCGGCGGCCCAGCCCGAATAGCTGTTCAGCATCGACACCACGACCGGCATGTCCGCGCCGCCGATGGGAATGATCAGCAGGAAGCCGATCACGAAGGACAGGATGGTGATCGTCCAGAAGATCCATGGCGACTGATCCCGCGTGAACATCGCCACCAGGATGACGATCGCGCCCAACAGCCCCGCGTTCAGCGCATGGCGGCCGGGCAGCAGGATCGGTTTGCCCCCCATATTGCCGTTGAGCTTCAGGAAGGCGATGACCGAGCCGGAAAAGGTGATCGCACCGATCGCCACGCCCAGCGCCATTTCGACCCGGCTGACGACATGGATGCTGGCAAAGGGCTGGCCGATCATCGGCACCACCATGTCGGCGATGTCGAAGGCGACCGGGTTCAGGAAGGCGGCACAGGCGACCGCGACGGCGGCGAGGCCGACCAGCGAGTGGAAGGCGGCGACCAGCTGCGGCATCGCGGTCATTGCGATGCGGCGGGCGGTGGTGATGCCGATTGCTGCGCCGAGGCCGATGGCGGCGAGAATTTCGAGAACGGCGACCCAATCAATCTGAGAACCAAAGGGGCAAATGGCCCCTCCAATTTCACATGCCGTCGTCCAACCGGAGCCTATCGATGGCACGTGCGTCACCAACGTCGTGACGACCGCGATCGCCATCCCGATCATGCCGAAGCGATTGCCCCGCTGGCTGGTCGTCGGGCTGGACAGCCCGCGCAGCGCCAGGATGAAGCATACCCCCGCTACCAGATAGGCGAGCGAAACGAAGGGGTTCGTGGCAACGGCCTCTACCGCAGGGGCAAGCGGCGCGGGTGGCAGCGCAGGTGACACTGGGGCGATCACGAGCGCTTCTCCTTCTTGCGGTACATGGCGAGCATGCGCTGCGTCACCGCAAAGCCACCGAAGATGTTGATGCTGGCCAGCACCACCGCCGCCAGCCCCAGCCATTTGGCCACGCCCGATCCCGTCGCGCCCAAAGAGGCGGCGGCGGCGATCAGCGCCCCGACGATGATGACCGAGGAGATGGCGTTGGTGACCGCCATCAACGGCGTATGCAACGCGGGCGTCACCGACCAGACGACATAATAGCCGACGAAACACGCCAGCACAAAGATCGACAGGATCGCTATGAAGTCCATGCTATTCCTCCCCGGCACGGGGAGGGGGACCGCTCGCCGCAGGCGAGTGGTGGAGGGGGGCCGCCGCCAGCGAGACGATCGAGGCGGCAACCGCCTCGGCATCGCGCAGGATATCGGCGGCTCCGATCCGCATGACCCTGTACCCGTTTTCGTTCAAATATCGGTCACGCGCCGTGTCGCGAATAGGCCGTGCCTCGACGCCATGTATGGCGCCGTCGACTTCGACGATCAGGCGCGCCTTGGCGCAAAAGAAGTCGGCTACATAGCAGCCTATGGGATGCTGTCGCCGGAACCGCATACCATCCGGCGAACCGCGCAAGTGTTGCCAGAGCATGACTTCGGGCAATGTCATCGTCCGTCGCAGCTTGCGTGCCAGCGCTACTTCGGGCCGAGGCATTTGCCGAATGCCCCCTCCACCGGCTTCGCCGGTCCCCCTCCCCGTGCCGGGGAGGATCATTGCGACAACCTCGGGTTCACCACCTGGCCGCCGCGGGTCAGCCGGATCGCGTCGCCGATCTCGGCGTCCAGCACGGGACGCCCGGCCTCCTTGTCCCAGAAGGCCGCCAGGAAATTGTGCAGGTTGCGCGCGAACAGCGCCGAGGCATCGGCCGCCAGGCGGCTGGGCATGTTGCGGTGGCCGATGATCCTGACGCCGTGTCGCTCGGCAACCTCGCCCGGCACCGCGCCCTCGACATTGCCGCCCGCCTCGACCGCCAGGTCGACGATGACGCTGCCGGGCCGCATCGTCGCGATCTGGGCGTCCGTCACCAGCTTGGGCGCGGGGCGGCCGGGGATCAGCGCGGTGGTGATGACGATATCCTGCTTTGCGATATGCCCGGCGACCAGTTCGGCTTGCGCACGGCGATAGTCCTCGCTCGTCTCGCCCGCATAGCCGCCGGTGCCCTCGCCCTCGATGCCCGCCACGCCCTCGACAAAGATCGGCTTGGCGCCGAGCGACTGGATCTGCTCCTTCGTGGCCGAGCGGACATCGGTGGCCGACACCTGCGCGCCCAATCGCCGGGCGGTCGCGATCGCCTGGAGCCCCGCCACGCCGACACCCATCACGAAGACGCGGGCTGCCGGGATCGTCCCCGCCGCCGTCATCATCATCGGAAAGGCGCGGCCATAGGCGCTCGCCGCCTCCAGCACCGCCTTGTAACCCGCCAGATTCGACTGGGACGACAGGATGTCCATCGACTGCGCACGGGTGATGCGCGGCATCCAGTCCATCGCCATCGCCTCCAGCCCCGCCGCCGCATAGGCCGCAACCATGTCACCGCGACGGAAGGGATCGAACGCCGCGATCACCCAGGCACCCGGCGCGGTCCCGTCCAGCGTCGCGGGTTCGGGCGCCTGCACCGCCAGGACGATCGCCGCCCCCGCCAGCACCCCGGCGCGTTCGCCGAGCTGCGCGCCCGCCTGCTCGTAATCGCTATCGGCGATGCCCGCCCCGAGCCCGGCGCCCCGCTCCACCGCCAGCGTCGCGCCCAGCGCGGTCAGCTTCTTGACGGTTTCCGGCGTGGCGGCGACGCGGGCCTCGTCGGCTGCGGTTTCGCGCAGCACCGCGATGCGCAGGGCCACCGGATCAGGCGATCAGCCAGAGGACGATCGCCACTAGGATGGCGGCGACCACCGCGCCCCATTTCAGCATGCCGATCATCAGGTCATAGGTGGCGACATGCGCCTTCATGCCGCCGGGGCCGTTGTTGATGCCGGTATCGTTGCCCGCCATGATCCTCACCTCCGCTATCGTCCTGCCGCCGTGACCCGCGCCGCATGAACCTGTCGGAGCTTATTCGACGGACCGCCGGGATCAACCCCGAAACGACCGGCGCGGATCCGTGCCGCTTTCGGCGTGATCCGCCAACCATCTCAAAAATGATCCGGGGCCAGCCTATGGCAAAAGGGATTGTCCCGAATTAACGCGGATTTTAACAAAGTTGCGCTATACAGTGGCGAATAGGGGTTACAGGACAAGCTATGACGCGCAACGGCCAACGTTTGCTGCTGCTGATCGATGACGAGCCGGCACAGCAACGCCTGATCGCGGCGCTGGCGCAGCGCGGCGGATGGCGCACGCTGTTCGCGACGGATGCGGACATGGCGGCCTCGGTCCTGGGTTCGGCACAGGGGCGCGAGCTGGACGCCGTGCTGATCGACCATTGGGCGCCGGGCACCGACGCCACCGCGCTGATCGCCGACTGCCACGCCCTTCGCCCCGAACTGCCCATCCTGATGCTGACCGCCAATGATTCGGTGGCGCAGGCGGTGGCGGCGATCCGCGCCGGTGCGACCGACTTCCTGGTCAAGCCGCTCGCCCCCGAACGGCTGCTCGCCGCGCTGGAGGCCTGTGTCGCGGGCCAGACCAGCGGTGAGCTTCGCCCGCTGACCGAGAAGATTCCCGCCCTTCTCGCCTTTGACGAGATCGTCGGCGACGCCCCCGACTTCCGCGCCGCGCTGGCCGTCGCCGCCAAGGCCGCGCGCACCCGTGCCCCCGTCCTGATCGAGGGCGAAGGCGGCGTCGGCAAGGAATCGCTCGCCATGGCGATCCACGCCGCCTCGCCCCGTGCCGAGCGGGCGATGATCGGCGTCAACTGCTCGACGATCGCGGCCAACCTACTCGACAGCGTGATTTTCGGCCATGAGGAAGGCGCCTTTGCGGGTGCGTTCGAACGGCGCATCGGCCAGATGGTCGAGGCGCATGGATCGACGCTGTTCCTCGACGAAGTGTCGGGAATGCCGCCCGAAACCCAGGCACGGCTGCTCGACACGCTCCAGACCGGCGCGATCCTGCCGCTGGGCGCCCGCCATGCGCGCGAGGTCGATGTGCGGATCATCGCGGCCAGCGACGTACGGCTGGTCGAGGCGGTCGAGGCCGGGCGTTTCCGCGAGGACCTGTATTACAAGCTGAACGTCACCCATGTCGCCGTGCCGCCGCTGCGCGAGCGCGCCGACGACATCGCCGCGCTGACCCGCCATCTGCTCGACCGCATCGCGCAGCAGCCGGGCCTACGCCAGCTCGACATCACCGAGGACGCGCTCGACCTGCTCCGCCGTTACGACTGGCCGGGCAATGTCCGTCAGTTGCAGAACGCGCTCTTCCGCGCCGCCGTGCTGTGCGAGGGCGATGCGCTGACCACCGCCGATTTCCCGCAGATCGCCTCGCTGGGGGATCGCCCCTCCGCCACGACAGGCGCGACGGCGGGAAGCCTCAATGGCGGGGTCAGCCTGTTCCGCCCCGACGGGCATCTCCGCCCGCTGGAAGATATCGAGGCCGACGTCATCCGCCTCGCCATCGGCCATTATCGCGGCCGCATGACCGAGGTCGCCCGGCGACTGGGGATCGGCCGCTCGACGCTTTATCGCAAGCTCGGCGAACTGGGCATCGACAACGCGGCTTGAGAGATAATTCCTCCCCTGCAAGGGGAGGGGGACCAGCGAAGCTGGTGGAGGGGTGTCGCCATCTCGATAGCGGGACACCCCTCCGTCAGCACTTCGCGCTGCCACCTCCCCTTGCAGGGGAGGAATAAGACAAGCTTACCACAACACCCCGTCGACCGGCTTCATCGGCTCGGGCGCGGGGTCGCCGATCGCCTGGAGCAGGTCGATCTCGATCGTCCGGCACATGGCGCTGAGCGGCAGGTCGTGGACCGTGTCGCTGAACGGATCGACCAGATCGTCACCGATCTGCAGCGCGGCCAGGAACATCAGCCCCGCGATCGACGAGCCGACCGGCGTCGCGAAACCCAGCGTCTCGACCAGGCCGATGGGCAGCAGCACGCAGAACAGCCGGGTGAAAAAGGCCGGGATGAAGCGATACTGGTTGGGCAGCGGCGTGTTCTTCAACCGCTCCATGCCGCCCTGCGAGTTGGCGATGTCGACCAGCACCGATTCCATCTGCGCCTGCTGGATGGTGTCGATCCAGCCCCGGCGCTGCGCATCGGCGATGCGGCGGCCGGTACCGTCGAGCAGGCCGTTGGCGGTGTTGGTCCGTGCCAGCGCGGGTTCGGCCTCGCCGTGCGACAGGAAACGCAGCACCTCGCCATCGACCGGCTGCTTACGCAACTGGCAGCGTAGCGCGTTCACATAAGCGATCTGGCGCAGCACGATCGACCGCTTCAGGTCATGCCCTTCAGGTTCGGGCAGGAAGTTGCGCGCACTGCGCGCGATGTTGCGCGAGGCGTTGATCATCAGGCCCCAGAGCTGCCGCCCCTCCCACCAGCGCTGATAGGCCGAATTGGTGCGGAACCCCAGGAACAGCGCCAGTGCGGTACCGAACAGCGTCAGCGGCAGCGAGGGCGCCTTGAAGGGCAGGACATAATAGGCGACCGTGACGATCACGTCCCAGATGAACAGCGCCAGCAGCGGACGCCAAACCTCGGCGATGATGATTCGAGTGCGGGGTACGGCATCGACGATCAACTCTGGTCTCCCTCATCATCCACGATGCGCAGCAACGCGAAAGCACGCCGATGGATGCGCGACCGAAATAATGACGCGGTGCAGCAGGAGAAGGGGCCGGAGGGGTCCGGAAATCAAACGTCACGAACAGGCCATATAGCCGCCGTCCATTCTCTGGCGACCAAGTGCTTCTTTCCGCGACCCTTTCTGCGCCATGTCGCTGATGGACACCGCCCCTGTCCGCGTGGTCGCGCTTGCCCGGCACCGGCCCGCCGGGCATGACAAAAATATGAGCGCCACGCCCCCGCCCCGCATCCTGATCGTCGCCGGTTCCGATTCAGGCGGAGGTGCGGGGATACAGGCGGATATCAAGACGGTCGCGATGCTGGGCGGCTATCCGATGACCGCGATCACCGCGATCACCGCGCAGAACACGCTGGGCGTACAGGCGGTCCACCCCGTCCCGACCGACATGGTGATGGCGCAGATCGACAGCGTGCTGGCGGATATCGGCGCGGATGCCGTCAAGATCGGCATGATCGGATCGGCCGAGACCGCCCACGCGCTGGCCGACCGGCTGGAGGCGCTGGACCTGCCCGTCGTGTTCGATCCGGTGATGATCGCAACCAGCGGGTCGGTGCTGGCCGATGCGGACGTGATTGCCGCCTTTCGGCGTTTCCTCGGGCTGGCCGCGCTGACCACGCCCAACCTTCCCGAACTGGCGGCGCTGGGCGGCGAGGCGGTGGTGCGGCACCAGACGCGCGCCCTGCTGGTCAAGGGCGGCCATGGCGAAGGTCCGGTGATCGAGGACCGGCTGGTCGAGTCCGGGGCCGAGCAACGCTGGCAGCATCCCCGTCGCGAGACGAGCTCGACCCATGGCACCGGCTGTACGCTGGCCAGCGCCATCGCGACCGGGCTGGGCCAGGGATTGCCGCTGGCCGACGCGGTCGACCGCGCCATCGCCTTCGTCCAGGCCGCGCTCGCCGCCGCCCCGGGACTCGGCCGGGGGCATGGGCCGATGGGGCATGGCCTGGGCATGGTGCCTTTTTACCATCTGCTCGCCGCGATCAGCCGCGAAGGCTGGGACGCCGCCGCCTTTGCCGCGCGCTGGGGGTGAGCCTTATCCTCCCCGGCACGGGGAGGTGGCAGGCCGCCAGGCCTGACGGAGGGGGGCTCCCACACAGGATGACCTTTGCGGCACACCCCCTCCACCAGCCTGCGGCTGGTCCCCCTCCCCGTGCCGGGGAGGATCATCTTCCCTTCCCCGCCACCCCGCGATAGAGCGCGCTCATGGTCGATCACAATTTTCCCGCCCCCCTGTGCGGCGTGGACGAGGCGGGTCGTGGACCGCTGGCGGGGCCGGTGGTCGCCGCCGCCGTCATCCTGCCCGAACGGGACTGCCCCCCCGGCATCAACGATTCCAAGAAGCTGACCGAAAAGACGCGCGCGCGCCTATGTGCCGAGATTCGTGGCTGCGCGGTCGTCGGGGTCGGGATCGTCCACCCCGAGGAGATCGACCGGCTCAACATCTATTGGGCGACGATGAAGGCGATGACGCTGGCGGTCGACGCGGTGGTCGAGGCACTGGGATGCCATCCCGCCCATGTGCTGGTCGACGGCAACAAGCTGCCCAAATGGGATTACAGCGCCACCGCGATCGTCGGGGGCGATGCCAAGTCGCTGGCGATCGGCGCCGCCTCGATCGTCGCCAAGCATGTCCGCGATGAGATGATGATCGCGGCGGCGGCGGAGTGGCCCGCTTATGGCTGGCACAGCAACAAGGGCTATGGCTCGGCCGTCCATCTGGCGGCGCTGCGCGAACATGGCCCGACGCCGCTCCACCGCCGCAGCTTCGCGCCCGTGGCGCAATGCTATCTGGATTTGTGACGCCCTAATTCCTCCCCATCGTCAGATGGGGAGGGGGACCGCGCCCGAAGGGCGTGGTGGAGGGGCGTGGCCGCTCCGTCAGCCCCTCCACCACCGCTGACGCGATGGTCCCCCTCCCCAAGCCGAGCTTGGGGAGGATTTTAGGTTAACCGCGAGTCGCAACGGCCACACCCCACTCCCTTGGGGGCGAAGTTATCCACAGCCCCAACATCTGCCACGAAATCGCAACACGTCACCGAATCTGGCGGAATCGCGCGAGTCGCGGACATGAATCGCCTCTTGACGTGCGACTCGTTCCGGGTGGATGCGAGGGTTCGAGGGTAGAAGGAACGGGTAGCATGGGGGTGATCCAGACGGTGGGAAAGCCGATCGGGACGCGGCCGGTATCGGCGCACCGCGAAAGCGACCTGCCGCTCGACCAGATCCTGATGGGCGATTGTATCGCGGCGCTCCGCTCGCTGCCCGATAAGTCGGTCGACATGGTCTTTGCCGATCCGCCCTATAACCTCCAGCTCGGCGGCGAGCTGTTCCGCCCCGATGGCAGCCATGTCGATGCCGTCACCGACGCCTGGGACAAGTTCGACACCTTCGCCGCCTATGACGCCTTCACCCGCACCTGGCTGGCGGAATGCTACCGCGTCCTGAAGGACAATGGCTCGCTCTGGGTCATCGGCAGCTATCACAACATCTTCCGCGTCGGGACCGCGGTGCAGGATCTGGGCTTCTGGATCCTCAACGACATCATCTGGCGCAAGTCGAACCCCATGCCCAATTTCAAGGGCACCCGCTTCACCAACGCGCATGAAACACTGATCTGGGCATCCAAGGGCGAGAAGGCGAAATACACCTTCAACTATCGCTCGATGAAGACGCTGAACGACGAGATCCAGATGCGCTCGGACTGGGAGTTCCCGATCTGCGGCGGTCAGGAGCGGCTGAAGAAGGATGGGCACAAGGTCCATCCGACCCAAAAGCCCGAGGCGCTGCTCTATCGCATCCTGCTCGCCTGCACCCGGCCCGGCGACGTGATCGCCGATCCGTTCTTCGGCACCGGCACGACCGGCGCGGTCGCCAAGCGGCTGGGTCGCCGCTGGATCGGGATCGAACGCGAGCCGACCTATTGCGCCGCCGCGATCGAGCGGATCGAGGCCGCCCTGCCGCTCGACGAAAGCGCGCTGGCGACGATGCAGAGCCCCAAGGCGCAGCCCAAGGTCGCGTTCGGGACGCTGGTCGAGAATGGCTATCTGCTGCCCGGCATGCCGTTGATGGATGCCAAGCGCAAATGGCGCGCGACGGTGCGCGCGGACGGATCGCTGCTGTCCGAATGCGGGCAGGCGGGGTCGATCCACCGGCTGGGTTCGGTATTGCAGAACCGGCCGACCTGCAATGGCTGGACCTTCTGGCATTATGAGCTGGAAGGCGCGCTGAAGCCGATCGACGCGATGCGCCAGACCTGGCTGTTGGCGACGCAGCCGTAAAATGCTCCTCCCCGGCACGGGGAGGGGGACCGCCGCGAAGCGGTGGTGGAGGGGGATCGCCGCAGGGGACGCCCCTTGTGGAAGCCCCCCTCCGTCAGGGCTTCGCCCTGCCACCTCCCCGCGCCGGGGAGGATTTTAGGAACCATCCCCATGCACCTGCGCCCCGTCCAATTCGTCGACACCCCCGTGGGACTGGAAGACGGCAGCGTCGCTCGGCTGGCGGGCGGGATGCAGTGGTTCGCCGCCTATGAGGTCCGCGAAGGCGCGCGCCGCCGCATCGTCCCCATCGCGCGCTTCGCGGAGGAACTCGGCGGCTCCCCCCGCGCCCGGGCGCTGCATGCCGCCTTCACGTCGCCCCGTGCGCCCTGGGTCATGGGTCCGCGCTCCCTGCGCTTCGACCAGCCGCAGGTCGCGGCCATCCTGAACGTCACCCCCGACAGCTTCTCGGACGGCGGCAAGCATATCGGCGACCCGGCTGCCGCCGCCGACAGCGGCATGGCGATGGCGGCGATGGGCGCGGCCGTCATCGACCTGGGCGGCGAGTCCACCCGCCCCGGTGCCGCGACCGTCTGGGAAGGCGACGAGGTCGCGCGCACCGCCCCCGTCGTCGAACGGCTGGCCAAGGGCGGCGCGCTGGTCTCGATCGACACGCGCAAGGCCGCCGTGATGGAGGCCGCGCTGGCGGCGGGCGCAGGGATCGTCAACGATGTCGCCGCGCTTCTCTGGGACGACCGCGCGCTGGAGGTGGTGGCCAAGGCGGGCTGCCCCGTCATCCTGATGCACTCCCCCGACCCCGACAAGGGCGGCCATGGCCGTGTCGGTTATGCCGATGTCCTGACCGAGGTGTTCGACTGGCTGGAGGCGCGGGTCGCGGCGGTCGAGGCGGCGGGGGTTCCCCGGTCGCGGATCATGGTCGATCCCGGCATCGGCTTCGGCAAGTCGCTGGCCGACAATCTGGCGCTCATCAACGGCTTGGCCATCTTCCACGGCCTGGGCTGCCCGATCATGCTGGGGGCCAGCCGCAAGCGGATGATCGGCGCCCTGTCGAACGAGGCCCCGGTCGATGCGCGGCTCGGCGGATCGCTGGCGCTGGCGATCAAGGGCGCGGAAGCGGGGGTCCAGCTGATCCGCGTGCATGACGTGGCGGAAACCGTACAGGCGCTGCATGTCTGGCGCGGCCTGCGCGACCGCGCGCTGATCGGATAAGCCCTCGCTTTTCGGGGCTCGAACGCCCACATAGGGGCGATGCAGCGTCCCCAGCCTCAGATCATCCGCGTCATCGACCTGGAGACCACCGGACAGGCCCCGCCCACGCACGGCGTGTGCGAGATCGGCTGGCAGGATGTCGCGCTGGGCAAGGACGGCCGCTGGGAGCTGGAGGGCGAAGGCGGCAGCATCCTGGTCAATCCCGGCCGCCCCATTCCGCCGATCACCCAGGCCATCCATCATATCCTGGACGAACAGGTCGCCGACGCTCCCTGGTGGCATGACGTCGCGCGCCGCGTGCTCGACCCCTGGCCGCGCCGCCTGGCGCTCGCGGCGCATCGCGCCGATTTCGAGCAGCAATATTGCACCCCGGCCATGACCCAGTCGGCCGACTGGATCTGCACCTGGAAATGCGCGCTGCGCCTGTGGCCCGACAGCCCCAGCTTCTCCAACCAGGTGTTGCGTTACTGGCGCAAGCCGCACGGACTGATCCATGAGCGCGGCCTGCCCATCCACCGCGCCTTCCCGGACGCCTATGTCACCGCGCATCACCTGCGCGACCAGCTGAACGAGGCGAGCCTGGCGCAGCTGCTGGAATGGTCGCGCAGTCCGGGGCTGTTGCCGCGTGTCCGCTACGGCCCCGATCGCGGCAAGGACTGGCGCGAGATCGACGAGGACTCGCTGATCGGCTTCCTCAGCGACCGCGATCCGGATGTCCGATTCACCGCCGAGACCGAGATGGCGCGGCGGCGTGGCGGCGGCCATGTCGGGCGGCCCAGCCCCCAGGAACTGCTGCTGTAATGCCATGTTTAATTGATACCGTAATGCTGACGTAACGGCTCTGGCGTCGCTGCTTTTCCTTCGATAAGGCATGGCGCCATGCAGGGGTCTCCCACGCTCGCACCGGCCGAAAATCCCATCGGCCGCATTCTGGTCGCCGCCATGGCGATCGGCTTTCTGGCGCTGCTCGTCGCGGCGGGCGCGGCCGGTTATGTCGTGCGCCAGACGAACCGGCACAGCGACTGGGTCATCCACACCTACCGCGTCGAAGGCGTCCTAATCGAAGTGCGCCGTCTGGCCGAGCAGCAGGAGACCGCCCGGCGCGGTTACATGCTGGCGGGCACCCCGGCCTTTCTGAACAGTTTCGAGCGCGCCCATGCCGAGCTGGCCCCGCAGGTCGACGAACTCCGCCGCCTGACCGCCGACAATCCGCGCCAGCGCGCGCCGATGGCGATGGTGGAGCAGCGCCTCGCCGATCTCGACGCCGCGCAGCGCCAGACCAACGCCCTGGTCCAGCAGGGGCGCGGCGCCGATGCCCTGCGCCAGTTCCGTGCCGACAGCGGTTTGCTGCGGATGCAGAAGCTGCGCCACGTGTTCGATGCGATGGCGCGCGAGGAACGCCGCCTGCTGGCCCTTCGCGATGCCGAGCAGGTCGCCAGCCGCCAGACCTTCTCCACCGTCATGGCGATCGCCGCGTTGCTGTTCCTGGCGGTCGTCGCCGTCTCCTTCCTGACGATCCGCCGCTACACCCGCGACCTCCACCGTTCGCGCAGCGCGCTGGCGGTGCTCAACGCCACGCTGGAGGATCAGGTCAAGGAGCGGACCGCCGACCTCGCCCTGGCGAACGAGGAGATTCAACGCTTCGCCTATATCGTCAGCCACGATCTGCGCTCGCCGCTGGTCAACGTCATGGGCTTCACCGCCGAGCTGTCGGCCGCGACCCAACCACTGGCGGAGCTGATCGACCGCGCCGAGTCGGAGGCACCGCAGATCGTGACCGAGGAAGCCCGACTGGCGGCGCGCGAAGACCTGCCCGAGGCGATCGGCTTCATCCGCACCTCGACCGCCAAGATGGACCGGCTGATCAACGCCATCCTGAAACTCAGTCGCGAAGGCCGCCGCGTGCTCGCGCCCGAGATGATCGCGCTGGACCAATTGGTCGAACAGATCACCGATGCGATCCGCCACGTCATCGACGATCGCGGCGTCACCGTGACGATCGAACGACCGATGCCGGTCGTCGTCAGCGACCGCATCGCGCTGGAACAGATTCTGTCCAACCTGATCGAGAATGCGACCAAATACCGCCACCCGTCGCGCCCCGCCGAGGTGCATGTCTCCGCGCAGGAGACGCCGGGTCGGGTGATCGTGGCGGTGCGCGACAATGGCCGGGGCATCGACCCGCGCGACCATCAGCGCATCTTCGATCTGTTCCGCCGTTCGGGCCAGCAGGACCAGCCGGGCGAGGGTATCGGCCTGGCCCATGTCCGCGCGCTCGCCTATCGCCTGGGCGGTACGATTTCCGTCGAATCTCAACTGGGTCAAGGCGCGACCTTCTTCCTGTCGCTACCCCCCGCCCTTTCCATCGCCCCTCCCCTCCAGGAAAGTGCCTGAATGAACGACCATCGCTCCGTGGGCATCGTCATGATCGAGGACGATGAGGGCCATGCCCGCCTGATCGAGAAGAATATCCGGCGCGCCGGTATCCTGAACGACATTCGTCACTTCACCGACGGCACCACCGCGCTGGAATATCTGTTCCATGCGCCCGACGGCCCGGCCAAGAGCGGCCCGGCGCTCGTCCTGCTCGACCTGAACCTGCCCGACATGAGCGGCACCGACATTCTCGCCAGGATCAAGGACGAGAACAGCCCGCTGCGCCGCGCGCCGGTCGTCGTGCTGACCACCACCGACGACAAGGTCGAGATCCAGCGCTGCTACGATCTGGGCTGCAACGTCTATATCACCAAGCCGGTGAACTATGAGAATTTTGCCCAGGCCATTCGCCAGCTGGGCCTGTTCCTGTCGGTGATCCAGGTGCCCGAGGTCGAGGGCTGAACGCCCCGTCATGACGACCGGCGCGGCCCCCCGCATCCTCTATATCGACGATGACGACGCGCTGCGGCGGCTGGTGTCGCGCGCGCTGGGGCGGCATGGCTATGACGTGGCGTCCGCCGCATCGGGGGCGGAGGGCGTCGCGATGGCTGGTGCGGGGACGGCGGAGGGCGGCTTCGATCTGGTCGCGGTCGATCATTATATGCCGGGGATGGACGGCCTGGAGACGCTCGCCGCGATCACCGCGCTGCCCGACCCTCCCCCCGTGGTCTATGTCACCGGATCGGACGAGGGGCGCATCGCCGTCGCCGCGCTGAAGGCCGGGGCGGCGGATTATGTGGTGAAGACGGTCGGTGAGGACTTCTTCGACCTGCTCTCCGCCAGCTTTGCACAGGTGCTCGACCGCGCCCGGCTGGAGCGGGCCAAGGCGGCGGCCGAAGCCGAGTTGCGCGCCACCAATGCCCGGCTGGAGGCGATGCTGAGCGAGGTGAACCACCGCGTCGCCAACTCGCTGCAACTCGTCTCGGCGATGATCGGGTTGCAGAAGGGCGTGCTGACCGACCCCCGCGCCCGCGACATGCTGGAGGACACCCAGCGTCGCATCCGCGCGATCGCGCAGGTGCACCGGCGGCTCTATACCGCCAATGACGTGGAACAGGTCGACCTGCGCGACTATTTGGGGTCGCTGATCGAGGAATTGGGGGAAAGCTGGTCGAGCGATGCCCTGCCCCGCACCCTGACCCTCTCGGCCGAGCCGATCCGGGTGAAGACCGACCGCGCGGTGTCGATCGGGGTGATCATCACCGAACTCGTCACCAATGCCTGCAAATATGCCTATCCCGATGGCGGAGGCGAGGTGCGGATTTTCGTGAATGAGGCCGATGGCCATTGCGTGCTGACCGTCGAGGATGACGGCTGCGGCATGGCGGCGGACCAGAAGCCGCAAGGCACGGGACTGGGCGCGAAGCTGATCCGGGTGATGGCGCAAAGCCTGCAGACGGCAGTGGAATATGACCCGGCGCATAGAGGGGTCCGGGCGGTGTTGCGGGTGCCGGTCTAGGTCTTGCGGTTTCGTCCGGTCCGTGGCCTTCGACTTCGCTCAGGCTGAACGGTTATCGTGGAAGAGCTGCTCCCTCGCTCCGTTCAGCCTGAGCGAAGTCGAAGGCCAAGTCCTGCCCTCTCCGCGCATCACGCCCCCCCCCGTTTACGAGAGGGGATGGGGGGAGGGAACGCCACAAGCAACCGACTTTACGAGGCACCCGCTCTCCCCAAACCCCTCCCGCCTGCGGGAGGGGCTTAAGTCTTCGACCTCAAGGCTTGCGGAACTTGTAGACGAACTGGTCCGTCCGCCCGCGAATGGCGGGATCGAACACATTCTTCGAATGATCGTCCGCCGGATTGCGCAGCACCTTGCTCTCGCCGGCGAAGCGGAAGCCGACCGACTGGACCTGCCGCTTCACCGCCTCGGGATCGATCCGGTGCGTCGTGTTGGTGTTGGCCAGCCCCTTGCCCACCGTATCGGCATGGTCGATGATGACATAGGTGCCGCCGGACTTCAGCAGCTTGAACACCGCCTGATCGAAGGCGCGCAGCGCCGGTTCGGCCGCATCCTTGTTGGCGACGTCATGGTAATTCTGGACGGTCCAGAACAGGTCGACCGGCTTGTCGGCGGCGGGCAGGTTGACCGCCTGCACCTGCGCGGTCGCATTGGGCAGGTTCCAGCCCTGGATCATGCCCAGCGACTTCTCCGCATATTTCTGCCCGGCGGCGGGCCAATAGGCATAGACATGGCCCTTCGGCCCGACGACGCCCGAGAAGATACGCGTCCAATAGCCCTTGCCCGGCAGGTAATCGATCACCGTGTCGCCGGGCTTCAAACCCGAAAAGGCGAGGACGGCAGCGGCCTGGCGCCGTTCGTCGTCCCCCGCCTGATCGGCGCGCGCGGGGTCGACCAGCGCAGCGGTGATATAAGCCGGGACCTTGGCCGGAGCGGCAGGCTTTTGCTGCGCCACCGCGACGGTGCCCGCCGCCAGCATCAGTCCCAGTGCGATCGCCTTCATGCCTGCTCTCTCCTGATTGACGGGTCATTCCCCCCGCTCCGTTCAGCCTGAGCGCAGTCGAAGGCCACCCGATTCCCTTAGGCTTCGACTTCGCTCAGCCCGAACGGAGGGCGGAATAATTTGGCTTACACGTCCAGATTCGCCACGTTCAGCGCATTGTCCTGAATGAACTCGCGACGCGGCTCGACCACTTCGCCCATCAACCGGCTGAACACCTCGTCCGCCGCCGCGACATCGTCGGAGGTCACGCGCAGCATCGAGCGGACCGCCGGGTCGAGCGTGGTTTCCCACAGCTGTTCGGCATTCATCTCGCCCAGACCCTTATAGCGCTGGATCGCCAGCCCCTTGCGGCCCGAGGTCAGGATCGCCTCCAGCAGCTGGCTCGGCCGTGCGACGCGGGTTTCGCCGCGTGCCAGCGTCGTGGCGTTGCCGTCCTCATCGGTCGGCACGACATCGGCCGACGGCTCGGTCGCGGCATGGCGCAGCGGCACCAGCTTGGCGGCATGGGCGAAGCTCTCCGCCTGTTCGGCGGCCAGCGTATGCAGCTTGCGCGCTTCGGCCGAGGCGATGAAGCTGGCCTCAACGATATGGTGGTCGGTCACGCCGCGCCACAGCCGCTCGAAATGCACACCGCCATCTTCCGTAAGACGCGCCGACCAGCGCGCCTCGTGATCGCCCGACTCCAGCCGCCGCGTGGTTTCGACCACCGTCGCCATGCGCTGCTCGCGGGTCAGCACGGGGTCGAGCGCGCCGGCTAGCGCCAGCACCTCGATGATCGAGGCATCGTAGCGGCGCGGCACGTACCGCATCAGGGTCCGCATCCGCCGCGCATGATCGACCAGCGTCTTCAGGTCGTTGCCCGACCGCGCGCCGCCCGCACCCTCCAGCACCATCGTGGAGACACCCGCCTCGACCAAATATTCGTCGAGCGCGGTGTCGTCCTTGAGGTAAACCTCCGACCGCCCCTTGGTCGCTTTGTAGAGCGGCGGCTGGGCGATGTAGAGGTGCCCGCGCTCGATCAGTTCGGGCATCTGGCGATAGAAGAAGGTCAGCAGCAGCGTGCGGATATGCGCGCCGTCGACGTCTGCGTCGGTCATGATGACGATCTTGTGGTAGCGCAGCTTGTCGGCGTTGAAATCGTCGCGGCCGATGCCGGTGCCCATCGCCTGGATCAGCGTGCCGATTTCCTTGGACGAGATCATGCGGTCGAACCGCGCGCGCTCGGTGTTCAGGATCTTGCCGCGCAAGGGGAGGATCGCCTGGAAATGGCGGTTGCGCCCCTGCTTGGCCGAACCACCGGCCGAGTCACCCTCGACCAGGAAGAGTTCGGACTTGGCGGGATCGCGCTCCTGGCAATCGGCCAGCTTGCCGGGCAGCGAGGCGATGTCCATCACGCCCTTGCGCCGGGTCAGCTCGCGGGCGCGCTTGGCCGCCTCACGCGCCGCCGCCGCGTCGATCACCTTGGCAATGATCGCACGGGCGTTCTGCGGGTTTTCCTCCAGCCAGTCGGCCAGCTTGTCGGCGATCAGCGATTCCAGCGGCTGGCGCACTTCGGAGGAAACCAGCTTGTCCTTGGTCTGGCTGCTGAACTTCGGATCGGGCAGCTTGACCGAGACGATCGCGGTCAGGCCTTCGCGCATGTCGTCGCCGGTCAGCGTGACCTTCTCCTTCTTCAGGAGGCCCGACTTGTCGGCATAATTGTTGAGCGTACGGGTCAACGCCGCGCGGAACGCCGCGATATGGGTGCCGCCGTCACGCTGCGGGATGTTGTTGGTGAACGCCAGGACGTTCTCATAGTAAGAATCATTCCACTCCAGCGCCACGTCCATGCCGATCGCATCGCGCTGGCCATGGATGGCGATGGGCTCGGGGAAGAGCGGCGACTTGGAGCGGTCCAGCCACTTCACGAACGCGGCGATCCCGCCCTCATAATATAATTCCACCGTCTTGGGCTCTTCGTGCCGCGCATCGGTCAGGAACAGGCGCACGCCCGAGTTGAGGAAGGCCAGCTCGCGATAGCGATGTTCGAGCTTGGCGAAGTCGAACTCGGTGATCTTGAACGTCGCGGGCGACGGCAGGAAAGTGACGCGGGTGCCCTTCTGCCCCGGCTCGGCCTTGCCGACGACCTTGAGCGGCGCGACCGCATCGCCATGGGCGAAGCGCATGTAATGCTCCTCGCCGTCGCGCCAGATGGTCAGGTCCAGGAACTCGGACAGCGCGTTCACCACCGACACGCCGACGCCGTGCAGACCGCCCGACACCTTGTAGGCGTTGTCGTCCGACGTGTTCTCGAACTTGCCGCCCGCGTGCAACTGGGTCATGATGACCTCGGCCGCCGACACGCCCTCTTCGGGGTGGATGCCGGTCGGGATGCCACGGCCGTTATCGGTCACGCTGACCGAGCCGTCGGCGTTCAGCTGGATGTCGATGCGGTCGCAATGCCCCGCCAGCGCTTCGTCGATCGCGTTGTCCGAAACCTCGAACACCATGTGGTGGAGGCCCGAGCCATCGTCGGTGTCGCCGATATACATGCCCGGCCGCTTGCGCACCGCGTCGAGGCCCTTCAGCACCTTGATCGAGGAGGCGCCATATTCGTTCGTCTGGGGGGTATCTGCCATAGCGAGTATATAGGAATTACAGGCCCTCAGGGAAAGCGAAATGGGAGGGGCGGCGGCCCTTTCGCCCACCCTTGCGCCGGGCGGCAAAACCCGGCGGTAACACGTCGTTCGTGACGCCGATTTCATGCCCCGATCGGGAGCCCGACGCCGCCTTTGCGCGTATCCCGATCCCGCTTCTTGGCATCGGAGACGGCGATGACCGGCAAGGCCTTACTCCTCCCCATCCTGCTGGCGACGCTCGCCGCCGCCCCGCTTTCGGCGCAGTCGTTGCGGCAGGACTATCCCAGTTGCGACCTGACGCAGCAGCGCGCTCTCAAGGGGCCGGTCGGCGGCACGATCCGCGATCCGCGCCAGGCGCATATCGCGATGCGCGCCAATATCCTTCAGGCGGATATCGGCACCGCACGAAAGGCCCGTCGCCTGTCGCAGAATGAGGCCCAATCCTTGTGGAATGCGGTTGCGCGGGTGCGGCACGATGCGACCCGTTTCGTGGCGAAACAGGGATTTTTGAGCGCGGGCGAGACGGCGAGCTATGACCGGGCACTGGACGGGGTGGCGATGCGGGTCTGTCGCGGGTGATGGTCTCTATGAGACCCCGAGCCCTCCCCCATCCCCTCCCGCCTGCGGGAGGGGTGCGTTACCGGGCGACGTTCAGCATACTGAGAAACGGCGTCCTACCATATCGCCGAGGCACGCCCCTCCCGCAGGCGACTTTCAGGTCAGTCATGCCCCCGGCATGACTTAAACGATGCTGGGCATCGTTTACCTGAAACTGGGATGGGGGAGGGTCCGGTGTCTCACCGAGCCCCGCCCCCTCAAAACTCCACCCGCGTCGCCTCCCCGGGCACATCGGTGAACAGCCCGGGCTCGGTCCCGGTCATCCACACCTGCCCCCGCCCGGCCAGCCGCTCGAACAGCGCGGCACGGCGCGAGGGATCGAGATGCGCTGCCACCTCGTCCAGCAGCAACACCGGGGGCAGCCCGCGTTGCTCGGTCACCAGATCGGCATGGGCGAAGACGATGCCCAGCAGCAGCGCCTTCTGCTCGCCCGTGGAGCACAGCGCCGCCGCCTGCCCCTTGGCCACATGCGTCACGGAAAGGTCGGCCCGGTGAGGCCCGACCAGCGTCCGCCCCGCCGCCGCATCGCGCCGGCGCCCCATGGCCAGCGCATGGGCGAATGCCGCCGGGTCGACCGCCTCCCCCTCCAGCGCCAACGCGGCCCGAGCGAACACGCTGTCGGGCGCCTCCTCCAGTCTTTGGTCGAGCGCCGCCACCGCCGCCACCCGCGCGGCATCGAGCGCCGCGCCATGCTCGACCATCCGTGCCTCCAGCGCGCTCAGCCAGTCGGGATCGACCGGACCGTCGCTTGCCAGCAGCCGGTTGCGCTCACGCATCGCGGCGTCATAGCGCGTCGCGTGCATCCCGTGCGCCGGGGCCAGCGCCAGCACCAGCCGGTCGAGGAACCGCCGCCGCTCGGACGCGGGCTCGACGAACAGCCGGTCCATCGTAGGGGTCAGCCACAGGACGGACAGCCAGTCGGCCAGCGCATTGGCGCTTGTGGCCGCCCCCTGCACCCTGACGACCCGCCTTTCGGGCGCGGAGGCCAGCGCGCCGGTTGCGATCTCGACATCGCCATCGAGCGTCGCCGCGACGCCGAATCCGCCCTTGCCCCCCTGCCGCGCCATCGCCGACAACGCGGCGCGGCGCAGCCCCCGGCCGGGCGCGAGCAGCGACACCGCCTCCAGCACGTTGGTTTTCCCCGCGCCGTTTTCGCCGGTCAGCACGACGAACCCCGCCGCCGGTGACAGCGCAAGGTCGGCATGATTGCGGAAATCGGTGAGGACCAGGCGGGTGAGCATCATGTCCGCCTTAAACGATCCTCCCCAGCATGGGGAGGTGGCAGGCCGAAGGCCTGACGGAGGGGGGCATCCACAAAGGACGCGCCGTGCGGCGATCCCCCTCCACCACCCTGCGGGTGGTCCCCCTCCCCGCAAGCAGGGAGGATTTGAGTTTTACACCCGCATCGGCATCAGCACGTACAGCGCCGGTGCCTTGTCATTCTCGCGGATCAGGGTCGGTGCGGCGGCATCGGCCAGGTGGACCTCGACCAGGTCGCTGTCGATCTGCGCCAGGATGTCGAGCAGATAGCGGCTGTTGAAGCCGATCTCGAAGCCCAGCGAGGTGTACTCGCCCGGCACCTCTTCCGAAGCGGTGCCGTTCTCGGGACTGGTCACCGACAGGGTGATCCGGTCGCGGTCCAGCGCCATCTTCACCGCGCGGGTCTTTTCGGTCGCGATGGTCGACACGCGGTCGACGCCCTGCATGAACGCCTTGGGGTCCAGCTTCAGGATCTTGTCGTTCGCGGTCGGGATGACGCGGCTGTAATCGGGGAAGGTGCCGTCGATCAGCTTCGAGGTCAGGATCGCCTGGCCCAGGTCGAAGCGGATCTTGGTGCCCGACAGCGACACGCCGACCGAGCCGTCCACTTCGTCGAGCAGCTTGCGCAGCTCGCCCACGCACTTACGCGGCACGATCACGTCGGGCATGCCCTCGGCGCCGTTCGGGCGCTCGATGGTGACGCGCGCCAGACGGTGCCCGTCGGTGGCGGCGGCCTTCAGCACGGGGGCACCGTTGTCCTCGGCGACGTGCAGGAAGATGCCGTTCAGATAATAGCGCGTCTCTTCGGTCGAGATGGCGAAGCGCGTCTTGTCGATGATCTGCTTGAGCAGTTCGACCGGCAGCTCGAACTGGGTCGGCAGCTCACCCTCGGCGATGACGGGGAAGTCGTCGCGCGGCAGCGTGCCGAGCGAGAAGCGGGCGCGGCCCGCCACGATGGTCATGCGGCCTTCGGCGGCGGTCAGCTGGACCTGCGCGCCCTCGGGCAGCTTGCGGGCGATGTCGAACAGCGTGTGAGCCGACACGGTGGTCGAACCCGGCTGGTCGACGGCGGCGGCGACGCTGTCGTTGATCTGCAGGTCCAGGTCGGTCGCCATCATGCGCAGCTGGCCCTCGGCCGTCGCCTCCAGCAGCACGTTGGAGAGAATCGGAATCGTGTTCCGCCGCTCCACCACCGACTGGACATGGCTCAACCCCTTGAGCAGCGTTGCGCGTTCGATCGTCGCCTTCATTTCCTGATCCCCCGCCGGAACGACCGCATGGTCCCCGAGTCCGAATGATAAATGGCCTTGGTTCCTACCCGCCAAGAAGGGGCCGAAGCAAGGCTCCGACCCCTCTTACACTGGGAGTAAAACCACCGTTAATGTGGAAAAGAATCCCAGCTTAGAAGCGCAGGCCCAGACCTGCCATCAGCTGGTGGCGGTTCGGATTGATGCCGACGCCGTCCAGTTCGTCATAATGCGAATAGCGATATTCGCCCTTTACGAAGGTGTTGGGGCTGATCGCATATTCCAGACCGGCGCCCAGGCGATAGCCGCCGACTTCCTGCGAATTGACGGTGGTGACGCCCGCCGTGGTGTAGCGCGCATCGAACTTGGCGTTGGTGTAACCGGCCTTCAGATAGCCCATCGCGACCGGCGAGATGACATAGCCGACGCGTGCACCGGCATAGAGGTCACGGCCCGCGCCCAGGCGGAACTCGTCACCGGGCACGCGGATGCCGCTGCTGCGCGTGTCCGAGCTGCTGCCCGAAATCTCGCCCTCGGCACCCAGGATCACGGGGCCTGCCGGAAGGTCGTAACCGATCGCGGCGCCATAGAGCAGGCCGTCGCTCGAACTCTTGTCCTGACCCTGACGATCGTTGAGGCTGTCATAGCCGATCAGGCCCTCGACGCGGAAACCCGTGAAGGGCTGTGCGGTCTGGGCGGCGGCGGGGGCCGCGGCGGCGATGGCTGCCGAGGTCGCCAGGGCGGCGAGCATGAGCTTACGCATACACTATACTCCATTACTGTACCGGCCGCCGTTACATTCGGCGGTTGCGGCACTAATGACGCGAAAGCCCAGGCGTTGCATGAACCTCAGCTAAACAGGAAAAAGCGTTGCATGGAGGCAACAGCCGGGACAGGGATGGCGGGTCATGACGCCCCTGCACGCACCGCCCGCCCGGAAAGGCCGCGACTATATAGCCCGACATGGCGAGACGGTGTTCAACCGGATCGGACGTATCCAGGGCGACCGGGTCGATCTGCACACCCCGCTGACCCGCAAGGGATTCGCGCAGGCCGAGGCGATCGGCGAAGCGTTACGCGAACGGCTGGGCGAATCCCCTGCCCTGACCCTCTGGTCCTCGCCCACGGGCCGCGCGCTGCAGACGCTGGCGGTGATCGCCGAGCATCTGGCGCTCGACTGGCATGAAACACGGCATGATGGGCGGCTCATCGAACTCGGTTTCGGCAGCTGGGGCGGGCAGGATTTCGCGGCGCTGAGTGCGATCCACGGCTCAATCGTCCATCCGCACGGCATGGCGGTCGGCGCGCCGGATGGCGAACGTTATGCGGCGATGGCGGCACGGCTGTCGGCGTGGCTGGCGGATACGGCCGAGCATGACGGCGACCGGCTGATCCTGATGCACGGCCTGTCGAGCCGGGTGCTGCGCGGGCTGATGCTAGGCTTGCCCGACGATTCGCATTGCGGCGTGCCGGTGGCGGAACGCCTGCCGCAGGGGTCGATCGTGATGATCGAGGGCGCCGCCGAAACGGTGATCCACCGGGCTTGCCCATGAAGCGGCTGGCGCTGTGCCTGGCACTGGTCGCCGCGCCGGTTGTCGCGCGCGAGACGATCGGCATCTACAAGGGCTGGGGCGCGTTTCGCGATCCCGACCGGTGCTACGCCATCGCCAGACCGGTGCTGGCGAACGGGCGGGTCGGCGGCTTTGCCAGCGTCGGCACCTGGCCCGCCAAGCGCCTGCGCGAATCCTTCCACGCGCATCTCAGCAGCCCCCGCGACCGCGCCGCCGCCGTCACGCTGGCGATCGGCGAGCGCCGCTTTCCGCTGGTCGGCACGACCCAGGACGTCTGGGCACCCGACGCGGCCACCGACCATGCGCTGGTCATGGCGATACGCTCCGGCCGCAGCATGAGCGTCTCCGCCGTCGACCCGCGCCACCGGCCCTTCGCCGATACCTATGCGCTGGCGGGCGCGGCAGCGGCGATCGATGCCGCGACCTTGGCGTGTGTGGGGTAAAAGTTTTCCTCCCCTGCAAGGAGAGGTGGCGCGCGTAGCGCGTCGGAGGGGTATCCCCCCTCTCGATAGCGGGACACCCCTCCGTCAGGCCTGCGGCCTGCCACCTCCCCTTGCAGGGGAGGATAGAAATCTCCGCAATTTTGCGCTATGGGCAGCGCATGCAGACAGTTTCGGCCGCCCTCATGCCCATTCCGGGGCACATCGATCCCGTGCCCGTGCCGCGCGGCGTGCAACCGCGTCCGGATGGTCGCGTCGACCTGATCGGCCTGACCAAGGACCAGCTGCGCGAGGCTTTGCTGTCGGGCGGCATGGAGCTGAAGCAGGCCAAGCTGCGCTCCAAGCAGATCTGGCACTGGCTCTACAATCGTGGCGCGACCCGTTTCGCCGACATGACCGACATCGCCAAGGCGCAGCATCCCTGGCTGGAGGAACGCTTCGTCATCGGCCGTCCCGAGGTGGTCGAGGCGCAGGTGTCGAACGACGGCACACGCAAATGGCTGCTCCGCTCGGCCGACGGGCAGGATTACGAGATGGTGTTCATCCCCGACGCCGATCGGGGGACTTTGTGCGTCTCGAGCCAGGTCGGCTGCACGTTGAACTGCCGTTTCTGCCACACCGGCACGATGCGCCTCGTCCGCAACCTGACGGCGGGCGAGATCGTCGGGCAGGTCATGCTCGCGCGCGACTCACTCGGCGAATGGCCCAGCCAGCCCGAGGGGCGGATGCTGACCAACATCGTCATGATGGGCATGGGCGAGCCGCTCTATAATTTCGATGCGGTGCGCGATGCGCTGAAGCTGGTGATGGACGGTGACGGCCTCGCGCTGTCGAAGCGTCGCATCACCCTGTCGACCAGCGGCGTGGTACCGATGATGGCCCGCGCGGGGGCGGAGATCGGCGTGAACCTGGCCGTGTCGCTCCACGCCGTGACCAAGGACGTGCGCGACGAACTGGTGCCGCTGAACAAGAAATACGGCATCGAAGAGCTGTTGCAGGCCTGCGCCGACTATCCGGGTGCCAACAATGCCCGACGCATCACCTTCGAATATGTGATGCTGAAGGACAAGAACGACTCGGACGCCGATGCGCACGAGCTGGTCCGGCTGCTGCGCCATTACGACCTGCCCGCCAAGGTGAACCTGATCCCGTTCAACCCCTGGCCCGGCGCCGATTACGAATGCTCGACGCCGGAGCGGATTCGGCGCTTCTCCGACATCGTGTTCGAGGGTGGCATCTCGGCGCCGGTGCGCACCCCGCGCGGGCGCGACATCGACGCGGCCTGCGGCCAGTTGAAGACCGCCGCCGAGAAGAAGAGCCGCGCGCAGCTCGACCGCGAGGCGGAGGAGAAGTTCGCAGCTTTGGGTTGAATCGCTCCTCCCCGGCACGGGGAGGTGGCAGGCCGCAGGCCTGACGGAGGGGGGCTTCCTCATAGGACATCCCTTGCAGAACGCCCCCTCCACCACCGCTTCGCGGCGGTCCCCCTCCCCGTGCCGGGGAGGATTTTAATCCCGCAGCGCGCGTTCGCCCTCGAACATGTAATCCCGCGTGACCGGCACCGAGAGCCGCCCACGCGTCAACTGCACCTGAAAGTTGCACAGGCCGCCATTGCGGAACGCCGCGCCCGCACCCGCCAGATAGAAGAGCCACATCCGATAGAAGCGCTCGTCATACAGCTCGACGATGCGGTCCTTCGCCGCCACGGTCCGGTCGTACCAGATGTCGAGCGTCCAGCCATAATGGCAGCGCAGCACCTCGACATCGGTCAGGAACATGCGCAGCCCCTCCTGCGCGCGGACGATCTCCGACAGGGCGGGATTGTAGCCGCCGGGGAAGATGTACTTGGTCGTCCAGTCGTCGGTGACGCCCGGCCCGTTCAGCCGCCCGATCGTGTGGAGCAGCATCACGCCGTCCTCGGTCAGCAGGTCGCGGCACTTGCGGAAGAAGGTCCGGTATTGCGGCGGGCCGACATGCTCGAACATGCCGACCGAGACGATGCGGTCGAACTGCCCTTCCACCCGGCGATAGTCGATCAGCTCGAACTTCACCTTGTCCGATACGCCCAGCGCCTCGGCACGCGCGCGCGCGACCTTCAACTGTTCCTCGGACAGGGTGACGCCCAGCACTTCGGCGCCGCATTTCTGGTGCAGGTAGAGCGCCATGCCACCCCAGCCGCAACCGATGTCGAGGACCTTCATCCCCGGCTCGATCGCCAGCTTGGCGGCGATATGCGCCTTCTTGTCGCGTTGCGCCCGCTCCAGATCGTTCTTCGGATCGGTGAAGTACGCGCAGCTATATTGCTTGTCGGTGTCGAGGAAGAGTTCGTACAGCGTGCCCGACAGGTCGTAGTGATGGGCGACGTTCTTCTTCGACCGGCGCTCCATGTTGATCCGGTCGATGCGGTGCTTGATCGCGCCGGCCGCCCGGACCAGCCGCGACGGGTTCAGGTTCGCGCGGCCCGCTTCCCATTTGTCATTGGCCGTCAGCAGTTCGACCAAGTCGCGGACATCGCCCTTCTCGACGACCAGGCGGCCGTCCATGAAGGACTCTCCCGCCGCCAGTGCAGGGTTGCGGACGATCTGCCCCGCGACCGACGAGTCGGTGAAGCGGATCGCGACATCGGGATAACCGGGTTCGGGCGAGCCGAACTCGCGGACCTTTCCATCATGATGGGTGAGGGTCAGGCGGCCCTTGCGGACCGCGCGCGACAGAAAGAGATCGATCAGCGCCATATGGCACCGCCTAGTGCCTTAAATTCCCGCATACCAGTCATAATCGACGTGATCTTCCCAGTATCCGCCCTTGCCCAAACCTATGTTATCCAAGCTTTCTACTGCATCGATCCGCATCAGATACTTGGCGTGCTTATATCCCAGCTGCCGCTCGACGCGCAGCCGCAAGGGCGCGCCATGGCCGATGTCGAGCATCCGCCCGTTCATGCCCCAGGCCAGGATCGTCTGGGGATGGAAGGCGTCGATCAGGTCGAGCGATTCGTAATAGGGCTGTCCGCCGTACAGGTCGGCACAGGTGAAGACGACATAGCGCGCCCGCGTGCTGATATCGGCGGCCTTCAGGATCGTGCCCAGCATCGGCCCCATCCACTCGCCGATCGCGCTCCATCCCTCGACACAGTCGTGGCGGGTGATCTGACGCCGCGCGGGGAACTCGCCGATCTGGCGCAGCGACAGCGACAGCGGCTTGGCCACCAGCCCGCCGACGGTCAGCCGCCAGTTCTCGAACCGGTTGGCGGCGAGTGCGGCATATTCGGGCGTGCCCGGGTTGCGCGTGCCGTTGGTGCGGAAGACGGGCGACATCTGGTCGCGGCGATATTCGGGGGCCAGCGCGCCCCGGTCCATCAGCGCGCGTTGCAGCCCCTTCTGCATATCCTCGCCCGCGAACAGGATTTTCCGCGCGGTCGGCTGCTGGATCACCTGGTCGCAGCCCGCCAGAAGCAGTCCGGCGCCGCCGGTCAGGATGGTACGACGCCCAATCAATCCGGCGGTCATTCGGGAACCCTCCAGCGGCCGGTGATCATAGACCGCATCTCGTTGAACGGCCCGGCCAGGATGACCAGCGCCAGATGTACGATGGTGAACAGCGCCAGCAGCGTCGCCGTGATGAAGTGGATCGACCGCGCCGATTGCCGCCCACCCAGCAGATCCAGCACCCAGGGCCAGGCCGCATTCATGCCCGGCGACAGCGCGATGCCGGTCAGGATGGCGAGCGGCAGGGCGACGAACAGCACCCCCGCATAACTCAGCTTCTGGAACAGGTTATAGGCCCGCGGATCACGCTCGTCGTGAAAGCGAAGGGCCAGATGCCGCCGAAAATCCGCCCAGATTGCACGCGGCCGAAGCTCCCAACCCCGGATACGCAGGTCGCGCTGGAAATGCCGCGTGACCAGGCCGCCGATCATATAGGCGAGCAGCCCGAACCCCAGCACCAGCGCGAAGAACAGATGCCAGCGCCGCGAGATTGCCAGGTTGTAGGGTGCCGGAATGGTCAGCCAGGCCGGAAAGTGCGGCAGGCTGGCCCAGGCGTGATCGAAATTCGCGCCGTAACGCCCCCAATAGAGCCGGGGATGCGCGTTGGAGATGCCCAGCCCAGATCCCAGCAGGATCAGCACCGCGACCGCATTGACCCAGTGCCAGATGCGCGTCACCCAACCGTGGCGACGGATGACGGCGCCCGGTGGCTCCAGGAGCGACTCCGGGGCTCTTTCCGGCTCGGTCGGCGTTCCGGCTTTCATCCACACTCCCTTTCGGTGACCATCCATGATCGACAACTGGCATTTCTACGAACCCGTCAACGGTCATGGACTGGCGCATGATCCCTTGAACGCGATCGTCGCGCCCCGCCCGATCGGCTGGATCGGCAGCCGATCGGTGCAGGGCGTCAACAATCTGGCACCCTACAGCTTTTTCAACGTCTTCAACTACCGTCCGCCGCTGATCGGCTTTTCGTCGCAGGGGTGGAAGGACTCGGTCGCCAACATCGCCGAGACCAAGGTCTTCACCTGGAACCTCGCCACCATGACGCTGGCGCAGGCGATGAACGCCAGTGCGGCGACCGTGCCTGCGGAGGTGGACGAGTTCGCGCTGTCGGGCGTGACGGCGCAGGACGGACAGTTGGTCGACGCCCCGCGCGTGGCGGAGAGCCCGGTATCGTTCGAATGCCGCCTGACCCAGCTGATCCGGCTGGAGACCCAGGAGGGCCGCGAGCTGGACCAGTGGCTGGTCATCGGCGAGGCGGTGGGCATCCATATCGCCGCCGACCTGATCGAGAACGGTATCTACCAGACCGCCCGCGCCCGCCCCATCCTGCGCGGCGGGGGACCGGTCGATTATTTCGAGGTGACGGAGGCGGCCCGCTTCGAAATGCGGCGCCCCGACGCCTGATCCAACCGTCCGAACGGGGCTGCAAAGGATTTCCGTAATCGTATACGGCTTTGTAACCCTCGGGCACGATAGGGGGGTCGATGTTTTCAGAAGGCCCACCATGCTGACCGAGCTTCGGGAGCATCACGCCGCGCTGGCCCGCTGGCTGGATGCCCATCGCAACCTGTGCGCCGCCGCGCCGATCGATTACCAGGCCCTCCGCCATGTCCGGTGGCAGATCGCGCTCGTCAGCCGGAAAAGGCTCGCCTTTCTGACGGACACGGTCTTTCCCTTGGCCGAAGCCCATGCCGCGCTGAAAGCGGCCGCCGGGCTACTGACCCTGCGCAACGAGACTCCGGCCTATGGCCGGGCCCTGTCGGCCTTCATTGCCCGCTGGCCGATGGAGGCGGTGATGGAAGCGCCGGCCGCCTATGCCCACGCGGCCGACGCCTGTCGCCGCGATGCCGACAAGCGGCTCTTCGCGGAGGAACGCCATCTGCGGCTGTTGCTGACCGAAGTCGAATGGCAGCCGGGAGGCGTGTTTCCCCCATCGGCGGATCAGATGGCGGCGGCCGCGACCGCCTTCTGACCGCAACCCGAAACCCATCCATGTGTTGGTGTGGCACAGGCGGAACGGCCATCGATATCCGCCGGGCAACATGGGAGGTGAAGACCCAGGTCAGCGACCTGAAGATGGCGAACATGCCCAAGGGCGTCAGCCCGACGCCGCCCGCCCAGACCAACAGCATCTGCCTGACCGCCGAACAGGCCGCCAAGGGCCCCGCCGAATTGCTGAAGCAGGCGCAATCGGACTGCGCCGTCAAAAGCGCGACCTTCGAGAGCGGCAAGGTCGAAAGCGAACTGACCTGCAGGATGCCCGGCGACATGACCATGCACAGCAAGGCGAAGGGCAGCTTCACCGCGACCCGCTTCACCACCGATCAGATGGAGATGACCGGCGCCCATCCGATGTCGCAAAAGGTCGATAGCGAGGGCCGCCATATCGGCGCCTGCGACGGCGCGGAGTGATCCTCAGCCAGGCCGGAATGGCGGTATTCGGCCCGGCGACCCGCTATCCCCCCATTAAACTTTGATTTAGATCAATATGCCACAATGCCGTCATTAGGAGGCATTGATGATCCGATAATATGACAATTTCCATCGTCACCGCGGAGGGCAACGATTCCGGGTTACGATGACCATCAAGAAAGGCCGGGGGGCCTATCCTGTTCATAATTTATGGGATCGCACGGACATCGCCGGGGTGGGCTGATGGAGGGCAACCGTCGCATGCGATCGCAACTATATCGAAGGCACGCCCCATGCTGACCGAATGGCTCGAATTGCGCGACGAACTGGTTCGCGTGATGACCGAACACCGCGCCCTGTGCAACGCGCCCAAGCCCGATGCCGTCGCGCTCAGCCGCAGCCGCTGGCTGCTTTCCAACGCCAGCCGTCAGCGGGCGAGTTGGCTGATGCGCAACGCGAACCCGACCGCACAACGATTGGCACACACGACCGGCGGTGCCGCCTGGCTCGCGGTACAGGCGACCATGCCTGCCTATCGCCAGCGTATATCCGGCTTTCTTTCGAGTTGGCCGCTCGAAGAGATCATCGCCGACTGGGACGGATATCGCCGTGGCTGCGCCGAGTTGCGCACCGATATCGCAGCATGGCTGCGCGACGAGGAATTCGGGATCCGGGCGCTGGCGGCGGAACTGGAAGCGGAGTCCCTGCCCCCGATCGCCATCGCGCGTCAGGCATATCCCCGATAGAAGAACACCGCCGTCGTCACCGTCGTCAGAAGGAGCGTCCAGCCCCGGATGAGCCCGGCGGGCAGCCTGCGCCCGATCAGCGCGCCGCTCCATCCGCCGACGATGCCACCCGCCAGCATGGGCAGGCACTGCGCCCAGGCGACCATGCCCGTCGCCACGAAGACCAGCGTCGCCGCCGCATTGGCGGTGGCCAGCATCAGCGTGCGCGGTGCGGCGAGCTGCGCCGGGTTGCGCCCCGAGAGCAGCCCCCAGGCGGCGGTCACCATCATGCCGATGCCGCCACCGAAATAACCACCATACACACCCAGCACCGCCTGCGCCCCCATCAGCGCGCGCGGCCCCGGCCGGGCGATCCGCGCCAGCCATTCCGAGGCATGCCGTCCCCCCGCGATCGCGATCGTCGCGGTCAGCAGCAGCCAGGGCACGATCAGGTCGAAGGCGCGTGGTGGCGTCAGGAACAACAGGATGCTGCCCAACAGCGCAAAGACGAAGGTCAGCGCCGCCATCCGCCGCATCGACACCCCCATCACGGGTTCCAGCCCATGACGATAGGCCCAGACGCTCGCCATGGCGGCAGGCTGGAGCGCGACATTGGAGGTGGCGTTGGCGATGGTCGATGGCAGACCCAGCGCGATCAGCGTCGGCATGGTCGAGAAACTGCCGCCCCCCGCCAGCGCATTCATCGCGCCCCCGACAAAGCCCCCGGCAGCGGCGAGCGCGAGAAAGGTCCAGTCGATCATGTCGGGGAATGCCCCTCCACCATCCTTCGGATGGTCCCCCTCCCCATCAAAGATGGGGAGGACTTATCTTCAATCCTCCCCAAGCTGTGCTTGGGGCGGGGAACCGCCCGGCGCAGCCGGGTGGTGGAGGGGCCAGCCCCCACCCTCAACGCGGGGCCAGACGCCGGATGTCGAGCACGTCCACCCCGGCCAGCATCACCGGCCCGAAACGCCCCTCAACCTCCGCGACGATGCCTTCGGCGCTCGAACGCACCCGCGTCCATGGAATCTCGCGCACCGCGATCCGGCGGCCATGCAGCTTGAGCGCCGCGACCCGGCCATCGGTCGCCACCACCAGCGCGCCCTGGCCATCGGCACCGACCACGGCTCCCGCGACGGTAAAGCCCGTCAGCGCCGCCTCGGCCGCCGCCGCGACATCCTCGGGCGAGCCGATCCGGCGATCGCGACGGCGCGAGCAGAGCCACGCGATTCCCGCCCCGCCCAGCGTCACGCCGACGCCCAGCCCGGCCAGCGCCCCGGTCGTCACCGTGCCGACGAGCGGCAGGATCATCCGGCGTTGCCTGCCAGCGCGTCCAGCGTCGGGCGCAGGCCGGACAGGTCATAGCCCGCCCCTTCGGCCTGCATCACGATCAGGGTCGGGTTGCGCCCGGCCTTGGCCGCCGCCAGCGCCCACAGATTGCAGCTGCGCGTGCCCGACCGGCAATAGGCCAGCACCGGGCCCTTGGCCTCAACCAGCGCCTGGGTCATCTGGTCGACCATCTCATGGCTGAACCCGCCGGGCGTCACGGGGATGGCGGTATAGGCCAGTCCGTGATCCTCGGCCGCGGCGCGAATCGAATCGCCGGTCGGCTGGCCGGGCTCTTCGCCGTCGGGACGGTTGTTGACGATGGCGGCATAGCCCGCCGCCTTGATCGCGGCGACGTCCTCGGGCCGGATCTGGGGAGCGACGGCGACGCTTTCGTTGATGGGGCGGATCATGCGGTTCACCTATTCAATGGGCCGTTTCACCGCAACCGGTGGCGGGCCTGCTTTGTCGGAAAAGACGCATCAGTTTCGCATCGGGTCCGACGTACGGCGGAACATACGGCCCCGCGCCACGTCTGGCTGTCATCCCCCTTTGTTCAGGAGCCGCCCCATGCCGCCGATCGATCGCCGTCAGGGCCTGTGGAGCCTGGCCGCGCTGGGCGTCGCCTCCGCCCTTCCCCTCGCCTGGGCACGGCGGGCGCAGGCGGCGGCTCCGCAGCGCGGCGTGCTGGCGGTCGTCGAAAAGGGCACGGGCGGCGTCGTCTCCTACCGCGTGCCCGATGGCGAGCGGCTGGGCCAGGTGCCGCTGGGCACGCAGCCGCACGAGATGGTCGCCGATGCGGGCGGCCGCTTCGCCTATGTCGGCGGGTACGGCGTGAAGGGCTGGCAGTTCGGCGGCGAGGGCGGGCATCAACTCTGGGTGATCGACCTGGAGGGACGCAAGCTGGCGCGCACCATCGACCTGTCGCCGCACCGCCGCTGGCACGGGATGCGGATGGACGCGAAGGGGCGCCTTTATGCCCTGTCCGAGACCGACAGCCTGCTCGCCCGCTTCGACACGCCCGCCAGTGCCGACAGCCCCGACCGAATGATCCCGGTCGGCGGCGCGCGCAGCCATTATTTCGTGGTGAAGGCCGACGGCAGCCGCGCCTATGTCGCCGACACGATGAGCGGCACCGTCATCATGGTCGACCCCGACGATGCCAGCTTCGCGCCCGTCAAACAGCATATCGGCAAGGCACCCGAGGGTCTGGCGCTCAGTCCGGACGAGCGGACGCTCTATGTCATCGACCGCCCGGCGGGCATGCTCCACGCGCTCGATGCAGTGACGCTGCGCCCGCGTGCCCGCACCACCCTGCGCGGCGAGGCGGTGCGGGTGGTCGTGCAGGCAGACGGCCGGTTGATCGTGTCGAACACCGCCGACAAGAGCCTGACCCGCCATTCCCCCGCCACCCTGGCCGAGGAAGCGCGGCTGCCGCTGCCCGCCGCCGCGCCGGGGCTGAACCTGCCCGCCGGGGGCTCGATCCTGTATGCCGCGCTGGAGAATAACCGGATCGCCATCATCGATCTGGCGGCGTGGAAGGTCACCGGCGGCTTTGCGACCGGCGACGCGCCCGACACCGCCGTCCTTCTGTAATGGCACCGACCCTTTGCCTTGGCCCCGCTTTCCGGTAGCGGTAGCGCGATGGCTGCCAAAATCTCCTGTGATGTTGCGATCATTGGCGCAGGCCTGGCCGGCGGGCTGATCGCGCTTGCACTCAAAGCCCGCCACCCCTCGCTCGACGTCCGGCTGATCGACGCGGGCGAGACGATCGGCGGCAACCACCTCTGGTCCTTTTTCGGTAGCGACGTGGCCAAGCGCGACCGCTGGATCGTCGAGCGCCTCGTCGCGCATGGCTGGCGCAGTTACGACGTCGCCTTTCCGGCGCATTCGCGCACCATCGACCAGACCTATTATTCGATCGAGAGCCACCGCCTCGACGCCGAGGTGCGCCGGGCGCTGCCGCCGCACGCGCTGATCCTGGGGCGCAAGGTGCTGGCGGTGTCGGCCACCGCCGCCGTCTTCGCCGATGGTGACCGGGTGGAGGCGACGGGCGTGATCGATGCGCGCGGCGCGGGCGACCTGTCTTCGCTGTCCTGCGGATGGCAGAAATTCGTCGGGCAGGAGCTGAAGCTGAGCCGCCCGCACGGGGTCGAACGGCCGGTCGTGATGGACGCCACCGTCAAGCAGCTGGACGGCTATCGCTTCGTCTACACCCTGCCCTTTGCCGAGGACCGCATCTTCGTCGAGGACACCTATTACTCCACCTCCGCCGAGTTGAACCGCCGCGCCATCGTCCAGCGGATCGAGCGCTATGCCGACAGCCGCGACTGGGTGGGGGCCGAGGTGGTACGCGAGGAGGCGGGCGTGCTGCCGGTCGCGATGGGCGGCGATTTCGACGGCTATTGGCGCAGTGGCGGGGCCAGGACGCCCAAGGCCGGGATGCGCGCCGGGCTGTTCCACCCGACCACCGGCTATTCGCTGCCCGATGCGATCCGCATGGCGGCGATGCTGGCCGAGCGGCGCGATTTCGCAGGGACCGACCTGCACGACGCGACCTATCGCATGGCGCGCGATGCCTGGGACGCGCGCGGCTTTTACCGTATGCTCGACACGATGTTGTTCAAGGCCGCGGAGCCGGATGAGCGATACCGCGTTCTCGAGCGTTTCTATCGACTTTCGCCCGACCTGATCGGGCGTTTCTATGCGGGGCAATCGACCATGGCCGACAAGGCACGAATTTTGACCGGACGGCCGCCGGTGCCGATCCTGCGCGCCATTGCCGCCCTGAGAGACAAGTCGGGGGGCCGGGCATGAAGAGCGCGGTCGTCATCGGATCGGGTTTCGGCGGGCTGGCGCTGGCCATCCGCCTGCAATCGGCGGGCGTGCAGACGACGATCGTCGAGGCACGCGACAAGCCGGGCGGTCGCGCCTATTATTGGGAGCGCGACGGCTTCACCTTCGACGCCGGGCCTACGGTCATCACCGATCCGGCCTGTCTGGAGGAATTGTGGGCGCTGACCGGTCGGTCGATGTCCGAGGACGTGACGCTCGATCCGGTCAGTCCCTTCTATAGGCTCAACTGGGTCGACGGCACCAATTTCGACTATAGCAACGACGACACGCAGCTCCGCTCGGAAATCGCGAAGCTGAACCCCGACGATATCGAAGGCTATGGCAAGTTCCTCGACTATGCCGAGGGCGTATACCGCGAAGGCTATGAGAAGCTCGGCCATGTCGCGTTTCTCGACTTCGCCTCGATGATCAAGGCCGCGCCCGCGCTGGCCAAGTACCAGGCATGGAACTCGGTCTATGCCATGGTGTCGAAATTCGTGAAGTCGGAGAAGCTGCGCGAGGCGCTGTCCTTCCACACGCTGCTCGTCGGCGGCAATCCGATGACGACCAGCGCCATCTATGCGCTGATCCACAAGCTGGAGCGCGACGGCGGCGTCTGGTTCGCGCGCGGCGGCACCAACCGGCTGGTGGCGGGCATGGTCGCGCAGTTCGAGCGGATCGGCGGCGTGATCCGCCTGGGCGATCCCGTAACGCGGATCGAGACGCTGGGCGACCGCGCGACCGGCGTCGTGACCAAGAGCGGCCTGACCATCCCGGCCGATGCGGTCGCGACCAATGCCGACATCATGCACAGCTACCGCGACCTGCTGTCCGACAATCGCTCGGCCCGGCGGACGGTCAACCGGCTGGAGCGCAAGCGCTACTCGCCGTCGCTGTTCGTCGTGCATTTCGGCATCAAGGGCGCATGGCCGGGCATCCCGCACCACATGATCCTGTTCGGCCCGCGCTATAAGGGCCTGCTGACCGACATTTACGACACCGGCGTGCTGTCGGAGGATTTCTCGCTTTATCTCCACCACCCGACCGTCACCGACCCGAGCCTCGCGCCAGAGGGTCATTCGACCTTTTATGCGCTGGCCCCGGTGCCGCACATGGGCAAGTTCCCGATGAACTGGGACGAGGTCGGGCCGATCCTGGAAAAGCGTATCCTGGACGAGGTTGGCCGCCGCCTGATCCCCGATATCCATGAGCGGATCGTGACCAAGTTCCACTATGCCCCGGCCGACTTCGCGACCGACCTGAACGCGCATATGGGGTCGGCCTTCTCGCTGGAGCCGATCCTGACCCAGAGCGCCTATTTCCGGGTTCACAACCGCGACGATTCGATCCCGAACCTGTATTTCGTCGGCGCGGGCACGCATCCGGGCGCGGGCATTCCGGGCGTGGTCGGCAGCGCCAAGGCGACCGCGGCCCTGATGTTGGAGCGTCAGTAAGGGCCCCCTCGCTGCTCCGTTCAGCCTGAGCGAAGTCGAAGGCCAAGGGAAAACCTGGCCTCACATCCCTGTGGTGAGGGTATCGCGTGGCCTTCGACTTCGCTCAGGCTGAACGGAGCGTGGCAATAAAGGTCATTGAAGAGGGGTAGGTCATGTCGCTCGTCACGCTGTTCGCCGCCATCATCGCCACCACCGCACCGATGGCCGACCGCGACATCGCCGCGCCGGGTCCGCAGGGCCCTTTGAAAGGCAGTTGGACCGGGCCGGAGGGCGCCAAGGTACCGGTCGTCCTGATGATCCCCGGATCGGGACCGACCGACCGTGACGGCAACAGCCCGGGCGGGCTAAAGGCTGCCCCGTTGCGCCTGCTCGCCGAAGGGTTGGCGGCGAAGGGCATCGCCAGCGTGCGGATCGACAAGCGCGGCATGTTCGCCAGCGCAGGCGCGATCCCCGACGCCAACAAGGTGACGATCGACGACTACGCCGCCGACACCCGGTCCTGGATCGCCGCTATCCGCGCGAAGACCGGTGTCCCGTGCGTCTGGGTCTTGGGACATAGCGAAGGCGGACTGGTCGCACTGGATACCGCCGCCGCCGGACCGACGGGGGTGTGCGGCGTCATTGCCGTCTCCACACCCGGACGGCGGCTGGGCACGGTGATGCGGGCACAGTTTCATGCCAACCCCGCCAACGCGCCGATCCTGGCCGATGCCGACCGCATGATCGACGCGCTGGAAGCGGGCCGCACCATCCCCGCCGCCAGCCTGACGCCGCCCCTGCCGATGATCTTCGCCGACGCGGTCCAGCCTTTTCTCATCAACAGCTTCGCCAAGGATCCCGCGAAGCTGGCGGCGGCGACCGTCAAGCCGCTGCTGATCGTGCAGGGCGAGGCCGATCTGCAGGTCACGGTCGAGGACGCACGAGACCTGAAGGCCGGGCAGCCCAAGGCGACCCTGGTCCTCCTCCCCAGGGTGAATCATGTGCTCAAGACGGTAGAGGGCGACAGTCGCGGCGCGAACGTCGCGACCTATGCCGACCCAAATCTCCCGATCGCGCCGCGTGTCGTGACTGCGGTGGCGGACTTCATCACAACCCATATGGCGCGATAAAAGCCCGTTTCGGCCACAAAGCCGACATGTTTGGATCGGATCGTTACCCGGTCGTCACGACTCCGGGAGACTCCATGATGCGCCGTTTCGCTCTGCCAGTGCTGGCTGTCCTGACGGCTGCGGCAACGCCGTCACCGCCTGAGCGGGTGATTGCGCCGGATGGGCGGGAGAGGGTCACGATCAACGGTGTCGCACGGAGCGTCCGGATTGATCCCGGCGCGCCCGCCATGCCCCTCATCACGAAGGAATTTGCTGAGGCTGCTGGCATCAAGCCGGGCATGTTCGGCTTCATGATGGTCTTCGGGCCCAAGGTGACGGTCACGGGCCGAACCGCCGTGGCGCATGTCGCGTTCGGTGGCGACACGCCCGCCAAACAGCGGATCGGCTTTAGCGAAAAGCCCTTTGCGGCCGGTGTAGCAGGCGTATTCGGACCCGGCAGCCTGCCCGATCCGGTCGTCCGGTTCCGCCTGCGCGATGCCGTCGCGGGTGAACGGACCACCTCATTTCCGATGGTCGATCAGGGCAATCTCTTCGGCAGGTGGGCCGAGCGTTTCGCGATCATCATGGTCGAGGGGCAACCGATGCGGGTCCGCTTCGACCCCCATCACCCGCGCACGCTGGCCAATGCGGGGGCGGCGGTACGACTTGCGCGCGCCTATGGCGGTAGTTTGTCGGGATCGACCAGCCCGGCCGAAATCGCTTTTGGCGTCGAACGACCGATTCGCACGATGACTCTGGCCACACCCCTCGCGGTCGGCCCGCTGACCATCGCGACGCTCGGCGTGCGCACGATCGATCATGGCAATACCGATACGATCGCGGACGCCGACCAGCATGTCGATCCCGATGAAGTGGTGGTGACCGGCAAGGGCAAGCACGACATCAAGCGCGACCGCCTGGCGATCGGCGCGGACCTGCTGAAGCGCTGTTCGTCGATCGTGTTCGACAAGCCTGCCAGGCAAATCCGGCTGAGCTGTCGCTGACCTTCCGGAAAGAAACTCTAGCCGCATAAGGTGGATTCTCTCCCCCCCCTTCAGGGGGGCCGGGGGTGGGGCGTATCCGCAAGCGCGGCGTTCGTGGAGAGGCCCCACCCCAACCCCTCCCCTGAAGGGGAGGGGCTCGCGTTACGTCTCACGCCAGCAGCGCATCCTCCTCGGCCTGCTCGACCTCGGCGGCCTGGCGCGCCCACATTTCGGCGTATAGCCCGCCCTTCGCCAGCAATTCGCCGTGCGTGCCGCGCTCGGCCACCTGGCCGCCGTCGAGCACGACGATCTGGTCGGCATGGACCACGGTCGACAGTCGGTGCGCGATGACGAGCGTGGTGCGCCCGCGCTCGATCGCCTGGAGCGTCGCGAGGATGTCCGCCTCGGTCCGGCTGTCGAGCGCGCTGGTCGCCTCGTCCAGGATCAGGATCGGCGGGTTCTTCAGCAGGGTGCGCGCGATCGCCACGCGCTGCTTCTCGCCGCCCGAAAGCTTCAGACCACGCTCGCCGACGCGGGTCGCATAGCCCTGGGGCTGGCGCTCGATGAAGTCGGCGATGGCCGCGCCCTTCGCGGCGCGCTCGACATCATCCTGGTCGGCGCCCTCGCGGCCATAGGCGATATTGTAGCCGATGGTTTCGTTGAACAGCACCGTATCCTGCGGCACAATCCCGATCGCAGCGCGCACGCTGTCCTGCGCCACTGCCGACACCGGCTGGCCGTCGATGGTGATCGTGCCGGAGTTCACGTCGTAGAAGCGGTAGAGCAACCGCGCGAGCGTCGACTTGCCCGCGCCCGACGGCCCCACCACCGCGCAGGTCGTGCCCGCAGGTATGTCGAGCGTCAGCCCCTTCAATATGGTCCGCTCGGGATCATAGCCGAACACGACATGGTCGAACCGGACATGGCCGCCGGTCACCTTCAGCGGCGGCGCGCCGGGCGTGTCGACCACTTCGGCGGGCGTGTCGATCAGGTCGAACATCGCGCCCATGTCGATCACCCCCTGGCGGATGGTGCGATAGACCATGCCGAGCAGGTCGAGCGGCCGGAACAGCTGCGACAACAAAGTCGACACCAGCACCACGTCACCCGCCGACGCCGCGCCCCGGCTCCATTCGCGCACGACCCAGGCCATGGCGAAGCCCAGCATCAGGCTGGTGATCGCGGCCTGCCCGACGTTCAGCCAGGCCAGCGAGTTTTCCGACTTGGTGGCCGCGCGCGCATAGGCCGCGACGCCGTTTTCGTACCGCCGCGCCTCGCGCTCCTCGGCGTTGAAATATTTCACCGTCTCGAAATTCAGCAGCGAGTCGACCGCATGCGCGACTGCGCCGGTGTCGAGGTCGTTCATCTGCGTGCGCAGCGCATTGCGCCAGTCGGTCACCTTGCGGGTGAAGACGATATAGAGGACGACCATCGCCATGGTGGTGACGACCAGGACGGGGCCGAAGCTGCGCCCGAAGATCGCCAGCACCAGCCCCAGTTCCAGCACGGTCGGCGCGATGTTGAAGAGCAGGAAGTACAGCATCGTGTCGATGCTCTTGGTGCCCCGCTCGACGACCTTGGTGACGGCGCCGGTCCGCCGCTCCAGATGGAAACGCAGCGACAGGCGGTGGAGATGGCGGAACACATCGGCGGACAGTCGCCGGGTCGCGTCCTGCCCGACCATTTCGAACACCGCATTGCGCAGATTGTCGAACAGCGTCGTCGCGAACCGCGCCCAGGCATAACCGACGACCAGCAGGATCACGAGCGTCACCGCGCTCCGATCGTTCGCCGCCATCCGGTCGACCGCATATTTGAACGTATAGGCCGCGCCCAGCACCTGGACGAGCTTGGACAGGATGACCAGCGCCATCGCCGCCACGATCCGCACGCGCAGGCCGGGCTCTCCGGCGGGCCAGAGATAGGGAAGGAAGCGGCGAAGCGTCGGGATCAGCGGCCGGTCGGCCGTCCCGGCGGTGGGATCGATGGGGGGCATGTCCACACCATGTCGGACGATCGGGCCTGGAGTTCAATGCCGACGGCATGGCCGACGCGGCGACACCCGGCGAAAAAGGCAATCTGTCCCACTGCCGGACAGCCGCAAATTCGGAACCTCCGGCCGCGCTGGCGTGTTTTTCTTCCCGAGTGGAGACGGTCATGCAGCCAGTTTTCTTCGTGATGGCAATCCTGGGTTGTGGCGACGGCAGCGTGGACTGCACGGAGGCGCGGATCATCCCCGCCCGCTACGAAACCATGGCGCAGTGCCGGGCCGATCTGGCCAACCGCATCGCCGCCAACACCGACGTCCCCTATCCGGTGATCGGTGCCGATTGCCGCCGCATGGGCGCGCAGATGGTCAAGACCGAGCGCAAGCCGACCAAGGGCTGAAGCCTTCCCTCCGTTCAGGCTGAACGGGGGTATGGGCGCAGGCTTAACGCGGTCGTGTCCACAGTTCCGGATCGCGTGGGGTAATCCGCATCTTGTCCCGTCGCGCCGCCTGGATGCTGGCGCGCGTCATGAAGCCCAGCTTCTCCAGCTTGCCGGTCCCGACCCGCACATCCCACGCCCGGCGCCCGCGCTTGGCCACCTTGCGCCCGATCGCGCCATAGATCGCCGCCGCCGACAACACCGCCCAGGCCGAGCGATAGGAGAGCGCAGGCGTCCCCATCCGCGCGCTCGCCTCGAACAAGGCGGCCCGGTCGGTCAGCCGCCGCGCCAAAGCGCTCAGGCCCGGCCGGTGCGAGGGGGCCATGATGGCGTCCGGCGCGATGCTCTTATAGGCCAGCCACTGGCGCGGCAGATAATGCCGCCCCGCGCCCGCATCCTCGGCGATGTCGCGCGCGATATTGGCCAGCTGGAACGCCATGCCCAGATCGCAAGCGCGGTCGAGCACGGCTTCATCGTCCGGCGCCACGCCCATCGTCACCGCCATCATGCAGCCGACGACGCCCGCGACATGATAGCAATAGCGGTAGAGATCATCCTCGGTCTCGGGCCGCCAGTCCTCGGCATCCAGCGCGAACCCGGCGATCAGGTCGCGGGGCCAGCGATGCGGCATTCCCGTCTCGGCGGCAACCACACGGAGCGCGTCGAAGGCCGGGTCGCCGACCACCCGGCCCGCCAGCGCCGCCTCGGTCTTCTCGGTCAGCTCGGCCAGCCGCGCGGGCGCATCGGCGACGCGGGTCATGCCATGGCCATGATCCTGCCCGTCGGCGATATCGTCGCAGCGGCGACACCAGGCATAGAGCAGCCAGGCCCGCGCGCGCGTCTCGGGATCGAACAACAGACTCGCCGCCGCAAAGCTCTTCGAGCCCTTGGCGATCGAGTCCCGCGCCGCCGCCACCAGCGCGTCGCGCTCGGTCGGGGCGGCGGCGTCGCTCACAGGTCGTCCGCGTTCCTGCGCACGATCGGCTGGGTCGGCACATGCGCGCCCATCCGGTCGAGCAGGCCGTCGAGCGTGGTATCGACGATCAGCAGCTCGCGATGCTGCGGCCGCAGGAACCCGACCTCGCCCATCTTCTCCCAGAAGGCGACGAGATGGTCATAATAGCCGCCGGTATTGAGCAGCCCGACCGGATCCGCGTGATAGCCCAGCTGCGCCCAGCTCAGCGCCTCCCACAACTCGTCCATGGTGCCGGTGCCGCCCGCGATAGTGATGAAGCCATCGGACAGGTCGGTGAATGCCTTCTTCCGCTCATGCATGCCGGGCACGACGTGCAGTTCGGTCAGGCCGCGATGCGCCACCTCGGCATCGACCAGCGCCTGCGGGATGATGCCGATCACCTCTCCGCCCGCCGCCAGCGCCGCATCCGCCACCGCGCCCATCAGGCCCAGCCGCCCGCCGCCATAGACGACGCCGATCCCCCGCTCCGCCAGCCCGCGCCCGACGTCCCGGGCGGTCTCGATATATTGGGGGTCGGAGGGGGTCGCCGACCCGCAGTAAATGGCCAATCGCTTCATGGGCCAAGCGCTAAGCCATGGGGCCGGGTGGGGCAAGCGGGGTTGCGGCCTGCCGAGCCAGATGGGCGCGAATAGCAAAAGGGGCGGCGCGGACCCGCCGCACCGCCCCCCGCCCGATTCTGATCGCGCTTACTTGCCGCGCAGCGTGTTCAGCAGCGCGAGGCCCACGACGCCGCCCAGTGCTGCAGAGGCAAAGGGGCGATCCTTCACGAATTGGCGTGCCTGGTCGAGCAGCGGGCGGACCGTCTGGTCGACGCTGGTCTTGGCATCGCCGAACGCCTTCTGCGTCTTGCCGCCGAGCTGTTCGCCCTTGCCCTCGGCTTCCATCGACTTGTCGCCCAGCATGGCGCCCATGCCCTGCTTGACCTTGCCGCCGAAGTCGGTGGCCGCACCATTCATCGTGTCGGTGTTCATGGGACATCTCCTCTTTGGCTTTGGGATTACGGAGGGTCAAAACCCCTGAACGCGAGGATGTTTCCTGATATCTTTGCACTATCGCGATGCCGAAATCATGCCCAAGCCCGCGCGACGACACGCCGGAAGGGGTTCCCCGCCCTTCCCCCGCCCCCATGGCGTCGCTACATGCACGGCGATGGTCGCCGACCCCCTTGCCAAGCTCCACGAAGTTTTCGGGTACAACCAGTTCCGGGGTGTGCAGGAACAGGTGGTCGACCGCGTGCTTGCGCGGCAGCGGACGCTGGCGGTCATGCCGACGGGCGCGGGCAAGTCGCTCTGCTACCAGTTGCCCGCCGTGATGATGGACGGGTGCTGCGTCGTGGTCAGCCCGCTGATTGCTTTGATGCACGACCAGCTGCGCGCCGCCGAGGCGGTCGGCATCCGCGCCGCCACGCTGACCAGCGTCGACCAGAACCGCGCCGAGACGGTCGCCCGTTTCCGCGACGGGCAGCTCGACCTGCTCTATGTCGCGCCCGAGCGTGCCTCATCGGGGCATTTTCGCGAGTTGCTCGGCTCCGCGCCGCTCAGCCTGTTCGCGATCGACGAGGCGCACTGCGTCAGCGAATGGGGGCATGACTTCCGCCCCGACTATCGCCTGCTCGAACCGCTGATGGACGCCTTTCCGGAGGTGCCCCGGCTCGCGCTGACCGCGACCGCCGATGCGCATACCCGCGCCGACATCGCCAAGCAGCTGGGCATCCCCACCGAGGGGATGATCGTCTCGGGCTTCGACCGGCCCAATATCCGCTATGCGATCAGCCCCAAGGCGAATGTGAACCTGCAGATCGCGCGGGTGGTCGCCGACACGCCCGGCCCCGGCATCGTCTATGCCCAGACGCGCGCGGCGACCGAGAAGCTGGCCGAGGCGCTGGCCCGGACCGGTCGCCCGGTGCGCGCCTATCATGCCGGGCTGGACCCCGCCGTGCGCGCGAAGAACCAGGCCGATTTCGTGGCCTCCGAAGACATGGTGATCTGCGCCACCGTCGCCTTCGGCATGGGGATCGACAAGCCGGACGTCCGCTTCGTCGCGCATGCAGGCCTGCCCAAGTCGATCGAGGCCTATTATCAGGAAACCGGCCGTGCGGGCCGCGACGGCGACCCCTCGGTCGCGCATCTCTTCTGGGGTGCCGACGATTTCGCCCGTGCGCGGCAACGCATGGCCGAGGTCGAGCCGGAGCGACAGGCGGGCGAGCGCGCACGGCTGTCGGCGCTGGGTGCGCTGGTCGAGACGGGGGGATGCCGCCGCCGCATCCTGCTGCGCCATTTCGGCGAGGAACTGGCCGAGGACTGCGGCAATTGCGACAATTGCCTGGGGTCGCCCGATGCGGTCGATGCGACGACCGTAGCCCAGAAATTCCTCTCGGCGGTGTTCCGCACCGGCCAGATGTTCGGCGCGGGCTATATCGAGCAGGTGCTGACCGGCCAGTCGACCGAGCGCAGCCTGATGAACGGGCATGAGGCGCTGTCGGTCTGGAACATCGTCTCGGGCGACGAGGTGGCGCTGCTGAAGCCCGTCCACCGGGCACTGCTGCTGCGCGATGCCTTGCGCACCAATCATCATGGCGGACTCGAGTTCGGCCCCGCCGCGCGCGCGCTGATCAAGGGCGAGGCGCGGCTGTCGCTGGTCGTGCCGCCCAAGCGCGAACGCAAGGGCCGTCGCGCCGCGCCGGTCGCCGCCAATCCGGCGGACAATCCGCTGTTCGAGGCGCTGCGCGCCAAGCGTCGCGAGCTGGCGCAGGAGGCGGGGGTGCCGCCTTACGTGATCTTCCACGACTCGGTGCTGCGCGACATGGCGGCGCAACGTCCGACCAGCCGGGCGGCGCTGTCGTTGCTGTCGGGGATCGGCGCGCGCAAGCTGGATGCTTATGGCGAAGCGTTTCTGGCGGTGATCCGCGAGGCGGACTAAGCTGTGGGGCATGAGCGCCCCGACCCTGACCCCAATCCTGACCACCGACCGACTGACGCTGCGCGGTCACCAGCCCGACGATCTCGATGCACTGGCGGCGATGTGGGCCGATCCGGCGGTCTATGGGATGATCGGCGGCCAGCCGCGCCCGCGCGAAGATGTCTGGATCCGGCTGTTGCGCTCGGTCGGGTGCTGGACGGTGTTCGGCTATGGCGCCTGGGTGGTGTGCGACCGGGCGACCGGGCAGGTGCTGGGCGATATGGGCCTTCTGGAATCGCGGCGCGCGATCGTGCCCGAACTGACCGTTCCAGAGGCGGGATGGACGCTGGTCCCGACGGCGCATGGCCGGGGCTTTGCGGCCGAGGCGATGCGCGCGGTGCTTGGCTGGGCCGATGGACGCGGCCTGACGCGGACATGCTGCATCATCGATCCGGGGAACGCCGCCTCGATCCGACTGGCGGAGAAGCTGGGCTACGGCGCGCCGGTCGAGGGGGTTTATCACGACCGCCCGATCCGGATTTTCCACCGGGGTTAATCCCAACCTCCGTTCGCACTGAGCGAAGTCGAAGTGCGCAGGAATGCGCGCGCGGCGTAGGGCAGGGCGTAGGCTTCGACTTCGCTCAGCCTGAACGGAGGGAGGGGGAAGTTCGCGCGGAAACGCGGAGGTGTAACGCCCGGCCGACAGGCCCCTTCTCATCATCGACGGTGCAGCAAGGACGGCGGACGAACGAGCGGCGGACGCCGACGCCCGACCAGACATCTCCGCGTCTCCGCGCCTCCGCGCGAACAAAAGGCCGCGCGCCGGACGTTCGCGGTTCAAGCCCCGCCCCCGATAGGGTACAAGACCCCCGTGACGCTTGCCCTGATCCTGTCCGCCATCGCCATGACGCTGATCGTCGGTGTCCGCTATCTGCTCGCCTCGGGAGCATTCGCGCTGGCGACCAAGGCGCGGCATCCGAACCTCTATGCCGGGCTCGATCCGCAGATCCGGCGGGAAATCTGGTGGAGCCTCGCCTCCGCTGCGATTTACGGCGTGCCCGCGGGGATCGTCGCCTGGGGCTGGCAGAATCGGGGATGGACGCAAATCTACGCCGATATCCATGCCTGGCCGCTCTGGTACTGGCCGGTTTCGGTGCTGCTGTACCTGGTCGCGCACGACACCTGGTTCTATTGGACGCATCGCTGGATGCACCGGCCCGCCATCTTCAAGGCCGCCCACGCCGTCCATCATGCCAGCCGACCGCCGACTGCCTGGGCCGCGATGGCATTCCACCCGATCGAGGCGGTGACGGGCGCTGTGGTAATTCCGCTACTTGTGTTTGTGATTCCGATTCACATCGGCGCGCTCGGCTTGGTGCTGATCATCATGACCGTTATGGGCGTGACCAACCACATGGGTTGGGAGATCTTTCCGCGATTCCTGTGGCAGGGGCACCTGGGGGGGTGGCTCATCACGGCAAGCCATCATCAACGGCATCATGAGCAATATGGGTGCAATTATGGACTCTATTTCCGGTTCTGGGATCGATTGTGCGGCACGGACCGGGGGCTTGGGGATTTCGAGCGCGCCCATGCGCAGGCCGCGCGCCGCGCTTCTGGTGCTGGCCGCCCTGCCGCTGATCAGCGCCGCACCGGTCAGCCGACTGGACATCGGGATCGACCAGCTCCGCTCGGCCAAGGGCATGATCCGGCTGTGCCTGACCGCCGACCCGGATAACTTCCCGCAATGCGTCGACGATGCCCGCGCGCTGACCCGTTCGGTTCCCGCCGGGCAGCGGGGCATCCATCTGGACGGCCTGCCGCACGGCAATTATGCCGCCGCCGTCATCCATGACGAGAACAACAACGCCAAGCTCGACACGCTGGCGGGCATCCCGCGCGAGGGCTTCGGCTTTTCGCGCAATCCGGTGATCCGGTTCGGCCCGCCGCGCTTTGCCGCGGCGCGGTTCACGCTCGATTCTGTTGCCGAAACACAACAGATCAAAATGCGGTACATCTTCTGACACAATCCGCCGGAGCGAAATCGTTACCGTAGCGTTGCATTTCGGATAACCGAATTCAGGGAGTTTTCCGTCTTGCGCCTATTTTCGCGCGTTTCCGCCCCGCTGATCGTCATGGGCGCACTGTCCCTGTCGGCCCCCGCTTTTGCGCAGGATGCCACGGTGTCCAGCAACCCCGCCGCCGCCGAGATGGCGGGCCAGTTGGGCAAGAACACCATCACCGTCGGCCTGGCCGGGGCCTATCTGCCGGATTATGAGGGGTCGAACGACTATCAGTTCACCCCCGCCCCCGCCGCGCTGGCCTATATCGACGGGCATACGATCACCTATATCGGCAACCGCGTCTCGGTCGACCTGATCGGCGACAAGGCCAATCGCGACTGGGATATCCAGGCGGGGCCGATCGGCGTGGTGAATTTGGACCGCACCGCGCCGTCGCGGATCGACGACCCCCGCGTCCGCGCGCTGGGCAAGATCGGCGCGGCGGTCGAGCTGGGCGGCTATGTCGGCATCGGCAAGATCGGCGTCGTCACCAGCCCCTATGACCGGCTGTCCGTGTCGGTCAGCTATCGCCATGACGTGACCGGCGTGCATGACAGCGGCATCTGGCAGCCGTCGGTCAATTATTTCACGCCGCTGTCGACCAAGGCGGCGGTCGGCCTGTTCGCCACCGCCGAGCGGGTCGGGCGCGGTTATGCCCGGCGCTATTTCTCGATCAATCAGGATCAGAGCGCGGCAAGCGGCCTGCCGGTCTACAACGCCCGTTCGGGCTGGAAGGACTGGTCGGTCGGCGGTCTTGCCACCTATTCGATCACGGGCAATCTGCTGAAGGGTTGGAAGGTCGTCGGCGGCCTGACCTATGGCCGGATGGTCAACGATTTCGGCGACAGCCCCATCGTGTCGCAGGCCGGTTCGCGCAGCCAGTGGCTGAGCGCGCTGGGGTTGGCCTACACGTTCTGAGGACAAGCTAAAGGCCCGACAGGGGAGGAACTGCCGTAGGCATATCCGGCGGCGATCCTCCCTGGAATGAACGCCTTTCATACGGGTCAGTCGGTGCGCCTTCCTCTCCCCTCCCGCAAGCGGGAGGGGTCGGGGGAGGGCAAGGAGTCTCACCGAGGCCATCGCCTGCGGCTTAACCCTCCCCCATCCCCTCCCGCCTGCGGGAGGGGCGTGCTTCGCTGCGAGCCGCTGGCGCCCCCTCGCCATTCACGGGGGGAGGATCAACCCTCCTGCGGGCATTCCCCCGGCTGGGTCACCGGCGCGCCGCCCATATACCAGTGGCTGCGGTCGCCCATTGTCTCGCGGTCGTGATAGCAGACCCGCGCCTTGGTCGATTTCATGTCGATCTCGACCGTCCAGTTGTTGTCGGCGCAGTCATGCGGGGTGCAGCCATGCGCGGCGATTCCCTGCTCCCCCTGGCGGAAGATCGGCACCGTCACCGCGCCGCGCGACATGATCCGCTGGACCAGCTTCTGATCGCCGACTGCATCGTGCAGCGCGGTCGCCACCTCGGTCCGATCGAAGAAGCTGACCCCGTCGACCGCATCGCCCGGATAATGGCCGATATAGCTGGTCAGCGGATTGACCTGCGCCACGCCCGGCATCGGCGTGGGCCGTGCCGTGCCCGGCGGGGTGAAGTTGCCGGGGGCGACATCCGAGTCGGTATCCCCACCCTGCCCGCCACACGCCGACAGCGCGAGCAGAGCCAAGGGGGCAAGGATGGCGAAACGGCGCATGTCTCTCTCCTGACGAATCTCGTGTTGGCGGGAACGCTTCGGGACTGCGGCCGGTTGCCCCTTCATGTCACCCCCGCCTTCCCATGATGCCGCGCTGGCCCGCTTTGTCGAGGCCCAGGCGAACAGTTTTGCCACCGCGCTGGCCGAACTGCGATCCGGCCGGAAGCAAAGCCACTGGATGTGGTACATCTTCCCGCAGATCGCCGGACTGGGTCGCAGCCCGACCGCGATATTCTATGCCATCGCCGATGCCCAGGAAGCGTGGGCCTATCTGGCGCATCCGCTGCTCGGACCGCGTTTGCAGGACGCCGTGGCCGCAGCGATCAATGCGCCGGGCTCGGCCGAGGCGATCTTCGGCGCGGTCGATGCGATGAAGCTGCGTTCGTCGCTGACCCTGTTCGCCGCCGTGGCCGACGATCCCGCGCCGTTCCGCCAGGGACTCGCGCGCTTCTTCGACGGGCAGGACGATCCCGCGACGCTGGCGAGACTCGACCGTCCCGAACGGTGACGGTCGAGTCTCCGCCCTGCGTCACTTGATCGTGACGGGGCCGGGGCCGGTGACGCTGGCCGACTGGTCGGCGGTCAGCACGATCGTCCACTGGGTCGTGCCGTCGCATACCGCGTTCCAGGTCGGGTTGCCGTTGGTGGCGGCGGCTTCCTTCATCGCCGTGACCGACTGGCAGCTGGCGCCGCTCGGCCCGGCATCGCGGATCGCGCGGAACAGGACGCCGCGACGCTGGCCCTCGGGCAGCGCACGGATCTTCGCCCCCAGCGTGTCGGCGCTCATCTCGGTGCCATTGGTGGTGACGGCGGCCGCGCTGTTATTGGCCGGTTCGCTCGACGAGCCGCACGCCGCCAGCGGCAGCGCGGCGGCCATCACGGCCAGGAGAATCGTGGAACGCTGCATGATCCAGGTCCTTTCCTATCGGGCGGCCGCGGGAGGGCGACCGTATCGCCTGCATAACGATCATCGGCGACACCGGTTGCGCGCATCCGTCGCGAACGGCAAGACGCATTCATGAGCGACGTTCGATTGCACGAAAGCTGGCTGTCGGTGCTGCGGCCCGAATTCGACGAACCCTATATGAAGGCGCTGAAGACCTTCCTTGGCCAGGAGCGCGAGGGCGGTCAGCGCGTCTTCCCCCGCCCGTCCGAGTGGTTCCGCGCGCTGGACCTGACGCCGCTGGATCAGGTGCGCGTCGTCATCCTGGGGCAGGACCCCTATCATGGCGAGGGGCAGGCGCATGGCCTGGCCTTCTCGGTCCAGCCCGGCGTCCGGCCGCCGCCCAGCCTGGTCAATATCTACAAGGAGATGGCGACCGACCTCGGCATCGCGCCGCCCTCCCATGGCCTGCTCGACCATTGGGCGCGGCAGGGGGTGCTCCTGCTCAACTCGGTGCTGACCGTGCGCATGGGCCAGGCCGCCTCGCATCAGGGGCGCGGCTGGGAGCGGTTTACCGACGCCGTGATCCGCGCCGTCGCCGCCAAGCCCGAGCCGGTCGTCTTCATCCTGTGGGGTGCCTATGCCCAGAAGAAGGCGGGCTTCGTACGCGAGATGGGCGAAGGGCGGCACTGCGTCCTGACCTCGGTCCACCCCTCGCCCTTGTCGGCGCGGGGCGGTTTTTTCGGGTCAAAGCCCTTTTCCAAGGCCAATGCCTTTCTGGCCGAACATGGCCAGCCGCCGATCGACTGGGCGCTGCCGCCGCTGCCATGATCTGTAATCGCTATGGCATCATTAGGCCTGAGCGCGCATAGGGTCGTGCATCCCCCTATCTGACGAAGGAATACAGGCGATGGCCGATGACGACTATGTCTATGACGAAGCGACCGGCGAATGGATCAGCGCCGCCGACGCCGCCGCCAAGGGCGGAACGGCCAGCGACGACGATGCGGTCGTGGTGCGGGACTCGGTCGGCAATGTGCTGAACGACGGGGACCAGGTGACGTTGATCAAGGATCTGACCGTCAAGGGCGCAGGCCAGACACTGAAGCGCGGCACCCTCATCAAGTCGATCCGCCTGACCGGCGACGCGCAGGAAATCGACTGCAAGTTCGACGGGATCAAGGGGTTGGTGCTGCGCGCGGAGTTCGTGCGGAAGCGGTGAGGGTTGACATTGGACAGGTGCTTGTACAACTTTAGTTGTATGCAGGCTGTCTCCTATTCCGAAGCGCGCGAGAATCTGAAGGCGATGATCGACAAGGTCGTCGCCGACCGCGCGCCCGTGGCGATCACCCGCCAGCGGGGCGAAGGCGCCGTGCTGATCTCCGCCAGCGAATGGGCGTCGATCGAAGAGACGCTGTACCTGCTGCGCTCGCCCAAGAATGCCGAACGTCTGCTCGACGCCGTGCGCGGCTTTGAGGCGGGCGACGAAGGCGTGCCCTTTCCGTGAAAGTGGCGTTCTGGCCGACGGCGTGGGACGATTATCGCCATTGGCAGGAACATGACGCCAAGCTTTGCGACAAGCTCAATGCGTTGATCGAGGAATGCCGCCGTCACCCGTTCAAGGGGACGGGCAAGCCCGAACCGTTGGGCGGCAACCTGTCAGGCTGGTGGTCGCGCCGGATCAGCCATGAGCATCGACTGGTGTACCGGGTGGCAGGCAGCGGCGAGGATCAGGTGCTACAAGTGGCGCAGTGCCGGTATCATTATTAAGGGGCCGCATTTGAACTGGGGTACTTTTTGGAGCGCTGCCAGTGCCATTGCTGCACTTGGCGTACTCATCATTACAGTAATTTATGCATGGCTGACCTACCGGCTGGCTAAAGCCGCTGAGTCTCAAATTTGGCAATCGTCTCGAGCTAGCGTGATAGCCTCCGTTGTCACTAACCAAGGTGGTCAGCTTTTCCTTTTGCATATTGAGAACCTTGGATCGTCACCCGCCGAGAGCCTCCGCGTACATATCGATCGACCGCTGCATACCCAATTCAGCCAGATCAAACCGATAACAGACGCGCCACTCTTTAAAAATGGGGTTTCATCATTTCCCGCAAGGCATTCCGTTAAATTTGCCCTTGGCGTTTCATTTAATTGGCTGAACAAGGCAACCGACCGAACATTACATCCTACGACATTTAATATAACTGTAGAATACGAAACCTTCGGCAGGAAAATTGTAGACACCTTTCCTATCGACATGGAAAGTCTCTACTCGCTTTCCACGATTGACAAAGATTACCTTGAGGAATTTGGCCGGACTTTCCCGGATAAATTTGAAAGATCGATACGAGACATAACTCGATCGATCCAAGAGGCTGCCGAGCCCGCCCCGCGAGTTCCACGCAAGCGATCATGGCCTGAGTGGTTCTCGCAAGGCGTTTGGGCTAAACATCAATGGGACTGAAGTGAATTGAATCACTCCGCCGGAAGGTAAACCTCCCCGCCCTTCTCGCGGAATTTCTCGCTCATTTCCTGCATGCCCGCCTCGGCATCCTCCGCCGCGACGAAGGTGTCGACCGGCGCGTTCTGCTTGGCCGCGAATTCCCGCACTTCCTGCGTGATCTTCATCGAGCAGAATTTCGGGCCACACATCGAACAGAAATGCGCGGTCTTGGCGCCCTCGGCCGGGAGGGTCTGGTCGTGGTAGGATTCCGCCGTGTCGGGGTCGAGCGACAGGTTGAACTGGTCGCGCCAGCGGAACTCGAAGCGGGCGCGGCTTAGCGCGTCGTCGCGCATCTTGGCGGCGGGGTGCCCCTTGGCGAGGTCGGCGGCGTGGGCGGCGAGCTTGTAGGTCACCACGCCGACCTTCACATCGTCGCGGTCGGGCAGGCCCAGATGCTCCTTGGGCGTGACGTAGCAGAGCATCGCCGTGCCGTACCAACCGATCATCGCCGCACCGATGCCGCTGGTGATATGGTCATACCCCGGCGCGATGTCGGTGGTGAGCGGCCCGAGCGTGTAGAAGGGCGCCTCGCCGCACGCCTCCAGCTGCTTGTCCATGTTCTGCTTGATCTTGTGCATCGGCACATGGCCGGGGCCTTCGATCATGACCTGCACGTCCTGCGCCCAGGCGCGCTTGGTCAGCTCGCCCAGCGTATAGAGCTCGGCAAACTGCGCCTCGTCATTGGCGTCGGCGATGGCACCGGGACGCAGGCCGTCGCCCAGCGAATAGGCGATGTCGTACGCCTTCATGATCTCGGTGATCTCGTCGAAGCGTTCGTAGAGGAACGACTCCTTGTGATGCGCCAGGCACCACTTCGCCATGATCGAGCCGCCGCGCGATACGATACCGGTGACGCGCTTGGCGGTCAGCGGGATGTAGGGCAGGCGCACGCCCGCATGGATGGTGAAATAGTCGACGCCCTGCTCGGCCTGTTCGATCAGCGTGTCGCGGAAGATCTCCCAGGTCAGCTCCTCGGCGATGCCGCCGACCTTTTCCAGCGCCTGATAGATGGGGACCGTGCCGATCGGCACCGGCGAGTTGCGGATGATCCATTCGCGCGTGTCGTGGATGTTGCGGCCCGTCGACAGGTCCATGACCGTGTCCGCGCCCCAGCGGATCGACCAGACCAGCTTGTCGACCTCGGACGCCACGTTGGAGGCGACCGCCGAATTGCCGATATTGGCGTTGATCTTGATCAGGAAGTTGCGGCCGATCGCCATCGGCTCGGATTCGGGGTGGTTGATGTTGTTGGGGATGATCGCTCGGCCGCGCGCCACTTCGTCGCGGACGAATTCGGGCGTCACGTAATCGGGGATGTCCGCGCCGAAGCTCTCGCCGTCGCGGACATATTCCTTCAGCATCTCGCGGCCCAGATTCTCGCGGGTCGCGACATATTCCATTTCGGGCGTGATGATGCCCCGGCGGGCATAATGCATCTGGCTGACGTTCATGCCTGCACGCGCGCGCAGCGGACGGTTCAGGCCGGTGCGCGGGAATTGCGGCACGCCGCCCGAACGGTCGGGGCCAAGCTGGCCGTTATCCTCGGGACGGATTTCGCGGCCGTCATAGGCCTCGACATCGCCGCGCGCCTCGATCCAGTTGCGACGGATCTGCGGCAGGCCCGCCATGATGTCGATGCGCGCATTCGGATCGGTATACGCTCCGCTCGTATCGTACACGCGCAAGGGCGGCTCGCCCGAAGAGGGGTCGAGATGGATTTCGCGCATCGCGACGTTCAGCGGGCCGACGTGAATCTTCTTCGAGCCACGAATGGGGCCGGTGGTCACGCCAATTTCGGCCTTTGCGGGGATATCTGCCATAGTCGTCCACTCCATGCGGAGGAAACGGACCATGAGAGATGGGGCCGCTCCCTCCCTACGCCGGTGTCAGCCGGATCAGGTTCAGCGGGTCAGGGGCTCTTGCCCCCCTCTCAAGCGCAGGCCAGCGCTCCCCCGGGGATGGGCCCGTCATAAGCGACTTCGCGGCGGATAAGAAGCGGTTTTGCGTGAAGGTGGATCAGCCCCGCGACGCAAACAAAATGCCCCGACCGGCCAGGGGACTAGCGACCGATCGGGGCAAACGGCCCTTGGAGGGGACCTTGGGAAGGGGGTTTTAGCCGCTGGCGGCGCTGGTGCGGACGTTGCCGTTCAGGCCGCTGGGGAAGAAGCCGCCGCCGGTCACCGCCGCCTTGTTGAGATACACGACGTTCAGCACCTGGCCGGGGGTGCGGACAAAGGCGATGGCGTTGGAATCGGCGGGAACCAGGTTCGCCACCTGCGTGCCGTTCACCGTCGTCACGAGGCCCTGATCCAGGTCGGCCGAGCCGTCTAGGCTGTCGCGTGCGTCCGAGATCTTGCCCGCATTGGTGATCAGCGCCGAATTGCTCAGCCCCTTGCGGTACAGCGTCGTGCGGACCAGACCGGCATGATAGGCCTCGGCCGCGTGGATGCCCGCCGCCGCCTCGATGAAGGTCTTGTTGGTCAGCAGGGAGACGCCGCCCATATAGGCGGTGACGCCGACATCCTCGAACAGGAAGGCGCCGAGGAGGAAGGCTTCGTCCGAGGCATAGGGGTCGAAAGTGCCGCTGGTGATCACGCCCGCCGCCAGCGCCGCCGCCGTGAACGCGCCGCTGGCATCGCCCGACAGGTTGATCGCAGGCTGCGCCACCGCCGCACTGCCCAGCGCCGAGCGCAGGAAGTTGACATGCGCGATCTCGTCATAGGCGATCTCGCGCGCATATTGCGCGACGATCGGGTCCTTGAACTGGACCTGACGCGGCTGCCCCGCGCCGTTGGTGGCGCTGGTGTTGATCGCGACCGCGCCCTGCGATCCGGTGCCGGTCAGCGCCGACGACGGCAGACCGGTGCCGAAGGCGGCATAGCTATAGAATTGCGCTTCCAGATATTCGAGCTGGAGCGCGAAGTTCAGCACATCGGCATCCGTCACCGACCCGGTCGGGGTGGTGGTGGGTGTCGGCGTGGGTACGACGATGACGTTGTCGCCATCGTCACCGCACGCGCCCAGCATCGCCAGGCCGCCGACGGCGCCAGCCCCGGCGGCCATACGCATGAAACGGCGACGATCGGACCGGCGCTTGGCGGAGGCTTCTTCGATAACCTCGAGAATGCAGCGTTCTTCGCTCATGATTCAAATCCTCTCCAGAGGAGGAAAAAGGGGATCAGTTCGCCACGCTCGCGCGCAGATTGCCGTTGACGCCGGCCGGGAAGAACCCGCCCAGCGTGGCGGCCGCCTTGTTCAGGTACACGATGTTGAGCACCTGCCCTGGCGAGCGGCTGAACGCGATGCCGTTCGTATCGAGCGGCACGATGTTGGACACCAGCTGTCCGTTGACCGTGGTCTGGGCGATCCCCTGGTCGAGGTCGGTCGAACCGTCCAGGCTGTCGCGCGCATCCGAAATCTTGCCTGCGGCGGTGATGAGCGACGATTCCGGGTTGGGATCGGCATATCCGCGGGCATAGAGCGTCGTGCGCACGATGGCCGCGTGATAGGCCTCGACCGCCAGAATACCGGCAGCCGCCTGCAGGAAGGTCTTGTTGCTGATCAGCGGCGAGGCGCCCTTATAGGCGGTCACGCCGACATCCTCGAAGATGTACGCGCCCAGCAGGAAGGCGGTGGGCGAGCTATAGGGATTGAAGGTGCCGCTGGTAATCACGCCCGCGGCCAGCGCCGCCGCCGTGAACGGGCCATTGGCATCGCCCGAGATGTTGATCGCGGGTTGCGCGACCGCCGCACTGCCCAGCGCGGTGCGCAGGAAGGCGACATGCGCCGCCTCGTCCGCCGCGATCTCGCGGGCATATTGCCCGACAATGGCGTCGTCGGCGCTGCCGGTCGCGAAATTGACCTGCTGGCCGCCGGTCACGGCACCCTGGGTGCCGGTGCCGGTCAGCTGGTTGGAGGCCAGGCCGGTGCCGTTGGCGGCAAAGGCATAGAACTGCGCCTCAAGATATTCGAGGTTCAACGCGAAGTTCAGAATGTCGGTGTCGGTGATCGTCGACTGGGCCCCGGCCTTGCCTGCCAGGGAAAAGGCGGTCACGCCGGCGGCTGCCGCGCCCATCGCCGTCTTGAAGAATTCGCGCCGCATATTGCGGCGCTCGACCCGTGCATCGAACGCGTCGAGCAGTTGTGCGCTTTCCGTCATCATGCTCCTCCCGATCAGGAACCAGCGGCCAGCTCTTCTGTTATGATGTAACGATCAGAAGTACATGCCGTGGGGTTTTGCCAAGGCCTGCTTTGTGAGCAAGGTCTTGGCCGAACCGGAAGTCAAAACGTCGGCTCTGACGAAAAGACGCATCGAACTAACAAAAATCAGATTTTAATCGTGATGCCACGACAGGACGTTCATGGTGCAAGCCGAGCCGATTGTGCTTCGGCCAGATAGACCGAAAACAGCTGATCGGGGTCCGTCCAGTCCTTCACCGGGGTCCAGCCCCCCGCCCGCAGCAGGATCTTTGCATCGCGCGGGCCATATTTGTGGCTGTTCTCGGTATGGATCGTCTCGCCCGCCGCCATGGCGAAGGGGCGACCTTCGATGGTGAAGTCGACATCCTGCTGGGCCGCCAGATGCATCTCGATCCGCGAGCGGTCGTCGTTCCAGATGGCACGATGGCGAAAGGCATCGACTGGGATGGTGCCGTCCAGTTCGCGGTTGATCCGGTCGAGCAGGTTGCGGTTGAACGCCGCCGTCACGCCTGCCGCATCGTCATAGGCGGGGACCAGCACGTCGCTGGGCTTGGTCCGGTCCATGCCGATCAGCAGCATCGCCCCCTCGCCCAGCGAGCCGCGCATCGCGCGCAGCAGGTCGGTCGCCATGGCGGGCGTCATGTTGCCGATGGTCGATCCGGGGAAGAACCCAAGTTTCGGCGCATCCGCCACCATTGCGGGCAGCGTCAGCGGGCGCATGAAATCGCCCTCCAGCGGATGGATGGGCAGGTCGGGAAACGCCTGTTGCAGCCCGCGCGCGGACTCGCGCAGGAAGTCGCCCGAAATGTCGATCGGCACATAGGCCGAAGGCTCGACACAGCGCAGCAGAACCGGCGTCTTGGTCGAGGAGCCCGATCCGAATTCGACGACCGCGCGCCCCTTGCCGACATGCGCGACCAGATCGGGGCACATGGTCTCCAGGATCGCCGTCTCGGTCCGCGTCGGATAATATTCGGGCAGATCGGTGATCGCCTCGAACAGCTCGGACCCCTTGCGGTCGTAGAACCAGCGCGCGGGGATGGCGCGCGGGCGACGCTCCAGCCCGGCAAGGACGTCGGCGCGGAAGGCGGGGTCGGCCAGCGACATCTGGCCGTCCTCGATCTCGGGCTTCAGCATGCTTAAAGATCCTTTGCCAGGCGGACGCCGGTGAACTGCCAGCGTTGATGGGGGTAGAAGAAATTGCGGTAACAGGCGCGGGCATGGCCCCGCGGCGTCGCGCAGCTGCCGCCGCGCAGGACGAACTGCCCGTTCATGAATTTGCCATTATATTCGCCGACCGCGCCCTCGACGGGGCGGAAGCCGGGATAGGGGCGATAGGCGCTGCCGGTCCATTCCCAGACATCGCCGAAAAAGGCCGGGCCACCCGAGGAGGGGCGCGGCTCGATCGCGCCCGCGCGGTCCAACTGGTTGCCGCCCGATGCGTCGAACGACGCGGCCGCCGCTTCCCATTCAAACTCGGTCGGCAGTCGCGCGCCCGCCCAGGTGGCGAAGGCATCGGCCTCGTAGAAGCTGACATGGGTGACTGGCGCGGCGGGGTCGATCGGACGCCGCCCGTCGAGCCCGAACCGGGTCCAGCCGCCGTCGCGCTGTTCCCAATAAAGCGGCGCGGCGATGCCCTCGCTCTTTACCCAGGCCCAGCCGTCCGACAGCCAGAGCCGTGCGTCATGATAGCCGCCATCGTCGATGAACTGCATCCATTCGGCATTGGTGACGGTGCGGTCGGCCATGGCATGGCCCTGAAGCAGCGCCTGATGACGCGGCCCTTCGCAATCGAAGGCGAAGCCCTGCCCGTCATGGCCGATCTCGACGATCCCCGTCCTGCCCTCGATCCAGCCGATCGGACCGGGCATGGCGACAGGGGCTTTCGGCTCGGGCGGGTAGATTGCCGGTTCCAGCGGGTTTTCCGAGAACAGGTGCAGGATGTCGGTGACGAACAATTCCTGATGCTGCTCCTCGTGGTGACAGCCCAGCGCCACCAGTTCGAGTGCCTCGGCGGGCAGGTCGGGCAGTGCCGCCAGCAATGCGGCATCGACATGGGCGCGATAGGCGCGCACCTCGTCCAGCGTCGGCCGGGTGATCATCCCCCGGCGATGGCGCGCATGGCGCTTTCCCTCCGCCTCGTAATAGCTGTTGAACAGGAAAGGAAAGCGCGGGTCGTGCAGGCCGTAACCCGGCACATGATCGCGCAGCACGAAGGTTTCGAAGAACCAGGTGGTATGCGCCATATGCCATTTGGCGGGCGAGGCGTCCGGCATCGACTGGACGGTCGCATCGGCATCGGACAGGGGCTCGGCCAGCGCCAGGGTCAGAGCGCGGACCGAGCGATAGCGGGATGCCAGGGAATCGGCAGGTGTCGGGGTTGCCGCAGAGGACGGCACAAGGGTCGGCATTGGGCGCTCCCCGGGATAGCGGGAAACGCGGTCGGCCCCTTACCGTACCATGCGTGCCCCTCCTGGAACCCAAAGAACGTCCGATGCGCCGCTTTGGTTCATCGTGCGCGCGGCGACGAAAAGCCAATCCGACAATCGGTTGAGATAGGCGAGCGCGGGCGGGTTGATCGCCTCCTGCCCGGCCAGCGCCACGGCGGCGCGCTCGGCCCGCCGGGCGATGGCGCGCGCCAGATGCAGATGCGCGGACGCCGCGCTGCCGCCGGGCAGGATGAAGCTGGTCAGCGGCGACAGCGACGCATTCATCGCGTCGATCTCCGCCTCCAGCCGCGCGACCTGTTCGGGAATGATGCGAAGCGCCCCCTCCACCTCTTCGGGCGTGGCAAGATCCGCGCCGAGGTCGAACAGGTCGTTCTGAATCATGGTCAGTCGCTCGGTGAGCGGCCCTTCGACCGATAGCAAGGCCACGCCGATCGCGCTGTTCGCCTCGTCCACCTCGCCGATCGCGACCATGCGCGTATCCGCCTTGGAACGGCGCGATCCGTCGACCAGCCCGGTCGTGCCTTCGTCGCCGGTGCGGGTGTAGATTTTCGTCAGCTTGACCAAGGGATCAGGTCCGCCCCGCCATGAACAGCAACAGCACGACCACGGTGATCGCAAGCGCCTGGAAGAAGATACGCTGCTGCATCATCCGGTTGGACTTGAGCTGCGAGGCGGTCGGCCCCTCGCCCTTCGCCTCGGCGGTCGCCTCCTGAAGAAAGGTGATGATGCCGCGCACCAGCGCGACCAAGGTGGCGAGCATCGCCGCGATCAGCAGGATCACGAGAAAAGTGGTCATGCCCTTGAGCTTACGCCTCCCCCAGCCGAAATCCAGCGGGAAGCATATTGCGCCGCAGCGCATCCGCCAGCGCGCGGCCGTCCTCCCCCGCCTCCCGCATCGCCGCCAGGGCGGGCGCACCGTGCCGCTTGGCCAGACGCTGGCCGTCCGTGCCGACGATCAGCGGGTGGTGGTGATAGAGCGGCGTCGGCAGGTCCAGCAGCGCCTGGAGCAATCGGTGGACATGGGTGGCGTCGAACAGATCGACTCCCCGCACTACATCGGTCACGCCCTGCGCCGCATCATCGACCGTCACCGCCAGATGATAGCTGGCGGGGGCATCCTTGCGCGCCAGGATGACGTCGCCATGGGCAAGCGGATGGGCGACGACCTCGCCCGCATATTCGTCCTGCCAGGTCAGCGGCCCGGCACGCTCGACCGCGCGTGCCATGTCCAGCCGCCAGCTGTGCGGCTCGCCCCTCCGCGCGGCGCGCGTCTCGGGCGACACATGGCGGCACGTCCCCGGATAGAGCGGCGTCGCGCCATGCGGCGCGGACAGGCTGGCGGCGATTTCGGCGCGAGTGCAGAAACAGGGATAGAGCAGGTCGGCCAGCCGTGCCTGCGCCGCCGTATAAAGGTCCAGCCGCTGGGACTGGAAGGACAGGTCGTCCCATTCCAGCCCCAGCCATTCCAGGTCGCGCAATATCGCATCGACATGCTCGGGACGACTGCGCGTACCGTCGATATCCTCGATCCGCAGCAGGAAGCGCCCGCCGCCCGCACGCGCCAGATCGAACGCACGCACCGCCGACAGCGCATGGCCCAGATGCAGCCGCCCGGTCGGGCTGGGCGCGAAACGCGTGGTGCGTGGCGCTCCACTCATCGCCCGCCCTCTTGACCGCGATTCCAATAGCATGTTCTCATACGCCCGAGTGTCATAGCCATGTCACGCGCTTGCGCGAATAGCGTCGGCGTACATCGATGGGAGGAGCTGTGTTTCATCCCGATTTGATCCGACACCCGGACAGTTGTCCGGCGCTCGTACTGAATGCGGACTATACGCCGCTGTCCTATTATCCGCTGTCGGTCTGGCCCTGGCAGACCGCGGTGAAGGCCGTGTTCCTCGACCGGGTGGATATCGTCGCCCATTATGAGCGCGAGGTGCGCAGCCCGACCGCCAAGGTCAAGCTGCCCTCGGTCATCGCGCTCAAGCAATTCGTGAAGCCGTCGCAATTCCCGGCCTTCACCCGTTTCAACCTGTTCCTGCGCGACCGCTTCTCCTGCCAATATTGCGGATCGCACCGCGACCTGACCTTCGACCATGTCATCCCGCGCGCGCAAGGGGGGCGGACGACCTGGGAGAATGTCGTCACCGCCTGCGCGCCCTGTAACCTGAAGAAGGGCGGGCGCACCCCACGCCAGGCCGCCATGCCGCTGCATATCGAGCCGATCCGCCCGACAAACTGGCATTTACAGGAACATGGCCGCAGCTTCCCGCCCAATTATCTGCATGAAACATGGCACGACTGGCTCTATTGGGACGTTGAGCTGGAAGCGTAACGAAGCGGGAGTGTCGAATGCGTGGATGGGCAAGGGGCCTGATCAGCCTGGGATTGATGGCACTGGCCGCCACCACGACCGCCTGTGGCAAAGAGGCGGAGAACCGCGCCGAAGCCGACCGCGCCGCCGCCAAGGCGGGCTTCGTTCCGCCCTCCGTCACGTCCCGCGTCGACTTCGGCAGCATGATGGCGCGCCGCTTCCGCGAACTCGACCGCGACGGCAACGACATCATCACCGCCGATGAAATGCCCACGACCAATTCGCGCCTGTGGGAACTGGACCGCAACAAGGACGGCGAGATCACCGAGAGCGAGTTCTTCGAGGGGATGCTGGCACGCTTCGACCGGATGGACCTGAACCGCGACGGCACCGTCACCTCCGAAGAACGCGAGGCATCGCGCACCGAACGACCCGCGACACCCAGCAATCCGGTCGCGACGGGCGCGAACGCGACCCCGCCGGGGAATGCGAACTGACGCCACGGCGCCCGATGCAGAAGCCCTAGGCAGGGCCGACACCTTGCGTCAGATTATGCGGATTGGGGGGCATGATCATGCGCAAGCTATGGATGACGGTGACGCTGATGGCCTGTGCAACCACGCTGTCGGCCCAGGAACCCCAAAAGAAGCCGCCCTTTGCCGATCGCCTGGCGCAGGCCCGATCGCATTTCAGGGTCGACGCGACCGGACTGCACGGCCCAGGCGCCACGACCATCGCCGATGCCGTCACCAAGGCGCGCTATGTGATGATCGGTGAGGATCATCTGTCGCGCGAAATCCCGATGTTCGCGCGCGGTCTATGCCGTCTGATGGCCCCGGACGGGCTGCACGCCTTTGCCGTCGAGACGGGGCCCGAGGCCGCCCGGATCGTCAACGCCCATCTCCGCCGCCCCGATCGCGTCGCGCACCTTACCGCGTTCATGCAGACGCATCCCGATGGCATGGCCTTCCAGAATGGCCGTGACGAAAGCGACATGGCGGCCGATTGCGCCAAGATGGCCGGGCCCGACTTCGCGATCTGGGGCCTGGACCAGGAATTCTTCGGCGCGTCCGGCTTTCTGCTCGAACAGATGCAGGCCGCACACCCCGGCCCCGTCGCCCGCACCGCGATCGCACGGCTGGTCGAGCTCGACCGCGCGGCCAGCCAAAAGGCCATGGCATCGGGATCGGTCGGCGATCTGCTGATCTTCACGATCGGCGAGGCCCAGCTGGCCGACGCGGACGCCGCCATCCGGCGCGACGGCGGGCAGCGGGTTCGCGAGCTGTTCGACAGCCTGGTCGAGACGCGCGCCATCTATCTGGGTCAGAATGACGATGGCTATGCCTCGAACGGACGCCGTGCCCGTCTGATGAAGCGGACGCTGGTGAGGCATCTGGCCGAGGTCCCCAAATCGGCGCGGGTCCTGTTCAAGTTCGGTGATCTCCACGCCGCCAAGGGCGTCAACGGGCTCGACCAGCGAGACCTGGGCAATTTCATCGCCGAACGCGCCGAGGGTGAAGGCGCCGAGTCGCTGCACATCGCGGTCTATGGCGCCAGAGGCGTGCACGCCCTTTACAACGGCGTGGGGCGGCAGGTGCGGACCGAACCCTTCGTCATGACCGACGATGCGGACTATGCCTGGCTGAAGGACGCGCTGGGCGGGCTCGATAGCGGCTCTTCCGAATGGATGCTGGTCGATCTGCGCCAGCTTCGTGCCCATCCACCCAAGGATATGCCGCCGACATGGCGCCAAAAGAGCCTGCAATTCGACCTGCTGGTCGTCGCGCCGACGCTGACCCCGTCGACATTGATGGGATCGCAGGCGGCTCCTTAGCCCTGACCAACCTTAGGTCGAGGCGTAATATCCCGTAATTGCCACACCTCGATATTATACCAAAATTACCCTGCGCAATCGGTTGACGCCTGCCCTATTGCGTTGCAGCAATAGCGCCCATGACGACCTTGCCTCCGATCGCCAACAATGCCGATATCCGCTTCCTGGGCGCCCAGCTCGGCGATGTGATCCGCCGTTATGGCGGCGACGCGCTGTTCGAGGCGACCGAGGCGATCCGGCGCGCCTCGGTCGATCGCTATCGTGGGCTGGGCGAGGACGGGTCGGTCGACCTGCAACTGGAGAAACTCGCCCTCGACGAGACACTGGATTTCGTGCGCGGCTTCATGCTGTTCTCGATGCTCGCCAATCTGGCCGAGGACCGGCAGGGCATTGCGCGGGAGCCGGGCACGGACATTGCCGAGGTGCTGGCGACGCTGTCCGAACAGGGTATCGACCGCGAGGCCGCGATGGAGCTGCTGGCGCAGGCGCTGGTCGTCCCGGTACTGACCGCGCACCCGACCGAGGTGCGGCGCAAGAGTATGATCGACCACCGCAACCGCATCGCCGAACTGCTGGCGATGCGCGATGCGGGCCGTGACGTCACGCCCGATGGCGACGATGTGGACGCGGCGATCGGCCGCCAGATCGCACTTCTCTGGCAGACGCGCGTGCTGCGCCGCGAGCGGCTCTACGTCACCGACGAAGTCGAGACGGCGCTGTCGTACCTGCGCGACGTGTTCCTGCCGGTACTGCCCGCTTTGTACCAGCGCTGGGACAAGGCGTTCGAGGCGCGCGTGCCCGCTTTCTTACGCCCCGGTTCGTGGATCGGCGGCGACCGCGACGGCAATCCCTTCGTCACCGCCGAGTCGCTGACCACCGCGCTCGCGCAAGCCGCCGACGCGGTGCTGACCCATTATTGCGAGGGCGTCCACGCGCTGGGCGCCGAGCTGTCGATCTCGACCGGCCATGTGCAGGTGGACGAGGCGGTGCTGGCGCTGGCCGATGCCAGCGGCGACGACGCGCTGAGCCGCTCGGACGAGCCCTATCGCCGCGCGCTGTCGGGCATTTATGCGCGGCTTTCGGCCACGCATCAGAAGCTGACCGGCAAGACCCCGCCGCGCCCCGGCCGCCTGACCGGCGAACCCTATCCCGACCCGAAGGCGCTCCGCACCGATCTGGTCGCGATCGCGCGGGGGCTGGCCGCACAGGGCGACGGGGCGCTGGCCAGCGGCGGCGCGCTCGGGCGGCTGATCCGCGCGGTCGAGACGTTCGGCTTCCACCTCGCCACGCTCGACCTGCGGCAGAATTCGGCGGTGCATGAACGCGTCGTCGCCGAACTGCTGAAGGTGGCGGGCGTCGAGGCGGACTATCTGGCCCTGGACGAGGAGGCGCGTGTCGCGCTGCTCCGTCGCGAACTGGCCAATGCCCGGCCGCTGTTCAGCCATTATGCCGACTATTCGGACGAGACCCGCTCCGAACTGGCGATCGTCCAGGCCGCCGCCGATGCCCATGCCACCTATGGGCCGAAGTGCATCACCAACTATATCGTCTCGATGGGCAAGTCGGTGTCCGACCTGCTCGAAATCAACCTGATGCTGAAGGAGTTCGGCCTCTACCGCCCCGGCGAGCCCGCCACCGCCGCAATCATGGCGGTACCGCTGTTCGAGACGATCGAGGATCTGGAGGCAGGCCCCGAGATCATGCGCGCCTATTTCGCGCTGCCGGAGATTGCCGCGATCGTCCGCGCGCGGGGCCATCAGGAGGTGATGATCGGCTATTCGGACTCGAACAAGGATGGCGGCTATCTGACCTCCACCTGGTCGCTGTCCAAGGCGTCGAGCGCGTTCCGCCCGGTCTTCGACGAACTGGGCGTCAGGATGCAGCTGTTCCACGGGCGCGGCGGCGCGGTCGGGCGCGGCGGCGGCAGCGCCTTTGCCGCGATCCGTGCCCAGCCGCATGGCACGGTGCAGGGCCGCATCCGCATCACCGAACAGGGCGAGGTGATCGCGGGCAAATACGGCACGCGCGATTCGGCACTGACCAATTTGGAAGCCATGGCGTCGGCGACGTTGCTCGCCAGCCTGGAGCCGGACCGGCTGTCGGCGGCGGACACAGCGCGCTTTACCGCCGCGATGGAGGAACTGTCGGCGACCGCCTTCTCCACCTATCGCGGGCTGGTCTATGGCACCGAGGGTTTCCGTACCTTCTTCCGCCAGATGACCCCCATCGCGGAAATCGCGGGCCTGAAGATCGGCAGCCGCCCGGCCAGCCGCAAGAAGTCCGACGCGATCGAGGATCTGCGCGCCATTCCCTGGGTGTTCAGCTGGGCACAGGCCCGCGTCATGCTGCCGGGCTGGTACGGCGTCGGCACCGCGATCGCGAATTTCGAGGACAAGGCGCTGCTCGCCGAGATGGCGAAACACTGGCCCTTCTTCGCGGCCACGCTGGCCAATATGGAGATGGTGCTGGCCAAGTCCGACATCGGCATTGCGCGGCGCTATGCGGGGCTGGTCGAGGACGAAGCCCTGCGCGATGCGATCTTCGGGCGAATCCATGACGGCTGGCACCGCGCGCGCGACGGCCTGCTGACCGTCACCGGCCAGACACGCCTGCTGTCCGACAATCCGGCACTGGAGGCGTCGATCCGCCTGCGCCTGCCCTATATCGAGCCGCTCAACCTGCTCCAGATCGAACTCATGAAGCGCCACCGCGCGGGCGAGGACGATCCACGCATCGGCGAGGGCATATTGCTGTCGATCAACGGCATCGCCACGGCGTTGCGCAACAGCGGCTAAGCGCGGTGGCGGATTTCGTGATTCATTACGAGGGCGGCCTGCGCTGTCATGTCGCCCATCCCGATAATGGCGCGGTGCTGGTCATGGACGCGTCGCAGGAACTGGGCGGGCGCGGCGAGAATTTCTCGCCCAGCGACCTGCTGTCGGTGTCGCTGGGCGGCTGCGTGCTGAGCATTATGGCGATGGCGGGCCGCGTCGCCGGACTGGAACTGGCGGGCGCGACGGCGACCGTGACCAAGCAGATGGGCAATGCGCCACGCCGGATCACCACGCTGGGCGTCACGGTCCGGGTGCCGGGGCGATATGATACGGCGCAGCGCAAGCGACTGGAGGCGGCAGCGGCCGCATGCCCGGTTCATGCGGTACTGGGAATCGACGCGCCGATCGCGATCATGTGGGACGAGGACTGACTTTCGCAATCCTCCCTGCAAAGGGGAGGAAGAGGCTCGAACCTACCGCCTCTTCTGCCGCGCTTCCTCCGCCGTGAACCCCTCGATCATCGCGCGGAAGGTCGCTTCCGCCACTTCCGGGCTTACCCCCTGCGTCACGGCCTTTTCCCGGATGCGCGTCAGAATTTGCCGAATCCGCGCCTCGTCCCGCACGGTCGCGGCTGAGGACTTGAAGCGCCCGGCCTGCGCCACATAGCGCGACCGCTCGGCCATCAGGCGCAGGATCTGGTCGTCGATCCGGTCGATGTTGGCACGCACTTCGCCCAGAGTCCGGCAGCAGGGCGTGGCAGGCACCTCTGCCGGGGCGGGCGCGGATAGCAGGATGGCGAAAAGCGTGGAGCAAACGGGCAACAGGCGCATCCGGAGTCTCCGACATGGACGGATATCCGGCCCGGTAGGGCCGCATTTCTCCCGCCACCAGTGACATCGCCGTCACGTTGCGGTGATCCGATTCCTCCCCTTCCAGGGGAGGAATGAGTCGGATGATCCGCCTTACCCCGCCCGGTCGCGCTCGGCCTGTTCCATCACGGCCGCCATCGCCCGGTCACCAGGCACGTCCGATGCCGCCAGTCCGGCGATCACGCCGCGCCGATTGGGCTCGGGGTGATGCTGGGCGGTCTTCCACACGCCCTCCAGCCGGGCGACGCGCAGGGTCAGGCCGACGATGCCCCGCTGCAAGCCATGGATGAAATCCACAGGCGCATCGTCCATCGACCAGGGTTCTGCCCGGCCCGCTTCCCGCGTCTCCGTCAGGCGCGCCAGATGGGCCGCCAGCCATTCGGGATCGCGCGTGACGGACAGGACCCCATGCGCCTGTACCACCACATAATTCCAGGTCGGCACGACCTTTCCATGCTCGCGCTTGGTCGGATACCAGCCGGGATGGACATAGGCATGCGGCCCCTGGAAGATCGCCAGCGCCGCCGTACCGCCCTCGGCCAGCCGCCAGACCGGATTGGCGAGCGCCACATGCCCTTCCAGGATCAGCGCCCCGCCATCGCGCGTCGCGATCATCGGCAACGAAACCGCCTCGGGCACGTCATCACGCACCACCACCAGCGAAGCGAGGCCGATTTCCGCCACGGCCTTCAACAGCACCTCTTCCCGCGTCTCGCGAAAGGCACGCGGCGGATAGCTCATGCCAGCGCCAGCGCCGGCTCACCACGTTCGTGTGCGAGCAGCCATTGTTTGACCGCCAGTCCACCCGCAAAGCCGGTGAGCGTGCCGTTCGCGCCGATCACCCGGTGGCAGGGCGTCACGATCGACAGGGGGTTGCGCCCGTTCGCCGCTCCGACCGCGCGCGATGCCCCCGGCCGCCCGATCGCGGTGGCGAGCGCGGCGTAGCTGCGCGTCTCGCCATAGGGAATGGCGTTCAAGCCGGTCCACACCGCCTTTTGAAAATCGGTGCCGACGGGATCGAGCGGCAGGTCGAACACGCGGCGCTCCCCCGCGAAATATTCGGTCAGCTGGCACATCGCCTCCGTCAGGATCGCGTGCGCCGGATCGCCCTGTCGTTCGGGCAGCTTCACCCGCCCGGCCCGCTCCTCGGTCCACAGGACGGCGCGCAGGCCCTGCTCGCTCGCCACGAGGGTCAGCTCGCCCACCGGCGAGGCCATGGTGCATTGGCTCAACATGGGCGCGACCTTAGCGCAGGGACGTGTCCGAAGCGTCCCGCTTCTTGCGGTCAAAGCTGAAAGAAGGGTGCGGCGATCTCGGGCGTGACGCGCAGCAACCGGCCGGTGGCGCGGTCGATCAACGCCCAGGTCGTCACCGCCTCCACCTTCACCCGGCCTTCGGCATCCAGAAAGCGGACATGCCGGTCGAAGCGCGCGCCCTTGGGCGGGTCCGGCACCCAGGTTTCGGCGGCCACCGTCTCGCCCGCCACGACATTGCCGCGATAGTCGATCTCGTGCCGCGTCACGACCCAGACATGGGCGGCGGCATGTTCGGGGGGCACGACCGATTCCCAATGCGCGCCCGCAATCGCCTGAATCCACTGGACCCAGACGGCGTTGTTCACATGGCCCAGCTCGTCGATATGATCGGGCTGGGCGGTGAAGGTCATGGTGAAGCGGCTCATGCCTGTTCGTCCGTTTCCCTGTATCGCAACCACAGCGCGCGGACGCCCCAGCCGATCGCGGCGGCGACCATCACCAGCCCGGCCGCCATCAAGATGTGCGGCAGTGTCGGGCGATAGCGCGCGGCGAGTTCGTGAAACGCCTCACCGAACAGATAACCGATGCCGGTGAAGATCGCTGCCCAGCACAAGGCGGATGCGGCATTGACCGCGACGAACAGCCGGGTCGACACATGGCTGGTGCCCAGCGCCACCGGGCTGATCGTGCGCAGGCCATAGAGAAAGCGGAAGGCGAAGATGAAGCCGACCGGGTAACGCTCCATCAGCTTCGTGACGCGCGTATAGCCCCGCCGCTTGCGCAACTTGCCCACCCAGCGCCCGTCGCGCGCCCGCCGGCCGATGGTGAAGAAGACCTGGTCCGCCAGGAACGACCCGATCGCCGCAGCGAGAAAGGCGGCGGGCCAGCCGATCAGCCCCTGATGCGACAGGATGCCCCCCGTCACGACCGCCGTCTCGCCCTCCAGCCCGGCGCCGAGCGCGATGGCCGCGACGCCGTAGCGCGCGACGATCGCCTCTATGCTCAGGATTCGACTCCCATCTGCCACAGGATGAAGGCGTGCTCTTCCGCGCCCTCGCGCAGGCTCTCGAACCGGCCCGACTTGCCACCATGCCCGGCGCCCATATTGGTCTTGAGCAGCAGCAGATGGTCGTCGGTCTTGGTCGCGCGCAGCCGGGCGGCCCATTTGGCGGGCTCCCAATAGGTCACGCGCGGATCGTTCAGCCCGCCCGAGATAAACATCGGGGGATAAGCCTGCGCCTTCACATTGTCATAGGGGCTGTAGCTGCGGATCAGCTCGAACGCCGCCTTGTCCTCGATCGGGTTGCCCCATTCGGGCCACTCGCCCGGCGTCAGCGGCAGTTCGGCATCCATCATCGTGTTGAGCACGTCGACGAAGGGCACATCGGCGATCACCGCGCCCCACAGCTCGGGATCGGAATTGACCACCGCACCCATCAGCTCGCCGCCCGCCGAACGGCCTGCGATGGCGATCTGGCCCGCCTGGGTCCAACCGCCCTCGATCAGCCCCTTCGCCACGTCGACGAAATCGTGGAAGGTGTTGGTCCGCTTTTCCAGCTTGCCGTCCAGATACCATTGCTGGCCCAGATCGTCGCCGCCGCGGATATGCGCGATGGCATAGGCGAAGCCGCGGTCGAGCAGGCTCATGCGGCCCGTCGAAAAGCCGGGCGGGATGGCATAGCCATAGGCGCCGTACGCATAGAGGAACAGCTTGCCCGATCCGTCGCGCGGAAAGTCCTTGGGATAGACGATCGACACCGGCACCATCGTCCCGTCGCGCGCGGCGATCTTCAGCCGCTCGGTCCGGTATTTGTCGCCGTCATAGCCCGAGGGGATTTCCTGCACCTTTAGCACGGTCAACCCGCCGGTCGCGACGTCGTAATCATAGACGGTGCCCGGCGTGACCATGGATTCGTAACCCAGCCGCAGGACCGAGACGTCATATTCTGGATTGTCTCCCAGGCCCGCCGTATAGCTCGCCTCGGGAAAGTCGATCCGCTGGGGTATGGTCGGCGTGTCGTAGCGGTGGATGGCGATGCGGTCCAAGCCGTCCTCGCGCCCCTCGACCACGAAGAAGTCCTTATAGCACTCCACCCCGGTCATGTAGAAATGCGGGTCCGGCCCGATCAGCTCATGCCAGTCGCCGGGATTGTCGATCGAGGCGGTGCAGAGGCGGAATTGCGGGTCCACATCGTTAGTGTGGATGAACAGCGTGCCGTCATGCTCGTCCACGTCATATTCGCGGCCCTCCTTGCGAGGGGCGACCAGGATCGGTTCGGCGAAGACATTGTCGGCAGGCAGCAGCCGCACCTCGCTGGTGACATGGTCGCCGGTCGCGATCACGATCCAGTTGCGCGCGGAGGTTTCGGCGACGGCGACGCGGTAACCCTCGTCATCCTCATGGAACAGCTCGACATCTTCGGCGACATCGGTGCCCAGCTTGTGGAAGCGCGCATTGTCGGTGCGCCACTGCGCATTCGCCACGCCGTAGAGGAAGCCGCTATCGTCGGCGACCCAGACGATCTCCGACAACATGCCGGGAATGACCTCGGGCAAATGCTCGCCGGTGGTCAGATCCTTGATCCGCACCTCGAACCGTTCGGAGCCATTGTCGTCGATCGCATAGGCGAGGTAGCGGCCATTGTTGCTGATCGAGAAGGCGCCCAGCCGGAAATATTCCTTGCCCTCGGCCAGCGCCGGTTCGTCGAGCAGCAGCTCGTCCGGACCGCCCGCCACCGGCTTGCGCCACCATTTGCGATATTGCCCGCCGGTCTCGAACCCGGTCCAGTAGAGCCAGTCGCCATCCTTTTGCGGGACCGAGGATTCGTCCTCCTTGATCCGCCCCTTCATCTCTTCGTACAGCCGGTCGATCAGCGGCTGGCGCGGCGCCATGACCGCGTCGAAATAGGCGTTCTCCGCTTCGACATAGGCGAGGACGTCCTTGTCCTCGACCTCCGGATAGGCGGGGTCCTTCAGCCAGGCATAGGGGTCGGTGATGGTGATCCCGTGCGCGGTGAAGCTGTGCGGGCGGGTCTCGGCAATGGGCGGCGTCGGCGCGGGTTCGGTCATCGCCCGGATGTAGCTAGGGTTACGCCCCGCCGGAAGGGGTGGAGGGCGGATTCTCCCAGCCTCCCCTCAGCCTCCCCCCAATAGCCGTTCACGCTGAGCGGAGGGTCGGGTTACTTCGCCTTCCACCCATCCGCCAGCGTCCAGCGATCCCGCCAGCGCAGCACCGGCGTCTCGCCCTCCCATTCCACCGGCAGCCAGACATAGCGTCCGTCGATCGCATTTTCGGGCCGCCAGCGGTCCGCCATGAAGATGAAGCGCGGCTCCGCCCCCGGACGCGCGGGCGGCAGCGGCAGGACGAAGGTGGATTGCGAATGAAAGGTCGTCTTCTGGTCCACCTCGCTCCCGCGCACCGGATTGCCCAGCGAGCGCCACGGCCCTGTCACCTTGTCCGCGACATAGACCCGCCCCGGATTGGGCCGCCAGCCGGTAAGCCCCGAGGCGAACATGTAGTAGCGCCCCTTGGCCTTGAAGAGCGCGGGCGCCTCGTTCCCGCCATCGGGCAGCGCACGGACATAATAGCCGTCATGCCTGGTCCAGTCGGGCGTCAGCCGTGCGATCTGGAGCGTGGCATTCTCTTCCGAGGCATAGACATGCCAGGCGGTGTCGCCGTCGACGAAGACCGTCATGTCGCGCGCCATCTGCCCGCCGGGCATGTCCTGGGCCAGCTTGGTGTCCGGTGCCTTGTCCTCTGCGGTCGCATTGGCGGGCCAGATACCCGGATTGACTCGGCCCGCGCGCAGGAAGCGGAACGGTCCCTGCGGCCGGTCGGCGACCGCGACGCCCGCCTGCGCCGCGCCGTAGCCCTTGCCGCGCAGCTCCAGATGGAACCACATCACGAATTTCCGAGTGCGCGGATTATAGACGACCTTGGGCCGCTCCAGGATGCAGTCGCGCGCGATCGGACTATCGAGGTCGTCCGAGACCGCCAGCGCCACCCCCTCGTCGCGCCAGTTCACCAGGTCGGCCGAGCTATAGGCATGGACGCCGACTTGCGCGCGATTGCCCGCGTCTCCGGCCGTCTTGTGCTCGCCATGCCACCACCAGCGTCCGCCATGGCGCAGCAGGCCGCCGCCATGCGCATTGATCGCGACGCCGTTCGTGTCGTTCCACACTTCGCCGGGCCGGAACCCATCCGGTCCTGCCGTCTGCGCGGCCTTGCCCATCAGCGCCACTGCGCCCGCCCCTGCCAAAACACCCCGCCGGTCGATCATCATTCCAACCTCCCATCTCCTCTCTCAAGGATCGTATATGGTCTGACAAATTCGACAAGCCCCCGTGAGGCTCGACGCTGTGCGGGCGGAGGGCTAGACCGACCGCGTTTCCATTGCTGTCAGGCTGTTCCATGTCCCATTCCGCCCGCCTTGCCGCCCTTCGTGCCGAACTGGCCGCCCAGGGGCTCGACGGTTTCGTCGTGCCGCTGACCGACGAGCATATGAGCGAATATGTCGGCGACTATGCACAGCGGCTGGGCTGGCTGACCGGCTTTGGCGGGTCGGCGGGGTCGGCCGTCGTGCTTGGCGACAAGGCGGCGATCTTTACCGACGGGCGCTACACGTTGCAGGTGCGCGAGCAGGTGTCGGGCGAGGACTATGCCTATATCCCGGTGCCGCAGGACAGCGTCGCGGGCTGGCTGGGTCGCGAGACGGCGGCGGGGCAGCGGATCGGGTACGACCCGTGGCTGCACACGCGCCAGCAGGTCGCGGACATGGCCGCCGCGCTGGCCGATCGCGACGCCGAACTGGTCGCCGTCACCGCCAACCCGATCGACGCGGTATGGACCGACCGCCCCGCCCCCTCACCTGCCGTGCTCACCGTGCAGGACGATGCGGTGGCGGGCGAAAGCTCGGCCGCCAAGCGCGCGCGGATCGGCGAATGGCTGGCCGAGCAGCGCGCCGATGCGGTGGTGCTGTCGGCGCTCGATTCCATCGCCTGGGCGCTGAACGTGCGCGGCTCCGATGTCGCGCATACGCCGGTCGCGCTCTCCTATGCCATCGTCCATGCGGACGGCGAGACCGACCTGTTCGTGGCACCCGAGAAGATCACGCCCGAAGTGCGCGCGCATCTGGGCAATGCCGTCCGGCTGCACGAGCGTTCGGCGTTCGAGGGCTATCTGACCGGCTTTGGGGGCAAGCGCGTGGTCGCCGATCCCGAGCGCGCGGTCGCCGCCATTGCGCAGGCATTGGAAGCAGGCGGGGCCAAGGTGCTGGCGCTCCGCGATCCGGTCGTGCTGACCAAGGCGATCAAGAACCCCGCCGAGGTCGCCGGGCACCGCGCCGCCTCGGTGCGTGACGGAGCGGCGATGGTGAAGTTTTTGCGCTGGGTCGAGAGCGAATGCCCCAAGGGCGGACAGACCGAATTGTCCGCCGCCGCGCGGTTGCTGGCCTGTCGCGAGGCGACCGGGTTGCTGAAGGACACCAGCTTCTCGACCATCTCGGCGACCGGCGCGCATGGCGCGAGCCCGCATTATCATGTCACCGAGGAATCGAACGCGGCCATCGAATTGGGTCAGCTGTTCCTGATCGACTCGGGCGGGCAATATCAGGACGGCACCACCGACATCACCCGCGTCATGCCGATCGGTGAGCCTCGCGACGAGATGCGTGATCGCTTCACCCGCGTGCTGAAGGGGCATATCGGCCTCGCCACCGCCGTCTTCCCGGACGGAACCCTGGGCGGGCATCTGGACTCGCTGGCGCGGCGGCCGCTCTGGGAGGTCGGGCTGGATTATGCGCATGGCACCGGGCACGGCGTCGGCGCGTACCTGTCGGTGCATGAGGGGCCGCAGCGTATCGCCGCGCCCAACTATCCCGGCGGCGCGGCGATGGAGCCGCTGCGCGCGGGCATGATGCTGTCCAACGAGCCGGGTTATTACAAGGCGGGCGAGTACGGCATCCGCATCGAAAACCTCGTGCTGGTCGAACCGCGCGCCATCGCGGGCGCGGACCGCGACATGCTGGGCTTCGAGACGCTGACTCTGTGCCCGATCGAGCGGACGCTGATCGTTTCCGAACTGCTGACCGCGACGGAGCGGGACTGGCTCAACGCCTATCATGCGCGGGTGGCGCAGGTTCTGGCGCCGGAGCTGGAGGGGGCGGATCGCGACTGGTTGCTGGAGAAATGTGCGGCGATCTGATTTTTCACGCGAAGCCGCGAGGACGTGAAGAAGAAGGAAGAAGGTTGGTTCGCGCGGAGGCGCGGAGACGCGGAGGTGTCTCGCCTGCCGCGCCAGCAGCCCTCTTATCACGGGCGCTGACGAATGGAGGGCGCTGCGCGCGGCAATTCCTCTCTGCGTCCTCTGCGCCTCTGCGCGAACAAACCTTCTTCTCCGCGCCTCCGCGTCTCCGCGCGAACATCACTTCTTCGCGCCATCGCGGCTTCGCGTGAACAAAAACGCCGCGCGGGAGGGGCCTCCCACGCGGCGTTTTGCGCGCCTCATACGGCACAGGAACTGGTCCCCGGCCTTCGCCGGGGAACAGATCAGCGACCCAGCAGCACCCGCGCCTGGCCCGCGATTTGGGCCAGCATCGCGGCGTTGGGCTGAGCGGCCAGGCGGGCCCGGTCGATCACCGCCTTGAACTGGCCGACGCGCGCGGCATTGCGCTCCAGCCAGGCCTCGACCGCTGCTTCGGGGTCGGTCGCGCCCGCACGGCCCAGGAAGTCCAGCCGTTGCTGCTGGAAATCGCGCGCGAGGCCAGCGATCAGCAGACGCTCCCACGGATCGCTGGGGTTGATCCGCGCCGCCTGGCCCTGCGCCCAGTCGAGGCCCAGCGCCTGACCCAAGCGGGTGAAGGCATGGGTCAACCGCGTCTCGTCGAGCGACAGCCGCTGGCCCAGATCGGCCAGCCCCACGGCACCGTCGAGTTCGGACACGCGCACCACCCGCGCCGCAAGGTCGGCGGGCGCGCCCGCCTCTTCCAGCGCAGCGACGACGCGGGCACTCTGCGCCTTGGCCTCGTCGCGCAGCAGTGCGGGCGTTTCCGCCGCCAGCCGCGCGATACCCGGCTGCAACCGCTCCAGCGCCGCGCCGGGCGAGGTGCCCGCCGGCATGGAGCGCAGCAGGTCGGCGATCTGCGACCGCGTCGCGCGCGCCACCTCGTCGAACAGCGCGATACGCGCGGCTTCGGGCATCGCCGCCGTTTCGATCGCGGTCCATAGGACAGGCAGGTCGAACAGCCGCTCGACCACGACGAACATCGCCGCGATATCGGCCATCGCCGCGCCTTCCTCTTCCGCCAGTTCGAACGGGTGGAGGATGCCCATCCGGTTGACGATCCGGTTGGCCAGCTTGGTCGCGACAATCTCACCGCGCAGGCGATGCTGGTCGATGGCCTCGCCGAAGGCCTCCTGCATCGCGGGCGGGAAGGCGGCGCGCAGATCGGGGAGCAGTTCGTCGTCCAGCGCCAGCGGGCTGGTCTCGATCGCGTCCTGCAAGGTCAGCTTGGCCGTCGCCAGCAGCACCGCGAGTTCGGGCCGGGTCAGCGATATGCCGTCCTGCCCGCGCCGCAGCAGCACGTCGTTGCTGCCCAGCCCCTCGACCGCGCGGTCGAGCCGCCCGGCGCTCTCGAAGATTTCGATGACGCGGACATAGCTCGGCATCGCGCCCGCGCCGTCCGCCTCGGCGATCGACAGGCCCAAAGTCTGGAGGCGGTTATCCTCCAGCACCAAATGCGCCACGTCATCGGTCATCGAGGCGAGCAGCGTGTTGCGATCGCCCTCTGCCAGACGGCCCTCGATCATCTCGCGGTTGAGCGCGATCTTGATGTTGACCTCGTTGTCCGAACAGTCGACGCCCGCCGAATTGTCGATGAAGTCGGTGTTGATCCGCCCGCCCCGCTCGGCAAAGGCGATGCGCGCGGCCTGGGTCACGCCCAGATTGGCGCCCTCACCGATCGCGATGACGCGCAGGTCCTCGGCATCGACGCGCAAGCGGTCATTGGCGGGGTCGCCGACCTGGACGTTATTCTCCGCCGCCGCCTTGATGTAGGTCCCGATGCCGCCGAACCAGAGCAGGTCGGCCGGGGCCTTCAGGATCGCCGAGATCAAAGCCGCCGGCTCCAGCGAGGTGGCGGTGATGCCCAGCGCCTCACGGATTTCGTCCGACAGCGGGATGGTCTTGGCCGAACGCGGGAAGACGCCGCCGCCGGGCGAGATCAGGCTGGTGTCGTAATCCGCCCAGCTCGACCGGGGGAGCGCGAACATGCGCGCGCGCTCGTCCCAACTCGTGGCGGGATCGGGATTGGGATCGAGGAAGATGTGGCGATGGTCGAACGCGGCGACCAGCTTGATCGCCTTGGACAGCAGCATGCCGTTGCCGAACACGTCGCCCGACATGTCGCCGCAACCGACGACGCGGATCGGCTGGCTCTGCACGTCCACGCCCCGCTCGGCGAAGTGGCGCTGGACCGAGACCCAGGCCCCCTTGGCGGTGATGCCCATCGCCTTGTGGTCGTAACCCTGGCTGCCCCCGGAGGCGAAGGCGTCGCCCAGCCAGAAGCCGCGCTCCAGCGCCAGCGCATTGGCGACGTCGGAGAAGGTCGCGGTGCCCTTGTCGGCGGCGACCACGAAATAGGGGTCTTCACCGTCCAGCACGCGCACGCCGTCGGGGTGCACCACCGCCCCCTCGACGATATTGTCGGTGATCGACAGCAGCGCGCGGATGAACACGCGGTAGCTTTCCTTGCCCTCGGCGGCCCAGCCGTCACGGTCGGTGACCGGCGACGGCAGCTGCTTCGGGTAGAAACCGCCCTTGGCTCCGGTCGGTACGATGACCGCGTTCTTCACCCGCTGCGCCTTCATCAGGCCCAGAATCTCGGTGCGGAAGTCGTCGCGGCGATCCGACCAGCGAAGGCCGCCACGCGCAACGGGTCCGGCGCGCAGATGGATGCCCTCGACGCGGGGGGAATAGACCCAGATTTCGCGCCACGGCAGGGGCGCGGGCAGACCCGGAATCTTGTGGCTGTCCAGCTTGAAGGCCAGCGCCTCCCTGCCCGCCTCGGCAAAGGCGTTGGTGCGCAGCGTGGCGGCGATCATGTCGCGGAAGCTGCGCAGGATACGGTCGTCGTCGATCGCCGACACCGCATCCAGCCCGGCCGCGATGGCGGCATCGGCGGCGGCGATATCGCCCTGCGCCTTCGGGTCATGCGCCGCCGTGAACCGCTCGATCAGCGCGGTCGCCAGCTTGGGGGCGCGGCGCAGCGCATCGACCACGGTGGTCAGCCCATAAGGGAGCCCCGCCTGGCGCAGATAGCGGAACCAGGCGCGGAACAGCACCACCGCCTGCGGGCTCAATCCCACATCGACGATCAGGCGGTTGAACGCGTCATTCTCCGCCTTGCCCTCCAGCACGGCGGCGATCGCCCCCTCCAGCACTGCCGCGCCCTTGGGCTCGGTGGTCGCCTCGGTCTCGACGATGAAGTCGTGGACGAAGGGATCGGCCTCGTCGCGCAGCCGCGTCGGCAGCTCGCCGATCACGCGGAAGCCGAAATTCTCCAGCACCGGCACCGCGTCCGACAAGGGCAGCGCGCCGTTCAGCTTGTAGATTTTCAGCTGGCGATCCTGCCCCGGCTGGACCGGGAAGAGGCGGACCGAACGGCTCGATTCATTCTCCAGCGACGACAGGCGCAGAATGTCCGCCGCCGCTTCCGCCGCATCGCTGACATTGCGGTAATTGGTCGGGAAGCCATTGGCCCAGCGCAGCGCGAGGCGCGCGGCCCGCGGGGCGGGCACCTGCTCGGCCAGCGCCGCCTCGACATCGGGCATCCAGCCACGCACCATCTTGCGCAGCCGCTCGGACAGCGCCGCCGTATCGGGCAGCCGGCCGTCCTGGCGCAGGTCGATCGTATAGCGGATCAGCGCCACGACGCCGTCCTCCAGCGCGATCGACCAGTTGAGCAGCGAGCCGTTCGCCGCCTCGCCCAGCATCTCGCCGATCGCCACGCGCCGCGCGGTGGTCAGCTCGTCGCGGGGCAGCCAGACAAAGGCGAACAGATGCCGCTGCAAGACCGAGCGGATCAGCACCAGCTCGGGGCGCGGACGGTCGGCCAGCGACATGGCGGTCAGCGCCAGCTGCTCCAGCGCCTCGGCCGGGAAGGCGGTGACAAGGTCATGCGGCAGCGCGGTCAGCGCATGGGTCAGCGCCTTGCCGGTATGGCCGCGCGGGTCGAAACCGAACTTGGCCTGAAGCGCGGCCAGGCGCGTACGCAGCACCGGCACCTCATGCGGCGGGCTGGCCAGCGCGGCGCTGGTCCACAGGCCCGCGTGAATGGAAAGGCCGACGACGCGGCCCCCTTCCATCACCGGGACCAGCACCAGGTCGAGCGGCACCGCGCGGTGCACGGTCGAGATCGCATTGGACTTGAGCAGCAGCGGCGCCGCGCCACCCTCGGCGAAATAGTCGAGTGCGCGCTGGCGCGACGTCTCGGCCAGCAGCGGCACCTTGTGCGGCGTCCGCGCGACGCCCAGCGCGGGCGCGTCGCGGCCATCCTCATACCATTTCTCATGGCCCAGTAGCGTCAGCTTGCCGCCCAGGAACCACAGGAGAAGCGCCGCGCCCTCGCCATTCTTCTCGCCCAGCGTCGTCGCATCGGCGGCCAGCGCGTCCTGCAACCCCGACCAGTCGGCCACCGCGGCGCGGACATCGGCCAGCACCGCGCGCAGATCGTCGACCAGCCCGCGCCGGTCACGCGCATCGGCGCGTTCCATTTCCAGATAGATAAAGGATTCGGACTTTCCGCCCGTGCCGATCGCCAGAAGCTGTCCCTCGGCATCGCGGGTCACGGGCAGGACGGGGTGGATCACGCGGTCGATCGCAATGCCGTCCGCGCCGACCATCGCCGCGATCGAATCGACCAGGAAGGGCATGTCGTCATTGACGATGGCGAGACGCATCCGGCGGTGCGTGTCGTCGCCCGACATCGGCTCCAGCGCGATCGACGGTTCTCCCGGCGAGCGCTGTTGCGCCACGCCCGCGACGAAGGCCGCCGCAGCAGCCACCTCCGCGGGGCCGAACCCCTGCAACTCCGCCGGAAGGGCGCCCTGGGTCAGCCGCGCGGCAATCGCGTCGGCCATCGGATGCGACATATTCGGTGCCATGATGCCAAGTCCTAGGCCGGGCTCTCGCGGTGCTCAACCCTTTGCCGCGAGAGAAAAGATGTTGCGCCGCAGCGCAATTTTCATTGCGAAGCGCGCAATACCCTTTCGGCCAAGCGCGCGTCGCCGACCACCGTCCCGGTGATGGAAACGCTACCATCCCGGGCGACGTGTCCGACCATCACCACGGGCGTGCCGGGCTGCGCATCGGTCGGCCATGATATGTTAGCGATAGCTTTGGGTTCCTCACCGCTGGGGGACGATGGCCCGTTCCACAGCGCGGCGGCCGAACCTGGCAGCGGCGGCTTGATCCCCTCTCCGGCGGAATCCATCAGCTCCGAATCCAGCGCCGCCTGCAACAGCGGATCGGCCAGTTCCTTCCAGCTCAGGACACCGTGGATGAAGTCGATCATCAACCCGTCGGACGAATAGGGCAGCAATATCCCGCGATACAGCGTCATGCGCCCGCGCGCGTTGACGAATTCTGCCTCGAACCCGGCCGGAACCCGATCGGCCAGCACATGGTCGAAATGCCGGGTCAGTCGCGCCAGCAACGACGCCTCGGGCAATTCCCCGATTCGAGTCGGTCGCGCCGCCGTCCCGCATTCCTCGCGCAGGGCCTGGCCGATATAGGCGATGGCCGGATCGATCCGGTCGCCGCGAAAATCCAGCAATACAGAATTGGCCGCGAAATCGCCGATCGCCTCGGTATCGAGCGCCCGGATCGAGGGAAACCGCGCCTCTCCCGACAGCGAAACCCAGTGGTGATAGGCCCGCGCATGAAGCCGCCGCTCCACCCCGCCCAGCCGCGACAGCGCATCCTCCGCCCCGCCCGCAATCTCGCCCGCCGGACGAGCCGGAACGGGATCCCGGGGGTTTTGCGGTTCGCGGTCCATGACGGTCTTCCTGGTCATGCTCCTGTCATGCCCCGACATAGTTAACCATAGATGAAGATCGCCCCAGCCGCCATAAGCCGCTTGCCAGCCCCCCAACGACCTGTTAAGCGCCCCCTCCTGACCGGACACCAGCCGGTTCACGAGACGGGCCGCTTTAGCTCAGCTGGTAGAGCATCGCATTCGTAATGCGGGGGTCACAGGTTCGAGTCCTGTAAGCGGCACCATCCCCCCTAGCCACTGAAAAGGCTTAGGATTTTACGAAAATCAGTGCTTTTAACGACTGTCTGCTACAATCGTAGCGAGGCAAGGATGAGCGCGTACCTCCTAAAGCGTGATGGCGGCACCTACTATTTCCGGCGTTCGATACCGCTGGCCCAAAGGCAGCGGTTTGGCGGGAAACGCGAGTGGGTCCGGTCGCTAGGTACGAAAGATCGGAAAGAGGCCAAGAGGCTCATACCGGTGTGTCTGATTGCCTTTGATAAGGCGATGGACGGCGATGCCTCGAATGCATCAGAGGAACGCCACGCAGAACCCTTCAAGCCTCCGGTAGCGTTTGCAGAGGCAACAGAACCCCACAACACGCCCAAACGCCCTACGGTGCCTCTCCTAGCCACCTTTGAGGCATATGCGGCGGAGCAACGCATTAAACCCGGCACCGCTGCCGAATGGCGGTCTATGCTAAAAGCTCTCGTCGCGTTTGTGGGTCATGATGACGCCAATGCCCTTTCCGTGTCAGACATTGATAACTGGCGCGACGCCTTGCTTTCAAAACCCGGTAGAGGCGGAAAGCTTCGGTCGCCCGGGACGGTGAAAGACAAATATCTTTGCGCGGTCAGGGCTACGCTAACGTGGGCTGTCGAAAAGCGGTTTCTGCCGGAGAATGTTGCATCATCCGTGAAGGTTCGCGTTCCTAAAAAGATAAAACTTCGCGAACGGGATTTTACACAAGACGAAGCAATAAAAATCCTGTCTGCTACACTCCATAATTTCCCATACATCAACAAGTATGAACGACGTGCCCGGCGATGGATACCATGGCTATGCGCCTACACCGGCGCGAGGGTGAATGAAATTGGGCAACTTAGGGTCAGGACTCGTTGATCACAGCCAGAAGATGACGGTGGCCGCGAGAGCAACGGCGGAAAAGAAGGCCGTGGGGCAGCGATCGTAGCGTGTGGCAACGCGGCGCCAGTCTTTGAGGCGGCCGAACATGATCTCGATGCGGCTGCGACGCCGATAGCGGCGCTTGTCGTATCTGACCGGCTCGTTGCGCGATCGTCGGCCCGGGATGCATGGCTGGATGCCCTTGGCCTGGAGAGCGTCCCTGAACCAATCGGCGTCGTAGCCGCGGTCGCCGAGCAGCCACTGCGCCTTTGGCATGTCATCGAGTAGCGCTGCCGCGCCGGTGTAGTCGCTGACCTGGCCTGCTGTCATGAAGAAGCTCAGCGGACGTCCGTTCGCGTCGGCCACGGCATGGAGCTTGGTGTTCATGCCGCCCTTGGTGCGTCCGATCAGGCGGCCGAGATCCCCTTTTTAACCCGCAGGCTCGATGCCGTGCGGTGCGCCTTCAGGTAGGTCGCATCGATCATGACGGTCTTCGGTTCGGCATCGCCTGTAGCCAGCCCCTCCATCATGCGCGTGAACACGCCACGCTCGCCCCAGCGCTTCCACCGGTTGTACAGCGTCTTGTGAGGACCATAGGCGCTGGGCGCATCTCGCCAGCGCAGCCCATTGCGGTTGACGAAGACGATGCCGCTCAGCACCCGCCGGTCATCCACCCGAGGCTTGCCGTGGCTCTTGGGGAAGAACGGCCGCAGCCGCTCCATCTGATCGTCCGTCAGCCAAAAAAGGTCGCTCATCACCAGTCTCCTCGTGGAGCCTGAATCAGATCGCGACGCTCACAGCAATGGGTCCTGACCCTAGGCAAAGACCTGGCCCGTATCGGATTGCGCGCAGGCGATACCGTGATGGTCCACGCTGCAATGAGCAAGGTCGGGCCGCTTCTCAACGGTCCCGATGCTCTGTCGAATGCCATCCTTGATGTTGTCGGCTCTGAAGGCACGCTTCTGGTCTATACAGGCTGGGATAGCATTCACGATGACCTGATGGATGACGACGACCGTGTCCTGCCCGAATGGCGCGACCATGTGCCAGGCTTTGACCGGCAGGCGTCGCGAGCGGTGCGGATGAACGGCATCATCGCCGAATTCGTCCGAACAATGCCTGGAGCGCACCGTAGCGCCAATCCCGGTGCTTCCGTGGCAGCGGTCGGCAAGCTCGCTGAATGGATCACTGCCGATCATCCCCAAGACTATGGCTATGGCGAGGGATCACCTCTTGCCAAGCTGGTCGATCGAGGCGGGCGTGTTCTCATGGTCGGAGCGCCTTGGGACACCATGACGCTCGTCCATCATGCCGATCACCTTGCCAATCTGCCGGACAAGCTGGTCCGTCGCTACGAGGTGCCGTTCGCCGACGACGCGGGCAAGACGTGGCGGGTGGTCGAGGAGTTCGACACGACCGAGCCGGTGATAGAGGGACTCCCGGAGGATTATATCGAGCAGATCGTCAAGGCGCACGTCGCGAGCGGGGCAGGCTGCGAAGGTTTAATTGGCCTTGCCCCTTCCCTTCTGGTCAACGCCAAACCGATGTTGGCGTTCGCGATCGACTGGTTAGAGGCTCATTCCGAGCCGGCGTAGCGAAATCCCGAACGTCGATACCCCGGAAAGCTACAACCGCTTGGCGGCTTAACCCTCCAGATCGGTTGCGAGGGAGAACCCGACGTAGCGGCCCGAGCTGTAGGTCAGCCCCTCGGAGGAGTCTGCGATCCATCGATAGGTGTTGAACAGGTTCGTTACCTGCACGCGGGCGATCACATCGCGGCGCGCGAGCCGAAGCCGGTGACGCGCACCCAAGGCGACGGTCGGGCGCGACGGCAGGCGGACGGCGTTGGCTTGGTCGGCAAACGATCCGCCATGCCGCGTCACCTGAATGTCGAAGGACGATCCGTTCCAACTCTCTGGATGCACGTCGAGTGCCAGCACGATACGGCTGCGGCTTGTGCCGACAGGACGCGCGCCGATTGTGCCGTCGTCGACCAGATCCCCCGTGACACGGGGATCGAGCAGGACCGCGCCCGCGACTAGGCTGGCGAACGGCGTCATGTTCCCGCTCAACGAACCCTCGAGGCCGCGATGACGGACTTCGCCGAGCTGGCGGTAGACGTCCGAACAGTCGAGGTTGAAATAGGGCTTGCGGACATCGAACACGCCCATCGCCGCTTGCAGCTTGCCCAGCGAGGCGCGCACGCCGGCATCGACCTGCCGCGTTCGGAGGGCGGGCGGTGCGGCATTGCGGTTCACGGCGATATCCGGTGCGACCTCGCTTTCCTCCAGCCCTCGCGTCACCCCGGCATAGGCCGATAGACCGGACGCCACGTCGAGTGAGGCCATCAGGTTGAACAGCCACGGTCGATCGCGCGACATGATCGCTTCGCGTCCGGGCGGACGAACATGCTTGCGGTAATCGGTCTTCTGGACGCCGATATTGAGGCTGCCGCGCCCCTTCCAGCGCCCCTCGTAAGCAATGCCGCCCGTCACCTGCCGAACGTCATCGGGCGTGCGATCCACGAAGGCGAACGACGGCTCAGCGACCGGCGCGCGCGTCGCGATGCTGTGACGGGACAGCTCGACCGCTTCCGCCTCGCCGTAAAGCCGCGCCTGATTGCGGGCGCGCACCGACGCATGGAAACGATGCAACCGTGGACCTTCCGTGAAGGTGCGGGACACGCGGATCTCTCCCGACGTGGACGCATAGCGCGACGACGGAGCCGCATAGACGGTTTCCGTGCCGGTGCCTTCTTCGTCCAAGTCTAGCCACAGCGTCGTCCGATCGCGGCTGACGGCGAAGGTTGACCGGAACAGGCCGCCCGCCAGCGACCAGTCGCCCAGCTTCGTGCAGGCGATCACGCCGGCATTGCTGCCGCGACTGGTATTGGTCGCCCAATCCTGCCCGGTATAGCGGTGGCGATCACGCAACCGAGGCGGGACGAATGCCCCGCTGGTGAAGTAGGTCGGCACCGCCTCCTCGCTCCAAATCGTATCCAGGCTCCAGAACGGGATGATCTCGGTGTCGGGGGCGGGCCGCCACCTGAAGCTGATCCCGGCAGAAAACAACTTCGGCGTGCCCCCGAACCACTCATTGTCCCGGTAGAGGCCGAACCCACCGGCCGCCGACAAGGCTTCACCGGCGATCGGTGCACGCACGTCAAACTCCACGCTGGCATCGCCGAAGGTGCCGGCGTTCAGCCGGGGGCTGAGGATCAATGCCTTCGGAGCATCAGGCAGACGAAAGTCGGCGATCCCGGTCGGTGCCGGAAACGGATAGTCGATCGCCGTCAGTCCGACGCGGATGATCGAGCTATCGATAATCCGGTAGCTGAGGTCCGCCTGCTGATCGATATACAGCCCTTCGATACGGACGTTGCCGGCATCGATCGGGGAGAAGCCGCGAACATCGTCTTCGTCATAAAGACCCACGGACTCGTTGGCGTAGCTCACGCCGAACGCATCCTCGGCCGCGCGCGCGGCGTTCTGATCGGCGCGCTGCGCCGCTGCCTCGCCCGCGAACCCGAAGGCCGCAAGCACCATGAATGTCAATTTCCGCATGGTCGTCCCCCGGCGCGTCCTTTATCGGTTGGCCGGGGACTGACCAAGATTAAACTGAACGGGCCTTGATACCGGACACGCCTATGCCGCTTGTTCGAGCTCCAAGAAGTTCGGCCCGCTCTTGAAGCACCATCCCGTTGACCGGCGCTTGATATTTTCTGGATATATTATTCCCAATTCTCGCCGTTTCACCACGTCGGTCCACTTGATGTGTTCACCGATTCAAGATTCTGCAGCAGAGGCCCATAGATTGGGTGAGTTTTCAATTCATCGGCTTCCACCGGTTCCGTTTCAGCTTCAACGCTGTCTCGCATAAGCTCGTAGCGATGATCTTCAGCGGCATGGAGCGCAAATTGTCGCTGGGCAGTTTCCCCGATGTCTCCCTGGTGCAGGCGCGCCGGAAGCGCGACGAGGCCAAGGCTGAGCTTGATGACGGGATCGATCCCGTCGAGGAAACCCTCCAAGTGCAGACACCGCCCAGGACCCTTGCCATTTCCTACACCGATGCTGGAGAGGCGACGCTTCCGTCCAAGGCTGCCCAAATACGGTAAATTTCGACCGCTTGTCAGCTTCAGGCAAAGCGAAAGCGCCCCCCCCCCGCAACGGGAGCGACGCCTTCATTGGGTACGGGTTTGAGGTCAGAACTTCTGACGGATACCGGCCATGATCGAGACCGACGTGTTCTTCAGCTTATAGTCCATCGTCTGGCGGACCAGATTCTCGTCGATCGCCGTGCCCTTCATCCGCAGGCCGGTGGTCTGCGAGTAGCGGCCAAGCACTTCGATTGCTGTCTGCGGCGTCACATCATAGCTCGCGCCGGCATCGAGGTGCCAACGGAAGCCCCAGTCCTTGCCCATGATCCCAACCATCGGCTTCTGGGTCCCCGGGGTCTTGTCGATCATCAGGCGGCTGATCGAATAGTCGACGCGCGAGGCACCGATGCCGCCGCCGACGAACGGCTTCAACGGACCTTCGCGGACCAGGTCGACATAGGCGGCGACTCCGAGATCGAACGACTTGGTGCGCCCGGCGCCCGAATATGTCTTGGTGCTCAGCGCCTTGGCGTTGACCTTGGCGGTGTCGTAGCCCGCCGTTCCCTCGACACGGAGGCCGCCGAAGTCGTAACCCATGCCGAGTTCGCCGGTGAAGCCGCCATCATGGTCGATGTTCTTGGGCAGGGTCGGCGTCGTCTTGGCGACGGTCTGGCCCTTCGCCAGGACCTGGGTCGGCTTCACGTCGGAATCGATCTGCACGCCGGTGCGGGCGACGGCATAGGCGCCTGGCTCCGCCTTCTGCGCGGCGGCGGGGGATACTGCGACGATCGCTGCGGCAAAGCCTGCGAACAGAGCAGCCGAGTTCCGGCGCGCACCGCGATAGGCGGGCGCGAGCGTGCTAACCAGGGTCATTGGAATTGGTCCTTCGAAATGGAACTTGTGATCGAGTGGGTCGCACCAGTTCGCGTCCCCCTACATTCACAAGACGTCACCCTTTTCGAATTGCCTTAGGTGCAGCTGAAACTTTTTTTAGAAACTATATGCACCGAGATTTTAGATCACCATTTCATATGGATAGCATGTGCCGCAAATATATGAGCCGCGTCCTTTCGAACGCGGCTCATATCATGGGTGCTTAGCGGGCGCGGCCGGCCGGCTGTTCGCGGAAGAGCTTCCACTCCTCGACCACCCGTCCGTTCGGCAGATGGCAATACCCTGAGTCCTGACGAACTTCGATCGTTCCCTTCTGATCCACGCAATAGGAGGAAGCAGGGTTCGTCATGACTGCGCGGTGATTGCGGGAATTCGTGTCCTTCCCCTTACCATTGGCGCCGCGGAACAGGTCCCAGGCGTCGACCGTCTTGCCGTTCCGCAACCGGCAAAGCCCGACGTCACCGCGTGCGGTCCGGCGGTTCAGGTTGGTCCCGCCGACCTTGGTGCAATGCACTGCGGCGGGATTGCCTAGATGCGCATCGGTGCGGCGCTTGGGCGAAGGCTTCTGGCTGTTCCGGAAGAGGTCCCATTCTTCATGGACCTGGCCGTTGGGCAGGCGGCAATAGCCGACATCGCCCGACGGCGTCTTGCGCACGAACGACGTGCCGCCGATCGAGCCGCAATATACCGATGCCGGGTTGGCGATGCCGACCTTGTCCGGGGCCGCCTGCGCCGGAACGGACAACATGGCCGCCGCTGCCGAGACCAGGCCGGTGCTCATCAATACTACAGACTTCATCTCATCGTCCCTACTGGCGAAGCCGGATTGGTCGTCCGGTTCGGTTTGCAAGTTCAGCAGCCGGAACATTCCTTCATCGGCATTGCCGATGCCTGAACATGTTCGCCGCCTTGCATGACACGGCCACCACGTGGCGGTGCCAGCATGACGATGACGAAGCAGACAGGCCGACACCGTAGGAATTTTTTCAGAAGGCCGTATCCAGTCCGACGCGGAAGGTGCGTGGGCGAATGGGCGTGATCTGCTCCTTGCCGGTCACAAAGGGTGTGCCCATCGCGAAACGGTTGCCCCGCGCGTCGAGGATATTGGACACGCCGACGGTTACGCCGAAGCGGTCGCGGCCTATACGCGCGGTGACGGCACTGTCGGCATAATTGCCCTGCTCATCCCCCAGCACAGGTCCCAGCCCCAGGCGCGACAGCCCGATATAACGAACCCAGCCGTCGACCTTCAGCCGCGACCGGTCGCCCAGCGCGGCCTCATAGCTCACGCCGATCCGTGCCGTGATATCGGCGATATTGGGAATGGGACGCAGGCGCGCCGAGACGCCTCCCTGGTCGCCGGGCGCCCCTTGCAACGGCAGGTCGTTCGGATCGCCCTCGTTGACGCTGCTGTCGTTGAGCGAGACGGCCCCCTCCATGCGCCACCCCTTCGCGATGCGGATCGCCCCGGATGCCTCCACGGTCCAGACGTCGCCATTGCCGATATTGGCGGTCGACGGCAGGTTTCCGCTATCGAGGAAGTCCGCCTGGATATTTCGCCAATCGGTATGGGCGATGGTGAGTGTCAGGGCGAAGGGGTCTCGCGCCGCACGGCCGAAGCGATAGCCCGCCTCGATCGTCGAGACCCGGTCGCTGTCGAACTGACGGACATAGTCATCGTCGACCGCCAGACCGCCCGGACGGAACCCCTGTTGATAGCGCAGAAAAGCGGATGCCCCGCCACGCAGGTCGACGAGAAGCGAGGCGGAGGGCAGCACGGACCATTCATGCCGCGTCGCCACGGTAGCGGACACGATCGGCACATCCTGCACCCGGGCATCTTCCGCCGCGCCGGACAACACGGATCGGCTGACCCGCGCGCCGCTGGTCAGCAGGATCGCCGGAGTCAGCCGGACGCTGGCCTCGCCATAGGCGGTGAGTTCGTGCAGGTGATTGGACACGCCGGGAAGCGGATAGTGCTGGCCGGGCAAGACGAAGGACCGCAACAACCGGGTGCGATTCCCGGTATAGCTCAGACCCAGCAACCACCCCGACCCGTTGGCATGCGTGACCCAGGCGCGTGTCTCGTTGGCGACCATGCGGGTGCGGTTGGTCTGGACGAAAAGCGTCGCGGGATCGTTGGGCGTCGTCGCATCATAGCGCTCGGTCAGGTCGAGCGCGGTAAGGCCGGTGGAGGACCGCAATCGGATATCGCCGATCCGGCCGTCCAGCACGAACTGCCCCTGGCCGAAATCATTGCCGAACCCCTCGACCACGCGTGTCCTGCGCGTGAGGAAGGGGCCATCGCGATCCGCATATTGGCTGTCCGCCCCCCGGATACGCTGCGCGATGCCGATCAGCTCCGCGCTCCAGCCATCGGCGATGTTGAGATGCAGGGTGCCGCGCCCGCCCGCGATACGGGTCGTATTGACGTTGCGGCGGCCGAGCAGCGGCTTGTCGATATAGCCACCGTCCTCGACCGCCGTGGCGACCAGCCGGATTCCCAGTCGATCGGTGACGACCGGGAGATTGAGGACAGCCTGCGTGTCGAAGCCTGGCGCGCCATGGGCCGTGGCGGATGCCCCGATCGCCACCGACCCACCGGTCCGGTCCAGCTCGACAGGATTGGGAACCAGGCGGATCAGCCCGCCCATCGATCCTGCCCCGTACAGCGTGCCTTGCGGCCCAGCCAGCACTTCGACCGCCGCCAGATCGGCGAGGCGAAGGTCGGGATCGGGTGCGTTGTAGCCAAGCCGCAGGTCGCCGAAATACTGGCCGACGGTCGCCTGGCTCGGACCCGAAAAGCTGGAATCGGCGATGCCCCGGATGAACAGCTTGTTCCGGCCCGCCCCCAGGCTGGTCGAAGCGATCGTCGTCAGCCGAGACGTGAGCCGTCCGGTTCCACCGGCACCGCCCAGTTCGAGATCCTGCCCCGACACCCGTATGACCTGTCCGGCGGTCTGGCCGAACGGCAGATCGCGCTTGCTGCCGATGACGATGATGTCGGGCGGAGGGGCCTCGGGCGTCTTCGCCACTTCGGGTTGGGGGTTAGGCCGTGGCGGGGTCGGACGAGGCTTCGGCGTCCGCCTGGGAACGATCCGGTACAACAGGTTGTCGATCGCCTCGACTTCCCCGCCGCAGCGTGCCGCAATCAGGCGAAGGGCTACGACCGCACTCATCCGTCCGCGCAAACGCGGCACCGGCTTCGACCAGAGGCCAGGGTCCGTCACCACGACGCTGATCCCGCCGAGACGGCCGAGCGTGGTCACCTGATCGCGGACGCTGCCCGCGCGCAGATCGATCGACAGACTCTGCGCCTCCGCCGGAGCCGCCACCGTCATGGCGAGCGTCAATCCTGTCGCGACCGCAGCCGCACCGAACGTCACCGATTGTCGCCCAGCACCCATTCCTTGCCATCGGCCCGGACCGATACCCCCAGCAAGCGACCCAGCCGCGCCGGATCGTCTCGTAGACTGCGGATGTCGATCGTCCCGCTGAACGGTCTGGCGGCCAGTGCGGGATCCACCCGGACGGTGCGACCGAGTTGGCGGGTGAGATCGCGCGCGACGTCCGACAATGGCGCGTTGTCGAACGTCAACCGCCCCTCACGCCACCCGCCGACATCCGTCGCGACCTGTCGACGCAGTTCCCCGCCGCGTGCCACCACCGCCTGTCCCGGCTCGAGCCGCAGCTTCGCGCTGTCCGGGGCGACCATCACCGCCCCTTCCGCGACGGCGATGCGGGTCCCTCCCGCATCATGCGTCACGTCGAACACCGTGCCGAGGTCGACCATCTGCGTGTCGCCCGCAGTGACCCGGAACGGGTGCGCGGCGTCGTGACGCACCCGGAAAAGCATCTCGCCATGCTCGACGCTCGCCACCCGCGCATCCGCCCGGTCCAATGTCACGCGCGAACCGCCGGCCAGGACGATCTCGCTGCCATCGGCCAGTTGCACCGCACGCTGTTCGCCCGGGGCGGTTTCGACCGCATAGGGCTGGCTGCGCTCGTTCCAGACGGAGACGCCCACGACCGCGACGAGCATCGCGGCGACGGCGCTGCCGCCCCAGCGCCAAAAGCCGTGCCGCACCGGCCGTTCGTCATTGGCCGCGACCGGTTCAGCCCGGAGGGGCATCGCGGCGACACGATCGCGGGCCTCCGCCATGGCGGTCAGCGCATCGTCATACCGGTCGTGATTGCCCGGATCGGCCTCCAGCCATCCAGTCAGGCCGTCCCAGTCTTCAAAGTGAGGATCGGCGGCACGGATCGCCCATTCCAGCGCCTGTTCGTCGACCTGTCTGCCGGTCATTGCAGTTCATCCTTCAATTCGATCAGTGCACGGGTGGCGATCCGCAGATCGGCCTCCACCGTGCTGAGGCTGACGCCCAGTTCCGCAGCGATCTGCCGTTGCGACACGCCATCGATCCGGGCGCGCCGGAAGATGGCTTCCCGGCGTGCTCCCAGCCTTGCCAGGACCGCGGCGACCTTCGCCACTTCCTGTCGTGCGCCGATCACCCGCTCGCCCGCCGGTTCGGGTGAAGCCTCGCCATCCCCGCTAAGCTCGTACCAGTCCTGCTCCCGCTTCTCCCCCTGGCGTTTCGCGCGGTAGCGGTCGATCATCAGCGTATCGGCCGCCCGGAACAGGTAGGACATCGGATTGGCGATCGGACCTGATGACGAAGACGTTGATATCCTTAGCCAAAGATCATTAACCAAGTCTTCGGCTGCATCTCCCGCGCCACGCGCGACAAGAAACCGGACAAGTTTGTCACGATTGGCAAGATAAACCGCTTCAAGCCCGTTTGACGACATCGGCACCGACATTGATGGATTGGACCATGCCGCGGCCCTTACCGGATGAATCGTGAGAAATGAATTTCGACAGGCCATATTTCGTTTGCCCGACCGGGGAGAGATCGTCTGTCGTTGTTGAGGGCCGACAGCCACCGTCGCTCTGGCGACGTTCGCGATATCAGCGGCCACGAAAAAATGCCCATTCCTCGACGACGGCACCGTTTGGCAGATGGCAATAGCCCGTCTGGCCACCGGGCGCATTTACGGTTTCGATCCAACCGCCATTGTGTTCGCAATAGGCACTGGCAGGATTGGGCATGACCGCACGCCGGGGCCGACGACGAAACAGCAGTCGCTGGTCGACAAGGCGTCCGTCCCCCAGGCGGCAGTAACTCCCGCCATTGACCACGATGCCCACCCCGCCGGCGCGGACGCAGATACCGGGCGTGGCGTTGCCCTCTGTCATCTGCCCGAACGCCTCGCTGCTGTTCAGGATCAGCGCCGGCACGCCAAGGCACACCACCGATCCCATGGCGGCAAAGACCCAAAGACGCATCGGCATTGTAACTCCCGTTCATCCGGCAAGACCTGGCACACAAGGCTTTCTCGCCGCCCTCACTCATCAGACGAAGCGGAAGGCGAATTGCCTTGGCACGCGTCCATCATCGGCTACCCGGATGGGGATAGGAGGGGATCGTTTTCCTGCTGGAGGCGTGCAAGGAAGCCTTTCGACCGGCAGCGGCTTTCGCACCGAGGGCAATCGAGCCGACATCCTGCGCGGCGCCCTTACTGTTCCCCGGGTCAGGCATCACGCCGCGATCGTCGAGCCCAGGACGGTCGGCAGGCGATCTGCTCGAAGCCGAGATGGCATGGGCATGGAGCAGAACGTCACCCGCACGCACACCGACCCCAACTGAGTCTGTGCGTCGGCTCGATGCTGGGTCGAAGCCGATGCGCGGAAACGGAAGGGCGGCATTTCTGACACCGGTCGTCTCTTGCCTTACATTACGGGGCCCGATTGGGAGCGAGCCTCCCCCGCCGCCTTCATCATCGACAAAGGCTGGTTTGACGATGGTCAAAGGCACGTCCGCTGCATCGGGGCACAGGATGCGCCATGTGGCCCTATCATCCAGACCTGCTCGCCCGGCCCGTGCCGCGCTACACCAGCTATCCCACCGCCGCCGAATTTGGCGACGGGGTCGGTCATGACGACATGGCCGCCGCGCTCGATGCCGTCGATGCGGATGCCGATGTGTCGCTCTATCTGCATATCCCCTATTGCCGGGCGATCTGCTGGTATTGCGGGTGCAACACCGGCGCGGCGAACCGCACCGCGCGTCTGGATGCCTATCTGGCCCGGCTCCATACCGAGATCGACAGGATCGCCGCCCGGCTGGAGGGGCGCGGACGGATCCGGCGGATTGCCTTTGGCGGGGGAAGTCCCAACGCCATTTCGCCGGGCGCCTTTGCGGCACTGGTCGCGCATCTGCGCAGGGCCTTTGCGTGTGAAGACGCACCCCTATCGCTGGAGATCGATCCGCGCGGCTTCGCGCCGGACTGGGCGAGCGTCATCGCCGCGACCGGCGTCGCGCGGGTCAGCCTGGGCGTGCAAACCTTCGATCCCATGCTCCAGGCCGCGATCGGCCGGGTTCAACCGCGTGAGGATATCATTGGCGCCGTCACGCTGCTGCGCGGGGCCGGATTCGGATCGATCAATTTCGACCTGATGTACGGCCTGCCCGGACAGACCGATGCGGCGCTTCAAGCCACGCTGGAAGAAGCGATCGCGCTTGCGCCCGAGCGGCTGGCGGTCTTCGGCTATGCGCATGTCCCCCACCTGATCCCACGCCAGCGCCGGATCGACGCGACCGCGCTGCCCGGTGCGGCGGCGCGCTTCGCGCAGGCCGCAGCAGCGCATGAGCGACTGACGGCGGCCGGGTACCGAGCAGTCGGGTTCGATCACTTCGCCAAGCCGCACGATCCGCTGGCACAGGCGGCGGCAAACGGCACGCTGCGCCGCAATTTCCAGGGGTTCACCGACGATCCCGCCGAGATCCTGATCGGCATGGGTGCAAGCGCGATCAGCGAATTTCCCGACCGCCTGCTTCAGAACGCGAAGAAGGCGGGCGATTGGCACCAGGCGATCAGCGCCGGTCGATTCGCGACCGCGCGGGGTATCCGGCGGACGCCGCTCGACCGGCGGCGGGGCGCGGCAATCGCGGGGGTGCTGTGCCAGGGAATCGCCGATACGGAAGGTTTGCCGGAGCGCGATGCCATTCATGCCCGGCTTTCCCCCTTCGAGCAGGCCGGACTGCTCCGATGGGAAGGGCACCGCCTCCGCCTGACCGCCGACGCGCAGCCCTATGCCCGCAGCATCGCCGCCGCCTTCGACGCCTGGCGCAGCGAGGACGACACGCGTTTCAGCCATGCCGTCTGACCGGCCGCCGCGCTTCATGATATCGGTCGCCGCCGCCGATTGAGCGCCGGACAGGCATCCGGCCGGAACGGCGATCCGGCCAGCCATTGCGCCGACATGATCGCAGCGTCGGACGATGACGACGCTGGGTGCCGATGCTGGCCCGCGCGTAGGCCGAGGCGCGGGTCGCCGCATCGCTGCTCGACATGGCCTCCGTCGCGGGCTGTGATGGCGGAGGCGCCGGGTCTGGCGGTCGGGACGGTCAGCCGTCACATGACCGCGTTCCAGCAGGATGGGCTGATCGCATTCGCAGGTCTGCGGGGCGTGCACTTGCTCGACCGGGTCCGCCTGGCCGGGATCGCGCGTTAAGCGGCGGATCGGCGGCTTCCCCCATCGGCCGCCCATTGGCGATCGCACAGGGCCGAAAGCACCGGGCGGTGGCTGACCAGGATCATCCCCTGCCCGGTCCGCTTCAACCGCGCGTCCATGCCCCGCGCGACCTGTGCCGCGACCGCCGCATCCAGCCCCTCGCCCGGTTCGTCGAGCAGCAGCCAGGGCGCATCCGCCAGATAGGCCCGCGCCAGGGAGAGCCGCCGCCGCTCGCCGCCCGACAACCGCGCCCCATCCTCGCCCAGCCATGTATCCAACCCTTGCGGCAAGGCGCGCACCACGTCGTCGAGCGCGGCATCGTGCAACGCTTGCCACATGCGATCCTCGCTCGCCTGGTCGTCGGCCAGCCGCAGATTGTCCCGCACCGTGCCCACCAGCAATGCCGCGTCCTGCGGAGTCCAGGCAAAGGTCGGACGAAGACTGGCAGGTGCGAGGGAGGCGGCATCGCGTCCGCCGATCATGATCCGGCCGGGTGACAGCGGGCGAAGGCCCAGCAATCCCTCGACCAGGATCGTCTTGCCGCAGCCCGATGGCCCCGTCAGGGCGATCCGGCTGCCCGGCGCGAATGGCATGTGGTCTATCAAGAGGCTCGCGTCCCCCGCCACGTCCGTAACCGGATGCGCTTCCGCCGCCTCGAACAGCGTTTCCAGCCGTGCCTCAGCCTCGCACAGCCGTCCCCGCTCGGTCATGGCGCGCAGGATCGGTGCGCTTGCATCGGCCGTCATCGCCGCTGCCAGCGCCGCCAGTGCCGCGATCGGTGCGCCAGCGTCCGCCGACAGGACCAGCGCCGATGCCGCTGCCAGCGCGACGCCAAGCACGTGGAGCGCCTCGAACCGGGCCGCCACGGCCGCCTGCCGCGCCTGCGCCTCGGCCAGCCGGTCGCTCGCCGCCGTGATCCGGGCGGTCGCCCAATCCTCCAGTGCGAAACAGCGGAGTTCCGCCGTAGCGCCGCCGATCGTCGCCACCTCCTCGCGCAAGGCCCCCATCGCCTGCTGCACCGCGCGTCCGGGCTCTTCCAACCGGTGCGCCCAGGCACGGGCCAGACCGAGCGCTCCCCCGACACAGGCCAGCGTCGCGATCATGGCCAGCCAGCCGCCAAGCAACGTCAGCGCCGCGCCCGAGACCAGCGCCGCGACGACACCCCAGGGCCCCGACAAACGGACGAAGCGCCATTCCACCGCATCGACATCCCCGATCAGCCGCGCGGTCGCTTCGCCCCGGCCGAGCGCCAGCGCGACCGAGGGCGGCGCGACGGTGAGCGCGCGGTAGAGCGCAGGCCGCAGCCGGGCGAGCGCGCCAAAGGCCGCGCCATGGCTCGCCAGCCGCTCGCCATAGCGCGCGCCGGTTCGCACGATCGCCAGCAACCGGATCATGGCGGAGGGCAACATATAGTTGAACGCCTGCGCCGCGACGATCCCCGCTCCCCCCGCCAGCGCGGCGGCGGTCAGGAACCAGCCCGACAAGGCGAGCAGCAGCACCGAAGCGATCGCAACCAGCGCGGCACACAGTCCCGCCTGCTGCAGACGGCGACGTTCCCGCCAGCGTTCGGCGGCAATCAGCCTGTGGAGTGTCATGCGGCATGTCCCAGGTGAACGACGCGAGTCGCGATGGCGGCCAGCGCGGGGCTGTGGGTGGCGATCAGCGTCGTGCGCCCTTTCGCGGCGCGTGCGATGGTGGCGATCAGCGCGGCTTCGGCGGCGGCGTCGAGATGCGCGGTCGGCTCGTCGAGCAGCAGGAAGGGCGCGGGGTTGAGCAGCGCGCGGGCGAGCGCGATCCGCCGCCGCTCGCCACCCGACAGCCCGCTGCCCCGCGCGTCGAGCATGGCGCCGAGGCCACCCGGCCGGGCCGCGAGCATCGGCCCCAAGCCCGCCGCCGCGACCGCGCGCTGGATCGCCAGTTCATCCGCCCGGGGATGGGCCAGTGTCAGATTATCGCGGATCGTGCCCGCGATCAGCAGGGGGTGCTGGCCCGCCCAGCTTGCATGTCCCGCCAGCGAGGTGAGTGGGACACCGCCCGCCTCGACCGCTCCCGCCGATAGCGGCGCGAGGCCCAGCAGCAGGTGCAATACGCTGGTCTTGCCGCTGCCCGAGGGGCCGAGCAACGCCACCGTCTCGCCCGCGTCGATCCGCAGCGACAGGTGCGAGACGGCGGGGGCATCGCTGCCCGGATACTGGATGGCGACATCGCGCAGGATCAGCGGAGCCGTGACCCGAACCAAGGGCACAGGCTCCGGCTCGATCAGGGGCATCAGCGTATCGGCGGCGGTCTCTGCCGCCTGCTTGTCATGATAGGCGGCGGCCAGGCGGCGCATGGGCGCGTAGAATTCGGGCGCAAGGGCCAGCACGAAGAACGCTTGGGCGAGGGTCAGCGTCTCAGGCGCGGCGAAGGGCAGCAGGCCGAGCAGGGCAAAACCGCAATAGACCGCGACCAGCGCGACCGACAGCGCCGCGAAGAATTCCAACGCGGCGGAGGACAGGAAGGCCACCCGCAGGACGCGCATGGTCCGCTCGGCCAGTTCCTGCGCCGCCGCGCCGATCGCCTCGGTCTCGCGTGTCTCGGCGCGGAAGGCCAGCACGACCGGCAAGCTGCGCACCCGGTCGGCAAAGCGCGCCGACAGACGGTGCAGCGCGACGAATTGCCGCCGCGATTCGTCCGCCGCCGCACCGCCCGCCAGGATCATCGCGGCGACAAAGGGCAGCAGCGTGCCTGCGAGAATGACCGCCGCGACCCAACTGGCACAGGCGGTCGCGACGAGGACCAGCATCGGCGCGATGGCGGCGGCCCGGCGCGCGGGCAGGAAGCGGGCGACATAGCCGTCCAGCGCCTCGACCGCATCGACGGCCTGGCTGGCGAGCAGGCCGCTGTCGATCGGGGCACCGGGCTTGCGACGCAGCGTGGCGGCCACGGCGCGAAGTCGCTGCGCCCGCTTGACCGCGCCCGCCCTCACCGCGCCCCACCGCAAGGCCAGGGTGGCGAACACCCCGCGCAACGCCCCCATGCCGAGCATCAACACGGCCCAGGGCCACACCGCCCCCTGCCCCATCACCGCCGTCACGCCGCCCGCGACACCCGCCGCAAAGCCGATCGCCGCCAGCGTATCGAGCAGCAACAGGCCCGCCACACCGCCGCGCCGCCCGGCCGCATCGTTCAACCAGCGATTGCGTGCCTTACGCGTCGGGGAAGCATGGGCGATCGTCGTCATGCCGCGACGGTCGCCCCGACCGCCCCCATAGTCTTTGACCGCGGTCAATGTCGGCACGGCGCGCCAAGCCTAGCGAATCGCTCGGCAAGGGGCCGGGGGGCGGCTCCTCTTATGGAGACATGCTATGGACCCCGGCGTCGTAGACCTGTCGCGACTGCAATTCGCGGCGACCGCGCTGTATCACTTCCTGTTCGTGCCGCTGACGCTCGGCCTGTCGATGATGCTGGTCATCATGGAATCGGTCTATGTCATGACCAACCGCCCGGAATGGCGCGTGACCACGCGCTTCTGGGGCAAGATCTTCGGCATCAACTTCGTACTCGGCGTCGCCACCGGCCTGACCATGGAGTTCCAGTTCGGCACCAACTGGTCCTATTTCTCGCATTATGTCGGCGACATCTTCGGTGCGCCGCTGGCGATCGAGGGGCTGATGGCCTTCTTCCTGGAGGCGACGTTCGTCGGGCTGATGTTCTTCGGCTGGGACCGCCTGTCGAAGCTCGGCCATCTGATCGTCACCTTCATGGTCGCGCTCGGCACCAATTTGTCGGCGCTGTGGATCCTCGTCGCCAATGGCTGGATGCAGAACCCGGTCGGCGCGAGCTTCAATCCCGATACGATGCGCATGGAGGTCGCCGACTTCGGCGCGGTGCTGTTCAATCCGGTCGCCCAGGCCAAGTTCGTTCACACCGTCAGCGCGGGCTATGTCTGCGCTTCGGTCGTAGTGCTGGGCGTGTCGGCCTTCTGGCTGCTGAAGGGCCGCTTCCTGCCCGTTGCGCGCCGGTCGATGACGGTGGCGGCGGCGTTCGGCCTCGCCTCGTCGCTGTCGGTCGTCGTGCTGGGCGACGAGAGCGGCTATGCGCTGACCGACAACCAGAAGATGAAGCTCGCCGCGATCGAGGCGGTCTGGCACACCGAGCCCGGCCCCTCCGGCCTGACCCTGTTCGGCTATCCCGACACGGTGGCCCGCGAGACGCGCTACAAGGTCGAGATCCCCTGGCTGCTCGGCCTGATCGCGACGCGCAGCCTCGACGGCACGGTCACCGGCATGTCCGAGCTGGTGCTGAAGGCGCAGGAACGGATCGCCTCGGGCGTGATCGCCTATGACGCGGTCCAGCGACTGAAGGCGAACCCGCAGGACATGGGCCAGCGCGCCCGGTTCGAGGCGCACAAGCGCGACCTGGGTTATGCCCTGCTGCTCAAGCGGCAAATGGCCGATCCGCGCGCCGCGACGCCGCAGCAGATCGAGGCGGCGGCCTGGGACACGGTGCCCGATGTCGGCCTGCTCTTCTGGAGCTTCCGCATCATGGCGGCGATCGGCTTTGCGATGATCGCGCTGTTCGCCACCGCCTTCACCTTATGCTCGCTGCGGATGCATCTCGATGCGCGCTGGTTCCTCCGCCTCGCGGTGGCGGCGATCCCATTGCCCTGGATCGCAATCGAACTGGGCTGGGTGGTCGCCGAGCTGGGTCGCCAGCCCTGGGCGATCGAAGGGGTGCTGCCGACCTTCCTGGCGACCAGTTCGCTGTCGCGCGGTGCGCTGTGGACCACGCTGGCGGGCTTTACCGCGCTTTACGGGGTGCTGGCGGTGATCGAGGTCCGGCTGATCCTCGCCGCCATCGCGCAGGGGCCGGAGGAGCGGGACGACCAGCCCGCCCCCGGCCCCATCCCCGCCGCCATTCCCGTTACCGCCTGAAGGAGGCCAGGACATGTTCGATTATGAGATGTTGCGCCTGATCTGGTGGGCCCTCTTGGGCGTGCTGCTGATCGGCTTTGCGCTGACCGACGGGTTCGACCTCGGCGTCGCCGCCCTCCTGCCCTTCGTCGCGCGCAGCGATGCCGAGCGGCGGATGGTCATCAACTCCATCGGGCCGACCTGGGAGGGAAACCAGGTCTGGTTCATCCTGGGCGGCGGCGCGATCTTCGCGGCCTGGCCCTTCGTCTATGCGGTCAGCTTTTCGGGCTTCTACCTCGCCATGTTCCTGGTGCTGGCCGCGCTGATCCTGCGGCCGGTGGGGTTCAAATATCGCTCGAAGCGGCCGGACCCGGCCTGGCGCACCCGCTGGGACTGGGCGCTGTTCGTCGGGGGACTGGTGCCAGCTCTCGTCTTCGGCGTCGCGGTCGGCAATGTGCTGCTGGGCGCGCCCTTCCGTTTGGATGGCGACCTGCGTGCCTTTTACGATGGCACGCTCCTCGGCCTGTTCACGCCCTTCACCCTCGTCTGCGGGCTGTTGTCGGTGGCGATGCTGGTCCTGCACGGCGCGGCATGGCTGTCGATCAAGGTTGAGCATGGTCCCGTCCATGACCGGGCGCGGGCATTCGGCACGGCGGCGGCCATCGCCTCCATCCTGCTCTTCGCGGTCGGCTTCGCCTTCGTCGCATGGGGCGATATCGGCTACCGGATCGTCGGCACGGTCGATCCGCTTGGCCCGTCCAATCCCTTGCGCATGACGGCGGAGCAAGCGGGCGGCGCATGGCTCGACAATTATGCGGCCTATCCGTGGATGATGGCGCTGCCCGTACTGGGCTTTGCCGGGGCCGCATTGGCCCTGATCGGAATCCGGGCGGGACGCGAGGCGCTGGCCTTTGCCGGATCGTCGCTCGCCGCGACGGGGATCATCGCGACCGTCGGTTGCGCAATGTTCCCCTTCATCCTGCCGTCCAGCATCGACGCGCATAGCAGCCTGACGGTGTGGAACGCCTCGTCCACGCAGAAGACGCTGGGCATCATGCTGTTCGTCACGCTCGTCTTCCTGCCGATCGTGCTCGCCTACACCGCCTGGGCCTACCGGGTCATGTTCGGCCGCGTGACGGCGGACGCGGTGCGTACCAACCCCGACTTTTACTGAGAAAGGAACGACCCATTTGGTATTTTTCCTGGGTGCTGGGCCTCGGCCTGGCGATCGGCTTCGGCATCCTCAACGGCATCTGGCACGAATTCCATCTGCCGCGGGAGGATGACGTGTCACCGCGACACTGACAGATAGGACAATCCGTCCGACGACAGGGGATCATGGCCGCGCTATAAGGCAAGGCCATGATCCCGAACGACATCTGTGCCGATTGCGCGGTACGCGACCGGGCCTTGTGCGGCAGCCTGGACGACCGGGAGCTGCTCGCCCTGAACGCCATCGGCCAGCGCCGACGGGTCGCGCGCGGCCAGACCATCGCCTGGGCGGGCGACGAGGCGGTGATCTGCGGCAACCTGCTGACGGGCGTGCTGAAACTGGTCGCCGCCACCGCCAATGGCCGCGAGCAGACGGTCGGCCTGCTCTACCCCGCCGATTTCTTCGGACAGCCCTATGCGGGCGATGTCGACTTCACGCTGACCGCGCTGACCGAGGCCGAACTGTGCGTCTTTCCCCGCGCCGCCTTCGAGCGGGTGCTGGAGGATCATCAGCGCATGGAGCGCCTGTTGCTCCAGCGGACCTTCGAATCGCTGAACGAGGCGCGGGGGCGGATGCTGGTGCTGGCGCGCAAATCGGCGGGGGAGAAGCTGGCGGGCTTCCTGCTCGACATGGCGGCGCGCGCCGGGGCCAGCGGATGCCGGGCGAGCCGCGACGGGCCGGTGACGTTCGACCTGCCGCTGACGCGCGGACAGATCGCCGATGTGCTGGGCATGACGATCGAGACGGTCAGCCGCCAGCTGACCCGGATGAAGCAGAGCGGGGTGATCGGCCTGCCCGGCGGCCGCGCCATCACGATCAGCGACCGGGAGGCGCTGGCAGCGCGCGCCGAAGCGGCTTAATCCAGCAGGCTGTCGGCCAGGGCGTCGATCAGCAGCGACCGCGCCTCGGGCGTCAGTCGATGCCCCGCCAGCGCGATGATGGCCAGCTGCTCGAAATCGACCGCGCGACGGCATCCGGTGAAGAAGCTGCGCAGCATATGGCCCAGCGTCTCGGGTGCGGCGAAGGCATCCGACTCGGCAAAGGCCGCGACCAGTTCGCGCGCCGCCGCCGCATCCGCCTCATGCCGGTGGCGGACATGGTCGAGGAGCGTGTCGGTGAGCGGATCGGCCCGCCCGTTGGACAGCATCGCCTTCAGATAGACGCCGTCCGCCTGCTCGCCCCGCATCACCAGCGCCTCCAGCGCCTGCAGGAACAGCGTCATGGTCGCGGCGTCGGGACGATCGGGCAAGGCATCCGCCATCGCCTCCGCCTGCCCGCATAGCGCCAGCCGACGACGATGCTCCTGAAGCAGGCGGATCAGGTCGATTTCCTGAATGACGTGCCAGCGCCGCGCGAACGGCACGACACTGCCTTGAAGTGGGTTGCGGTCCATCGCGGGTCTTCTCCTTCGCCCCCCTGGTGACGAAGCGACGCGGACCCCGCATTGACGATGGTCAAAGCGCCGTGCCGCAGCCCTCAGCGCTGGCGGGCGAGGTGCCGGTGGATGGTGCTGCGGTGGATGCCCAGTTGCCGCGCCGCCGCCGAGACATTGCCGTCATGCGCCGCCAGTGCCGCGTCGATCGCCTCGGCCCGCTCGTCGGCCAGCGGGCGTGCGACGGACAGTTCGATGCCGCCACCCCGAACATCGGCATCCCAGCCGCCGATCAGGGTCGCGCCGTTGGCCAGGCGCAATCGGCCTCGCGCCGCCTGCCCCTGCATATCGACCAGTTCGCCGAGCGCCGCATCGTCCAGCGCCTCCCAGCTGCGCCCGACCAGCGAAAGCCCGCGCCGGTTGGCGGCGACCAGCCGGTCGTCGCGGAACACCAATATCCCCTCGCGCGCGGTGCCCAGCATCGCGGCATCGTCATGCATCCGCAGCACGCGACAATCGGCAAAGCCACTGCGGAACAGCCGATGCTCGATCTGGTCGACCGCCAGCCGGATCAGCCCCAGCGCATGGCCATGGCCGCTGGCCGATGGCCCCGAAATGTCGAGCGCCCCGACGATCGCGCCACGTGGGTCGAGGATCGGCGTCGCCGCACAGCTCAACACCGCATGTTCGGCAAAGAAATGCTCGGGGCCATGGACGGCGATCGGGCGACGCTCGGCAATGGCGGTGCCGATCGCGTTGGTACCCGTGCTCGCCTCGGTCCAGGAGACGCCGGGCCTGAGCGCCACCTGCGCCGCGCGGGACAGAAAGCCGGTATCGCCGATCGTGTCGAGGATCATGCCGTCCGCGTCGGCCAGGATCACGACGCTGCCCGTATCGCGCGCCTCGCCCGCCAGCATCTCGAGTTCGGGGCGACACAGACGGCGCAGCGACTCGCGACGCTGGCGCAGCGCATGGAGTTCGCTTTCGGCCAGCGGTCCGCCGCCCTGAAGCCGTCCCTGCGCCAGTCCCATGTCGGTGCATCGCAACCAGGATCGCAGCACCGGCTGGCGCACGGTTTCGAGAGGCAATTGCCCCTCGTCGAAATAGGCGCGTCGCCCTTGTTCTATACCGGCGCCGTCCATCGCCGCATCCTTCTCCCATTGTCGCAATTTGCGACACCGGCGCTGTTGTCGCGTCGCGCCATGCGACACATGCTACGCCTCGGTGGCGGAAAGTCCACCACGTCGCCTACACTTCGTCGCGCATCGTCTTGCCCCTCGGACGCCACGGGCAGAGCCTTGGATCATAACAGACCAAGGAGAGAGCCCGTGACGATTAAGGATGCCATCAAGGCCCGCACCGCGCCGTTCAAACAGCGTTATGCCAATTTCATCGGTGGCCGCTGGGTCGATCCGGTCGAGGGACGCTGGTTCGACAACCGATCCCCCATCGACGGACAGGTGATCTGCCAGGTCGCGCGCAGCCAGGCCGCCGATGTCGAACTGGCGCTGGATGCCGCGCACAAGGCCAAGGACGGCTGGGGCCGCACCAGCGTCGCCGAACGCGCGCTGATCCTGCACCGCATCGCCGACCGGATGGAGGAGAATCTATCCCTGCTCGCCACGGCCGAGACCTGGGACAATGGCAAGCCGATCCGCGAGACGACCGCCGCCGACCTGCCGCTGGCGATCGACCATTTCCGCTATTTCGCCGGGTGCATCCGCGCACAGGAAGGCGGCATCTCCGAGATCGATCACGACACCGTCGCCTATCATTTCCACGAGCCGCTGGGCGTCGTCGGGCAGATCATCCCGTGGAACTTCCCGCTGCTGATGGCCTGTTGGAAACTCGCGCCCGCGCTGGCGGCGGGTAATTGCGTGGTACTGAAACCCGCCGAGCAGACCCCCGCCTCGATCATGGTGCTGGCCGAACTGATCGCCGACCTGCTGCCCGAGGGCGTGCTCAACATCGTCAACGGCTATGGCCTGGAGGCGGGCAAGCCGCTGGCGCAGAATCCGCGCATCGCCAAGATCGCCTTTACCGGCGAGACGACGACCGGACAGCTCATCATGTCCTATGCGTCGGAGAACCTGATCCCGGTCACGCTGGAGCTGGGCGGCAAGAGCCCGAACATCTTCTTTTCCGACGTGGCGGCCGAGGATGACGATTATCTCGACAAGGCGATCGAGGGGTTCGCCATGTTCGCGCTCAACCAGGGTGAGGTCTGCACCTGCCCCAGCCGCGCACTGGTCCACGAGTCCATCTATGACCGCTTCATGGAAAAGGCGGTCGCGCGCGTGGAGGCGATGATCCAGGGCGATCCGCTCGACCCCGCCACCATGGTCGGCGCGCAAGCCTCGCAGGAGCAGATGGACAAGATCCTCGGCTATCTCGACATCGGTCGCGACGAGGGTGCGAAGGTGCTGACCGGCGGCACCCGCAACCGGCCCGAGGGGCTGGAGGGCTATTATGTCAAGCCCACGGTGCTCAGCGGCCACAACAGGATGCGCGTCTTCCAGGAGGAGATTTTCGGCCCCGTCGTCTCGGTCGCGACCTTCAAGGACGATGAGGAAGCGCTGCGCATCGCCAACGACACGCTCTACGGCCTGGGTGCTGGCGTGTGGACCCGCGACGGCACGCGGGCCTACCGCATGGGCCGTGCGATCCAGGCAGGCCGCGTCTGGACCAACTGCTACCACGCCTATCCCGCGCACGCGGCGTTTGGCGGCTATAAACGCTCGGGCATCGGGCGCGAGACGCACCGGATGATGCTCGACCATTATCAGCAGACCAAGAATCTGCTGGTCAGCTACTCGGCCAAGAAGCTCGGCTTCTTTTGACCCCAGGCTTCTTTTGACCGTGATCAAGGCGGGGATCGGCGGCCGCGCCCATCCCCGTTGCATCCTCATCATACAGGAGAAACACCATGGCGAAGACGATGAAAGCCGCCGTCGTGCGGGCATTCGGCCAACCCCTGACCATCGATGAAGTCCCGGTGCCGGAGGTCGGCGACGGCCTGATCCAGGTCGCGATCCAGGCATCCGGCGTTTGTCACACCGACCTGCACGCCGCCGAAGGCGACTGGCCGGTCAAACCCAACCCGCCCTTCATTCCGGGGCATGAAGGTGTCGGCTATGTCTCGGCGGTCGGCAAGGGCGTGAAGCACATCAAGGAGGGCGACCGGGTCGGCGTGCCCTGGCTCTACACCGCCTGCGGCCACTGCGTGCATTGCCTGGGCGGGTGGGAGACCCTGTGCGAGAGCCAGCTCAACACCGGCTATTCGGTCAATGGCGGCTTTGCCGATTATGTCATCGCCGACCCCAATTTCGTCGGCCATCTGCCCGGCAATATCGGCTCCACCGAGATCGCGCCGGTGCTCTGCGCCGGGGTGACGGTCTATAAGGGGCTGAAGATGACCGATACCAAGCCGGGCGATACCGTCGTCATCTCCGGCATTGGCGGGCTTGGCCATATGGCGGTGCAATATGCGGTCGCCATGGGGCTGAACGTCGCGGCGGTCGATGTCGACGACGCCAAGCTGGACCTCGCCCGGCGGCTGGGCGCGAAGGTCACCGTCAATGCGCGGACCGAGGCGGACCCGGCGGCGGCGATCAAGCGCGAGACCGGCGGCGGGGCGCAGGGTGCGCTCGTCACTGCAGTTAGCGAAAAGGCGTTCGCGCAGGCCGTGGGCATGATGGCGCGGGGCGGCACCGTCGCGCTCAACGGCCTGCCGCCGGGCGACTTTCCGCTCAACATCTTCGGACTGGTGCTGAACGGCATCACCGTGCGCGGCTCGATCGTCGGCACCCGGCTCGACCTTCAGGAGTCGCTCGACTTCGCCGCCGACGGCAAGGTGAAGGCCACGGTCGCCACCGCGCCGCTCGCCGAGGTCAACCAGGTGTTCGACCGAATGCGTCGTGGCCAGATCGAGGGTCGCATCGTCCTCGACCTGGCGGCCTGAAATCGCGGCGGGCGGTGGCTCCGGCCCCGCCCGCCAGCGTTGGAGAAACAATGACCGACCGTATCGCCTGTGCCGCCCTTCGTTCGCGTATCACCGATGCCGACACCGCCGCCGCCCTGATCCGCCCCGGCGAAACGGTGGCGACCAGCGGCTTCACCGGCTCCGGCTATCCCAAGATGGTGCCCCAGGCGCTGGCCAGGCGCATCGCCGAGTCCCACGGCGCGGGGCATCCGTTCCGCGTCAACCTGTGGACCGGCGCCTCGACCGGCCCCGAGCTGGACGGCGCGCTGGCGGCGGTCGACGGCATCGCCCAGCGTCTGCCCTATAGCGGCGATCCTGTCGCGCGCGAGAAGATCAACCGGGGCGAGATCGACTATCTCGACATGCATCTCAGCCAGGTCGCGCCAATGGCCTGGGAAGGCGTGCTAGGCCCCCTCGACACCGCGATCATCGAGGTATCGGGCATCCGCGCCGACGGATCGCTCATCCCCTCGTCGTCGGTCGGCAACAACAAGACCTGGGCAGACCGGGCGAAGCGCGTCATCCTGGAGGTCAATCGCTGGCAGGACGCGGCGCTGGAGGGGATGCACGACATCTATTACGGCACCCGCCTGCCGCCCGAACGCGTGCCGATCCCGCTGGTGCGGCCGGACGACCGGATCGGCGCGCCCTATCTGGCCTGCGATCCCGACAAGATCGTCGCCATCGTGGAAACCGAGGCCCCTGACCGCAACCTGCCCTTCGCCGCGCCCGACGACACCGCGCGCGCCATTGCCGGGCACGTCATCGAATTCCTGGCCCATGAGGTCTCGCGCGGACGCTTTCCCCCCGCCCTGCTGCCGATCCAGTCGGGGGTCGGCAATATCGCCAATGCGGTGCTGTCCGGCCTGGTCGACGCGCCGTTCGAACCGATGACCGCCTATACCGAGGTGATCCAGGACGGGATGCTCGACCTGCTCGATGCCGGGCGCCTGCGCATGGCGTCGGCCACCGCCTTTTCGCTCAGCCCGCAGGCGGCGGCGCGGCTCAATGCCAACATGGCCGCGTATCGAGACCGCATGATCCTGCGCCCGCAGGAGATCAGCAACCATCCCGAACTCGTCCGCCGCCTGGGGTGCATCGCGATGAACGGCCTGATCGAGGCGGATATCTATGGCAACGTCAATTCGACGCTGGTCATGGGATCGCGCATCCAGAACGGCATCGGCGGATCGGGCGATTTCGCGCGCAACGCCTATGTCTCGATCTTCATGACGCCCTCGACCGCAAAGAGCGGCAAGATTTCCGCCATCGTGCCGCAGGCCTCGCATGTCGACCACATCATGCAGGACGTGCAGGTGATCGTCACCGAACAGGGGCTGGCCGACCTGCGCGGCCTGTCGCCGCGCCAGCGTGCCAAGGCCGTGATCGAACGCTGCGCGCATCCCGATTACCGACCAATGCTCGCCGATTATGCCATGCGCGCCGAGGGCGGGTCCTATGGCCTTCATGCCCCCTCGCTCCCCGCCGAAGCGCTGTCCTGGCATCGTCGTTACATGGAAACGGGAACGATGTTGCCGTCTTGACGATAGTCAATGTCATGAGCGGGCAAACGCACCATGGTCGCAGCCATCGAGGAGAACATCATGACGATCGCCGACACCGAGTTGCTTGTCACCCGCCAAGGCGTGCGGCTGCACGTTCGCCGCGCGCGCGGCGAGGACGAAACGGCGCTGGCCGCCTTCTTCGCCCATGTCTCGCCCGAGGACCTGCGCTTCCGCTTTCTGACCGGCGTGCGCGAGGTCAGCCATGAGCGGCTCAGGAGCATGATCGATACGAATGACAGGCACACCGAAAGCCTGATCGCCTTTGCCGACGACGGATCGATCCTGGCGGCGGCGATGCTGGCGGGCGACGACCACTCGGCCACCGCCGAAGCCGCCATCGCCATCCGACACGATATGAAACGGCAGGGTATTGGCTGGACGCTGCTCGACCATCTGGTCGAACATGCGCGGCGCAAGGGATATCGCACGATCGAAGCGATCGAGGACCGCGAAAACCGCTCCGCCATCATGATCGAAAAAGAGATGGGCTTCGAACCTCATGCGGTCGAGGGCGACCCCATGCTGGTGCTGCTGAAGCGAAACATCGCCTGACGCGGGCGTCGGGCTGCGCCAGAGGCACGGTACATCGTCGACGGAACCAGGGCCTTGTCGGTCGGCGTTCCGGACAGAAACTCACGCTCCAGCCCGGAACCAGCCCCCTCAGTCGCGCAGCCAATCCGCCCTGATCTCGCCGCTATGCCCTTCCGGGGCCAATGCGGCACGAAGGGATTCCAGCAGCGGCGGCAGCGCCTGTGTGAAGGCATAGGGCGGATTGACGATGAAAAGGCCCGCACCGTTATAGATGCCCGGCTGATCGGCATCATATAGCCAATGCTCGACCGACAGGAATTTCGGAATGCCGAGCTTGTGCAGGTCGTACTTCCACCGCCCGTGCGTCGCCCGGTCCTTCAGCGGATACCAGATGACCGTCACGCCATGCGCCCATTTGCGATGCGCCGCCGCGAGCGTGGCGGTGATGCGGGCGCGTTCGTCTGTCTGTTCGTACGGTGGATCGACCACCACCACGCCGCGCGGGGTGCGGGTGGGAAGCATCGCCAGCCAGAGCTCATAGGCATCGCGCTCATGCACGGCCGCAGGCGTCCCGCGCATCGCGCTGCGTAAGGTACGGGCGTCCTCGGGATGCTTTTCGTTGAGGATCAGCACGTCCTGCGGGCGCAGGAGCTGCGCCAGGAACCGTGGCGAGCCGGGATAGAGACGCGGCTCCGCCCCGTCATTCACCGCCTGCACGGCGGCGCGATAATCGTCCAGCAGCGGGTCGGTATCGGCAAAGGCCCGCGCCACGCCCTGGGCGGCTTCGCCGGTCCGTTGGGCCTGCTCGCCGCCAAGGTCGTAGAGTCCGCAACCGGCATGGGTATCGATCAGGGTCAACGCGCCCGGTTTCTGCTGCAAGGCCCGGACCAGCGCGATCAGCAGGCTGTGCTTCACGACATCGGCGCTGTTGCCCGCATGGAAGGAGTGGCGATAATTCATGGAATCCAAAACCTGCCAGGCGCTTGGGGAAGCGGAAGGCGTCAAAGCCTCAAATCAGTTTTCGCGGTCGATCGCAACAGGCGGCAGGGACCAGTGTGGCCCGCATAGCGGCCTATGCCGCTCTTACCGGTCGTGCGCGCCGCCGTCCGTCCTGCCCAGAGCAGGAGCCTCCACGAACTGACCCGGCACGATCCCGGCGACCGACCAGTCGCCGATCGACCAGCGAACCAGCCTCAGCGTGGGCAACCCGACCGCCGCCGTCATGCGGCGCACCTGCCGGTTGCGCCCTTCGCGGATCGTGATCTTCAGCCAGTTGTCGGGGATCAGCTTGCGCTGGCGGATCGGCGGATCGCGCAGCCACAGGTCCGGCGCGTCGATACGCGCCACATCGGCGGGCAGGGTCATGCCGTCCTTGAGGCGGACGCCCTGCCGCAAGCGCGCCAGGTCAGATTCCTGCGGATCGCCTTCGACCTGGACGAGATAGGTCTTGGGCATCTTGAAGCGCGGATCGGCAATGCGCGCCTGCAACCGCCCGTCATCGCACAACAGCAACAGGCCCTCGCTATCCCGATCGAGCCTCCCGGCGGGATAGACCCCCTTCACCGCGATGAAGTCCGACAAGGTCGACCGAACCGTGGGCGATCCCTTGTCCGTGAATTGCGATAGGACCCCATAGGGTTTGTTGAACAGGAGCAGCCGGGGCATGCTGCGCTCATAGCGTTCGGCTACGGCCCTGTCTTCCGCCGCATTCCGTCAACAGTGCCGGGCGTTGAGCTGGACCTCAGCGCGAAGGGCGCGCCTTCACCAGGGTAAGGACCGACAACGAACAGACGGCGAAGGCCACGGCAAAGCCGCCCAGTGCCGTCCACAGGCCGACCGCAAGCCCACCCAGATAACCGCCGATCACCAGACCGATGAGCGGCAGGATGACGAGCAGCAAGCATCCGATCACGACCATGATGATGGCAACCCCGTCCCACACGGCACGGTTCCGGACGGAAGCCGCACAAACGCCCTCATCACGCGATCCCCGCGAGCGTGAAGAAACCAGCAATTTTAGAGAGATCTGGATGCCCCGTGAGGATTCGAACCTCAATTAACGGAGTCAGAGTCCGTGGTCTTACCTTTAGACGACGGGGCATCGAACAGGGGCGTGCCTCTAGGCGGCCGAATCACCCCTGTCAACCGAATTCCGCCATGGCGGCGGCCGTGCGTCTTGTCGCGCGGGCGCCGACTCGCTACCTTGGGCTTCAAGCACCGGCGAACACTCATGTTCGTGACGGATAGAACAGAATAAGCGAGATACGGCGATGGGGGATGTTCCCACCCGAAGGCCGTACCGGCAGGCCAAGCCGCCTGCCCGTTCGGCACCCCCCCGGCCCCAGCGTGGCCGGTGGTCGGATGCGCAGGCCTATGCCGCGCTCGACCTGGGTACCAATAATTGCCGCCTGCTGATCGCGCGGCCGCAGGGCGGCGGCTTTGCGGTCGTCGACGCCTTTTCGCGGATCGTCCGCCTGGGCGAGGGGCTGGCGACGACCGGCCGCCTGTCCGACGCCGCGATCGACCGCACCATCGCAGCCCTGCGGGTGTGTGCCGACAAGCTGAAGCGCCGCAACGTCACCCTGTCGCGCGCGGTCGCCACCGAAGCCTGCCGCCGCGCCGCCAACGGCCCCGCCTTCATCGCGCGCGCGCTGGCCGAGACGGGCATCCATCTCGACATCATCTCGGCGGAGGAAGAGGCGCGGCTGGCCGTGCTCGGCTGTCACGTGCTGATCGAGCCGGGTGACGACCCCGCCCTGGTGTTCGACATCGGCGGCGGCTCGACCGAACTGGTGCTGGTCGACACGCGCAGCCCCAGCCCCCGCATCCTCGACTGGCATTCGGCCCCTTGGGGCGTCGTCTCGCTGACCGAGAGTGCGGGCGGCGGCGAGGGCGAGGCCGGGCGGCTGGCCGCCTATGCCCGGATGCGCGCCATGGTGGCGGACAGCTTCGCCGATTTCGCCGCGCGACTGCCCCGGAACCTGAAAAGCCCTCGACTGCTGGGCACCAGCGGCACGGTGACGACGCTGGGCAGCGTCCACTTAGGGCTCAGCCATTATGACCGCGCCGCCGTCGACGGGCTGATTGTGCCCACGTCCGCGATGCGCGCGATCAGCGCCGACCTGTCGCGCAAGAGCCTGGCCGCGCGCGGCAAGGTGGCGTGTATCGGCCCCGAACGCGCCGATCTAGTGGTGGCGGGATGCGCCATCCTGGAGACGATATTGGACCTCTGGCCCGCCGAGCGGCTAGGGATCGCAGACCGTGGGATTCGCGAGGGAATCCTGCGCCGCTTGATGGGAATCGCCAGAACGTGAGCAGAGGCAATGCAGGGCTGCACCAGCGGGTGCGCACCGCGCGGAAGCGCACCGCCCAGTCGACCCGTTGGCTGGAGCGCCAGCTGAACGACCCCTATGTCCGCCGTGCCAAGGCGGAGGGGTATCGCAGCCGCGCGGCCTATAAGCTGATCGAGCTGGACGAGCGCTTCGGCTTCCTGCGCGGCAAGAAGCGGATCATCGACCTGGGTCTGGCACCCGGCGGCTGGGCCCAAGTGGTACGGCGTCAGGTTCCGAACGCCAGCGTGGTCGGCATCGACCTGTTGCCGGTCGATCCGATCGATGGCGTCACCATCTTCGAGATGGACTTCATGGACGACGCCGCGCCGGGCAAGCTGATGGAGGCGCTGGGCGGCGCGCCCGATCTGGTCATGTCGGACATGGCGGCCAACACCGTCGGCCACCCGCAGACCGACGCGCTGCGCACCATGGGACTGGTCGAGACGGCCTTCGCCTTTGCCTGCGACGTGCTGTCGCCCGGCGGCGTGTTCGTGTCGAAGGTCTTCGCGGGCGGCGCCGATTCGCAGCTGGTCGCCGAAATGAAACGCCACTTCGCCACCGTGAAGCACGCCAAGCCGCCGTCGAGCCGCAAGGGTTCGGTGGAATGGTTCGTGGTGGCGCAGGGGTTCAAGGGGCGGAAGGCTGCGGTGGTTGAGGATGATTCGGAGGACCACCTCTAAAAGCGACAGGGTCCGCTTTCGCCCATCTGCCGTCGTTCGTGAGCGCGGAAGGCGGGCTTGGAAGCCGAAGTCAAAAATGCTCTCCTTCCCGTATGAACACGGCATCCAAAATCATCCTCGCCACGCTCGCGATCGTAGGCGCATTTGTGATTGGCTTTGAGACTGGCGAGTGGCGCACTCTTGAGCGTGAGAGGCGCTTACCTGATTGGAACGGGTCAAAAGCGCAGGCACAAGACGCAGCTAGGCGGTGGGGGGCGAAGGTGCACGAGGTACCGTCCGCAGCAATGTCGAACCGATACGCTCGTTACATCTCCTTCCCGAACAAAACCTGCATTCAGTTGCGGCTCAAGGATGGTGTGGGAGGGATGCCAATTTACTGTTACCGAGTAGGCACTTTGTATCTTGTGGAGGAATACAGCAACGTAGAGTGAGGTTTCACGCCGGTTCGATATGTTAAGACCCGTTGCTTCGCTGTCCATCGATCCCGCTAAATTGCTGAGGCTAGCGATAGATAATACGGTTGTTTTCGGCAGTAGGAGGCTTCGAAATGGGAGCGGTTTCATTGCTTCTTCATCCGGCGGTGCGAGCGGCCCGCATCGTACTTAGCGTCGGGCTTGCGGCTTATTTCATCTGGTTAATCTGGTCTGATGGACATGCTGGCTACGGGACGTGGGCTGCCACGCTATGCCTGATGATCTGGAACATTGCAGCCGGACGAGCGAAGACCGCGAACCTGCGTTAACGCCCAGTTGCGGACATCGTAGAACGCGATACGATCCGGTAATGAACGAAGCGAACGTGGCTGGCATACTCCTGGCATTGATCTCAGCCGTTGTGCTCGGGATCGGGTTCGCAACAGGAGCGATGCCGATCAACTACAAGGCCCTTGATACGAGCCGAGACAAGTCTCCCGCCATATTCTGGGGGTTCTCAGCCTTTTGGGCGATCCTTAGCTTGTTGGGGATCGCAATTGCCCTTCAGCATTTTGGCGAATGACCGCTTTCCACCCAAAGTAGGCATTTTGCTCGCCCCGACGCCGTTCAGCCTGAGCGAAGTCGAAGGCCACGGGATAGCGTTCGTGACAAAGGTTCGGGGCGTGCACTTCGACTTCGCTCAGTGCGAACGGAGGTCGGGAGGCGCGGCGAACGGACGGTGGGGAGCGTGGCGGGCGGCGTGGTATACGCCCCCCTCACAACAACGCGTTCACCGCCTCCATGAAGCGCATCAGGCTGATCGGCTTGGACACGTATGAATCCGCCCCCGCCGCGCGGATGCGGTCCTCGTCGTCGCGGCCCGCATAGGCGGTGACCGCCATCACCGGGATGCGGCGCAGCTCTTCGTCGGCCTTCAGCTCCAGAATCAGCTCGTATCCGGTCACATGCGGCATCTGGATGTCCATGATGATGAGGTCGGGCTCCACCTCCCGCGCGCGCGCCACCGCCTCGCGCCCGTCGCGCACCGGCTCGGCGATGAAGCCGTGGACGCGCAGCAGGTCGCAGAAGAGTTTCAGATTGAGTTCGTTGTCCTCGACAACGAGCACCTTTCTTGTCACGCGGTCTCCACCATTACGACGGACACGATAGGCAATGCCCGGACCGGATACAATCGAAGCCAATATGGCCCTGGCGCTGCAGGCGCTCATATGGACGCTGCAAAGCCCGTCGCGCGCCGAACGGCTGCTGGCGCTGACCGGCCTGTCCGTCGAGGAACTGCGCGGCGGGGCGGGCGAGCCCGGCGTGCTGGCCGCCATCCTGTCCTTCCTGGAGGGGCATGAGGCCGATCTGATCGAATGCGCCGACGCGCTGGATGTGCGCCCCGAATCGCTGGTCGCCGCCCGCCGGGTGCTGGAGGCCGCATGAAGCCGCTGCTGATCTGCGACTGCGACGAGGTGCTCGTCCACATGGTCCGCCACTTCCGCGACTGGCTGGACGAAGCGCATGACATGGACTTCGCACTCGACCGGCATGATTTCTTCGGGTCGCTGACCCGGCGCAGCGGCGGCCCCGCCCCGACGCAGGCAGAGGCCTGGGACCTGCTGCACGGCTTCTTCCCCGGCCAGATGGACCGCCAGACGCTGGTGCCGCACGCCGCCGAGGCGCTGGCGGCGCTGGCGACCCGCGCCGATATCGTCATCCTGACCAACCTGATCGAGGAATGCCGCAGCCCCCGCATCGAACAGCTGGCACGCTTCGGCATCCATCACCGGGTTCAATGCAATACGGGACCCAAGGGCGCGCCGGTCGCAAAGCTGGTCGCCGAGCACGGCAACCCCGTCACCGTCTTCGTCGACGACCTCGCCCAGCATCATGCCTCGGTCGCCGAGCATGCGCCGCAGGTCCACCGGCTGCACATGGTGTCCGAGCCCGAAATGGCCCCGCACATCGCCCCCGCACCCGACGCCCATGCCCGGATCGACGACTGGCGCGAGGCGGAAGCGTGGATCGCCGCGCGTTTCGATGAAGCCCGGCCTGCCCCGAATCGACCGGGCGCTTGACCTGAACGGGGCGAGCGCGCCATGTCTCGCCCCATGACCACGCATATCGATCGCGCGCTCGAGCAGCTCGGCCTCACCTTGCCGGAGGCTGCCGCCCCCGTCGCCGCCTATGTCCCCGTCGTCGAGGCGGGCGGGCTTCTCCACATTTCCGGCCAGCTGCCCTTCATCGACGGCCAGCTCGTCACCGGACGGCTGGGCGACGGCGTCTCGCTGGAAGACGGGCAGAAGGCGGCGCAGGCGTGCGGCCTGATGCTGGTCGCGCAGATCAAAAAGTATCTGGGCGGCGACCTGTCGCGCGTGAAGCGGATCGTGAAGCTGGGCGTGTTCGTGAACTCGGCCGGTGACTTCACCGACCAGCCCAAGGTCGCCAATGGCGCATCGGAGCTGATGGTGTCGCTGTTCGGTGATGCGGGCCGCCATGCGCGATCCGCGGTCGGCGTGCCGGTGCTGCCGCTGGGCGCGGCGGTCGAGGTGGATGCGATCGTCGAATTGGGGTGATTTTCTGGGGTGGGTCGAGAGTGCGTAGCGCGCGGCCCTGCCCTCCCCCATCCCCTCCCGCTTGCGGGAGGGGCGTGCTTCGCTGCAATGACATGCTTCTATCGCAAAGGCGGGAAGACGCCCGCCCGGTAACGCTCCCCTCCCGCAAGCGGGAGGGGATGGGGGAGGGAAGGTTTCCACAAGCGAACCGCCCGCCCCTTGTCCCACCCCGCCCCACACCGCATATCCCACCGCGATGACCACTGCCGTCGCGCGTATCCTGTCCGGCGTCGCCGCCCTGTCCCCCGACCAGTGGGACGCCTGCGCAGGCACGGCCAATCCGTTCGTCTCCCACGCCTTCCTGACCGCGCTGGAAACGTCGCACAGCGTCGGCGGCCGCTCCGGCTGGACGCCTGCCCCCATCGTCATCGACGGCCCGGACGGACAGCCCGCCGCGATCGCCCCCGCCTATCTCAAGGCGCATAGCCAGGGCGAATATGTCTTCGACCATGGCTGGGCCGATGCCTGGGAGCATGCCGGGGGGCGTTACTACCCCAAGCTTCAGATTGCCGCGCCCTTCTCGCCGGTTCCCGGCCCCCGGCTGCTGCTGCGCGACCCCACGCTCGCGCCCGCGCTGATCGCCGCGATCGAGGCGGTGACCGACCAGAACGAGCTGTCCTCCGCGCACGTCACCTTCGTCGCGCCCGATCAGCTGCCATATTTCGAGGCGGCGGGCTGGCTGATCCGCGAGGGCGTGCAATTCCACTGGCGCAATGACGGCTATCGCAGCTTCGACGATTTCCTGGACGCGCTCACCAGCCGCAAGCGCAAGGCGATCCGCAAGGAACGCGCCGCCGCCGTCGAGGGGCTGACCATCCGCCACCTGACGGGCGACCAGATCCGCCCCGAGCATTGGGATGCCTTCTGGGTCTTCTATCAAGACACGGGCAGCCGCAAATGGGGCCAACCCTATCTGACCCGCGCCGCTTTCGACCGGATCGGCGAGCAATTGGGCGACAAGGTGTTGCTGATCCTTGCCGAGCGCGACGGGGTGCCGATTGCGGGGGCGCTCAACCTGATCGGCGAGGACACGCTCTATGGCCGCTATTGGGGCGCGGTCGAGGAGGTGCCCTTCCTCCATTTCGAGCTGTGCTATTACCAGGCGATCGACGCCGCCATCGCGCGCGGGCTGGCGACGGTGGAGGCGGGAGCGCAGGGCGAGCACAAGCTGGCGCGGGGTTATGTCCCGGTGCCGACCTGGTCGGCGCACTATATCCCGCACCCCGCCTTCCGCCGTGCCGTCGCCGAGTTTGTGGAACGCGAGCGTCAGGCGATCGAGGCGGAAAGCGAGTATCTGGGTGAATTGACCCCGTTCCGACGGGGATAGTCCGGTTTAATCGTCCTTGTCGGGAGTCGCCTTGCGCCGCGCGGGCACCCGCTTGTCCTCATCGGGCGAGGGACGGCTGAGCAGTTCATAGGCCGCCGGGTCGATGATCGGGCGGCGATCGTCGATCCGGTAGAGGACGCTGTCGCCCTCGCGCCAGATCGGCGTCAGCCCGCGCGTCAGCGCCTCGTCGTAACGCGGCGCATGGACCAGCCAGACATAGTCGAACGCGTCGCGCGGCATCAGCTTCAGCGCGGTTTCGACCGGGCGCCACCATTGCCCGCGACAGCGCCGCTGGGTCACGATCTCCGACGGGTCATGTGCGAACCGCTTGGCGGGGGCGTAGCGTACCGTCAGCAGCTGACCACCGGCCATCGACCATTGGTCGTTGGCATAGGCCAGCTTGCGCTCCAGCGCGAGGCCCGCGACATGCTCCAACCGGCTGGAGGGCCAGACATCGGCACAATATTGACGGCCGACAAAGGTCAGCAACCGCGCACGCGGCGGCACATGGTCCAGCGCGCTCAGCACCCGGTCGTAATCGTTGCTGTACATGACATAGCTGACCGTGGTCGCACCGATCCGCACGACGAAGAACAACAGCCCCACGATCGCCAGCGTCGAGGCGCCGCGCAGCGACAGCCCGCGCCGGGGGCGCAGCGCGATCAGTGCGATGGCCAGCACATAGGGGGCGAGACGCATATCGGCATAGGCCGAGCCGAAGACGACGCGTGGCAGCAGCAGATAGACGACGAACAGGAAGGCCGCCGACAGCACCAGGTTGCGCGAATATTCGACCCGCTCGTCGCGCACGCCCTTGAGCAGGACGAGGAACAGCACCGTGACCGAGGCGAGGTCGAACGCCATCCAGCGATCGCGCAGCACCATCGTGACCCAGTTGATCTTCCAGCGCCAGTTGAACCAGTCGCCGGTCTTGCCGGTCACATCCGCGCCCGAACGCCACAGCACCATCAGCACCATGGGCAGCGCCAGCGGGATACAGCCCAGCCCGGCATGGAAGGCCGACTCGGCCCAGCCCCGCACCCCGCGCGCACCCTTCGCCCGGCGAATGTCGTGCTGGCGGATCAGCTCGGCGGAAAAGGCCAGCACGCCCAGCACGCCCCAGCCGAAGGTATGCGCCACCCAGAGCAGGCAGGAGAGCGGCACGAAGATGAGCGCGCGCAACCGTACCGCGCCCAGCCGCCCCATGCGCAGCCACAGGCCGAACAGGTTCAGCGCCAGCGCCATCGCCAGCGCGAAGTTCACGAAGCCGAACTGGAAGGGATAGCTATAGGCCAGCGGCAGCGCGAACAGCGCGGTGGCGGGAATGCGCCCCTGCACCTCGCGCGCGATCCAGAGGAGGCCGGTGACGGTCAGGACCGGAATGGCGATGACGATCAGCTTGACCGCCAGCTCCAGCCCGAAGATCGGTGCGAGCGGCTCGATCAGCAGGTCGATGCCCAGATTGCCGATCATCTGCCATTCGAAGCGGTACCAATGCGCCAGCCAGGGCTGGTTGGCATATTCCAGCTGGACGCGATACCGCCCCATATGCCCCGGCAGGTCGACCAGCGGCGGCACGGTGGGCCAGAGCAGCGGCACGGCGGCGAGCAGCGCCATCGCCGCCACGAACCACCGCGTCTGCCACCAGTTGAGCTTTCCCCCATTCATCTGCTGGTGCCTAGCGGACCGAAGGGGCGTCCGACAAGCATCGGCCGCGACGAACGCGATAGACGGCGGAATTGCCCTGCGCCCAGACCGGCGTCAGATCGGGCGATCGGGTCCGCCCCTTGGGAAAACCGATCGTCCAGACCGCATCAAAGGCGCATCGGTCGAAATCGCGGATCGCATCCTCGAAGTCGGTCGGTCCCCCTTCGCCGCCCGGCGGGAAGATCAGCGAGGACGGGTCACGGTCGAACCGCCCGGCACCGGCCAAGCGGGGCTGGATCAGATGCTGGCCCGGCACCGTCCACTGGCCGTTGGTGAACACGCCCGCGCGAACGACGGCAAGCCCGCCGATATGGGTCAGCCGGGGTGCTCCCCAACGTGACTCCGCGTCGACATTGGCCAGGACCAGCACCGTGCCGCCCGGCGGCAGCGCGGCAATGGCTCGCCACTCGCGATCATGCCCTTGCGCCAGTTGCGCGAAGGCGATGGTCGTGCCCGCCAGCCGCGCCACGAAAAAGACGATCGCGGCGACCGCCAGTCCACGCTCCGACCGCGCCGGGCGCCCATATACCGACAACAAGGCCAGCATCACCGCCGGGGGCAGCATCCGCATGTCGAGATAGGCCCCGCCCCGGAACAGATAGGGCAGGATTAGGAAGACGATGAACCCGATCGCGGCGGGCACGCCCAGCACCGGGCGGACCGACAGGCGACGCGACCGGATCACGACATAGGCGAAGAACAACAGCCCCGTCACCGCCGCCAGATCCCACGCCATCCAGCGTTCCTGGAACAGGGTCATGACCCAGCGCAGCTTGTAGGACAGGAACCAGCGCCCGGTCTCTCCCGCAACCTGATCCCCGCCCGACCGGATCATCCACAGGGCGGGCAACGCCATCGGGGTCACCGTCACGCCCGCGCGCAGCACCGCCTTTGGCCAGCGCCGCCCCTGCTCGACCAGCCGCCCGGCCTCCATGCCGAAGACATAGGCCACCAGCAGCGCCCAGCCGAGCGCATGGACCAGCCACAGCAGCGGCGCGAGCAGCGCGAACAGGATGATCCGCCACGCCGCGCCCCTGGTCCGCGCCAGCCGCAGCCAGAGCGCCATGGCCAGGAACACAAACCCTTGCGCCAGGCAGAAATTGACGAAGCCCATCTGGAAGGCGGGGCCGTAAGCCAGCGGAAAGGCCAGGATCGCATTGGCGGGCATCCGCCCATGGGCTTCTCGCGCCAGGGCGATCAGCCCTGCCACGGTCAGCGGCGGAATGGCCATGACGACAAGTCTGGCGGCGGGCTCTACCCCCATTCCGAAGACATCGTGCAGCGCGAGTACGATCCCCTCGACGCCCAGATTGCCGACCGCCGCCCAGTGCACCGCATAATAGCGCGCCAGCGGCGCCTGCCCCGCCTCGGCCAGGATGCGATAGCTGGCCATATGGTCGCCCATGTCGCCCAGCGGCGGCACCGCGGGCCAGAGCAGCGGGATCGCCGAGGCCAGCATGCACAGCAACAAGAAGGGGCGGGACTGCCACCACAGCCCCGCCCCCTTTTCGGTCATCCCGTCCTGTCGGCCGTCATCGACCATATCGGCCCTGCCCCTTCAGAACGGTGAGATCGGATCAGATCTGGTCGCGACGCCCCAGCAGGCGCAGGCGCAGCGCGTTCAGCTTGATGAAGCCCGCCGCGTCGCGCTGGTCGTAGGCGCCCTGATCGTCCTCGAAGGTAACGACCTTTTCCGAATAGAGCGAATAGGGCGACTTGCGGCCCGTGACGATCGCCTGTCCCTTGTACAGCTTCAGGCGGACGGTGCCGGTGACCTTCTCCTGGCTGTAGTTGACGGCGGCCTGAAGCATCTCGCGCTCCGGCGAGAACCAGAAGCCGTTATAGACCAGCTCGGCATAGCGCGGCGCCAGTTCGTCCTTCAGATGCGCGGCGCCCCGGTCGAGCGTGATCTGCTCGATCCCGCGATGCGCCAGCGCATAGATGGTGCCGCCCGGCGTCTCGTACATGCCGCGGCTCTTCATGCCGACGAAGCGGTTCTCGACCAGGTCGAGGCGGCCGATGCCGTGCTTGCGGCCCAGCTCGTTGAGCTTGGTCAGCAGGGTCGCGGGCGAGCACGCCTCGCCGTTCAGCGCGACGCCGTCGCCCCGCTCGAAATCGATGGTGATCGTCTCGGGCACGTCGGGCGCGTCTTCCGGATTGACCGTGCGCGAATAGACGTAATCGGGGACCTCATCCCACGGATCCTCCAGCACCTTGCCCTCGGACGAGGTGTGCAGCAGGTTCGCGTCGGTCGAGAAGGGCGCTTCGCCGCGCTTGTCCTTCGACACCGGGATCTGGTGCGCCTCGGCGAATTCGATCAGCTTGGTGCGGCTGGTCAGGTCCCATTCGCGCCATGGTGCGATGACCTTGATGTCGGGGTTCAGCGCATAATAGCCCAGTTCGAAGCGGACCTGGTCGTTGCCCTTGCCGGTCGCGCCGTGGCTGACCGCATCGGCGCCCACCATCTTGGCGATCTCGATCTGGCGCTTGGCGATCAGCGGGCGCGCGATCGAGGTGCCGAGCAGGTACAGCCCCTCGTACAGCGCATTGGCGCGCATCATCGGGAACACGTAATCCTTGACGAACTCCTCGCGCAGATCGTCGATGAAGATATGTTCGGGCTTCACGCCCGCCATCTCGGCCTTTTTGCGCGCGGGCTCCAGCTCTTCGCCCTGGCCCAGATCGGCGGTGAAGGTCACGACCTCGCAGCCATAATGCTGCTGCAGCCACTTGAGGATGACGCTGGTGTCGAGGCCGCCCGAATAGGCGAGGACGACGCGCTTGATATCTTCGCTCACGGCAAAGTCCTTCGAGGATAGGGGATGGATTTGCCTCGCGCCCTATGCGCTCGACGCCCCTCACGCAACCTTCGGCTGCTCTGTTCATTGCGCGGACAGCCAAAGGCCGTCAGGAGCGGCTGCGAAGTTCCGTATGGGAGTCCCGTGCATGACCCGTTTTCTCGTCGCCGGTCTGATCGCCGCCACGTTGGCCACCCCTGCCCTGGCGCAGGATACGCGGGCCTCGGCCGCCGCCAAATTCTCGCGCGAGTTCAAAGCGCGCGACACCAATCACGACGGCGTGCTGACCAAGGCCGAGGTGGAGGCCGCGATCATGAAGATGGGCAACGGCAAGAAGGCAATCGACGCGGTCCATGCCCAGCGCCTGACCGATCTGTGGTTCGACAAGGCCGATGCCAACAAGGACGGCAAGGTGACCGAGGCCGAAGCCCAGGCGCTGCTGTCGCGCACCTTCGACGAATATGAGGCGGCCAAGGCGGCACAGGCGCAGCAAGCGGGGCCGAAGGGGCGGTAAAGGGGGCATCCCTTCCCGATCACCAACCTTCCCCAACCTCCGTTCCGCCTATCTCTAACCTCCGTTCGCACTGAGCGAAGTCGAAATGCACGGGATTCCGGTTGCCGATAGGGCATGGCGTGGCCTTCGACTTCGCTCAGGCTGAACGGAGGTGGGGAATGGCCCTTCCCTCCCACACACAAAAAAGGCCCGGTGCGTTGCCGCACCGGGCTTAGGTCGTCCGCAGGAGGAACGTCGTGGGGTGCGGGGGTTCTCTTCGCCCCCGCTCCCGATCAGTTATAGGCGCGCTCGCCGTGCTCGCCGAGGTCGAGGCCTTCCTGCTCGACTTCCTTCGAGACGCGCAGGCCGGTGATCGCCTTGGCGACATACATGGCGATGACGGTGCCGATGGTGGCCCAGACGATGGTCGTGGCGACCGCGCCCAGCTGGACCAGCAGCTTGGAACCGATGGCGTAGTCCGCTGCACCCGGGCCGCCCAGCGACGGGGCATAGACCACCGCCGTGCCGATCGCGCCGATCATGCCGCCGATGCCGTGGACACCGAAGGCGTCGAGCGCATCGTCATAGCCGAGCTTGGGCTTCAGGACCGACACCGCATAGAAGCAGACCACGCTGGCGATGGCGCCCAGCACGATCGCGCCGAACGGACCCGAATTGCCTGCCGCCGGAGTAACGGCGACCAGCCCCGCGACGATGCCCGAGCAGAAGCCCAGCGCCGAACCCTTATGTCCCGCCAGACGCTCGGCGAGCATCCAGAACAGGCCGCCCGACGCCGTCGCGACGAAGGTGTTGATCATCGCCAGACCCGCCGAGCCATTGGCTTCCAGCGCCGAGCCGGCGTTGAACCCGAACCAGCCCACCCAGAGCAGGCCGGTACCCACGCCGGTCAGCGTCAGCGAGTGCGGCGGCATCGGCGTGGTCGGATAACCCATGCGCTTGCCCAAGATCAGCGAGGCGACCAGCGCCGAGACACCGGCGTTGATGTGCACCACGGTGCCGCCCGCGAAATCGAGCGCGCCCGCCTTGAAGAACAGGCCCGACGAGGCCCACACCATGTGCGCGACCGGGAAATAGACGATGGTCAGCCACACCGCGGTGAAGGCCATGACCGCGGAGAACTTCATCCGCTCGACCACCGATCCCAGCACCAGCGCGGCGGTGATCGCAGCGAAGGTCATCTGGAAGCAGACGAAGACATATTCGGGGATTTCGACGCCCGCGGTGAACGTCGCCGACTGGCTGGCCGGGGTCACGCCCGCCAGGAACGCCTTGCCCAGCCCGGAGATGAAGTTGGACGCGCCCCCCGACACGTCCGGCCCGAAGGCCAGGCTATAGCCGTACATCACCCAGATCAGCATCGCGAGGCACGCGGCCGCGCCGATCTGGGTCATGGTGGACAGCATGTTCTTGGCGCGGGTGAGGCCGCCATAGAACAGCGCCAGGCCCGGCAGGATCATCATCATGACCAGCACGGTCGAGGTGAGCATCCAGGCGGTGTCGCCTTTGTTCACCGTCGCGGCGGTGGCGGCGGCGGGCGGCGCCTGGAGCGCGGCGTCCTGTGCCCAGGCGGGCAGCGCGGCGAACAGCGTCAGGCCGAGGCCCGCGGTGCCGGTCGCCATCTTGGTGATGTGCTTCATCGAAATCTCCCCCTTGCTCAGAGCGCCGATTCGTCGGTTTCGCCGGTGCGGATGCGCACGGCTTGGCCGACATCGAGCATGAAGATCTTGCCGTCCCCGATCGCGCCGGTGTTCGCGGCGGCCTGGATCGATTCGACGACGCGGTCGGCGATCTCGGACGCGCAAACGACCTCGATCTTGATCTTGGGCACCATGTTGGTGCTGTATTCGGCCCCGCGATAGATTTCGGTCTGGCCCTTCTGCCGCCCGAAACCCTTCACCTCGGTCACCGTCATGCCCGCCACGCCCAAAGTGGTCAGCGCCTCGCGCACCTCGTCGAGCTTGAACGGCTTGATGATAGCGATGATCAGCTTCACCTGCGCCCCCTTTGCATTACCCGAGAGACGACATCGCAAGGGGTGTGCCAGTTTACATTTCCGTTACTTTTCCGGGCGAATGCGAATGGGACGCCTGTTTATCAGCCGCCGTCATGCACCAAAAATTCAGCATATCGCCGCCGCTGCCCAAATTTTGAGCAGGAAGTGGATCGAAGCCGTTCGCCGCCTGTTGGCTTTTGAGGCAGAGGCGAAAGGGAGCCGTCATGACCGATACGACTGGCGAGCCGCTGGCCCGGACTATCGCCGATACGATGGCGGAGCGGGGCACGGCGGGAATGGGGGCGGTGCTGTGGCTGGGTGTTGCGGCGGGCATGCAGATCGGCCTTGGCGGCATCGCCTATCTGATCGCCAGCGCCGGGATGCCGTCGGGCACGGGTGCCACGCATCTTCTGGCAGGCCTGGCCTTTTCCAGCGGGTTGATGCTGGTGATGGTTACGGGCACGCATCTGTTCACCGGCCATGCGATGCTGTCGCTGTCGATCGTTCAGCGGCGGGTAACGGGGATGGGGCTCGCCAAGGCATGGGGGTTGGTCTGGTTCGCCAATCTGGTCGGCAGCCTGATCATAGTCGGCCTGTTCCTCGCTTCAGGCGGAGTCGAGGCGGTCGACGGCACGGTCGCCGCCGTCGCCCGCGAAACGGCCATGGCGAAGATCGCCAAGTCGAGCGGCACGCTGATCGCGTCGGGCATCCTTGCCAATATGCTGGTGTGCCTCGCCGTCTGGATGGCCAGCGGCGCGGAGACGGTCGCGGGCAAGATCGTTGCGGTGATCGCGTCGGTTACGCTGTTCGTCGCTGCCGGGTTCGAGCATTCGATCGCCAACATGACGCTGCTGCCGCTCGGCTGGGCGCTTGATCCGACAGGGGTGCCGATCGGGGGTATCGTGCACAATCTGGCGCTGTCGACGCTGGGCAACCTGATCGGCGGCGGCGCGATCGCATTGTTGCTGGGCGCGGGACATGGGGTTTTGAAGCGCGATTGATCCTCCCCGCCCCGGGGAGGATTTTCAGGCCGCGAGCGCCGTCCCGCCGACCGTCAGCCCCTCGACCAGCAGCGTCGGCTGACCCACGCCAGCCGGTACGCTCTGTCCGCCCTTGCCGCAGATGCCGACACCTTCGTCCAGCGCGAAGTCGTTGCCGATGCCCTTCACCCGGGTCAGCACGCTCGGCCCGTCGCCGATCAGCGTCGCGCCCTTGATCGGTGCGCCTAAGCGGCCGTTCTCGATCCGATACGCCTCGGTGCAGGAGAAGACGAACTTGCCCGACACGATATCGACCTGACCGCCGCCGAAGGACTTGGCGAAGATGCCGTTCTTGACGCGCGACAGCAGCTCGGCGGGATCGTCCTGCCCGCCCTTCATGAAGGTGTTGGTCATGCGCGGCATCGGCGCGTGCGCGAAGCTCTCGCGGCGGCCATTGCCGGTCGGCGCGACGCCCATCAGCCGCGCGTTCAAACGGTCCTGCATATAGCCCTTGAGGATACCGTCCTCGATCAGCACGACCTCGCGCGTCGGCGTGCCCTCGTCATCGATCGACAGCGAACCGCGCCGGTCGGCCAGGCTGCCGTCATCGACCACGGTGACGCCGGGGGCCGCGACCCGCTCGCCGATGCGGCCCGAAAATGCCGAGGTGCCCTTGCGATTGAAGTCGCCCTCCAGCCCATGGCCGATCGCCTCGTGCAGCAGCACGCCCGGCCAGCCCGGCCCGAGCAGCACGGTCATCTCACCCGCCGGTGCGGCGACCGAGTCGAGATTGACCAGCGCCTGGGCGAGTGCGGCATCAATGCCGCGCTCCCAGGTCTCGCGCGCGACCAGCCGGTCGTACAAATAACGCCCGCCGATGCCGAAGCTGCCCGTCTCGCGCCGCCCATTCTGCTCGACCACGACCGAGATGTTTAGCCGTACCAGCGGCCGCACATCGGTGGCGACGAAGCCGTCGGCGCGGACGATCTCGACCACGCTCCAGCTGCCCGACAGGCCGACCGACACCTGCACCACGCGGGGATCGCGCGCCCGGGCGGCGGCGTCGATCGTCTGGCAGAGCGACACCTTCTCGGCAAAGGGGATCAGGTCGAGCGGATCGGTCGCGGTATAGAGGTGCCGGTTCGTCCCCTGCGGCGGGGGCGCGGCGGCGCCCTTGGCGGGGTCGATCAGCGCCATGGTCTGCGCGGCGCGCTGGATCGCGGCCTCGGACAGCTCGTTGGCATGGGCGAAGGCGGTCATCTCGCCCGACACCGCGCGCAGGCCGAAGCCAGAGTGCGTATCGTAGCTGGCCGTCTTCAGCCGCCCGTCGTCGAAGCCGAACGCCTCCGAGCGCTTATATTGCAGATAGAGTTCGCCATCGTCCGCGCGGGACAGGGCGTTGGCGGTGAGGCGCAGCGCCGCGTCGGGGTCCAGCGTGTCGCGGTAGAGGAACGAGCGGGGATCGGTGGCGGTCATCAAGGGGATATAGGATGCCTAGCCGAGGTTTGAAATCTCCGCTGAGGGAAATCCCACTCTTCTCTTAAGCCCCTCCCGCAAGCGGGAGGGGTTTGGGGAGGGCATGAGGTCTCACCGAGCCTATAGCCCGTGGCTTGCCCTCCCCCATCCCCTCCCGCTTGCGGGAGGGGCGTGAGTCTCAGTTAGCGCCCCGCGCCGTCGCCGTGATCGGGAAGCTGCGCCTGGTCCACGCCGTCCGCCGGGCCACCGATCAGCACGAAACGGCGATCACAATAGCCGCAATCGACATAGCCGGTCTCGTCGATCTGGAGCCACACGCGCGGATGGCCGAGCGCAGCGCCGCCCGGAATGTCGGTGGCACCGTCGCAAGCGACGCGGGTCTGGGTGACGCGGGTGGTTTCGGGCGGCGGCAACATAGCCTTGCGCGATAGCAAGGCGTTGCCTCGCGTGCAATTGCCCAAAGAGGGGCAAAACCGGCTTGGCCTGTCCCGCGCACGGGCCTATCGCTACCCCCATGACCGCCAGCACAGACGCCGCCATTTCGATCCAGGGCATCGCCAAGACCTATCAGGGCGGCAAGCGCGCGCTCGACGGGGTCAGCTTCGACGTGCCGCGCGGCCAGATTTTCGGGCTGCTGGGCCCCAATGGCGCGGGCAAGTCGACGCTGATCAACATCTTGGCCGGGCTGGTGATGAAGACCGAAGGGTCGGCGTCGATCTGGGGCTTTGACATCGACCAGCATCCGCGCAACGCCAAGGCGTCGATCGGCATCGTCAATCAGGAGATCCTGTTCGACCCCTTCTTCACGCCGCTGGAGACGCTGGAGATCCAGGGCGGGCTGTACGGCGTGCCCAAGGCGCAGCGGCGGTCGATGGAATTGCTGCGCGCGGTCCATCTGGAGGACAAGGCGAACGCCTATTCGCGCACCCTTTCGGGCGGCATGAAGCGCCGGTTGATGGTCGCCAAGGCAATGGTCCACTCGCCGCCCGTGCTCGTCCTCGACGAACCGACGGCGGGCGTCGATATTGAACTTCGCCAGCAGCTCTGGGCCTATGTCCGGCAGTTGAACGACCGGGGCGTGACGGTGGTGTTGACCACGCATTACCTCGAAGAAGCCGAGGAACTGTGCGACCGGATCGCGATCATCAACCATGGCCGCCTGGTCGCCAACGAGCCGACCCGCGAACTGGTCGGCAAGGCGCAGGAGAAGGTCGTTGCGGTGACGGTCGACCGCGACGTCGCGGCGGTGCCCGACCATGCCAGCTTCGGCAAGATCGTGCTGAAGGGCTCGCGCACGCTGGAAATCACCTATGCCAAGGACAAGGTGAATGCCGGTCAGGTGCTCGCGGCGGTGCAGGCGGACGGGTATGGGATCGTCGACGTCTCGACCAAGGAAGCCGATCTGGAAGACGTGTTCCTGTCGCTCACGCGGAGTGTGAGCGTATGACAGTCAAATCCTCCCCGATACGGGGAGGTGGCAGGCCGTAGGCCTGACGGAGGGGGGCTTCCACAAAGGACACCACTTGGGGCGATCCCCCTCCACCATGCTGCGCATGGTCCCCCTCCCCGTGCCGGGGAGGATTGGGTAACTCACCCCGCCCGCGCCAGATCCGGGAAGCCCGCACGGAAGCCCGCGACCTTGGGCTTGTCCCAGCGCACGATATAGGGGTGCATCGGGTTGCGGTCGTAGAAATCCTGATGCTCGGCCTCGGCCGGGAAGAAGCCGCCCTGCTCGATCCGGGTCGTGATCGGCCGGGGGAAGGCATGGGTACGGGCCAGCTGCGCCATATAGTCGCGCGCGACCCTGGCCTGTTCGGGCGACTGCGCGAAGATGGCCGAGCGATAGCTGGGACCGCGATCGGGGCCCTGCCCGCCGACCTGGGTCGGGTCGTGCGCGATCGCGAAATAGACGCGCAGCAGCGTGGCGTAGGAGACCTGCGCCGGGTCGTAGGTGATACGGATCGCCTCGGCATGGCCGGTCCGCTCGGTCGAGACGGCGGCGTAGTTCGCATCCTCGCGACGCCCTCCGGCATAGCCTGCCGTCACCGAACGCACGCCCTTCACCCGCTGGAACACCGCTTCCATGCCCCAGAAGCAGCCGCCCGCCAGGACGGCCACCTGCGGGCGTGGCGACGCGGGCACATCGACCGTCGCTTTCGGCAGCGGCACGGCGCGCTCGGCGCTGGCGGGAAGGGAGGACAGGACGACCGCTCCGAATGCGGTCGCGGCCATGGCGATGCAGAGGGTGTTGCGCATCGCCGGGATATGGGGTGTTTTCGGGGTTCGGCTAGTGGTTGAGCGTCGGGCGTGGGCTTCGACTTCGCTCAGCCTGAACGGCCGTTTTAAAGGAGTATTCCAAACCTCCGTTCCGCCTGAGCGAAGTCGAAGGCCAAGGGAATCACCCCGCCGAACTGCCCCTTAACGAACCGCCTCGACCGGCGCCGAACCGTAACGGCTGGGTGCTTCCGCCGGATGAAGGACCACGAGGCCGAGAGCGCCAAGCGCAAATCCGCCGGCGAACTGCCACACGAAGCTGGACTTGAGGAGGGCACGCATCGTTCACTTCACCTGTCTTAGCGGGTCGCTCCCCGGTCGGGCGAGCGATCATCCGGGCGCCATCTGGTCGATAGTCGCCGTTCCGACAATGGCGTTTATAGAAACACAGCATTAACGGCACGTGGACGTGTCGTTCATGCCACAGTTAAGCCATATTGCTGCGGCGCACCTTCATGTACAAAAAAGCCAGCCGATCCGGGATCTTGCCCGGACCGGCTGGCTTTCGCGCCGCAGCGGCGGCAAATTATTTCACGCTTATTTCAGCGCGGCGCAGGCCGTCTGGATGCGGGTGCACGCCTCGCGGAGCAGCGCGTCCGACGTCGCATAGCTGATTCGCATCGCGGGCGAGAGGCCGAACGCCGCGCCCTGCACCGCCGCCACCTTCGCATCGTCGAGCAGATAGCCGACAAACGCCTCGTCGCTGTCGATCAGCCGGCCCGAGGGCGTCGACTTGCCGATCAGCGGTGCGAAGGACGGATAGACATAGAAGGCGCCTTCTGGCGTCGGGCAGGTCATGCCGTCGATTGCGTTCAGCATCGACACCACCATGTCGCGCCGCGCCTGGAAGGCCAGGTTGCGTTCGGCGAGGAAGCTCTGGTCGCCGGTCAGGGCGGCGGTCGCCGCCGCCTGCGCCACCGAACAGGGGTTGGAGGTCGACTGCGACTGGAGCTTGGCGATCGCCTTGATCAGCCAGGGCGCACCGCCCGCATAGCCGATGCGCCAGCCGGTCATCGCATAGGCCTTGGAACAGCCGTTCACCGTCAGCGTGCGCTCGTACAGCTCGGGGCAGACCTGCGCGATGGTGGCGAAGCGGAAGCCGTCATAGACGATATGCTCGTACATATCGTCGGCGAAGACCCAGACATGCGGGTACTTCAGGATGACCTCGCCCAGCGCCTTCAGTTCGTCGGCGGTATAGCCCGCGCCCGTCGGGTTGGACGGCGAGTTGAGGATGACCCACTTGGTCTTGGGCGTGATCGCGGCATCCAGCGCTTCCGGGGTCAGCTTGTAGCCCTGTTCCGGCCCCGCCTTCACGATCACCGGTACGCCGCCTGCAAACTGCACGACGTCCGGATAGCTGACCCAATAGGGCGCCGGGATCACGACCTCGTCGCCAGCATCGATCGTCGCGACCATCGCGTTGAACAGGGTATGCTTGCCGCCGACATTCACGCTGATCTGATCGGCCTTGTAGGTCAGGCCGTTGTCGCGCGCGAACTTGGCCGCGATCGCCGCCTTCAGCTCGGGCGTGCCGTCGACATTGGTGTATTTGGTCTTGCCGTCGCGGATCGCCTGGATCGCGGCCTCTTTGACGAAGTCGGGCGTGTCGAAGTCCGGCTCGCCCGCGCCCAGGCCGATCACGTCGACACCGGCGCGCTTCAGCTCCATCACGCGGCTGGTGATGGCAAGCGTGGGGGACGGGCTGATACGGCCGAGCGCGGCGGAGGGCTGCATGAAACGGAACCTTTGCGTCAGGAGATTGCGGGCGCGCCTTAGCCCGCTATCGCCTCAATCCGCAACCATCTCCGCACGAAACAATCCGCGAAGCGCATTGCCAAGCAAGAATCCGTCTCGAAGATCGGCGCGCGTGAGCGTGCCCTCGATCGCGCGGCCCGTCTCGATCAGATGCGCGCGCAGCACGCCGGGCAGCAGCCCCAACGCCAGCGGCGGCGTCACCAGGACATCGCCACGCGGCACGAACAGCGAGGTATAGCTGCCCTCGGTCAGCAGGCCGTCGGGCGTCTCGAACACCACTTCCCCGGTCCCCGCCGCCGCCCGTGCCGCGTCATAGAAGCCGCGCGCGCTGGTCTTGTGCCGCAACCGCAGGTCGAGCGGCGAGACGGGCAGCGGCACGACCCGCACCGGCATCACGCCGTCGAAGCGAGCGGGCGCAGGTCCGACCTCGACCACCAGCGCGCCGCCACGCGCCAGCAGCAACCGGATGCGTCGTACATCGCGCAGGCGGAAGGTCGCCGCCTGCAACTCGTTGCGCGCATCATGCCGATCGAAGCGAAAGCCCAGCGCGGTGGCGCTCGCCTTCATCCGCGCGAGATGCGCTTCCAGATGCTGGATACCCTCGAGCGGATCGAAGGCCATGGTCTCGATCAGGTCGATATCCGGCCGCCCCCCGGCCAGGAACGCCGCCTTGGCCAGGCACTCGTCCCATTCGTCCGCCGCCACCGAGTCGGCGACCACGCCCGATCCGATGCCCAGCGTCGCATGGGTATCCCCCTCCCGCCAGACGAGGGTGCGGATCGCGACGTTGAACATCGCATCGCCATTGGCGTCCAGCCGCCCGATCGCGCCGGTATACAGGCCACGTGGCGAATCCTCGATCTCCGCGATCGCCTGCATCGCGCGAATCTTGGGCGCGCCGGTGATCGAGCCACAGGGGAAGAGCGCCGCCAGCACGTCCAGCGCATCACGCCCCTCGGCCAGGTCGGCGGTGACGGTCGACACCATCTGATGCACCGTCGGATAGGGTTCGACCGCGAACAGTTCGGGCACCGCGACGCTGCCCGCCCGCGCGACCCGCGACAGGTCGTTGCGCATCAGGTCGACGATCATCAGATTTTCGGCGCACTGCTTGGGATCGTCGCGCAGGGCCTTGGCGGCGCGCGCATCGGCCGCCGGGTCCTCCTCGCGCCGCGCGGTGCCCTTCATCGGCCGCGCGGTCAGCTTGCCCCCATCCAGCGCGAAGAAGAGCTCGGGCGACAGCGACAGGATCGTCGCCTCCCCGGTCGCCGCCACCGCGCCCCAGCCCGCGCGCGACCGGGCGCGCAGGCCCGCATAAAGCGCCAGCGGATCGCCGAGCACCGGGGCGGTCGCACGAAAGGTCTGGTTGACCTGATACAGGTCGCCCGCCTCGATCAGCGCCTGGACGGCGACGAACTGCTCGGCGTGGTGCGCGGCGTCCAGTTCGGGCACCATCTCGCCGATCCAGCCGCCTGCCGGATCGGGAAGCAACGACTCCGGCGCGACGGTCTCATAGCCCTCGAACAGGCCGAACCACAAAAGCGGGCCGTCGATCGCGCGGGGCGGCACGCCAGTCTCGAACGCCGCGCCTGCCTCATAGGCCAGATAGCCGGCCGCCTCGAGCCCGCGCTCCCGGGCCGTGCGCAGGGCGTCCAGCGCCGCCGGAACCTCGTCCGCCCGGTGTGCGGTGACGATGCCGACCGGCCGCGTATAGAGACGCGCCGCCGCTCCCCCGTCACGGGCGTCGTCGAGCAGGACGAAAGGAGGAAGGGGACGCACCATGGAATGACGATCCATGCACGTCGCCTGCCCCCCCATGCAAGTATCGATTGGCCCGGGCTGTCCCAGCCTTTATCGCCGGAGCATGACCAGTGCTCCCCAGAACCCACCGCTCCGGGCCGCGATCGTGCCCGTCACCCCGCTCCAGCAGAATTGTTCGATCCTGTGGTGCACCGCGACGATGAAGGCGGCGGTGGTCGATCCCGGCGGCGACCTGCCGCGTATCCATGACGCCATCGCCAAAACCGGGGTGACGGTCGAGAAGATCCTGCTGACCCACGGCCATATCGACCATGCGGGCGGGGCCAAGGCACTGGCCGATGCATTGTCGGTGCCCGTCGAGGGGCCGCAGGAAGAGGATCGCTTCTGGCTGGCGCGGCTGGACGAGGATGGCCAGGCTTACGGCATCCCCGCCCAGGTGCTGGAGCCGACCCGCTGGCTGTCCGAAGGCGACACGGTGACGATCGGCGAGCTGACCCTGGATGTGTACGAGACGCCGGGCCATACGCGCGGGCATGTCATCTTCCACCACGCCCCGTCGCATTTCGCGCTGGTCGGTGACGTGCTGTTCCAGGGCTCGGTCGGGCGCTCGGACCTGCCGGGCGGGGATCACGACACACTGATCCGCTCGATCGTCGAGAAGCTCTGGCCGCTGGGGAACGAGACCGCGTTCATTCCGGGCCATGGCCAGCCCAGCACCTTCGGCCATGAGCGGCAGAGCAATGCGTTCGTGGCGGACCGGGTGTTGGGATTGGGGTGAGCGTTTTGTGTGGGCTTCGACTTCGCTCAGCATGAACGGATGTAGGGGCTGGGTCCAAACCCCAAACCCCGTTCAGCCTGGGCGCAGTCGAAGGCCAAGGGACTACCGCCGTTCCGCAGCACTCTCCCCGCGAATCGCCTTGAACTCCGACCCCGCGCGCCACTCGGGCCAATCGCGGGACGAAGCCAGATCGCGCCCGATCCCGTACAGCAGCCCGACATCCGCCGCCGCCCCGCGCAGATCCCACTTCGCGTCCCACGCGTCGCAGGTCTGGTGGTAACAGCGCATATAGCCGTCCAGCCATGCCTGCCCCGCCGGACGTCCGCCCGCGACCAGATCGGGCGCACCGCTGATCGCCATCAGCAGCAGCGTCGGGACACCACGCCGCGCGACCGAGAAGTGATCGGCACGATAGAACAGTCCCCGCTCCGGCAGCGCCTCGGGCGTGACCGTACGCCCCTGCACGGCGGCAGCGGCCTTCAGTCGGTCCTCCAGGTCGTTCTGCCCGTCGCCGACCAGCATCACGTCCCTGGCCGGTCCCGCCGTCTGGAGGATGTCGAGCGTCAGGTTCGCGACGGTCTTGGCCAGCGGATAGACCGGCTTCACCGCATAGGTTTCCGACCCCAGCAGCCCACGCTCCTCGCCGGTCCACAGCGCGAAGACCAGGCTGCGATCGGTCGGCGGGGCCGCCTTGAACGCGCGCGCCAGTTCCAGCACGCCCGCGACGCCCAGCGCGTCGTCGTTCGCGCCGGGCCGGATCGTACGGCCCTGCGCATCCGCCTTGCCCGTGCCATAGGCATCCCAATGCGCGCCGAACATCACGACCTCATCGGGGCGCGTCTTGCCGGGCAGCCTGGCCAGCACATTGCGGCTTTCGGCGCGAACGGTGGTGACGGGCAGGTCGGCGGAGAAGGCCTGCCCCTTCAATTTCACCGGCCGGAAATCGGCACGCCGGGCGCGCGCACGTTGCTGTGCCAGGTCCAGCCCGGCGGCGGCGAACAGCCGGCTCGCCGACTCGCCCGACAGCCAGCCCTGCAACAGGATGCGCGAGGTCGGGTCGCTGCGGACGATATCGTAATTCTCGCCCGCCGGGGCCGTCACCGTCGCCCAACCATAGCCCGCCCCGGCCGTATCATGGACGATCAGCGCGCCGATCGCCCCCTGCCGCGCGGCTTCCTCATATTTATAGGTCCATCGGCCATAATAGGTCATGCGCCGGTCGCCGAACCTGCCCTTGGCGTCGTCGCCCGCCACCGCCTCGAAATCGGGGTCGTTGACCAGGAAGACGGCGATCTTGCCCTTCAGGTCGACGCCCTTGAAGTCGTCCCAGCCGCGCTCGGGCGCATGGACGCCATAACCGACGAACACCATCGGCGCATCCTTGATCGCCACCCGGTCGACGGGCCGCACGGTCGAGACATAGACGCCCTGCCCCTGCACCAGCGGCATCGCACCCGCCCGCATCGTCCCCTGCCCGATCTGGGTACGGATCAGCGGCACGCTTTGTGTCCATTGCCCGTTCGGGCCGCCGGGTTGCAGGCCCATCGCCTTGAACTGCGCAACCAGCCAGTCGACCGTCTTCGTCTCACCCGGCGTGCCCGGCGCGCGGCCTTCGAACGCATCGGAGGCGAGTGTCTTCACATCGGCCGACAGGCGCTGCGGCGAAATGGGGTCGGGCGCCGCGGCGGTCAGCGATACCGTCAGCATCAGGGCGGCAAGGCCGATCAGGGGCAGGCGAGTCATCAGCGGTCGATCCTTACGACGGTCGTTGTCGGGGCAGGAACGGCCTGCGTCGCATAGACGATCCCGATTCCCCACCCCGCCAATAGCGCCAGGATGGCCCAAGTGCCGATCGCACCCCCGGCCCGCCCGATATTGGGCGCGGGTCGCATCATGCCCCAGCCATGGCCGATCCGTGCGAGGATGAACGCGCCGCCCGCGATCCACAGCCAGAAGGACGATCCGCCGCCCAACTCGATCAGGCCCATCAGGATCAGGACGAAGGGCGCATATTCGACGAAATTGGCCTGGGCCCGCATACCCGCCACGAGTCGCGAATCGCCGCCGTCGCCGATCATGACCTTGCCGCGGAATCGCCCCATGACGATTCGCAGGGCCAGCCATAAATTGACGATGGCGGCCGCCGCCGCGATGCTGAGCGTAACGGGCAGGACCATAAATGCCGTCTTTCCTGTAAATTGCCGGATGCTGGGGAGTGCCATTTGGCGCCCACGCTTGCAACATCGGCAAAACTCGCTATAGGCGCGGGGCTTCGCGATGCGTCCGGCTGGGTGCTCACGCGGCCGGGTCGTCGATCCGGGCGCGCAATGGGTGCTGATCGTGGCGTATTCCACCCATTGTTCGATTGATAAGGTGCCGCAATGGCCGTCCCCAAGAGAAAGACTTCGCCCTCCAAGCGCGGCATGCGCCGTGGCCACGACTCGCTGACGGTCGCGGCATTCCAGGAATGCCCGAACTGCGGCGAACTGAAGCGTCCGCACAATCTGTGCACCGCCTGCGGCCATTATAACGGCCGTGAGGTCGTGTCGGTCGAGGGCTGATCCCTCTACCTTCACCTGAACGACCGTTAGAGGATACCCATGGCCGATAACGCCTGGATCGCCGTCGATGCGATGGGCGGCGACGACGGGCTGGCCGTGATGCTCGCCGGTGTCGCCAGAGCGCGACGCCGCTTCGAGGGCATGCGGTTCTTCCTGGTCGGTGACGAGGCGCAGATTGCGGAGGGGCTGAAGTCCCATCCCAATCTGTCCGCCGCGTCCGAAATCGTTCACGCGCCCGAGATCGTCGGCTCGAATGAAAAGCCGAGCCAGGCGATCCGGCGTGCGCGGACGACATCGATGGGCATCGCCATCGATCTGGTGAAGCAGCGCCGCGCCGCCGCCGCCGTCTCGTCGGGCAATACCGGCGCGCTGATGGCGATGGCCAAGCTGTCGCTTCGCACCCTGCCCGGTATCGACCGGCCCGCACTCGCGGCGCCGCTTCCCACGCTGGGCGACAATGACGTCGTCATGCTCGACCTCGGCGCCAATACCGAGTGCGATGCGCGCAACCTCGTCCAGTTTGCCGTCATGGGCGCGGCCTATGCCCGCGTCCTGCTGGAACTCGACAATCCGCGCGTGGCGCTGCTCAACATCGGGTCCGAGGACCAGAAGGGCACCGACGAGATTCGCGACGCCGCCGCCGTGCTGCGTGGCCAGAATCATCTTCCGCTGAACTTCACCGGCTTTATCGAGGGCAACCAGCTGGCCCGTGGTGAGGTCGACGTGATCGTGTGCGACGGCTTTGCCGGGAATATCGCGCTCAAGACCGCCGAGGGTACCGCGCGTTTCGTCGGCGACCTGCTGAAGCGCGCCTTCCGCTCCTCGACCCGCTCGAAGATCGGCTTCCTGATCTCGCGCCCCGCGACGCAGCTGCTGCGCGACCATCTCGACCCCAACAACCATAATGGCGCGGTATTCCTGGGCCTGAACGGCGTGGTGGTGAAGAGCCATGGCAGCGCCAACGAACTGGGCGTCGCCACCGCGATCGGCAATGCGGCCAAGATGGTGCGCGCCGACCTGACCCGGCGTATTGCCGAGGATCTCCTGAATTTCGAGGACGCCGCATGATTCGTTCGATCGTCACGGGTACGGGGTCGGCACTTCCAACCCGGCGGGTGTCGAACGAAGAACTGGCGCAAGAGGTCGACACCTCCGACGAGTGGATCGTCGAGCGGACCGGTATCCGCTTCCGCCACATCGCGGGCCCCGAGGAGACGACCGCGACGCTGGCCGCCGATGCCGCCAAGGCCGCGATCGCCGCCGCCGGCCTGTCGGCGCAGGATATCGACCTGATCGTGCTGGCGACCGCCACCCCGGACCAGACCTTCCCGGCGACCGCCACCAAGGTTCAGGCGATGCTGGGTATCAACGACTGCGTCGCGTTCGACGTCGCTGCCGTCTGCTCGGGCTTTCTCTATGCCGTGCAGGTCGCCGATGCGATGCTGCGCTCTGGCGTGCAGCGCCGCGCGCTGGTGATCGGCGCGGAGACCTTCAGCCGCATCCTCGACTGGGAGGATCGCACCACCTGCGTCCTGTTCGGCGACGGCGCGGGCGCGATGGTGCTGGAAGCGCGCGAGAGCGACGATGAAGGCGGGCGCGGCATCCTGGCGACCAGGCTCCACGCCGATGGCCGCCACAACGGCCTGCTCTATGTCGATGGCGGCCCGTCGACCACCGGCACCGTCGGCAAGCTGCGGATGAAGGGGCGCGAGGTGTTCCGCCACGCCGTCGTCAATCTGGCGCAGGTGATGGAAGAATCACTGGGTCTGGCGGGCCTGACCTCGGCCGATGTCGATTGGGTGGTCCCGCACCAGGCCAATGCCCGCATCCTCGATGCGACCGCGCGCAAGCTGAACCTGCCCGCCGAAAAGGTCGTCGTTACTGTCGACCGTCATGCCAATACCTCGGCGGCCTCGGTTCCCCTCGCGCTCGACACGGCCGTGCGCGACGGCCGCATCCGCGAAAACGACATTCTGGTGCTGGAAGCGATGGGCGGCGGGTTCACCTGGGGAGCGGCGGTGATACGTTTCTGAACAATCGATTGACATTGACCGAGATAAATCCCTTTCGGTCCCATCGGGCGGTATGATACCGGATCGCCAGATACCATTGGGGGATGGCCACATGACCAACGCTGGAACTTTGACGCGCGCCGACCTGGCAGAATCGCTGCATCAGGAAGTCGGCTTGTCGCGATCCGACTCGGCCGATGTCGTCGAGCAGATCCTCGTCGAGATGTGCGAAGCACTGTCGCGGGGCGAGAATGTCAAGATTTCGGGGTTCGGAACCTTCGTGCTGCGTGACAAGGGGGAGCGGATCGGCCGCAACCCCAAGACCGGGGTGGAGGTGCCGATCGCACCGCGCCGCGTGCTGACCTTCCGCGCCAGCCAGATGATGCGCGATCGTATTGTCGCGGCGGGATAGGCCCGAACGGCCCGCGGATGGCGGCAAGGCCGATGGTGCACTACGCACCATCGGGGAGGTTTCGCGTGAGACCGGCGTGGCGCAGCATGTCCTGCGTTACTGGGAAGGCCGCTTTCCGCAGCTGAAGCCCGTCCAGCGCGCCGGCAATCGCCGCTATTACCGGCCCGAGGACATGGCGCTGATCCGGCGCATCGACCAGCTGCTCAACCAGCAGGGCTATACCGTGCGCGGCGTGCAGCAGCTTCTGGAAAGCGAATCGCGGGTAAAAGACGATCCGGCGGCGATCCTGCGCGCGATCCGGGATTCGCTGGTCGAGGGACTGGCCTGGGACGACCGGGCCGAGCGGTAAGCGTTGGGGCGTAGCCTTCGACTTCGGCGTGTAACGCCGAGGTTTATCCTGAACGGCTGGCTTGCCGGCGAGTCGAAGGGCTCAGGCTGAACGGAGATTGGGGCCGCGGTCCGCTCCAGGGCTGAGCGACGTCGAAGCCGATTCCCCGCCGCCCGGCGTCAGGCAGGCTGAACCACCCCGCCCTGTTCGCCCAACAGCAAATCGCGGCATGCTCGGTTATAGGCGTGCGCCTTCCACCAGAACCAGCCGCCATTGCCGACGCCCCAGGCCGCCACGCCCAGCGCCGCCCAGGGCAGCCCCCGTGCCGCACGGCCGCCACGCGCCGCCACCCGGCCCGCCGCCAGTCCACCCTGGCCGATCTTGCGCGCCGTCTTGGCCAGCCGCCCGGCCGCCTTGGCCTGCGACAGCAGCCCGGCGCCGCCGCGCAGATCGCTGAACAACGCGGCGGGGCCGACAAAGCCCTTGAGCTTGCCGACGATCTCCTGCGCCTCGATCGCCATGCCGGGCTCCAGCTGGCGGCGCTGTGCCCCCGTCAGGCCATAGGCATCGCCGATGGCGTCGATCGTCTCGGCGAGGCTCTCGGTGCCGATGGTCAGCGCCTTGGCCCCGGCCTTCAGCGCGCGGCGGCGGATCAGCTTTTCATTGGCTTCGAAGGTCGCTTCGATCGCGGCGCGGTTCATGGGCATTCCCTGTTCGATCATGCGCCATGAAGCCGCGACACGGGCCTCCGGTTCCGTCTCAGCGCTCGCGCGTGGCGAGGAAGCGGACCTTGGGATAGCGATCGGCGACGTATCCCACTTCCCACGCGCTCTTGGCGAGGAAGACGGGATTGTCGTCGCGATCCTTGGCCATGGCCGAGCGGTTCAGATCCATGAACGCCTTCAGGTCGGCAGGGTCCTCGGCGGTGATCCAGCGCGCGGTGTCGAACGGCGCGGGCTCCAGCCCGGCGGCAACCTTATATTCCGCATCCAGCCGCGACAGCAGCACGTCGAGCTGGAGCTGCCCGACCACGCCGATGATCCAGTTCGACCCGATCTCGGGATAGAAGACCTGGGTCACCCCCTCCTCGGCCATGTCGTCCAGCGCCTTGCGCAGCTGTTTGGTCTTGGTCGGGTCCTTCAGCGCGACGCGGCGCAGGATTTCGGGGGCGAAGTTGGGCAGGCCGGTGAAGCGCACGTCCGCCCGCTCCGACAGGGTATCGCCGACCCGCAACGTGCCGTGGTTCGGAATGCCGATGATATCGCCCGGGAAAGCCTCGTCGGCGACTTCGCGATTCTGCGCGAAGAACAGAATGGGCGAGTGGACCGCGATCGGCTTGCCATGGCCCGTCGGCGTCAGCTTCATGCCGCGCTTGAAGGTGCCCGAGCACAGCCGCATGAACGCGATGCGATCGCGATGCTGCGGGTCCATGTTCGCCTGCACCTTGAACACGAAGCCGGTGACTTCCTTATTCTCCGGCGAGACGGGTGCGGGCTCTGCGGGCTGCGGGCGTGGCGGCGGCGCGTGGCGGCTGAGCGCGTCGATCAGTTCGGCGACACCGAAATCCTTCAGCGCGGAGCCGAAATAGACCGGCGTCAGGTCGCCGTTGCGATACGCCTCGCCATCGAATTCGGCATAACCGGCCTGGGCCAGCTCGATCTCTTCGGCGATTTCGGCGGGCAGGGTCGGCGCATCGTCCACCTTGCCGTGAAAGGCGCGGCTGTCGCCCTCGGGGCGGCTCACCTTGCCGGTGGTGAGGTCGAGGATGCCCTCGAACAACCCGCCCATGCCCACCGGCCAGCTCATCGGCGCGACGTCGAGCGCCAGTATGTCGGCGATCTCGTCGAGCAGTTCGAAGGGCGGACGCCCCTCGCGGTCGACCTTGTTGATGAAGGTGATGATCGGCACCGAGCGCAGGCGGCAGACCTCGAACAATTTCCGCGTCTGTGCCTCGATACCGCGCGCCGCGTCGATGACCATCACGGCCGAATCGACCGCGGTCAGCGTGCGATAGGTGTCTTCCGAAAAGTCTTCGTGGCCCGGCGTGTCGAGCAGGTTGAAGGTCACGCCGTCCTTCTCGAACGTCATCACAGAGGACGTGACCGAGATGCCGCGCTGCTGCTCGATCTTCATCCAGTCCGACCGCGCGCGCCGATTCTGGCCACGCGCCTTGACCTCGCCCGCCAGATGGATCGCGCCGCCGAAATAGAGCAGCTTTTCGGTCAGCGTGGTCTTACCGGCGTCAGGGTGCGAGATGATCGCGAAGGTACGGCGGGGGGAAGTCATGGGCGGCTCTGTCGAATAGGGAAATGGCGCATCCGAGCGCCCGAGATGCTGCGCCTGTTACAGCAAATTGTGGCACAAGACAGGCCCCATCCGAATCCCCCCTCCCCTGAAGGGGAGGGGCTAAAAAGGTGTCAGCCCGCCAGCGTCACCGTCATCTGCATCACCTTCTCACCGCCGACCGGCACGGTGAACACGCCGGGCTTGTCGGTGAACTCGCCGTCAAACCCTTCCGGGTCGGCGATGCCGTGCCATGGCTCGACACAGACATAGGCCGCGCCCGGCTTGGTCCAGATGCCGAGCTTGTCGGTATCCGGAAAGGCGATGCGCAGTTGCGGCGCGCCGTCCGCACCATAGGTTACGCTGCGGCTCTCGACCGGATCCCAAACCAGCGCGTCGTTGGTGAACAGATCGTCCGCCAGATGCAGCACCCGCCCGTCGAGCGGGCTGTCGCGACGCGCCTCGGCGATCAGGCCGTCGGGGGCAATCTCGCGCAGGCGGCTGGGTTCGTCCTTCTCGAAGACGATGCGGTGATCGGACCGCGCCTTTCCATAGGGCAGCGGCCAGGCAAAGGCGGGATGAAAGCCGAAGCTGGCGGGCATCGGTTCCTCGCCCCGGTTGAGGACGCGGATTTCCATCACCAGCGTCGCGTCCTCCAGCCGGAACTCCGCCTCCAGCCGGAAGGCGAAGGGATAGGAGGTGCGCGTCTCCTCGCTGTCGCCCAGCGAGAAGACGGCGCGGGTGGCCTCATGCGTCACCAGCTCGAAGGTCGAGTGGCGGGCAAAGCCATGCTTGGCCATCGGATAATGCCGACCGTTCAGGCGGATACCGTCCCGGGTCACGCCGATCACCGGGAACAGCAGCGGCGCACGCCCGGTCCAGAAAGCCGGGTCCGCATCGGTCATCAGCTCGCGGCCGTCCGCGTCCTTCAGCGAGGACAATTCCGCGCCGAACGGATTGATCGCCGCTGACAGATGGTCGTTGCCGATACGGACCCAGTTTTCCTCATTAGCCACGGAGTTGTGCTCCCTGCTTGGCGGCCGCCGCGACGATCTTGTCGGCGATGGCCTTCAGTTCCTCATCGGTGAAGCTCTTCTGCGAGGGTTGCAGAAGCACCTCGACCGCGACCGACTTGTGACCATCGGGCACGCCTTGCCCTGCGAACACGTCGAACACGCGTGCGGCAGTGATGGCGGCCTTGTCCGCACCCCGCACCGCCCGGATCAGCATGTCGGCGGCCAGCGTGTCGGGCACCAGGAAGGCGAAGTCGCGCTTGACGGACTGCAAGGCCGGGGGCGTGTAGGCCGGGCGCATGAAGCCCGTCGCCCGCTTGGGCGGGATCGCGTCGAGATACAGCTCCACCGCCGCCACCGCGCCGTCGAGATCGAACGCCTTCAGCACGGACGGATGGACCATGCCGAACGCCGCCAGCACCGTCTTCGGCCCCAGCCGCAGCGTGCCCGACTGGCCGGGATGCCAGGCGTCACCCGCCTCGCCCATCACTTGAAGATTGTCGACCGGTGCGCCCGCCTGGGCGAGCAGCGCGATTGCCTCGGCCTTGGCGTCATAGGCGTCGAACGCTTGCGCCTTGCCCGACCGCCAGTTGCGGGCCGACTTGTCACCCGCCAGCACCACGCCCAGCGTCGGCCGCTCGGCCTCCTCCAGATAGCGGCGGCCGATCTCGAACAGCCGCACGGCAGTCGCGCCGCGCTTGATGTTGCGCTCGGTTGCGGCGAGCAGGCCGGGGAGCAGCGAGGGCCGCATGACCTTCAAATCCTCGCTGATCGGGTTGGCGAGCGTGAACGCGCCGCCGCCGAAGGGCGCCGCCTGCGCCTCGCTGATGAAGCTCCACGTCACCGCCTCGTCCAGGCCGCGCGCGGCGGCGGCGCGGCGGGCGCGACGTTCCAGCTTCTGCTGCGGCGTGGCGGTGGGACGCGCGACGCCCGGGGCGCGGGGCAGCGCCACCGGGGGAACATGGTCGATGCCCTCGATGCGGATGACTTCCTCGACCAGATCGGCGGGGCCGTCCACGTCGCGGCGCCAGCTGGGGGCCGTGACCTGCCAGTCGGCGGTGACGGTGAAGCCCAGCGACTCGAGGATCGCCTTTTGCCGGTCGGCCGCGATGGCAAGGCCGCCCAGCGTCTCGGCCAGATTGGGGTCATAGGCGATGGTCTTCGCCAGGACCGGCGGCTGGCCCGCGCGGGTCACGCCGCTGGCGGTTCCGCCGCAATATTCCAGAACGAGGAAGGTCGCGATGGCGAGGCCGTCGTCGAGGAAGGCCGGGTCCACCCCGCGCTCGAACCGGGTGCGCGCGTCGCTGGTCAGCGCGAGCTTCTGGCCGGTGCGCGCGATCGCCTCGGGGGTGAAGTACGCGCATTCGATGATGACGTCGGTGGTCGTCTCCGACACGCCCGAATGCGCGCCGCCCATGATGCCGCCGATATCGTGCACGCCCGCATCGTCGGCGATGACGGTCATGCCCTCCGACAGGGTATAGGTCTTGCCGTTGAGCGCCTCGACCGTCTCGCCGTCCTTGGCATGACGCGCGACCAGACCGCCCGACAGCTTGGCCTTGTCATAGACGTGCAGCGGGCGGCCGAGATCGACCGTCATATAATTGGTGATGTCGACCAGCGCGGAGATCGGCTTCTGCCCGATCGCGGTCAGTCGCTGGCGCATCCATTCGGGGGCCTCGCCATTGGTCAGGCCCGACACGCCCTGCGCATAGAAGGCCGGGCAGCCCTCGGCATCCTCGATGCGGACATCGGGACCGGCGCCCTCACCCGCGACCGACGGCACGGTCGGGGCGATCAGCGTGCCCAGCCCTGCGGCGGCGAGATCGCGCGCGATGCCGTGCACGCCCATGCAGTCCTGGCGATTCGGCGTGATCGACACGTCGATGACCGGATCGTTGAGCCCCGCATAGTCCGGGAAGGACGTGCCGATCGCTGCATCCTCGGGCAGTTCGATGATGCCGTCATGGCCCTCGCCAATCTGCAACTCGCGCGCCGAGCACATCATGCCGTTCGACTCGACGCCGCGAATGGCGGCGACCTTCAGCGTCACGTCGAGGCCGGGGACATAGCCCCCCGGCGCGCCGAACACGCCGACCAGCCCTGCGCGGGCGTTGGGCGCACCGCACACGACCTGCATCGGGCCGTCACCGGCATCGACCGACAGGACCTGCAACTTGTCCGCCTGCGGATGCCGCTCGGCCGACAGGATGCGCGCGACGCGGAACGAGGACAGCGCCTCGCCCGGATTGTGCACGCCCTCGACCTCCAGGCCGATACGGGTCAGCCCCTCGACGATGGTGTCGAGGTCGGCATCGGTGTCCAGATGGCTCTTCAGCCAGCCCAGGGTGAACTTCATGCGCCGACTCCTCCCGACAGCGTGGGTACGTCGAGGCTCGCGAACCCGTAATGCTTCAACCAGCGGATATCGCCGTCGAAAAAGGCGCGCAGATCGTCCATTCCGTATTTCAGCATGGCAAGGCGATCGATGCCGCAGCCGAATGCAAAGCCCTGCCACTCGTTCGGATCGAGCCCGCACGCCTCGATGACTTTCGGATGGACCATGCCGCTGCCCAGCACCTCCATCCAGCCGCCACCCGAGCCGCCGATGACGCGCTTGCCCTTCTCGATAGTGTAGCCGACATCGACCTCGGCGCTCGGTTCGGTGAAGGGGAAATAGCTGGGACGCAGGCGCAGCACGATATCGTCGCGCTCGAAGAACGCCTTGAGGAAGGTCTCCAGCGTCCATTTCAGATGACCGAGCGTGATGCCCTTGTCGATCACCAGCCCCTCGACCTGATGGAACATCGGCGTGTGCGTCGCATCCGAGTCGGAGCGATAGGTGCGGCCCGGCGCGATGATGCGGATCGGCGGTTTCTGATCGAGCATGGTGCGAATCTGCACCGGCGAGGTATGGGTGCGCAGGACGCGGCGCACGGTGCGCTCGTCGCCGCCCGCCTCGACTCCCGCCAGATAGAAGGTGTCGTGCATCGCGCGCGCCGGATGAGTCTCCGGAATGTTGAGCGCGGTGAAGTTATGCCAGTCGGTCTCGACCTCCGGTCCGGTCGCGACCGCAAAGCCCAGATCGGCGAAGATCTCGGCCAGTTCGTCCATCACCTGGCTGACCGGGTGGACGGTGCCGAAACCGGCGGTGTCGACCGGCAGGGTCATGTCCAGCCGCTCGGAGGCGAGGCGCGCGTCGAGTGCCGCCTGTTCCAGACCCGCCTTGCGCGCCGCCAGCGCCTCGGTCACCGCCTCGCGCAGGCCATGGATGCGCGGCCCCTCGACCTGGCGTTCCTCGGGACTCATCTTGCCCAGCGTCTTCAGCAACTGGGTGATCCGGCCCTGCTTACCCAGCGCATCGACGCGCACCGTCTCCAACGCGTCCAGCGCGGGCGCGGCGGCGATGGCGGCGAGGAGATGCTCGCGCATATGTTCGACTTCGTTGCTCACTCTTCACTCCGTCGGCCGCTGCGCGCCTCCGGAAAGGAGGAGCCCGGCCGGTTTGCGGGTCTGCCCTCCGCCGTAGCGGCTAGGGACGCCCCGGATCAATCCTTCAGACGCAAAGCCGTGATACACGGCCATATCGGCCCATTGCCGTCGCAACAGAAACCAACTCGTAACTTATACTATATTAAGGCGACTCGCGTTGGTCCGGGGGGACCGCTATCCGTGCGGGGTCCGCGACCATGATACTCGATATCGCCAGCCTTCAGGTGGTGGCTGCGCTGGGCAGCATGCTGTCGGGCCTGCTCCACTTCTTTCCCGGCATGACCAGCCGCGAGCCCGGTCGCTGGCCCTATTGGTGGGGCACGGGCAAGATCATCATCGGCGTGACCAACGGCGTGGGGCTGTGTTTCGACGGCGCCCGACTCACTACGCCGGAGCGGATCATCGACGTCCTGCTGCTGGTCGGGCTGTGCCTATGCATTCATGCCATGTCGATCTTCGCCCGGCGACGCCCGCCCGCCGCGATCCTAGTTCCGCTGGCCATGATGGTCACGCTGACCGTGCCGTTTGTCCTGTTCGGCGACCACGATGCGCGGCTGCCGGTCATGATCCTGGGCGGCACCCGAACCTTGTTCAACTTCGCCGCCGCCTGGATGCTCTTTCACATCGCGCGAACGGAGAATATCCGCACCGCCTGGGTCATGGGCGCGATGTTCGCCGCTTCGGTGCCGCTGTTCCTGTTGCGCACCACCCTCCTGCTGGTGGCATGGGGCGATCCGGTGTGGGAAAGCGCGGCGCAGACGACCGCCGACTGGAGCGTGGGCATCGCGATCATCCTGGTCTCGCTCAGCCATCTGGCGCTGCTGCTGATCGATGCCGAGCGTGTCCAGCGCGGTTTGTCCGAACAGGCCAGCCGCGATTGCCTGACCGGGGCGCTCAACCGTTTCGGGTTGAAGGGGCTGGAGGCCGGGCTGCACGGCCCGGTCACGCTGCTGCTGATCGATATCGACCGGTTCAAGGCGCTGAACGACGGACAGGGTCACGCCGCGGGCGACACCGTGCTGCGGCTGCTGACCGACTTGGCACAGCGCGAGATCGGCGAGCGCGGCACGCTGGTGCGGATCGGCGGCGACGAGTTTCTGTGCGTGCTGCCCGATTGCGACGAGAGGGTAGCACGGGGAATCGCGGCGGGCCTGTCCGACCGTTTCGATCGCGCGGTCCCGGCCCTGGTCGACGGCCCGTGCTACCCGGCCCTCAGCATCGGCCTGGCGCAGGGGCCGGTTACGGGATCGCTCAACGTCCTGATCGCCCAGGCGGACGGCGCGATGTACGCGGTCAAGCGCCAGCGCCAGTCGCGCGAGCGGCCTGCATGGGCGGCGTAGAACTGCTTGCCGGATTGCGGTGCCGTGATAGGCTGGCCGAATGATACAGTGGCGAGCCCTGACCGGCCTGACGGGGACCTCCCTTGCCAATCTGAGTATCGCGGCGATGATTGCCACGATCTTCAGCGGCTTTCAGGGCATTGGCTGTCGTCTGTTTATGGACGACACCCCGATGGTGGCCGTAGCGAAGAGGGCCGCACCCCAAATTTTTCAACTGAACGCCGCGCCTGAGCCCGCCATCGTACCCCGCCCGGAGGGGCTATCGCAGAAATGCGGCTTCCACCCCGCCCTCGACCGGCTGCCCGAAATCACTTCGCCCATGGTGGGGGACGGTTCGGGAGGGCCAGGCAGCGCCTGCCTGTTGGTCAATGCCATGGGCCGGGTGGACCGGGTTGCCCATGCCAGCCTGTCGACGCGGCGCAGGATCGAGCCAGTCATGTCCGACCTGCGCTTCCACCCTGCCTTGCGAGACGGGCGCCCGGTTCCGGCCTGGGTCGAACTGCGCCTTTGACCGCATTCCTCCCCTGCGAGCAGAGGGGTTTGTACAGTGCCATTGGGTCAAACCGCCGGAGTCGGGAGCGGCGGCGAGCGCCACCGCTCCAATCGGATCACACCACCTTGGCGGAACCCGGCGTGTTGACGCCCATCGATTGCAGGTAGCGCTTGATGTTGCGCGCGGCCTGGCGAAGCCGCTGCTCGTTCTCGACCAGCGCGATGCGCACGAACCCTTCGCCATTCTCGCCATAACCCACGCCCGGCGCGACCGCGACCTTGGCCTCGGTCAGCAATTGCTTGGAGAATTCCAGGCTGCCCAGATGCGCCAGCGCGGGCGGTAGCGGAGCCCAGGCGAACATCGAGGCCTTGGGGCTCGGAATGTCCCAGCCCGCCCGGGCGAAGCTCTCGACCAGCACGTCGCGGCGCTTGTGATAGAGCTGGCGGTTCCGCTCGACGATGTCCTGCGGCCCGTTGAGCGCGGCACAGGCCGCCGCCTGGATCGGGGTAAAGGCGCCGTAATCCAGATAGGACTTCACCCGCGTCATCGCCGCGATCAGCTTCTTGTTGCCGACCGCAAAACCGATGCGCCAACCCGCCATCGAATAGGTCTTGGACAGGGAGGTGAACTCGACCGCGACGTCCTTGCCGCCCTTCACCTGAAGGATCGAAGGCGTCGGATTGCCGTCATAATAAAGCTCGGAATAGGCGAGGTCGCTCAGCACCCACAGCTCATGCTTCTTCGCAAACGCCACGAGGCGCTCGTAGAAAGCCAGGTCCACCGTCTCGGCGGTCGGGTTGGACGGGTAGTTGACCACCAGCACCGAGGGGCGCGGCACGGTGAAGTGCATCGCCCGCTCCAGGCTCTCGAAATAGGCCTCGTCAGGCGTCGTCGGCACCGCGCGGATGGTGGCCCCTGCGATGATGAAGCCGAAGGTGTGGATCGGATAGGAGGGATTGGGCGCCAGGATCACGTCGCCCGGCGCGGTGATCGCGGTGGCCAGCGACGCCAGCCCTTCCTTCGATCCCATGGTGACGACCACCTCGGTCTCGGGATCGAGATCGACGCCGAAGCGGCGGCCATAATAATTGGCCTGGGCGCGCCGCAGGCCGGGAATGCCTTTGGACTGGGAATAGCCGTGCGCGTCGGGCTTTTGGATCACCTCCATCAGCTTTTCTAGGACATGCGGCGGCGGCGGCAGGTCGGGATTGCCCATGCCCAGATCGATGATGTCCTCGCCGCCCGCACGCGCCGCCGCCCGCATCGCGTTGACTTCGGCGATGACATAGGGCGGCAGGCGCTTGATGCGGTAGAACTCTTCGGACATGGGTCCCTCTGTGTAACGATTTGGGACCCGGACCTTAGCGTCTTTCGTTTCCCAACGCGACCCGACATGACGGCGCAATATCCTGACGCTAAGACGGGGTTATACGAACGAGAGGATGCGATGACGGCCCGCCCCGCGACAGTCCCTGCCATGCCCACCTTGGAAGAGCTGCAACACTGGACCTGGGTGATGGGCCGGGCGCAGCAGATGATGATGGAGGCCGCGCTGTCGCCCCCGCCCGAGGGCATGCCGGTGGTGCCGGGCTTCAACGACCCCGCCACGATGGGCCGGGTCCGCGACTTCTGGTCCGATTCGATGAAGCTGTGGCAGCGATTCGTCGACCCCGCCGCCGAGCCCAGCGTCGCGCCCAAGCCCGACCGCCGCTTCAAGGCCGAGCAGTGGCAGTCGCCGCTCTTCGACTGGATCCGGCAGAGCTATCAGGTCGTCTCCGACCATATGCTGCGCGGCGTCGATGCGATCGAGGGCGTCGACCCGAAGCAGAAGGAGCAGATCCGCTTCGCCGCGCAAGGCTTTATCGACGCGATGAGCCCGACCAACTTCCCCGCGACCAACCCGGAAGTGCTCGACAAGATCGTCGAGACGCGCGGCGAGAATCTGCTCAAGGGCCTTCAGAACATGCTCGCCGACATGGGCCGTGGGCAGCTGACGCACAGCGATTCGCGCGCCTTCGAGATCGGGCGCAACCTGGCCGCGACGCCGGGCAAGGTCGTCAAGCGCACCGACCTGTACGAGCTGATCCACTATACCCCGACCACCGAACAGGTGGCGGCGGTGCCAATCCTGATCTTTCCGCCCTGGATCAACCGCTTCTACATCCTCGACCTGGCGCCCGAGAAAAGCCTGATCAAATGGCTGGTCGACCAGGGGTTCAGCGTCTTCATGGTATCGTGGAAGTCCGCCGACGCCACGATGAAGGACGTGATCTGGGACGATTACGTCACCGCGCAAGTCGAGGCGATCGATACGGTGCGCGACCTGCTGTCGGTCGAGTCGGTGCACAGCGTCGGCTATTGCGTGGCGGGCACGACGCTGGCCGCGACCTTGGCCTGGCTCTCCGCGAAGGGCGAGGCGGCGAAGGTCGCCAGCGCCACCTTCTTTACCGCGCAGGTCGATTTCTCGAAGGCGGGCGAGCTGCTCCACTTCGTCGATGACGAGCAGTTGAAGCTGATCTCGACCCTGTCGCCCGAGGGGTATCTGGACGGGCGCTATCTGGCGATGACGTTCAACCTGTTGCGCGGGCGCGACCTGATCTGGAATTACGTCACCAACAACTATCTGTTGGGGCGCGATTACGTGCCGTTCGACCTGCTCCACTGGAATGGCGACGTCACCAATCTGCCCGCCAAATGGCATCTGAGCTATCTGACCGATCTCTACCGCGACAATCTGCTGGTGAAGCCGGGCGCGATGGCGGTGGCGGGCGTGCCGCTCGACCTGACGAAGGTCGCCACCCCCGCCTATGTCCAGGCGGGGCGCGAGGATCATATCGCGCCGGCCGAAAGCGTGTGGAAGATCACCGAGGCGTTCACCGGCCCCTTGCGCTTCGTGCTGGCGGGATCGGGGCATATCGCGGGCGTGGTCAACCCGCCCGCCTCGGGCAAATATCAATATTGGACCAACGATCAGCCCGCCGCGACGCTGGCCGAATTCGTCGCGGGCGCGACCGAGACCAAGGGCAGCTGGTGGCCGGACTGGGCCGCCTGGCTGCGCCAGCGCGACTCCGCCACTGTCGCGGTCACGGGCGCGCGGGTGCCGGGCGAGGGCGCCCTTCCCGCCCTCGACGAAGCGCCCGGACGCTACGTCAGACAGCGTTAGTTTCGGTTTTGTTGCACTGCACAATAGACTTGATCTGGTAGCTTCGAATCGCTATTGTGCAGCGCAACAAATCGGGAGAGTGCTGTTGGACAAGACCAAGCCGACCGTCCCCGCCGCGAAGTCGGCGGCCAAGCCTCGTCGCAGCGCCAAACCGGCCGCCGCGAAGACGTTGCCCGGTCTTCCCTCCGATCCCCCTTCCGATCCCAAGCCTGCGGTTGCGGCACCCGTCGCCAAGACGGTCGCGCCCCCCAGCCCCGGCCTGCCGCTGACCTCTCCGGCCAAGGCCGTGGAAAAGAGCGTCGCGCCGGTCGTGGCCGCACCCGTTGCCGTTGCCCCGGCAGTGGCCAAGCCCGCTCCGGCAGCCAAGGCTCCGAGCGAGCCGGTAGCCGAGGCTCCCGCTCCGGCGGCCAAGCCGGTCGAGGCGGCCATGCCCGCCGCACCGACACCGGAACTGGCATCACCAACCCTTTCTTCCCCGACCGCCGCGGTTTCGGCGGACTCAAAGCCCAAGGACACCATCATGGAAGCCACGAGCACCATCGAAAACGCCGCCAAGGACACCGCCGCCAAGACCCAGGCAATGTTCGGCGAAGCCCAGGCCCGCACCCAGGCCGGCATGGAGAAGAGCGCCAAGCTGTTCGAAGACATGGTCGCCTTCAACAAGGAAAATCTGGAAGCGGTCGTCGAATCGTCGAAGATCGCCGCCAAGGGCGCCGAGACGCTGGGCCAGGGCGCGGCCGACTATGCCAAGCGCTCGTTCGAGCAGGTCAGCCAGGTCATGCAGACCCTGTCGCAGGTCAAGTCGCCGACCGAGTTCATGAAGCTGCAGTCGGACTTCGCCCGTTCGAGCTTCGACTCGATGGTCGCCGAGACCTCGCGCTCGACCGAGCACATGATGAAGCTGGCCGGCGAGATCGCCCAGCCGCTCAGCAACCGCTTGGCGGTCGCGGCCGAGAAGATGAAGACCGTCGCGTAATTCGCTGACGGTTTCCCTCGCGGGAATGAAGGGGGCGGTCGCGATGCGGCCGCCCTTTTTCGTGTTGCGTGATGCTCGTCAATGGCAGTCTCGGTGAGACACATGCCCTCCCCCATCCCCTCCCGCTTGCGGGAGGGGAGCGGCCAGATCCGAGGGTTCGAGAATCCGTGAGCTTTATGCTTGGCACGCCCCTCCCGCAGGCGGGAGGGGATGGGGGAGGGTTATGTGTCTCACCGAGACCAACCCGTCCCCACTGGCATCCCACGCCCGCAACGCCTACATTCCCCCCATGTCGTTCTTCGGCCGCTTCTCCCCCGTCCGCGCGATCCGCGACCTGCGGCTCTTCCTGTCGCAGCGCCAGCCCTATGAGTTGGTCTTCCTGATGATCGCGGTCGGGATCACCGGCTTCTTCATCTACGCCTTTGCGCGCGACGATTATGTGCCGGTGCCGTACAAACCCGACATCATCTATGTCGAACAATGGCCCGCCGACCGCACCGATGTGCAGATCAAGGCGCAGCAGAAGATCGACTATGTGAAGAAGAAGGAGCGGCTGGCCGAGGAAAAGGCCGCCAAGGAACAGCGACAGGCCGAATTCAAAAAGGTCGACGACGCGCTGAGCAAGTGGGGCATCTGACCGATCGGCGCTGGATGGGGGCGGCACTGGCGCTGGCGGATCGCGGCGTCGGGCGGACCGCGCCCAATCCCAATGTCGGGTGCGTGCTGGTCCGCGAAGGTCGCGTGGTCGGGCGCGGCTGGACGCAGGCAGGCGGCCGCCCCCATGCCGAGGCGATGGCGCTGGCCCAGGCGGGCGAGGCGGCGTGGGGGGCCACCGCCTATGTCACGCTGGAGCCCTGCGCGCATGTCTCGACGCGCGGACCTGCCTGCACCGACCTGCTGATTGCCGCCGGAGTCGCGCGGATCGTCGCGGCGATGGGCGATCCCGATCCGCGCACCGATGGCCAAGGCTTTGCCCGCGCCCGCGCCGCCGGGATTGCGGTGACGACCGGCGTGCGCGAAGCGGAAGCGCGCGCGATGATCGCGGGCTTCCTGACCCGCCGCGCGCAAGGGCGCCCCTTCGTCACGCTGAAGCTCGCCACCTCGCTCGACGGGAAGATCGCCCGTCCCGATGGCGAGAGCCGCTGGATCACCGGGCCGGAAGCCCGCGCCCACACCCATCTGGAGCGCAGCCGCCACGAGGCGATCCTCGTTGGGCGCGGCACGCTGGAGGCGGATTCGCCCAGGCTGGATGTCCGCCTGCCCGGCCTCGAGTCGCACGCCCCACGCCGTATCCTGCTCTCCCGCACCCCCGAAGCGGGCTGGGACACCATCCCCTCCCCCGCCGCCATCGCCGATCTGGCGGGCGTCGACCGGTTGATGGTCGAGGGGGGGGCGCAGACCGCCTCCGCCTTCCTGGCCGGTGATCTGGTCGACCGGCTGCTCCTCTATCGGGCGCCCATCCTGATCGGCGAGGGGCGCGCGGCGCTGGGCGATATCGGCCTCCCCCGTCTGGCCGAGGCGCATGGCCGCTGGCGGCTGGCCGATTCACGGATGCTTGGCAGCGACCGGTTGGAGGTCTACGAGCGCGACTGATATGTTTACCGGGATCGTCACCGACATCGGCTCCGTCACCGCCGTGGAAACGCGCGGCGACACGCGAGTCGTCATCGCCACCGCCTATGATACGGCCAGCATCGACCTGGGCGCATCGATCGCCTGTTCGGGCGTCTGCCTGACCGTGGTCGAGAAAGGCCCCGACTGGTTCGCCGTCGACGTCTCGGCCGAGACGATCGGGCGCACCGCCGACCAGTGGACGACCGGCCAGCGCCTGAACCTGGAACGCGCGATGAAGCTGGGCGACGAGCTGGGCGGTCATATCGTCACCGGCCATGTCGACGGTGTCGGCCATGTCGTGTCGGTCGGGCAGGAAGGCGGATCGCACCGCGTGTTCGTGGCCGTTCCGTCCGACCTCGCCCCCTTCATGGCGACCAAGGGTTCGGTGACGGTCGATGGCGTCTCCCTGACCGTCAACAGCGTCGAGGACGGCCCGGATGGCACCGTCTTCGGCCTGAACATCATCCCCCACACCGCCGCCGTCACCACGCTGGGCGGCATCACTGAGGGCCAGCGCGTCAATATCGAGATCGACGTGCTCGCCCGGTATCTGCAGCGCATGGAGCATTATCGTGGCCGCTAATCCCGACACGCTGGCCGGTCTGCGGCGCGGTTTCCTGTCCAGCCCCGAAGAAATCATCGACGAGGCGCGCAACGGCCGCATGTTCATCCTGGTCGATGACGAAGACCGCGAGAATGAAGGCGATCTGGTCATCCCCGCCCAGATGGCGACGCCGGAGAAGGTCAACTTCATGGCGCGGCACGGGCGCGGGCTGATCTGCCTGGCGATGACGCGCGAGCGGGTCGACACGCTCGGCCTGCCGCTGATGAGCCCGAAGAACGGGACGCGGCACGAAACCGCCTTCACCATCTCGATCGAGGCGCGCGAGGGCGTGACCACCGGCATCTCCGCGGCCGACCGCGCGCGGACCATCGCGGTGGCGATCGACGCCAGCCACGGGCCCGATGCGCTGGTGACGCCGGGCCATGTCTTCCCGCTGGTCGCGCGCGACGGCGGCGTGCTGGTGCGCGCGGGCCATACCGAGGCGGCGGTGGATGTCGCGCGGCTGGCGGGCCTCAACCCCTCGGGCGTAATCTGCGAGATCATGAACGAGGACGGGACGATGGCGCGGATGGACGACCTGGTGTCGTTCGCGCAGCTCCATAACCTGAAGATCGGCACGATCCGCGACCTGATCGCCTATCGCCGCCGCTACGACCATCTGGTCGAGTTGCAGTCCGAAGCCACGTTCGAGAGCGAATGGGGCGGCACCTGGACCGCGCGCGCCTATCGCAACAAGGCGACGGGAACCGAGCAGGTCGCGCTGGTCAAGGGCAAGCTCGACACCGACCAGCCGGTCCTGGTGCGCATGCACGCCCTGTCGCCCTTCGCCGATGTGTTCGGCGAGGCGGGCGCACGCGGCGCCTTGCTCGCCAAGTCGATGCGCATGATCGCCGAGGAAGGCTCGGGCGTGATCGTCGTCATCAACCGCCCGCGCACCGACGCCTTTACCACCGCCGTCCGCCTGAAGGCCGGTGAGGAGGTGCAGATCGATATGGAGGAATTGCGCGATTACGGCGTCGGCGCGATGATCCTGGCCGAACTGGGCGTGCAGGACATGGTGCTGCTGACCAACACCCATCACACGCTGATCGGCCTCGACGGCTATGGCCTGTCGATCGTCGGCGAACGTCGCATCGAAAATTTTGAGGGAGACGCCTGATGGCGCATGTGTTGATCGTCGAGGCGCGCTTCTACGAGCATCTGAACGACCTGCTGCTGTCGGGCGCGCGCGCCGCGATCGAGGAAGCGGGCCACAGCCATGAGACGATCACCGTTCCCGGCGCGCTGGAAATCCCCGGTGCGGTGGCGATGGCGGCGGATACGGGCCGTTACGACGCCTTCGTCGCGATCGGCGTGGTGATCCGCGGCGAGACCTATCATTTCGAGATCGTGTCGAACGAAAGCGCGCGCGGGCTGATGGCGCTGACCATGGATGGCCTCCCTATTGGCAACGGCATCATCACCACCGAGAATGAGGCGCAGGCCCTGACCCGCGCCAAGCCCGACGAGAAGAACAAGGGCGGCGAGGCGGCCAAGGCGGCGCTCGCCATGCTGGCGTTGAAGGGCCGGTTCGGGTGACATCCCCCGTCCTCCAGACCGAGCGGCTGACCTTACGTCTCCCCTCGGCGGAGGATTTCGAGGCATGGGCGGCCTTCCATGCCGAGGAAGAGACAATGCGCTTCCTCGGCGGAGTCCAGGCGCGCGGGGCGGCGTGGCGCAATATGTGCACCATGGTCGGCGCATGGAGCGTGCGCGGCTTCGCGATGTTTTCCGTGATCGAGCGCGACACCGGCCGTTGGGTCGGGCGGATCGGCCCCTGGCAACCCGAGGGCTGGCCGGGGCGCGAGGTCGGCTGGGGCGTCGCGCGCGAGTTCGCCGGGCGCGGTTATGCCTATGAGGCGGCATGCGCGGCGATGGACTATGCGGTCGATGTGCTCGGCTGGGATCATGTGATCCACACCATCGACCCGGAGAATAGGGGCTCGATCAAGCTGGCTCAGCGGCTGGGCGCGGCGAATGAGGGACCGGTGAGGCTGCCCGCCCCGCTGGAGAATTTCCGCGTCGATGCCTGGGGCCAGAGCGCCGACCAGTGGCGGGCCCGGCGAACAGCACGCGCGCAATGACCGACATGCCGCCCTCCCGTTTTCGCGTCGTCGAGCGGGGTCGGCGGCTGGAGGTGATCGACACCCAGGCGGGCAGGACGCTACCTACCCGTCAGACTCAGGCACCCCGCCCGATGGACAGGAGCATGCCTCGATTGAAGCTGCCGGAGAAGCTGCGCTTCGACGGCGGTGGGGCCTGGACGACCGCCGGTTTTTACGACTCAAAGGGGCCGCGCACCCTGACGCTGGACGCCGGTGCGATGCAGAAGCTGCGTTATGCGGGGGCTGGCCTGGTGGCGCTGGTGATCCTGTGGGCGCTGCTCGGCTTCGTGATTCCGATCATGTGGGTCGCGCCGATGCTGCTGATCAATCCGAAAATGCGCGAGACGGTGCGGGAGCAGATGACACGCTTCATCGACCGATTGGAGAGCGCGGGATAGCGCCCGCACCTCCGTTCACGCTGAGCGAAGTCGAAGCGCACGTTCCGCCCTTGTCGCAAGGGTTGCCCTTGGCCTTCGACTTCGCTCAGGCTGAACGGGTCGAGGAAGAGCCGCTCCGGCGAAGGGAAAGGGCGGGAGAAGCCCCCCGCCCCCGTCACTCACGCCGCCCGCGCGGCCTCGTCCAGCGTGGGGTAATCGATATACCCCTCCGGCCCCTGGCTGTACCAGGTCTTCATATCGCTCTCGTTGAGCGGCGCATCGGTGCGCAGCCGCTCGGGCAGGTCGGGGTTGGCCAGGAAGGTTCGGCCGAACGCGATCCCGTCCGCGACGCCCGAATCGAGCGCGGCCTGCGCCTTTTCGCGGCTGTCATAGTCGCTGTTGAGGATCAGCGGCCCCTGGAACACCTTGCGAATCTGCGGCGACAGCTTGGGCACGTCGCTCGCGCCATAGGTGCCGTCCGGTCCCAGTTCGCGCAGTTCGAGGAAGGCGATCCCCAGATCCGACAGCATCTTCGCGGCGGGCACGAAGACCGAGGCGGGATCGCTGTCGTCCACACCCTGGCTGTCGCCATTGGGCGAAAGACGGACGCCGACCCGCTCCTTGCCCGCAACCGAAATGACGCGCTCGGCAATCTCGCGGAGCAGGCGGATGCGATTCTCCGGCGAGCCGCCATAGGCGTCCTCGCGGTGGTTCGCCCCGTCGCGCAGGAATTCGTCGATCAGATAGCCGTTGGCAGCATGGATCTGCACCCCGTCGAACCCGGCGGCCAGCGCGTTGCGCGTCGCCAGTTCATAATCGTCGAGCAGACGCGGGATTTCCGACAGCTCCAGCGGGCGCGCCGTCTCGAAATCCTGCTTGCCCTCGAAGGTGTGCGCCTGCCCCTCGGTGCGGGTGGCCGAGGAAGACACGGGCTGCATCCCGGTGACCGAGCTGTGTACCTGACGACCCATATGCCAGAGCTGCGCGACGATCCGGCCGCCCGCCTTGTGCACGGCGTCGGTCACCGGCTTCCAGGCCGCCACCTGCTCGTCGGTCCACAGGCCCGGCGCATAGGGCCAGCCCAGCCCTTCGCGGCTGATGCCGGTGGCTTCGGAGATGATCAGGCCCGCGCTGGCGCGCTGGGCATAATATTGCGCCATGATCGGCGTCGGCATCGCCTCGCGCGTGGCGCGGGCGCGGGTCAGCGGCGCCATGAGGATACGGTTGGGGGCGTGGATCGCCCCGAGATCGATGGGGTCGAAGAGCGTTGGCATCAAATGCAATCCTTTTGCGGCCTTTCCGGCCTGACGCAACGCAGATAGGGCGTTAAGGGAGCCCATGCCCGTGTCCGCCCCCCCAAGAAAAAGTGAACAGACTGAAAGCGATGGTCTGTCGGACCGGAGCGGGCCCAAGGCGACGCCACCGCTGGCCTTCGCCGCGGTCATCCTTGCCAATGTCGCGCTCGCCTTTGGTCCGCTGTTCGTGCGGATGGCGGATACCGGGCCGGTCGCCTCGGCCTTTTGGCGGATCACCCTGGCCGCCCCCATGCTGGCGCTGGCCGCATGGCTGGGTCGCGCACGGCCGCGGGCGCCGGGTCGGGCACAGACCGGATTGTGGATGCTGTTGCTGGTCGGCGGGATCGCCTTTGCCGGGGATCTGGGCGCCTGGCATATCGGCATCCGCCAGACGACGATGGCCAATGCCACGCTGTTCGGCAATTCGGCGACCTTCATCTTCCCGCTCTATGGCTTTTTGGCGGCCCGCGCCTGGCCGTCGCGGGTGCAAGGGCTGGCGCTGCTCCTGGCGGCGCTGGGTGCGGGGCTGTTGATGGGGCGAAGCTATCAGGTCGATCCGCGCCATCTGGTCGGCGATCTGATGTGCGTGCTGGCGGGCGTGCTCTATGCGCTCTATTTCATCCTGATGGCGCGGGTGCGGATCGCGATGCCGCCGATCCCCGCGCTTGCCTGGTCGACCATCGCCAGCATCTTGCCGCTGTTCCTCTTTGCGCTGGCGCTGGGCGAGCGGATATGGCCCGGCCACTGGACCCCGCTGGTGCTGCTGGCGCTGGGGAGCCAGATCGTCGGCCAGGGGTTGATGATCTATGCGCTGGGGCTGCTCAGCCCGCTGGTCGTAGGGGTCGCGCTGCTGGTACAGCCGATCGTCGCGACCGCGATCGGCTGGGTGGTTTACGGCGAGACGCTGGCGCTGCCCGATCTGGTGGGCGTCGCGATGGTCGCCGCCGCGCTGGTGCTGGTCCGGCGCGGATCGGCGGTTGCCAAGCCGGGCAATAGGGACGACGGGTGAGATGATGACCGAGGCTGCCATGACCGATGTTCAGGACCTGACTCTCGACGAGGTGCGCGCGCTGCTGGCGGACGGCATCGCGTCCAACGCCGCGTTCGACGGCTGGGGCGACGATGCCCGCGACATGGCGGCGGACGCGGCGGGCGTCGACCGCGACATTGCGCGACTCGCCTTCAAGGACGGCGCGGTCGCGATGATCGACGCCTGGTTCGCATCGATCGACCAGGCCATGGTCGAGGCCGTGCCCGCCGAACAGGCCGCGCAAATGAAAATCCGCCAGCGCATCACCGCACTGGTCGAGGCGCGGCTGGCCGCCGTCGCCCCGAATCGCGAGGCGCTGCGCCGGGCGCTGACCATCCTGGCCATGCCGCAAAACGCCGCCAGCGGTGCGCGACTCGGCTGGCGCACGGTCGATGCCATTTGGGCGCAGGCGGGCGACACCGCGACCGATTACAACCATTATACCAAGCGCGCGACGCTGTTCGCGGTCTATGGATCGACCATCGCGGTGTTCCTGAACGACGAGAGCGAGGATCATGCCGACACCCGTGCCTTTCTGGCGCGGCGGATCGAGGGGATCATGCGGTTCGAGAAGTGGAAGGCCGGCTTCGCCAAGCGCGGCGAGAATATGCCCAGCCTGTCGCGGTTTATCGGGCGGTTGCGGTATCCGGCGGTTTGATGTGATTCCCTTGGCCTTCGACTTCGCTCAGGCTGAACGGAGCGGGGGAATGGCTAAACCGGGCGAGATATCGAGTTTGGGTACCAACAGCCGTTCAGGCTGAGCGAAGTCGAAGCCCACGCCCCGGACCTCGACTTCCAACCCCAACATCCATTTCATCAACGGGTAATTGATAATCAATCGCACCGGCGTTATGTACGCTGTATGGCGATGCTCAGCAGTCTCGAAACCCTTCCCCGGCGGCAACCGGCGACCGTGGCCGCGATCGACTGGACCCAGCTGGCGCTGCCCGAGGCGCGCCGCCTGCGTGAATTGGGCTTCGACGAAGGGGTCGGCGTAGAAGTGCTGCACCGTGCCACGCTGGGCGGTGGTCCCATCGCCTGCCGGATCGGCCGCATGACCGTGGCGCTGCGTCGCCGGGTCGCCGCCTCGATCCGCGTCGCGACGGGCGCTTGAGGTCCGACCGAACGTAATGAACGCCGCACCGCTGGTTGCGCTCGTCGGCAATCCCAATGCCGGCAAAAGCGCCCTGTTCAACGCGCTCACCGGCGCGCGGCAGAAGGTGGGCAACTATCCCGGCGTCACCGTCGAGCGTCATTCGGGCCGACTGGTGCTCGACGACGGTCGCCCGGTCGAGCTGGTCGACCTGCCCGGCGCCTATAGCCTCGATCCCGGCAGCCTGGACGAACAGGTTACGCGCAACGTCGTGATGGGGTCGCAGGCGGGCGAGCGTCGTCCCGACGCGCTGGTCGTGGTGGTCGATGCCGCCAATCTCGACAATCACCTGCGCTTCACGCTTCAGCTGATCGCGCTCGGCCTGCCGGTCGTGGTCGCGCTCAACATGGTCGACCTGGCCGAACGCGACGGCCTGACGCTCGACGCCGATATCCTGGCGCGCGAGCTGGGCGTGACGGTCATCCCGACCGTCGCCGTCCGTCGTCGCGGCCTCGACACGCTGAAGGCCGAGATCGACCGGCTGGTCACGGAAAGCCGCAGCCAGCCCGTCGCCGCCGCCGACCGGATAGACGATATCGTCACGCTGCAACGCCGCGCCCGCCAGATCGCCGCCAGCGCGACCGTGGCCGAGACGCCGACGCGCCGCTGGACGCACATGCTCGACTCGGTCGCGCTGCATCCCATTGCCGGGCCGATCCTGCTGGTCGGGCTGCTCTTCATCATGTTCCAGGCGGTCTTCGCCTGGTCGGAAGCGCCGGTCGGCTGGATCGAACAGGGCTTTGTCTGGTTGGAAGCCCAGGCCAGCGCGGCCATGCCCGAGGGCTGGTTCCGCAGCCTGATCACCGACGGCCTGATCGCCGGTGTCGGCGCGGTCCTCGTCTTCCTGCCGCTGATCCTGATCCTGTTCCTCTTCATCCTGGTGCTGGAGGCGACCGGATATATGGTCCGCGCCGCCTTCCTGCTGGACCGGCTGATGGCGCAGGTCGGGCTGTCGGGACGCGCGTTCATCCCGCTCCTCTCTTCCTTCGCCTGCGCGGTGCCCGGCATCATGGCGACGCGCACCATCGATGACGAGAAGGACCGGCTGACCACGATCCTGATCGCGCCGATGATGACCTGTTCGGCGCGGCTGCCCGTCTACACCATCATCATCGGCGCCTTCATTCCGGATCGGCAGGTGCTGCCCTTTGTCGGTTTGCAGGGTCTGGTGCTGCTCGGCCTCTATCTGATGGGCATCGTCGGGGCGTTCGTCGCGGCGCTGCTGCTCCGCCGCACCGTCACCAAGGGCGCGTCGTCGGGCTTCATGATGGAGATGCCCAAATATCAGTGGCCGCGCCTGCGTGACGTCCTGCTGGGCCTGTGGAGCCGCGCGCTGATCTTCCTGAAGCGCGCCGGGACCACCATCGCGCTGACCACCGTCATCCTGTGGGCGCTGCTCTCCTTCCCCAAGCCGCCGGAAGGCTCGGGCATCTCGCCGGTCGATTATTCGATCGCGGGCCGCATCGCGAGCGGGATCGAGGTCGTGGTCCGCCCGATCGGTTTCAACCGCGACATCGCACTCGCCCTCGTCCCCGCCATGGCCGCGCGTGAAGTCGCCGTGGCCGCCATCGGCACCGTCTATGCCATCGACGATACCGAGCATGAGGGCGGGCAGAAGGCGATGACCGACAAGCTGAAGCGCAACTGGTCGCTGCCCACCGCGCTCGCCTTCCTGATGTGGTTCGTCTTCGCGCCGCAGTGCATTTCCACGATCGCGGTGACGCGTCGGGAAACCAATGGCTGGAAGTGGCCCGCCTTCATGGTAGGGTATCTCTTCGTGACCGCCTATGTCATGGCGGGCATCACATACTGGCTGGCCATATTCGCCGGCCTCTAGGCAAGATACAGGACTGATACATGGCGGGCAGCGTCAACAAGGTGATTCTCGTCGGCAATCTGGGACGCGATCCCGAGAGCCGCTCCTTCCAGAATGGCGGCAAGGTGGTCGAGCTGCGCATCGCCACGTCGGAATCGTGGAAGGACCGCAACAGCGGCGAGCGCAAGGAAAAGACCGAGTGGCACACGGTCAAGATCTTCAACGAGGGTCTGGCCAATGTCGCCGAGCGCTTCCTGCGCAAGGGCTCCAAGGTGTACATCGAGGGCGCGCTGACCACCCGCAAGTGGCAGGACCAGCAGGGTAACGATCGTTACTCGACCGAGGTAACGCTGCAGGGCTTCAACTCGGTGCTGACCATGCTCGACGGCCCCGGTGGCGGTCAGGGTGGCGGCGGCGGTGGCCGCGGCGGCAGCGACTTTGGCGGCGGTGACGATTTCGGCGGCGGCGACTTCGGTGGCGGGTCGAGCGGCTTTGGCGGCGGGTCTTCGGGCGGCGGCTATGGCGGTGGATCGCGCGGCGGATCGGGCAACCAGAGCGGCGGCGGGAACCATAGCGGGAACGGGGGCAACCGTGGCGGGTTCGGACAGGGCGGCGGCTTCGCCGACGATCTGGACGACGACGTTCCGTTCTGATCGGACACGGTTTCCCTGAGAGGCGGAGATGGACAAGACGCCGGAAGACGATGCGACGACCTGTCATGGCGTGAGCGTGGCGGAGATCCCCGCCCCCACGTCCATGAATGAGGCCGACCGCGCCGCCGTCATCCGCGCCTATGATCTGGCGGGCTATCGCGACAGCGGCCAGCTCGACGATCTGGCCGCCTTCGCCTCCGAACTGTGCGGCACCCCGATCGCGCTGGTCAGCGTGGTCGAGGAGGAAACCCAGCAATTCCTGGCGACGGTCGGCATCGACGCCGATCAGACGCCGCGCGATACGTCGTTCTGCGCGCATGTGATGGTCGGGCGCGCCGAGACGATGGTCGTCCCGGACGCGCGTCGCGATGTGCGCTTTGCCGATTATTCGCTGGTGAAGGGGCCGCCGCATATCCGCTTCTATGCGGGGGCCAGGCTGCTTTCGCGCGAGGGCATCCCGCTGGGCGCGATCTGCGTCATCTCGCCGGAACCCCGGCCCGAAGGGCTGACCCCGTTCCAGCGGCGCGGGCTGGAAGTGCTCGCCACCGCCGTCATGGGGCGCTTGCAGGACCGCCGCGCCCGGCGCGAGCATGAGCAGGCGGTCGAAGCCTCCGAGGCGCGCGTCGCCGACAGCGAGCAGCGCTTTCGCACCCTGGCCGACACCATGCCGCAAATGGTCTGGTCGACACAGCCCGACGGCTTTCACGACTATTACAATGCCCGCTGGTACGAGTTTACGGGGATGCCCGACGGCTCGACCGATGGCGAGGCCTGGAACGGCATGTTCCATGCCGAGGACCAGGAGCGCGCCTGGACCCGGTGGCGGCACAGCCTGGCGACCGGCGAGCCCTATCAGATCGAATATCGGTTGCGGCACAGCGACGGCACCTATCGCTGGGTGCTGGGCCGCGCGCTGCCGATCCGCGATGCCGAGGGGAACATCACCCGCTGGTTCGGCACCTGCACCGACATTCACGAGCAGAAGCTCGCGCTGGAAGAACGCGAGATCGTCAGCCAGGAACTCAGCCACCGGATCAAGAACATCTTCGCGGTGATCTCTGGCCTGATCGCCTTTGCCGCGCGCAGCCATCCGGGCTTTGTCGGGATCGCCAGCGACCTGCGCGACCGGATCACCGCACTGGGCCGCGCGCATGACTTCGTCCGCCCGCACAGCCCCCAGTCCCGGCCCAAGGCGCGGCAGGATTCCTTGCACGGGCTGCTCGGCGACCTGTTCGAGCCCTATCGCGGCGACGAAGACGTCTCGCGCATCCAGGTCACCGGCGACGATGTGTCGGTCGACGATCGTTCGGCGACGCCGCTGGCGCTGCTGTTCCATGAACTGGCGACCAATGCCGCCAAATATGGCGCGCTGTCGATCCCGACCGGCCATGTCGAACTGGCCGTCCGCCGCGACGATGGCGAGATGGTAACGCTCTGCTGGCAGGAGATGGGCGGGCCGAAGCTGGATGCGACGCCGGATCATAGCGGCTTCGGTTCGCAACTGGTCGAACTGTCGGCGGTCCGCCAATTGGGCGGCAAGGTTCGCCGCGACTGGCAGCGGGACGGACTGGTCGTGACGATCGAGGTGCCGCTGGCGGCGTTCAGCCGTCCGCCGGGCACGGGACCCTGCCGGTAACGAGGATCACCGGCGCGAGTGGCGCCGGTCCATTGCCTACATGGCGATGCCCAGGGGGATGACATCCTCCGGAGCGGCCTGTCCGGCCCCCGTCGCCAGCGCGGCGGCAGCGAGGATGGCGCGCTCGCTGAACGGCTTGCGGATATAGCCCAGCGCCTCGATCCCATTGCCGATCTGCGACGGATTGGCGGTGACGAACACGATCTTTACGCCATAATCCTCGGCGATACGGCGCGCGATCTCGGGCCCCGTCGCGCCGTCGCGCAGGTTGACGTCGACAAAGGCGAAGGTGCAGCCCGGTGCACACTCTATCGCGGAGCGGCTATCCGCCGCGATTCCGGCCACATTATAGCCGGCGTCGGTCAGGATGCGCTCCAGATCGAGGGCCACGAAAATCTCGTCTTCCACGATCAGGGCGGTTTGGCTCATGTCAAATTCCCGTCACTTTCCGGGTCAACACTCTTGATCCAGATAAAGTTCCGCTATTGTTGTCATTTCACCGACGCAACAAAAACACCGCATGTTCGGCCCGGAAATTGGCGGCCGCCGCGCTGGTCGGGCGACCGCGCGACAGGAACCAGCTGCCCTCGACGGTGATCCGCCGCTGACGGACAAAGGCGCGGAAATCGTCGATCGTCACATGATGGATATTGGGCGTGTCATACCATTGTTCGGGCAGCAGCGGCGTGACCGGCATCCGCCCGCCCCACAGCAGCGACATCCGCACCCGCCAATGCGCGAAATTGGGGAAGGAGACGAAGGCACGCTGGCCAATCCGCAGCAGATGGTCGAGCACCTGGTCGGGAGCGCGGGCGGTCTGCAGCGTCTGGCTGAGGATCGCATAGTCGAACCCCTTGTCGGGATAGCCCGCCAGGTCGACATCGGCATCGCCCTGCACCACCGCCAGCCCGCGCGCCACCGCCGAGGCGACATTGGCCGGATCGATCTCCAGCCCACGCGCGTCCACCCCCGCTTCGTCGCGCAACGCCGCCATCAGCTGGCCGTCGCCGCAACCGATATCCAGCACGCGGGCGCCGCGCGCGACGTGGCGCGCGATGATCGCCAGATCGGGACGCAGCACCTCGCTCATGGCTCGGCCCGCAGGAAGCCGTCGATCACCCGGTTCATCTCGGGCGCCTCGAGCAGGAAGGCATCGTGGCCGTACGGGCTGGACAGCTCGACGAAGCTGGCCGCCGCACCGGCCGCGTTCAGCGCCTGCACCACGCTGCGCGACTCGGAGGTGGGATAGAGCCAGTCGGTGTCGAAGCTGACGATGCAGAAGCGCGTGGCCGTGCCCCGGAAGGCATTGGCGAGCAGCCCGCCATGCTCCTCGGCCAGATCGAAATAATCGAGCGCGCGGGTGATGTAGAGATAGGAGTTGGCGTCGAACCGGTCGACGAAGCTCAACCCCTGATGCCGCAAATAGCTCTCGACCTGGAAATCCGCGTCGAAGCCGAAGCTCTTCGCGCCGTCCGGCCGGTCGGGCCGCGCCTGGAGCCGCCGCCCGAACTTCTCGGTCAGCCCCGCTTCGGACAGATAGGTGATGTGCGCCGCCATCCGCGCGACGGCCAGGCCCGCCGCGGGGGGATCGTTCGACTCGTAATAGGCGCCGCTGCGCCATTTCGGGTCGGCCATGATCGCCTGCCGCCCGACCTCGTGGAACGCGATGTTCTGCGCCGAGTGCCGCGCGGTCGAGGCGACCATGACGCAGGCGCGCACGCGTTCGGGGAAGGTCGCGGCCCAGCTGATCGCCTGCATGCCCCCCATCGATCCGCCGACCACGGCCTTCAGCTGCCCCACGCCCAGATGGTCGAGCAGCATGGCCTGCGCGCGCACCATGTCGCGGATGGTGATGACCGGGAACCGCATCGCCCAGGGCTCGGCGGTCGAGGGATCGATGGTCGCGGGGCCGGACGATCCCATGCAGCTGCCGATGACGTTCGAGCAGATGATGAAATGCCGCGCCGGGTCGATCGGCTTGCCTTCCCCCACCAATCGCGTCCACCAGCCGGGCTTGCCGGTGCGCGGATGGGGCGAGGCGACATGCTGGTCGCCGGTCAGCGCGTGGCAGATCAGGATGGCGTTGGAGCCATCGGCGTTCAGCGTGCCATAGGTCTCATACCCGATCTCGACCGGGGACAGCAGTCCGCCACCGTCGAGCCGAAGCGGCCCGGGCAGCACGACATGCCGCGACAGACCGAAACGCTGGTCGTCGCTAAGGGATTGCGCGGAAACGGAAGCGGCCATGGAGCGATATCCGCTAGGCCGCGATGCTTGGCAACGCAAGTACATGGCCGCTATGGCGGGTCCCATGACCGATCTCAAAGCCCCCGAACCGATCTCCTGGGTCCAGGCCATCGCGCCTTATGTCCCCGGCCGCGCGACGACCGCTGACGGGCGCAAGGTCATCAAGCTTTCGGCCAATGAGAATCCGCTGGGCACCAGCGAAAAGGCGCGCGCCGCCTTCGCCGCCGCCGCCACGCAGCTGGAGCGTTACCCCGATCCGGGCGCGACTGCGCTGCGCGAAGCCATCGGCGCGGTGCATGGGCTGGACCCGGCACGGATCATCTACGGCACCGGCTCGGACGAAATCCTCCACCTTGCGGCGGGCGCGTTCGCGGGGCCGGGGGACGAGATCATCCATGTCCGCTACGGCTTTGCGGTCTATGAAATCGCGACGCGGCGCGTCGGCGCAGAGCCGGTGGTGGTCGCCGACCATGATTACGCGACCGATGTCGACGCGATTCTAGGCGCCGTGACGGACAAGACCAAGGTCGTCTTCGTCGCCAATCCCAATAACCCGACCGGTACCTATGCGGGCGCGGGCGAGATCGCGCGGCTGCACGCCGGCTTGCCGCCCCATGTCCTGCTGGTCCTCGACCAGGCCTATGCCGAATATCTGGAGCCGGGCGAGGATGATGGCGGGCTGGCGCTGGCCGAGCGGACGGGCAACGTGCTGGTGTCGCGCACCTTCTCGAAGATTCACGGCCTGGCCGCCGAGCGGATCGGCTGGGGCTATGCCGCAGCCCCCATCATCGACGCACTGCACCGCATCCGCGCGCCGTTCAACGTGACCATCGCCGGGCAGAATGCCGCGATCGAGGCGATCCGCGACCGCGTATTCGTCGAGGCGTCGCGCACGCACAATGCCCAGTGGCTGGGCTGGTTCGAGGAGCAGATCGCGAGCCTCGGCAATGCGGGCCTGCGCTGCGTGCCGTCCAAGGCGAACTTCTCGCTGGTGCTGTTCGAGGGCGCACTGACCGCCGAGCGTGCCTATCACGGGCTGATGGACGCCGGCTATATCGTCCGCTGGCTGCCCAGCCAGGGACTGGGCCATGGCCTGCGCATCACCATCGGCACCGAGGATGAGGTGAAGGGCGTCGTCGCCGCGCTTCGCCAGATGGTCGAGTCGGAGGCGAAGGGGGCCTGATGCTACCCTTCGCGCGGATCACCATCATCGGGCTCGGCCTGATCGGCTCCTCGGTCGCGCGGGCGACGCGGAAAGCGATGCCGACCGCGCGGATCACCGCCTATGACGCCGATCCGGCGGTGCGCGAGACGGTGCGCGCGCTCGATCTGGCCGATGACGTGGCGGACACGGCGGGGGCGAGCGTGATCGACGCCGATCTCGTCATCCTGTGTGTGCCGGTCGGCGCGATGGGTGCGGTCGCGGCTGAGTTCGCCGACGACCTGCCCGCCGAAGCGATCGTGTCCGACGTCGGCAGCTGCAAGGGTTCGGTCCTGGCCGCGCTGACCGAGGCGTTGCCCGGCGCGACGATCATCCCCGCGCATCCGGTCGCGGGCACCGAGCGCAGCGGGCCGGAGGCGGGCTTCGCCACGTTGTTCCGGAAGCGCTGGTGCATCGTCACCCCGCCCGAAGGCGCGGATGAACTCGCCGTCGAGCGGGTCGCCGAATTCTGGCGGAGGCTGGGTGCCGATGTCGAGACGATGGCCCCCGACCATCACGACCGGGTGCTGGCCGTCACCAGCCATTTGCCGCACCTGATCGCCTATACCATCGTCGGCACCGCCAGCGACCTGGAGGAGGTGACCCAGTCCGAGGTCATCAAATATTCGGCGGGCGGCTTCCGCGACTTCACCCGCATCGCCGCATCGGACCCGACCATGTGGCGCGACGTGTTCCTGACCAATCGCGAGGCGGTGCTGGAGATGCTCCAGCGCTTTTCCGAGGATTTGAGCCAGCTGCAACGCGCGATCCGCTGGGGCAAGGGCGACGAACTGTTCGACCTGTTCAGCCGCACCCGCACCATCCGCCGCTCGATCATCGACCAGGGCCAGGACGATGCGCGCGAGGATTTCGGACGAAACCACGAGGGGTAACCCATTCCTCCCCAAGCTGTGCTTGGGGAGGGGGGACCGCCCGGCGCAGCCGGGTGGTGGAGGGGCATGGCCACAAGCCGTGACACCCCTCCGTCAGTCCTGCGGACTGCCCCCCCTTACAGGGTAGGAAATTTCTCCAGCGCATTCATCGCCGCATGAACCCTTGCCTCGGCTTCCTCACGCGGCAGGCCGGGCGGGATCACCTCGCCGAAGCGTAGCGTCACCACCCCAGGACGCTTCAGGCCCTTTCGCGGCCACACGATCCCCGAATCGGTCGCCACCGGCACCACCGGCAAGCCCAGCATCCGGTAGAGCCCGGCAAAACCGGGCTTCAGCGGCGGCGTCTCGCCGGGCTTTACCCGTGTGCCTTCGGGGAAGATCATGATCGCCCGCCCCTGGTCGACCGCCACCTTCGCATCGCGCATCATGCCGCGCATCGCCTTGGCCGAGGCCGAGCGGTCGACCACGATCGCGCCATATTTGCGCACCGTCCATCCCCAGACCGGGATATTGGCCAGCTCACGCTTCAACACCATGGCCGGGCCGTTCAGCAGGCGTTGCAACTCCATCGTCTCGAACATCGCCTGATGCTTGGCGGGGTAGAGCGCCGGGGTGGTCGGCCGCGTGCCCTCCACCTTCACGCGGATACCCAGGATCCAGCGGGTGCAGAGCCGGTGAAATGTCGTCCAGCCCGTCGCCCAATGGACCACCGCATGACGCCCCCCCACCGCCACCAGCGGCGACAGCAGCGCCATCATCGCCGATATCGGATAGAAGATCGCGACGAATACGATGTTGCGAAGAAGAATCACGCGCCAATCCCCGTCCAAAGCGCGACCCTGCGCAGGATCAGCTTGTTATATTCATTGACCAGGGTGCCGATGCGCGGTTCGGACGGCACGCCGTCGCCCAGCACCAGCACCTGTTTGCCGAGCGCGGCGGTCAGCTCCATCCTCGCGCGCGGCAGATGCCAGTCGGAGGTGACGAGCCGCACCGTGCGATAGCCATGCTGGCGCACCCAGTTCGCCGTTTCCTCGGCATTGGAGCGGGTGTCGACCGCCTCGCCGCCCAGATCGATGCAGCAGGAAAACAGCGAAGGGGATGTGCGATAGGTGCGCGCCAGATCGATCGGCCGCACGCCGGGTGCGACGCCCGTGACCAGCATCCGCTTCGCCTGACGCGCCTTCAGAAGGGCGATGCCCCGGTCGATCCGCCCCGGCCCGCCGGTCGGCACCACGATAGCATCGGTGGTGTTGTGCTCCAGCGGATGCGGCAGGGTCAGCATGAAGGCCGCGAACCCCAGGCACCAGGCGAGCGCCGCCAGACCGATCAGCCGCAGCATCAGAGCATCCGCCGCATCTGGCGCAGCACCGCAAATCGCGCCGCGCCCACCGCCAGCACGACGAAAGCGAAGGGCAAGGCGATCAGCATCGCCATATCCCCCAGCCCCAGCCGCATGCCGCCCAGCAATTCCGAATCGAGCGCGCCCACCTGTCCCGCGATCAGCAGGATCGCAGCCCCGGCCAGGACTCCGCCCGCCACCGCCCCGATCCCCGCGTCGAGCGCGATCCGCCGCTGGAACAGCCGCGCGACCTGCCGGTCCGTGGCGCCGAGCATATGAATGACCTCGATCGTGCCGCGATGCGCCTCCAGCCCGGCGCGCGCCGCCAGCATGACGACCGCCATCGTCGCGACCAGCATCAGCAGGATGATCGCCCCCGCCAGCCACGCCGCGGTGTCGAGCAGCCGCCCGACCGGCCCCAGCCAGGTGGCATGGGCATCGACCCGCGCCGCCGGACTGGCCCGCATCACCGCCTTGCGGACGCGGGCGATGGCGGCGCTGCCGTCGCTGGTCAGGTCGACATCGATCAGCGCCGGGACCGGCAGCCCCGCCGCCTCCGCATCGGTGCCCAGCCAGGGTTGCAGCATCCGCGCGAGATCGGCCTGCGCCACCGGCGTCGCCAGCGCGACGTCCGGCTGGGCGCGCAGCACCCCCAGCACCTGCGCGGCGGCGGCGTCACGGCGCTGCGCCTCGCCCTCGACGATCTGGACGGTCAGCCGCCCGGCCATCTGCCGGTCGAGCGCGCCCGCCGCGCGTGCGGTCGCCAGCCCCGCCGCCCCGGCCAGCAGCGTCAGGAACAGCATGATCGCGATCACCCAGCTCATGACATGCGCGCCGCCGCCATCGTCCAGCGCGCGCGCCTCGGCCCCCGTCGCGCGGGTCTTGCCCCCGCGCTTCACAACCCGCTCCGCACGATGGTGGAGGGCTTGGCGTCGGGACGTGCCGGTATCGGGGGTGTTGACGCTGGGGCGGGCGAGGCGACAGGCGAATGAGGATCGGGATCGACCAGCCGCCCGCGCTCCAGATGCAGATGATGCGCCCCCGGCACCCGCTCGATCAGGTGCCAGTCATGCGTGGCCATGACGACGGTGGTGCCCAGCCGGTGGAGCGAGTTGAACAAATGCAGGAGCCGCTCGGCCATGGCGGGATCGACATTGCCCGTCGGCTCGTCGGCGACCAGCAGTTCGGGCCGCGCGATCACCGCGCGCGCGATCGCCACCCGCTGCTGCTCACCGCCCGACAGAGTGGCGGGGCGCGCGGCCGCGCGTTCGGACAGGCCGATCCAGTTCAGCATCTCGCGCACCGCGCGCGAGACCTCCGATTCGGCCATGCCCGCGACGCGTAAGGGAAGCGCGATATTGTCCGCCGCCGACAGATGCGGGATCAGCCGGAAATCCTGGAACACCACCCCGATGCGCCGCCGGAATCCGGGCAGGCGGTCGCGCGGCAGGATCACCGCATCCTCGCCGAACAGCCGGATGATGCCCCGGCTGGGCCGCTGCGACAGATAGAGCAGCCGCAGCAGCGAGGTCTTGCCCGCCCCGCTGGCCCCGGTCAGGAAATGGAATTGGCCCGAACGCAGCGTGAAGCTGACGTCGCACAGGGTCTCTTCCCCGACGCCGTAGCGCAGGCCGACATTCTCGAACTGGACGATGTTCGCCATGCCTTCATGGCCTTGGCATGGGCGGGCGCGCGCTTCAAGTTCCGCGCTTCAATGCTTGCCACGCCTAGGGGCGGCGTGCTTACTGGATTATCGAAGGGGGCCTGACTGATGAGGGATGGCCCTGACCGTCCGTCGATCCGTCCTGTCCTGAAGTGCCCCATCGCATGATCCTCGAATGCCCTGAGTGCCGCACCCGCTATCTGGTGCCCGACAGTGCGATCGGGCTGGAGGGGCGAACCGTGCGCTGCGCCAATTGCCGGCACAGTTGGTTCCAGTCGCCGCCCGAGCCGGAGGCCGAGGCAGAGCGGCCGCTACCCCCGATCGCGCCCCCGGCCGCGACGCCCGTCGAGGACGTGGAGCCGCGTGAGGCCTTTGCCGAGCCGCCGCCGCCCCCGCCGCCGGTCATGGCTCCCCCGCCCGCGCCGCCGATCCTGACCCAGGAGGATTCGGGCTTCGACGCCTTTGCCCATCGCCCGCCCTTCCGCGCACGGCGCAATCCGGTGCGGCGCTGGACCATCGGTGCGGTGCTGGCCGGGTTGCTGATGCTGGTCGCGACGGCCGCGATCCTGTGGACCGGGATGCCGGGCATCGGCGGCTGGTTCGGCGTCGGCAGCACCGAATCGGCGCTGGAGCTGCGGTCCAACCCGATCGAGCGGCGCGAGCTGGAGAATGGTTCGGAACTATTTGCCATTTCGGGACAGATCATCAACCCGTCCTCGACCGCGCAGCGCGTGCCCGACCTGCGCGCCGAGCTGAAGGATGCGCAGGGCCGCGTCGTCTTCTCCTGGGCGATCGCCCCGCAGCAGCGGACCCTGGGGCCGGGCGCGTCGATGGACTTCAACTCGGCCAAGCTCGATGTGCCGCCGAGTTCCAAGCGGCTGGACCTGAGCTTTGCAGGTGAGGGTAGCGGGGCGAATTGAGGCGTTCGAGCGTGGGCTACCCCCGCAACCGCCGCGCAATGACCCAGAACCGCGTCCCGTGCAGGGCTGCCGCCACCAGCATCCCTATCCCCGATGCCCAGGCGAGCGCGGGCGCACCCCAGCCGCTCGCAACCAGCCACCAGCCCACGCCGCCGGTGACGATGAAATAGGCGATGATGCTGTTGATCCCCGCCGCCACCTGATCGCCCAGCGAGCGCAGCGCATAGACCAGCACGACCTGCACCCCGTCGAACAGAATGAAGGGCGCCCAGATCATCAGCATCACCATCGCCGCCGCATGCGCCTCGGGCAGGGCGGGGAAGGCGCCGACGACCGAGGCGGGCATCGTCCATAAGATCAGGCTGCACGCGCCCATGGCCAGCGCGGCGATCCCGACCGCCAGCAGGGTGCGCGACACCGCCGCCGGGGCCGCGCCCTCGCCCACCGCATTGCCCGCGCGCACCCCGGCCGCCGATCCCAGGCCGATCGCCAGCGCGAAGGTGACGTTGTGGACCGAGAAGACGATCTGGAAACCATGCGCGGTCGCATCGCCCAGCCGGGTCGACAGCGCGATCAGGATCGCGAACCCGGCCAGCTCCAATCCCGAGGCGATGGCGGGCACCAGTCCGAATCGCGCCAGCCCGGCCGCCCCCGCCAGCGTCGGCGCCCAGGCGGCCCGGTCCAAACGCCGCACGCCGCGCTGCTCGCCGCGCGGCAGCCGCATCGCGCTGGCCACCATCGCCACCGCCCCCAGGGCCGAGGCGATGACCGTCGCCAGCGCCGCGCCGACCGCCCCCAGCGCAGGCAGTCCCCATTCGCCGCCCGCCAGCGCCCAGGCGAGAACGGCATTGATCGGCAGGATCGACAGATTGACCATCGTCACCCGGCGCGGGCGACTGATCCCCTCCAGAAAGAAGCTGGCGGCGATCATGACCATCTGGAACGGATAGCCCAGCGCCATGACGGCCACGACGCGCGCGCCCGGCTCGATCAGCGCGGGTGCAACCCCGATCCCCGCCAGCAGCCGCGCCCCGCCCAGCCCCAGGATCAGCATCGCCGCCACGCCCAGGATCAGCCCCAGCACCAGGCCGTCGCGCAGCGCCTGGCCCGTTTCGGGCAGGTCGCCCGCTCCGTCGGCCCGCGATGCGCGGACCAGCACCCCCGACAGCCAGGCCAGCCCGGTGACGATCGCGACATAGGTCAGCGACCGGCTGGCCGAGAGCGCGGCAACCTCATGCTCGCCCACCCGTCCGACCACGATCACATCGGTGACGTGCAGGATCGTCCAGTTGAGGCTGGTCAACATCACCGGCCAGGCAAGGCCCAGAAGACGGCGCGCCTCGGCTCGATCGGGACGAAGGGAAAGCGTCATACCCGGTCCCTAAAGCCTGAAAGCGACAGAAAGAAGCATCGGCGCGGGCCGACAAACATGCGTGACCGAAGAAACCCCGATGAAAGGCATTGCGCTGTCCGTATCGCTTTGCTAGGGGCACCGGCCTACCAGCCCTCCGGCTTGCCGGTGGTGACTATCGAGTGCGGTCGTGGCGGAATTGGTAGACGCGCAACGTTGAGGTCGTTGTGGCCGAAAGGCCGTGGAAGTTCGAGTCTTCTCGACCGCACCAGATTTTCCGAAAATCTTCTAAAATTAGCCCCGAGCGACACCGTCGCCCGGTCTGTTTTGCCGTCTGCTTGCGCTTATCGCAGCCCGACGATCGCCGCGAGCGTATCCATCGACAGCGGCGAGACGAATCGGAAGCCGAAACGGCCATCCTGCACCCAGCAGACGGTGCCGGAAATCACGGTGCCCAGCGGCTTCACGACGATATGCCCCGCCAGCCCCGTCTGCACCGGCCCTTCGACCTGCAGCTTCGCGCCGCCCGCCGAAATGTCGAGCATCGCGGTCGTGAACTTGTGGGTGCCCAGCCGGACATCGGCGGTCAACGCGACGGGGAAGCGCGGCGGACGCGGAACCGTGTCGTCCTCATTCTCGTGCGAGAAGATCTGCTCATAGGGTTGCGGCGAATCGAACTGAATGCCCGCCTTGCGCCCGTTCACCCAACGCACGGTCCCGGACACGGGCGACAGGCCGCGCACCTCGATCGTGATCGAATCACCCACATTGGGCACATCGACGAATCGCGCCATCAGGCCGGAGGCGGAGATATTGTGGACCAGGCAGACACCTGGCACATCGCCGCAGACCTTGCCCAGAAGAAGGACGGCCGAATGCCGCTTGCCCGTACGGCGTTCCGCCGACGCGCCCTGCTGCTGTTCGACCTGTTCCATCCCTGCCCTTTCCACCGATCTCACCCCGAATTCGGCTTGCTTCTTCTCTATTAGCCGATCCCGTATAAAAGACTAACACGTTTGACCCGATATCTTTGCAGGAAGATCTTCGACATTCCGCCGGTTCAGGCGAGCGCAAGACGCGATGCGGCATCGGCCGCTTGTGGTCATGTCCAAAGCCCTGTAATTCGCAAGCCGTCCCATGCCTCGCGCGTCGTCTTCCCGGTCCACCCGGCCCCGCTCCTCCAAGCCCCGCTCTCCCTGGCGGCGCCGGATCGTCGTAACCCTGCAGGTCCTGATCGGGCTCGCCGTCCTGGCGGTCGGTGCGCTGGTCATCGCGGTCTTCGTCGCCAAGTCGCAGCTACCGAGCTTCGAGGAGCTGAAATCCTCGCCCAACGGCCAGATGATCCGTGTCCATGCCGCCGACGGCACGGTGATCGTCTCGCTCGGGCCGAGCTATGGCGAGTGGCTGTCCTATGACCAGATTCCGATCGTCATGCGCGACGCGACCATCGCGGTCGAGGATCGCCGATTCCGCCAGCATCCCGGCGTCGACCCGATCGGCATCGCCCGCTCGGTCGAGGTCCGGCTGGAAAAGGGTCGCTGGAAACAGGGCGGCTCGACCATCACCCAGCAGATCACGCGCACCATCTTCCTGAACAACCAAAAGAAGTTCGGCCGCAAGTTCCGCGAGGCCATCCTGGCGCTGGCGATGGAGCTGAAATTCTCCAAGAACCAGATCCTCGAACTCTACCTGAACAAGGTCTATTATGGCGGCGGGGCGTACGGCATCGATGCGGCCGCCCGCAAATTCTTCGGCCACGGTGCCGAGCGCCTGAGCCTGTCCGAGGCCGCGGTGATCGCGGGTCTGGTCAAGGCGCCGTCCAACTATTCACCGACCGCCGATGCCGAGGCCGCCGTGGGTCGTGCGGGCGTGGTCATCCAGCAGATGGAGCGCAACGGCTTCATCACGCCCGACCAGGCCGCCAATGCCGATCCGCAGGCGCTGAAGCTGGCGCCCGAGCCGAGGCAGAATTCGGTCCGCTACTTCACCGACTGGGCGCTGCCCCAGCTCGACACGCTGATCGACGAGCAGAGCGCGCCGCTCGACGTGTGGACGACGCTCGACCTCAACATGCAGCGCGCCGCCGACGCCGCGGTTCGCCAGGATGCCCCGCCCGGAACGCAGGGCGCGCTGGTCAGCCTGGACCGCGACGGCGGCGTGCGCGCGATGGTCGGCGGGCTCGATTACGTGTCCACCAACTATAACCGTGCGACGACGGCGGTCCGCCAGCCGGGTTCGGCGTTCAAGCTGTTCGTCTATCTCGCCGCATTGGAGGCGGGTCACAAGCCCGAGGACAAGGTGGTCGACGAGCCCGTCACCATCGACGGCTGGTCCCCCCGCAACGATTCGCGCCGCAATTCGGGCAGCGTCTCGCTTCGCACCGCCTTTGCCTATTCGCTGAACACCGTGGCGGCGAAGCTGGGCCAGGAGGTGGGGTTCCAGACGGTCGCCGACATGGCGCGCCGCTTCGGCATCACCACGCCGGTCAACACCCACCCCTCGATGGTGCTCGGCACGTCGGAAGTGCGGGTGATCGACATGACCAGCGCCTTTGCCAGCATCGCCAACAAGGGGGTGAAGGTGACGCCCTATGGCATCACCAAGGTCGTGGCGAACGGCCAGACGATCTACACGCATGAGGTGGATCGCAGCCATGTGCTGGTCGCGCCCTATGTCGCCGCCGAGATGACCGACCTGCTCCAGACTGCGGTCAACACCGGCACCGGCCGCGCCGCCCAGATCGGGCGGCCGGTCGCGGGCAAGACGGGCACGACCACCAGCTCGAAGGACGGCTGGTTCCTGGGCTTCTCCAGCGGGATCACCACCGGCGTGTGGATGGGTCGCGACAATGGCAAGCCGGTCGCCGGGCTGCACGGCGGCACCGCGCCCGCCAAGGCCTTTGCCGATTATATGCGCGTCGCGGTCGCCAACCGCCCGATCGAGCAGTTCGACACCCAGGTCACGCTGCCCGAATGGCAGCTGGAGCCGGACGAGGAGAGCTATTTCGGCCAGCCCGACAATGGCGTCTCGGCGGTCGACGCCGATGGCAATCCGCTGCCCCTGCCCAGCGCAGGCGCGGCGGAGGATGGCAGCGAGGCGGTCGAGATCCCGACCCACCGCGAACCGGGCGCTCCGGTTCCGATCCAGCAACCGCAGCCGGGTGCGCCGGACCCGCAGCAGCCGCAGCCGCCCCAGGCTCCGGCCCAGCCGCAGCGGCTGGACCAGGCCTGGATCGACCGGGTGACGGGTCGCGGCGCGGGCGGAGCGGCGGCACGCGATCCGCGCACCCCCGCCAACGGCCCGCGCGGCTCAATCCGCGAGCGTCAGGACGACCGACCGAACCAGTGAAGCCCCGCGCCATGCTGCCGCAACCAGGCGGTGGCAGGCGCCGGGTCCTCGCCCAGCAGCTCGGCGACGAGCGCGTGGAAGGCGGGGGCATGGTTCATATGGACACGGTGCGCGACCTCATGCGCCACCGTCGCGCGGCGGACATAGCCGGGCGCCAGGATCAATCGCCAGCTATAGCGGATCGCACCGGTCGAGGCGCAGCTGCCCCAGCGCGCCTTGGGATCGGCGACGCTGACCTTGGACACGGTGACGCCCGCCAGACGCGCGACCTCCGCCGTCTCGCGCGCCAACGTCTCCAGCGCCTGCCGCTTCAGCCAGGCCTCGACCCGGCGGCCGAGCGTCTCGACCGGGCCGGAGGCGAGCAGCCGGTCGCCATCGCGCTGGATGACGCGGGCGCGGCCCTCTTCCCATTCCAGCGTCAGCACCGTGTCGCCGAACGGGATCGCCCCGCCCGGCACGAAGGGCTGCGGATGCGGCAGGCGGGCGCGCTGCGCGGCGATCCAGTCCTTCTTGTCCTCGGCCCAGGCGAGCGCCTTTTTCAGCCCCGCCCGCTTGGGCACGACCAGCCGGGCGGTGCCGGTGGCGGGATCGACGCTGAGGCGGATGGTCTTGGCAGTCGGATGACGGACGACTTCGTCGATCACAATTCCCGGTCCACGATATGGTTTTCGAAATCGCCCGCATCATCCTCGCTGATCGTCCAGCCGCGCACCGACTGTCCGGCGCGGTGCACCGCCTCGCGGTCGCCGCAGATCAGATAATGCCAGTCGGGCAGCGGCTCGTTCGCGGCACGCAGGCGATAGGCGCAGGTGGTGGGCAGCCAGTCGATCGACCGGACATTGCCCATGGTCAGCCGCACGCATTCGGACACATAGGCGCGGCGATGGCGGTAATTGGAGCATTGGCCGCTGCGTCGGTCCAGCAGGCGGCAGGCGACATTGGTCGGCACCAGCTCGCCCGTCTCCTCATCCTCCAGCTTATGGATGCAGCATTTGCCGCAGCCGTCGCACAAGGCCTCCCACTGCGCGCGGTCGAGGCTTTCGATCGGCTTTTCCCAGAACCGTTCCATCAGCACCGCTCCATCAGCGCACCCACCGGTCGAGCGTCTTGGTGACCGCCTCCGGCCCCTCATCGGCGGGGACCAGCGCCAGCGGCTTGTTCGACGGATCCATCAGATAGACCTGGCGGCTATGGTTCACCAGATAGCCGCCGCCGGGCGATGTATCGCCCTTGGCCGCCCAGACGGCATAGGCCTTCTTCACAGCCTCGATCTGCGCGGGCGTGCCGGTCAGCCCGACGATGCGCGGGTCGAAGGCGGCGGCGAAGCGGCCGACCACGGCGGGCGTATCGCGCTCGGGATCGACGGTGATGAAGAGGGGCGCGATCTTCTTCGCCTTTGCGGGTGCGCTCTTGTCGAGCAGCTTCAGGCCCGCCGCGATCGCCTGCATATCGGTGGGGCAGACATCGGGGCAGAAGGTATAGCCGAAATACATCACGCGGTAGCGCCCGGCGAAATCACGGTCGGTGACGGTCTTGCCCGTCGCGTCGGTCAGCTGGAACGGCCCGCCGATCTTCGCCCCCGCCAGCGGCGCCTGCGCTTCGGACTGGGAGGGGCCGCAACCGGCCAAAGGAAGCGCCAGCAGGGTCAGAAGGGACAGAAGCAATCGGGTCATGACGCCGACAGCCTTGCTGTGATAAATCGCTCGGCGCAAGCCATGCTCCATTGCTCAGGATCTCGTTTCATGTCCCTTCGCCCCCTGCTCGCCGCCGCGCTGCTCGGCGCCCTCGCCACGCCGGCCGCGGCGCAGATGATGCAGTCGGAAAGCTACAAATTCCTTCAGGCCGTGCGAGAGGCCAAGGGCAATGACGTCACCAACATGCTGGACCGCCCCGGCGCCAGCATCATCAACACGCGCGACGTGACCAGCGGCGAGGGCGCACTGCACATCGTCATCAAGCGCGGCGACGAGACCTATCTGCGCTTCCTGCTCCAGAAGGGCGCCGATCCGAACCTGCGCGACGGGCGCGGCAACACGCCGCTGCTGCTGGCGGTGGCGGGCGGCCAGCCCGACATGATCCGCGTCCTGACGGCAGCGAAGGCCAACCCGAATATCGGCAATGCGTCCGGGGAAACGCCGCTGATCCGCGCGGTGCAGCGCCACGACATCGGCATGGTCCGCGAATTGCTGAACGCCGGGGCCGATCCCGACATGGCGGACAGCGTCGCCGGTCTCTCCGCCCGCGAATATGCGTCGCAGGACGCCCGCAACACCGCGATCGCCAAGCTGTTCGCCGACACCCCGAAAAAGACCCGCGCGGCCGTGGCGGGCCCGAAGTTCTGATCTAGGGCCAATGAACGCCCTCTTCTTCCCTCTCCCCTGGACAGGGGAGAGGGTTAGCGTAGCTTGCCAGCCTGCTGGCTAGCGAAGCTTGGGTGAGGGGTTGAGCGAGCCGAACGGCTCGCGCGCTCGCACGAGCGAGCGCAACACCCCTCACCCAGCTCCGACTAGGCCTTTGCTTTCGCAAAGACCAAGTCTGCGCAACCCTCTCCCCTCTGCGAGGGGCGAGGGGAAATCGGCAGGGGAGGAATCGGATCAGATCAGCCCCAGCTCCACCAGCTTGCCGATCAGCACCGGCGGCATGGTGTCGATCCCCGACGCCGCCCCGCCCAGATCGGGCGGCGCGTCCGCCGCCTCCAGATACCGCCAGCCCTGATGCGCGCGCCGGGGCAGCGCCTGCACCAGCACCAGTTCGGGATCGATATGGATCGCGCAACGCCCGCCCTCGGCCTCGCCGAAGGACAGGATCGGCGAACGTGCGATCAGCTGATGCTTCAGAATCCAGAAGAGCGACCCCTGCCCCGCCACTTCCTCATGCCGCTTGGGCAGGTAGCGCGTGGTCAGGAACACCGGCCCTTCCTGCGCCCGCATCTTCAGTCGTTCGGCCAGATGATCGATACTGGCCGCCCCGAATGCGACCTTGGTCAGATGAAGCGCCATGTCGGGTTTCATGTGGGGGCGGCTGTCCGGCATGGCTAGGGCCGGACGATGCGATTTGCGGTTCGGCGATGCCTCATGGCAACGCCCCCAATTCGTGACGTTTTTGCTTTCGATACTGACTTGCAATAACATGCCATCATTCATAGGAGGCTGGAAAAACAGGGAGTTCCTGCAATGCCGATCCTGATGACGCTCGCGGCCGGTGCCGCCGCCATCACCGCCCCGACCTCCACCCCCGTGGCCGCCGATCCCCAGATTTCGCGCGACGACATCGTCGTGACCGGCCAGCGCACCGAGGGGTCGGACGACTATACGATCGAGGGGCAGACGACCGCGACGCGCATCCCCCTGACCCTGCGTGAGACGCCGCAATCGGTCAGCATCGTCACCCGCCAGCAGATTACCGATTTCCAGCTGAACGACGTCAACCAGCTGCTGGCCACGGTGCCCGGCATCAACGTCCAGGCGAACGAGACCGACCGCGTCTATTATTCGGCGCGCGGTTTCGACATCCAGACCTTCCAGATCGACGGCATCGGTGTGCCCTTCGCCTTCGGCATCCAGACCGGATCGATCGACACCGCCATCTACGACCATATCGAGGTGGTGCGCGGTGCGCCGGGCCTGTTGTCGCCGACGGGCAACCCATCCGCCGTCATCAACTTCGTCCGCAAGCGCCCGACCAAGGATTTGCAGGCGACGGCGAGCGTCCAGTACGGATCGTTCAACAGCCTGCGCCTGGACGCGGATGTCAGCACGCCGCTGACCAAGGACGGCCATGTCCGTGCGCGTGTCGTCGGCGTGCTGTCGGACGCCGACAGCTATCTGGATCGCTACAGCTTGCGCCGCTGGACCGGCTATGGCGTGGTCGAGGCGGACCTTGGCCCCGACACCGTGCTGAGCGGCGGTTACGGCCATCAGGATCACCAGAGCCATGGCGCGATGTGGGGCGCGCTGCCGCTGACCTATACCGACGGCACCCGCATCGACATGCCGCGATCGACCAATGTCGCGCCCGAATGGGCGGGCTGGAACGTGATCGACCGGCAGATCTTCGGCGACCTGACGCATCATTTCGCCGGGGACTGGGTCGCACGGATCAGCGCGGTGCGCCGCGCAACCAGCGAGGCGGACGAACTGTTCTACGTCTATGGCAATCCGGTGCGCGGCGCGCCCAACGGCATCGCCCCGGACCCAAACAAGCCGGGCGAGTTGCTGGGGATCAAGAGCTATCCCGGCGCCTTCCGCGCGCAGACGCGCAACCTGACCATGGAGGCCTATGCCACTGGTCCCTTCACGCTGTTCGGGCGCGAGCATCAGTTGATGTTCGGCGTCAACCGCAGCGCGCAGGATTACAAGCAGATGTCGGCTTACGACTATTCGCAGGTCGGCCTGACGCTGCCCTTCCCCGATCTGTTCCAGGGGACGTTCCCCAAGGTCAATTTCCCGACGACCTTCTCGACCGACTATGCCTCAAGCCAGAACACCCAGACCCGGCGCGAGACCGCCTATGGCCTGGTCCGGCTCAGCCTGGCCGATCCGTTGAAGCTGATGCTCGGGGGCAATTTTACCCATGCGCGCAGCACCGGCTTTTCGTACAATGTCGACACCAATTTCGACAATTCGCGCTTCTCGCCCTTTGCTGGTGTCACCTATGACCTGAGCGCGTCGCTCAGCGCCTATGCCAGCTATACGACGATCTTCAATCCGCAGACCGCCATCGGTCAGGACGGTCGTATCCTGGACCCGGTCAGCGGCAAGAATATCGAGGCCGGGATCAAGGGCGACTGGTTCGGCGGGCGGCTGAACGCCAGCGCGGCGATCTTCCGCGTCCACCAGAACAACACCGCCGAAAGCATCGGCTTCGTCAATGGCCGCTTCGTCTCGCGCGGCGTGAACGCCAAGTCGGAGGGTATCGAATTGGAGGTCGGCGGACGGCTGGCCGAGGGGGTGCAGGTCACCGGCGGCTATACGCTGATGCGGGTCGAGGATCAGAAGGGCGATCCCGCCCGCCTGTTCGTGCCGCGCAACACCGGGCGTCTGAACATCGTCTATTCGCCACCCACGCTGCCTGAACTCAAACTGGGTGCGTCGGCCCAGTATCAGAGCGTGATCTATACCCAGACCCGCTCGGTGCGGCAGGACGGCTATGCGCTGGTCGACCTGATGGCGAAATACGACATCACGTCGCGGATCGCGCTGTCGGCGAACCTGCGCAACCTGACCAATGCGAAGTACCTGACCGCGCTGACCTTCGACGGCGGCTATTATGGCGCACCGCGCTCGATCCTGGGGACGGTGACGGTCCGGTATTGAGACGATTGCAATCCTCCCCGGCACGGGGAGGTGGCAGGCCGACAGGCCTGACGGAGGGGGTTCGCCGGCCAAGGATGACCTATGTGGAGAGCCCCCTCCACCATGCTTCGCATGGTCCCCCTCCCCGCGCCGGGGAGGATAAGAACAACAAAAAGGGCGCCGGTGGAAACCCACCGACGCCCTTTCCTGATTTCCGGCACTAGTCCGTCAGTCGCGAATTACGCGGCCTGCGGCAGAGCGGCCTTCGCCTGAGCGACGATCGCCTTGAAGGCCTCGCCCTCGTGCATGGCGATGTCGGCCAGGACCTTCCGGTCCAGTTCGACGCCCGCCAGCTTCAGGCCGTGCATGAACTGCGAATAGGTCAGGCCTTCGGCCCGGACGCCGGCGTTGATGCGCTGGATCCACAGACCACGGAAGGTCCGCTTCTTAACCTTGCGGTCGCGATACGCATACTGACCGGCCTTTTCGACGGCCTGGCGAGCGATACGGATGGTGTTCTTGCGACGGCCATAATAGCCCTTCGCCTGATCCAAAATCCGCTTATGCTTCGCCTTGGTGGTCGTGCCCCGCTTGACGCGTGCCATATCTTTCTACCCTTCCAGAAATCAGTTCAGGCCGTAAGGCGCCCAGGCCTTCACGGTCTTGGTGTCGGCATCGGACAGGACCGAGGTGCCGCGGTTCTGGCGGATATACTTGCCGTTATGGCTGATCAGGCGGTGGCGCTTGCCGGCCACGCCGTGCTTGAGCTTGCCGGTCGCGGTGAGCTTGAAGCGCTTCTTGACGCCGCTCTTGGTCTTGAGCTTGGGCATTTTTTTCCTTTCGCTAGAGCTAAGGCAGAAACGGCCGCGGCAGCCCTGATGGCCGGGCCGTTCGTGACACCTCGCTCGGGAAGCGGGCCGCATAGACGAAGCGGGGGAAGAATGCAACCGATCGCCTATCGGGAACCCCAAAGGGAACCAGCGCCTCGCTTGCGCGCTTGGGATTGCCATGGATCAGGCACCTGCGGCCGACAGTCCCGCGCGTTCTACCGCCGCCCGGCATGGGTGGCGTGTCTGGGCGATTCGTATCGTCATCGGCCTCGTCACCGTCATCGCCGCGATCTGGCTGGTGCTGTTCGTCACCAAGGGACGGTTCCTGCGCCACCCCTTCGAATCGATCGCGGGCAAGCTGACCCATCGGACCGTCAGCGTGGGCGGCGACTTCCAGCTCTATTTCGCGCCGTGGCGGATCAAGTTCGTCGCCGAGAAGATCGCCGTCTCCAACCCCGACTGGGCGACCCGGCCAAACCTGTTTACCGCCGACCGGATCGATTCGCGCATCGCTCCGCTGTCGCTGCTGTTCGGCAGGCGGCGCTTCACCTGGCTGGAGCTGACCAATGGCGCGGTCGATCTGGAATGGACGCCCGACCACCGCACCAATAGCTGGACCTTCAGCGACAAGAAGGGCGGCAAGCGGCTGGAGTTCCCGCGTATCGACGTGGCCGTGGTGAACGGCACCACGATCCGCTACCGCGACCCCCGGATGCAGGTGACGGCGGATCTGGCGCTGGCCGATTTCCGGTCGCAGGACGCCCGCATCGGTCGGGCGGTCGGCGTGCGCGGCAAGGGCGTGATCCGCGAGACGCCGTTCCTGCTCAACGCGCAACTGCTCTCGCCCGACGCCACCGCCAATCGCGGCAAGAACGAACTGATCGCGCGGATGCGCGCGGCGGGCAATATCGTCGATGTCACCGGCACCCTGCCCTCGATCGCCGATGTCGAGAATGTGCCGCTGCGTACCCGCGCGCGCGGCAAGGACCTGTCCACCCTGCTCGAGGTCATCGGCGTCGTCATCCCGCGCACCCGCACCTATGACCTGCATGCGCAACTGGTGAAGGACGGTGACGTCTATCGCTTCACCAAGATGAAGGGAACGTTCGGCGACAGCGACCTGGCGGGCAAGCTGACCGTCACGCATGGTGAGCGGCTGCACCTCGATTCGACGCTGACGACCGAGAAGCTCGATATCATCGATGCCGCGCCCTTTATCGGCTATAATCCCGATATCGTCGCGACCAAGGGTGCGGAGGCCGCCGCCGCGGCGACCGGGGTCGGGCCGCAGCGGCTGCTGCCGGACGCGGCGCTGCCGGTGGCGACGATGCAGCGCTTCGATGCCGATCTGAAATGGACGATCCGCACCGTGCGCTCGCGCCGCGTGCCGATCTCGAACGTCGACCTGACGCTGGCGCTGGATCGCGGCAAGCTGACCCTGTCGCCGTTGCGATTCGCCATGGCGCGGGGCGACGTAGCCTCCGACCTGCTGTTCGACACGCGCCAGCGGCCCAGCCTCGTCCGCTACGACATCCGCCTGTCGCCGACCCCGCTGGGGCGGTTGCTGGCGGGCTGGGGCGTGGCGGAGGCGGGGACGACCGGCACGGTCAAGGGTCGGGTCCAGCTGACCGGACGCGGCGACACCATCCACGATTCGCTGGCCAGCGCGAATGGACGGATGGCCTTCATCCTGCCCGCCGGTTCGCTGTGGACCAAGAATGCGCAGCTCGCCGAGCTCGACATCGGCACCTTCGTCCAGAAGATGTTCGAGAAGGAACTGAAGGAGCCGGTACGCATCAATTGCGGCCTGATCGCCTTCACCGTGCGCGGCGGCGTGGCGGCGGCAGACCCGATCCTGATCGACACGTCGAAGAACGTCATCACCGGGCGCGGCGGGTTCAGCTTCCGCAACGAAGCGCTCGACATGGCGGTGCGCGCCGATGCCAAGACCTTCAGCCTGTTTTCCGGCCAGTCGCCGGTCGGCATCACCGGCAGCTTCGCGCATCCCGGCATCGATCCGATCAGCGGCAGCCTGTTGGCGCGGGCGGGCGCGGGCTTGGGGCTGGCGGTGGTTGCGACGCCGCTGGCCGGCGTGCTGGCCTTCGTCGATGTCGGCGACGCGAAGGCGGCGGCCTGCGGCCCGGTGCTGTCGGGTGCGCGGGCGAGTGCGCAGCGGACCACCAAGGGCGACCCGCGCGACGATGTCGGGCGCGGCACCACCGCCAAGGCGGAGGACGGGAAAGGCAATCCGGGCGAGGCCAAGGCCCAGCGCAAGAAATTCCTCGGCATCTTCTGATCCTCCCCTGCAAGGGGAGGGGGACCGCCGCGAAGCGGTGGTGGAGGGGGCTTGCGACGGGGGATGGCCCTTGCCGCGATCCCCCTCCACCAGCCTGCGGCTGGTCCCCCTCCCCGGCACGGGGAGGATCAAAATCCCCCCACGATCAAAACTATGGCGGTCCCCCCGCACCTTGCTTATGATCGGCCCCCGCGCAGCCGGGGGGCCGCGTCATGGTCTCATCGCCCCAAGCGGGATAGTTAAGCAGCGCGCATGAATCGTTTCGCCATCGGTATCGCCGGCATTCTCGTCATTCTGGGCATCGCCGTTGCCCTGTCCACCGACCGCCGGGCGATCCGTCCGCGCGTCGTCGGCGCGGCCTTTGCGTTGCAGGCGGGGATCGCGATCCTCGTCCTCTATGTGCCGTGGGGCAAGCGGGTGCTGCAATGGCTGTCGGGCGGGGTCGCCGGGCTGCTCGGCTATGCGAATGAGGGGACCAAGTTCCTGTTCGGCGCGCTGGCATCCGATCCGCTGGGTCGCAACTTCGCGATCCAGGCGCTGCCGGTCATCATCTTCTTCGCCGCGCTCGTCTCGATCCTCTATTATCTGGGGATCATGCAGCTGGTCGTGCGCTGGCTGGGCGGCGCGATCGAGAAGGTGATCGGCGTGTCGAAGGTGGAGTCGCTCTGCGCCGCCGCGAACGTCTTCGTCGGCCAGTCCGAATCGCCGCTCGTCATCCGCCCCTATCTGGCCGGGCTCACCCCGGCGCAGCTGTTCACCGTGATGACCAGCGGCATGGCGGGCGTGGCGGGTACGATCCTGGCGGCCTATGCCTCGATGGGCATCTCGATCGAATATCTGCTCGCGGCCAGCTTCATGGCGGCGCCGGGCGGCATCCTGATGGCCAAGATCATCATGCCCGACCGGATCGAGCCGCCCGCCGGGCAACTTCCGCTGGGCGACGTGATCGAGGACGAGAAGATCGCGCTGGCCGAAGCCACGCATGACGAGGAAAAGCCCGCCAACATCATCATGGCGGCGGCGCAGGGTGCGCAGACCGGCGTAAAGCTGGCCGTCGCGGTCGGCGCGATGGTGCTGGCCTTCGTCGCGCTGGTCGCGCTGGCGAACGGTCTGCTCGGCGGGCTGGGCAATCTGATCGGTATTCCAGGCCTGAGCTTCCAGGCGCTGCTGGGTTATGTGTTCCAGCCGATCATGGCGCTGCTCAACGTGCCTTGGAAAGAAGCGGGCATTGCGGGCGGCCTGTTCGGCGAGAAGATCGTGCTGAACGAGTTCGTCGCCTATATCGACCTGGGCAAGCAGGCCGCACAGCTGTCGCCGCGCACCGTCGCGGTCATTACCTTCGCGCTGTGCGGTTTCGCCAATTTCTCGTCGATCGCGATCCAGATGGCCGTCACCGGCAGCCTGGCCCCCAATCAGCGCCCGACCATCGCCCGCCTGGGCATCCGCGCACTGATCGCGGGGAGCCTGGCCAATCTGATGTCGGCGGCGCTGGCCGGTCTGCTGATCGCCTGACGCCGTTTATCCTCCCCGGCACGGGGAGGTGGCAGCGCATGGCGCTGACGGAGGGGGGCTTCCACACGGGTCGCCCTTTGCGGCCCGCCCCCTCCACCAGCCTCCGGCTGGTCCCCCTCCCCGTGCCGGGGAGGAATTTGGGGTTGATCCCCATTTCAAGCGCGTTATGGCGCGCCCTGTCGACCGCAGACGTGGCCGACTCACGCATAGGATCACAATGCCCCGATCTAGTCCCTTGTCCGGCGACGAGGACAGTAGACGCTTTCGCGTCCACGTTCTTGCCGACCGTCTGACGGGCCTGACGGGGTCGACGATGTCGGCCCGCTAGAGCCGTTCCTCGCCGACCTCCGCCGGGCTCGACCACACGAACCCGAAGGAGGTCTGCCATGACCCGTAGCCTGTTCCGCGCGCATGTCCGCGCCCATTCCCTCGCCACCGTGATGGCCAGCGTCCCCCGTGAGCGCGCCCGGCTGCTCCGTGCCGTTGCATCCACCCGGCCCCAGGCCATGCGCCGCAGCCGCCCGTCGGCCTGATCCGGGAAAAACGTCATGATCCGTATCGTTTCGCGGGCCGCGCTGTGCGGCCTGTTTCTCGTCGCGCGCGCCGCGTTCGCGCAGGACAGCCAGCCGGAGGATTTCGCGATCCACGGCCAGGCCACCCTGGTCGCGCAAGGGGTCGGCGGCTTTGCCTCGCCCTATACCGGCGCGAACAGCCTGAAGCCGCGTCAGCTCAAGGAAACGACCGATGTCACCGCCTTTATCGGCGCCCGCGCCTGGAAGGGTGGCGAACTGTGGGTAAATCCCGAGATCGACCAGGGTTTCGGTCTGTCCAACACGCTGGGCGTCGCGGGCTTCCCGAGCGCGGAGGCGTATAAGGTCGGCAAGGCCGAACCCTATTTCCGGCTGCAACGCGCCTTTTTCCGCCAGACCTTCGACCTCGGCGGCCCGCGCGAGGCGGTGGCGGGCGTCGCCAACCAGCTGGGCGGATCGCGCAGCGTCGACCGGGTCGTGCTGACCATCGGCAAGTTCGGGGTCGGCGACGTGTTCGACACCAACCCCTATGCCCACGACCCGCGCGGCGATTTCCTCAACTGGTCGGCGGTCGATACAGGCAGCTTCGATTATGCGGCCGATGCCTGGGGTTATACCACGGGCATCGCCGCAGAACTCTATCGCGGCGACTGGAGCTTACGCACCGGGCTGTTCAACCTGTCGACCGTCCCCAATGGCGAGCGGCTGGAACATGGCTTCGGCCAGTATCAGTGGGATGCCGAGGTCGAGCATCGACACAGGCTCGCCGGGCGGCCCGGATCGGTGCGCTTCGGATTTTTCCGCAACCGGGGCAATTTCAGCCGCTTCGACGAGGCGCTGGCCTATGCCGCCGCCACGGGCGCTACGGTCGATCCGTCCGTCACCCGGCGGCGGATGACGCGCGTCGGCGGCTATATGAACATGGACCAGGCGCTGACCGATACGCTGGGCCTGTTCGCGCGGGTCGGGGTAAGTGATGGGTCGATCGAGCCCTATGACTTCACCGATATCGACCGGACGGCACAGATTGGGGGGTCGCTGAACGGCAAAGGCTGGGGCCGGGCGCAGGACCGGGTCGGACTGGCACTGATCGCCAACGGGATTTCGGCCGAGCATCGTCGCTATCTGGCGGCGGGCGGGCTGGGCGTGCTGGTCGGCGACGGCAAGCTGCCCAATGCGGGCGCGGAGGAGATTGCCGAGGCCTATTACGACGTTGCGCTCACCCGTGCGCTCGCGGTCACGCTGGATGCGCAATATGTGGAAAATCCGGGGTACAATCGCGATCGCGGGCCGGCGGAAGTGTTCGCGCTACGGGTGCACGGCGCTTTCTAAAGCTCTTCCTCCCCTGCAAGGGGAGGGGGACCATGCGCAGCATGGTGGAGGGGTGTCCCACTATCGAGAGGGTGACACCCCTCCGTCAGGCCTTCGGCCTGCCACCTCCCCTTCTAGGGGAGGAATGATTTTTACCGCGTCGGCACCGGCTCCGCACCCGAATAATCATAGAAGCCCCGCCTGGTCTTGCGGCCATACCAGCCCGCTTCGACATATTTGATCAACAGCGGCGCGGGCCGGAATTTGGGATCGCCGGTGCCCTCGAACAGCACGCGGGTGATCTCCAGGCAGGTGTCCAGCCCGATGAAATCGGCGACCGTCAGCGGGCCCATCGGATGGTTCAGCCCCAGCTGGCACGCCGCATCGATATCGGGGATCGTCGCCACGCCCTCGCCCAGCGCGAAGATTGCCTCGTTGATCATCGGCATCAGCACGCGGTTGACGATGAAGCCCGGCGCGTCATTGGCGTGGACCACGCGCTTGCCCAGCTCCTGCGCGAAAGCCTCGACCTTGGCGACCGTCTCGTTCGAGGTGGCGAGGCCGCGGATCAGTTCGATCAGGCCCATGACCGGCACCGGATTGAAGAAATGCACGCCGACGAAACGGCCCGCATCGGGGGCCGCCTGCGCCAGCCGGGTGATCGGGATGGACGAGGTGTTGGTCGCCAGGATCGCGGTGTCGGACATGACCTTGCCGACCTCCTCGAAGATCGCCCGCTTGATGGCCTCGCGCTCGGTCGCGGCCTCGATCACCAACTCGCAATCCGCCATGGCGGACAGGCTACCGACCGGCTCGATTCGACCGAGCAGTGCGTCGGCATCCTCGCGCGTCGTCTTTTCCTTGGTCACCAGCCGGTCGAGCGCCTTGGCGATGCCCGCCTTGCCCGCCTCGGCGCGCTCGGCCGAGACGTCCGCCAGCTTCACCGCATAGCCCGCCGCCGCCGAGACCTGCGCAATGCCTGCACCCATCTGACCGGCTCCGATCACGCCCACTGACTTCATCGACACTCTCCTGTTCCTTTGGCCTGCTTTCCGGCCTGTTCTTCCGGCCCGTATCTCTGCCACAAAGCCTGTTGCAACGCGCCCTATCCGGTTCGGAACGGGATCGCCAGCAAAGGGGTTGATCGGGTATGATTCGCATGAGCCTTGCCGTGAGCGTAGCACTGGCCGCAACGGCGGCGAGCGCGGCGACCACGCCGGACACGCCCAGGCCGGGCAAGCCGAAGCTGTTCCGCGACTGGATCGTCGCCTGCGACAATGGCCGGGCCTGCGAAGCAGCGTCGCTGGCGGCCGGGGAATCGATGCTTCAGGATGTCGGGCTGATCGTCGCGCGCGACGGCGGCGGCCGGGTGACGGTGCGTATCCGCGACCTGACCGGCAAGGCGAAGACGGCGAGCGTCCGGGTCGACGGCCGGACCATCGCCTCGACCCCGCTGGACCGTGACGGCGAGGGCGAGTGGCAGGGCGCTTCCGCCAGCGCGCTTGTCGCCGCCATCGCCAGGGGCCGGCGCGCCACGCTGCTGACGCCAGCCGCGCACCCCCTTGCGCTGGCGGGCGCATCGGCCGCCTTTCGCTATATGGACGACCGGCAGGGACGTGCTGGCACGACCTCCGCGCTGATCGCCCGCGGCACGAAACGCTATCGTGGTGCCGCGCCCGCGCTGCCCATGGTGCAGGTCGTCACCCCGCCGCCCGGCGCCGCCCCCGCCATCCCCGCCACCGCGATCGGCGAGGCGCGGCGACGCTATCGCTGCGTGATCGACGATGGCAGCCCGTTCAGCGCCGACGCGCACCGGCTCGACCGGCGCAGCACGCTGGTGCTGATGTCCTGCGGCGCGGGCGCCTATAACTATCTGGTGAAGCCGCTGATCTGGCGCGACGGGCGGTTGAGCCCCGCCAGCTTCGACTTCGCCTATCATTTCGGCGAGACGCCCGAACCCGGCCAGCCCGAAATCCTGGTCAATGTCGACTGGTCGCGCGACGGCCGCCTGTCGAGCTGGGGCAAGGGCCGGGGGCTGGGCGATTGCGGCGATGCGCAGCAATTTGGCTGGGACGGCACCCGTTTCCGCCTGCTCCATGCCGAGCAGATGACCGAATGCCGGGGTGCGATCGACACGCTGACCGTCTGGCGCACGCGGGCCGTTCCCGTGAAGCCGCGATAGAGGAGACAAGGATGCTCGAACATCTGCCCAGCTGGCTGGGCAAGGCGATGAGCGGCTGGCGCGCCGGGGTGGAGTCGATCGCGGTCGTCCGGCCCGAACTGGCACCGCCCGCCGCAATGCCGCTGCACAGCCCGGCCTTTGGCGATATGGCGCGGCTGCCCGAACGCTTCACCGCCGATGGCGAGGGCGTGTCCCCGCCGCTCTATTGGAACGACCCGCCCGAGGGCACGGCGATGCTGGCGCTGATCGTCGAGGATGCCGACGCCCCGACGCCGCAGCCGCTGGTCCATGCCATCGTCTGGAACCTGCCGCCCCGTGACGGGGAACTGGCCGAGGGCGCGATCGTCGCGGATGGCGCGGGCACGCCCGAAGGGGGCGATGTCGGGCGCAATTCCTATTTGAGCGAAGGTTGGCTGCCGCCCGATCCGCCGCGCGGGCATGGCGAACATCGTTATGTCTTCCAGTTGTTCGCGCTGGATGCCGTGGTCGATATCGGCGGACAGACGCCGGGTCGCGGTGCGATGGTCGAGGCGATGGCGGGGCATGTGCTGGCCGCCGGGGTGCTGACGGGCACCTATTCGCGCGAGGAGGAAGCGCCGGTCGGCCCGGTGGGTGCAGGCGCGGTCGCCTGATAGGGGAAAGAAGGACGGCCGGGTGTCAGAATGGCATGGCCCGGCCGCCAGAGGGGTAAGGCACGATCACGCTCAGGCGATCGGAAAGATCGGTGCGGCGCTGGTGATGGCGAGACCGGCGAAGACGAAAGCGCCGAGGACCGAGACGAGAACCTGGCGGGTCTGGAACGAAGCGAACATGGTGAAACTCCCTGAGATATCTGCCGGTCGGACCATCCGACCGGCGATACCAGGGACATTGCAGAGAGCGTGCCAGTTTTAAAATTGGCCGATTTCCGTGGTTTCCTGGAAATCCGTTTCTCGCCTTGGGAAATTTCGCCACGATCCGACGGGATTTTCCGCCATCGGATGGCGGAAAATCAGGCGTCGTTGCAGGCGCGGTCGCGGCCTTCCTTTTTCGCACGATACAAAAGCGCATCGGCCCGCGCGAACAGCGTCTCCTGCGTATCCTCGGGGTTCAGCGCGGTGATCCCGGCGGAGAAGGTGACTTCGCCGACCGGCTCGCCCGTCTCGCGCACGCGCATCCGGCGGTTGCGCACCGCATCGCGCGCCCGTTCGACCAGCGCCGCCGCCTGCCTGGCGGTCAGGCCGGACATCAGGATGGCGAATTCCTCACCGCCATGACGGCAGACAAGATGCCCCTGGCATTCCTCGGCCAGGATCTTGCCGATCGAATGCAGCACCCGGTCGCCCGTGGCATGGCCCAGATCGTCGTTGATCCGCTTGAACCGGTCGACGTCGCACAGCGCCAGATGGCAACTGTCCGACACCTGGAAACACTGTCCCAGCGCCTCGGAAAAGGCCAACCGGTTGGCCAGTCCGGTCAGCGGGTCGCGTCGCGCCGTCGCCCGCGCCTCGGCCAGCTTCTCGCGCAGCGTGTCGGCCTCCGCCGTCGCCTGCTCCAGCCGCTGTTCGGTCGCGTGGATCCGCTCCAGCATCTCGCCGGTCAGCGTCGCCAGCGTCGGCAGGTCGATCTCTTCGCGGTTCATCTCCGCCACGTTGCGCGCCAGATTGGCCCCGAAGGCCGAGGTATCCTCCTGGAAGGTGCGCATCACCGACATGAATGCCGTGACCTGATTCTCGGTCTGCTCGGCCAGCGCGTCCGACCGCGCCTCCGCCTCGGGCGGTGCGACCCGGTCGGCCGCCGATTCGCGGGCGGCCGGCTCGGCCGCATCCGGTTCGGGCATGGGACGCGACGCCCCCACCGGACCACCCAGCCGGACGATATCGTCCTGGTGCAGGCGGACGCCGCCATCGATCAGCGACGCGACCGCGCGCGCCAGGCTGCCTTTGGGATTGGTCAGGATCGCATGGACAAAGGCGTAATGCGCCGGATCGGGGGAAAGCCGGTGATCCTCCAGAAACTTGCCGATACGCTCATACAAACTGGCAGGCGTCGTCATGGCTCGCCGCGGCTCCGCATCCGCCGTTTCGCCCCATCCCCTGTAAAGCCCCATGACACGTGCCTGTCAGCGACGATTTTGCAGTTCGCGTACCGCCGCCAGCGTCGTGGCGACATGCTCGGAGGGGTTCATGTCGTCATGGACGAAGACGACGCGGCCATCACGACCGATGACATAGCTGGTGCGCGAGGTGATATCGCGACCCTCGATTTGACGACCGAGCGCGACGTCATAGCCCTTGACGATCGCGGGACCGGCGCTGGCGACCGGGAACTTGCCCGCGCATTCGGCCTTGGAAAAGGCGGCGAGCTTGTCGACCGGGTCGGCCGACATGCCGATCACGCGCGCACCGGCCGCGCGAAAGGCGTCGATCTTCTCGGCAAAGGCGCGCGCTTCGGCGCTGCATCCACTCGTGAAGGCGGCGGGGAAGAAATACAGGACGACCGGACCGTGGCGCAGCTGTTCCTTGAGGTGCAGCGTGAAGACCTTGCCCGCCACCGCGCCGCGCGTGGTGAAGTCGGGGGCCGGGGCACCGGGACGCAGGGCCGCTGCGGCCGGTACCGCTGCCATTGCCAGGAGAACGCCCAATACTGCCCTCATCGCTCCATTCCTTATATTAAGATAGTTAACGCCTATCCCGTCGCGATCATGGCGTCCATTGCTGATCGCGCAGTCCTATCCTATCCGGGTTAATATGTCCGTACACGCCGACGATATTAAGCTGGCCCTTCGTCTTGCCGATGCTGCCGGAGCCGCCATCCGCCCCTATTTCCGCACTGAAATGGGGCTGGAAATCAAGGAGGACCGCTCGCCCGTGACGCTGGCCGATCGCGAGGCGGAGGCGGCGATGCGCCGCATCCTGGAGGCGGAGCGTTCGGGGGACGGCATTCATGGCGAGGAATATGGCGTCAAGGACGGCGTGACGGGGCGCCAATGGGTGCTCGATCCCATCGACGGCACGCGCAGCTTCACCGTCGGGCGGCCGATCTTCGGCACGCTGATCGCGCTGGTCGACAATGGCTGGCCGGTGCTGGGCATCATCGACCAGCCGATCGCGCGCGAGCGCTGGCTGGGCGTGGCGGGGCGGCCGACCCTGTTCAACGGGCAGCCGACGCGCACCCGCGCCTGTCGCGACCTCGACGGCGCGACCATCGCGACGACCAGCCCGCATCTGTTCGACGACGAAGACGTGCCGCATTTCATGGCGCTGGTCGCCGCGGTCAGCGGCCAGTCGCCGCGCCAGGGGCCGGTCTATGGCGGCGACTGTTACAATTACGGCCTGCTGGCGAGCGGCCATATCGATCTGGTGTGCGAATCGGGGCTGAAGCTGCACGACTTCGCCGCGCTGGTCCCGGTGGTCGAGGGCGCGGGCGGGCGGATGTGCGACTGGAACGGCGACCCGCTGACCGCCGACAGCGCGGGCCATGTGCTGGCGATCGGCGACCCCGCGCGCACCGACGAGGTGCTGGAGGCGCTGCGCAACGTGCCGCACGGGCACGGGCATGATCACGATCATTAATTCCTCCCCTGTAAGGGGAGGAATAGCTTAGCCGGTCAGGCCCGCCGCCGTGGCCAGGCCCAGAAACGCCAGGAATCCGATCGAATCGGTCGTCATCGTCACGAACACCGAGGACGCGACCGCAGGATCGGCATCGAAGCGATCGAGCGTCACCGGCACCAGCACGCCCGCCAGCCCCGCGACCAGGATATTGGTCATCATCGCCACCGCGATCACCATGCCCAGCGCAGGGTTGCCGAAGACCAGGCTCACCCCCACCCCGATCACCGCCGCGACGGTCACGCCGTTCATCATCGCCACGCGAATCTCGCGCATGATCGCACGCGCGGTGTTGGACCGGGTCAGCTGGTTGGTCGCCAGCGCGCGCACCGTCACCGCCAGCGTCTGCGTGCCCGCATTGCCGCCGACGCCCGCGACGATCGGCATCAGCGTGGCGAGCGCCACCATCCGCGCGATCGTCCCCTCGAACGCGGCGATCACCGAAGAGGCGACCATCGCGGTGATCAGGTTGGCGAGCAGCCAGCGGACGCGGCTCTTGTAGCTGTCCAGGATCGGCTCGTTGATGTCGCCCTCGCCCGCGCCCGACAGGCGCAGCACGTCCTCGCCCGCCTCCTGCTGGATGATGTGGACGATATCGTCGACGGTGATCATGCCGACCAGCCGCCCGCTGCCATCGACCACCGCGGCCGAGATCAGCGCATATTTCTGGAAGCGCAGCGCGACTTCTTCCTGGTCCATGTCGACCGGGATCAGCGTCTGTTCGCGCTTCATCACGTCGCCGATCACGATCTGCCCCGGCGCGCGCAGGATCCAGGAGAGCTGGCAGGTGCCGATCGGGCGGTGGCCCGGATCGACGACGAAGATTTCCCAGAAATCGGTGGTCAGTTCCTCGTCGTCGCGCAGGAACTGGATCGTCTCGGCCACCGTCCAATGTTCGGGCACCGCGATCAGCTCGCGCTGCATCAGGCGGCCGGCGGACTCCTCGGGGAAGGACAAGGCTTCCTCGATCGCGGCGCGGTCGTCGGGGTCGAGCGCGCGCAAGACCGCGCGCTGCTCGTCCTCGTCCATGTCCTCGATGATGGCGACCGCGTCGTCGGTGTCGAGTTCCGAGGCGATATCGGCGACTTCATGCGGTTCGAGCGCCTGGATCAGCTGCTCGCGCACATAGTCGTTCATCTCGGCGAAGACGTCGCCGTTCAGCAGGTCCGCGACCGCGCGCGCCAGATTGACGCGTTCCTCGTCCCCGACCAGCTCGAACAGGTCGGCGATGTCGGCGGGGTGGAGCGGCTCGACCAGCGCGCGCGCGCCCTCGTCGTCGCCCGCCTCCAGCGCGTCGAGCACGGCCGTCACATATTCGGGCTTCAGCCGGTCGTCTTCGTCCAGCTGGGTTTCGGGCGCCAGATTTTCCGGAAGGCGCGTCTCGGTTTCGAGTTCGGGGAGTTCGGTGTCGCTGATCTCGGCCTCCCTCGATCGATCATGAACGCTGTGTCACGCCTCTAAACTGCGACGGCGGCATTTGCCAGCGGGCACGGGAATGCCTACCTGCGGGGCATCAACCAAGGAAGACCCCTTATGGCCGAGACTTTTTCCAAGCTGACCCTGACGCTCGAGAGCGGCGATGTCGTGATCACGCTGCGCCCCGACCTGGCGCCCGAGCATGTCGCGCGCATCGGCGGCCTCGCCAATGAAGGCTTTTACGACGGCGTCGTGTTCCACCGCGTGATCCCCGGCTTCATGGCGCAGGGCGGCGACCCCACCGGCACCGGCATGTCGGGTTCGGACAAGCCCAATCTGAAGCAGGAGTTCAACGCCGAGCCGCATGTGCGCGGCACCTGCTCGATGGCGCGGACCAACGATCCGAACTCGGCCAATTCGCAGTTCTTCATCTGCTTCGACGACGCCCGCTTCCTCGACCGCCAGTACACCGTCTGGGGCCAGGTCGAGAGCGGCATGGAGCATGTCGACGCGCTGCCGAAGGGCGAGCCGCCCCGCAATCCGGGCAAGATTTTGAAGGCGACTGCGGAGTAATTTTCGCGAGTCGGATGAAGGGGGGAGTCTCGCAAGAGGCTCCCCCTTTTCTGTTTGAGCGATTCATCCGCCACCGGCACGCCCCTCCCGCAAGCGAGAGGGGATGGGGGAGGGAAAGCCACGGGAGACCGTCTCTGTGAGACACCTCGCCCTCCCCAACCCCTCCCGCCTGCGGGAGGGGCTATCGTAGCGGGAGGGCGAGAAGCCCCCTCAAACGTCACGGAATTTGGGCGAGCGACGCTCCATATTCGCGCGCACCGCTTCCCGGTGGTTTGCCCCCTGCATCAGCGCCAGCTGCTCGGCGCTCTCCATCGCCAGCATCGCCGCCGGTTCGCTTCCCATCGCACCGAACAACCGTTTGGCGCTGCGGACCGCATCGGGGCTTCGCCCGGCGATCTTCCGCGCCAGCGCCAGCGCCTCGGCGCGCGGGTCCTCCGCCAGCCGCGTCACGAACCCCGCCGCCACCGCTTCGGCCGCGTCGAATTCGCGCGCGGTATAGACCCATTCGCGAAGCACATCCTGGCGCACCCCGTCCCATAGCGCGAAGCCGCCCATGTCGGGGACGATACCCCAATGCACCTCCCGAATCGCGAAACGGGTGGCGGGATGCGCGAGACGGATGTCCGCGCCGCCCATGATCTGGGTCGCGCCGCCGAACACCACGCCGTGAACCGCCGCAATCACCGGCACCGGCAGCGTCCGCCAGCCCCACGCGACCTGCTGCACCAGATTGGCCGGGCCATGGGTCCGCGCCGCCAGGTCCAGCCCCGCCAGCTCGCCGCCCGCCATCGCCGCCATGTCGAGGCCGGAGCAGAACCCCTCCCCCTCGCCCGACAGCACCACCGCGCGCAGGTCGGCCCGCGACGACAGCGCGTCGATCGCCCCGGCCAGCGCCTCGAACATCGCTCGGTCGATGGCGTTCAGCTTTTCCCCGCGCGCCAGACGCACATCGGCCACGCCGTCCGTCACCGCGATCGTCACCCGGCCGTCCATATCTCTCTCCTTTTGCGCCAGCGCGTGGCTCGTGTAGAGCATCGCATCATGGGGTTCGACATGGAACGCTTCGTCGCGATGGGCGGCCTGGGCGGCGGGCATGGCCAGCATCTGGGCATCGCGTACCGCGCGCACGGGGAAGACTGGGCGGAGCTGGCGCTGCCCTACGACGCACGGCTGATCGGCGATCCGACCAGCGGCGTCATCGCCTCCGGGCCGATCGTCGCGATGATGGACATGGCGACCAGCGTCGCCGTCTGGCTGAAGCGCGGCGCGTTCGAGCCGCATGTGACGCTGGACCTGCGGGTCGATTATCTTCGCCCCGCCGTCCCCGAACGCACCGTGATCGGGCGCGGAGAATGCTATCGCCTGACCCGCAGCATCGCCTTTGTCCGGGGCATCGCGCATGACGGCGACCCCGACGATCCGGTCGCGCATGTCGCGGGCACCTTTATCGGCATGACCGCATGAGCGCGCCGCGCACCGGCATCGGGCAGGCGATGGTGCTGCCCCCTTATGCGGAATGGCTGGGCTGTTCGATCGAATGGGTCGACGGCCTGCCGCAGCTGATCATGCCGTTCGGCGAGCATGTGATGGGCTGGCCCGGCCTGTTACAGGGCGGCGCGATCGCCGGGCTGCTGGAGGTGGCGGGCATCGCCGCGCTGACCCACCGCCTGTCGAACGAGGGGTCGACGCGGATCAAGCCGGTGACGGTCACGACCGATTATTTGCGTACCGGTCGCGACCATCCGACCCGCGCGGTCGGCACCATCCTGCGCCTCGGCCAGCGGACCGCCAATGTCGAAGTGACCGCCTGGCAGGAGGACCGCGAAAAGCCGATCGCGACCGCGCGGTTGAATTACCGCATCCTGCGCGGCTGAGGTTTCGCCAGGGCCTGCTTGATCGCGGCATCGGCGACCGGCGCCATGACGGCATAGCCCTGCGCATTGGGATGCACCCCGTCGGTGCCATAGGCCGGGTTCAGCGCGTCCCCGACATGCAGGACCGACCAGTAATCGGCATAGGTCGCGCCGATCTGCTTGGCATAGGTCTTCAACCAGGCATTCAGCGTCGCGATGCGCGGTGCGGTGGCCAGGCCCGGCTTCCACTCGAAATGATCGGCGGGCGGGATCGAGGCCAGGATCACGCGGATGCCGTTGGCCTGGGCCAGCTCGACCATCGACATGATATTGCCCTGAACCTGCGCGTCGGTCGTCGGGCCGGTATTGCCCGCAATATCGTTGGTGCCCGCCATGATCTGCACCACCGCCGGATGCAGGTCGATCACGTCCTGACGGAAGCGGAGCAGCATCTGCGAGGTCGTCTGCCCGCTGATCCCGCGTCCGATCCGACCGGGGGTGAAGAATTGCGGCATCTTGCCGACCCAGCCCTCAGTGATCGAATCGCCCATGAAGACGATGCGCGGCTGCCCCGCCACCGGCGCAGGCAGCTTGGCATTGTCACTACGGTAGCGCGCCAGATAGGCGAAGTCGTTGTGCAACCGCTCCTCCCATTCGCGGGTCCAGCGCTGTGCATCCGTTTCCTTCGCCGCGGTCTGCGCGGCGGCGGGCGCAGCGAGGGTCAGCGCAGCGAGCGCGGTCAGGATCACCCGGCTCACGGGCGCAGGTCCGTGGCGGTCGCGGTGACGTTCCAGCCGCGCACATTCACCATCGGCTTGTCCGCCTTGGCCGTGGGGTAGCGAATCTCGATCACGCGGGTCTCTCCGGGCATCAGGGTGACGTAATTGTCGCTGAAATAGGCGGGCAGGACCTGGGTGCCGTCGGCATTCATCACGGTCAGCTTGGTCTCGATCGCAGGAACGGTGCCGCCATTGGTCAGGGTGACGCTGGCGAGCGTCTCCTCGCCTTGCGCTTGCGTCGTCGCGGTCGCGGTGACGGGGGCGGCGGCCATGGCGGTCAGCGCGCGATAGCCCGCATCGTCCGCCGCTTCCCAATAGCTGTTGGTCGACAGCAGCTGCCCGCCCGCATCGCTCGCCTCCAGCCGGACCAGCACCGGCCCGCGCTTCATCGCGGGTGCCAGGTCGAGGTTCAGCGCTGGCGTGACCCCCTCGGCACCCGCGACGATCTTCGCCTCCTGCTCGCTCTCGGTCCGGCCATCCAGCCCGACGACCTTCGCGCGCACCTGCACGCCCTTCAGCGCGTCGCGGGTGTTGTTGACCAACACGACGCGGTGGTCGGGCAGGTTCATCTGGACATGGATCGGCTCGGCGGCCTTCTTCACGCCGTAGAAAGCAGCGTGCGTGTCATAGTCGGACGAGAAGATCTGCCAGGCCGAGGACGGCCAGGCGGGCTGGGTCATCCACAGCATCCGCCCCGAATTCTCGGTCCAGAGCCCGGCATTCATCCCCTCGAAGATGGCGCGATAGGATTCATACTCCATCATCTGCGCCTTGCGCTCGAAATCCTCCAGCCCGGTGGCGGGGCCGAAGCGGCGTTCGAGCACGTCCATATAGGTCTTCACCGCGCCGTTCCCGGTCTGGTGCCAGTCATGATAGGCCCAGACATCGCCGATCGGCCAGCGATCCGCCTCGGCCGGGATGGTCCGCTTCCATGATTCCAGCGTCGGCAGCGAGGGCGTGCCGACCTCGACCGAAAAGCCCTTGGCATGGGTGGTGAAATATTCGACCGGCGGCCGCCAGTTATAGGGGCCGGAGCCCTGGAGGTTCACCGCGTTGGACGAGGGCATATAGAGCCGCGTCCCGTCCTCGGTGCGCAGCAGGGTGTCGAGCCCGCTATTCAGGATCGGCTGCGGCACGCCTTCGTTGCGGCCGAACCAGGCGACGATCGAGGGGTGGTTGCGATAGCGGCGCACCACGTCGGCCGCATTGGCGAGGAACAGCTGCGGGTCCTCGGCCTCCATATTGTAATCCTGGGTCGACTCCCAGAAGTCGGACAGGACCATCAGGCCATATTCGTCGGCCAGGTCGAAGAAGCTCTCCTCGGTATTCTGCCCCACCCAGTTGCGCACGATGTTGAGATGCGCGTCGCGGTGCAGGCGGAAGAACGGCTCCAGATGCGCGCGGTCGACGCGCTTCATGAAATCGTCCATGCCGATATTGCCGCCGCGCGCCGCGATCCGCACGCCGTTGACCCGCAAGGTCATATAGGGGGCGAGGCGGGGATCGTCGGTGACCTTGGCAACCGCCGCCGACTGGTCGCCGCCGGGCATGAAGCTCATCGCCCAGCCATTGCCCGTCTTGCGGATGCCCGCATGGCTGGTGTCCACCACCTTCGGTCCGCCACGCACCCGGTTGAGGTCCAGCGTCACCCGCTCCAGATCGCCGTCACCGTCGAACAGCGACAGGTCATAGGTCACCTGCCGCATCCCGAAGCGCAGGCCCTTGGAGTCGGACAGCGCGCCATCGACCGCCGCCGTCAGCGCCAGATCGTGCAGCGCCGGGTCGCCATAGCCATTGGGCCACCACAGGCGCGGATTCCTGACCGACAGCTGCGGGAATTCGCTGGGCGACAGGACGGCGCGGATCGTCTGGCCCGGCGCGACCGTTACCGGCTTTTCGACCACCACATCGTCGAACACCGCGCGCACCGTCGTCGTCACCGGCGTCTGGCCGTTATTGGTGACGGGCACCGCGATCTCGACATCGGCGACCGAATTGTCGGGCTTGGGCAGGGTCGTCACCACCTGCGGGTCGCCGATCACCGCCGGGCCGGTGGCGGCCAGCGTCACGCCCTGCCACAGCCCGGTATTGCGGTCGCGGACCGAGGGGATCCAGTCCCAGCCCTCGGTCGCGACGAAGGTCGGGCCGTCGAGCATCTGGACACCGCCATTCTCGCCCACGCCCGCCGTCATCGATTCCTCATGCGCGAGGCCGGGATGCGGCGGCGGCGACACCCGCACCGCGATGGCATTGCGCCCGGCGGCCAGCGTCACGGGGAAGCGGCCACGGATGAAGGCGCCCTTCATCGTCCCCGCCATCCGGCCATTGACCCAGACCTCGGCCGAATAGTTCACCCCGTTGAAGGTCAGCCACATCGTCCGCCCCGCGGCCTCGGCGGGCGTGTCGAACTCGGTGCGATACCAGTAATCCTGTCGCGCCAGCGTCTCGGGGATCGACAGGTTGTTCAGCCCGACCGCCGGATCGGGATAGACGCCGCGATCGACCAGCGTCGTCAGCACGGTGCCCGGCACGGTCGCGGCATACCATTTGCTCGCGTCGAAATTGCCCTGCGACAGGTCCGCGCCGCCGGGGCCGACCTTGGCCGCCTCGATCAGCCGCCAGCCATTCACCGCCCATTGGCCGGTGGCGGTCGAGACGAGCGCGGGGGTCTTGGGTTCGGGCTTGGCCGTGCCGCCGGTCGGGATCGGCGCCCTGGACTGGGGCAGGGTCCAGGCGTCCTGCGGCCCCGTCTGTCCCTGCATCTGCCGGGTCTGATAGGGCCAGCTGGGGCTGCCGGTCTGGAGCGCGATCTTCGCCGGATCGGGCGCGCGCCGGGCGGCGACGCGGATGGTCAGCGGATCGACCGCCTCGCGCACCATGCGGAAATCGACGACCTTGCCCGCAAAGACGGGCTGATAGCTGCGCGGCGCCAGCGTCGCGACACCGGTCACGGGCTCCAGCGACAGGCCGCGCTGCACCACCTGCCGACCGTTCACGAACAGCCGGACGATCTTTCCGTCATAGCTGGCGGCGATATAGGTCCATTTGTTGCGGTCGGCATCGCCGCCGCCCTGGACCACCCCCGCCTCGGTGACGAGCGCGGGCTGGCCGTCGACCAGCGCCAGATAGCGGCGCGGCCCCCCGGTAGGGCTGCCGAAGCCGCCGATCAGCATCGTCGTACCCTTGCCCATCACGCTGCGCGGCTGGACCCAGGCGGACAGAGTCCAGTTGGGCGCGGTGACCGGCGACGTGACGATGGCACGGGCGTAGGAATCGCCACCGGGCGGCAGATCGGCGTTGATCGGACCCAAAGGCGTGGCGGGCGGCGTGGCGGGCGGCTGATTCTGTGCCGGAGCCGTCTGCGCCGCAGCGGCCATGCCCCAGACCAGCGCCGTCACTGATGCCAGAGCCCCCATCGCTCTTGCCGCCGCCACGCTCATGCCTGCTCCTTTTGAATCGTCGCGGGATAAAGCAAATGAAAAGCCCTAAAGTCAAAGGGCGCACCCGATATTCCTCCCCTGTAAGGGGAGGTGGCAGGGCGTCAGCCCTGACGGAGGGGTGTCGTGCTATCGAGAGGGGAACACCCCTCCGTCACGCTTCGCGCGACACCTCCCCTTGCAGGGGAGGAACGAGGTTTAACTCCCGAAACGGTCGATCGCTTCGCAGATGCCGGTCCAGACTGTACCGAGCTGTTCCGGTGTGATGGAGTAGGGCGGCATGACATAGATGGTGTTGCCCATCGGCCGGACGAGCAGATCACGCTCGCGAAAATGGGTCAGCAGTCGGGGCGCCAGGTCGGACAGGTAATCCTGCCCCGCGCCCAGCTCGAATGCGGCGATCGTACCAAGTTGGCGGGGGCTGTGGACCGACGCTTCGCTTGCCACCGTTGCCAGATGCCGCGATTGCGCCGCCGCCAGAGCATCGATCCGTGCCTGCACCGGCTCGTCACGCCAGATCGCCAGATTGGCCGCCGCCGCCGCGCAGGCGATGGGGTTGGCGGTATAGCTGGACGAGTGGAAGAACTGTTTCGACCGGTCGGTCTCCGACCAATGCGCCTGGAAGATCGGCTCGATCGCCAGCGTCACCGCCAGCGGCACCGCGCCGCCGGTCAGCCCCTTGGACAGGCAGAGAATGTCGGGCACCACCTCCGCCTGCTCGCAGGCCAGCAACGTGCCGGTGCGGCCCCAGCCGGTCATGATCTCGTCGGCGATGAACAAGACGCCGTGTGCTGCGCAAATGTCGCGCATCGCGGCCAGCGTCTCCGGCGTGTACAGGAGCATGCCGCCCGCACCGAGCACCAAAGGCTCGACGATGAACGCCGCCGCGCCCGCCCGGCACTCCGCCTCCAGCGCGTCGAGCGTGGCCTGTGCATCGCTGGGAAAGGGAATGGTGCCGACATCGAAGAGCAGCGGCGCATAGGCGCGGTTGTACACGCCGCGCGCGCCGACCGACATCGCGCCGATCGTGTCACCATGATAGCTGTGTTCGAGGACGAGGATGCGGTGACGCGGCTCGCCCCGGTGGAGCCAGTATCCCAGCGCCATCTTCAGCGCGACCTCGACCGCCGTCGAACCGGAGTCCGAGAAGAACACCCGCGTCAGTTCGGGCGGGGTGATCCGCACCAGTTCGGCGGCGACTTCCTCGGCGGGTTCATGCGTCCAGCCCGCGAAGATGATCTGGTCGAGCTTGCCCGCCTGTTCCGCGATGGCGGCGCTGATGCGCGGATGGTTATGGCCGTGCGTCGTCACCCACCAGCTGGAAATGGCGTCGATCACTTCGCGCCCGTCCACCGTGGTCAGCACCGCGCCGTTGGCGGTGGCGACCCTGGGGATCGGTTCGCCCAGGCCGTGCTGGGTAAAGGGATGCCAGACCGGCGAGGTCATCGAAAATCCCCGATGTCGAAGTTCGCGGCAAATGCTTCGGCCAGTGTCTCGCGGTTGAGCGTCGCCAGACGCGGCAGACGGCCAAGCCGCTTCACCCCGCCGATCGCGGCAATGGTCGCCTCGCTGTCCTCGACACCCTCGCCGACGAATGCGACGCCCAGGATCGGCACCCCGCGCGACTGCAGCGCCTCGATCGACAACAGGCTGTGGTTGATCGTGCCCAGCCCGGTCCGCGCGACCAGCACCACCGGGCGGCCCCAATGGGCGAACAGGTCGGCGAACAGCAACTGGCGGGTGACGGGCACCAGCACCCCGCCCGCCCCCTCGGCGACCAGCGCGCCATCGATCGGCGGCAGGGCCAGCCGGTCCATCGCGATCTCCACCCCGTCGATCTCGGCCGCACGGTGCGGCGAGCAAGGGATCTTCAACCGATAGGCGGAGGGGAGGACCGGGCGGCCGCTCAGGCGTGCCACCGTCTCGGCATCGCCATGCCCCTCCTCGTCGGTGCCCGCCTGCACCGGCTTCCAATAGCTGGCCCCCAGCGCGCCGGTCAGTGCGGCGGAGAAAACGGTCTTGCCGATTTCGGTATCGGTGCCGGTGACGATGATCGCGCTCATGCCAGAACCTCGTTCAGTGCCTGGTCGAGGGCGAGGATGTCCGCCGCCTCGACATTGAGGGTGACCGACAGCCGCAGCCGCGCCGCGCCCACCGGCACGGTCGGCGGCCGGATGCCGCGAATGTCGAAGCCGCGCACCTGCAACGCCTCGGCCGCGCGCATGGTGCGGCCATTATCGTGCAGGATCAGCGGCATGATCGGCGTGCCGTTCGCCAGCGCGCCCTGTTTCGCCAGACACTCTCCCGCCAGCGCGATCCGCTCATGGAGCGTGGTCCGCCGTTCGGGCTCGTCGGCGAGGATGCGCAAGGCCTCGCGCACCCCGCGCGCCATGAGGGGGGACGGCGCGGTTGAGAAAATGAAACCCCGCCCGCGATTGACCAGATAGTCGCGCACGATGGCGGGCCCCGCGACCAGCGCGCCCTCGCACCCCAGTGCCTTGCCGCAGGTGTGGAGGGTGACGACCCGCTCGCCGGGCGTGGCGAGCCCCTGCCCCCGCTCGCCGAAGACGCCGGTGGCATGCGCCTCGTCCACGATCAGCATCGCGTCGTGCCGCTCGGCCACCGCCATCAGTTCGGCGAGCGGCGCGGTGTCGCCGTCCATCGAATAGAGGCTTTCGACCGCGATCCAGGCGGTGCCCTTGCCGCCTTGGGTGCGCCAGGCCCGGATCGCATCCTCGAACGCCGCCGGGTCGTTATGCGCCGCCGCCACGGACTGCGCCCGCGACAGCTTCATCCCCTCATGCATGCTGGCATGGACGAGCGCGTCATGGACGATCAGGTCGCCACGCTGGGGCAGCGTCGCCAGGAGCGTCGCATTGGCGGTATAGCCCGACGAGAAATACAGGCTCGCCTCCGCCCCGAAGAATGCGGCGGCTTCGGCCTCCAGCGCCTCATGCTCCGGGTGGTTGCCGCGCAACAGCCGCGAGCCGCCCGAACCGACGGGGACGCCCTCTGCCACCGCGTCCGCGATGGCGGCGGCAAGGCGGGGGTGGCTCGCCAGCCCCAGATAGTCGTTGGAGGCGAAGTCCCTGCCCGCCATCGGAGCCAGCCCCCGCAACCGGTCCCGCGCAGCCAGTCGGGCCAGATCGGCGCGATGAAAGTCCAGCATGGGGACTTCCCTAAAAGGGATGGACGGTGAGTGAAACCATATTTGCGAGGGATTCCGGTGGCCTTCGACTTCGCTCAGGCGGAACGGGGGTTGAGCTGTGCGGCCAATAGCACCTCACTCCGTTCAGCCTGAACGAAGTCGAAGGCCACGCCCCCACGCCAGCCTCAAACCGGCTCCGCCAAGGTCACGATCGACACCCCCGGCGTCAACGGCACACGCCCGACCAGATGCCGCTCCAGCCGGAAGATCGCCTCGAACGCCTTGTTGAGCGGCGCGGGCGGGGGCGAATCGTCGCTGTCGTCGCGCCCCGTGATCCGTCCCGCGATCCGCGCGGCCGCCGCCAGCGGGAAGAGCAGCGAGTTGAAATAGCCGAGCTTGCGGGGTTTCAGCCCCGCCTTCTCGATCGCCGACACCAGCGTCCCCTTGGAATAGCGGCGATGATGATGGTTCACCACGTCGTGCGCCGACCACATCCACTGATGCGCAGGGACCGCGATCAGGATCTTGCCGCCCGGCTTCAGGCAGGACTTCATCGCGGCAAGCGCGGCGACATCGTCCTCGATATGCTCGACCACATCGAGCACCGCGATCAGGTCGTACGCGCCCCGCTCGATCCCCGGCAGTTCGGGGAGCGGCGCGGCCTGGACCGGCTTGCCCAGCCGGGCGGATGCGATCTCGCGCGCGGCGGGGTCGATCTCGATCGCGTCGACCGAGCCGAAGCTCGCCAGCATCGGAAGGTTGTGCCCGGTGCCGCAGCCGATTTCCAGAATGCGCGCCTCGGCGGGCAGCTTGCCATAGCGGGTCAGATAGTCCGCCAGGATGTCGCGGCGCGCGCGATACCACCAATGGGTGGAATCATGCGCGGCCATGCGGTCGTAAACGATACGGTCCATGAACTTATCCGAAGACCCATTGGCGGTTGAGCGCGAAGGTCGCGATCGGCGTGATCGTGACCACCGGGATCAGCGCGACCCAGGGTTGTTGATGCAATAGCCCGGTCGCGATCCAGGTGAAGAGCGCGTTCAGCGCAAGGCCGAAGCCCTGCACCACCAGGAATTTCAGATGCTGCCGGCCGCTGGAGTCGCGGGTGCCGTGCCCGCGAAAACTCCACGCACTGTGCAGGAAGAAGCCGACGATCACCGCGACCAGAAAGGCGGGCGGCACCGCCAGCACGGCCTTGTCATGCGGCAGGACCCAATAGGTCAGCGGCAGATAGACCGCCGAATAGACGACCGTCGACACGCCCCCCGCGATACCGAAGCGGATGATCTGGCCCAGCATGCCGCTGGACCGCCATCGATCGATCTGGTGCTGAAGAGTCGCCATACTCCCGACCTTGCCCCCAACCTTGCCCTTTGCGCCGCCCGCGATAGAGCGGAACCCATGTCCCCGCGCCTTAGGCTGCGGGCGGGTATGAGGGAAGCGTCTTTGGAACGTCTGCAGCGTGAGATCGACCGCAACTGGCAACGGTGGGTGCTGGTGGCGTGGGCCGCGATCGCCGCCTGGTACATGTACGACCGCTGGGGCCAGATACGCTGGTGGTCGCTGGGCGACACCGACGACAATATGCGGCTGATGCAGGTGCGGGCCTGGATGGCGGGGCAGGACTGGTATGATCTGCGCCAGTATCGGATGAACCCGCCGGTCGGCTTCGACATCCATTGGAGCCGCATCGTCGACCTGCCGATCGCCGGGCTGATCCTGTTCTTCCGCCTGTTCACCACCCCCGCCTGGGCCGAGCGGCTCGCCTGCGGCCTGGCGCCGCTGATCCCGCTGTCGATCACCATGACCGCGCTGGCGGTGACGCTGCGCCGCCTGATCGGGGTGCTGACATGGCCGCTGGGCCTGGCGCTGCTGCTGTGCGCCCATGCGACGCTGCTGATGTATATGCCGATGCGCATCGACCATCACGGGTGGCAGCTGGCAATGCTGGCGGTCACGGTCGCGGGTCTGTGCGATCCGGCGGCACGGCGCGGCGGCGCGCTGGTCGGCCTGGCGAGCGCGGTGTCGCTGGCGATCGGGCTGGAGATGCTGCCCTATGCCGCAATGGCGGGCGCGATCCTGACTTTGCGCTGGGTGTGGGACCGGGCGGAGGCCGACCGGCTGGCCGTCTATGCGCTGACCCTGGGCGGCGGGAGTGCGGCGGGGTTCGCCGCCTTTGCCTCCAACGCCAATTACGCGATGCGCTGCGACGCGCTGACCCCGGTCTGGTTGTCGGTGACGGTCGCGGCGGGGGCGTTGCTGTTCGTGCTGGCGCGGATCAATCCGGCGTCGCGCGGCGCGCGGCTGGGTCTGGCGGTGGTCGCAGGTGCGGTGATCGCGGGCGGTTTCGCCAGCCTGTTCCCGCAATGCCTGACCCGCCCCGAACAGGTCAGTCCCGAGTTGCAGCGCAACTGGCTGAACAATGTCCGCGAGGCCAAGCCGATCTACAAGCACCCGCTTCGCGTCGCGCTGCCCATGGCGATCATGCCGGTGATCGGGATGATCGGGGCGATCGTCGCGGCCTGGCGGCGGCGGACGATCGGCTGGACCGCGGTGGCGCTGTTCACGACCTTCGCCTGCCTGATGCTGTTGTGGCAGGCGCGCGCGGCGCCGGCGGCGCAGATGCTGGCGATTCCGGGCATCGCGGCGTTGCTCTGGATGGTCCTGCCCTGGCTGACGCGGCTGCGCTCGCCCCTGCTGCGGGTGCCAGCCATCGTGCTGGCGGTGCTGGTGCCGACGGGGATCGCGGCGAGCTGGATCGTCACCTATCTGCCCGCGACCCAGCCGAGCGCTTATGCGAACCGGGTCAACCGTGCGACCGGGCAGTGCGTGCGCACCTCGGTGCTGACGCGGGTGAATGCCTATCCCCGAGCGACGGTGTTCACCTTCGTCGATCTGGGGCCACGGTTGATCGTGACGACGCATCATGACGCGATCGCAGGACCCTATCACCGCAATGGCGATGCGATCCTGGACGTACAACACGCCTTTCAGGGCAGCGAGGCGCAGGCGCGTGCGATCATGAAGCGGCATGGTGCGACGTTGCTGCTGATCTGCCCGGACATGGCCGAGTCGACCAACTACCGCGCACGCGCGCCGGGCGGCTTCTACGACCGGATGGCGCGCGGCTGGACGCCGAACTGGCTGACCCCGCTGCCGCTGCCCAAGGGATCGCCGCTGAGGCTGTATCGGATCCGCTGAAATTTCCCCTTCACGGGGAGGACCACCGCGAAGCGGTGGTGGAGGGGGAGCATGCCGCCAGGGATGGCCCAGGCGGCAAGCTCCCCACCTCTATCAGACCTTGCTGGTCAGTTCCGGCACGACGGTGAAGAGGTCGCCGACCAGGCCGATATCGGCCACCTGGAAGATCGGTGCATCCTCGTCCTTGTTGATCGCGACGATGATCTTGGAGTCCTTCATCCCCGCCAGATGCTGGATCGCGCCCGAAATGCCGACCGCGACATAGACTTCCGGCGCCACGATCTTGCCGGTCTGGCCGACCTGATAGTCGTTGGGGGCATAGCCCGCATCGACCGCCGCACGGCTCGCGCCGACGGCGGCGCCCAGCTTGTCGGCGAGCGGGTCGATCAGCGCATGGAACTGATCCTCCGACCCCAGTGCACGGCCGCCCGAGACGATGATCTTGGCGCTGGTCAGCTCGGGCCGCGCATTCTCGGCCTTTTCCGCGCCTACGAAGCGGGACTTGGCCGCGTCGCCCGTCGCGGCGACCGCCTCGACCTCGCCCGACCCACCCTCGGCCGCCGCCTTTTCGAACGCGGTGGTGCGGACGGTCAGGACGAGCTTAGTGTCGCTGGTCTTGACCGTGGCGATCGCGTTGCCCGCATAGATGGGCCGGGTGAAGCTGTCCGGACCCTCGACCGACAGGATGTCTGAAATCTGCATCACGTCGATGAGGGCGGCGACGCGCGGCGCGATATTCTTGCCGGTGGTGGTCGAGGGGGCGAGGAAGGCGTCGTGATGGCCCATCAACTGCGCGATCAGCGGCGCGACATTCTCGGCGAGCGCATTGGCGTAGGCCGCGTCGTCGGCGATATGGACCTTGCCCACGCCCGCGATCTTCGCGGCCGCCTGCGCGACACCGTCCACACCCTGACCCGCGACGATCAGGTGGACCTCGCCCAGCTTGGCCGCCGCCGTGACGGTCGCCAGCGTGGCATCCTTGACGGACCCGCCGTCATGCTCGACCCATACCAGCGTCTTCACTTGGCCACTCCCAGTGCTTTGAGTTTCTCGACCAGTTCGTCGACCGAGCCGACCTTGACGCCCGCCTGGCGCTTGCCGGGTTCGGCGACGTGCGTGATCGTCAGGCGGGGCGACACGTCGACGCCGTAGTCGGCGGCGGTCTTGGTCGCCATCGGCTTGGACTTGGCCTTCATGATGTTGGGGAGAGACGCATAGCGCGGCTCGTTCAGGCGAAGGTCGGTGGTGACGATGGCGGGCAACGTCAGTGCCACCGTCTCCAGCCCGCCATCGACCTCGCGGGTGACGTTGGCGGTCTGGCCGTCGATCTCGACCTTCGAGGCGAACGTGCCCTGCGCCCAGCCGAGCAGCCCGGCCAGCATCTGGCCGGTCTGGTTGTTGTCGCCGTCGATCGCCTGCTTGCCCAGGATGACGAGGCCGGGCTGTTCCTCCTCGACCACTTTGGCAAGCAGCTTGGCGACGCCCAGCGGCTCGGGCGCCTGATCGGCGGTGATTAGCACCGCCCGGTCCGCGCCCATGGCGAGCGCGGTGCGCAGCGTGTCCGCTGCCTTGGGCTCACCGATCGAGACGACGACGACCTCGGTCGCCGCCCCCTTTTCCTTCAGCCGGATCGCCTCTTCCACCGCGATCTCGTCGAACGGGTTCATCGACATCTTCACGTTCGCCAGATCGACGCCCGTCCCGTCCGCCTTCACGCGCGGCTTTACGTTATAATCCAACACCCGCTTCACGGGCACGACGATCTTCATCGCGATTCCTTCCCGGCTGGATAGCCCATCATGCCGCCGTCTTTGGCGGGCTTGCGACCGCATCGCAAGAGTTACGCCCGACCAACGAGAAAGGGGCCCGGACGTTTCCGCCCGAGCCCCTTTATAATCGGTCCGTCAGGGCCGAAGGTGCGGTTTAGGCGACCTTCTGAACCTCGGCCACGATCTTCTTGGCGGCATCGCCCAGATCGTTGGCGGGGACGATGGCGAGACCCGAATTGGCGAGGATTTCCTTGCCCTTCTCGACATTCGTACCCTCGAGGCGGACGACCAGCGGAACCTGCAGGTTCACTTCCTTCGCCGCCGCGACGATGCCGTCGGCGATGATGTCGCAGCGCATGATGCCGCCGAAGATGTTGACCAGGATGCCCTTCACGGCGGGATCGCTCAGGATGATCTTGAACGCCGCGGTGACCTTCTCCTTGTTCGCGCCGCCGCCGACGTCGAGGAAGTTGGCCGGGAACATGCCGTTCAGCTTGATGATGTCCATCGTCGCCATGGCGAGGCCGGCGCCGTTGACCATGCAGCCAATGTCACCGTCGAGCTTGATGTACGCCAGGTCGTACTTCGACGCCTCCAGCTCCATCGCGTCTTCTTCGGTGGTGTCGCGCAGTTCCATCAGGTCCTTGTGACGGAACATGGCGTTGCCGTCGAAGCCGACCTTGGCGTCGAGCACCATCAGCTTGCCGTCCTCGGTGACGGCGAGCGGGTTGATCTCGATCTGCTCGGCATCGGTGCCCAGGAACGCGGCGTAGAGCTTCGACGCGACATTGGCGGCCTGCTTGGCGAGGTCGCCGGTCAGCTCCAGCGCGGCGGCGACGGCGCGGCCGTGATGCGGCATGAAGCCGGTCGCGGTGTCGATGTCGATCGAGTGGATCTTCTCGGGCGTGTCATGCGCCACGGTCTCGATGTCCATGCCGCCTTCGGTCGAGGCGACCATCGAGACACGGCCGGTCGCACGGTTGACGAGCAGCGCGAGGTAGAATTCCTTCGCGATGTCGACGCCGTCGGTCACGTACAGGCGGTTGACCTGCTTGCCCGCTTCGCCGGTCTGGATGGTGACCAGCGTGTTGCCCAGCATGTCGGTGGCGGCAGCGCGGACTTCCTCGGCGGTCTTGGCCAGGCGGACGCCGCCCTTGGCGTCGGGGCCGAGTTCCTTGAACTTGCCCTTGCCGCGGCCGCCCGCATGGATCTGCGCCTTGACGACGTAGAGCGGGCCGGGGAGCTTGGACGATGCCTCAACGGCCTCCTCGACGGTCATCGCGGCGAAGCCGGCGGGGACGGGCACGCCGAACTTGGCGAGCAATTCCTTGGCCTGATATTCGTGGATGTTCATGCGCTAGCCTTCCGCCTCTCGGGTGGTTCTAGGGAAATTGGGTGTGGCTAAAGCACAGGCTGACGGACAAATCCACCCCGAAACGGCGTTAATGCAAATGCATCGCAAATGCTTTTCAGGGGCGGTCGGGGCGATCCCTTGACGCGACCGACGGAATAGGAAGCAAATTTATCGCAAATGCGTTATGATGACCCGATGAACTGGGCTTTCGGCATCCTTCTGTTTCTCGGCACCGTGATCTTCATGGAGGGGTTCGCCTATGCGGCCCACCGGTGGATCATGCACGGCCCCGGCTGGTTCCTGCACGAGAGCCATCACCGGCCGCGCACCGGCAACTGGGAATTGAACGATCTCTATGCGGCCATCTTCGCGGTCCCGTCCTTCGTGATGATCCTGGGCGGGGTGCAACTGGGCTGGTGGCCGGGCTTCACCTGGATCGGGGCGGGAATCGCGGCCTATGGCGCGATCTATTTCGGCTTTCACGACATCATCGTCCATAAGCGTCTTCCGACCCGATATCTGCCCAAGTCCGATTATATGAAGCGGATCATCCAGGCGCACCGGCTGCACCATGTCGTCGAGACGAAGGAAGGCACGGTCAGCTTCGGCTTTCTGGTCGCGCCTCGGCCCGAGGATCTGAAGGCGGAACTGAAGAAGCGCGCACGGGCGGGCGTGCGGCGGCCTGCGGGTGCGTCCGAACGTGTCGCGGCCGAGCGTCAGGATGCCCTGTTGACGGAAAAGTAACCTTGTTCAGCGAAGAGGGGAGCGTCATGGAAAAACCGGTCTTCACACCGCCTTTCGAGCCCGTTCCCGGCCAGGACCTTCGCCGGTCGCTGCGCCATGCGGTGCGCATGCGCGCCCATCTGCGCGACAAGGGCCAGACCCGGTTCGAGATCGACGTCGTCGACCTGTCGTCCGAGGGCTTTCGCGCCGAGACCAGCTTCACCCTGTGGCCGGGTACGATCGTCTGGCTGACCCTGCCGGGCCTCGCCCCGCTGGAGGCGGTGATCGCCTGGCGTGACCGCTTCAAATATGGCTGCGCATTCTCCAAGCCGCTCCACCCGGCGGTGTTCGAGCATATCGTCGCGCTGGGAAATCGCTGAGGAGTGTGAGCCTTAAGCGTTTCGCTTGTGGCGAAGCCCTCCCCCATCCCAGTTTCAGGTAAACGATGCCCCGCATCGTTTAGGTCATGCCGGCGGCATGACCGACCTGAAACTCGCCTGCGGGAGGGGCGTGCTTAGTTCGACTGGCTAGCGCTTCTTCTAAACCCCTCCTCCCGGCCGGGGGGAGGGGTTTGGGGTAGGGGATAGGCCACGAGCGAGATGCCTGCGGCTTACCCCAAAAAAATCAATCGAACAGGCTCGACACGCTGGTCTCATCCGCGATGCGCTTGATCGCTTCGCCCAGCAGCGGAGCAATCGGCAGGTGGCGGATCTTGCCCGTGCCGCTGATCGACTCATGGTTGCCGATCGAGTCGGTAATCACCAGCTCGCGCAGTTCCGAGCCATCGACTCGCGCCACCGCGCCACCCGACAGCACGCCGTGGGTGACATAGGCGACGACGTCTTCCGCCCCCGCCTGGCGCAAAGCGGCGGCCGCGTTGCACAGCGTGCCCGCCGAGTCGACGATATCGTCGATCAGGATGCAGAAGCGCCCTTCCACGTCACCGATGATGTTCATCACCTCCGACTCGCCCGCGCGCTCGCGGCGCTTGTCGACGATGGCGAGCGGCGCGTTGTTCAGCCGCTTGGCAAGCTGGCGGGCACGGACCACGCCGCCGACGTCGGGCGAGACGACCATGAGGTTGTCGTTCTTGAAGCGCGCCAGAATGTCCGCCGACATGACCGGCGCGGCATAGAGATTGTCGGTCGGGATATCGAAGAATCCCTGAATCTGACCGGCATGGAGATCGACCGACAGGACGCGGTCGGCGCCCGCGACGGTGATCAGGTTGGCGACCAGCTTGGCCGAGATCGGCGTGCGGGGGCCGGGCTTCCGATCCTGGCGCGCATAGCCGAAATAGGGAATCACCGCCGTGATGCGCCGCGCCGACGCGCGCTTCAGCGCGTCGATCATGATGAGCAGTTCCATGAGGTTGTCGTTGACCGGATAGCCGGTCGATTGGATCACGAACACGTCCTCGCCGCGGACGTTTTCCTGGATCTCGACGAAGATTTCCTCATCGGCGAAGCGGCGCACCAGTGCCTCCGTCAACGGCACCTCCAGATAGGAGGAAACCGCCTTCGCCAGCGGCAGATTGGAATTGCCGGTCATCAATTTCATGGTCGTACCCCGTCCCCGCAGACAGCCCGTAGTCGCGGCCCCTTTAATCGCGCTGTCACAATAGCGCAAAGGTGATTCCCCGATTATGGCGGCGCTCATGACCGTGACCCGTTTCGCTCCCTCGCCCACCGGGCGGCTGCATGTCGGCAATATCCGCACCGCGCTGCACAACTGGATGTATGCGCAAAAGGCTGGCGGGCGTTTCCTGCTGCGCATCGACGATACCGATGCCGAGCGCAGCGAGGAACGCTATGTGGATGCGATCCGGGCGGATTTGGCCTGGCTGGGGCTGATCCCCGATGCCGAGGTACGCCAGTCGCAGCGTTTCACTCTGTACGAGGCGCGCTTCGCCGAGCTGGTTGCGGGCGGCCATGTGTACCCCGCCTATGAGAGCGCGCAGGAACTGGACCTGAAGCGCAAGATCCAGCTCGGGCGCGGCCTGCCGCCGGTGTACGACCGCGCCGCGCTGTCGTTGACCGAGGAGGACCGTACCAAGCTGGAGAGCGAAGGCGTTCGCCCGCACTGGCGGTTCAAGCTGGATCACGGCGCGCCGATCGAATGGGACGATGCGGTGCGCGGGCCCCAGCGCTTCGACCCCGCAACGATGAGCGATCCCATCATCCGCCGCGCCGATGGGACATGGCTCTATATGCTGCCCTCGGTGATCGACGATATCGACATGGGCGTGACCCAGGTGGTGCGTGGCGAGGATCACGTCTCCAACACCGCGCTCCAGATTCAGATGTTCCAGGCGCTGGCGGCCGAGCTGCCGCGCTTCGCCCATGCCGCGCTGCTGACCGGCAATGAGGGCAAGCTGTCCAAGCGACTCGGCTCGCTGGGGGTCGACCACTTCCGCGAGATCGGCATCGAACCGCAGGCGGTGCGCGCGCTCCTCGCCCGCATCGGAACCAGCGATCCGGTCGAGCCGGTCGCCGACATGGCGCCGCTTATCGCCGGGTTCGATTTCTCCCGCTTCGGCCGGGCGCCCGCGCGGTTCGACGAAGCGGAACTGGCGCAGCTGAACGCGCGCATCCTCCACCAGACGCCGTTCGAGGCCGTCGCCGACCGGCTGCCGACCGGTATGGGTGTAGCGGAATGGGAGGCGGTGCGGCCCAATCTCAACACCGTCGCGGAGGCCGCCGACTGGTGGCAGGTGATCGAGGGGCCGGTCGAGGCTCCCGAGCCTGCCGAGGACGACCGCGCCTATCTGGCGCAAGCGGCCGAGGTCGCGGGGCGGATCGACTGGGCGGGCGATCCTTGGGCTGCGCTGACCGCCGCCTTGAAGGACGCGACGGGGCGCAAGGGCAAGACGCTGTTCCTGCCGCTGCGCCTGGCGCTGACCGGCCGGGCGCAGGGGCCGGACATGGCCGCGCTGCTGCCGCTGATCGGGCGGGAGCGGACGATCGCACGGCTGAACGGCTGATTTACGCCGCCACCTTTCATTACCGCCCCGCCTCGCCCACATAGGGCCTAGCAACACGTAAAGGAGCGTCTTTTGGCCACGTTGGGAATGTCGCCCGCCGACAAGGAAGCCGTCACCGCCTTCCGCCGTGATGTCGTCGAGCCGTCGATGACCAAGCTGGTCATCCTGGACTTCTGGGCGGAATGGTGCGGGCCGTGCAAGGCGCTGGGCCCGACGCTGGAGAAGGTCGCGGAGGCCTATGCCGACAAGGGCGTCGTGCTGGCGAAGATCGATACCGACAAGAACCAGTTCATCGCCAACCAATTCCAGATCCGCTCGATCCCGACCGTCTATGCGATGTTCCAGGGCCAGCTGGTCGCCGACCTAACCAGCGCGCGTACCGAAAGCGCGTTGCGCACGATGCTGGACCAGCTGCTCAAGCAGCTGCCGATCCAGTCGGAGGCGGCGGACGCGGCGGCCGAGCTGGAACCGCTGATCGCGATGGGCGAGGAAGTGCTGGAGGCCGGTGACGCTGAGCGCGCGGTGTCGATCTTCCAGCAGCTGCTCGACATGGCGCCGGAGCATCCCGCCGTGCTGTCGGGGCATATCCGTGCGCTGCTGGGTGCAGGGCGCATCGAGGAAGCCGAAGCCGCGACCGAGGCGCTGCCGCAAGGCCTGGCCAACGACCCCGCCATCCACCGCGCCATCGCGACCGTGTCGCTGGCGCGGTCCGCTCCACCGGCGGCGGACTATGCGGGGCTTGCGGCCGAGGTCGCGGCCAGCCCCGACGATCACGAAAAGCGGTTCGCGCTGGCCAACGCCCAGATGGCGGCGGGCGACCGTGACGGCGCGGCCGACAACCTCCTCCATATCGTCGCGGCCGACCGCAGCTGGAATGAGGATGCCGCGCGTCAGCAGTTGCTCAAGCTGTTCGAGGTGGTCGGCATGACCGATCCCTGGGTATCGCAGCAGCGGCGGCGCCTGTCCGCCATTCTGTTCGGCTAAGGACATGGCGCGGCTCTCGATCTTTCCGCTGGCGGGCGCGATCCTCTTTCCGGGGATGCCGCTTCCGCTGCACATCTTCGAGCCGCGCTACCGGGCGCTCGTCTCCGACGCGATGGCGCGCGACCGGCGGATCGGCATGGTCCAGCCATCGGGCGAGGGCGATACGCCGTCGCTCTACCAGATGGGCTGTGTCGGCCGCATCGCCGAGGTCGAGGCGATGGAGGATGGCCGCTACAACCTCGTCCTCGAAGGCGTGTCGCTGTTCCGCATCGTCCGCGAGCTGGAGGTGACGACGCCGTTCCGCCAGGTCGAGGCCGAGCTGCTGCCGGTGATCGACGAGGATCTGCTGTCGCTCGGCCGCCGCGCCTCGCTGGAGCAGGAATCGAAGCGTTTCGCCGATCTTCAGGGCTATGCGGTCGACTGGGACGCGGTCGGGCGGCTGGACGACGAGAGCCTGGTCAACGGCATCGCCCAGATCGCGCCGTTCGACGTGGCGGCCAAACAGGCGCTGCTGGAGGCCCCCGATCTGGAACAGCGTGCCGAACTGATCATCCAGCTGATGCAATTTTTCGGTCGTCATGACGGCGAGGATCGGGTGACCCTGCAATGAGCCTGGACCCATGGTTGCTCGAACGGCTGGTCTGCCCGCTGACGCGGACGCCTTTGCGCTATGACGAAGCGGCGCAGGAGCTGGTGTCGGAGGCGGCTGGGCTCGCCTATCCGATCCGCGACGGGGTGCCGGTGATGCTGGTCGAGGAAGCGCGGGAGCTCTGATCCCCGCCGCCTCCACCCTCCGTTCAGCCTGAGCGAACGGGGTGAGGGTATCAGGCCAGCCGCCCGACCAACGCCACCAGCACGATGACCAGCGCCGCCACGCTGGAATAAAATCCCAGCGCGAACCCGAAGGCCCGCGCCGCCGCGCCGCGCGCATAATGGGACCAGAACAGCGTGCGCCCCACGGAGAACAGCCCGGCCAGCGTCGGGATGATCGCCCCCGATCCCTCGACCACCCAGGCGAGCGCCAGATAGGCCGGGATCGCCAGCACCACCTGCTCCAGCGTGTTGCGCAGCACCGCCTGCGCCATCGCGACTCGCGGCGAATCGGGACTTCCGCTGGCCGCCGCATCGATATCGGCAGGCGATGTGAAGCGCAGCGCCGCGACATGCCCGATCGCCGCCGCCAGCCAGAGCGCGGCCACCGTGGATGCCGCCACCGCGCGTAAAATCCGGTCGGTGGGGGAAAGCGTTGGTCCGACACTCCACCCGACCAGCAAGGCAAGCGCCACCACGGCCAATGCGGCTGCCATGGCGCGGGCTACACCGGCCTGGCGGCGGTCGCGGATCGGGGTTCGAAGCGGACGAGTGGGATGGTCAGGCCCGGGGATCATGGCGCGCGAAACGCCGGACATGGCTTTTGGGATCCCATATGGTGTCATTACGGGTGCGTCGCTTGTGGCTTTCCCTCCCCCATCCCCTCCCGCCTGCGGGAGGGGAGCGCTTGTTGGCTGGCCGTAAGCGCGCCTCATGCCACGCCCCTCCCGCAGGCGGGAGGGGTTGGGGGAGGGCCTGATACTCTTCGGACCGGCCCGCCCGGTTTACACCAGCACACCCTGCAACAGGCGCGGCAACTGCCCCGTCTCGCCGCGCGCTTCGGCCATGAAGCGGTTCTTCAGCGGCGGGATATGGTCGATCGCGGTGATGCCCAGCCGCCGGACCGCGCTGGCGGTCTTGCCGGGCACGCTGAAGATGCGGTTGAAGCTATCGGTCGCCACCGACACCATCAGCGTGTCGAGCCCGCGCCACTGCTGATAACGCTGGAGCAAGGCCGCATCGCCCAGGTCCAGGCCGGTGCGCTTGCCCTCGATCAGCACCTCGACCAGGGCGGCGACGTCGCGATAGCCCAGATTGACGCCCTGACCCGCAATCGGGTGGATGCCATGCGCCGAGTCGCCGACCAGCACCAGCCGCTCGCCCGTCATCGTCGCGGCACGATGGAAGCCCAGCGGATAGGCGGAACGGGGACTCGCATGGCTCAGCTTGCCCAGGAACCCGCCCATGCTCTTCTCCGCCTCGGCCAGGAAGGCACGGTCGGACAGTTTCAGCATCGCATCGCCGTCACGCCCCGACACCGACCAGACGATCGCCGAGCGGTGGCCGATCTCGTCGTCGGGCAGGGGCAGCAGCGCGAAGGGGCCGCTGGGGTAGAAGATTTCGAACGCGATATTCTCGTGCGCGATTTCGTGATGGAAGGCGCTGATGATCGCCTTGTGGTCATAGGACCAGCGCGCGACCTTGATTCCCGCCGCCTCGCGAGTCGGCGACTGACGCCCTTCGGCGGCGACCAGCAGCGGCGCGCGGACGGTGCTGCCATCGCTCAAGGTCGCGGTGACGCCCGCCGGGCCGCGTTCGACATGCGTCGCGCGGGTCAGCATCCGCAGATCGACCAGCTCGGCTTCATTGGCGGCCTCGTTGATCGCGCGGCGCAGCAGCTTGTTCTCGAACATCGTGCCCAGCGCGCCGTCATCGGCGTCGGGAATGAAATCGAGCTTGCCCGGCTCCAGCCCGTCGCTGACCCGGATATGCCGAATCTCGCAGCCCTTGCCCGCCAGCTTCGCGCCGATACCGATCGCGTCCAGCATCCGCCAGCTGGCCGAGGCGACCGCCGAGGCGCGCCCGTCGAAGCCGGGGGCCAGCACGACCGCCGGATCGGCGGGATCGACGATGATCGAAGACAGGCCATGCGCGGCCAGACCGACACCCAGAGTCGCGCCGACCAGGCCGCCGCCGAGGATGATGACGTCGCTATCCATGTCCATGCTCCTAGACCGTCACGCGGTCGCAAACAATGCGGGTGTCGCCCCCCGCGCCTTGACGCAGGAACCGCCAGAGGCGATGAATTTTCCGGGATTTTTCCCGGATTTTTGCGACTTCCTGAAGGACAAGACCCATGGCCAGCCGCGCGCAGCCGGTTTTATGGCGCGAGACGGTGAAGGCGGGTGCGGTGCGCAGCGGTGCGCTGGTCGCCGCGCTCATCCTGTTTGCCGTAACGCTGATGCTGGTGCTGGCGCTCGCCAGCTACCGGGCGAGCGATCCTGCGCTCAACACCGCCTCGGGCGCGGCCCCGGCCAACTGGATGGGGCATCCCGGTGCCTGGATCGCCGATATCGTGCTGACCCTGTTCGGCCCCGCCGTGGCGCTGATCCTGCCGGTCGGGCCGATCATCGCGACCCGGTTGTGGCGCGACCGTCCGGCGGGCCGCTGGGTGAAGATGCTGCGCCAGGCGGTGCTTGGCGTTGCGCTGATGGCCTGCGCCCTGTCCTTCGTGTCCGACTCGGCGGTGCTGGCGCTGCCCGCCGGATGGGGCGGCGTGATCGGGCTGTCGGTGGCGGGCCTTGTCCGCTGGGCGCTGGAATTTTCGGGCCAGGCGGCGGTCGTGACCTGGGGATCGGTGGCGATCGGCCTGGCCTTCGGGCTGGGCGGCGCGCTGATCTGGGGCCGCAGCCTGGAACTCGACATCGCCGAACGCGGCCTGGCGCGCCTGCGCCGCCGCCGGGCGGTGAGCGAGGATGGCGAGGCGCTGCCCTGGGACGATGAGGACGAGGCGCTTTACGACGAAGACGACGAGGATGAGGAACCGCTGACGCTGGCCCGCAAGGCGGTGCCGGTGCGCGAGGATCGCCCCGCCCCCGTCATCGCCGACCGTCAGGTCGCGCCTGCGCCCGCCAAGCCCAAGACGGCGGCCGATCGCGATGCGCCCTATCAGTTGCCTGGCCTGGACCTGCTGACGCCCGCGCCGCCCTCGCCCGCCGGACAGATCGACAAGGCGGCGCTGGAGCGCAATGCGCGCCTGCTGGAGAATGTGCTCGACGATTTCCGCGTCCAGGGTTCGATCGTCGAGGTCCGCCCCGGCCCGGTCGTCACCATGTACGAGCTGGAGCCCGCGCCCGGCATCAAGGCCAACCGCGTCATCGCGCTGGCCGACGATATCGCGCGCAACATGTCGGCGATCTCGGCGCGCGTCGCGGTGATTCCGGGGCGCAACGTCATCGGCATCGAACTGCCCAATCCCAAGCGGGAGATGGTGTCGCTGCACGAACTGGTCGCGTCGCAGAGCTTCGCCGATCAGGCCGCGCAGCTGCCGATCATCCTGGGCAAGAACATCGCGGGCGACTCGGTCGTGGCCGATCTGGCGCCGATGCCCCACCTGCTGGTCGCGGGTACGACGGGTTCGGGCAAGTCGGTCGGCCTGAACGGCATGATCCTGTCGCTGCTCTATCGCCTGACGCCCGAGCAGTGCCGGATGATCATGATCGATCCCAAGATGCTGGAGTTGTCGATGTATGACGACATCCCGCATCTGCTGTCGCCGGTCGTGACCGATCCGGCCAAGGCGGTCCGCGCGCTGAAATGGGCGGTCGAGACGATGGAGGACCGCTATCGGCAAATGTCCTCGGTCGGCGTGCGCAGTCTCGCCAGCTTCAACGACAAGGTGCGCGCGGCCAAGGCCAAGGGCCAGCCGCTCGGCCGCAAGGTCCAGACCGGCTATCATCCCGAGACCGGCCAGCCGGTCTATGAGGAAGAGAAGCTCGAATACGAACCGCTGCCGCAGATCGTCGTGATCGTCGACGAGCTGGCCGACCTGATGATGACGGCGGGCAAGGAAGTCGAATTCCTGATCCAGCGCCTCGCGCAAAAGGCGCGTGCGGCGGGTATCCACCTGATCATGGCGACGCAGCGGCCGTCGGTCGACGTCATCACCGGCGTCATCAAGGCGAATTTGCCGACCCGCATCAGCTTCCATGTGACGTCGAAGATCGACTCGCGCACCATCCTGGGCGAACAGGGCGCCGAACAGCTGCTGGGGCGCGGCGACATGCTCTACATGCCCGGCGGCAAGGGCATCGTCCGCGTCCACGGCCCCTTCGTCTCGGACGACGAGGTGCACCGCGTCGCAGATCACTGGCGCGCGCAGGGCCAGCCCGATTACATCTCCTCGGTCACCGAGGAACCGGCCGAGAGCTTCGCGCTCGACGGCGCGCCCACGGGCGAGGACACGGCCGAGGACCAGCAATATCGCGCGGCGATCCAGCTGGTGTGCGAAAGCCAGAAGGCCTCGACTTCCTGGCTCCAGCGTCAGTTGCGCATCGGCTATAACTCGGCGGCGCGGCTGATCGAGCGGATGGAGACCGACGGCATCGTCAGCCGCCCGGACCATGTCGGACGGCGCGAGGTGCTGCGCGATACCGAGGGGCATCCGGTTTAGGGAAGTCCGGGGCGTGGCCTTCGACTTCGCTCAAGCTGAACGGAGGTTGGGAGGAGCCGCCGTCCCCCCACGCCCGTTCACACTGAGCGAAGTCGAAGTGCACGTTCCGCGCTTAGCCACGAGGGCCATTCCCATAGCCTTCGACGAAGCTCAGGTCGCAGGCTTCAATGTCGCCGAATCGATATGCCACCGCAGCTGTGCCGCACTGGCCCCCGGCACGTCGTTGACCCGCCGCACCACATATTGCCCGACGAAGCGCTGCTGCCGCCCATCGTCGAGCTGTGCATTCACCGTCACCGGCACCGTCGCATAGATCGACCCCGCCGCGCCCTCGCTGGGGGCCAGCTTGCCGATCGTCACGCTGGTCGCGCGGGTATTCGCAAAGCCCTTCTGAAAATCGGCGAAACGCTGGCCGGGGCGGCCGTCCGGGCCCCATTGCGTCCAGGCGGTGCTATAGTCATGTGCATTGATCGCCGCATAATAACGGCGGACGACATCGACCGCCGCCGCATCGCTTTTGGGATCGACCGCGCAGCCGGGCGTTTTGCCCGCGTCATCGCCCATCAGCGCACAGGATCGGGCAATCTCGTCCTCGATGATCGCGCAGCTATTGACCGCATTGCAGGGCGGATGAGTGGCGGGTGAAACCGAGGTACAGATCTTCACCAGCCGCTGCGCCGCCGCCTGCCCACGCTCGGCCGAGCAGGACAGGACCGCATCCGGGGCGCGGGTGGCGCCGGTCTTGATCGGCGCGGGCAGGGTGGCGCGGGTCGGCTCGACTGCCGGTGTCGCCTCAGCGTCCGGCGAGGGGACGGCCGTCACCATGTTGCGCTCCGGCTCGCCGCCCCCGCCACAGGCAGCCAGCGGCAGGACCAGCGCACCCGCCAGCCAGCGGGTCATGCGGAATGCGGGACGAATCACGGCAGAACCTCCGACAGCATCGATCCCGGTCAACGCGCCCCGCCCGCGCCCGGCTCCTCGCTTCACCGCAAGCGGATTTAGCGGGATAGCGCGATCAGCTGCGCCACGCTTTGCGTCTGGGTCTTGTGGAACACCGCCGCCCGGTGATCCTCGATCGTCTTGGGCGACAGGCCAAGCAGCCCGGCCATCGCCTTGTTGCCATGGCCCTGCACCATCAGGTCGAACACCTGCCGTTCGCGCGGCGACAGCTCGCCCAACCGCCGGGCGGTCGCGCGACTCGCGGTCGACCAGGCGATGCCGTCGCGCAACGACGCACACAGCCGCGCCTCGTCGATGGGCTTGTCCAGATAATCGACGCCGCCATGCCGCCGGACCGAATCGACCGCATGGGCCGTGTTCGGCCAGGCGGTCATGAACAGGATGGCGACATGGGCATCGAGCGCGCGCAGCCGCTCGGCAAAGTCGAAGCCGTGCCACTCGCCCATCATCACATCGGTGACGACGGCATGGGCGGCCCGGCCGGGATAGGCGGCGAGCAGTGCGGCGGGATCGTCAAAGGCCTTGGCGACGAAACCCTGCCGGGTCAGCATCCGCGCGACCGCCGCCCCCAGATCGGCATCGTCGTCCAGCACATGCACGGTCGCGGGGGCTACGGGATCGGGCGAACGGAGGGGCATCAGCGGATCTCGATCAGGGGAAGCGACAGGGCGGCATGGACCATGCCGTCCGGCCCATGCATCCGGGTCAGGGTGCCGCCATGCGCCTCGACGATGGCGCGCGCGACATGGGTGCCGATCCCCATGCCGTCGCGCGCCACCGGCCGGGCGGATGCGCGATTGACGACATGGATCACGGCCTGGGTCTCGTCGGCGGTGACGTCCAGCGTGACGGGATGAGGATCGGCGTCGCCCTGCGCGGCCTGCACCGCGTTGCGGACGAGGTTCATCACCGCCTGCGCCAGCTCGACCTCCTGCGCCATCACCTGCAAGGTTGGATCGACCGGGCTGATGACGAGGGCGACGCCCGCCTCGCGCGCCTCGGCCTGGGCCAGCGTCGCCACCATGTCGACCAGCGCGGTCAGCGCCAGCGGCTGCGGTGCGCCTTCGGCATGGCCGCCGAACCGGCGCAGGCGTCGGATCAGCGTCGCCAGATGCTCCGCCTTGCGATCGATCAGCGCCGCTCCGTCCGCGATCTCGTCCCCCCGCCCGGCGGTCAGCTGGTGCAGGTGGCGCGCCTCGATCGCGAGCGTGGACAGCGGCTGGCTGACCTCATGGATCACCGCCACCGACATGGCGCGCAGCGTCTTCAGCCGCTCGGCCTGGAAGAGCAGCCGGTCGCGCCGTTCCAGCATGGCGCGTGCGGTGGCCTGCGCATCGGCGAAGCTGCCCGCCAGATAGCCGGTGACGACGATGGTCGCGAGCGCCAGGTGCCGCTGCAACCGCTCGGGCGTGTCCATCGCGCCCGCCGTGTCGGGCAGGACGCGCAGCACCACGACGAGCAGCGCCCCCCAGGCGGCGGCACGGCCGAAGCGCAACCCGATCCACGCCACCGCGACCAGCACCGGCGCGGGCTGCATCCCCAGCCCCGCCTGGTCGAGCAGCCGGGCAAGGCCGATGCCCAGCCCTAATACCCCCGCCGTCTCCACAGCCGCGAGCAACGAAGGCAGCGGCCAGCGCCAGCGGGCCCGGCCCGACACCGCATCGGCGATCCACAGGAGCGGCGGCGCAATGAACAGCGTGCCAAGCAGATCGCCGACCGCAAAGGCGGCGAGCGACACGATCACCTCGCGCGGGCTGGATACGCCGGTCAGCTCCGGGCTGGTCAGCGCCTGGGGCACCGCGCTCAACGCCGCCGCCAGCGGGGCGAGCACCAGCGCCAGCCCCAGCGGCATCGGCGCAGTCAGCAAGGCCGCCCCCCGCCGCTCCGCCAGCCAGCCGATGGCCGCGACCGTCGCGCCGTAAGCCAGCACCGGGCGCGCAATGCCCCAGATCGCGACCGTCCAAGGCATGCCCTTCAGCACCGCCGGGGTCAGGGTGACGTCGACCGCGATCTCGACCAGCGCGATCGCCGGGGTCAGCCGGGGCCCCAGCCGCCAGAGCAGAGCGAGCCGCAGCCCGGCCGCCGGAAACCAGAGCGAATAGAAGCCGCTGCCGCCCCAATAGGCCGCCAGCCGGTGCAGGACGGCGAACCCCACCGCATAGAAGGCGAGCGCCGGCCAGTCCTGCCGCCGGGGCCAGAACATCCGCAGGCCGAGCGTGTCGAGAGGCTCAGGGGCAGCGGGCTGGGAAGCAAAGGAGGGACTGAGCGGCGCCGTCATCGCAATCTGTCTGTACCGGGCGCCTGGCGATCGGCATCCGGGAATTTCCCGGATAGACAGTGTTTAGATGGTCGGCGCGGCTGGTGCCGTCTGTGGAGAAGCCTGTGGATTATCCTGTGGGTTCGTTTGGGCCGTGGTGGTGTCGGCCGTGTCGGCGGGCGGGGTGCCCGGCACCGGGGTCGTCACGATCGGTGCCGGGGGCGGCGCGGGCGGGGTGACGAGCGCGGCATTCTCGATCAGGTCGAGCGCCTGGCGCGCGCGGACATAGCGCAAGGCGGCTTGTTGCCAGCCTTGGGCGGCGGCGGCACCGGGCAGGCGTGCGACCTCGGCCCGGGCGGCATCGACCTGTCCGCCGTCGAGCAGGCGGCGCGCCCGCGCCAGCCGGTCGGTTGGGTTGGTCGAGGGGGCATTGGCCTCTCGAATGACGATCAGGCGCGCCAGTTCCTGGCGAAGTCCTTCCCACCAGCCATTGCCGCCGCTGACGACCAGATCGGGGGCCAGCGTATCGAGCCCCTGGCGCAGCGTTTCCAGCGTCACCGGCTGGCGCGCGGTGACGATCAGGACGGAGACGGCGCGCGGCTCGCTGGTGCCGAAGCGGGTGCGAAGCTGCTCCTCCAGATAGCCGAGCGGCTGGCCACGATCGACCGCGCGGCGCACGGCGGCGGCGACCAGGATCGACTCGGCGCGGCCCGCCTGCGCACCCGCCGCCGTGGCGTCGGTGGACAGCGTGGCGGCGCGCGTCTCCAGCGCGGCGAGCTGCGCGGCCAGTTGCGCCTCGCGCGTGGCCAGCGCCACGGGATCGGTACGCGGCGTTTCCTTGACGGTGCCGCCGGTGCCGCCGGGCTTGGCGGTGACGGCCTGCGTCGCGGTGCCATTGGCGTTGAACCAGGACAGGTTGCGCATGGCATAGGCCATCAGCAGGATACCGGCGACAAAGGCGATCAGGACCAGCGCGACGATCGCGCCCTTTCGGGGGCCGCGCGTCGGCGGTCGGTCGGAAGGCGCGAAATTGTTCATGCCCCGCTTATCCCCGTGGCGGCGGCTCGGGTCAACGCCTGCGCGGCCGCCACCATGGCATCGTCGCGCGGCGCCGTGGCGATGACGGCCGCCTGCCAGCCCGGCCCAGCCGCCGCCGCCGTCTTGGCGCTGATCGCCACCAGTGACACGGTGGCGCGGGACAGGCCCGCCCGCTCGACCAGCTCGGCCAGCCGCGCGGCGGCGCGGGCGGAGTGAAGCAGGACGATCTGCCCCGCCAGGGCGTGGATCGCGGACACCTCCACCGCCACGGGATCGGCGGCATAGACGATGCAGGTCATCGCCCCCGTCTCGACCCGATCACGGCCCGCCAGATGAAGCAGCCGCGCATATTCCTGCATCCGCGCCTGGGCGACGACCGACGCGGCATCCTGCGTACCGGTCAGCACCACCGACAGCCCGGCCTCGCGCGCGGCGGCGGCGGTGGCGGGGCCGACCGCGATCACCGGCTTGTGGCGCAGCGGACCGAGCGCCGATCCGGCCAGCCGGACGCCCTGGGCACTGGTGAAGAGCAGCGCATCGAACGTCTCGGCCGCAGGTGCCGTCCACGCGACCGCATGCGCCGCGAACAGCGGCAGCGACATGGCGTCCAGCCCCGCCGCGTGCAGGGCGGCGATCGTCGCGCCATGGCCGGGTTCGGGCCGGACGACGACGACCGCCACGGGCTCAGCCCCCGGCGAACAGGCGGCGTACTTCGGGGGCCGCGCGTTCGAGCAGATCGACCGCCAGCCGCGCGCCGAGTTCCTCGTCGAGCCCCCCCTCGACCCAGCCGCTGACCCGCGACGATCCGTCCTCGGCCAGCAATTCGGCACGCAGGGTCAGCATCTCGCCCGCCAGCGAGGCGAGCGCCGCGACCGGGCTGTGGCAATCGGCCTGCAAGGCGGCGAGCAGCGCGCGTTCGGCCATTACGCAGGCATGGGTCTCGGCATGGTCGATCGAGGCGATCAACATGGTCGCGGCGGCATCGTCGGCGCGCGTCTCGATCCCGACCGCGCCTTGCGCGGGCGCAGGCAGCATCTGGTCGGTGGGCACAGGCTGGCCGACCTCGCGCCCCAGCCGGTCGAGCCCGGCGGCGGCGAGCAGCGTCGCGTCGACATCGCCGTTCGCCACCGCGGCGAGGCGTGTGTCGACATTGCCGCGCAGCAGGGTGATGGTCAGGTCGGGCCGGTGCGACAGCATCTGGGCGCGGCGGCGCGGGCTGCTGGTGCCGATCACTGCGCCGGGCCGCAGCTCGGCAATGGTCTCCGCGCCGATCAGCCGGTCGCGGACATCGGCGCGCGGCAGCATCGCGGCGATATGCAGCCAGTCGGGCCGGATCGTCTCGACATCCTTCATCGAATGGACCGAAGCATCGATCTCGCGGTCGTACAGCGCGCGGTCCAGTTCCTTGGTCCACAGCGCCTTGCCGCCGATCTCGGCCAGTGCGCGGTCCTGCACCCGGTCGCCGGTGGTCTTGATCGGCACGATCTGAACCGCATCCTCGCTCCACCCCTGGGCGTTTGCCAGCGCCGCGCGCACCATATGCGCCTGGGTGAGGGCCAGCGGCGAACCGCGCGTACCGAGCCGGAAACGAACCATGCGTCCGCCTTTGCCGCATCAAGCCCCCCTTCGACAAGTTGCCAACGGACAGGTATGGGGAAGTCATGCTGATCCTGGGACTGGAATCCTCGTGCGACGAGACCGCCGCCGCGCTTGTCACCGATGACGGCCGCGTGCTGGCGCACCGGCTGCTGGGGCAGGAGGCCGCGCACGCCCCCTTCGGCGGCGTCGTTCCCGAAATCGCCGCGCGCGCGCATGTCGAGGCGATGGAGCCGCTGGTTGCCGCCGCCTTTGCCGATGCGGGGGTGACGCTGGCCGAGGTCGACGCGATCGCGGCGACGGCGGGGCCGGGGCTGATCGGCGGGGTGATGGTCGGCCTCGTGACCGGCAAGGCGCTGGCGCACGCGGCGGGCAAGCCGTTGATCGCGGTCAACCATCTGGAGGGCCATGCCCTGTCGCCGCGCCTGTCGGATCGCGAACTGGCCTATCCCTATCTCCTACTGCTCGTCTCGGGCGGGCATTGCCAGCTGCTGCTGGTCGAGGGCGTCGGACGCTATCGACGGATGGCGACCACCATCGACGATGCGGCGGGCGAGGCGTTCGACAAGACCGCCAAGCTGCTGGGTCTGGGCTATCCCGGCGGCCCGCGCGTCGAGGCGGCGGCGCGGGAGGGCAACCCCCATGCCGTGCCGCTGCCCCGGCCGCTCAAGGGTTCGGCCGAGCCGCATTTCTCCTTTGCCGGGCTGAAGAGCGCGGTGGCGCGCGCGATCGGGCATCATTCGCCCGAGGACATCGCCGCCTCGTTCCAGCAGGCGGTGGTCGATTGCCTGCTCGACCGGACGCGGCGTGCGCTGGCCGATGTGCCGCCCGTCACAGCGCTGGTGGTCGCGGGCGGTGTCGCGGCGAACGGCGTGATCCGGGGGGCGCTGGAGGGGCTGGCGGCCGAGTATGGCCTGCGCTTCGTCGCGCCGCCGCTCTGGCTGTGCACCGACAATGCCGCGATGATCGCCTGGGCGGGCGTGGAGCGGTTCCGCGAAGGGCTGACCGATCCGCTCGACACGCCCGCACGGGCGCGCTGGCCGCTCGATCCGGCGGCGGAAGCGGTGCGCGGCGCGGGGGTGAAGGCATGAAGATCGGGGTGATCGGCGCTGGCGCCTGGGGCACCGCGCTGGCACAGGTGGCGGCGCATGGGCGTAGGCCGGTGCGGCTCTGGGCGCGCGATCCGGCGGTGGCCGAGGCGATCAACACGACTCACGCCAACCCGCTCTATCTGCCGAACATCGCATTGTCGCCGAGCATCGAGGCGGTCAGCGATCCGGCGGCGATGGCCGAGATGGATGCGCTGCTGGTCGTCACGCCCGCGCAGGCCGTCGGCGCGGTGCTGGCGACGATGCCGGTGGGCCCCAAGCCGCTGGTCCTGTGCTCCAAGGGGATCGAGGCGGGGACCCGGCGGCTGGTCGGCGAGGTCGCGCGGGCGATCCACCCCGACGCGCCGATCGCGGTGCTGTCCGGCCCGACCTTCGCGCATGAGGTGGCGGCGGGGCTGCCGACGGCGGTGACGCTGGCGTGCGAGAACCCCGAGCTGCGCAAGGCCCTGTCCGCGCGCCTCGCGGCGCCGCATTTCCGGCCCTATGCCACCGACGACGTGACGGGCGCGGAGATCGGCGGCGCGATCAAGAATGTGCTCGCCATCGGTTGCGGCGTGGTAGAGGGCGCGGGGCTGGGCCAGAATGCCCGCGCCGCCCTGATCGCACGCGGCTTTGCCGAGATGACGCGGTTTGGCCTCGCGCGCGGCGGGCGGGCGGAGACGCTGGCGGGCCTGTCGGGGCTGGGCGACCTGGTTCTGACCTGTTCGTCGACCGCCTCACGCAATTTCTCGCTGGGCGTCGGGCTGGGGCAGGGGCGGTCGGCCGCCGAGCTGCTGGCCGACCGGCGGACCGTGGCGGAGGGGGCGTTCACCGCGCCGGTCCTGCGTCAGGCGGCGGTGGAGGCCGGTGTGGACATGCCGGTGTGCGAGGCGGTGTGCCGGTTGCTGGAGGGCGCGACCGTGGGTGAGGTAATCGGGGCGCTGCTCGCGCGGCCGCTGAAAGCCGAGGGTAACTGACCCCGTTCCGCGGAACGGAGATTGGGGGAAATTACCGCAACACCTGCCGCGCCAGCGCCCCGCAGGCCGCATTCTGCGCCTTCGGCCCGGTATCGCCGGTGATCGCGCGGCCGATCGACTTGAAGATATTGCCGACCGACTTCACCTCCTTCGGGATCACCAGATCGGGCTTTTGCAGCGTGCCCGTTACCGTTGCCGCCCCCGCCAGCCTCAGCGTCGCCCCCTGTTTCGGCGCGCCGGTCAGCCGCAGCGCCAGTCGTTCGTCGGGGAAATGGACCGTCCCCGTCCCGTCCAACCGACTGCGCGAGGTGTCGACGATCAGCGGATCCGCGCGGCCCGTGCCGTTCGTCATGTCCACCCCCAGCACCAGACAGCGCAGGGCCGCCTTGCCGCTGTCGCCCATGAATGCCGCGCCCGCGTCGAAGCCCAGCGCCGTCGCATAGCGATCGGGCAAGGTCCCGTTGGCGACGACCAGCCCGATGCGGCCATTCGCGCGCCCGATCGCCGCGCGCACCGTCTCTCCCACACCCGCCAGCTTGGCGCGCGCGCCGACATGGCCGGTGATCCGTGTCTCGCCCGAGAGCGACAACACGCTCGCCCCGCGCAGCCGCAGGTCGACCGACAGCTTCGGCACCTTCGCGCCGTTCCGCTGGTCGATCACCGCCTGGCCCGTCACCACGCCTTCGCGCAAGGCCATGCGGATGTCGCCGATGGTCAGCAACTGATGGTCCATCGTCATCCGCCCGGCCAGCCCGGTGATCGGTGAGGGACCTTGTGCGCTGACCACCCGGCCGACCTTGAAGCGAATGGTCCCGTCGGTCGTGTCGATCTTGCCGATATCGATCCGCGTATTGGGCACCAGTCGCGGTCCGATCCGGCGTTCGAGCGCGGCGGCCTCGGCACGCCCTTGCGCCGACGACAGATCGTCGAAATCGAGCTGTCCCGCCGTCACCTCGCCGTCCAGCCGCGTGCGGCCTTCTTTCTTGTCGACGGTCAACCGCCCGTTCAGGTCGGAGCGGCCGATCCGCCCCTTCAGATCGGTGATGGTCCAGCGCGGGCGTTCGTGGCGGACATGCGCGGTCAGCTGGACCGGACGGGTCTGGAACAGCCCCGCCTCGATCACCGCATCGATCCGCTTCAGGTCGTCGGCCTTCGCCGTCAGGTCCAGCGTCATCGCATCGGTGTCGAGCGGTCGGTCCATCGTGCCGGCCGCCTTCATCACCAACTGCTCGCCAGTGATGTCGGCGGTGAAGGGCCAGCGGCCGGGCTTCACCGCCGCGCCGGTAAAGGCGATGCGGACGGGCGCGCCGCGCACCCTGCCCTCACCCTCGGCCCGCACGCCGCGATCCGGGTCGGCTGCCACGTTCAGCACCGCCTGCCGATCCTCCTTGGCGTCGCGGTAGCTGACCACGCCATCGCTGACGGTCAGCCCCTGCAGATCGGTCGCGCTGCCGCCTTCCTCGGGTTCGCCGGGGCGTGACCAGTTGGTGCGGCCCTGCCTGTCGCGGACCAGCGCCAGGCGAAGCCCGGACACGCGAATATCCTCCGGGACGAAAGCACCGCGCAGCAACGGCCAGACCGAAAAGCGGATTTCCGCCCGCTTTACCGCCGCGAAATCGCCCTGACCGGCCCAACCGGCCTGCGGAATCTTCAGGTCTTCGACCGCGATGGTCGGATGAAAGCCGATGCCGTCGACCCGGTGGACCGACCCGATGGTCACCGGCCGCCCGAACCGCTCGGTCGCCGCGCGGCACACCGCGTCGCGCAGGAGCCCCCAGGGAAACACCGCCAGGATCAGCAGAAAAAGCAGGGGCAACCCGATCAGCAGCGCCACCACGCCCCGCATCCAGCGCGGCCATCCCCTATCCTGTATCATGATGATGGGACGCGCGACCGGGGGCTTCGTTCCGCCTGCGTCAGGATCGCCGCGCACGATTATTGCCCCGACGCGCGTCCTACCCTAGATATGGCGAAATCCGTATTCGGGAGCCCTCACGTTGGTCCTCATCCTTCAGATCCTTCAGATTCTGCTCAATGTCGTCTGGTGGATCATCATCGTGCAGGCGATCCTGTCCTGGCTGATCGCGTTCAACGTCATCAACACCTCGAATGATTTCATCCGGTCGGTCTGGTACGCGCTGCAGAAGATGACCGATCCGCTCTATCGCCCGATCCGGCGCATCCTGCCCGATTTCGGCGCGCTCGACCTGTCGCCGATGGTCGTGCTGCTGGCGGTCATCATCCTGGGCAAGATCCTGGACGCCGCGATCGCCAATGCGATGTACGGGGGGGCGGTCGTCGTCGGCTGATGCCCGCCTGGACGGCCAGCGATGATGGGATTCGGATCGCGGTCCGGGTCACGCCGCGCGGCGGGCGCGATGCGCTGAGTGCGGGCACGGAGGAGCATTTCGCCGCGCGCCTGTCGGCACCGCCGGTCGACGGCGCGGCCAATGCGGCGCTGATCCCGCTGGTCGCCAAGCATTTCGGGGTGCCCAAGCGCGCGGTCAGCATCGTCGCGGGAGATACCGCACGATTGAAGCGTCTGCATGTCGCCGGAGACCCGCACATACTGGCGCGTATCGCCCAGGCGCTTTATGGCGATCGGCCATGACCCCAGAGATCCCAAGCGCCACGATCATCGACGGCAAGGCGTTCGCCGCCGGCCTCCGCACCCGCATCGCCACCCAGGTAGCCAAGTTCCGCGAACAGGCAGGCCGCGCGCCCGGCCTGGCGGTCGTGCTGGTCGGCGAGGACCCCGCCTCCAGCGTCTATGTCCGCTCCAAGGGCAAGGCGACGCGCGAGGCAGGCATGGAGAGCATCGAGCATCGCCTGCCCGTCGATACCGACCAGGCGACGCTGCTGGCGCTCGTCGAGCAGCTCAATCAAGACCCGACCGTCGACGGCATCCTCGTCCAGCTGCCGCTGCCGGGCCAGATCGACGCGCAGGCGGTGATCCAGGCGATCGACCCCGACAAGGACGTCGACGGCTTCCACCCGGTCAACGCCGGACGGCTGGCGACGGGCAGCGAGGGCTTCGTCCCCTGCACCCCGCTCGGCTGCCTGATGCTGCTCAAGAGCATCCACCCCAGCCTGTCGGGCATGGACGCGGTGGTCGTCGGCCGCTCCAACATCGTCGGCAAGCCGATGGCGCAGTTGCTGCTCGGCGAAAGCTGCACGGTAACGGTCGCGCACAGCCGCACGCGTAATCTGGCCGAGGTAGTCGGTCGCGCCGATATCGTCGTGGCGGCGGTGGGTGTTCCCGGCCTGGTCAAGGGCGAGTGGATCAAGCCCGGCGCCAGCGTCATCGATGTCGGCATCAACCGCACCGAGACGGGTCTGGTCGGTGATGTCGAATATGACACGGCGGCGCAGCGGGCGGGCGCGATCACCCCGGTGCCGGGCGGCGTCGGGCCGATGACGATCGCGGTCCTGCTGCGCAACACCCTGGTTTCGGCGGGACGCCGCGAGGGCGTCGCGATCGACCAGACGGCGCTGTAAGGCCGTGCTCGAACTCTATATCTCCTCGCTGATCACCTTCTTCGTGGTGATCGATCCGCCGGGTTGCGCCCCCATTTATGCGGGCCTCTCGGCGGGGGCGACGCCGCAGCATCGCCGGGCGATGGCGATCCGCGCGGTCATGGTCGCCTCGGTCATCCTGTTCGTCTTCGCCCTGTTCGGCGAAGCGCTGCTGCATGGCCTGGGTATCGAGATGGCGGCGTTCCGCATCGCGGGCGGCATCATGCTGTTCCTGATCGCACTGGAGATGGTGTTCGAGAAGCGCACCCAGCGGCGCGAGGACCGCGCGGCCAAGGTCGCCGACGATCCGCACGAGGCGGAGGATGTGTCGATCTTCCCCATGGCGATGCCGATGATCGCCGGGCCGGGCTCGATCGCGACCGTCATGCTGTTGATGAGCCGCAATTCGGGGCTTCAGGCGTCGATCGTGGTCCTGGGCGCGATGGTGTCGATCCTGCTGCTGACGCTCGTTGCGCTGCTGGCGGCGGGGCCGTTGATGCGGCTGCTGGGCGCCAAGATCGAGGCGGTGATCACCCGCGTGCTGGGCGTGCTGCTCGCCGCGCTGGCGGTGCAGTTCGTGATCGACGGGGTGACCGCCAGCCTGAAGTGATCCCCCTCCCCATGCCGGAAGGATCGGGACCTTCCTTTTCCCACCCTCCCGCGCGACAATCGCGGGCATGATCGGTCGTCATCTTCGCATCACCGGGCGCGTACAGGGCGTTGGATATCGTTACTGGTTCCTTGGACACGCGGCGGCCTCGGGGCTGACCGGCTGGGTTCGCAACCGTATGGACGGCACGGTCGAGGCGGTGGTGCAGGGACCGGGGGACGCGGTGGCACGGATCGTGGCCGAGGCGGAATCGGGACCGCCCGCCGCGCGGATTGACCGGGTCGAGACGATCGAGCAGGCCATCGACCCTCTATTGACCCGCTTCGAGCAGCGGCCGACATGCTGATCGCCCTACTCCTCGCCCAGGCCGCCGATCCAGCTATCACGCGGCGGGTCGAGTCGGTCCTGGCCCGCGCACCGATCGTCGACGGGCATAACGACCTGCCCTGGGAGTTACGGGACTCCGACCTTTCGCCCGAGTCTCCTTCGCTCGCGACCGGCACCGCCGCCCTGCCCCATCCGCTTCAGACCGACCTGCCCCGCCTCAAACGCGGCGGGGTCGGCGGGCAATTCTGGTCGGTCTGGATTCCCGCCGATGTCACCGGCCCACGCGCGGTCGAGATGACGCTGGAGCAGATCGACCGTGTCCACCGCCTGGTCGCCGCCCATCCGACCCGGCTCGCGATGGCACGCACCGCCGCAGATATCCGCCGGGTCGCGCGCGCGGGCCGGGTCGCCTCGCTGATCGGGGTCGAGGGCGGGCATCAGATCGACGGGCGCTTGTCGGTGTTGCGCCAGTACAAGGCGCTGGGCGTCGCCTATCTGACGCTGACCCATGGCCGCAGCCTGGCCTGGGCCGATTCCTCGACCGATGCCCCCATCGCCAATGGGCTCGGCCCCTTTGGTCGTGCGGTGGTGGCCGAGATGAACCGGATCGGCATGATCGTCGATGTCGCGCACGTCTCCGACGCGACGATGGCGGCGGTGCTGGATACCAGCCGGGCGCCCGTCATCGCCTCGCACTCCGATGCCCGCGCCTTGGCCGATGCGTCGCGCAATATTCCCGACGCACTGCTCCGCCGGATCGGCGCGGGCGGCGGGGTCGTGATGGTCAATTGCTATCCCGCCTTCCTGTCGAGCGAATGGCGGGCCTGGGATTCCGGCCGCACCGCCTATGCCAGGTCGGTCGGCGTGGTCGCCAACATCTATGGCCCGCGCGCGCCAGCGCCGTTGATTGCCTGGGACGCCAGCCACCCCGCCCCGCGCGTGACGGCGGCGATGGTCGCCGATCATCTCGAGCATATCGCCCGCGTGGCGGGACGCGGGGCGGTGGGCTTTGGCGGCGATTATGACGGGATCAACGGCACCGGCCCGGAGGGGATGACCGGTGTGGACGGCTATCCGCTGGTGCTGGCCGAACTGGTCCGGCGCGGTTGGGGCGACGCGGACTTGATGGCCCTGACCAGCGGCAATATCCTGCGCGTGATGGAACGGGTCGAGGCGGTGGCGCAAAGCCTCAGTGCGACAGCACCGGGCGATTCGATTGATCCGCTGGCGCGCTAGTCCCACCGAAACGCATCGCGATCAGCCAGATCACGAACCCGCCCAGCGCCAGCCCGCACCCGACATAGCCGGTCGAGGTCCATCCCAACCCGTTGGCGATGGCCAGCCCGCCCGCCCAGGGACCGATGGCATTGGCCGTGTTGAAGGCCGAATGGTTGAGCGCGGCGGCGAGCCCCTGTCCTTCGCCCGCCACGTCCATCAGCCGCGTCTGGAGCACGGTGCCCAGTGCTCCGCCCAGCCCGATCGCAAAGACGATGGGCAGGATCGTCCACAGGCTGCCCGCCGCCAGCGGATAGAGCGCCAGCATCGCCGCCGACCAGAGCAGCAAGCCCCCGGCGGTCGGCATCAGAGCGCGGTCGGCGAAACGCGGGACCACGATATTGCCGATCGTCATGCCCAGCCCGAACACCGCCAGCACCAGCGGGATCATGGCGGTCGACGCGCCGGTCACTTCGGTCAGCGTCGCCGCCAGATAGGTATAGACCGCGAACATGCCGCCAAAGCCGATCGCCCCGATGGCGAGCGTCAGCCAGACCTGCCCCTTGCTCAGCGCGTCGAGTTCGCGACGGATGCTGGCGCCTTCGTCGGGCCGGTCATGCGGCGCGGCGATGGCGACCAGCGTCGCGGTCAGCAGCGCCAGTGCCGCGACGACACCGAACACCCAGCGCCAGTTGAGCCACTGGCCCAGCATCTGCGCCAGCGGCACGCCGATCACCGTCGCGACCGTCAGGCCCAGCATGATCCGCCCGACCGCCACCGTCCGCCGCGACTCAGGGACGAGCGAGGCCGCGACCAGCGCCGCGATCCCGAAATAGGCCCCGTGTGGCAGCCCGCTGAGGAATCGGAAGAACAGCATCCAGTGATAATCGGGCGCCATCGCCGACAGGCCGTTGCCCGCAGCGAACATCAGCATCAACGCGATCAGCAGCGTGCGCCGCGCCAGCTTGGCCGACAGCACCGCCAGGAGCGGTGCCCCCACCACCACGCCCAGCGCATAGGCGCTGATGACATGCCCCGCCGTCGGCGCATCGATGCCGAGGCCGCGCGCCAGATCGGGCTCCAGGCTCATCGCGGCGAATTCGGTCGTGCCGATCGCAAAGCCGCCCACCGCCAGTGCGGTATGGACGATGCCGGGGGGAAGTGTCCGGGCCATGGAAAATCCTTTCGCGACCCCATATGTTGCACCGCAGCAGAAGGTGCAACCACCCGCCGGTTCGACATACTGATTTTGCAGGATAAAAGGCGAAACACACGGCTTTCCCGCAGGGGTGCTTAGGCCAAAATGACCAATCACACCGCTATTGATCGGCTCATTTCGGACAGGCACAATAAGATTCGGCAACGGGGGGAGCCGAGTGGGGGAAGTCTCGACGATCTTCGAAATCGTCGCGCGGGAACTGTTGTTGTTCGCGGCCGTCGGATTGTTGGTCGGGGGCCTGGATGATCTTCTGGTCGATCTGATCTATATCGTACGACGACTGATAAAAGGCCCCGCCACGCCGATCCGCAGCTATGCGCTGCCCCAACCCGAACAGCCGGGACGCATGATCGTCTTCACCCCGGCCTGGGACGAAGCCGCGGTGATCGGCGCGATGCTATCCACTGCGCTCGCGCGTTTCCGGCATCCCGATTATCGTATCTATGTCGGGCTCTACCCCAATGACCCGGCCACCATTGCGGCGGCGGCCGATATGGCCGAACGCGACGATCGGGTCCGTCTGGTCATCGGCGCGCGCGATGGCCCGACGACCAAGGCCGATTGCCTCAACACGCTTTGGCACGCACTCCAGCACGACATCGCGGTGGAAGGGTTTCGAGCGAAGGCGATCGTCCTGCACGATGCCGAAGATGTCGTGCATCCGGACGAACTGGCGGTCTTCGACTCGCTGATCGAGGAGCGGGCGGTGGTGCAGTTGCCGGTCCTGCCGCTGGTCGTACCGGGATCGCGCCTGGTGTCCGGCCACTATGCCGACGAGTTCGCCGAAAGCCACATCAAGCAGCTGGTCGTCCGCACCTGGATCGGGGCGGGCATGCCGCTGGCCGGCACCGGCTGCGCGCTGTCGCCAGCCATGCTGGGCCGGATCGCCGCGTCGCGCGGGGGCGATCCGTTCGATGCGACCAGCCTGACCGAGGATTACGAGCTGGGCCTGCGCATCGCCGAACTGGGCGGCGAGGGACTGTTCGCGCGGGTCGCGGACGGGACGCGGGGCGGCGTGGTGGCGGTCCGCGCCTATTTCCCGGCGACCCTGGTGGCCGCCGTCCGGCAAAAGGCCCGATGGATGACCGGTATCGCGCTGATCGGCTGGGATCGCACCGGTTGGGGGCGGGCATTGGCGATGGGGGATCATTGGTGGCGCTTACGCGATCGGCGGGGGCCGATGGCGATGCTGGTGCTGGCGGCGGCCTATCTGGGCATGACCGCCGATGTGCTGGCCGTGTCGATCCACTGGATCGCCGGCACGCCCCTGCCGCCGGTCGATCCGGGCCTGCGTTTCCTGTTCGGGGTCAACGCCCTGCTGCTGGCATGGCGGCTGGCCGTGCGCATGACGTTCACCGGCCGCGCCTATGGCTGGCGAGAGGCCTTATGGTCGTTGCCGCGATTCATCATCGGTAATTTCGTGGCGCTGGCGGCCATCCCCCGCGCCCTGATCCGCTATATCCATGTGCTGCGTGGCGGCGTGCCCGCCTGGGACAAGACGAGCCACCACTTCCCCGACCTGTCGCCGCAGTCATGAGCGGACGCCCCTTGCGATTCCTGGGCGGCGTCGTCGGGCTGTGGACGCTGGGCCGCATCGCCTTTCTCCTGCCCTCCGACCCGGCCGTCGTGATAGCGGTGAGGCCCGTCAAGCGTACCGAACCGCGCGCTGCCCTGACCCTGCTTCGTGGTCCCGTCCCGCATCAGCCCGAGATACAGCTCGCACGACTTGGGATTACGCGTGCACCACGACCGAAACCCTCGATCCAGGGTCCCGCTCGACCTTCCCCGATCCCCGCCGCGCAAGCGCCGATCCAGGACAGGCCGATCATCGCATCGGCACCGTCCGTCCCACCGCTTTCGCCGCGTGTCGCGCTGCCCATACTTCCCGCCCCGCCGCAGCGGTGGAGCGCCAGCCTGTGGGCCGTCATTCGCGAAGGCGGCCAGACGCTGCTGCCCGGTGGCCAACTGGGTGGGACGCAAGGCGGCATCCGCTTGTTACGGCGGCTCGATTCGCGGGGCGACGTGGCCGCCAGCCTGCGCCTGTCCGCGCCCGCGGAGGGAATCGGACGCGAGATGGCGGTCGGGATCGACTGGCGCCCGCTTCATCATGTGCCGATTCACCTGCTGGTCGAACAAAGGCTGGCGCTCGATGCCGGACAGGATGCCCCCGCCGCACTGGTCGTGGGCGGGATCGGTCCCCGTTCCGTTGCCCCCGGCATCGTCCTGACCGGCTATGCCCAGGCCGGTGCGGTGGCCCGCGCGCGGATCGAGCCCTTCGCCGACGGCGCGGTTCGGGCCAGCACGCCGCTGACGCCCGCCCTCGACCTGGGGCTGGCGCTATGGGGCGGGGCGCAGCGGGATGCGCAGCGGCTGGATATCGGACCGACCTTGGGCATCGCCCTGCCCGTCGCGAACCGCCGCGTCCGCCTGTCGCTCGACTGGCGGCAGCGGGTGGCGGGGCGTGCCGCTCCCGATTCCGGCCCCGCACTGACGCTGGCGGGCGATTTCTGACGCTTCGACACTGTTCGGAAAGGCGGGCGCGTCTATAACGCGGCCGTGGACCTGTATCTTCCGATCGCCAACCTGTCGGTCAATGCGCTCGTCATCATCGCGCTGGGGGCGGGTGTCGGCCTGTTGTCGGGGATGTTCGGGGTCGGCGGCGGGTTCCTGACCACGCCGCTGTTGATCGTCTATGGCATTCCGCCCACCGTCGCCGCCGCCTCGGCCGCCAGCCAGGTGACGGGGGCGAGCGTCTCGGGCGTATCCGCGCATTGGCGACGTGGCGGGGTGGATGTGAAGATGGGCGGCGTGCTGGTCGCGGGCGGCATCATCGGGTCGTTCGCGGGCGCCTGGATCTTCCGCCTGCTCCAGGCGAGCGGGCAAATCGATACGGTCATTGCCATCGTCTATGTGCTGATGTTGGGGTGGATCGGATCGGTCATGGCGCGCGAGGCGGCCGGGGCGATCCTGGCGCAGCGGCGCGGGCGGCCGCAGAAAGCGGCACGGCGGCGGCATCATCCGCTGGTCGCGGCCCTGCCCTTCCGCACCCGCTTCTATGCCTCGGGCCTGTATATCTCGCCGCTCGCCCCGCTGATGCTGGGATTCTTTACCGGCATCCTGACCATATTGCTGGGTGTCGGCGGCGGGTTCATCCTCGTGCCCGCCATGATCTATATCCTGGGCATGGCGACCAATGTCGTGCTCGGCACCTCGCTGTTCCAGACCTTGTTCGTCACCGCCGCCGCGACGATGGTCCATGCGACGACCACCAAGGCGGTCGATATCGTGCTGGCCGGACTGCTTCTGGTCGGATCGGTGACGGGGGCGCAGGTCGGCGCGAAGCTCGCCACCAATGCGAAGCCCGAATATCTGCGCCTGGCGCTGGCCGTCATCGTGCTCTTGGTCGGCTTGCGCATCCTTTTGGGGTTGGTGTGGCGGCCCGAGGAAATCTTCACGGTCCAGCTGCTGTGAAACGCCTTTCCGTCATCCTGGCGCTGCTCTCGCCGCTATTGATGGCGCAGGCTAAGCCGGTGCTGGTCCCCGACGTGTCGCAGCGCGATATCCAGATCGCCTACAGCTTCACCGGCGCGGAACTGCTGTTGTTCGGCGCGATCCTCTATCCCGGCGGCCGCCCGCCCAGCGACGACCGGCCGACCGACATCGTCGTCGTGGTCAAGGGGCCGACCCAATCGATCCTGATCCGCGAGAAGGAGAAGATCGCCGGTCTCTGGGTCAATGCCGGGCGCCTGCGCTATCAGTCGGCGCCGTCCTTCTACGCCATCGCCTCATCGCGGCCGATCGAGCGGATCGTCGACGATCGCACCCGCGCCATCTACGAACTCGGGCTCGACAGCCTGCAGCTCTCGCCCGCCTCCGCCGCGCCCGCCAATGTCCAGGCGCGGTTTCAGCAGGGGCTGGTCGACCAGCGCCGCCGCAGCGGCCTGTATGTCGAGGCGCCACGCGCCGTCGAGATTACCGACGACGTGCTCTACCGCGCCCGCGTCACCATCCCGGCGCGCGTGCCGGTGGGGCGCTTCACCGCCGAAACCTTCCTGATCCGCGACGGCCGCGTGCTGGCCGCCGCCGTGCGCGACATCGATATCCGCAAATCGGGGTTCGAGCGTTTCGTGGCGCGCGCCGCCGACCGCGCGGCCATCCCCTATGGCCTGACGGCGGTGGCGCTGTCGATCCTGCTCGGCTGGACCGCAGGCTGGATCGCGCGGCGGGTGTAAGGATCGGGAAATCTTAAGATTTCCAACCTAGCGTCGCCATCCTCCCATTCCAAATGACGGCGTATCCATGTCCTCCCTACCGTCTGCCGACCCCCATTCCGCCCATGATACACCGGTCATCGGCTGGCTGCTCGCCATCGCCGGGTCGTCGGGGCGGATCGTGCTCGACCGCCAGGCGCTGGCCGCGCTGGCGGAGGATACCGATCCGGTGCTGGCCGCTGCCGGACAGGTGGCGATGCCGGTCAAGGTCAAGCGCGGCGATCGCTGGATCATCGGCACGATCCGCTCGCTCGCGCTCGACCCCGCCAGCGACGCCGCCGCGCTGACGACCGAGATCGACCTGATGGGGGAAGGGATGCGCCAGCCCGAGACGGGCGCGCTGTACGGCTTTCGGCGCGGCGTCACCTCCTATCCCATGCCCGGCGCGACGATCCATGCGATCACCAATGACGAGCTGGCGGGCATCCACCTCAACCGTGCCCAGACGACGGTGACGATCGGCACCGTCCACCCCGCCCGCACCGTACCCGCGACTCTGGCGGTCGACGCATTGCTGGGACGGCATTTCGCCATCCTGGGATCGACCGGCACCGGCAAGTCCACCGCGACGGCGATGATCCTGCACCGCATCTGCGAGCGTGCGCCGCTGGGCCATATCGTCATGATCGATCCGCATGGCGAATATGCCCGGGCCTTTCGCGACACCGGCAGCATCCATGACGTCGGCAATCTGCGCATGCCCTATTGGCTGATGAACTTCGCCGAGCATTGCGAGATCCTGCTCTCGGCCAGCGGCGAACAGCGCCAGCACGACGCCGATGTGCTCGCCAAATGCCTGCTCGCCGCCCGCATGCGCAACCGCGCCGCCGCCGAACTGCCGCGCGTCACCGTCGACACGCCCATCCCCTATCTCCTGTCCGACCTGACCGCGCAGCTGGGCCAGGAGATGAGCAAGCTGGAGCGGGTCGGCGACATCGCCCCCTATCAGCGGATCAAGTCCAAGATCGAGGAGATCAAGAGCGATCCCCGCTATGCCTTCATGTTCTCAGGCATGCTGGTCGCCGATACGATGACCGACTTCCTCGCGCGCATCCTGCGGATGCCGGGGGACGGGCGGCCGATCTCGATCATCGACGTCTCCGGCGTGCCGTCGGACGTGACCAGCAGCGTCGTCGCGGTGCTGGCGCGGATGATCTTCGACCATGCGATCTGGACCCATCCCGCCGAGCGTCGCCCCGTCCTGATGGTCTGCGAGGAGGCGCATCGCTACATCCCCGCACAGGCCGAACAGACGTCGGCGGTCGGCCGAATCCTGTCGCGCATCGCCAAGGAGGGACGCAAATACGGCGTCTCGCTGGGCCTGGTGACGCAGCGCCCGTCCGACCTGGCCGAGGGCGTGCTGTCGCAATGCGGCACCATCATCGCGATGCGGCTGAACAACGAACGCGATCAGGCGATGGTGCGCTCGGCGATGCCCGAGGGCGGGCGCGGCCTGCTCGACACCATTTCGGCGCTGCGCAACCGCGAGGCGATCCTGTGCGGCGAGGCCGTCAGCTTCCCGATGCGCGCTAGCCTGGACAATCTGGCCGAGGACAAATGCCCGGCATCCAGCGACATGACGATCACCGCGCTCTGGGCGAACCCGTCGGGGGGCAACCGGGTGCTGACCGAGACGGTCGGCCGCTGGCGCGCGGCGGGGAAGTAACGCCTTCCGGCTTTAGCCCGCCTCCCCACCTTCGTTCAGCCTGAGCGCAATCGAAGGCCTCGGGATGAACTGGCCAAGCGCGGAACGTGCACTTCGACTTCGCTCAGTGCGAACGGGGGTTGGGATTGGGAAAAAGCTTTACCGCCCCGGCTTGACCGCCAGCATCGCCTGCACCTCGCGGCGGAAGGTGCGCAGCTTGGCACCCGACAGCACCGCCATGCTCGCCAGCTTCAGCGTGCGCGGGTTCACCACCGCGCCGTTCTTCCACACTTCCCAGTGCAGGTGCGGGCCGGTCGACATGCCGGTCGAGCCGACATAGCCGATCACCTGGCCCTGTTTCACATGCGCGCCCGAACGGACGGCGAAGCGGCTCATATGGCCATAGCCGCTGGCGACCCCGCCCGAATGCGCCAGCTTGATGAAATTGCCGTAACCGCCCGAGCGACCGGCGAACTGGACGACCCCGTCCATCATCGCATGGATCGGCGTGCCATAGGGCGCACCGATATCGGTGCCCTTGTGCATCCGCATTAGGCCCAGGATCGGGTGGACCCGCTTGCCGTATGACGAGGTGACGCGCCCGGCGACCGGCATCCCCATCGCGCCGCGCTTTTCGCTCTGGCCGTTCACGTCATACCATTGGCCGTCCTCGTCATCGGCCAGCCGTGCCAGCTGCACCTTGCGCCCGCCATGGTCGAGCCCCGCGAGCAGCAGCTTGCCGAGCCGGGTCTCGCCGGTTGCGGCCCGCTCGCGCTCGATAATCAGGTCGAAACTGTCCGAACGCTTCACGTCGCGGCCGACCGACATGCGCGACGCCAGTGCCTTGATATAGGCCTCGACCACCTTGGCGGGCGCTCCCGCCGCGCGGACCGAACGGTACAGGCTCGATCCCGCCAGTCCTTGCAGGCGCAGCGGCGTGCGGTCGATCGCGATCGGCGCCTGCGTCATCTCGAACCCCTGTGGCGTGCGGGTCAGCGTGACGGCCAGGTCGAAGCGCGCGCGCAGCTTCATCGTCTCCAGCGGTCGCGCGACCGATCGGCTCGGTCGCCGTCCCAGGGTCAGCGCGATGCGGGTGCCCGACGGGATCGCCTCGCCCTCCGTCACCGGCTGGATCAGGGCGGCGGCGGCGCGCGCCTGATCCCGGGACACGCCCGCACGTTGCAGCACGCGGTCGAGACGGTCGCCCGAACCGATGGTGGCGGACAATTCCATCATGGGCCGCTCTGGCGCTTCGGCCAGGTGCATGACGAGTTCGTTGGCGGCCAGCCGTTGCCCGCTGTCCGCACCCAGCGCCAGCGGGGCGATGGCCTGCGCCCGCTCATGGCTCCGCGCCTCGCCGGTCAGGGGAGCAGGGGCCTGCCCGACGATGGGGCGGTGAAAGCCCGGCGCCATGGCAATGGTCGCGGCACAAAGCGCCGAACAGGTCGCCAGCCCCCGCCACCAGTCGCGGCTGCCGATCTGGGTTCCCAGATCGGGCACCCAGTCGATCTCGCGGGCGCCGATGCGCCACCGGGCGAGGCGTCCCATGGGCGGCGGGGCCACGCGGCCCATGGGGCGCGTGGCGGTTCCCCCGGACAGGATCAGGGCTTCGTCGGTGGCAAGGAACATGAGAAGCGTTGCGTTTCCGTGAAATCGTCGACAGCGTCGCCGATCCCCCCCGGCGCACAGGATTTTGCGGTGTGGGCAGCAGCGTGCAAAGTCAAAGCCGCTGCGTCCCGCCGCCCCGATGCTGCGGCAAGACGTGGCCGGACCGGGCCGAATCCCGCCAGTGCACGACGATCTTGCTCCATGCCGTTGCAACCGCGCCTGCGAAGCCCGATGTAGGGCGTATGACAAGCCGCGTATCGGGCGCCGTGACGGCCGTTCTCGGGCCGACCAACACCGGCAAGACGCACCTCGCGATAGAGCGGATGTGCGCGCATAGCAGCGGCATCATCGGCTTTCCCCTCCGCCTGCTCGCGCGCGAGGTCTATGACCGGGTCGTGGCGCTGAAGGGACCGGGCCAGGTCGCGCTGGTCACGGGCGAGGAAAAGATCGTGCCGCCCGATGCGCGCTGGTTCCTGTGCACCGCCGAGTCCATGCCCGACCGCGACGTCGCCTTCATGGCGCTGGACGAGGCGCAGCTGGGCGCGGACCTGGAGCGCGGTCATGTCTTTACCGATCGGTTGCTGCACCGGCGCGGCCGCGATGAGACGATGATCCTGGGGTCCGAGGCGCTCAAGCCCATGATCCGCGCGCTGGTGCCGGATGCCGAGATCATCGCCCGTCCCCGCTTCTCGACGCTCACCTATGCGGGCGCCAAGAAGATCAGCCGCCTGCCCAAGCGCTCCGCCATCGTCGCCTTCTCGGCCGAGGAGGTCTATGCGGTGGCCGAGATGCTGCGCCGTTTGCGTGGCGGCGCCGCGGTGGTGATGGGCGCGCTGTCCCCGCGCACCCGCAATGCGCAGGTCGAGATGTTCCAGGCGGGCGAGGTCGATTATCTCGTCGCCACCGATGCGATCGGCATGGGTCTGAACATGGATGTCGCGCATGTCGCCTTTGCCGGGCTGCACAAGTTCGACGGTCGTCGTCGCCGCCGCCTGACCGTGGCCGAGATGGCGCAGATCGCCGGACGCGCCGGGCGGCATCACCGCGACGGCAGCTTCGGCGCGCTGGCCGAGGAGGGACCGGACTCGTTCCTGCCCGAAGAGGTGCTGGCGATCGAGGAGCATCGCTTCCCCCGGCTCGACCATCTCTATTGGCGGGAGGGCGATCCCGACCTGTCGAGCATCGACGCATTGATCGCCAGCCTGGAGCGCAAGCCCGCCCCCGGCGTGCTGCGCGCAGCCCCGCTCGCCACCGATCTTCAGGTGCTCAAGCGGCTGTCCGACGAACCCTGGGTCCGCGACCGGGTGCGGCGGCCCGCCATGGTCGCGCGGCTGTGGGCGGCATGCGGCATTCCCGATTTCCGCAAGGTGGGCATCGACCCCCATGCCCGCTTCGTCTCGCGCGTCTTCGGCCATTTGTCCGAAGGGCTGGGTCATGTCCCGCACCAGTGGTTCGCCGACGAGATTGCGCGGCTCGACAATATGGCGGGCGATGTCGAGACGCTGGCGGGCCGCCTCTCCGCGATCCGCAGCTGGGCCTATATCGCCCAGCGCGCCGACTGGCTGGCCGATCCCAGACACTGGGCCGAACGCACGCGCGAGATCGAGGAGCGACTGTCGGACGGCCTTCATGCCAGCCTGACCCAGCGTTTCGTCGACAAGCGCACCACCGCGCTGATCCGCCGCATCGGCGCCGATGCGGGTGCATTGCCCGTCACCATCGGGCCGGAGGGCGAGGTGCTGGTCGAGGATCATCCGATCGGTCGGCTGGAGGGATTCCGCTTCACCGTCGAGGCGGGCGCGCGGGCGAACGACAAGCGCCTGTTGCTGGCGGCGGCGGAAAAGCGGCTGGGCACCGAGCGGTCGCGCCGCGCCGAGGCGCTGATCGCCGCCGAGCATGACGCGATCGCGCTGGTCGAGGATCGGCTGGTCTGGGACGGGCATGGCGTGGCGCGGCTGATAGCGGGGCCGTCGCTGGGGCGGCCGGTGCTGCGGCTGGAACGCGATCTCGATTGCCTGGCCCCGATCCAGCGCGAGCAGGTGAAGGCCCGGCTGGACGCCTGGCTGGCGCGGTCGCTCGACCGGCAACTGCCCGCGCTCGTCCGGCTGGCGGGGCTGGCGCGCGAGGCCAAGGCGTCGCCCGCGATCCGCGCCGTCGCCGCCGCGCTGGAGGATGCGGGCGGCATCGCGCCGCGCCAGCCGCTGCGCCTGATGATCGATGCGTTGTCGCCCGAGGAGCGGCGGCGACTGCGCGGCATGGGGATCACCATCGGCACGCTGGACGTGTTCGATCCGCGGTTGCTCAAACCCGGTGCGGCGGCATGGCGGCGTATCCTGATGACCCTGTGGGGCCAGACGCCCGACCTCGCCCGGCCGGGCGCCACCATCCTGCGCCGCGACGAGCCGGGGCGCGGCGTCGCGTCGGGCTATCGGCCGCTCGGCGAACAGGCGGTACGGATCGATCTGGTCGAGCGCATCGCGCGTGCCGCCCATGACGCGCGCGAGGGGCGTGGACCCTTCACCCCCGACGCCTCGTTGGCGACCTCGATCGGGCTGGAGGCGGCGACGCTCGACCGGCTGATGGGCGACCTGGGGTTCCGCAAGATACGGGGCGGGGAGAATGAACCCGCCCGCTGGATCTGGCGCGGCCGTCCACCTGCCCGCCCCGCCCCGCGTGTCACCGCCAGCCCAGGCAACGCCTTCGCCGCGCTCGCCGACTGGGGGCGTACGCCGTGACGACACGCCTCCGTTCCTCCCCATCTTCGATGGGGAGGGGGACCACCGCGAAGCGGTGGTGGAGGGGCAATATCCTGCGGCTCGCGCCAGGCCGCGAAGGTCATCGCCAAGCCCCTGCCCCTCCACCATCATGCGGATGGTCCCCCTCCCCAAGCCTAGCTTGGGGAGGAATGGGCTTGTCCGCGCCTTCCATGACCCACCGAAAGGACCGCCCCACCCCATGAGCACCCGCGCCCCTGCACTCGAGTCGATGCGGCTCGACCGTTTCCTCTGGTGGGCGCGGATCGCCAAGTCGCGGGAGACGGCGCAGGCGATGGCGTGCGATGGGCATTTCCGCATGGACGGCCGCGCGATCGACCGGGCCCATGCGCCGGTGCGGATCGGCAGCATCCTGACCTTTGCGCATCATGGCCAGGTGCGCGTGCTGCGGGTGGAATCGCTGCCCGTCCGGCGCGGGCCGCCCGCCGAGGGGCGCGCCTGTTACTGCGATCTGGTCACCTCGCCGGTCTCTAGCCCCAATATGGTTTCGGGCCCCGATACGGTTTCAAGCGTTGACGGATCGCCGCACGCGGCATAGCAGCACGCGTTCGTACCTTGGGAGTTGTCATGACCTACGTCGTCACCGATGCCTGCATTCGCTGCAAGTATATGGACTGTGTCGAGGTGTGTCCCGTCGACTGCTTCTATGAGGGCGAGAACATGCTCGTCATCAACCCGTCGGAGTGCATCGATTGCGGCGTGTGCGAGCCGGAATGCCCGGCCGAGGCGATCCTGCCCGACACCGAGAGCGGGCTGGAACAGTGGTTGGAGCTGAACAACACCTTCTCCGCCCAGTGGCCCAACGTCACCCGCAAGCTCGACCAGACGCCGCCCGATGCGGATGCGATGAAGGGTGTCGAGAACAAGTACGACCAGTTCTTCAGCCCGGAGCCCGGCAAGGGCGACTAACCGGGACGCGCCCGGCAAGGGCGACTGATCCCGATCATTCCTCCCCTTTCAGGGGAGGTGGCAGGCCGAAGGCTTGACGGAGGGATGTACCCCCTTTCGATGGCGGGACACCCCTCCACCATGCTGCGCATGGTCCCCCTCCCCTTACAGGGGAGGAAAGATGGAATGGGGATGCGTAGGCCGCCCGCACCGGATGGTTCCGCTACCCTGCACATATGCTGGTAATTTTCTTGCGACCATGCTATATGGTTCCGCGACGGGCATAGCTGTTTTCGCGACCGCCCGCCTTTGATGTGTTCGACCCTTCCTTCCCGAGGCCGACTTGATCAGTGGACCCATTTCCGCTTGTTCGGCGCTCGTGCGAAGGCCCTGATCCGGAAAGGCCCCCAATGGCTGCCAAGGCGCTCCACTTCGACGTCGGTGACTATGTCGTGTATCCCAAACATGGCGTGGGCCGCGTTATCGAGCTGCAAAAGCAGGAAATCGCAGGGATGCAGCTCGAACTCTATGTGCTGCGGTTCGAAAAGGAGCGCATGACGCTCCGCGTTCCCACCAACAAGGCCGAGTCGGTCGGCATGCGCAAGCTGTCCTCGGACAAGACCATGCGCGAGGCGATGGAAACGCTGAAGGGCAAGCCCAAGGTCAAGCGCACCATGTGGTCGCGCCGCGCCCAGGAATATGAAGCGAAGATCAACTCGGGCGACCTGGTGTCGATCGCCGAAGTGGTCCGCGACCTGTTCCGCGCCGACGACCAGCCCGAGCAGAGCTATTCCGAGCGGCAGATCTTCGAAGCGGCCACCAGCCGCCTCGCCCGCGAACTCGCCGCGATGGAAGAGGTGGACGAACCGCGCGCCCAGGAAAAGATCCTGGAAATCCTGCGCGCTGCCGCCGCCATCTACAACAAGGAAAAGCCCGCCGCCTGATAAGCGGTCGGTCTTTGCCGATACGAACAAGGGGCGGTCCCGGGCGGGGCCGCCCCTTTTCATTTGCACGGGCAACCCGAGCATGTGTATTATTCGTTCAATACACAGGAGGTCGCTCATGCCCAAGTCCGTCACGCTTTCCACGCTTCTCGGCCTGATGGTACTGGCCATCCCCACCGCCGCCTGCTCGTTCGAGAGCGACGCCAAGGGACAGGAAGTCCCCGCGCAAGGCTCTGGCGACACGCGCAGCTACGCGGCGCGGGGCTTTACCACCGTGTCCAGCGACGGCAGCGATCCGGTCGATATCCGGGTCGGCGGCGATTTCTCGGTGCGTGCGGAAGGGGCGGCATCCGACCTCGACCAGCTGCGGATCGCACGCGATGGCGACACGCTGCGGATCGGCATGAAGAAGGGCGTGCATTGGGGCAATCGCCGCAACGTCCGCATCCTGGTAACGCTGCCCCGCCTGACCGAAGCCGGTATCGCGGGTTCGGGCCAGATGCGCATCGACCGGGTCGAGGGTGCGCGCTTCAAGGGCGGGATTGCGGGCTCGGGCGACCTGACGATCGCCACCCTGCGGGTCGAGCAGGCTGAACTGGGCATCGCGGGTTCCGGCTCGGTCCAGGCCAGCGGGCTCGTCGGCGCGCTGAAGATCGGCATTGCCGGGTCGGGCGACGTGCGCGCCAATGGGCTTCAAGCCAAGCAGGCCGAGGTCGGGATCGCTGGATCGGGCCATGTCGCGGTACAGGTCGACGGCCCTGCCAAGGTATCCTTGAGCGGTTCGGGCGATGCCGACCTGGGGCCGAACTCGGTCTGCACCGTCCGCAAGGCGGGATCGGGTAGCGCGCGCTGCGGGCGTACCTTGTAACGGAGACCGGCTTGCGACGCCGACGGGGCGGTGCGAGGATGGCGATCATGGCGATCCGTGCGCTCCTTTTCCTGCCCGTCTTGTTGGCGACCGCCCCGGCCATGGCCGCCGAACGGCGCGTCGATCTGAGCAGCTTCGACAAATTGCGGGTCGAGGGGCCGTTCCGCGTCACCATGACCACCGCTCCCTCGCCGCGCGGCACCCTGTCCGGTGACGGCGCGGCGCTGCGGCAGGTCGAGGCGCAGGTGATGGGCAGCACGCTGGTCCTGCGACGCTCGGGCGGGGGCGACGCGCCGGTGACGCTGGCCCTTGCCGCGCCGCCGCTCTCCGGTGTCACCGTCATCGGCGGCGCGCAGGTGACGGTGCAGGCGATGAAGGGCAGCGCGCTTAACCTGTCGGTCACGGGCACGGGCGAGGTGCGGGTCGGTCGGGCGGATGGCGATCAGCTGACCGCGATGCTGTTCGGCCCTGCCAGGCTGACCATCGAAGGCGGCCGGGTCGGCAAGGCGCGGCTGGCGGCCAATGGGCCTGCCAGCATTGCGGCCGATACGCTGGAGGCGGGCGACCTGACCGTCACGCTCGACGGCCCCGGCGAGATTGCCGCACGGGCGCGCTATACGGCGGCGGTCGCCAATGGCGGGCTGGGCAAGGTGACGGTGGCGGGCACCCCCAAATGCCGGATTACGGGCGGTGGTCTGGTTCGCTGCGGGCTGAAGTAACCGGCGCGCGCCGGTCGAGAAACGCGGCGATGGCGGCAAAGGCGTTGGCGCGGACCGGATCGGCCTCGCGCAGGATTTCATGCGCACAGCCGCGACCGAAGGCGACCAGCTCGCCCTGCGGCAAACGCTGCGCCACCCGCGCCGACGCGCCTGCATCGACCAGCTGATCGGCGAGCGCAACCAGCATCAGCACCGGCGTTGCGATCCGCGCCAGCGCCGGATCGTCGCGCAATGCCGCCGTGGCGCGAAAGGCCTCCGCCACCCAATGCCAGCTGGGCGATCCCAGACACAGCTCGGGCTGCGCCTGTCGAAACGCCTGCTGGTCGGCGAAGCGGGTCAGGTCATGGGTCAGCCTCTTCTGCCGCGCGGTGGCGGCAGCGGGTGTCTCCAGCCGTCGCCAGGCGGGGCGTAGCGGATCGCCGCGCCCGACCTGCCAGCGGGCGAACCGTGCACCTGCCCATTGGCCGACCGGCGAGCGCAGCGCCAGCATCGGCGCGACCAGCACCACCGCATCGGGCGCGATCCCGCCCCCGGCCAGTGCCGACAGGGTGGCGAACCCGCCCATCGAATGGCCCAGCACGACATGCGGCCCCTCGCCCGGTCGTACCCACCCGGCATAAAACGCCGCCAGATCCTCGCCCAGCCGGTCGAGCCGGTCGATATGCCCGGTCCCGTCGCCCGTCAGCCGCCCCGACCCACCCTGCCCGCGCCAGTCGAAGGCCGTAACGTCCCAGCCCTGTGCGCGGAAATGATCGATCGCATCGCCATATTTCTCGATCATGTCGGCACGACCAGTCTGGAACAGCAACCGGCCCCGCCGCGCGGTGCCCGGTTCGTGCGGGCGGTCATAGCGGCGATGGACCCAGCCATCGGGGGCCGTCCAGTATGACAGGAAGGGCGTGAGGGGGCCTTCCATCGGGTTCGATGTGTGTGTCGCCATGCAGGTCCGTCCTAGCACGCCCTGTGTTACGGTTGTTGTGGGGTTTGGGGAAAGGTCTGCCCTTGGCCTTCGACTTCGCTCAGGCTGAACGGGGGTTTGGGGTACGATCCGCTCGCCCCAGGCACGCCCCTCCCGCAGGCGGGAGGGGATGGGGGAGGGCAAGGGGTCTCACCGAGACCATCGCTCACGGCCCTCCCCTCCCCAAACCCAGTTTCAGGTAAACGATGCCCCGCATCGTTTAGGTCATGCCGGGGGCATGACCGACCTGAAACTCGCCTGCGGGAGGGGCTCAAGATCAGAAGATCGACCACTCCAGGATCGCAGGTTCCTTCGCCGTCACCGTCATGCGCAGGAAGCGGGCCTTGCCCGGATGGCGCAGCGTGATCGGTGAGCCGCTCACGCCCGTCTCGGCCGCCACGTTGCGCCAGCTATTGCCGTCCGGCGAAGCCTCGATCCGTAGATCCTGCGGCTGGATCGCGAAGGCCGGACGGACCCGGCTTTCGCGTATGTCCCGCAATCCGCCCAGATCGGCGGTCAGCACCGGCGCCTGCCCGGCTTCGGGCCGCCACGCGGTCGCGTAATTGTCGTCCGCCGCCAGCGCATCCACGCCCTTGCCCGTCCAGCGCAGCCCGCGATCGCGCTTTGCCGCAAAGGCCGGGATCACCGGATCATGGCTGGGCCGAACCTTCTCGAACGTGCCGTCCGCCCGCACGGTCAGCGGGTCGACCGACACCTGCCGCAGCACGCGCTCGCCACCCGTCACGAAGGGCAGCGCCTGACGGTGATAGAGGATGTACGACTTGCCCTTGTCGGCGAAGATCGCGTGATGGCCGGGGCTGATGATCTGCCGTGCGGCATCGGTTTCCAGCAGCGGGCTGTTCGCCGCTTCGGTGAACGGGCCCATCGGCGATCTGCCGACCGCATAACGGACCTTGTACGTGTCCTTGGTGGTGTTGCCGTCGCTATAGGTCAGCAGGTAACGCCCCTTCTCCTTCACCATGAAGGGGCCTTCGAAGTAATTCGCCGGGGTCACATCCTTCGGCGCGCCGTCGAAATGGACCATGTCGGGCTTCAGCTTCACGACGAAGCAATGGCCGTTGACCCAGTTCAGCCCCGATCCCCAATAGAGATAGGCCTGGCCGTCATCATCGACGAACGCCTCGGCGTCGATCATATGATATTGGGGCGCAAAGTCGCGCGCGATCAGCGGCTTGCCGCCATTGGCATCGGCCCATGGTCCCGCCGGGGATGGGGCGGAGCCGACCCACACCTCGCTGCCGACCGAGACATACATATACCAGCGTCCGTTCGGCGCCTTGACCACCGAAGGGGCCCAGACCTTGGCATCGCCCGAGGTCGGGCTGGTCGCAGCCTGCTTGGTCGGCCAGTTCGGCTGCGAGAAGCGCCAGTCGCGGCCATTGTCCGAGGTCCACAGCCCCAGACGGTCGTCGCCCCACGGATCGATCGTGGCGAAGATATACCAACGCCCCCCATCGCGAACGATGGAGGGGTCGGCGAAATAGCCGGGGAGCAGCGGGTTGCCCGCCCCCGGACTATTCCAAGGAACATCGCGCCGGGGCACAGCGGACCCCGCCGCCCCGGTAAGAAGGACGGCGGCGAGCAGCGCTCCGGCGCGGGCCTTCATCAGCGCAGGTCCAGCATGACGACCGACTTGGCCGGCACCTGCACGGTCAGCATGCCGCCCGACAGCGTCGCGCCGTTGAACGGCTGCGGCGCGACCTGGTTCGGCGCGTCGAAGCTGTTGTGCGCGTCCATCGTCGCGCCGGTCAGAACCCGGCCCGACACCTGCGCCGCGGTCACGCCGTCCAGCTTGACCGAGACGGTCGCGGGCTGGTTGGGATCGACATTGGTCAGGCCGACATGGACCACGCCCGCCTTGTCGCGAACGGCCGAGGCGCTGACCGCCTTCATCACCCACTGGTTCTTGTTGTACCAGCGCGACTGGACATCGACCGGCAGGACGGTCGCGTCCTGATAGTCCTTGTACATGTCGAACACCCAATAGGTGGGCGTCTTCACCATGCGCGCGCCGTCGGTCAGGATCATCGCCTGGAGGACGTTGATCATCTGGGCGATGTTGGCGCCCCGCACGCGGTCGGCATGACGGGCAAAGATGTCGAGGTTCAGGCTCGTCACCATCGCGTCGCGAAGCGAGTTCTGCTGGTACAGGAAGCCCGGATTGGTGCCGGGTTCGACGTCATACCAGGTGCCCCATTCGTCGACGAGCAGCGCGACCCGCTTGTTCGGATCGTACTTGTCCATGATCGCCGAGTGACGGGTGAGCAACTCCTCCATCTTCAGCGTCTTGGACAGGGTGCGCGCCCAGCTTTCCTCGTCGAAGCCGGTGGCCGCGCCCTTCTTGTCCCAATTGCCCGGAATCGTATAGTAATGGACGCCGATGCCGTCGAACGCGCCGCCCGCGTCCCGCATCATCACTTCGGTCCAGTTGTAATCGTCGCTGTTGGCGCCGCTGGCGATCTTCTGAAGCTTTTCGCCTGCGGGCACCTTCAGGAAGGTCGAATAGCGGCGAGTCACGTCGGCGGCATATTCGGGACGCATATTGCCGCCGCAACCCCATAGCTCGTTGCCGATGCCGAACATGGCGAGCTTCCACGGTTTGTCGCGGCCGTTCTTGCGGCGCTCCTCGGCATAGGTCGATTTGGACGGGAAGGTCATATATTCGACCCACTCGGCCATTTCCGACGGCGAGGCCGAGCCGACATTGCCCGAGACATAGGCCTCGGCGCCGACCATCTCGCTGTAATTCATGAATTCATGCGTGCCGAAGCTGTTGTCCTCGGTCACGCCGCCCCAGTTGGTGTTGACCTTGGTCAGGCGCTTGGCCTGCGGGCCGACACCTTCGCGCCAGTGATATTCGTCCGCATAGCAGCCGCCCGGCCAGCGGATGACCGGCACCCGGATCGCCTTCAGCGCGTCGAGCACGTCGCGGCGATAGCCGTTGACGTTGGGAATCTTGCTGCCCTTGCCGACCCAGATACCGCCATAGATGCCGGTGCCCAGATGCTCGGCGAACTGGCCGAACAGGCGGCGGTTATAGACCGGACCCGGACGGTCGGCATGCACTTCGACCGTGTCGGCGGTACCGGCGGGCGCGGTTTGTCCGGTTGCGGTGCCCGCGAACAGCGTGGCGACCGCCGCCGCAAACAGGAATTTCGTTGCCCTTTTCATGGATTCTCCTCTGCCTGATGCGGCATGATGGCTTATTGTCCGAGTAAAGAACAGCCCTATTGCACCTCTGTTGCGCGGGCGGGCTTCGCTTTGTCGGGGGTGGTGCCATCGCCGCTGAAGGGCTCCAGGCGGAAGGCGACGCGCGTCGGCGCGAGGACGGTGCGATATTGCTGATGCGGCTGGCCGACATGGCTCCAGGTCGTGTCGCCGCCGACACCCCATTGCGCGGCATCGATGATCAGCGTCGTCTCGCCATGCGGCACGATATCGGTCGACTTCCACGTCCCCGGCGCCCGGCGGTAGAGGTCGCCATAGGGGAAGGCGAGCGCCTGCATCATCAGCGGCTTGGATGCACGGACACGCATACCCGCCCCCTCGCCCGACAATTCCATCCAGCGGACATCGACCTTGTTGCCGGTATCCTGCGGCCGCATGTAATCATGGTTCTGCTCGGCGATGCTCCCTCGCCACAGCCCGATCGCCGCCGAACTCTTGCGATCGACATAGCTTTCATGCGGGCCCCGGCCATACCATTCGACCGTCTTCATGGTGGTGGGCATGGTGTACCACAGGCCGATACGGACCGGCGGCGGCAGGTCGGCCTTCAGCGGCACGAACTGCCCGTCGACATCGACCGCGCCGTTGCCTGCCATCTTGTAGCGGGTGACGAAACGCGCCGCGCCCGCCCCCATCTCGTGATCGACGGCCACGCTCTGGTCGGGACCGATCGATACACTCCGCACCTGATAGCGGCCGTTCATCGTGAACCAGGGCGACTGCTGGGCGACGGTCCCGTTGGCGGTGTCGTTGTCGGTTTCGGCACGGACGAAATTGGGCTGGCCGCCCTTGGCCAGCATCCGTCCGCCCGCCGCATAACGCGTTACGAGTCCGGTCTTGCGGTCGATGACCAACTCCGCGCCGTTCGCCGACAGGGTGACGCTGTCGGCATTATCGGCGACCGCGACCTGCCCTCTGGCCGCCACCGGCATGGCGGGGGCGTCGGTGAGCGCGAACTGTTCCCAGCCGACCACGTAATTAGCCGGAACCGCGCGGATCGTGCCGTCCTTGGCATGGGCGCGGACGGTCAGGACATATTCCGCTCCGGCCTCGCGCGCGAATTTGGGGGCGAGCGCCACCGTCTGCACCTGCCCGGCTGCCGTGGTCAGCGCGGGGAGCTGCCCGCTCGCCACTGCGACGCCGTTCTTCTCCACCACCCAGTCGAAGGTGAAACCCGACAGATCGATAAAGTCATGACGGTTATGTACAGTCAGTCGTCCGGTCTTCGCATCGTAACCGTCGAAGCGGATCGGCGACTGAACCTTCTGCACCTCGTACAGCTGCGGATTGGGCGTCCGGTCGGGCTGGTTCAGCCCGTCGCCAAACTCGATATCGCCGCCCGGATTGGGGCCATACTCGCCGCCGTCACCCCAGTAACGCCGCCCGTCCTTGGTATAGCGATACATGGACTGGTCGACCCAATCCCAGATGAAGCCGCCCTGCAGCTTGCGGTGCGCGTAGATGGTGTCCCAGTAATCCTTGAAATTGCCGCCCGAATTGCCCTGCATATGGGCATATTCGCACTGGATCATCGGCTGGGTCCGGGTCGGGTCCTCGGCCCAGTCGACCATCTTTTCGATGTCGTCATACATGGGCGCATAGATATCGACATAGTTGTTCGGCTGATGGCTCCAGTCGAGCGTCCCCCAGCCGAGATAGGAGATCAGCCGTGCCGGATCGCGCCGCCGGATCGCCGCCGCCGCCTTCTCGAAATTGGGGCCGATGCCTGCCTCATTGCCCAGCGACCAGAAGATGATCGAGGGGTGGTTCTTGTCCCGCTCGACCATGTTCATCACGCGGGAGACATGCGCGCCCTCCCAGGCAGGGTCGAAGCCGATCTGATATTTGCTGCGCTGATCGCCGTTGCGATTGCCCTGCTCCATATAGGCGTGGCTCTCGATATTGGCCTCGTCCATCAGGTAGAAGCCATACTCGTCCGCCAGCGCCAGGAAACGCGGGTCGTTGGGGTAGTGCGAGGTGCGGATGGCGTTGAAATTGTTGCGCTTCATCAGCTCCAGGTCGCGGCGCATCGACGCTTCGGAGATGACGTGGAAGGTCTCGGGGTCATGCTCGTGGCGGTTGACGCCGCGGATCACGATGCGGCGGCCATTGACCATGACCTGCCCGTCCTTGATCTCGACGGTGCGGAAGCCGATCCGCTGCGGCGTGGCCTGCACCACCTGGCCGTTCGCATCGACCAGTTCGACCAGCAACGTGTAGAGATGGGGCGTCTCCGCCGACCAGCTCCGCACGCCGGGCACGGCGGCATCCAGCTTGGCCGAGGTGGCGCCCTGGGCCAGTGCTACCTCCCGCGTCACCACCGCTCGCTCGCCGTCGAGCAGCGTCATGCGCGCGGTCATCGCCTGGGGCAGCGCGGGCAGCGTCAACTCGGTCGACAGGGTGCCGTCGCGGTAATTCTTGTCGAGCCCGGCATGGACGAACAGATCGTCGATCCGCGCTTTCGGCACCGCCCGCAGATATACCGACCGCTCGATCCCCGAGACGCGCCAGAAATCCTGATCCTCCAGATAGCTGCCGTCCGACCAGCGATAGACGCGGATCGCCACGACATTGCGGCCGGGCTTCAGGAACCGGGTGACGTCATATTCGGTGGGAAGCTTGGAGTCCTCGGAATATCCGGCGTCCTGCCCGTTGATCCATAGCTGATAGGCCGATCCCGCCGCACCGATCTGAAGGATCACATCCTGCCCGCGCCAGCCGTCCGGCAGGATGAAGTCGCGGCGGTACGATCCCGTCTCGTTATCGTCATGCGGCACCAGCGGACGGTTGGCCGGGAAGGGATAGGTGATGTTGTTGTATTTGGGCTGACCATATCCTTCGGCCTGCCACATCGCGGGGACCTTTATCGTCTTCCACTTGGACACATCGTAACCGGGCCGCTCGAACCCCTTGGGCGCGCCGTCGACAGAGGGGGAGAAGGCGAAGGACCAGTCGCCGTCGAGGCTCATGAAGCGGCTGGATCGGGTCCGGTCGCCCGCCAGCGCCAGGTCGCGGCTTTCATAGGGAAAGGCGGTGGCGCTGGCGAGGCGGGTTCCCCGCGCGTTGACGGCGGGATTTTCCCAATCGGGGCGGCTGGGATCGACCTGGACGGCGGCGACCTGTGGGCCGTTTTGCGCAAAAGCCGGGCTCGCCAGAGCCACCACGGCCACACCGGCCGCCAAACGCCACTTCATATCACTCCCCTTTGTCACTTCCCGCGATTCCCTGACCGGATCGCGCCTATATTTGTCTGATTTTTATGACGGCTTTGTCATCTCGACAAGGAAAAAGGACCTCGGGGCCGCCAGCGCATCCCCGATCCGACGCAGGTTGACGGACCCGCCGCGCCTCCGGCTATAGTCTGACGTTTGATCGGATATGCGTTGGGGAGACGCCAGGGTGAAGAACGGGACGATCCTTCGCAAAAGCCGTCTGGCGGCCGCCGCGCTGGCGCTGATCTCGGGTCCGGGGGCGGCCCAGGCGGCGCAGGGACAGGCAGCCCCGCCGCCCGCCGACCGTCCGGTGCCCGTGACCCTGCGCCCCGCGATCGACCGCCCGTCGACGGTGTTCGAGGGCTGGGGCACCGCGCTCGCTTGGTTCGCGCATGTCACCGGCGGCTGGCCCGAGGCGGAGCGGACACGGCTGGCGGATTTGTTCTACGGGCCGCAAGGCCTCGGCTGGACGATCGCGCGCTATAATATCGGCGGCGGCAATGCGGCGGACACGCCCCCCTATATGAAGGTCGGGCGCGCGGTGCCGGGCTTCTGGCGACAACCGGCGGGGATGACGGGCAAGGACTGGTGGCGCGCCGACGATCCCGCCATGTGGGACTGGGGGCAGGACGCCAACCAGCGCTGGTGGCTCGACGCCATCACCGCGCGGGTGAAGCGGCCGATCTTCGAGGCCTTCTCCAACTCGCCGCCCTGGTTCATGACGGTCAGTGGCCGGGTATCGGGCGCGGAAAAGGGGACGGACGACAATCTTCGCCCCGGTCAGGAAGCCGCCTTCGCCACCTATCTGGTCCGCGTCACCGACGAATTGCAGCGGCGGCACCATCTGACCTTCCGCACCCTGTCGCCGGTCAACGAGCCCAACACCAATTACTGGTTCGCCGCCAATACCCAGGAAGGCGCGCATTGGAGCCCCGCCCGCCAGGCGCAGATGATCGACGCGACCGCCGCCGCGTTGAAGGCCAAGCGGCTGTCCACCGTCATCGCCGCCCCCGACGAAACCGCCTCGCATCTGTTCGTACAGGACTGGGCCGCCTATCCGCCCGCCACCCGCGCCGCGATCGGGCAGCTGAACGTCCACAGCTATGGCACGGTCCACCAGACCGCCGTGCGCGACATCGCCCGCGCCTCGGGCATCAAGATGTGGATGAGCGAGAACGACACGCCGCTGTCGGGCGATCCCGAGGACCTGACCGGCATGGCGACGCCGCTGGCCTTTGCCGAGCATGTCGTCGCCGATCTCAAGCGGCTGGAGCCCGCCGCCTGGGTCTTCTGGCAGGCGGTCGAGGATCTCAGCACCCGCAAGGGCGAGAAGGGATCGAACTGGGGCATCGTCAAGGCCGACCTGATGGGCGCGGCGGACCAGCCCCATGCGATCCATGTGACGGGCAAATATTGGGCGATGGCGCAGTTCAGCCGCTATATCCGGCCGGGCGACCGGCTGGTGCCGGTGGACGATATGGATACGGTCGGCGCGCTGTCACCCGACGGACGGCGGCTGGTGCTGGTCCATGTCAATCCAGGCCTGTCGCCAAGGCCGCTGAGCGTCGCGGTGCCGGGGCGGTGGCAGCGGCGGATGATCGTAACCGACGCTGTGCATAAGTCCGTGGATATCGCGGGGGATATCGCGCCGCCGCGCTCGGTGGTGACGTTGATATTGACGCGGTGAAGGTGGAGCGTGGCCTTCGACTTCGCTCAGGCTGAACGGCTGTTTGTATCGGCCCCCTCCCCCCAACCTCCGTTCCGCCTGAGCGTAGTCGAAGGCCACGGGAAACCCTCTCCACACTGAACCGCTAGGTTGCGGGTCCGAGTCCTGCCGGGCCCACCAATCTCACATCCCCGCATCCGGATCGGTCAACCCGATCATCCGCCGCCCTGCCCTGCGCGCGAAATTCAGCGTCGCCTTTTTCCGCACATGCGCGGGCAGCGGCACGCTATGCGCCTCGCGCACGATCGCGGCATCGTAACGATCGGCAACGATGATCCCCGTCCGCTCGGGCAGGAACGCCGCGCTTTCCAGCGGCGACCAGTCGAACCCGGCGGGCACCGCCCAGTAGAAGCGGTCGCAATGCGCCAGATAATCGGGCCATTTGCCGTCGCCCAGCATGTCGGCGCGCGACACCTTGATCTCGACGACGACGACATTCCCCCGCGCGTCGAGCGCCATCAGGTCGGCGCGGCGGCCGCCCTCCAGCGGGACTTCGGGAATGGTGATCAGGTCGTGGCGGAGCAGCATCCGGGTCACGCCCCGCGCGACATCGGCGGCGCAGAGCGGAGACAGCGGATCGTCGACGCACGAAGCGGGCGGCATGTCCAACATGCCACCCGCTTAGAACATTTGACGAACAAATGCAAAAGCCCCTGGAACGGGGCCTTGAATATCAACGATAGAAGATGTGGTTGCCGATCGCGGCGACCTTCTGCACCCGCACGCCCGGACGGTTGCCGGGGGTGTTGAAGTACAGCGCCTTGCCCGCGGTGCTGTCCCATGCCTGGGCCAGCGCGACCTTGGCGACGGCGACGGCGGTGCGATAGGCGGTGTGCGACGGGCTGACCGACGGAATTTCACCACGGCGCACGAAGCTGAACTGGCCGCGCTGCTTGATGACGTCGCACACGCCGGTGGGGAAACGACCCGACTTGGTGCGGTTCAGGATGACCTGCGCCACGGCGAGCTGGCCTGCGAGCGGTTCGCCGCGACCTTCGAAATAGATGGCACCGGCCAGACAGCGGAGCTCTTCGCTCGACGCAATCTCGTCCTGATCGGCCACGGCGTCGGCCAGCGAGTCATAGTCGCCGTCCTCATCGCCTTCAGAAACCTGGGAAAAATCGGGGAGCGCGGACATGGTGGCCCGGGCGCTTTGGGGAACCATCGCGACATCGGCGACGTTGATCCCGGAAACAGTCATCGCACTGACTGGAGTGGCAGCAACACCGGCAACGTTGGTCGCGAGGCTGGGGGTGCTGGTGGCGAGAAGACCCGCCAGAGATAGAGCCATGGCAGCGGACGCCGCGACTCGCTTGAAAACGGTCATTCACTCAAACAGACATGCGGTTGGATCACGGACCCGAGCATTGCCCAAAGGCGCTCGTCCGGGCTTCCCCCCGACTGCGTAACCCACCGGATCGCACCCGATAAGCACAACGCGAAATTACGATGGGGGGCTCGTGGCCGATCCGGCCGCGTTCGTCAATGTTGCAGGATCGTTTCAGCGGTGAAGCGTTCCGCCGCAGCGCCATCCAGTTCCAGGACCCACAGGTCCGGATCGCGCGCCCGGCGGCGGCGCCAATAGCTTAAAATATCGTTTGCAGGCGTCGATTCGATCAGCGCGGTCTTGCCATCGGGGCCGATACCCCGTTCCAGCACCCGCTCGCGCCGGTGCGACGTGACGGGGTCGGTATCGATGACGATCACCAACATGCCCCCGGCCTGCGGATCGCCCTTGGCCAGCACCATGCCCATACCGCCGCTGTCGTTCATCCGGCGCAACAGGGCGGTGACCAGCATTCCGCTCGGCAGACGGCCGTCCATCGCGCTCAGGCCGTCCGATAGCCGGGCAGGCCCGCCAGCGCGATCTGCGAGCGCATGAAGGTGCCGGTGCCGCGCGCGACCTCTTCGCCGCTGGCATCGATCAGCCGGGCATCGGCGACGAACACCCGTCGCCGCCCGCTGACCCAGCGGCCCTCGGCCACGACCTCCCCCGCCTTGATCGGACGGGTCAGCAACAGGTTGAACTGCGTGGTCAGCAAGAAGCGGTCGGTGACCAGGCTGTTGCAGGCATAGAAAGCCGCATCGTCGAGCATCTTGAAATAGCTCGTACCATGCGCTGCGCCGGCCGCGTGATAATGCCGCTCGTCCACCCGAAAGCGGATGCGCGCGACGCCCGGCTCGGTAATCTCCAGCGTGGAGTCGAACAGGCGATTGATCGGGGCTTCGGCATAGAGCGTCTCGAGCGCCCGAAAATGCGCGGCCTCGCCCTCAGGCCGCGGCGTCACGCGCCTCGTCCTGGGTGAGCAGCGCCCAGATCGCATCGGGCGACCCCGCCCCGCGCAGCTTGGCGACGAAGCCCTTGTCGCGCAGCCGCCGCGAAATCCGGGCCAGCGCCTTCAGATGCGCGGATCCCGCATCGGCGGGCGAGAACATCGCAAAGACCAGATCGACCGGCATGTCGTCGACCGCCTGGAAATCGACCGGCTGTGCCAGGCGCGCAAAGACACCGACGATCTGGGTCAGTCCGGGCAGCTTGCCGTGCGGGATGGCGACGCCCCCGCCGAAACCGGTCGACCCCAGCTTCTCGCGTTCGAGCAGCACATCGGCCAGCAGCTTGGCATCCTGCCCCGCAGGCCCGGCGGCAGCCGCCGCCAGCGCCTGGAACAGGGTCTTCTTGTTGGCGGCGCTGACGCCCGCCAGCACCGTATCGTGGCGCAACAGATCGCTGAAGTCGTTCATGGTCTTTCCGGTGCGCCCCCGCGCGGCCCGCCTAATAACGGGCCACGCGGAAGAACGATAGAGCTTATCCGGCCGTGCCGCCGCGTTGCGGCTCGACCCAGCCGATGGTTCCGTCACCACGGCGATAGACCATGTTATACGATCCCGTGCCCGAATTCTTGAACAACAGGGCCGCAGTATTGCGCAGATCGAGCATCATGACCGCATCGGAGACACTGGCGTCGGGGATATCGACGCGGGTTTCGGCGATGATCAGGGGTGCATCGCCCGCCTCGTCCTCATCCACCTGTTCGGCAAAGAGGGTGTAGCCCGCATCATAGGCCCCGGCCTCGGCCAGTTCGATCGCCTGCCCCGCATTGCGGTCCTTCAGGCGGCGCGAATAACGGCGCAGCTGCTTTTCAATCTTGGTCGCGGCGCCGTCAAAGGCGAGGTGCGCGTCCTGGGCTTCGTGACGGCCTTTGAGCACCAGGCCGCGGGTGACGTGCATCACGATATCGCATTTGAAGCCGACGTCATGCGGCCCCTTGCCGAACGTCACCTCGGACGAGATGGCGCGGGCGAAATATTTCTCGGCGATACCCTGAAGCCGGTCCGTCACATGGGTCCGCAGCGCGTCGCCCGTTTCGACCTGATGACCAGAAATCCGGATATCCATCGTCTTCTCCTTGATGCACTCTGATGGGACGGTCCTTTTGGCCTGTCCCGTGGCGTCAACCGGACGCCTCGGCCCCCCAAACCGGATCGGTTATGCCCTTTAGAAACGCCGCATGGGCGGCAAGTTCCGCCTCGCTCGGTCGGAAGATGCGCGGCGGGCGGACTTTTGCGGGCGCGCGGGCGACGATCACCGGCCCGGTATCCGCGCTCGCCTCGGCGAGCAGGCCCAGGCCGATCTGCCGCCCGCCCATCAACTCGACATAGACCTGCGCCAGCAGCTGCGCGTCGAGCAGCGCGCCGTGCAGCACACGGTGCGAGCGGTCGATGCCATAGCGCGAGCAGAGCGCGTCGAGCGTATGCTTGGCGCCGGGATGCTTGCTGCGCGCGATCGCCAGCGTGTCGACCATCCGCGTCTTCTCGCAGACCGGCGGGAAGCCCAGCACGCCCAGCTCGCCATTGATGAAGCCGAAGTCGAAGGTCGCGTTGTGCGCGATCAGCGGCGCGTCGCCGATGAAGTCCAGAAACTCGGCCACCCCGGCCGAAAAGACCGGCTTGTCCTTCAGGAACGCGTCGGACAATCCGTGGACCGCCTGCGCCTCGGCAGGCATCGACCGTTCGGGATTGAAATAGGCGTGATAGGTGCGCCCGGTCTCGACCCGGTTGACCAGTTCGACACAGCCGATTTCGACCAGCCGGTCGCCTTCCGAAAATTTGAACCCTGTCGTTTCGGTGTCGAAAACGATCTCTCTCATGACCCGACTATCGGCCTTCGGATGCGGTGATGCAAGCGATCAAAGACCGCACTTTTTCGCGGGTTTCGGCCAATGGAATGTCGGTCGCGACGACATGATCGGCGCGCGCGCGTTTATCCCCATCGGGCCATTGACGCTTCAAAATGGCGTCGAATTTGGCCCGGGTCATTCCCGGCCTTGCCAACACCCGCGCCTCCTGGATTTCGGGTTTTGCCGAAACCACCAACACCTTATCCACAACCTTGTCACCGCCGGTTTCGAACAGCAGCGGCACGTCGACCACCACCAGCGGAGCCCCGGCATGTGCCGCCAGAAAGGCCGCGCGTTCGGCCTGCACCGCTGGGTGCACGATCGCCTCGAGTCGGCGCATCGCCGAATCATCGCCCAGCACCGCCTGCCCCAGCGCGGCACGATTCACGCCATCGGGTCCGGTGGTACCGGGAAAGGCCGACTCAATCGTTGCGACCAATGTTCCACCTGGCCCTTGCAAGCGGTGGACACAGGCATCGGCGTCGAACACCGGCACCCCTTCGTCGCGAAACATCTGCGCGACGGTCGACTTGCCCATGCCGATCGAGCCGGTCAGCCCCAAAACGATCATCGCAGCAGGATCTCGCGCAGCTCGCCGTCCCGGTCGCGCGGCGGGGCCGCGCCGAAGAACCGCTCGAACGCCACCGCCGCCTGTCCGATCAGCATCTCCAGCCCGTCGATCGTCGCCAGCCCCCTCGCCCGCGCCGCCGCCAGCAGCGCGGTTTCGAGCGGCGCATAGACGATGTCATAGACGACCGCGTCCCCCGGCAGGGCGGACAGGTCGAGGTCGAGCGGCGGCTGGCCGGTCATGCCCAGGCTGGTCGCGTTGACGACCAGGGCACTGGGCGGCACGGCGTCACCGATCGGCAGCGCCTGCCCCTCCAGTCCGAAGGACGACAACAGCGCCGCCCCCTTTTCCACATTGCGGTTGAACAGCGTCACCGCCCCGACGCCGATCCCCGCCAGGGCATAAAGCACCGCCCGCCCGGCCCCCCCTGCCCCGATCACCGTCACCGGCTTGCCCGCCAGATCAAAGGCTTTGAGCGGCGCGGCAAAACCCGCCGCATCGGTGTTGGTGCCAACCAAAGCGCCGTCCGCATCGCGAAACGCCGTGTTGGTCGCCCCGATCGCGGTGCGTATATCCTCACGATCCTCGACATGCTCCAGCGCGGCGATCTTGTGCGGCACGGTGATGTTGCAGCCGCGCCAGTCCGGATCGGCCTTCCGCTCGGCGAAATAGGCGGGCAGCGCGTCCGGCGTGACATGGGTGGCGCGATACGCCGCCTCGATCCCCAGCGCCTTTAGCCAGAAACCGTGGATTTTCGGGGATTTGCTATGAGCAATCGGGTCGCCGATCACCTCCGCATAAGGAAGGGCCATCAGGCGGGCGTCCAGCCGCGTTCGCGCAAATAGCCCAGCACAGGAAGCAGCGGCATACCGAGAATGGTGAAATGGCTGCCCTCGATCCGCGAGAAGAGCTGCACTCCCGGCCCCTCGATCCGGAAACAGCCGACGCAGCCCGAAATGGCGGGCCATTCCTGATCCAGATAGCGGTCGATGAACGCGGGTGACAGCGGCCGGACATGGAGCTTGGCGCGCTCGACATGTCGCCAGACCGGACGGCCATGCTCGGCGATGACGGCGGCGCTCCACAGCTCGTGGCTCCCGCTGCTCATCCGCGCCAGATGCTCGGCCGCCTCCTCGCGGCTCTCCGGCTTGTCGAGCAGCGTGCCGTCGGCGAGCGCGACGATGGAATCGGACCCCAGCACCGGCACCGGCCCGGCATTGGCGGAGACCTTTACCGCCTTCATCTCGGCCAGCGCATCGGACAGGTCGCGTGGGGAAGCCCCGGCCATCGCCGCCTTGACCCCGGCTTCGTCCACCCGCGCAGGCAACGCTTCATAGGCCACGCCCGCCGCGTCGAGCATCGCCCGGCGCGAGGCGCTTTGCGAGGCGAGGATGATCATGCGTCGGACTTTCTCTGGTTCACGAGGGAGATGATCGCCGCCGCCGTTTCCTCGATCGAGCGGCGGGTGACGTCGATCACCGGCCAGTCATTGTCGGCGAACATCCGCCTGGCGAAGGTGAGTTCGCGATTGACCGCCTCCTGCTCGACATAATCGGTGTCGGGCGCTTGGTTGAGCGAGAGCAGCCGGTTGCGCCGGATCGCGATCAGCCGATCCGCACTGGTGGTCAGGCCCACGACCAGCGGCTTTTTCAGCGTGAACAGGAAGGGGGGCGGGGGGCTTTCGACGACGATCGGAATGTTTGCGGTCTTGTAGCCGCGATTGGCGAGATAGATGGAGGTCGGCGTCTTGGACGAACGGCTGACACCCGCCAGCACGATATCGGCCTCCTCCCATTCCTCCCAGGCGATGCCGTCGTCATGCGCGATGGTGAACTGGATCGCATCGACGCGCGCGAAATAGGCGGCGTCGAGCACATGCTGGCGGCCGGGGCGCATCTTGGCCTGTACGCCCAGCAAGCCCGACAGCGCGGCATTGACCGGATCGAGCGGCGCGACCGTCGGCAGGCCCAGCGCGTGGCAGCGGCTTTCCAGCACGCGCCGCGTCGTCGGGTTGACCAGCGTGTAGATCACCAGCCCCGGATTCTGTGCGATCTCCTGCAGGATGCGCTCCAAGTGACTCTCGGTGCGCACCATCGGCCAGAAGTGCCGGACGGTTTCCACATCGTCATATTGGGCAAGCGCCGCCTTCGCGATGTTCTCCAGCGTTTCGCCGGTGGAATCGGACAGGAGGTGCAGGTGGAGCCGCGTCTTCATGACCGACCTAATGACTCTGTGGATAACATGGGAAGAATCGGTAGCGTAACTTCGCCGACCGGCCAAGCGGCGGACCGGCGGTGGATAACGACCGATTCGTCCACAATGAATCTCACAGGTCCGATTCTTTTCCACAGCCTGTGAGTTACGGGGGTCATGAATCCGAATCCCGTTGAATCGGCGATTCCCCATGAGTCAACGTGTTGGCATATCGGGGAGAGCCGCATAATCCCGACAACCAACGTGCCAACCACTTCAACAATCCATTCTTAGAATCTTCTTTAATAGAAGAAGGGGGGTCTCCTGACCGACGTTGCGATTCAAAAGCCCCTGCTCGCCGTGCTGAACGGAGAGCGGCAGGCGACACCGCCGATGTGGCTCATGCGACAGGCCGGACGCTATCTGCCGGAGTATCGCGCGCTGCGGGCGGAGAAGGGGGGCTTCCTGGCTTTGGCCACCGATCCGACGGCGGCGGCCGAGGTGACGGTGCAACCGATCCGGCGCTTCGGATTCGACGGCGCGATCCTGTTCTCCGACATCCTGATGGTCCCCTGGGCGCTGGGCCAGGACCTCAGCTTCGGGGCAGGGGAGGGGCCACGTCTGGCGCCTGCGCTGGTCGATCATGCGCTGAATGCCCTGGAGCGCGTCCCTGAGCGGCTCGATCCGGTCTATGCCACCGTAGCGGGGGTCAAGGCGCAATTGCCTCCACAGACCAGCTTCCTGGGCTTTGCGGGCTCTCCCTGGACGGTCGCAACCTATATGGTGGCGGGGCAGGGGTCCAAGGACCAGGGCGAGACGCGGCGTTTCGCCTATGCCGACCCGGCGGGGTTCGGGGCGATCGTCGATGCGATCGTGACCATGACCATCGATTATCTGGCGGGACAGGTCGAAAACGGGGTCGAGGCGGTGCAGCTGTTCGACAGCTGGGCAGGCTCGCTGTCCCCCGCGCAGTTCGAACGCTGGGTGATCGCGCCCAATGCCGCGATCGTCGAGGGTTTCCGGGTGCGCTGTCCCGGCGTGCCGGTGATCGGCTTCCCCAAGGGGGCCGGGGGCAAGCTGCCCGCTTATGCGCGGGAGACCGGTGTGGACGCGGTCGGGCTGGACGAGACGGTCGATCCGGTCTGGGCCGATACCTATCTGCCCAAGGGTTTGCCGGTGCAGGGCAATCTCGATCCCCTGGCGCTGATCGCCGGGGGCGAGGCGCTGGACGGGGCGGTGGATCATATCCTGGCGGCCTTCACCGAACGGCCGCATATCTTCAACCTGGGCCATGGCATCCTGCCCGACACGCCGATCGCGCATGTCGAGCGGCTGATCGCCCGCGTACGGAGCGCATGATGACCGGACTGTTGGGGGCCGCCTATGAATGGGTGAAGGCGGCGCATATCATCTTCGTGATCTTCTGGATGGCCGGGTTGTTCATGATGCCGCGCTATCTGGTCTATCATCAGGAGGCGCTGGTCGCGAGCGACGCCACCGACGCCGCGCGCTGGGTCGAGCGCGAGGGCAAGCTGCGCAAGATCATCCTGACCCCGGCGATGATCGTGGTCTGGGTGCTGGGCCTGCTGCTGGCGGGCTCGCTGGGGCTGTTCTCGGGGGTGCCGGGGCTGGGATGGCTCCATGCCAAGCTGTTCTTCGTGCTGCTGCTCAGCGGCTATCATGGCTGGATGGTCGGTTATTCCAAGAAGTTGGCGCGGGGTCAGATGAAGCTGAGCGGCAAGCAGCTGCGGATGATCAACGAGGTGCCTGCGCTCGCCGCGACGATCATCGTCGTGCTGGTGGTGATCAAGCCGTTCTGAACTCCTCTCCCCCTTCTGCTCCCCTCCCGCAGGCGGGAGGGGTTGGGGGAGGGCAAGGTGTCTCACAGAGCCCATCGCCTGCGGCTTACCCTCCCCCCGCCCCTCCCGCCTGCGGGAGGGGAGTAAGAAGAGGAGACCTCTCGTTTACGGGAGGGGCGTGAGTCTCACTTCGGGCGCACCCTTTCCCCATTGACTTGGGGCACCCCCAATCCTAACTCCTCCCCCGTACGGCGCGGTCCTCGCGTCGGGTACGCTTCCTTATCGACAGCCTCGTTTCGCCGCGATCCTCGCCGACCGACGCCCTCCGACCATCCGGACCGATCATGCATCTGAAAGACCTCAAGAAGAAAACCCCCGCCGACCTCGTGCAGCTGGCCGAGGAATTGGGGGTCGAAAGCGCGTCCACGCTGCGCAAGCAGGACCTGCTGTTCGCCATCCTGAAGGAGCAGGCGGAGAAGGGCGACCAGATCATGGGCCTGGGCACGATCGAGGTGCTGCCCGACGGTTTCGGCTTCCTGCGCTCGCCCGAAGCCAATTACCTCGCCGGCCCGGACGACATCTATGTCTCGCCCAACCAGGTGCGTAAGCACGGCCTGCGCACCGGCGATACGGTGGAAGGCGAGATCCGCGCGCCCAAGGATGGCGAACGCTATTTCGCGCTGACCAAGCTGACCAGCGTCAATTTCGACGATCCAGAGGCGGTCCGCCACCGCGTCAATTTCGACAATCTGACGCCGCTCTATCCCGAGCAGAAGCTGATCCTCGACCCCGCCGACCCGACCCAGAAGGACAAGTCGGCGCGTGTCATCGATATCGTCAGCCCCCAGGGCAAGGGCCAGCGCACGCTGATCGTCGCACCGCCGCGCGTCGGTAAGACGGTGATGTTGCAGAACATCGCCAAGGCGATCACCGACAACCATCCCGAAGTCTTCCTGATCGTCCTCCTCATCGACGAGCGTCCGGAAGAAGTCACCGACATGCAGCGCTCGGTGCGTGGCGAGGTCGTCTCCTCGACCTTCGACGAACCGGCACAGCGCCACGTCCAGGTCGCCGAGATGGTGATCGAAAAGGCCAAGCGCCTGGTCGAGCACAAGAAGGATGTCGTCATCCTGCTCGACTCGATCACCCGTCTGGGTCGCGCCTACAACACCGTCGTGCCGTCGTCGGGCAAGGTGCTGACGGGCGGCGTCGATGCGAACGCGCTCCAGCGGCCCAAGCGCTTCTTCGGTGCGGCGCGCAATATCGAGGAGGGCGGTTCGCTCTCGATCATCGCCACCGCGCTGATCGACACCGGTAGCCGCATGGACGAGGTCATCTTCGAAGAGTTCAAGGGCACCGGCAACTCGGAAATCGTCCTCGACCGCAAGGTGGCGGACAAGCGCATCTTCCCGGCGATGGACGTCGGCAAGTCGGGCACCCGCAAGGAAGAGCTGCTGGTCGAGAAGGACAAGCTGTCCAAGATGTGGGTGCTGCGCCGCATCCTGATGCAGATGGGCACGATCGACTCGATGGAGTTCCTGCTCGACAAGATGAAGAATTCGAAGACCAACGAGGATTTCTTCGACTCGATGAACCAGTAAGCTTTGGGGAACCGGTAAGGCGCCAGGCGGGGCTTCGGCCCTGCCGACGCTACGGTTTGATGGGTTCGCTGGCGGCAAACAGGCCCACTTGCGAACCCATTTTCGTTTTGGGGCGTTAGCAGGCCCGATCCCACCCCCTTCGGGATCGTGCCGGTCCAAGCACGGCACGGCCGCGTCGTTGCTTAACACGCGACGCGGCCAAACGGGGTGGGGTTCGAGCCCATTCACCCCCAACTTCCGTTCAGCCTGAGCGAAGTCGAAGGCCAAGGGAATCCGTCGACGAAACGCAGAACGCGCGCTTCGACTTCGCTCGGCGCGAACGGCTGTTATCGTTGTGAAGGAAAACCCAGCCCTTTACGGCCGGGTACGCCCGCCACCCATGCCGCCGCCCTGACCGCCACCGGCGCCCGGCGCACCGACTGCGCCGATATTGCCGAACAGATCCTGGAAGAAGCCGCGCTGGCGACCCAAGGTCGGCGTGGTCTTGCCATAGGGCGAGATGTCGGCGACCTGATCGACACCGGCGCGGCGGATCGTTGCGACGTTGCCCGCCTGGTCGAAGCTGATCTGCAATGTGATCTGCGACACGGGCTTGGGCAGGGTATAGCCCAGGTTGCGGCTGTCGCGGGCGACATAATACCAGTCGCCACCGCCGAACTGGCTGGAGATGGTCGGCGTGCCCAGTGTCTGGAGCACCGACTGGCGGTTGTCGACGCCCGGCTGGATCGAGTTGACGAGATCGACATCGACCACATAACCCTGATGCGACCGCAGCGGCGTACAGGCCGACGCCGCCAGGGCCATGATCAGGCCCAGCCCGAGGGCGCGGGTGGAAGAAACGCTCATCATTATCTCCGGGCCGGACGATCGGCCGCACAGGCAGCTATACAGGCGGTCGATCCGCTCGACCGTCACCCCCTCGATATGCCAAGGGAAAGGCGCATACAAGCAATTCGCGCGCAACCGGTCGTGCGGGCAGGAAGGGGAGGGGCACATGGCCTGGGGCTGGCTCAAGCAGGGGATCGCCCGCTATTTCGGGCGGGACGCGGATGCGGCGCTGCCGCTGTACAACGCCGTCGTGCTGCGCGCGCGGGCGGAGCATTGGTATCTGGACGGCGCGGTGCCCGATACGGTCGATGGCCGGTTCGACATGATCGCGGCGGTCCTGTCGGTGGTGCTGATCCGGCTGGAGGCCGAGCCCAAGGGCGTGGAACCCGCTGCGCGGCTGACCGAGCGCTTCGTCACCGACATGGACGGGCAGCTTCGCGAACTCGGCATCGGCGACATCGTGGTCGGCAAGCATATCGGCAAGATGATGGCGATGCTGGGAGGGCGCCTGACCGCCTATCGCGAGGGGCTGACCGGGGATAAGGCGGTGATGGACGCCGCCTTGGTCCGCAATCTGTATCGCGGCGCGGCACCCGCGGATACGGATGCCGTTGCCCATGTTCGTGACGCGCTTCGCACCCTACATGAGCAATTGGCGGCTGTTTCGCTCGCTCGCCTTACCCTTGGAGACCTGCCGTGACCCCCGAATGGAGCCGCCCCGAAAAGATCGACACGATCGGTGAGCGCGAAAAGCCCGTCTCGATCGACACGACCGCGGACGAACGCCGGGCGCTGGCCGGGCGGTTCGGGCTGCTCTCGGTCGAAGCGCTGTCGGCCGATCTGGTCGTGCGGCGCGATGCGGCCGGTATCCTCGTCACCGGCACGGTGCGTGGGTCGGTGGTGCAGCCCTGTTCGGTGACGGGCGACCCGGTCCCGGCCAAGGTCGACGAACCGGTCGCCCTGCGCTTCGTCGAACCCATGGGGCACGGTGCGGACGAGGAGATCGAACTGTCCGAGGATTCGCTCGACACGATCGAGATCGAGGGCGGCACGATCGACCTGGGCGAGGCGGCGGCCGAAACCATGGCCCTGTCGCTCGATCCCTTCCCGCGCAGCCCGAACGCGGCGGCAACTCTCAAGGAAGCGGGCGTGATCAGCGAGGATGAAGCGGGGCCATTCGGCGCGCTGGCTGGACTGAAGGCGAAGCTCGAAGGGAAGGGGTAACCAATTCCTCCCCAAGCTCGCTTGGGGAGGGGGACCGCCGGGCGTCGGCCCGGTGGTGGAGGGGCAGGCGGGCTACGGCGTATCCGGCCCCAGCGTCGGGTCCAGATCGCGCGGCCGGATGAACGCCACCAGCGTCGCGCTATGCGCCCGGACCTCGGCCCAGCGATCGACCGGCAAGGTCATCTGCGCCACCGTCGCGGTCGGATATTTATCCTCCACCCGCTCGCGCAATTCGCCGGTGAGCGTGAGGTCAAGGACCAGATCCTCCAGCCCCGGATTATGCCCGACCATCAACACATGGTCCGCAGCGTCGGGCATCGCCTGGACCAGATCGAGCAGGCTGGCGGCGGAGGCCAGGTACATCGCCTTGTTCCAGACCGGCTCCAGCTTTTGGCCGTAACCGCTCCATACCTCGTCCAGCGTCTCGATGACGCGGACAGCGGGGGAGGCGAGAACATGGTCGAAGGCGAATCCCTTGGCCTTCAGATGCCGCCCGATCATCGCCGCCGCGCGCCGTCCCTTGGCATTGAGCGGACGATCGAAATCGCGGGCGACGGGATCGTCCCAGCTCGACTTGGCATGGCGAAGGAGCGTCAGCGTCTTCATCGATCCGGAAACTCCGTCGCGGCGGCTGGCAGGATTTGGCTATCCCCATGCCCTATCGGCGCGTCGGAGGAAAGCCGCCCCGCGACCCGCGCGACCGCTTCGTCGAGGGTCACGCGGGAAATCGCGACGCCCGGTGGAAAGGCGTCGAGCAGCCGCGACGGCATGGCGGCGGAGAGCAGGACGAACGCCCCGCGATCGTCGGCGCGCCGGATTAACCGACCGAACGCCTGCGCCAGCCGCGCCCGCACGATCCGGTCGTCATAGGCGCTGCCGCCGCCCGCCAATTTGCGCGCGGCGTGCAGCACGGTGGGCTTGGGCCAGGGCACACCCTCCATCACCACCAGCCGGAGGGACGAGCCGGGCACGTCCACCCCGTCGCGCAACGCATCGGTGCCGAGCAGCGACGCCGATGGATCGTCGCGAAAGATATCCACAAGCGTGCCGGTGTCGATCGGATCGACATGCTGCGCGTGCAGCGCCAGCCCGTCGCGCGCTAGCCGGTCGGCGATCCGGCCATGCACACCGCGCAACCGCCGGATCGCGGTGAACAGCCCCAGCGTCCCGCCCTTGGCCGCCGCGATCAGCCGGGAATAGGCATTGGCGAGTTGTGGAATATCACCCCGCTTCACATCGGTGACGATCAGCACTTCGGCGCGGGTCGGATAATCGAACGGGCTCTCCGCGACAAAATGGGCGGGGTCACGCGCCAGATGCGGCGCGCCCGTCCTGGCCTCCGCCACGTCCCAATTCCCTCCGGCCCGCAAGGTCGCCGAGGTGACGAGCGCGCCATGCGCAGGCTTCAGCACGATCTCGGCAAAGGGGCGGGTGGGGTCGAGCCAGTGGCGATGCAGGCCGATATCATATTCGCGCCCCTCGACCCGATCGACCGCCAGCCAGTCGACGAAATCGGGATCGACCGGCCCGCCGATCCGCGCGAGCAACGACAGCCAGGCGGCGACCGTTTCCGCGCGCCATGCGATCGAGGCGATCGCGCCTTCCACCCGCGCACGCGCTTGCCCGTCGAGCCAGTCGGGCGCTTCCTGCAACACCGCCTCCAGCCGCTGGCCCAAGGTCACGAGCGGCCGCAGCAGGGCGTCGAGCGCATGGGCGGCGGGCCCGGCGGCCTCGATCAGTGCGGGCGAGGGATCGGCCAGTTCGGTCTCCAGGCCATAACCCGCATCGCCCGGTTGCTCGGCGCGGGCAAAGGCCAGGCCGCGTACCGCCGCCAGCAATGCCTCGATCGGGCCGAAGGGCTGACCCTCCGCCAGTCGTCCCAGCCAGCCTTCGCTCGCCAGCGCGTGCGCCGCCTGCACCGCATCTCCGATCGCGCGGTTGCCGCCCTCGTCATAGCTGGCGACATCGGACAGTCGCGCGGCGAGGCCCCGGCGACGCCCCCGCGATCCGGCTTCGGGGCCAAGTATCCAGCGCCGTAGCTCGATCGTCTCGGAACCGGTCAGCGCGGTGGCGAACATCGAGTCCGCCGCGTCGAACAGGTGATGGCCCTCGTCGAAGACGTAGCGCGTTGGGCGCGTCTGCGTTTCGCGACCACGTGCGGCGTTGACCATGACCAGTGCGTGATTGGCGATGACGATGTCCGCCTGCACCGAGGCGCGCGCCGCATGCTCGATGAAGCATTTCCGGTAATGCGGGCAGCCCGCATAGACGCACTCGCCGCGCCGGTCGGTCAGCGCGGCCGAGCCGTTGCGACGGAACAAGGTGGTCAGCCAGCCGGGCAGGTCGCCCCCGACCATGTCGCCATCGGCGCTATAGGCCGCCCAGCGCGCGACCAGCTGCGCCAGCACCGCTGCGCGTCCGGCGAACCCGCCTTGCAGCGCATCCTCCAGATTGAGCAGGCACAGATAATTTTCGCGGCCCTTGCGGGTGACAACGCGTTCCTTGCGCAGCACGGCATCCGGGAAGATGCGCGCGGTCTCGCCGCTCAACTGGCGTTGCAGCGCCTTCGTATAGGTCGAAATCCACACCGCGCCGCCCGCCCGCTCGGCCCAGAGGCTGGCGGGGGCGAGATAGCCGAGCGTCTTGCCGATACCGGTTCCCGCCTCGGCCAGCACCATGTTCGGCGTGTCGCGAACGGCGCGCGGTGCGAAGGCGGCGGTGACGGCGGCGGCATAGGCGCGCTGGCCCGGGCGTTCCTCGGCCCCATCGCCGGTCAGGCGTCGCAGCCGTTCCTCCGAATCCTGCGGCGGCAGATCGATGGTGCGCGGGGCGGGACGGGGGGCGTCCTCCTCCCATTCAGGCAGCGCGCTGAACAGCCAGCGCTCGTTGCGCTCCGGCCGAGTGAGCCGTGGGCCGATCAGCGGCGCCCAGGGCCAGCGGAGCCGGGCAAGGCTTTGCGCAGCCGTCCACGCACCCTCGCGCTCAGGCCATGCGCCGTCTGGCATGGCGAGCAGCTTTTCGGTCGCGCGAAGCAGAAAGGCGGCCACGTCCGCATCGCCTTCCGGTGGCTCCAATCCACAGGCGCGGGCGAGACCGTGCGGCGTCGGGACCGCGAATTGCGCGGGGCGCAGAAAGGCGAAGAGTTCGAGGATGTCGAGCCCGGACAGTTCGGCATAGCCCAGTCGCTGGCCGATCAACGGCGCGTTGAGCAGGATGACCGGCGTTTCCGACGCCAGCCCGATCGCCTCGCCGCGTGAGACGGCACGGGTCTGTCCCCCGGTGGAAATCCACACACCGCTATGGCTGGCATGAAGGGCGGGGTGGGGGAGTGAAGTCACCAAAGTGATTTGGGGGAGTGGGAACAGGATGGCAACGGGGGATGGGAATTTGACGCGATCCATTGAGCAAATAGTTCTCGGTGACGCCCTCTCCAAACCCTTCCCGCCTGCGGGAGGGGCTTACCGGGTGAGGCGCGCTTATCCTTTCAACCAGGCACTCCCCTCCCGCAGGCGGGAGGGGATGGGGGAGGGAATGCCAAACAGTACGACCTCATCTGTTCCACGTGGAACAAACTCACCCTGTGGATAACTCTGTGCATGAGCGGCGAGCAGCCCGTGGAAATCGCAAAATACATTGTGCATCACGCCCCGGCTTGCCAGAGGCAAATCCATGACAGACGAACTCCGCTCCACCGCTCTCGAGTCCAAGGCCTGGCCCTATGAGGAGGCTCGCAAGCTCCTCAAACGCTATCCCGACGGCAAGCCGGGCGGTGCGCCGGTCCTGTTCGAAACCGGCTATGGCCCCTCGGGCCTGCCGCATATCGGCACGTTCAACGAAGTGCTGCGCACCACCATGGTCCGCAATGCCTTCCACGCGCTGTCGGATCAGAAGACCCGGCTGATCGCCTTTTCGGACGATATGGACGGCCTGCGCAAGGTGCCGGACAATGTGCCGAACCAGGAAATGCTGCTCGAGCATCTCGGCAAGCCGCTGACCCAGGTGCCCGATCCGTTCGAGAAGTTCGACAGCTTCGCTGCGCACAACAACGCGCTGCTGCGCCAGTTTCTTGACCGCTATGGCTTCGATTACGAGTTCGCCTCGTCGACGGAGTACTACACGTCCGGCCGGTTTGACGATGCGTTGCGGCTGGTGCTGAAGCATTTCCAGGGCATTCAGGACGTGATGCTCCCGACGCTGCGTGCCGAGCGCCGCGCGACCTATTCACCCGTCCTGCCGATCAGCCCCAAGTCGGGCATCGTGTTGCAGGTGCCGGTCGAGGTGATCGACGCCGAGGCAGGCCTGATTGCCTTCGAGGACGAGGGCGAGCGAATCGTCCAGTCGGCGCTGGGCGGCCTGTCCAAGCTGCAATGGAAGGTCGACTGGGCGATGCGCTGGGTCGCGCTCGGTGTGGATTACGAGATGGCGGGCAAGGACCTGATCGACTCGGTCACCCAGTCGTCGAAGATCGTGCGCGTGCTCGGCGGCCGTCCGCCCGAGGGCTTCAACTACGAGATGTTCCTTGACGAGCATGGCGAGAAGATTTCCAAGTCGAAGGGCAACGGCCTCAGCCTCGACCAGTGGCTGACCTATGGCCCGGAGGAGAGCCTGGCCTTCTTCGCCTATCGCGAGCCGAAAAAGGCCAAGCAGCTGCACATGGGCGTCATCCCGCGGGCTGTGGACGAATATTGGCAGTTCCGGGTCAACTATCCCAACCAGTCGCTCAAGGAGCAGCTGGGCAATCCGGTCCACCATATCCATGACGGCAAGCTGCCCGAGGGCGAGCTGCCGGTGACGTTCGGGCTGCTGCTCAACCTGGTCGGCGTGATGGGTGAGGCCACCAAGGAACAGGTCTGGGGCTATCTCGCCAATTACGTTCCGGAAGCGTCGGCGGAGAAATATCCCGAGCTCGACCGGCTGATCGACCACGCGCTAGCCTATGCCCGTGACTTCGTCGCGCCCACGCTCCAGCGCCGCGCGCCCGAGCCGCATGAGGCGGAAGCGCTGCGCCAGCTGGATGCGCAGTTGGCCGCATTGCCCGAGGGCGCGACCGCCGAGGACATCCAAAATATCGTCTATGAGATCGGCAAGACCGACGCCTTCCCGTCGCTGCGCGACTGGTTCAAGGCGCTGTACGAGACGCTGCTGGGCTCGGCGCAAGGGCCGCGCATGGGCAGCTTCATCGCGCTTTACGGTGTGGATAACAGCCGCAAACTGATCGCCGAGGCGCTGGCCAAGACGGCGTAAAAATACACCCTCACCCTTCCGGCGCTTCGCGCCTCCCTCCCTCTCCCAATGGGAGCGGGAAGGGACCCACCCGCAGCGCGGGTGGGAAGGGTGAGGGTGGTTCCTATTTAGCGGAGATGCTCCGCGAAGAACGCCATGGTGCGTTCATCCGCCAGCTTGGCGGACTCATCCGACCGACGCTGACCGAACTCGGTCGCGAAGCCGTGATCCTCACCGGCATAATCATACAGCGTGACCTTGGGGTGATCGTCCAGCCCCTCATGCATCCGCGCTTGCGCGTCCTTGTCGACGAAGTGATCCTCCTGCGGAATGTGGAGCAGGACCGGCTTGGCGATGGCGTGCTTCTCGCCCAGCAGGCCGTCGATGCCGACGCCATAATAGCCGGTACTGGCGTCCACATCGGTCCGCGCGGCGGTCATGAAGGCCAGTCGCCCGCCCAGGCAATAGCCGACGACGCCGACCTTGAAGTCCGCGCCATGCTCGTCGCGGATCGCCTTGATCGTCGCCTCGATATCGCGAATGCCGCCGTCCTGGTCGAACTGGCCCATCAGGTCGAGTGCCTGTTGCATCTCGTTGGGGACGTCGGGGTCCAGTTCGATGCCGGGGGCGATCTTGTGGAAAAGATCGGGGGCGACGGCCAGATAGCCCGCCTCGGCCAACGTATCGCATTTGCGGCGGATGCCCGCATTCACGCCGAAGATTTCCTGGATGACGATGATCGCGGCGGTCGGCTGACCCTCCGGCTCGGCATAATAGGCGTTGAACTGGCCTTCGCCGTGGGTGGCGGCGATGGTCTTGGTGGCAGTCATGCGGGTCTCCTGTGGTCGTCGCGACGATAACGCCTTATGCCATTCTTGGTCGCGTGATGGAGGATGGCGCATGAAAGTGAATGTGGAAATCGACTGCACGCCCGAAGAGGCGCGCCGCGCCATGGGCCTGCCCGACCTGACGCCGATCCACGAACGCTATGTCCAGATGATGCTCGACACGATGCAGTCCGGCGTGAAGCCCGAGATGATCGAGGCGATGATGCGCAACTGGGCGCCGATGGGCGAGGCAAGCATGACCATGTGGCGCCGGATGTTCGAGGGGCAGAAGGGCTGACCCTGAGCATGACCGACACGATCTTCGCCGTCTCCAGCGGACAGCCGCCCGCCGCCATCGCGGTGATCCGTGTGAGCGGCCCGGCGGCCTTCGCAGCCGCCGAGCGGCTGGGCGGACGGTTGCCCGAGGCCCGTCGCGCGAGCCTGCGGACGTTGAAGGATGGGGCGGGGGCAGTGCTGGATTCGGCGTTGCTGCTCTCCTTTCCCGGCCCGGCGACGGCGACCGGCGAGGATCTGATCGAACTGCACTGCCATGGCGGTCGCGCGGTGGTGGCAGCGGTCGAGCGGGCCTTGGCAGAACAGCCGGGCGTTCGCCGTGCCGAGCCGGGCGAGTTTACCCGTCGCGCTTTGCTGAATGGCCGGATCGATCTGGCCGAGGCGGAAGGGCTGGCCGATCTTCTGGAAGCACAGACCGAACGCCAGCGCCGCGCCGCGATCGGTGCGGTCGAAGGGCGGGTGAGCCAGGCGGTGCGCGGCTGGATGGATCGGCTGGCGATGCTGTCGGCGATGATCGAGGCGATGCTCGATTTCGCCGAAGAGGATGACGTGCCGCTCGATCAGGCGGCGGTGGCGCGGATCAAAAGCGAGATGCACGATCTGGCTATCACCATGCTGGAGGTGGTCGAGCGGCCGCCGGTCGACCGGCTTCACGACGGTATCCGCGTGGTGCTGGCCGGGCCGCCCAATAGCGGCAAGTCGACCTTGCTCAACCTGCTGGTCGAGCGCGAGGCGGCCATCGTCTCGCCGATTGCGGGCACGACCCGTGACCGGATCGAGGCGAGCGTGCTGCGGGGCGGGGTGGCCTATGTGCTGACCGATACCGCCGGACTGGCCGAAGATACCGATGACGTGATCGAGGCGATCGGCGTAACCCGCGCGCAAGAGGCGATCCTTCAGGCGGACATCCTGTTGTGGATGGCCGACACGCCTCCGCCGCGTGGCGATGCGATCTGGCTCCATTCGCGGGCGGATTTGCCGGGGCGGGAGGGGCTGCCCGAGGGGCGGCGGCTGGCCGTGCGACGTGATGAGGGGAGCAGTGTAGCCAGCGTCTGGGACGCGATTGCGGAGACCGCCACCGGACTGCTGCCGCGCGAAGATGCGATCGGATTCAAGCGGCATCAGCAGGACCAATGCCGCCGCGCCGCCAATGCGTTGATCGCCGCGCCGAGCGATGACATCCTTTTGATGGCGGAGGAATTGCGGGTGGCACGACAGGCGCTGGCGGAAGTGCTGGGCGTCAGTGCGACCGAAACGATGCTCGATGCACTGTTCGGGCGCTTTTGCCTCGGCAAGTAATTGTTCCACGTGGAACGTTAAGCATAGAATGTTGGTGGGGATCGCTTTGACGCTGCCCGGTCCTTCCGGTAGGGCGGGGGCATGTTTGATGTCGTAGTGATCGGTGGTGGTCACGCGGGAACCGAGGCCGCTGCGGCGGCTGCGCGCCGGGGTGCGCGGACGGCCCTTTTGTCCTTCGATCGTCATGGCCTGGGCGCCATGTCCTGCAATCCCGCCATCGGGGGATTGGGGAAGGGCCATATCGTGCGGGAGGTCGATGCCTTTGACGGGCTGATCGGCCGCGCGGCGGATATGGGTGCGATCCATTATCGGATGCTCAACCGCAGCAAGGGCACCGCCGTCCAGGGGCCGCGCGTGCAGGCGGACCGGCGGCGCTATGCCGGGGCAATCCAGGCGATGCTCGCGGCGCAACCCAATTTGACCATCGTCGAGGGTGAGGCCGAGGCTCTGGTTCTCGACGGCGATCGGGTCGCGGGTGTGCAGCTGGCCGACGGCACGATCCTGTCGGCTCGTGCGGTGGTGCTGGCGACCGGGACCTTCCTGGGCGGACGGCTGTTCCGCGGCGAGGAACGGCATCTGGGCGGTCGCATCGGCGAGCGCGCCGCGACCCGCATGGCCGAGCAGCTCCGTGCACTCGGCTTGCCGATGGCACGGATGAAGACCGGCACGCCGCCGCGTCTCGACGGCCGCACAATCGACTGGGCGAAGCTGGACGAGCAGCCTTCCGACACCAATCCCTGGACCATGTCGCCGATGACGGCGGCCCGGCCGCTACCCCAGATCGCCTGCGCGATCACGCGAACGACCGAGCAGACTCATGCGATCATCGCGGCGGCTTTCCACCGCTCGCCGCTGTTCACCGGCGCGATCGAGGCGAACGGTCCGCGCTACTGCCCGTCGATCGAGGACAAGATCAAACGCTTCGCCGACCGCGACAGCCATCAGATCTTTCTGGAGCCGGAGGGGCTGGACGATCCCTTGGTCTATCCGAACGGCCTGTCGACCTCGCTACCGACCGATGTGCAGGAGGCGATGATCGCCTCCATGCCGGGGCTGGAGAGGGCGGTCATCACGCTGCCGGGCTATGCCGTCGAGTATGATCATATCGATCCGCGTGCCCTTGATTCACGATTGGCACTCGGCGCTCTGGCGGGGGTATTCTGCGCCGGTCAGATCAACGGCACGACCGGCTATGAGGAAGCGGCGGGGCAGGGACTGATCGCCGGGCTGAACGCCGCGGCGCATGCCTGTGATCTGTCACCCGTCATCCTCGACCGGGCATCGAGCTATCTGGGCGTGATGATCGACGATCTGGTGTTGCAGGGCGTGACCGAACCCTATCGCATGCTGACCGCGCGCGCCGAGTACCGCCTGTCGTTGCGGGCGGACAATGCCGAGACACGGTTGGGCGGTATTGCCGAAGCGGCCGGGTGCCTCTCGGAGCAACGGCTGGCCCATAGGCGGCAGCGACAGGAACAGCAGGCAAGGTTGCGCGAGCGGTTGTCCGTGGTGCGTACCGCGTCCGATCTGTCGCGCAGCGGTGCCGCGATCGCGCAGGATGGCGCGCGGCGGACGGCTTATGAATGGCTGCGTTTCGACGGTGTGACGCTGGCGCATGTTGCGCCCGACGCAGCGGAGGGTTGCGACCCGGCGGTGGTGGCCGAAACACTGGAGGATGCGCGTTACGCGCCCTATGTCGAACGACAGGCGGAGGAGGTCGCACGGCTCCGTGCCGATGAGCAAATCCTATTGTCGCCTGCGCTCGACTATGCCGCCATCCCCGGGCTGTCGCAGGAGATGATCGACCGGCTCGGTCTCGCGCGCCCCGCTACCTTGGCGGCGGCATCGCGTATTCGCGGCATCACGCCTGCTGCCCTGTCGGCAGTGCTTCTCTACGCTCGAAAGGTCGCCGCATGAACGAGGATCAGGCCCGCGACTGGGCGGTGCAGCGGTTCGGGGAGGATGCGGCGTCGCGGATCGACTGGTTCCTCGACCGTGTGGTTGTGGAAAACGACCAGCAGAACCTCATCTCACCTTCCACCATCGGCACGATCTGGAGCCGCCATGCGGTCGACTCGGCACAGCTGATCCCTCTCGCCGATCGGGCGGATGGCCAGTGGATCGATATCGGCACGGGCGGCGGCTTTCCCGGCATGATCGTCGCCATCGCTTGGCCCGGGCGGGTCGCGCTGGTCGAGCCGCGCAAGAAGCGGGCGGAGTTCCTGCAAGAATGCGTCGACGGGCTGGGCATGGGTGACCGGGTGACGGTCCACGCGTCCAAGATCGAAGCCGTGCCGCTCCAGGCCGATATTATTTCTGCTCGTGCGGTGGCGACAGTCGAAAATCTTTTGCGCGCGGCGGCGCACTGCGGCAAACAGGAAACGCGGTGGCTGCTCCCGCGCGGCCGCCTGGACGAGCGCGAAATCAAGACCCTCAAGCGGCAATGGCGCTTCGTGTTTCACGTGGAACATAGCATCACCTCGGCGGAATCGTCGATCGTGATCCTCGACCGAGTAGAGGCCCGATGATCTGCGTTGCCATCGCGAACCAGAAGGGTGGGGTGGGCAAGACCACCAGCGCCATCAATCTTGCCACCGCGCTGGCGGCGACGGGGCTGAACGTCCTGCTGATCGATCTCGATCCACAGGGTAATGCTTCGACAGGTCTGGGCATTCCCAACAGCCAGCGGATGTTCTCCAGCTATCACGTACTGCTGGGCGAGGCGCGGATCGACGATGCGGTGGTGCATAGCCAGGTGCCGCGTCTGGACGTCGTGCCCGCCACGGTCGACCTGTCAGGCGCCGAGCTGGAGCTGGTCGATTTCGAGAATCGGACGCACCGGCTGGACCATGCGCTGCGGCGGACGCAGGGCAATTGGGACATCGTGCTGGTCGATTGCCCGCCCTCGCTGGGACTGTTGACGATCAACGCCATGGTGGCGTCCGACTCGCTGTTCGTGCCGCTGCAATGCGAGTTCTTTGCGCTCGAAGGTCTGTCGCAGTTGCTGACCACAGTCGAGCGGATACGCGCGCGGTTCAATCCCGGGCTCGCGATCCTGGGCGTGGCCTTGACGATGTATGACCGGCGCAACCGGCTGACCGACCAGGTGTCGGCCGATGTGCGCGCCGTTTTGGGGGGTGTAGTGTTCGATACGGTGATTCCGCGCAACGTCCGGCTGTCGGAGGCGCCCAGCCATGGCCTGCCCGCGTTGATCTATGACCATCGCTGCGTCGGCAGCCAGGCCTATATCGCGCTGGCCCGCGAGCTGATCGCGCGCCTGCCGCTCGGCCACCAGCCGGGAGCGGCGGCGGCATGAGCGGCGAAACCACAGCAAAGCGTCCGCGTCCCGGTCTGGGCCGCGGCCTTGGCGCCCTGCTCGGCGATATCGCGCGTGAGGCGCCGATCCGGCCGGGCGATCAGCCGACGCCGGGGGGCGTGCGGATGCTGCCCGTTGGCTCGTTGCAGCCGCATCCCGATCAGCCGCGCCGTCATTTCGAGGAAGCAGCGCTGGACGAACTCGCCGCCTCGATCGCGGCGCGCGGGCTGATCCAGCCGATCGTCGTGCGCCCGCACGGCAAGGACTATCAGATCGTCGCGGGCGAACGCCGTTGGCGTGCGGCCCAGCGCGCGCGGTTGCACGAGGTGCCGGTCGTCGTCCGGGACTTCGACGATGCCCAGACGCTCGAAGTCGCGTTGATCGAGAATATCCAGCGGCAGGACCTGAACGCCATCGAAGAGGCGCAGGCCTATCAGCGGCTGGCGGGCGAGTTCGGTCATACCCAGGAGGCGCTGGCCAAGATCGTCCACAAGTCGCGCAGCCATGTCGCCAATCTGCTGCGCCTGCTTGAACTGCCCGATACGGTGCAGGGGCAGGTGGTCAGCGGCGCGCTGTCGATGGGCCATGCCCGTGCGCTGCTCGGCGCAAACGAGGTCGAGGCGCTGGCCGATCAGGTCATCGCGCGCGGCCTCAGCGTTCGTGAGACCGAGAAGCTGACCCGCGAAGCCAAGGGCGGCGGTCGCAAGGGATCGGACGAGGGCGAGAAGGGTACTGGCAAACTGCCGCCGGGGCAGGACGCGGCGGATGCCGATATCGCCGCCCTGGAGGGACAGCTTGCCGATCTGCTCGGCCTGTCGGTGCGTATCGCGCATGGCGAGAAGGGGGGTACGCTGACCCTCAGCTATTCGACGCTCGATCAGCTGGACATGGTATGCCAGCGCCTGACAGGTGAGGGTATTTGAAAGGGATACGCCAGCATCCTTTTAGGACCGGCGCAATTTTCCTTTGATTTTTGAGGGGGGCTTTATCCCCCCTTCCGTTCACGCTGAGCGAAGTCGAAGCGCACATGCGGTGCTATGCGACAAGGTTTATTCCCGTGGCCTTCGACTTCGCTCCGGCTGAACGGAGGTAGGTTTGAGGACTATCGGCCTCAGAACCCCAATTCGCGGCGGACGTCTTCATAATCCTGCGCGATCGCAGCGACGCCGATGTCGCGCAGTCTCTGGTCATGGCCGATGGCGCAATGCGTGCCCATGCACATGCCGATGACATGCCCGCCGCTCGCCACCGCACCAGTCGCGCCGACGGGGGAGTCCTCCAGGATCGCGCAATCCTCGATCCGGACGCCCAGCTGCTCGGCTGCATGGAGATAGAGGTCGGGGGCGGGCTTGCCGCGCGTGACATGCTCGCGACCGCTATAGATATGCTCGCCGAACAGGTCGCGCAGGCCGATATGGCGCAAATGCTGGTCGATCCAGACGGTCGGGCTGGATGAGACGATTGCCTTGGGAAAATCGGCGGGAAGCGACTTCACGAACGCCACCGCGCCACCGATCGCCGCCACGCCCTCTGCCATGGCGCGAACATCCTCGGCCCGGCGTGCTTCGTAGAAACTCTCAGGCAGGGTGTGGCCGATACGCCCCTCGATCGTCGCGATGAAGTCCTTGCCCGCCAGCCCCATATAATGGTGCATCGCTTCCTGCGGAGAATGCGGGTGGCCGTTGGCGGTCAGCCATTCGGCGAGGTGGCGATTGCCTTCATATTCGCTGTCGATCAGGACACCGTCGAAATCGAACAAAAGGGCGGCAAAGCGGCTCATGCGCGGGCTCCGAACAAGGCGCTGCCGATGCGGACATGGCTGGCACCCAGCATCACGGCGACCTCATAATCCTCGGACATGCCCATGCTGAGCTTCGCCAGCCCCAGTTCGCGCGCCATTTTGGCGAGCAAGGCGAAATAGGGGGCGGCGTCCAGCCCGTGCGGCGGGATCGCCATCAGGCCGATGATGGGTAGGCCAGCGCTGCGGGCCGCCTCCAGCATCGCAGGGGCCTCGGCGATGGCACAGCCGCCCTTCTGGTCCTCGTCGCCGATATTGACCTGAAGGAAACAGTCGGGCCGCTTTCCGCTCTTGTCCATCGCCTCGGCCAGCGCGGCGATCAGCGAGGGACGGTCGACGGTGTGGATCACATCGAACAACGCAACCGCGTCGGCCGCCTTGTTCGATTGAAGTTGGCCAATCAGATGGAGTTCGACGCCCGGATAGGCCGCGCGCAGGTCGGGCCATTTGGTAGCCGCCTCCTGCACCCGGTTTTCGCCGAAGACGCGGTGTCCGGCCTCCAGCAGCGGGCGGATCGTGTCGGCATCATGCGTCTTCGACACCGCGATCAGGGTCGGGGTCGCGTGCTGTCCAAGCTTCGCGGCGTGCTGAAGCTGGGCGGAGACGGTGGCAAGGCGGGAAACGCTGTCGTCGGTCATGCCCGGCGCTATAATGCCCCCGATGGCCGACCGATACCCCGTGACATGGCTGATGACCGACGAGCGGCTGGGGGAGGGGCTTTGGGCCGCGCTGCGCAGGCTGCCGCCCCGATCGGGGGTGGTGTTCCGTCACCACGCGACGCCCCCGGCCGAGCGGCGTGCGATTCACCGCCGGGTCCGGCGAATCGCCAAAGCGCGGGGGCTGGTTCTGCTGATCGCGGGAGGGGGTTTGCCCGGCGATGGGGTACATAAGGCAAGACGGGGCAGGGGGCTGCGAAGCTGGCCTGCGCATGACCGGGCGGAAGCGGTGGCGGGATGGAAGGCCGGGGCCGACCTTTTGTTCGTCTCGCCAGTCTTTCCCACGCGCTCGCATCCGGGTGCTCCGGCATTGGGCTTGGCAAGAGCCATGTGGATCGGACGCGGGCTCGGTCTGCCGCGAATCGCATTGGGCGGGATGAATGCGCAGCGCTTCCGCCGGTTGCGCGGGGTGTTTCAGGGCTGGGCCGCGATCGATGCCTGGAGTTCGTCCCATCCCATGTGCTCGTCATCAAAGGGTCGTGCAGACACGCGATGATGGTCGAGCAAGGAGGAGCGTCATGATGGTTTTGCTGATTCTGGCCGCCTTAGCCGAGCCGACGCCAATTCCTGCTGGGCTGGCCGCCTATGTCCGCGACCAGAAACTCACCCGGTATGATTATGCGCTCCGTGATCTGAACGGCGACGGCCGACCCGAGGCGTTGGTCTATGCTTGGCAGGGACGCGAGGATGGCCAGGACGTCAGCTTATGTGGCTCGGGTGGGTGCGATCTGACGATCCTGACACTGACGCCGACCGGCTATCACGCTATATCCAATATCAGCATCACGCGTCCGCCCATCCGCGTTCTGAACAGTGGTACGAAGGGTTGGCATGATCTGAGCGTGCTGGTCAGCGGCGGCGGCATCCTGCCCGGCTATCGCGTGCGCTTGCGTTTCGATGGGAAAAGCTATCCGACCAATCCCAGCGTCGCGCCTACCCGACGCTTGAAGGGGCAAGAGCCAGCGGGGGTAACCGTGATCGACGTCAAATCAGACTGACGGGAAATCCATGCCGGGTCCGCGGTGAACAGCAGGAGTTAGAAGCGGAAGGCCGTTCCCAGATAGACTGCCTGGCTGTTCCGGCGATCGTCGTCGATCCGAGCCAGACGCTCACGATCCGAGCGATAGCGGACACCCGCCGTTACATCGAGATTGCGGGTCAGCGAATAGGAGCCACCCATGTCGAGCGAATAGCTGGACGGCATGTCGATCATCTTCGGTGCGCCGTCGATCGGGCGGTCGGTCGAGGCCTTTACGCGGCCAGTGAAGCGACTCGCGGTATAGCTGACCGCCACATCGGCGCTCTCGCGGCTGCCCGGCAGACCGGCCAGATCGACACGCGCGATATCGCCCGACAGCGCGACACGCTTCCAGCCGACCGACACGCCCAGATTATAGGAGATCGGGGCCAAGCCGACGGTCGGCGCGGTGTTGGCGGCAACGCGTTCCTCGTTGGTGCGGCTACTCTGCGCGCGCACCGCGACGGTCACGGGGCGGTTGACGCCGCGCTGGCTCTCCGCCGGGGTGAAGCGCAGGTCACCCGCATCGAGTCCACTCTTGGCGAAGATGGCGGCGAGCCGGGGGTCTGCGGCGGACGGGGTAAAACCGCCACGGCCGAGCAGGCTGAATCCCCGTGGCTTGACCGGGTGCTTATTCTGGTCGACCGCACCGATGGCGGGCGCGACCATCGCGGTCGTGGCGGCAAGCGCCCCGATTGCGATTCCGATCACGATACGCCCGAACGACACGGTCCACCCCTTTTATAAGACCCTTTTGCAAGATTGCTCCTAACATGGAATCGGGCGTGAGCGATCCCATTGTTACGCCCATTATCGCGAATCTTGTCCGAGTGTTGCGCAACTTCCACAGAATCGGTCGTATCGTCCATGGCGTCCCGGCGCTTGCCGGGGTGTCGGCACCCCTGTAGAGGCTATAGGCAACCCATATTCCCGTCCTTCATCGCAGTCAGGATAATGCCGATGCTTCGCCGTTCCGCCACCGCGTTCGCGGTAATCGCCGCTTTGTCGCTCGGCGCCTGTGCCGGCAAGAAGGAGCGCCCGCAGGGCGATCTGGCCGCGTCGAAGATCACCACGATCGGCGTCAATTCCTATCTGTGGCGCGCCAGCCTCGACACGCTGAGCTTCATGCCGCTGGCCGAGACCGACTCCAACGGCGGCGTCATCGTCACCGACTGGTACGTGAATCCGCAGGTCCCGACCGAGCGGATGAAGGTCACCGTCACCATCCTCGACCAGGATCTGCGCGCCGATGCGCTACGCGTGACCGCCCTGCGCGAAGTCAATCGCGGCGGCCAGTGGGTGGAGGCGCCGGTGCAGGCGGCCACCATCCAGAAGCTGGAAGACATCATCCTCACCAAGGCGCGCGACCTGCGCCGCGCCTCGATCACAAAGTAAAAGACGACCCGAATGGCCTCGCGTTACAATGCCCTGAAATCGGATTCGACCTGGCAGCGGATCTGGGAAGAACGGCGCACCTTCGCCGCCGACGATCACAGCCCCAAGCCCCGGTCCTATGTCCTTGAGATGTTTCCCTATCCGTCGGGGCGCATCCACATGGGGCATGTCCGCAACTATACGATGGGCGACGTGCTGGCGCGCTATCGCCGGATGATCGGGCATGAGGTGCTCCACCCGATGGGCTGGGACGCGTTCGGCATGCCTGCCGAGAATGCCGCGATGGAAAAGGGCGTCCATCCGGGCGGCTGGACCCGCGACAATATCGCGACGATGAAGGCGCAGCTGAAGCGGCTGGGCTTCGCGCTCGACTGGACGCGTGAGATCGCGACCTGCGAGCCGGATTATTACGGGCATGAGCAGGCGCTGTTCCTCGACCTGTACGCAGGCGGCCTGGTCTATCGCAAGGAATCGGCGGTCAATTGGGACCCGGTCGACATGACCGTGCTGGCCAATGAACAGGTAATCGACGGGCGCGGCTGGCGCTCGGGCGCGCTGGTCGAGAAGCGCAAGCTGAACCAGTGGTTCCTGAAGATCACCGACTTCGCCGACGAGCTGCTGGAGGGTCTGACGACGCTCGAGCATTGGCCCGACAAGGTGAAGCTGATGCAGGAGAACTGGATTGGCCGCAGCAAGGGGCTCCAGTTCCGCTTCGCTCCCGTGGCGCCCTTCGCGACGCCGATCGAGGTCTATTCGACCCGTCCCGACACCATCTTCGGGGCGAGCTTCGTCGCGATCGCCGCGGATCACCCGATCGCGCGCGAACTGGCCGAGACGAACGCGGAGGCAGCCGCCTTCATCGAGCGTTGCAAAGCGGGCGGCACGACGGCAGCCGAGCTGGAAACCCAGGAAAAGCTGGGCTTCGACACCGGCTATCGGATGCAGCATCCGATGGACGACGGCATCACCTTGCCCGTCTATATCGCGAACTTCGTGCTGATGGATTACGGCACGGGCGCCGTCATGGGCGTGCCCGCGCATGACCAGCGCGACCTGGATTTCGCGCGGAAGTACGGCCTGAGCGTCACGCGCGTCGTCGCCGATGGCGATGTCACCGCGCCGGTGTTCGAGGGCGACACCGCCTTCACCGGTATCGGGCGTCTGGTGAACTCCGGTCCGCTCGATGGCATGGATGTCGAGGCCGCCAAGGCCGCCGTCATCGCCCGTGCCGAGGGCGAAGGCTGGGGCCAGGGCCAGACCGTGTACCGTCTGCGCGACTGGGGCGTCAGCCGCCAGCGTTACTGGGGCACGCCGATCCCGATCATCCATTGCGATGACTGCGGCGCGGTGCCGGTGCCGAAGGACCAGTTGCCGGTGACGCTGCCCGAGGATGTAACTTTCGACGTCCCCGGCAATCCGCTCGATCGCCATGCGACGTGGAAGCATGTCGACTGCCCGACCTGCGGCAAGCCCGCCCGGCGCGAAACCGACACGCTCGACACCTTTGTCGATTCGTCCTGGTATTTCATCCGCTTCGCCAGCCAGCCCAAGGATCGCCCGTTCGACCCCGAGGTGGTGAAGCAGTGGCTGCCGGTCGGGCAATATATCGGCGGCGTCGAGCATGCGATCCTGCACCTGCTCTACGCCCGCTTCTGGACGCGGGCGCTCAAGCATATCGGCCTGATCGACGTGGCGGAGCCTTTTGCGGGCCTGTTTACCCAAGGCATGGTCACGCACGAGAGCTATAAATCCTCGGACGGCCGCTGGCTCGCACCCGGCGAGATTCGCGACGGCATCGAGATCGCGACCGGCCAGCCGATCACGGTCGGCCGCGTCGAGAAGATGTCCAAGTCCAAGAAGAACACCGTCGATCCCGAGCCCATCGTGGATCAGTACGGCGCGGACGCGGTGCGCTGGTTCATGCTGTCCGACAGCCCGCCCGAGCGCGACCTGCCTTGGTCGGAATCGGGCATCGAGGGGTCGTGGCGTTTCGTCCAGCGCCTGTGGCGTCTGTTCGACGGCTCGGAAGCGGCCGAGGGTGAGGACAAGGCGCTTTCCCGCAAGCTGCACCAGACCATCGCGGGCGTCGCGGCGGATATCGAGGCGCTGGCCTTCAACAAGGCGGTCGCCAAGCTGTACGAGCTGGTCAACGCCATCGAAAAGGCCAAGCCTTCGGCCGCCCGCAACGACGCGATCCGCACCACCATGTTGCTGGTCGCGCCGATGGTCCCGCACATGGCCGAGGAAGCCTGGGCGGGCATGGGCCAGGAGGGCCTGATCGCCGACGCCGCCTGGCCGGCGGTCGACGAAAGCCTGCTGGTCGAGGACGAAGTCACCGTCGCGGTGCAGGTCAACGGCAAGCTGCGCGACACGCTGACCGTCGCCAAGGGGCTGCCCAAGGATCAGTTGGAGGCGACCGCGCTGGCGTCCGAGAAGATCGTCCGCGCGCTGGATGGCGCGACCCCGAAAAAGGTGATCGTGGTGCCCGACCGTCTGGTGAACATCGTCGCATGAACCGCACGCTTCCCCTGATCGTTGCCGGTCTGGCGCTGACGCTGGGTCTGTCGGGCTGTGGGCTGCATCCGCTTTATGCGGGTGGCGGTTCCGGTCCGGTCGCGAATGCCCTGTCGCAGATCGAGGTCGCGCCGATTCAGGGGAAGGCGGGCTGGCTGATGGCCAATGCGCTGAACGACCGGCTGGGCGGCAAGACGGGGACGGCGCGTTACCGGCTGGACGTGAAGCTGGACGACCAGATTCGCGGGCTTGGCGTGCGGCGCGACGACTCAGTGGTGCGCGAACGGCGTATCCTGCGCGCGCGCTATCAGCTGGTCGACCAGACGAGCAACGCGGTCCTGGTCGATTCCACCGCCGGATCGGATGCCGGGATCGATGTGGTCCGCTCCGAATATGCGACCATCGCGGCGGAAAACACCGCGCTGGAGCGGCTGTCGGTGATCGTTGCGGACGAAATCGTCGCGCGGCTGGCCACCTATGCCCGGTCGCGGCCCGGCGAGGCGATGGTGCCCGCCCGCCAATGAAGGCCCGTTGGTCGTGAAGGCTAACGCCAACCAGATCCGACAGGCGCTGGGGCGTCCCTCCGCCGATATCCGCCTCTATCTACTCCATGGCCCCGACGAGGCGGGAGCGAGCGAACTGGCGCGAATCCTCGCCAAGGCGATGGGGCAGGATGCCGAGCGGATCGACCTGGATTCGGCCACGCTGAAAAGCGATCCCGCCCGCCTGACCGACGAAGCGGCGGCCATGTCGTTGTTCGGCGGCCCGCGCCATATCCGTATCGCCAGCGTCGGCGAGGAGGGGCTGGCGGCGTTTACCGCGTTGCTGGAGGCCGAGTCGGCGGGCAATCCGGTCGTCGCCATCGCCCCCACGGTCAAGACGACCGCCAAGATCGTGAAACTGGCGCTCGATTCGCCGCGCGCGATGGCGTTCGGCTGTTATGCGCCCACCGCTGCGGACGCCGAGCGGCTGGCGACCACGATCGGCGGCGAGATGGGGCTGCGGCTGGCGGCGGGCGTGCCGACGCGACTGGTCGAGGCGGCCGCCGCCGACCGGTCGGTGATGATGCGCGAGTTGGAGAAGCTGGCGCTTTACCTCGACGCCGCGCCCGATCGCCCGCGCGAGGTCGATCACGCCGCGATGGATGCGATCGGCGCCGATCTGGGCGAGGTCGAGATGGGCGACGCGGTCGAGGCGGTGGTCGAGGGCCGCGTGGGCGATCTGGGCGGGGAACTGGCGCTGCTCGACGAGGGCGGAGCCTCGCCCATCCCCTGGCTACGTGCGCTGGCCCGGCGGCTGGTCGCGCTGGCCGAGATGCGGGCCGATGTCGATGCGGGCGAGCCGGTCGACGCGGTGATGAAGCGCCACCGCGTCTTCTTCCGCGACGAAGCGAAGACCGCGCGTGCGCTGCGCCGCTGGACTCCCGCCATGCTGGCCCGCGCGATGGCGCGCATCCGCGCGGCCGAACGCGCGGTAATGGCGCCGGGCAATGCCGGATCGGTGCTGGCCGAGGCGGAGGCGACGATCATCGCCCAAGGGATCGCGCGGCGGGGGTAACGCCTGGAAGGCAAGATGATGTTCGCGCGGAGGCGCGGAGAACGCGGAGGTGTCTGGCTCGCCGCGACAGCAGCCCTCCTATCGCAACCGAGGTGAGAGAGGGGCTCAGCCCAGCCCCGAGCGATTCATCTCCGCGCCTCCGCGTCTCCGCGCGAACCATTCTTCTGAAAGAGCGCGACGCGCTCCTTAAAGCTGGTGTCCCGTCCGATCGCGCTTAGTCGCGAGATAGCGTTCGTTATGCGGATTGGGCGGCAGTCTGTGCGCGACCCGCTCGATCACCTGCACCCCTGCGGCACCCAGTCCCGCAACCTTGGCCGGATTGTTCGTCAACAGCCGCACCTTGTCCTGCCCCATCAGGGTCAGCATCCGCGCCGCCACGCCGAAGTCGCGCGCGTCGATCGCGAAGCCCAGCCGGGTGTTGGCGTCGACCGTGTCGAAGCCCTGATCCTGAAGCTGATAGGCGCGCAATTTGTTGACCAGGCCGATCCCGCGCCCCTCCTGCCGCAGATAGAGCAATATGCCCCAGCCCGATGTCGCAATGGCATGGATCGCGGCATGAAGCTGCGGCCCGCAATCGCATTTCAGGCTGCCCAGCACATCGCCGGTCAGGCATTCGCTGTGCAGCCGCACCAAGGGCGGCTGGCCGTTGGGCTGGCCGATCAGCAGCGCGACATGTTCGCCCGCGGCATGGGGCGAGCGGAACGCGACGATCTCGGCATCCTCTGCTCCCGCCACGGGCAAGCGGGCGCGGGTGGCGATGGCGAGCGCCTCGGCATTTTCATGCGCGGCGATGTCGGCCAGTGAAATCTCCGCCTCGACACCGGTACCGCCGAGGAAGAAGGCGGGCAGCATCCCGGCGATCCGCGCGAACCGGATCGCCGCCGCCGCGACCGCCGGGTCGGGCAAAGGGAGGGCGCGGAACGGGCCTTTCAGCGGGGTCGCCAGATCGAATTGCGGATCGGCCAGGGCGGTCGCGGCGGCGAAGTCGACCCAGGGCGCGCGCTCGACCAGCACGGCGGCGTCGGGATCGGCGGCCTCCAACTGGTTGGTCAGCTTCAACGTCGCGGCGCGCCCCGCCGAGATCAGGACGGGCGCCTGGCCCTCCGGATCGAAGGCAGCGAGGCGCAACGGATCGGCCGTCTCGACCGCCAGCAGCGGCTGGCCCGCAATCGCGATCGGCCAGCCCCGGCGCAGCGCGTCGATCGCGCGGGCCGCCGCTTTGGGATCGGCGCTCAAAAATCGAATTCCGTCATGATCGGGATATGGTCGGAGGGCTTCAGCCAGCTGCGGCACGGCTCGAACACCTGATGCGACACCGCCTTGTCGGCCACGTCGCGCGTCGCCCACATATGGTCGAGCCGCCGCCCGCGATCCGACGCCGCCCAGTCCTTCGCGCGGTAGCTCCACCAGGTATAGAGCCGCTGCGGCGCGGGGATGAAGTGGCGGCCCAGATCGATCCAGTCATTCGACGCCTGCAACCTCGCCAGCGTCTCCACCTCGATGGGGGTATGGCTGACCACGTCGAGCAGCTGCCTATGGCTCCACACGTCCGATTCGAGCGGGGCGATATTGAAGTCGCCGGTCAGGATCGTCGGACAGTCGAGCTGGCCCGACCATTCGATCATGCGGCCGAGGAAATCGAGCTTCTGGCCGAATTTCGGATTCACCTCGCGATCGGGCACGTCGCCGCCCGCCGGGATATAGACATTCTCCAGCCGCACGCCGTTCGGCAGGCGGATGCCGACATGCCGCGCCTCGGCATTGGCCTGCCAGTCGAGCCGGTCGTCCTCGGCGATGGGCACACGCGCGACGATCGCGACGCCGTGGTGCATCCGCTGACCATGGATGATGATGTGATCATAGCCGAGCGAGCGGAACAGCTCGAACGGAAAGTCGTCATCGACGACTTTCGTCTCCTGAAGACACAGCACATCGGGCGCGGCTTCCTTCAGGAATTGCTCGACGATCGCGGCGCGGAAACGCACCGAATTGATGTTCCAGGAGGCGATTTTCACGGGATGCGATGTAGCGGGGGCAGGGGGGTGAGACAAGATTACCTGCCCCGCATTCCTCCCCTGCAAGGGGAGGTGGCAGGGCGCAGCCCTGACGGAGGGGTGTCGCCCCTATCGAGAGCGGGACACCCCTCCGACGCGCGATGCGCGCCACCTCCCCTTGCAGGGGAGGAATGATGGGAGTCCAGAAACGGAAAGGCCCCCGCTCCGGGGGCATGGAGCGAGGGCCGACCTAGCGTTCGTCACGCAGGCGGGATGAGGGTGCTCGTCCGAGCAACAGGGGGGAATCTCGAAGGCCCCTCAACCGCAACGCCTTGATAGGGCAGCGAACCTGTCGCCCGGATGAATGAAACGGTCCGCCAGCGTTCAGTTACGCGCCGCCGTTCTCCGGGGATCGTTGAATCGGAACGCCTTGTCGTCCACCGGCACGCCGAAACGCTGGTTGGACAGGCGAATCGTCGTGCGGTTGTTCTGGCTGTCGAGCGCGACCCAGCCCTGCATCATCAGCCCGCCCGGCGCGGCGGCATCGCGGGCGAAGACCAGGGTGATCTTGCCATATTCGGGATGCTTGGGATCGTTCGCCTCGACCGAGAGCAGGCGCGGGTCGGCGCTGGGTACGACCTTGGCATAACGACCGATGTCACGGCTGGGGTCGAGCAGCACGCCCAGCGGCGAATTCTTGATCGGCCAGCGCTGCACCTGCTTGACCGAATAATCGATGAAGGTCAGCGCGCCGCCATCGGCGACGATCAACAGGGGCACGCCCTTTTCATATTGAAACCGAATCTTGCCCGGCTTCTTCATGGTCAGCGTGCCGGTCAGCACCTTGCCCGCGCGGTCGGTCTGGGTGAAGTCGGCGGTCATCGTCTGCACCGATTGCAGGTGACGCTGCACCGCCGCCAGATCGCCATTGGCCTGCGCCAAGGCGGGCACGGGGGCGGCGACCATCGCCATGGCGGTCGGCGCCAGCAGGGCGGACGCCATCATCGAACGGATCATCAAATCACTCCTTTGGGCACGCCTGTCCTTGCGCGCCGCCTATTGAACGGGTCGTGAATCAGGGGCGTTACAGGGTGAAGGCGGCCTTCAGCCCCAATATGGTGACGTCATCCGCCTGCGCATAGCCGCCGGGATGGTGGACGAACTGGAGGTTGGGCCGCATCTCCAGCCACTCCGCCGGATGGATGCTGTAATAGACTTCGGCGGCATATTCGGAGCCCTGTACGGCGGGTCGGGTGGGATCGAGCCGCTGTCCGTCCGCGACGCGCCCGTTCACATGGGTCCGCGCCACGCCGAAGCCCAGCACGTCGCCCGGCACGGCGGGGACCAGCCCCTTGTAGAACAGCCCGGCCGCAACCTGGTTGTCGGTGATGCTGGTCGCGCGGTCGGCCTGGGTGGCGTTCAGGAAGACGCTGAGGCCGTTTTCCGCCTTGCCGTCCTTGGTCTTGCCGGTCAGCTGCTGCTGGATGTTGACGTACACGCCGTAGCGGCTGCTGCGTTCCAGCGGGGCCAGGCCGGTGATCGCCACGGGTCTGCGGTTCACGTCGAGGAACACGTCCGGCGCATCGGCCGTCGCGATCCAGCCACCTAGCTTGTACGACCCGATCCGCCCGGCACTGGCATTGCGGATCCAGCCGATTTCGGCAGGGACCAGCACGCCGGTCGCGCCCTTGAAGTGGCCGATGAAGAAATCATTGTCGAGGTTGCGCGGATTGATCTCATAGACCGCGCCCTGGACATACAGGTCGTCGCGCGGTTCGTAGCGCAGCCGCGCGCCCCATTGGCTGACCGGCCAGTTCTGCCAATAGTCGCCGACCAGATTGCCCGGTTGCGCGCCGCAGAAACTCAAGTTCATGAAGTGGCACGAGAAGATCGCGAAATCCTCGCCCGGATTGGTGCGGCCCAGCTTCAGCTCGAACCGCTCGCCGATCCGCTGTTCATACCAGAATTGCGTCAGGCGCAGCGTCTGGCCGCGTCCATAGACCTCCTGCACCTGTTGCAGCGTGCCGAGATTCGCATCGTCGCTCAGGTTACGGCCCCGGCGATAGGTGAGGGTGGCCTGGAACGCCCCGCCCTTCAGCCCCATCACTTTTTCCAGATCGAACAGCGCGCCCGCGTCGAACTGGCCCGTCTCGCGGAACAGCGTCTTGCGCCCGCCGGTGACGTTGGCGGCGCTTTCCGAGGCGTAACGCGCGGTGACGGTAATGCCGCGCTCGTTCAGGCGGGTGCGGATCTCGTGCCAGTCGCCGATGATCCCCGGCGGCGGCGTGCGGCGCGTGTCGGCGGTGATCGCCGAGGGCGCGCTGTCGGAGGGGCGGACCGGGCGGCGGCGGGTGGGCGTGCGCTGCGTATCGCCCGCTGCGGCATCGGGGGTGATGCGGGCGGCGGTGGGGACGGGATCGGTGGTCTGCTGGGGCGCCAGCGGTGCCGCCGTCAACAGCGCAGCCCAACCCCAGATCATCGTCGCCAACATTGCCCCTGTTTCCCGAACCTTATCGTTGCGGAGGCCAAACGATCGGACGGGCAAAAGGTGCCGTAGACGTCAATGCGGATTCCTCCCCTGAAAGGAGAGGTGGCAGTCCGTAGGACCGACGGAGGGGTGTCCCGGTCGGTGAGGTGGGCGAACCTCGCCAGCGGTGACACCCCTCCCCTTGCAGGGGAGGAAAATTAGCCCTGCTCGGCGGCGCGGACCTGATCGACATAATCGCCATATCCCTGCGCCTCCATATCCCCCAGCGGCACGAAGCGCAGCGAGGCGGAGTTGATGCAATAGCGCAGGCCGCCGCGATCGCGCGGGCCGTCGGGGAAGACATGGCCCAGATGGCTGTCACCATGCGCAGAGCGGACCTCGGTACGGACCATGCCGTGCGTAGTGTCGCGCAGTTCGTTGACATGGGCAGGCTCGATCGGCCGGGTGAAGCTGGGCCAGCCGCAATGCGAATCGAATTTGTCGGCCGAGGCGAACAGCGGCTCGCCCGAGACGATGTCGACATACAGACCCGGCTCGCGGGTGTGGAGATATTCGCCGGTGCCGGGGCGCTCGGTGCCGCTCTCTTGGGTCACATAATATTGTTCGGGCGTCAGCTTCGCGAGCGCTTCCTCGGTCTTGGCATAACGGGTGTCGGCCATGGGGTCTGTCCTTTCCGTAAAATCAGGCAGCAGCAGGTTCGGCGGCGATTTGGCGCAGCGCCTGCTCGAAGGATTCGGGCGGCTGTCCGCCCGAGATGAGATAGCGGTTGTCGATCACGATGGCGGGCACCGACTGGATGCCGCGTCCCTGCCACAACCGCTCCGCCTCGCGCACCTCGGTCGCGTAGCGGTCAGACGACAGGATCGCGCGGGCCTCGTCGGTGTCCAGCCCGGTGCGGCTCACGGCGGCGATCAGCACGTCATGGTTCGAGATATCCTCGCCGCGCGTGAAATAGCTGTCGAACAGCGCATGCTTCAGCGCCGCCTGCCGCCCCTCCATCTTCGCCCAGTGGAGCAGCCGGTGCGCGTCGAAGCTGTTATAGATGCGCGCATCGTCGGCCATCGCCATGGTGAAGCCGACCGAGGCCGCCCGCTCGCGGATATTGGCACGGTTGGCGGCGGACTGTTCGGGCGTCGCGCCATATTTGCGGCCGATATGCTCGACGATATTCTCGCCCTCGGGCGCCATGGCGGGGTTCAGCTCGAAGGGCTGGAAATGGATGTCCGCCTCGACCGTATCGCCCATTCGCTCCAGCGCGATCTCCAGCCCGCGCAGCCCGATAATGCACCAGGGGCAGGAAATGTCGGAGACGAAATCGATACGAAGGCGGCGGGGCATGGGGAGTCCTGGCTGATGCGACCCCAAGGCGGCCGCCCCGCTTATGTGGGAGGGCGATCCGGCCCCCGCAACCGTGGCGCTACCAACGGACCCGGACCCAGCCGTCCACCGCCTCGTCTTCCGGGCAAGGATAGATGGCGCGAACCGTCATGGCGCCATCCGCCTCGGTCGCTGCGCCGGTCAGCGCGGGCCGGAAATCACACTGTCCGCCCTGTGCACGGGGGAAGGGGCCGCGCGAGCGGTCACTGGCGATTCGTCGCGGCTGGCCTGGTCGATAGTCCATGCCCGTCTTCTCCCGAGGCCGATCATGCCGCCATCCAGATATCCCGGCCATCCGGGAAAAGCCCGGTATTTCTAGTGCTTGGATAAGGAGCGGGAACAGAGGCCGGTCTTGCCGCCTTGTGCACCGCGTACGCTTTGCCATGTCCGGCCCCGCCGGATACCAGCAGGTGCCCGGCCCCGCCGGATACCAGCAGGCAAACCGCTTGAGAGGGAGTTGGACGGATGACGAAGACAGTTCTGGTGACGGGGGCGACCGCCGGAATCGGTGCGGGCACCGCGCGTGCCTTTGTCGCGGCCGGATGGCGGGTGATCGGCACGGGCCGCCGCGCCGACCGGCTCCAGGCGCTGGCCGACGAGCTGGGCGCGGCCTTTCATCCGCTGGCCTTCGACATCACCGACGAGGAGGCGCTCGACGCCGCGCTGGGCGGCCTGCCGCCGGAATTCGCCGAGATCGACCTGCTCATCAACAATGCGGGCCTCGCGCTCGGCACCAAGCCCGCCCAGGACAGCGATCTGGCCCAGTGGCGCACGATGATCGCGACCAATATCGACGGGCTCATCACCATCACCCATCGGCTGCTGCCCCGGCTGATCGAACGGCGCGGGGCGATCATCAACCTGTCCTCGGTGGCGGCGAACTATCCCTATACCGGCGGCAACGTCTATGGCGGCACCAAGGCGTTCGTGAAGCAATTCTCGCTGAACCTGCGCGCGGACCTGCACGGCAAGGGGGTGCGCGTCACCTCGATCGAGCCGGGCATGGTCGAGACCGAGTTCACCACCATCCGCACCGGCGGCGACCAGGCGGCGTCGGACGCGCTCTATGCGGGCTCCGATCCGATGACGGCGCAGGATATCGCCGCCACTTTGCTCTGGGTCGCCGAACTGCCGCCGCATCTGAACATCAACCGGCTGGAGCTGATGCCGGTCAGCCAGTCCTTTGCGGGCTTCCAGGTCGCGCGCGAAGGGTGATGCTATAGCGCCCGGTGCATGACCAGTGCATCCACCGGGCCCAGGCGCGGGTGCCGGAACGCCTCCGGCACCCTTCCGACCGTGGCGAAGCCCAGCGCCGTCCACAGATGCACGGCGGCCTCATTGCTGGCGACCACGAAGTTGAACTGCATCGCGGCAAAGCCCCGTGCGCGGGCTTCGTCGAAGGAATGCAACGCCATCGCCCGCGCCACCCCGCGCCCGCGCGCGGCGGGGCCGGTCATATAGCCCGCATTGGCGACATGATCCCCGCCGCCCGCCTGATTGGCGCGCAGATAATAGGTGCCGAGGATGGCGCCGTCCTCTTCGAACACGAAGACCGTCTTGTCGCCGCCGAACCAGTAAGCGAGCGCCGCCTCTTCGGTTATCGCGGGATCGAGCGCATAGGTCTCCCCCGCACGGATCACCGGCAGGATGATCGCGGCGATGGCATTGGCGTGGGCGGAGGTGGCGGGGCGAATCGGCATGGGGATCAGATAGCGCGTGGCGTCGATGATGGGCATCCACGGACCATGACTTGATCGGCGTCGCGACTCCTCCGATGGTGGCTACGCAGACAAGGCGCGAGAGCATGGCCGCAGGCATCACCGGATTGAACCACGTCACGCTCGCCGTCGTCGATCTGGAAAGGTCCGTGGCATTTTACCGGGATGTCCTGGGCTGCACGGTCCGTGCGATCTGGGCGGATGGCGCGTATCTGGAGGCGGGATCGTTATGGTTATGCCTGTCTCGCGATGACGAGGCACGCCGTAGGCCACACGCCGATTATAGTCATATCGCCTTCAGCGTATCGGAAGAGGATTACACCGCGCTCAGCACACGATTGGTGGCGGAGTATGCCATTTGGAAAGAGGACCGAAGCGAAGGGCGTTCGACCTATTTCCTCGATCCCGACGGCCACAAGCTCGAAATCCATGTGGGAACGATGGAATCACGATTGCGCCATTATCGGCAGCATCCAGAGAAGAACGTGAAAATCTTTTGACGTAACCAGCGATGTTAACAATCCATGCCGTCGTTTATCGTTATGTCATATGAAAACCGTCGCTATGCGACGAAGGCGATCTCATCCGAGAGATCGCTGGAGCGGGCGAAGGGATTCGAACCCTCGACCCCAACCTTGGCAAGGTTGTGCTCTACCCCTGAGCTACGCCCGCTCTGGCGTTCCGAACCGGCTGACCGGCTGGGGTGAGGCGGGCTATTAGACGTGGGTTTCGAATCCGGCAAGCACTTTTTTCAATTTTTTTACGGCTGGCGACTCCGGTCATAGAACATTACAAGAACATATATGGAGGAGCCCTTTGCCCTGATCGATCGTCTGCGCCGCGCCGCCGCTCTGGTGGCGCCGGGCGATGATGGCGGGATGGAGTCGGGACGGGGCTTCGAGGTTCGGCTGGCGGTTGCGCAGCTCCATGAAATCCATGCGCTTTCGGAAGGCGAAGCGGCGAGCGGCGCTGGGCTGGCGCTGGGCTGTGCGTTGACGGTGGGGGCGCGGCCGATCCTGTGGCTGCGCACCGAGGCGGCCGAGCGGCAGGGCGGGCGACTCCATGGGCCGGGACTGGTCGCGATGGGTCTCGACCCCGCCGATCTGGTCGTGGTGGTGGTGGCCGATGATGCCGCGCTGCTGCGTGCCGCCGCCGATGGCGCGCGCTGTCCGGGGCTGGGCACGGTCATCGCGGAAGGCTGGGGGGCGATGCGCGGGCTGGACCTGACCGCGTCGCGGCGGCTGATGCTGGCGGCCGAAGCCTCGGGTGTGTTGATGCTGGTGCTGCGCGTCGGCGGTCAGGTCGTGCCCAGCGCGGCGGCGACCCGCTGGTCGGTCGCGTCGGCCCCCTCGCGGGCGCTGGCGGCGGAGGCACCGGGGGCACCGGCCTATGATCTGGAATTGCTGCGCCGAAGGGGAGGGCCCGCGGGCGCCCGGTGGCGCGTGGAGTGGAACCGTGACACGCAAAGCTTCGACCCCGCGCCGCTATCTGGCGCTCGTCTTCCCCTGGTTGCCGATCGAGCGGTTGCGGGCCCGGCGCCCGCACCTGTTCGTGGCGCGGGATGAGGCGCCGATCGGTTTTGCCGAATCGGTCGGCGGCGCGATTCGCCTGGCGGCGCTGAACGCCCAGGCGGCAGCGGCGGGGCTGTCGGTCGGGCTGACGCTGGCCGATGCGCGCGCGCGGGTGCCCGAGGTCGAGATATTCCCGCACGACCCCGCCGCCGATGCCGACTGGCTGGAGCGGCTGGCCGAGGGGGCGCGGCGCTACAGCCCGGCGGTGGCGCTCGATCCGCCGCAAGGGCTGGTGCTCGATTCGGGCGGGGCGGATCATCTGTTCGGCGGCGAGCGGGGCCTTGCCGAGGATATCGAGACGCGGATGGCGCGGCGGGGACTGACCGTGCGACTGGCCTATGGCGATACGCCCGAGGCGGCGCGCGCGCTGGCGCGGCATGCAGGCGCTCCGGCACCCGACGAGATGGGGGCGATCCGTCGCCTGCCCGTCGCGGCGCTGGAATTGGATGAGGATGCCGGCGCGGCGCTGATCGCGGCAGGGCTGAAGTCGGTCGGCGACGTGCTGGCGCGACCCATGGCGACGATCGCGGCGCGCTTCGGGCGGGAGGCGGCGACGGCACTGCGGCGGTTGACCGGCGAGGAGGACAGCCCGCTGACCCCGCGCGTCGTGGCCGCGCCGATCGGGGTGGAGCGGCGCTTTGCCGAGCCGGTGGCGCGGACCGAGCATATGCTGGGCGTGCTGGAGGAACTGACGGGAGAGGCGGCGCGCGTGCTGGAGGAGCGGCACGAAGGCGGGCGGCGCTGGGACGCGCGGCTGTTCCGTTCGGATGGCGAGGTGCAGCATTTGCGGGTCGAGACGGGGCAGCCGACCCGCGATCCGGCCGTGCTGTTGCGGCTGTTCCGCGAGCGGATCGAGGCGCTGGCCGATCCGCTCGACCCCGGTTTTGGATATGACCTGATGCGGCTGGATGTCGGGCTGGCCGAGAAGCTGGACGCGGTGCAGCTTCGGCTGGAGGGCGGCGAGGCCAAGTCGGAGGCGGTGGCGGCGCTGATCGACCGGCTGGGCACGCGGCTGGGGCGCGAGCGGGTGCGACGGATCCATCCCCGCGACAGCCATATGCCCGAACAGGCCGAATTGCTGCTGCCCGCGACCGATCCCGCGCCCAAGGCCGAATGGACCCGGCCGGAGCCGGGCGAGCCGCCCTTGCGGCCGATTCACCTGTTCGATCCGCCCCAGCCGATCGAATCGCTCGCCGCCGAGACGCCCGATGGACCGCCGGCGCGGTTTCGCTGGCGGCGCAAGATGCACGACGTGGCGCGCGCAGAAGGGCCGGAGCGGATCGCGGGCGAATGGTGGCGCCGCGCCGACATGGCGCCGCCGACACGGGACTATTACCGGGTCGAGGATGTGCGCGGGCGGCGCTTCTGGATCTTCCGCCATGGGCTCTACACCGAAACCGAGCGGCCGCGCTGGTATGTGCATGGGCTGTTCGCGTGAGGGGGCGGGCCGATATTCCTCCCCTGCAAGGGGAGGGGGACCATGCGCAGCATGGTGGAGGGGTGTCACCGGTTGAGAGGGCATCCATCTTCTCCGATGGTGACACCCCTCCGTCAGTCCTTCGGACTGCCACCTCCCCTTGCAGGGGAGGAAAAGGGTAAATGCCCGACTTCGCCGAACTGGTCGCGGCGACGCATTATTCCTTCCTCGACGGCGCAAGCTCGGCGGAGGCGATGGTTCAGCAGGCGATTTTGCTGGGGCTGGACGGAATCGGCATTGCCGACCGCAACACGGTGGCGGGGGTGGTGCGGGCCTACCGGGCGCTGCGGGAAATCCGCGAGACACTCGGTGATCGGATGCCGCCTTTCGAACTGGTCGTCGGCGCGCGCCTCGTCTTTGCCGATGGCACGCCGGATATCGTCGCCTATCCGATCGACCGGACGGGCTGGGGGCGGCTGACCCGGTTGCTGACGACGGGCAATAAGCGGGCGCGCAAGGGCGGCTGTATCCTGGGACTGGGCGACCTGATCCGCCATGCCGAGGATCTGCTGCTGATCGCACTTCCCAAGTCGAGTGCGCGGCCCTGCGAGCCGATGACGGATGCGATGCTGCCCCCCAAGCGCGCCGATCCGGGGCTGGCGGCGACGCTCGACCGGCTGGTGGCGGCGGCGCCGGGGCGGGTGTGGCTGGGCGTGACCATGCCGCGATCGGGGGCGGACCGGCGGCGGCTGATGGCGCATGCCGCGCTGGTCGAGGCGCGGGGCGTGCCCCTGCTCGCCACCACCGATGCACTGTCCGCCTCACCTGCGGACCGTCCGGTACAGGATATACTGACCTGCATCCGCGAAGGACTGACCGTCCGCACCGGGGGGCGGCGGCTGGCGGCCAATGCGGAGCGGCATCTGAAACCCGGTGTCGAGATGGCGCGCTTGTTCGCCGACCGTCCGGAAGCGGTGGCGGAGAGCATGGCGATCCTGGAGCGGATTACCTTTCGTCTGGATCACATCTCCTACCAATATCCCGACGAGCCGATCCCGCAGGGCTGGGACGCACAGAACTGGCTGGAGGAACTGGTCCGGCGCGAAGCCGTGAAGCGCTATCCGGGGGGCGTTCCGGTCAAGCTGCGCGCCTTGCTGGACGAGGAACTCGGGCTGATCCGCCGGTGCGGATATGCGCATTATTTTCTGACCGTGCATGACGTCGTCCGCTTCGCGCGGACGGTGGAGCCGCCCATTCTTTGCCAGGGGCGCGGATCGGCGGCCAATTCGGCGGTCTGCTGGGTCCTGGGCGTCACCTCGGTCGATCCGGTGCGATATGACCTGCTCTTCTCGCGCTTCGTATCGGAGGAGCGCCGCGAGCCGCCCGATATCGACATCGATTTCGAGCATGAGCGGCGCGAGGAGGTGATCCAGTATATCTATGACCGCTATGGTCGCCACCGCGCCGCCATCGCCGCCACCGTCATCCATTACCGCCCGCGCAGCACGGTGCGCGAGGTCGGTCGCGCGCTGGGGCTGAGCGAGGATGTCACGCAAAGGCTGACCAGCACCGTCTGGGGCAGCTTTTCCAAACAGTTCGAGGAGAAGCGGTTCCACGAAACGGGCTTCTCCCCCGACAATCCCGAGATCGCCCGCCTGCGCACCCTGGTCGACCGGCTGCTGGGCGCGCCCCGCCATTTGTCGCAGCATGTCGGCGGCTTCGTGCTGACTCAGGGGCGGCTCGACGAGACGGTGCCGATCCACAACGGCGCGATGGAGGGGCGGACCTTCATCGAATGGGATAAGGACGATATCGACGAGCTGAAGATCATGAAGGTCGACATATTGGCGCTGGGCATGCTGACCTGCATCCGCAAGGCGTTCGATCTGATGGAGGCGAACGGCCTGGCCCGTCCCGATCTCGACACGCTGGCGCAGGATGAGGACGCGGCCGTCTACAAGATGCTGCAAAAGGGCGACAGCATCGGCGTGTTCCAGGTGGAGAGCCGCGCGCAGATCAACATGCTGCCCCGCCTGAAGCCCCGCGAATTCTACGATCTGGTCGTGCAAGTCGCGATCGTGCGGCCGGGGCCGATCGAGGGCGACATGGTCCATCCCTATCTGCGGCGGCGGGCACAAAAGGAGGCGGTGACCTATCCCTCGCCGCATCCCGATCATGGCCCGGCGGACGAACTGCGTACCCTGCTCGGCAAGACGTACGGCGTGCCGCTGTTTCAGGAACAGGCGATGAAACTCGCCATCACCGCCGCCAAGTTCACCCCCGACGAGGCCAATCAGCTTCGCCGCGCCATGGCGACCTTCCGCAAGGTCGGGGGAATGGACGGATTCCAGCAAAAGATGATCGGCGGCATGGTCGCGCGCGGGTACGAGCCCGAATTCGCCGAGCGGTGCTTCAAGCAGATCGAGGGGTTCGGCTCCTATGGTTTTCCCGAAAGCCATGCGCTGTCCTTCGCCCGGCTGGTCTATGTCTCGGCCTGGCTGAAACGCCATCAGCCCGCGATCTTCACCTGTGCGCTTTTGAACGCCCAGCCGATGGGCTTCTACGCGCCCGCGCAGCTCGTCCGCGACGCGCGCGAGAATGGCGGGGTCGAGGTGCGACCGGTCGATGTGAATTTCAGCGGCTGGGACAATAGGCTGGAGCGGCGGGAGGACGGAGCCTTCGCGCTGCGGCTGGGCTTTCGGCAGGTCGATGCCTTTCGTGAGGCCTGGGGCAAGGGAATTGCGGATCACGCCCCCTATGAGACTATCGAATCGGTCGCGATCCGGGCGCAGCTGCCGCGCCGTGCGCTCGACCTGCTGGCGCAGGCCGACGCCTATCGCTCGTTGAGCCGCGGACGGCGCGAGGGGCAGTGGGAGGCGCGGCGGATGAAGTCGGCGCAATTGCCGCTGTTCGCCGCGATGGAGGCCCCCGAAATGGCAATCGAACCCGATGTCACGCTGCCGCCGATGCCGCTGTCCGAACAGGTCAGCGCCGATTACCGCGCAACGCGGCTGTCGCTGAAAGGCCATCCCATGGCGTTCCTACGCCGCGAGCTGGCGGGCGAGGGCATCCTGTCCGCCGCCGATCTGGGCCATCTGGCCGATGGGCGGCGGGCCAAGGTGGCGGGGGTGGTGTTGGTCCGCCAGCGGCCGGGCAAGGGCAATGCGATCTTCGTCACGATCGAGGACGAGACGGGCATCGTCAACGCGTTGATGTGGGCGCGCGATTTCGAGGCGAACCGGCGCGCGGTGATGGCCTCGCGGCTGATGCTGATCCACGGCGTCGTCCAGCGCAGCGAGGAGGGCGTGATCCACCTGATGACCGCAGGGGTCGAGGATCGCAGCGCGATGCTGACCCGGTTGGAGGACGTGCCCGCCGCCGCCACCCGCTCGCATGATCCGCGTGGGGCTCCGGCGCAACGCGGGGTCCATCCCCGCGATGTCCGCCTGCTGCCCCGCTCGCGCGACTTTCATTAGGGGCGATTGCCATTCGGCTTGTTTTGCATTCCCTCTCCCCTGGACAGGGGAGAGGGTTAGCGGAGCTTGCCAGCGTGCTGGCTAGCGCAGCTTGGGTGAGGGGTTGAGCGAGTCTCCGGCTCGCGCGCGCGTTCCGCGCGCTCACCCCTCACCCAGCTCCGACTAAGTCTTTGCTTCCGCAAAGACCAAGTCTGCGCAACCCTCTCCCCTCAAAGAGGGGCGAGGGAAGGGTAGGCTCGCCCTGTTCTGCAAAGAAAGAAGGATGTGGGAAATTCCCGTCGGAAAGTGCCGATTTATACGATCGACGCTGTCCCCAAGGGCTTGTGCCTACCCCCCGCCATGCCATATTTTACCGTCATGGCCCAGAACAGCGACACCTTCACCCATCCTCTGGGAATGGCCGGCAATGGTCCCGGGCAAGGGCCCGATCATGGCCCCGATCACGGCGATGACGAGGGCACCGGCCTGGGCGTCGCGACGCGGACCCGGACGCGCACCAAGCAGCCGACGCCGTACCGCGTGCTGATGCTGAACGACGACTATACGCCAATGGAATTCGTCGTGCTGTGCCTGCAGCGTTTCTTCCGCATGAGCATGGACGATGCGACCCGCGTCATGCTGCACGTCCATCAGCGCGGCGTGGGGGTGTGCGGCGTATTCTCCTATGAGGTCGCCGAGACCAAGGTGGCGCAGGTGATCGACTTCGCCCGCGCCAACCAGCATCCGCTTCAGTGCACGCTGGAGAAGGCGTAACTCTTGTTCATTCCTCTCCGGCACGGGGAGGACTACGCCATTACCAGATCCGCCGCCTGCCGCCCGGACAGCCAGGCACTCTCCACCCGTGGCGCGATCATCCAGTCGCCACAGGCCGCCAGCCCCGTATCGGCCTGGTGATAGGCCCCGACACCGGCCTTGCCCGACCGCGCGTAACGCCAGCGATGCGCGGTGGCATGGACCGGCACGGGCAGGGTGCCCACCTGTTCTTCCAGCGCGCGTAGCAGCGAGGCGGTGACGGAGGTGCGGTCGCTTTCGACATGGCGCCGCGACCAGTCGGCCGTGGCATGGATCGTCCAGGCTTCGCCGCCCTCGCGTCCCGGTTTGGCGCTGTTGCGTGCGGCCCAGTCGATGGGATCGGCGGCGGACAGGATATCCGGTGCCGAGAAGCCGGCGTCGAACCCCAGCAGCACGGTCCAGCACGGATCGGACGGATGCGCGCGGGCCAGTTCGGCCAACGCCGGATCGATTGGTGCGACAAGTCCCGCCGTTTGTTCGGCGGGGAGCGCCAGGACCGCCACATCGAACGGCCCCTCGGCCATCTCGTCATGGTCCAGCCGCCATCCGTCCGCATCGCGGCGCAACGCGCGGATATGCGTCGACCAGCGCACGTCGAGCGCCGCCGCCATATGCGTGACAAGCGCATTCATCCCCGGCACCCCGACCCAGGCATCGTCGCCCATGGCGGGCCATCGCGCAGCCACTCCCTGCCGCTCCCAGTCTCGGACTTGCGCGACGAAGGCCGGGTCGCGCGCGGTCAGATATTGCGCGCCATAATCGAAGGCGAAGCAGGCACCTTGCGCCGTCACGACCTTGCTCGCCATGCGGCCGCCGGGGCCGCGCCCCTTGTCGAACAGCGTGACCCGCCATCCCGCCTCGGTCAGGCGTGAGGCGCAGGCCAGACCCGCTATCCCCGCGCCGACGATCGCCGCCGATCCGGCCATATCCCGTTCCTTCATGATTCGCCGCATCGCGTGCAATCCGACGATACGCCTCGGGTTGAGGATCGATCCGTCTCATCGGTGAACCGCCCCCCGATTCCACCAAGTATCAGGGTTGATCCATGCTAAAATTTTTGGGTGTGGGGTGGTCCGGTCAAGGATCGACCGGGAATGCCCGACGTTGTGGGGCATGACGAGCGGCGGTCCCTTCCGCTCAGGGGAAGACCTCAGGCCGTCCATGTCCATGACAGACGCGACATGATCCCGCCCGATGGGCGTGCCGGTGAGCCTGTGGGCTTGCCAAGTCTTTGCGCGCCCGGCCTTTTTACCAGATTAACCCGGAGAGCTTGCGGCATGGAAGACTATAAGACGGTACTCGAAGGCAAGTGCCCCTTTGGCGGCGACCGGATCGGGGGTGCCTTCACCACGCCGCCGACGCTGGCCGAATGGTATCCCAACCGCCTGCGCGTCGAGCAGCTGCACCGCCACGGCCCCCGTGCCAATCCGCTGGGGGAGGATTTCGACTATCGCGCCGCATTCGCCAAGATTGACCTCGATACGCTGAAGGCCGAGATCAAGCGCTTCCTGACCAGTTCGGTCGCGTGGTGGCCGTCCGACTATGGCAATTACGGGCCGCAGATGATCCGCATGTCGTGGCATTCGGCGGGCAGCTATCGCATCGCCGACGGGCGCGGCGGTGCTGGCGAGGCGATGCAGCGTTTCGCGCCGATCAACAGCTGGTGGGACAATGGCAATGTCGACAAGTCGCGTCGCCTGCTCTGGCCGATCAAGCAGAAATATGGCGCGGCGCTGTCCTGGGCCGACCTGATCGTCCTGACCGGCAATTGCTCGCTCGAGATCATGGGGCTGCCGACCTATGGTTTCGGCGGCGGGCGCGAGGATGCGTGGGAGGCCGATGACGCGACCTATTGGGGTCCCGAGGTCTTCGACATGACCCAGGTCGACTCGTTCGACGAGATGGTCAACCGCGACAAGCGCTGGCGCGGGCAGAATGGCGATGCGGACTATGATCTGGAGCAGCCGCTGGCCGCCTCGCACCAGTCGCTCATCTATGTGAACCCCGAAGGCCCCTATGCCAGCGGCGATCCGATGGCCTCGGCCCGCGACATCCGCATCACCTTCACCCGCATGGCGATGAACGACGAGGAGACGGTGGCGCTGATCGCGGGCGGCCATGCCTTCGGCAAGAGCCATGGCATGGTGAAGGCCGACCGTATCGGCGCGCCGCCCGAAATCGCCGCGATCGAGGAGATGGGGCTGGGCTGGCACAACCCCGAGGGCACCGGCAATGCCGAGTTCACCATGACCAACGGTATCGAGGGCAGCTGGACCCAGAACCCGACCCAGTGGGACAACAGCTATCTCGAAAACCTGCTGGGCCTGGAATGGGAACAGACGCGCAGCCCGGCGGGTGCGCTGCAATGGACGCCGGTCAGCGGTGACGCGCCGCGCACCCCCGACGCGCATATCGAGGGCAAGAGCCATGCGCTGATGATGATGACCAGCGACATCGCGTTGAAGGTCGATCCGGTCTATCGCCCGATCTGCGAGCGGTTCCTGACCGACTTCGACTATTTCACCGAGCAGTTTTCGAAGGCGTGGTACAAGCTGACGCACCGCGACATGGGACCGCGCGAGCGTTATGTCGGGCCCGAGGTCACGATCGAGCCGGACCTGCTGTGGCAGGACCCGATCCCCGAGCGCGATTACGAGTTGGTCGACGCCGCCGACATCGGGGCGTTGAAGCAGCGGATCCTGGACAGCGGCCTGTCGGTGTCGGACCTGGCCTTCACCGCCTTTTCCGCCGCCGTCACCTACCGCGACAGCGACAAGCGCGGCGGCGCGAATGGTGCGCGTCTGGCCCTCGCCCCGCAAAAGGACTGGGCGATCAATCGTCGCACCGTGCCCGTCATCGCGTGCTTGCGCGAGATCATGGGCGCGTTCAACGACGGGGCGACCGGCGGCAAGCGCGTGTCGCTGGCCGACCTGATCGTGCTGGGCGGCACGGCGGCGGTCGAGAAGGCGGCGGCGGATGCGGGTGCCGCGCTGGAGGTGCCCTTCACCGCCGGGCGTCGCGACACCACCGACGAACTGACCGATGCCGACAGCTTCGAATGGCTGAAGCCGGTGGTCGATGGTTTCCGCAACTATGTCGACGATCACTTCACCGAGGTGACGGCGGGCCGCGTCGCCCCCGAGGAACTGTTCCTCGACAAGGCGGCGCTGCTGAAGCTCAGTGCGCCCGAATGGGTGGTGCTGACCGGCGGCCTGCGTGCGCTGGGGGCGAATTGGGACGAGAGCGAGGCGGGCCTGTTCACCGACCGGGTGGGTGTGCTGAGCAACGACTTCTTCCGCGTGCTGACCAGCATGGACTATGTCTGGACCAAGCAGAACGAGGCGGGTTTGCGCTTTACCCTGGACGACCGGGATAGCGGTGAGACGCGCTACACCGCCACGCGTAACGACCTGGTCTTCGGGGCCAATTCGCAGCTGCGCAACATCGCGGAATTCTACGCGGCCGAGGACGGCCATCCCCGCATGGTCCGCGACTTCGTGAAGGTCTGGAACAAGGTGATGACCGCCGATCTTTTCTGATGGTGGAGGCGGCCCGGTCGTGATCGGGCCGCCCTTGCCGGAGAGAAGGGCATGACAACCGTCACCGTCTGGTATGATGCCGCCTGTCCGCTGTGTCGCCGCGAGATCGCGGTGATGCGGCGGCTGGACCGACGTCGCCGGATCGAATTCGTCGCGATCGGCGGGCAGGGGCCTGACCAATGCCCGATCGACCGCGACACGCTGCTCGCGCGCTTTCACGCGCGGGAGGATGGCCGGATGCTGTCGGGCGCGGCAGCCTTTGCCGCGATGTGGCGGGCGATCCCGCTCCTCCGGCCGCTGGGTCTGGCGGCACGCTCTCCCTGGATGCTGGCGTTGCTGGAGCGCGGCTATCGACGCTTTCTGAAGGTTCGACCGCGCCTGCAACGTTGGGCGGGACCCTGACCATTCCTCCCCTTTTCGGGGAAGGAATGCCTCAATGCCCCGGTGGCAGCCAGCTGAGGTCCAGCCCCTCGAACCGGTCGATATAGCCCGCTTCGCGCACCAGCTGTGCTTCGTCGAGCAGGTGGACACGCCCGCCCTCGCGCTTGATCAGCCCATCGTCCTCCAGCTGGCGCAGCATCCGGTTGACGTGGACGGCGGTCAGCCCGATCGCGTCGCCCATCTCCTCCTGGGTCAGGCCGGGGGCGAAGGACGCGGCCACCTCTATGCCCGCCTGGCGCATCTGGCCGCGCAGCGACAGCAACAGCGTCGCCACCCGCACCCGCGCCGAGGTACGGCCGAGACCTGCCAGCCGGTCGGTGGTGATGACCCGCTCGATCTGGTTGAGCACCAGGATCAGGCTGAACAGGCGGGGATGCCGGGTCGCCAGTCCCGCGATCTGGCCCCGGTCGAAGGGACAGACGACCGCATTGGAGACTGCCACCACCGTATCGGGCGAACGGCCATAGACCAGCGCCGACAGCGCGAAGAGATCGCCGGGAAACAGGAAGCGTACCACCTGGCGGCTGCCATCGTCGAGCAGCACATAGCACATCAACATGCCCTGCTGCACGACGAACAGCTCGTCGCTGCGCGCCTGTTCCTCCATCAACACCGCACCGCGCCGGATCGTCTTTGGTCGATCCTCCAGCCGTGCCAAGGCCTCTCGTTCGGCCGGGGTCAACGAAACCCATTTGTTCAGGCGATCAGCTAGCCCGCAATTTGACACTGACACCTCATCCCCGGAGCGGACGAACGCCTTAGCCATCAAGGGTGCGACCACGCATTAATATCGATCAACCGGCCCTTTTCTTTGCTTTTCGTGCTCTTTGGCCATGGGGGACGGGCACGACCCTTGGCGATGCCCGCCACGTCCGCTAGGAGGACGGGTCTATGGACCGTATCCTTATTCGCGGCGGCAACCGGCTGTCGGGCCGCCTGAAGATCTCGGGCGCGAAGAACGCCGCGCTCACCCTGATGCCCTGCGCGATCCTGACCGACGAACCGGTCACGCTGCGCAACCTGCCGCGTCTGGCCGATGTCGACGGGTTCGGCCATCTGCTGAACCAGATCGGCGCATCGACCCGTGTCGAGGGGACACGTCCCGAAGATTTCGGCCGGGTGATGACGATCCGCGCGGGCCAGCTCTTCTCGACCGAGGCGCCGTACGACATCGTGCGCAAGATGCGCGCGTCGATCCTGGTGCTCGGCCCCATTCTGGCGCGCGCGGGCGAGGCGCGGGTGTCGCTGCCCGGCGGCTGCGCGATCGGCAACCGCCCGATCGATTTGCACCTGAAGGCGCTCGAGGCGATCGGCGCGGAGATCGAACTGACCGCCGGTTACGTCAAGGCCAGCGCGCCCGGCGGCCGCCTGTCGGGCGGACGCTATACCTTCCCGGTGGTGTCGGTCGGCGCGACGGAGAATGCGCTGATGGCCGCCGTCACGGCCAAGGGCACCTCGGTGCTGGGCAATGCCGCGCGCGAGCCCGAGATCGTCGACCTGTGCCGCTTGCTGATCGCGATGGGCGCGCGGATCGACGGCGTCGGTACCGAGACGCTGACCATCGAGGGTGTCGACCGGCTGCACGGCGCCACCTATTCGGTGATGCCCGACCGGATCGAAGCGGGCAGTTACGCCTGTGCCGCCGCGATCACCGGCGGTGACCTGGAGCTGGTCGGTGCCTGTGCCGAGGATATGCGCGCCACCTTGTCCGCGCTGACCGAAGCGGGCGTGACGGTCGAGGAAAGCCGGGATTCGATCCGGGTGAAGGCCGATGGTCCGCTCCAGCCGCTGACCCTGTCGACCGCGCCCTATCCGGGCTTCGCCACCGACATGCAGGCGCAGTTCATGGCGATGCTGTGCAAGGCGGAGGGGACCAGCACCCTGACCGAGACGATCTTCGAGAATCGCTACATGCACGTGCCTGAGCTGGCGCGCATGGGCGCGGACATCCAGGTCCATGGCCGCACCGCGATGGTGAAGGGTGTGAACAAGCTGACCGGCGCGCCGGTGATGGCGACCGACCTGCGCGCCTCGATGAGCCTGATCCTGGCGGGTCTGGCGGCCGAGGGCGAGACGTCGGTGGCCCGCGTGTACCATCTCGACCGCGGTTACGAACGTCTGGAAGAGAAGCTGTCGGCCGTCGGCGCCGACATCGAACGCGTCGGCGACTGATTTCATCCTCCCCGGCACGGGGAGGGGGACCGCCGCGAAGCGGTGGTGGAGGGGTGTCAGCAGCAGCGTTGACACCCCTCCGTCAGTCCTACGGACTGCCACCTCTCCTTGCAGGGGAGGAATTTAAAGCCGCTACCACCAGCCCTCCGCCTCCAGCACCGGTACCATCGCGCGCGATACCCGCGCCTCGACCCCGCCGGTCAGGACCAGCCGCAGCCCGCGCCCCTCGCGATGCGTCTCGCGAACGGCAGCCCGCGCCACCCACCAGCTCCGATGCACCTGCGCGCCGATCAGCGGCGCGACCTCCTGCACCGCGTCACGCATCCTCAGCAGGATCAGCTCCGACCCATAGGCGCCATGGACGCGCAGATAATGGTCCTCCATTTCCAGCGCGACGATATCCGGCCCGAAACCGGGCGGCAGGCGGTCGAGCAGCGCGGGGCGGGGGGCTGCAACCGGCGGGGCGGATGGAGCCGGCTCCGGCGCGACAGTCCGTCGCGTTTGCCCATACCAAAGGAGCAGGCTCGCCAATCCCCCGATCACCAGCACATTGCCATAGAGGAGCAGGGCCTGATCCGCGTCGGGCCAACGCAGCGGCAGACCCAGACGTCCGACCCACCAGACGACGACGCTCATCGGCAGGCTGGCGAGAATCGCGGCGGCAGCCCAGCCCGCCATTTTGGGCAGATGCAGCCGCGCCGCCGCAACCAGTGCACCCGCCATTATCGGCTTGTAGAGTGCATAGCCCGCCAGCATCAGCGCGATCCAATAGATCAGCCGATAGGCGAAGCGCGCGTCGAAGGTTCCGAACGGTCCCAGCACCGCGAGCAGCAGCCCGACGCCGATCATCAGCGCGATATCGATCACTATGCGGCGCGAGCGGGGCATCACGGCCCCGTGCCTATGGCCAATTGGCGCTTCGTGAAATGGCAAATCGGCCGCTCCACGAAGGGAAACCGCCGTTCGACGCAATCAGACTGGCGCGGGTTCGGCGCCAGGTCAGGAAAGGGGCAACTCGTTTCCGATCAGGATCTCGACCGATGACCAGCCTTTCGATCGCCGCCCCAAACCGCCGCCCTCTCGATACCTCTCCCGCCGCCCGCGCCGCGATCCTGCTTGCAGGGGGCACGCTGTCGCTGATGGCGGTGGTCGCCATGGCGCGCGGTGCGCTCGGGCTCTCGCCGACCCTGGCGCGGACGCATGACGTGGCGGTGTGGATTCATCTCGGCTCGGTCCTGCCCGCCCTGCCGCTGGGGCTCTATGTCCTGCTGGCGCGCAAAGGGGATGCGCGGCACCGGATGCTGGGCAATCTCTGGGCGGTGCTGATGGTGGTCGCGGCCCTTTCCGCCCTGGCGCTGCGCGACCTGAATCACGGGCAATTCAGTTTCATCCATATCTTCGTGCCCGTCACGCTGATCGGACTGTGGCGCGCGATCGCGGCGGCACGGGCCGGGCGGATCGACACGCATCGCAAGGTGATGGTCAGCCTGTATCTTACCGGTCTGATCGGTGCGGGCTCCTTCGCCTTCCTGCCCGGCCGGGTGATGGGGACGTGGCTGTTCGGTTAAGTCACCAGCCGCTTGAGCGTCTCCACCCGGTCGGCTTCGGCGGCGGGCTTGTCAGTGCGGATGCGGGCGATGCGGGGGAAGCGCATGGCGACGCCTGACTTGTGGCGCTTCGAATCGTGGATCGAATCGAACGCGATCTCGAGCACCAGCATCTTTTCCACCTCGCGTACCGGACCGAAGCGGTGGACGGTATGCGCCCGCACGAACCGGTCGAGCTGGCGCAATTCCTCGTCGGTGATCCCCGAATAGGCCTTGCCGACCGGCAGCAACTCGCCCTCCTCGGTCCAGCAGCCGAAGGTATAGTCGCTATAATAGCTCGAACGCCGGCCATTGCCGCGCTGCGCGTACATCATCACGCAATCGGCCGTCAGCGGATCGCGCTTCCATTTGTACCACAGGCCGACGCGCCGCCCGCCGCTATAGGGGGAATCGCGGCGCTTGAGCATCACCCCCTCGATCGCGGCATCGCGCGCGGTGGCGCGCAAAGCCTCCAGCGCGGTGAAGTCCTCCGCTTCGATCACCGCGCTGACGTCGAACCGCTCGGGGTCGAGCTTGGCGGCGAACCCCTCCAGCCTCTTGCGCCGCTCGGTCCAGGGCAAAGCGCGGACATCCTCGGTCCCGTCGACCAATATGTCGTAGAGCCGGACGAAGGCGGGATAGTCGGCGAGCATCTTGGCCGACACCGTCTTGCGCCCGAGCCTTTGCTGGAGCGCGTTGAAGCTGGCCGCACCGCCGCCATCCTCCAGCGTGCCACCCTGATGCTCGCCCTTGACCAGCAACTCGCCGTCCACGGCCCCGATCGCATCGAAAGCACTCGCCACATCGGGAAAGGCGTGGGTCACATCGTCGCCGGTCCGACTGTAGAGCCGGGTCTGGCCGGCGACATGAACGATCTGCACCCGGATGCCGTCCCATTTCCATTCGGCGGCATAGTCGGTCAGGTCGACCCGCAGATCCTCCAGCGGATGGGCGAGCATGAAGGGGCGGAAAACCGGCACATCGGCGGGTGTCGGCTGCGCGCCCGTGCCCTCGACCCAGGCGAACAGCTCGGCATAAGGCGGCGACAGGCCGTGCCAGACCTCCTCGACCGCCTCGACATCCAATCCGAAATGTTGGGCAAAGGCAGTCTTCGCAAGCCGAGCGGACAGGCCGATGCGCAAGCCCCCCGTCGCCATCTTGAGCAGCGCGAACCGTTCCTCGGCGGTCGACCGGTCGAGCATATCAGCCAGCACGCCGGGCGCGTCGGAACGCGACAGATGCCGCAGCCGCTCGACCACATCGCTGACCGATAAGGGCTCGGGATCGAGCGGCCGGTCGGGCGCGTGCCAGAGCAGGGCGACCGTCTCGGCGGTGTCGCCGACATAATCGCGGCTCATGCGGAACAGCACGGGGTCCACCCGCTGCTCGATAAGCGCGCGGATCAGCGCGGTCTTGACGCCCGGCAGGTCGAGATCGCCCGTCAGCGCCGCCATCGCCCAACCCCGGTCGGGATCGGGCGTGGCGGCAAGGTAATCCGCGACCAACTTCAGCTTGGCGTTGCGCGAGCGCGTATAGATCAGCGCATCGAGCAACGCCGCGAATTCGCGCATGGGGGATCAGTCGATCGCGTTCTTTACCGACTTGCCCGCGACCAGCCCGAGCACGAGGAAGATCACGAACAGCGCGATCGCGATGAAGAACAGAATCTTGGCGATCCCGACGAACGCGCCGCCAATGCCCCCGAAACCGAGCGCCCCCAGGATCAATCCGACGACAAGGAAGGTGATGGCAAGCTTGAGCATGGGGTAATCCTCCTGACCTGATAAGGGGTTAACTGGCGGGGAGGGTCGGTGTTCCGGTTACGGATGATCGGATGGGCCGCGATCCGGCAGAATCCGGGCGCTCTGCCGTTGAAAAGAGCATATCATCTGTCTCATCATGGAATAGAAATCGATGCATGGGACGATCACAGGATTGCGTCGCTGTCCTGACTTGGTGCATCCGCTAAGCAAGGGGGGGCGGCGATGATCTGCCCCGCGGGGGAAAATCGATGACAACTCGGCGTCAATTCTTGATCGGCGCGATGGCCTTTTCATGCTCTGGTTGCGTGATCGAGGGTGGGAACGACCCTGCACCGCAACCGACGCCGACACCGACACCATCGGTTAATGCGCCGCAAATCTATATGCTGGCAACGAAGGACGGATCGGTCGGGCAGACCTATTCGGCCCCGCAGGGAATGTCGGGAGTCCAGTGGTTTCGCGAAGCCCTGACCTCCGACCGAACACGTACGCCGATTACCGATGCCTCGGCGACCACCTATGTCGCGCGCGCTGAGGATATCGGTACTCGTCTGGTCACGGTCGGCGTCATGAATGGGCAGCGCGTCGTCGCCTCCGCGCTGTCGGTCGTGCTCGACATTCCCATATTGCTGGAAAGCTTTGATACGACCAGTGGGTTCACCGCGACCAATGAAGCCTTGCTCGCCAGTCGTTCGGCGGTGGCGCAAGGCAGTGGTGCAGTGGAGATCCAGGGGACCGGATCACGCCTGGGCGGTCCGGGCCTGAGCAAATCGGATATCGGCTATCACGATCCCGCCAAATTCGGCACCATCGCACAGTTCGTCGATCTGGGATGGGACCCGATCTATCATACCGTCACAGCCTTCGATCTGACGCTGACGCGTGGTAGCCAGGAATTTCGTGCGAAAACGCCGCTTCTGGAGCCGCTGTACCAGACGCCGCAGCCGCTCTTTTATGGCTCCATGTGGGCATCGATCCACTCGAGTGAGATCGAAGGATTACAGGGCGCTGGCGCCGGCCGTTTCGGCGTGACGAACAGTGTGATTACCCAGGTTCCGCATGCGCCGCGCGTCAGCGTGGATGCGCTGGTGGCCCGCGCGGGTGGTCGCCCGACCATTGTCATCGGCTTCGACGACATTTTGCGGACGCAATATACGGACGCATTCCCCTATATGCAGGCTCGCAACGTCAAGGGCGGCTTCCATATCGCTCCCGGCAAGATCGGGGGGCCAAGTCGGCTGATGCTGGCACAGCTTCGCGAGATGTATAATGCAGGCTGGGATTGCTATCTAAACGGTAGCTATGACGATGATCTGATGACCACCCGGCCGACCTTGGCGGCCGCTCTCGCGGAATTGCAGAAGGTACGAGACTGGGCTCAGGCCAATGGAATGACGCGTGGCAATGATTTCTGTTGCTACCCCAATGGACGTTACCAAGACAGCCCCTTCCGGCCGCGCAGCTTCTCTGCCAAGACCAATGGCACACGGATCGCCACCATGTCGGATACGTCGGGCATTCAGCCGGGCATGCTCGTCGGCGGTTACAACGTGCCAGTAGGAACAACCGTTGTCAGCGTGGACAGCCCGACGCAGATCACGCTCAGCGAAAATGTTATCGCACAGGTGAAGACGTTCAATTTCACTGATTTGTCGAGCGAGTTTTCCTACACGAAACTGCCCCTCGCGCTGAAGGCCGCCGGATACAAGATGGCGCGCACGACACAGGGTAAGGGGAGCTGGCTGTCACGGTTCGGCATTACGGATCGCGGCGGAGTGGTCACGCCCGCCAACGCCACTTCGAACATGAGCTTGGACGAGCTTAAGTCCCTGGTTGATGTTGCTATATTGCGAGGCGAGACATTGGAATTTTACCTTCACGGCATTTACGAAACCGGAACGGGCCAGACCGATTCCGCCAAATTCCGTGGTTTGATCGATTATATCGTTGCGCGCCGCGACGCCGGGCAGCTGGACGTTTTGACCAAGACCGAATTGTGGATGCGGGACGGAAATTCCTCGCTCCCGATCTGACACGAAGGAAAAAAGGCCCCGGTATCGACCGGGGCCTTTTCGTATCGGGTCGGGGAGGGCGGTCAGCCCTTGCGACCGGCCTCGAACAGGAACCAGGCGCGTTCCTCGGCCTGGTCGGTCCATTCGTCGACGATGCCGCTGGTGGCGTTGTCCTTGGCCTCCTCGGCCGCGTCCTTGACCGTGCGGAAACGTTCGACCAGCTTCAGATTGTCATCGCGCAGTTCGACCAGCATGTCGGCGGCCGACACGAATTCGCGGTCATTGTCGACGATGGTCTGACGGCGCGCGATGTCGCCGATCGAGCGCAGCGTGACGTTGCCGGTCTTTCGCACGCGCTCGGCAATGGCGTCGGTCACGCCCAGGATCTGCGCGGCCTGATCGTCGAGCATCAGGTGATAGTCGCGGAAATGCGGGCCAGAGACGTGCCAGTGAAAATTCTTGGTCTTCAGATAAAGTGCATAGCAATCGGCCAGCGCGCCGTTCAGCGCGTCGGCGACGCTGGCGGTGGCGTTGCGATTGAGGTCGGTCGGCGTATCGAGCGCCGGATTGATATCGGACATGGACATGCTCCCGCTGTCTGAGGAATCGTTGCGTTAACGATCCGATGGCCCAATGGCTCCCCCGCTGTCCATGTACAAAGCCTGTGCTGTCTGATCGACCGCCTAGATCAATCCCTTGGCAGAAAGCGCGATGACGATGCCGATCAGGATCATGATCGCACCGCCCGTCATCCGGATCGGCCGCCACGCCAGCCTGCGCCACTCACGCGCGCCCAGCAGGATCGCCGGTATCAACGCGCCGAGCATCCCCAGCATCGCGCCCGGCCAGGCCGCCCAGGGCAGGGGAGAGCGTGCGGCGGCGACCGCGACCAGCACCAGCCCGGATTCCATCAACAGGATCGTGCCAGCCCCCAACAAGGCGGTGCCGAACACCCCCAGGCGAACCGAGCCGAAGGGCGAACCAGCGCGCGGCAACCGCCCCATCATGCCGAGGCCCACCAGCACCAGCGCAACCGCCAGCAACAGGCTGCGCGCCTCAGGTGTCACCTGCGGCCCCAGCAATATCCCGATGCGGATCGCCACCGCCGCCAGCAACCCTTGCGCCAGCAGGACCCCCGCCAGGACCGGCAGGGCGCTGTCCGTCCGTTCCGCCAGCCTTTCGGCAAAACCGCTCAGCCGCCCGCCCGCCTGTGACAGCAGCGTGGCGACCAGGACGATCATCAGCGCATCCATCAGCTGGCCAGACGTACCGAACAGGCCTCTGCAAAGGCGTTGGCGGCCTGCCAATCCTGCCGCTCGCTGGCGATGGCGTCGCTCAGGATCGCGAACCAGCCATGGACCGGCGCGGGCTCATCCTGCCGCATGAGCGCGCGGCCGATGAAATGGGTGACGGTGACGGCGGGGACCAGCCCGTGGCGATGGGCGATGCGGCGAATCGCCTCCACCCCGTCGATCAATTCGGCCGCCCGCGCATAGGGGGCGGACACGTCGAGCGCGGCGATTCGGGCCCAGAGCTGGTCGCGAATCTCGGTGGAGCTGAGGCCCGCATGAAGTGATTCGCCCGGCTCCATCGTGATGGTCATCCCTCTCATGCCCGCCCCGATAGCGGGAAGCGGCACGGTTTCCATAGGGCCTTGGCCGTAAAGAGGGGCTTAAATCAGGTGAAATGCTTGACTCGGGCAGGCCCATGGGCCATGGGCGGCCCTTATATAGCGGCGGCTCCGGCTGCCGCTTTCGCTTTTTCACGCATACAGGAACCAGGTCATGGCCAAGCCGACCACCGTCAAGATCAAGCTCGTCAGCTCGGCTGATACCGGCTTCTTTTACGTCACCAAGAAGAACCCGCGCACCAAGACCGAGAAGCTGAGCTTCAACAAGTACGACCCGGTCGTGCGCAAGCATGTTGAGTTCAAGGAAGCCAAGATCAAGTAATTTGCGGGCGGCGGCCCCAGGGTCGCCCCGTGAGCCTTGAAGGCGTGAAGCCGCCGTCCGACAGGACGCGCGGCTTTTTGTCGTTGGGTTGAGCGCCTAGGTCCGCCATGCGCGCTCCCCCTCCCGCAGGCGGGAGGGGGTCGGGGGGAGGGTTAGGAGTCTCATCGAGACCGTCGCTCGTGGCTTTCCCTCCCCCTCCCCCATCCCCTCCCGCTTGCGGGAGGGGCGTGCTTGTGGCGGGTGTAGGGGAGTATCAACCCGCTTCCGGGTACAGCGTGGCGATCAGCCAGTCGTGGAACAGCTTCACCGACTTCAACTGAAGCGCGCGCGGGCGGCAGACAAACCAGTGGCTGTACGGGCTGTCGACCTCGATATCGAACAGCCGGACCAGACGCGGATCATGCGCATGTTCGAAATGGCTGGCGTGCATGAAGGCGACGCCGAGGCCCTGCGCCACCGCCTCCAGCATCAGGCCGCCCGAGTCGAAGAAGTCGATCGCCTTGGGCTTGATATCGGTCAGTCCCGCAACCTGGCACCAGGCGGTGAAGGCGTCGGGCATTTCGCGGTGCAGCAACGCGGTCATGCCGTTCATCTGCTCGGGACGGAGCAGCGGATCGGGGCCTTCGAGCAGCCGCTTGGCGCCGATGACATAGACTTTGTTGCGGTCGAGCCGCTTGGCGTAGAGCGAGGGGTCGATGTCGCGGCCCAGCGCGATCACCGCGTCCAGTCCTTCGCCCAGCCGCGCGATGCCATGCCCGGCGGTGTCGATATCCAGATGCAGTTCGGGATGTGCCGCACGTAGCAGCCCCATATGCGGGAACAGCCGCTGCGACGCATAGAGCGGCAGCACGCCCAGGCGCAGGCGCAACACTTCCTGTCCGCTGGTCATCGCCTCCACCGCATCCGACAATTGGTCGAGCAGCGGCGCGATCTGCTCCATCAGGCGCTGGCCCTCTTCATTGGGCACCATCGCCTGGTGCCGCCGGGCGAATAGCGGCTTGCCGACAAAGCGTTCCAGCGTCTGCACCCGGCGGCTGAGCGCGGGCGCCGACAGCGCCAGTTCCTCGGCCGCCGCCTTGATGGAGCCCAGGCGTACGACCTGGACAAATGCTTCGATCGCACCCAGCGGGGGGAGCCTGCGCATGGCGTACCTGTACTCGTTGACCTATTGGGCAGAGGATTGCACAAACTGCAATCATAACCAAGCTTTTCGCACTTGCAACATAACGTGTCGCACCGCAAAAGGAACGGGCCTTTCAGGCATCCTCTCCTAAAAACTTTCACGGGCTGGTCGTTTCGATCGGCCCTTTTTTTTGCCTCGGCTCGGCCGTCCGCCCTTTTGCGGATCGGAACCCGCCCCCACGTCCCGCGCTTTCGTGTTTCAGACACTTTGCCAAGGGACGATCATGGCCGACAGCGACGCGCCGACCCGCAAGATACAGGTGGCCAATAGCCGCCCCGAGGATTCGGGCCGGGGCCTCGCCCATGTCCCGCGCAGCCTGATGGCGGCGCTGGGCATCACCGAGGGCGACGTGGTCGAGATCGTCGGCAAACAGGCCACCCCGGCGCGCGCGGTCGCCCCCTATCCCGAGGATGAAGGGCTGGACCTCGTCCGCATCGACGGATTGCAGCGCGCCAATGCAGGCGTCGGCTCGGGCGATTTCGTCGAGGTGCGCAAGGTCGAATCGAAGCCTGCGACCCGTGTCGTCTTTGCCCCTGCGCAACAGAATCTGCGGCTTCAGGGCTCGGCCCAGGCATTGAAGCGGACCTTCTTCAACCGGCCGCTCTGTCAGGGCGATGTGGTGGCCACGGCGGGGCAGCAGCGGGTCACCAACATGCCGCCGGGCGTCGCGCAGTTCATGAACGCGCCCGCCTATGCGCTCCAGGAAATCCGCCTCGCGGTCGTCGCGGCCAGCCCCAAGGGGGTCGTCCATATCGACGAGAATACCGAGGTCGAGCTGCGTCCCGAATATGAGGAACCGCGCGAGGCGAGGCGCGCCGACGTCACCTATGACGATATCGGCGGCATGGCCTCGACCATCGACCAGCTGCGCGAGATGGTCGAGCTGCCGCTACGCTATCCCGAATTGTTCGAGCGGTTGGGCGTCGAGCCGCCCAAGGGCGTGCTGCTCCACGGGCCACCCGGCACCGGCAAGACGCGGCTGGCCCGTGCCGTCGCCAATGAGTCGGATGCCCAGTTCTTCCTGATCAACGGCCCCGAGATCATGGGCTCGGCCTATGGCGAGTCGGAGCAGCGGCTGCGCGAGATTTTCGAGGAGGCGACCAAATCCGCCCCCTCGATCGTCTTCATCGACGAAATCGACTCGATCGCCCCCAAGCGCGACCGCGTGCAGGGTGAGGCGGAGAAGCGGCTCGTCGCACAGCTGCTGACGCTGATGGATGGGCTGGAAGCGCGCGCGAACCTGGTCATCATCGCCGCGACCAATCGGCCCGAAGCGATCGACGAGGCGCTGCGGCGGCCGGGTCGGTTCGACCGCGAGATCGTGGTCGGCGTGCCCGATGAGCGCGGGCGGCGCGAAATCCTGGGCATCCATACGCGCGGCATGCCACTGGGCGACAAGGTCGATCTGAACGAGCTGGCGCGCACCACCTTCGGCTTTGTCGGCGCGGATTTGGCCGCGCTGACCCGCGAGGCGGCGATCGAGGCGGTGCGGCGGATCATGCCGCGCCTGAACCTGGAGGAGCGGACGATCCCGGCCGAAGTGCTCGACACGCTATCGGTGACGCGCGAGGATTTCCTGGAGGCGCTGAAGCGCGTCCAGCCCTCGGCGATGCGCGAGGTGATGGTGCAGGCGCCGACCGTGCGCTGGGAGGATGTCGGCGGCCTCGACACCGCGCAGATGAAGCTGAAGGAAGGCGTCGAACTGCCGCTGAAGGACCCGGATGCGTTTCGGCGCCTGGGCATTCGGCCCGCCAAGGGTTTCCTGCTCTATGGCCCGCCAGGCACCGGCAAGACGCTGTTGGCGAAAGCGGTCGCGCGCGAGGCGCAGGCCAATTTCATCGCCACCAAGTCGAGCGACCTTCTGTCCAAATGGTATGGCGAGAGCGAGCAGCAGATCACTCGGCTGTTCGCCCGTGCGCGGCAGGTGGCGCCGACCGTGATCTTCATCGACGAACTGGATTCGCTGGTCCCGGCGCGTGGCGGCGGGCTGGGTGAGCCGCAGGTGACCGAGCGGGTGGTCAACACCATTCTGGCCGAGATGGACGGGCTGGAGGAGTTGCAGTCGGTCGTCGTCATCGGCGCGACCAATCGGCCCAATCTGGTCGACCCCGCGCTGCTCCGGCCCGGTCGGTTCGACGAACTGATCTATGTCGGCGTGCCCGACAAGGCGGGGCGGCGGCGTATCCTGGGCATCCAGACCGCCAAGATGCCGTTGGCCGAGGATGTCGATCTGGACGATGTGGCGGCGCGGACCGACCGTTTCACCGGTGCCGATCTGGGCGATGTGGTGCGCCGGGCGGGCCTGATCGCGCTGCGCAAGTCGCTGGGCGCGACTCAGGTCGATATGGCGGCCTTTGACGAGGCACTGACCGAGGCGCGGGCGAGCGTAACCCCGGAAATGGAGCGCGATTACGAACAGATCGCCGCCAAGCTGAAGCAGGAGGCGGCTGCGATCCAGCCGATCGGCTTCATCGCGCCGGGCATGCTGACGCCGCGAGGGGACAAGCAGCCGTAACGGAAGCCTAAGCCCCTCCTCCCGGCAGGGGGGAGGGGTTTGGGGTGGGGGCAGGGCCGCAAGCGATGGTCTCTGTGAGACTCCTTGCCCTCCCCCATCCCCTCCCGCCTGCGGGAGGGGCGTGCTTGCGGCGCGCTTTGGATTCCAAACGGCTAAGTTTGGTCCCACTCATAACTCCGCCCAACCTGCGCCACGGCCACCTCATACCGCGAATACCATTCCGCCCGCCCCCGCTCCCGGATCGCGGCATGGTCCGGGTGCGCCCGCCACGCCAAGGCGCTGGCTTCGTCTGCCCACCAACTGACGGTGATCCCGATCCCATCCGCCCCGCGCGCACTGTCGACGCCACGATAACCCGGTTGCCCGGCGGCCAGCCGATCCATCGCCTCCGCCGCCGCGGCATAGCCCGCCGCATCGCTCTCCGTCCGCGTCGACACGAAAATCACCGCGATCTGCCCTGTCCGGTCCATGCCAAATTCCCCGTCGATCGAGTCCGCTTTGCGACGGAATGCACCGCGCCCGCGCAACCCAATAGCTTGAAAGTCGTTCGGCACCTGTGCGACGAGGGGGTTTCCCTCGCGCGTCCCTTACGCGGGGATCACGAACGACAGGAACTCGATGCCCAGCTCGACCACCGCCGCGCGCAAGTCCCGCACCGACGCCACGGGTTATCCGTCGCCCGGCCAGATGTTCTTTCAGCAGTTCCTGAAGCATCCGGTGATGGTGGGCTCGATCATTCCGTCGTCGGGCAAGCTGATCCGCAAGATGCTGGCCCCCGTCGATTGGGCCAACACCAAGTTGTTCGTCGAATATGGCCCCGGCGTCGGCACCTTCTGTCGCCCGGTGCTGGAGCGCATGGCGCCCGACGCGACGTTGATCGCGATCGATACCAATGCCGATTTCTGCGACTATCTGCGCCACACGATCATCGATTCCCGCTTCAAGGCGGTGAACGGGTCGGCGGCGGACGTGCAGAAGATCGTGCGCGATCATGGTTTCGACCATGCCGATTATGTCCTGTCGGGCCTGCCCTTCTCGACCCTGCCGCCCGGCGTCGGTCCGGCGATCGCGCAAGGCACGCATGACGTGCTGCGCCCCGGCGGCGCGTTCCTGGTCTATCAGTTCAGCCCCAAGGTGAAGGACTTCCTGGTCCCGCACTGGTCGAACATCGACCACGATATGGAATGGTGGAACGTGCCCCCGGCGCAGCTCTACTGGGCCTGGAAGGACTGACACCCATTCCTCCCCTGTAAGGGGAGGGGAACCAGCGAAGCTGGTGGAGGGGTGTCGCCCTCTCGATAGCGGGACACCCCTCCGTCAGGCCTGACGGCCTGCCACCTCCCCTTACAGGGGAGGAATTTTAGTCCCCGTCCGGCGCCTCGATCCCGAAGTTCAGCCCCCGCGATACCGACGGGTCGATCACCGCGATCAGCAGATATGCCGCGAACTGGCGCAGCCGCTGGAACCAACCGGTATTCCGCTTGTACCAGTCGGGGGTGATCGCCTCCGACCGCGCGACCTCTCCATCGATATAGGCGCGGACATGGGCTGCGAAGGCGGCGTCCTCCACCCTGAGCATCAGTTCCAGATTCACGAACAGGCTGCGCATGTCGAAATTGGCCGAGCCGACATGCACGGCATCGTCGATCACGTATAATTTGGTGTGCAGCTTGGTCAGCTGATATTCGAAAATCCGCACGCCCTTGCGCAGCAGGCCCGCATAGGTGAAGCGCGCGGCGGCGATCGTCGCCTCGTTGTCGGACTTGCCCGCCGTCACGATCCGCACCTCGGCCTCGCGCCGCCCCGCCCGGTCGAGGCGGCGCAGCATGGTGGGGCTGGGCGTGAAATAGGCGGCGATCACGTCGATGCGTCGCCCCCGCCGCATATCGTCGCGCACGGTTCGCGCCCAGGGCGACAGCCGCCGGGTCGGCCCGCCGATCAACCAGCGCAATCTGCCCTTCGACTCGCTCCAATGCGCCAGCGCCTTGTTCAGGTCGCGAAGGCGCCCCTTGGGATCTTCCGTCCAGGCGAACAGCGCATCGAAATATCCCGCCATCCGCGCCGCCGCCGAACCCTCGACCAACAGGCCCAGATCGCGCCAGCTCTGGTCGGCGGGGGTGCCGAAATAATCATCCTCAATATTGAAGCCGCCGATGATGATCGAGGGGGAGGGCCCTTCGGCATCCGCCAGCGCCAGCTTCTGATGGTTGCGCAACAGATAGCGGCGGCCGAAGCGCGGCTCGAACCGTGAAAGCCGCGCACCCGTCTCGACCAGCGGGCGGAAGAACGCCTCGTCCGCGCCCGCCCCGAATCCGTCGACGATCACCGACACCGAAACGCCGCGCCGGGCCGCCGCGATCATCGCGTCGCGGACCCGCCGCCCGGTTTCGTCATCGGCATAGATATAATAGAGGATGCGCAACGACACCTGCGCCCCGTCGATCAGCGCCAGCACCGCCTCCAGTCGCCGCGGCCCCGTGTCGAGCAGGGTCAGCCGCTGCCCATCGACCTGGAAACCGGGCTGCTCGGGCGGATGGGGGGCGGAAATGGCGCGGCTCCTTGGGGTAGGTGATCCTGTTGAAAACGTAACGATCCAGGGGGCAGGGGTGTTGCAAGCCCAAGGCTTTTGACTTGGGCGGCCTTTGCTGCTAGGCGGCACGCTTTCATCCCAGCATTATTTGCGAAGGACACACGCATGGCGCGCGTCACCGTCGAAGATTGCGTCGACAAGATTCCCAACCGTTTCGATCTGGTGCTGTTCGCGGCGCAGCGGGCCCGTCAGATTTCGGGCGGGGCGGATCTGACCGTCGACCGCGATCGCGACAAAAACCCGGTCGTCGCGCTGCGCGAGATCGCAGAGGAAACGGTTCGTCCGACCCATCTGGAAGAAGCCGTGGTCAACAGCCTGCAGCGCGTCCAGATCGACGACGAGGACGAGGCGGATGACGTCGGCAGCCTGCAGGCCTCGGCCGAGGCGCTGCGCCTGACCGCCGCCGCTCCGCCGCGCAACCAGAATCTGGGTGCCGATTACGACGGCTGATCGGCTGCGGGCCGATCGCCGGGCGTGATCGCCGAGTGTATCGCACAGCAAAAAGGGGCCGACGCTAACCCAGCGTCGGCCCCTTTTCCGTTGCGCGTCGGGGGGCGGGGCTTACCAGCCCCAGCCGTGATGCCGCCATGAATCCCAATATTGCGCCTTCTTCGCCTCATGCGCGAAGCGGGCGGCCTGTTTGGCCTCCGACCGGCGGATCGAGGCATCATGCGCATAGGCATTGGCGGCGCGGTAATCGCCATAATAGGCGGCTTCGTCGGCCGCGCGCTGGTCCCGGCCCGCCTGATAGGCGCGATACCGGGCATCCTGATGCGCCTGTTGCGCGGCATAGCCGTCATAGCGCCAGTCCTGCGCGCCGGCGGCGGTGGCCGTCAGCATCGCCCCACCGGCCAGGGCCACCAGCAATCCGGTCTTGAGCATCTTCATTGCCAGTTCCTCGAAACGTATTCGCTCCCGTATGTTGCAGATATTGAGGCATTTGATCTGAACGAAGCATGGCGGCGGCGTTCAGCCAATTGGCAGCTTGCGACGGGCGCGACGCCCCAGCGGTTGAAGGAACGGGAGAGCCGAGATGATCGCAGCATTGATCCTGCAAGCCAGCATCACCGGGCCGTTACCCGATGATGTCTGGGCGGACATGACCTATGAGCCGTCACTTGCCTATAGTTCGGAAACCGTCGCGTTTCTTCGCGACGAGGCCAGTAGCATGGCGGATCCCCGCATCCTGCGCATGACCTTACGGCGACACGGCAAGCCGACCGTCATCACATGGGCCGATAGCCGGACATGTCCCGGCGCGGCCGAAGCCGTCCGCCATTTGCGATCCATCCCCATGCCGAGACCGTCGCTGCCCAGCGACCCGGCGGACTTGATCCTGGACGGCGTGGGCTATCGGGTCCGTTTTCGGGCGCATTACGGCTCGGAAATCGGGTTTCCGGTCGAGGTCGATTCGAATGCCGGCACGCCGCTGGCCGAATGGGTGAACCGGACGCGCGCGATGCTGAAACCCTGCTGGACGACGACCCGCCCCGGTTAGGGCCACGGCGCGATCCACCCCTCCCCTTGTCCGAGGGCGGGGGGAAGACAGGCCTATGGGCATGCCGACCCTGCCCGGATGTGCAAACCGTCGCACTCTCGGATGGGGAGCACGCGCATCCCCCGGCTCGATGTGAAAAACCGCCGCCCGCCGGGCACGGGCGGCGACGTTTCACTCAATATGCATAAGCCTTCACCAGATCGTAGAGATAATCCCGCCCGTCATAGAGCGAGCTGACCCGAATCCGCTCGTTCAGGCCGTGGATGCCCGACATGTCCTTCTCGATGAAGATGCCCGGCGCGCCGTAAACGGGAATGCCGATCGTCTGGAAGAAGATGCCGTCGGTCGCCCCGGTGGACATCATCGGGACCAGCGGCACGCCGGGGAAGTGCTTGGCCGCCAGCGTCTTCATCGGGCCGATGATCTTCGGGTCCAGCTTGGGCGAAATCGCGGTCGGGCGCACCGGCTGGTTGGCGGTGACGGTGACCTTGGCGCCCGCCAGCTCCTTCAGCCGGGCCAGCGTGCCGTCGACCGTCTCACCGGGGAAGATGCGGCAGTTGATATTGGCCGTCGCGCGCTGGGGCAGGGCGTTTTCGGCATGGCCCGCCTGGAGGAGCGTCGCGACGCAGGTGGTGCGCAGCGTCGAGTGCAGCGCCTTGTCCTGGCTGACGATCGCATCCGCTGCCTTGTCGTCCGGATTGGCGAGCAGGCGGGTAATCGCATCGCCCAGCTGGCCGCCGACCTTCTGTGCGGTCGCGGTCAGGAAGGCGCGGGTGGTGTCGGTCAGGTGGATGGGAAACTCGTAACCCTGCACCGCCTTCACGGCATCGGCGAGTCCGTAGATCGCGTTTTCCGGCGTCGGCTGCGAACTGTGCCCGCCCGGATTGGTGGCGAGGAAGGTATAGTTCTGCGCCGCCTTCTCGCCGACCTGCACCGCCAGCAACTCGCGCTTGCCGTCCGAATCGAGCCGCCCGCCGCCGCCCTCGTTCAGGACGAATTCGGCGGCGATCAGGTCGGGCTTGTTCTTGGCCAGCCATTCCGCGCCGTTGAAGGCGAAGGTCGTTTCCTCGCCACAGGTCAGCGCCATCTTGATCGTGCGCTTGGGCGGGGTCTTTTTCAGGCGGATCAGCGTGTCGGCCCAGATCGCGCTCATCGCCTTGTCGTCGACGGTGCCGCGTCCATAGAGGAAGCCGTCCTCCTCGATCAGCTTGAACGGATCGCGCGTCCAGTCCTCGCGCTTGGCCTCGACCACGTCGAGATGGCCGAGCAGCAGCATCGGCTTCAGCTTCTTGTCGGTGCCGGGCAGGATCGCGACGATGCCGCCGTCCTTGGGATGTTCGGGCACCGCGAACAGGGTGATGTCGGCGTCCTTGTAGCCCGCCGCCTTCAGCCGGTCGGCGATCTGCGCGGAGGCCTGGGTGCAGCTGCCGACCGACAGGCTGGTGTTGGTTTCGACCAGCTGCTTGTACAGGTCGAAGAACGCCTTCTGGTCGGGCCTCCCTTGCGCCGCCGCGATGCCGGGCAGCATCGCCCCGGGAATCGCCAGTGCCGCCGCCACCCCGCCGAGCCATTTAGCCAACCGCATGTGATCCCCCTCTTTTCTGTGTCGGCGGGGAATAGAGCCTGTCACGGGGTGCGGTGCAAGCGGTTGAGCTTGCCAATTCCTCCCCTGCAAGGGGAGGTGGCGCGCGCAGCGCGTCGGAGGGGTGTCTCGCTATCGAGAAGGGCGACACCCCTCCGTCAGGCCTCCAGCCTGCCACCTCCCGTTCCAGGGGAGGGATGTGACGCCGCTAATCCTTTGCCCCGGATCGTTTTCGCGCTAGCAGTCGCCGATGGACCAGCCCGACATTTCCGCTCGCCCCCGCCTGATTTCGCCTTCGCTCTTTGCCCTGTCGATCTTCTATGGCGGCATGGTCTGTATCGCGGGCGTGCTGGGCAACAAGCAGGTGGCGCTCGGCCCGCTGGCGGTGGAGGCGGGCATCTTCGCCTTCCTGCTGCTGGTCGTCACGTCGAGCGCGGTGGCCGAGCTGCACGGCCCCGCCACCGCCGGACGGCTGGTGCGGGTGGGCTTCGTGCCGCTGCTCGTGTCGCTGGTCCTCTCCTTCGTCGTCTACAAGCTGCCCGCCTCGCCGGAGATGATCCCGGCCAATCGCGATGCGATCCAGCTGGTGCTGGGATCGACCTGGCGGATCTGGATGGGGGGCATCGTCGCCTACGGCGTGTCGCAGACGCTGAACGTCACCATCTTCGCCGCCCTGAAAGGACGCGAGGGCAGCAAGCTGCTCTGGCTCCGCGCGGCGATCGCCAGCATGCTCAGCCAGGTGGTCGACACGCTGCTGTTCGTGACGATCGCCTTTTACGGCGAGTTTCCCGTCGGCCCGCTGATCGTGGGGCAGATGATCGCCAAGGTCACGCTGTCGGCGATCCTGGTGCCGCCGTTGATCTATGTCTTCGTGGGGCTGGGGCGGCGGCTGGACCGCGCCTGACCCATATTGCCGGTTTTCCCCGCTCCCGACCCGCGATAAAGGGCCGCCATGACCAACCACGATCCCGACGCCGCCCTGCTCGCCAAGGCTGAGACGCTGACCGAGGCGCTGCCCTATCTTCAGCGTTATGCGGGCAAGACCTTCGTGGTGAAATATGGCGGCCACGCCATGGGCGATCCCGAGCGGCAGCGCGACTTCGCCGAGGACATGGTTCTACTCAAGGCGGTCGGCATCAACCCGGTGGTCGTGCACGGTGGCGGCCCGCAGATCGGCGCCATGCTGAAGCGGCTGGGCGTCGAATCACAGTTCGTCAATGGCCTGCGCGTCACCGACCGCGAAACCGCGCAGATCGCCGAAATGGTGCTGGCGGGTTCGATCAACAAGGAAATCGTCAGCTGGATCTCCGCCGCCGGGGGCCGCGCGGTCGGCATCTCGGGCAAGGATGCGGGCCTCGTCATCGCCGAGAAGATCCAGGGGCGCGAGGCCGATCCGCTGAAGGGGATCGAGCGGCATGTCGACCTGGGCTTCGTCGGTGAGCCGGTCGCGGTCGACCCGCGACTCATCGAAAGCCTGTGCGCCGACGGCATCATCCCGGTCATCGCGCCGGTCGCCATCGGGCTGGACGGGCATACCTATAACATCAACGCCGACACCATGGCGGGCGCGATCGCCGCGCGGCTGGGCGCGTCGCGCTTCTTCCTGCTGACCGATGTCGCGGGCGTGCTGGACAAGCAGGGCGAGCTGATGACCGACCTCAACCCGGCAAAGATCGCGGAACTGCGCATCGACGGGACGATTTCGGGGGGGATGATCCCCAAGCTGGAAACCTGCGTCAACGCGGTGGAAGCGGGCGTGGATGCGGCGGTGATCCTGGATGGGCGCGTGCCGCATGGGATGCTGCTGGAGATCTTCACCAAGCAGGGGGCGGGGACTTTGGTGCGGCGGTGATTTTTTGCTTGAGGTGAGGTCGGGGTGTGGCCTTCGACTTCGCTCAGGCTGAACGGGGGTAGGGCGGTAAACGCCTGCCTCTTGCCGCTCCCCTCCCGCAGGCGAGTTTCAGGTCGGTCATGCCCCCGGCATGACCTAAACGATGCGGGGCATCGTTTACCTGAAACTGGGATGGGGGAGGGCAAGCCCCAAGCGATAAACTCTGCGAGGCTCCGTGCCCTCCCCAAACCCCTCCCGCGTGCGGGAGGGGCTTAAAAGAAGAAGGGTAAGGGCTTCCCCTCAAAAATCGACCGCTACGCCCTTCAACTCCCAATCCCCATAGCGCACCGGATTCTTCCCCAACGGGTCGTCTTGCGGCTCCGGCTTGGCCTCGGGCTGCGGCACGGGCGGGTTCTGCGAGAGATAGGCGGGCGGCTTCACATGGTCGGGGCGCTGGCCCATGAGCGGTCCTTTCGACTAAGGGGACGGAATATTGCAGCCCATGTCGGGGCTGACAGGAGTTTTGCCAAGTGACACGTCCTCCCCAATCGCCGACCCGTGGCCGTCCCGATCGTCGTGGTGGCCCCAAGGGCGAGGACCGGCGCGGGCGGCAGCAGCGCCCGACCGAGCCGCTGGGCACCGCGAGCCGCCGCGCCGCCATCCGGCTGCTCGACGCGGTGCTGCGTCGGGGCGAGCCGCTGGAGGCCGCCCTCGCCTCGGCGACTCGCGCGCTGCCGGGCGGGCCTGATCGGGGCCTGGCGCACGCCATCGCGGCGGAGACGCTGCGCCGCCTGCCCGATCTCGACGCGCTGATCGACTCGGCGACCAAGCAGCGCCTGCCCGACGATGCCAAGGCGCGCTTCGCCCTGCGCATCGCGCTCGTCCAGGTGCTGGCGCTGGGCACGCCGCCGCACGCCGCCATCTCGACCGTGCTGCCGCTGGTCGATGGCGGCCCGCGCAAGCTGGTCCACGGCGTGTTCAGCACCATCACCAAGAGCGGCGTGCTGCTCCCCGAAATCCCCGCTCTGCCCGACACGGCCGAGGCCCGTTGGGAAGAGAATTGGGGCGAGGAGATGGTCGAGGCCGCCGCCCATGCCATCGCCGCGCCGCCGCCGCTCGACCTGACTCTGGCCGATCCGTCCGCGACCGGGGAATGGGCCGAAAAGCTGGGCGGGATTAGCCTGTTGCCCGGTCATGTGCGTTTGCCTTCGGGCAGCGCGGTGATGGAGTTGCAGGGTTTCGACGAGGGCGCCTGGTGGGTGCAGGACCTCGCCGCCTCGATCCCCGCACGGCTGCTGGGCGAGGGCAAGGGCCATGTGCTCGACCTGTGTGCCGCACCGGGTGGCAAGACGCTCCAGCTCGCCGCCGCCGGTTGGACCGTCACCGCGATCGACCAGTCCGAGTCGCGCCTTGCCCGACTCGCCGAGAATCTGGAGCGCACCAACCAGTCCGCCGAAGTCGTCACCGCCGACCTGCGCGAATGGAGCCCGAAGCAACCGGTCGACGCGATCCTGGTCGACGCGCCGTGCAGCGCCAGCGGCATCTTCCGCCGTCACCCGGACGTCCTCTACCGCGTCCGCCCCGCGATCATCGCCGAGATGGCCGCGTTGCAGCGCGTGATCCTGGCGCGCGCCGCCGACTGGCTGAAGCCCGGCGGGACCTTGGTCTATGCCACCTGCTCGCTGGAGCCCGAAGAGGGCGAGCGCCAGATTGCCGCCTTCCTGGCCGAGCGGCCCGATTATGCGCTGTCGCCGATCACCGGCGAGTGGCCGGGGATCACCGAGGAGGGCACGATCCGCACCCTGCCGACGATGCTCGCAAAGGAAGGGCGGCTCGACGGGTTCTTCATCGCGCGGCTGCAACGCAAAGGCTGACTTGGGCGCGATATGGCGTTAAGGACAAATGCCATGCTCCCCGTCCGTATCGCACCCTCCATCCTGTCCGCCGATTTCGCCAAACTGGGCGAGGAAGTCCGGGCCATCGACGCCGCTGGTGCCGACTGGATCCATATCGATGTGATGGACGGGCATTTCGTGCCCAACATCACCATCGGCCCGGCGGTGGTGAGGGCGTTGCGCCCGCACACGACCAAGCCGTTCGACGTGCATCTGATGATCTCGCCGATCGACGCCTATCTCGACGCCTTTGCCGAGGCCGGGGCGGACACGATCACGGTCCATCCGGAGGCGGGGCCGCATATCCACCGCACGATCCAGCACATCAAGGGGCTGGGCAAGCGCGCCGGTGTCGTCCTGAACCCCGCCACGCCCGCCAAGATGCTGGATTACCTGATCGACATGGTCGACCTGGTCCTGGTGATGAGCGTGAACCCCGGCTTCGGCGGGCAGAGCTTCATCGAGAGCCAGCTCAAGAAGATTTCGGCGATCCGCAAGATGATCGAGCATTCGGGCCGCGCCATCGACCTGGAGGTGGATGGCGGGGTCGATCCGGCCTGGGCCAAGCGCTGTATCGAGGCCGGGGCCGACGCGCTGGTCGCGGGCACCGCCGCCTTCCGGGGTGGTCCGGAGCATTACGCCGCGAACATCGCCGCTCTGCGCGGTTGAGCGGGCCGTTGACTCAAATGCGCGATCGCATGGGGGCCGAAGAGGCCCGTATCGCCGCCGACAGCATCGAGGAAGGCAAACGCCTGGTCCGCGTCCAGAGCGGCGGCCTGTCGCTCGCGGATCGGCTTAGCGAGCATCTTCACCGGCTGACCTGGCGTACGCCGCTGCATTCGCTGCGGCTGAAGGGGCGGCATCCGCTGAAGCTGATGGCGGTGCCCGAGGACCCCGTATTGGGCGATATCGAGCGCGGTCATGCGCTGCTGGGCGGGGTGCTCGACTGGCGGGGCGAGGAGCGCGGGGTCGAGTCGATCGATTTCGCCCGGCCCGACTGGTCGACGGGTTTTGCCGATCATCTGCACAGCTTTGCCTGGCTGCGCGACCTGTCGACCGTCGCGACCCGGGCGCAGGGCGCGCCGATCGCCGAGTATCTGATGGGTCGCTGGCTCGACGCCTTTGCCGAGACGGTCGATGCCGTCGCTTGGCGCCCCGATCTCTGGGGGCGGCGCATCCTGTTCTGGACCGCGCATGCGCCGCTGATCCTGTCGTCCGACGACCTCGTCTATCGCTCGCGCGTGCTCAACACGATGGCGCGGGGCGCGCGGCATCTCGATCGCGGCGCCGACAAGGCCCCGCCGGGCGTCGCGCGCATCGCGGCATGGTGCGGGGTGATCGCGGCCGGGCTGCTGCTGGCGGGCGGCGATCCGCGCCAGGCGTTCGGTGAGGCGGGGCTGGCCCGCGCGCTCGATACCGGGCTGTTTCCCGACGGCGGCGTGATCGCGCGCAGTCCGGCGGTACAGCTCGACGCGGTGATGCTGCTGACCATGATGCGCGAAGTCTATGACGCGCGCGGCCTGGCCTTTCCCGAACAGTTCCAGACGCGGTTGCAGCGGATGATCTCCGCGCTGCTCGGCGTCATGCATGGCGACCGGGCGCTGTCGAGCTGGCAGGGCTCCGGCCCCGAAACGCCCGAGCGGATCGCCGCCGTGATCGAGGCGTCGGGCGTGCGTACCCGGCCGCTGCGCCAGGCAGGCGACTGGGGCTATCAGCGGCTGGCGGCGGCGCAGGCGGTGCTGGTCATGGACGCCGCCCCCCCACCGATCGCCCGCGCGATCGAGGGTGGCTGCGCCTCGACCCTGGCCTTCGAGTTTTCGGACGGCGCGCAGCGGATCGTCGTCAATTGCGGCGGCGCGCGCGCCACCGTGGCGCAGGTGCCCGCCAGCCTGGCCCATGGCCTGCGCACCACGGCGGCGCATTCGACGCTGACGCTGGGCGACAGCAACTCCACCGCCATCCATGCCGATGGCACGCTGGGACGCGGCGTCGCCGAGGTGGAGCTCAGCCGCCAGGAGTCGGACGCGGCCAGCCGGATCGAGGCGAGCCATGACGGTTATGTCCGCCGCTATGGCTTCACCCATCGTCGCCAGCTGCTGCTGACCGGCGACGGGCGCGAACTGCGCGGCGAGGATGCGCTGCTGCCCGAGGGGCGCAAGCGGCAGGCGGGCAGCACGGTCTTCGCCCTGCGCTTCCATCTGGGCGACGGGGTGGAGGCGATGGTGACGGCCGAGAGCGGCCAGGCGATCCTGCGGCTGGAGGACGGCGCGCTGTGGCAGTTCCGCTGTCGCGGCGGCATGCTGGCCATCGAGGAGTCGCTGTGGATCGACGGCACCGGACGGCCGGTGGCGACGCAGCAGCTGGTCGTGACCGGCGAAACGCCCGCGGGCGGCGCGCATGTCAGCTGGGCATTCAAGCGGGCGCTTTAAGAAGGATCGTTCGCGCGGAGGCGCGGAGAACGCAGAGATGACTGGCCTGGCTCATGCGCAGGATTCCTCTCAGGCCATTGCTGATCCGAGCGGCTTGCCAGGGGAACAAACCCCTCCGCATTCTCCGCGCGAACGATCAAATTCCTCCCCTGGAAGGGGAGGTGGCAGGGCGCAGCCCTGACGGAGGGGTGTCGCCCTCTCGATAGCGCTACACCCCTCCACCAGCTTGGCTGGTCCCAGTGACAGGTCGATCATGCCCCCGGCATGATCTGGATTGCCTGGGAGGCAATCCACCTGCCACTCCTTGCAAGGGAGGAAAGGCGCATACCCCGAATCACATTTTGCGCTTCGGCGAATCGGAGTCTATCGGGTCCGCAAACTCCCCTTCAGCATGTAGGACCCGCTGCCCGATGGCCGTTTCGCTCCCCTCCGCTCCCTCCGTCGATCTCGTGCCGGTCCGCCGCGCGCTGCTGTCGGTGTCCGACAAGACCGGCGTCATCGACCTGGCCCGTGCGCTGGCCGAGCGCGGGGTCGATCTTGTCTCGACCGGCGGCACCGCCAAGGCGATCCGCGATGCGGGCCTGCCGGTGCGGGACATTTCCGAGGTCACCAACTTCCCCGAGATGATGGACGGCCGGGTCAAGACGCTGCACCCGATGGTGCATGGCGGCCTGCTCGCGGTGCGCGACGACCCCGCCCATGCCGCCGCGATGACCGAGCATGGCATCGGCGCGATCGACCTCGTGGTGGTCAACCTCTACCCCTTCCAGCAGACCGCCGCGAAGGGCGCGGAGCGGCCCGAGATCATCGAGAATATCGATATCGGCGGCCCGTCCATGGTCCGCTCGGCAGCCAAGAATCATGGCTATGTCTCGATCCTGACCGATCCCGCCGACTATGCCGACTTCCTGGCCGATCTGGCCGCCCATGACGGCGCCTCGACGTTGAAGACCCGCCAGCGCCTCGCCGCCAAGGCCTTCGCCGCCACTGCCGCCTATGACTCGGCGATCGCGCAGTGGTTCGGCTTCGTCGACCAGGGAGAGGCGTTCCCGGCGACCCTGCCGCTCGCTTTCACCAAGCATCCCGAAACGCTGCGCTATGGCGAGAACCCGCATCAGGTCGCCGCGCTCTATCTGCCGCAAAAGGGCGGTCAGGGCATCGCCCAGGCCGAGCAGTTGCAGGGCAAGGCGCTGAGCTACAACAATCTCAACGACGCCGACGCCGCGCTGGAACTGGTCAGCGAGTTCCTCGACGGCCCGCCGACCGTCGTCATCGTCAAGCACGCCAATCCCTGCGGCGTGGCGAGCGGCGAGACGCTGCTGGAGGCCTATCAGGCGGCGTTCGCCTGCGACACGGTGTCGGCGTTCGGCGGCATCATCGCCTGCAACCGTCCGCTCGACGCCGAGACGGCGGAAGCGATCTCGGGCATCTTCACCGAAGTGGTGGTGGCCCCGGACGCTTCGCCGGAAGCGCGTGAGATTTTCGCCAAGAAGAAGAATCTGCGCCTGCTGCTGTCGGGTGAGCTTCCCAACCCGGCACGCCCCGGCCTGATGATGAAGTCGATCGCGGGCGGCCTGTTGGTCCAGAGCCGCGACAATGGCCGCCTGACCGACGGCATGCTGAAGGTCGTGACCAAGCGCGCGCCGACGGAGCAGGAACTGGCCGATTGCCGCTTCGCCTGGACGGTGGCCAAGCATGTGAAGTCGAACGCGATCGTCTATGCCAAGGGCGGCTCGACCGCCGGTGTCGGTGCGGGCCAGATGAACCGTCTGGAATCGGCGCGCATCGCGGCGTGGAAGGCCAAGGACGCCGCCGAGAAGGCGGGCTGGGCGGAACCCCGCACCATCGGTTCGGCGGTCGCGTCGGACGCCTTCTTCCCCTTCGCCGACGGCCTGCTCGCCGCGGTCGAGGCGGGCGCGACGGCGGTGATTCAGCCGGGTGGCTCGATCCGCGACGACGAGGTCATCGCGGCGGCGGACGAGGCGGGCCTGGCGATGGTCTTCACCGGCATGCGCCACTTCCGGCATTGATCGGGCTGTAGTTCCTCCCCTGCAAGGGGAGGTGGCAGGCCAAAGGCCTGACGGAGGGGTGTCCCGCTCTCGATAGGGCGACACCCCTCCACCAGCTTCGCTGGTCCCCCTCCCCTTGCAGGGGAGGAAAAGGTTACCGTGTGATCCCGCCCGCATTGGGCAGCGTCGCCTCCTCCGCGCTTGGCGCCTTGCCGAACAGCGCCCGGTCCGCCGGACCGAAGGCCCAGCGCCACAGCACCAGCAGATAGGTCGCCGCGATGGCGGGCTCGCCGAACAGCAGTTCGGCCCATTCCAGCCGCTTGGGCAGCAGGGTGAACGCGCCCCCGACCACGACCGCCGCACCGGCCGCCCAGACCAAAGGCCAGCGGAACGGCGATACCGGCGCCTTCAATATGCCCGACAACACGCGCGCCTTGATGACCGAGGTCATGGTCACGCTCATGGCCAGCGCCACCGCCGGGCCCGCCGCCGCCCAGGTCTGTGGCCAGCCGAGCGCGCGCATCCCCAGGATCAGCGCGAAGCTCAGGCCGATCTGTACGCCCAGCATCGCGATCGAGATCATCAGGTTGCGGTGCCGCGCAGTATAGACCAGCGCCGACTCGCATACCGCGCCGGTCGAGGCCAGCACCTCGGCGAACAGCAGGAAGGCGAGGGCGGCGGTGCCCGACACGAATTGCGGGCCGACCACGCCCATCACGCCTTCGCCCGGAATCGAGCCCATCAGCGCCAGACAGCCCTGCGCCGCCATGATCCAGAAGGCGACCTGCCGCACCTGCCGCGCGATCGCGCCCATGTCGCCATTGGCCAGGCTCTGGGTAATGACGGGGCCCAGAATCGGGTCGAAACTGGTCTTCAGCTTCTGCGGCAAGGACGCGACCTGCTGCGCCATGTAATAGATGCCGACGATGCGCGGTTCGAACATCACGCCCAGGATGAAGCGGTCGACATTGCGCGTGCCCCATTCCAGCGCGTCCGCCCCCGCCAGCGGCGCATTGGCACGGGCCAGCGCGAAGACGCGGGCGAGGCGGGGGCTCCATCCCTGCGGCAGGCCATAGCTGCGCAGGAACGGCACCAGGCTGGCGATCAGCGCCGCCGTCATCGACGCGACATAGGACAGGACGAGGCCGTCGCGGATGGTGAAGAAGGAAAAGACCCAGGCGGCGATCGAGATGGTCCAGGGCTCGATCACCGCCCGTGCGGTGACGGTCGCCTTGACGTTGTGGCGATAGGCGAGCGCGGCCAGACTGACATCGGACCAGGCGATGGCGACGATGATGCAGGGCAGCCACCGGTCCAGCCCGGTGATCGCGCTATTGGGGTAGAGAAGCTCGGGAAAGCTCCACAGGACCGCACTGGCCGCCACCGAGGCGAGGAAGGCGAGCGCCATCGCGTCCCAGACGACATGGACATGCGGCCGGTCGGTTGAGGCCAGTGCCTGTGCCAGCCCGCGCTTCATGCCCAGTGTCGCGACCAGCGCCGCCAGCTCGACCACCACTACGGCAATGGCGAAGCGCCCGACCAGATCGGGGCCATAGATGCGCCCCGCGATGAACAGAAAGGGGATGCGCGCCGCCAGCCGCAGGACGAAGCCCGCGATGTTGGTCCGCCCGCCCTTGGCCAGCGCGTCGATGTCCTGGGTCTGGGCCATCAGTGGGCGCAGTGCCCCGAAATCGGCCGACGGCCTGACGGAGGGGTGTCACCGGCCGCGAGGTTGGGCCAAGCTGCCCCCCCATCATGGCTATCGCCATGGTCCCCCTCCCCAAGCGGCGCTTGGGGAGGAATGGGGGTGAGGGAAGCGTGGATCAATGTGCCGCGCCCCAGCTCTTGCCGAAGCCGATCTCGACGCCCAGCGGCACCGACAGCGACACCGCCGGTTCGGCCGCGCCCGCCATCACCTCGCGGATGACCGCGCCCGCCGCCTCGGCATCCGCTTCGGGCGCCTCGAACACCAGTTCGTCATGCACCTGCAGCAGCATCCGGACATGGCCGAGGCCAGCGGCGGCGAGGGCGGGTTCCATGCGGACCATGGCGCGCTTGATGATGTCGGCGCTGGTGCCCTGGATCGGCGCGTTGATCGCGGCACGCTCGGCCCCCTGGCGTTCGCCCTGGTTGCGCGAGGCGATGCGCGGGAAATGCGTCTTGCGGCCGAACAGCGTCTCGGTGAACCCCTTCTCGCGCACGCTCGACAGCGTCTCGGCGATATAGCGGTTGATGCCGGGGAAACGTTCGAAATAGCGGTCGATCATCGACTGCGCCTCGTCCGCCGACACGTCGAGCCGCCCCGCCAGGCCCCAGCGCGAAATGCCGTAGAGGATGGCGAAGTTGATCGTCTTGGCGCGCCCGCGCGTGTCGCGATTGACCTCGCCGAACAGCTCCATCGCGGTCAGGCTGTGGATGTCGTCGCCATTGGCAAAGGCATCGCGCAGGGCGGGCACGTCGGCCATATGCGCGGCCAGCCGCAACTCGATCTGCGAATAGTCGGCCGCGATCAGGACATGGCCGTCCTCGGCGATGAACGCCTCGCGCAACTGCCGCCCCACCTCGGTGCGGATCGGGATGTTCTGAAGGTTCGGCTCGGTCGAGGACAGGCGGCCGGTCTGTGCGCCGGTCAGGCTGTAGCTGGTGTGGACGCGGCCGGTCTTGGGGTTGATCTGCGCTTGGAGCGCGTCGGTATAGGTGCTCTTCAGCTTGGAGAGCTGGCGCCATTCCAGGATCTTGCGCACGATCTCCGCCGCTTCGCCGCCGTCGCGCGCCAGGCGTTCGAGTTCGGTCACGTCGGTCGAATAGACGCCCGACTTCCCCTTGCGCCCGCCCTTCAGGCCGAGGCGGTCGAACAGGATTTCGCCGAGCTGCTTGGGGCTGCCGATGGTGAAGGGGGTGCCCGCCATCGCATGAATCTCGCCCTCGAGCGCGGCAATCTGTCCGGCGAACTCGGTGGAGAGTTGCGAGAGGCGGTCGCGATCGACCTTGATCCCGCGCCGCTCCATGCCCGCGATCACGGGGACGAGCGGGCGGTCGACCATCTCGTAGACGCGCGTCGCCTGCTCCATGGGCAACCGCGCCTTGAACCGCTTCCACAACCGCAGCGTGACGTCGGCATCCTCAGCGGCGTAGCGGGTGGCGAGTTTGAGATCGACCTCGTGGAAGCCGAGCTGTTTCTTGCCGGTGCCGACCACCTCCTTGAAGGCGAGGCAGGTGTGCGACAGATGCGTCGCGGCCAGTTCGTCCATGCCGTGGCCGTGAAGCCCGGCGTCGAGGTCGAAGCTCATGACGATGGTGTCGTCATGCGGCGCGACGGCGATGCCGCGCTCGCCCAGCACGATCATGTCGAACTTCAGATTCTGACCGATCTTCAGGACCGACGGGTCCTCGCACAGTGCCTTGATCCGCTCCAAGGCTTCGGCGACCGGAATCTGTACCGGCACCTCGGCCAACAGGTCGGTGCCGCCATGGCCCAGCGGGATATAACACGCCTTGTTGGGCGCCAGGCACAAGCTGACCCCGACCAGTTCGGCCTGGGTCGCGTCGGTCGAGCTGGTCTCGGTGTCGATCGCGACGAAACCCTGATGACGCGCGTCGGCCACCCATTGGTCGAGCGTCGCCAGGTCCTGCACCGTGGTATAGCCGTCGAGATTGCACGGCTCGTCATCGTCCATCGGCGCGGCGGGCGCGGCTTCTCCGGCGACGGGGGCGGGCGCGGCATCGTCGGTGATCTGGCCCATCTTGGCGATCAGCGAGCGGAAGCCGTGATGCTCCAGAAAGGCGCGAAGCGGCGCATCCGGGATGGTCGGATGCAGCGCCAGTTCCTCCAGCGGCTGCGGCAGCGGCGCGTTGCACTCCAGCGTGACCAGCCGCTTCGACAGCCGCGCATTCTCGGCATGTTCGATCAGGTTGTCGCGCAGCTTGCCCTTCTTCATCTCGGGCGCGGCGGCGAGGACGGATTCCAGGTCGCCATGCTCGACGATCAACTTGGAGGCGGTCTTGGGGCCGACACCCGGCACGCCCGGCACGTTATCGACGCTGTCGCCCATCAGCGCGAGGACATCGCCCAGCTGCTTCGGCCCGACGCCGAACTTCTCCTGGACGTACGCCTCGCCGAGACGCCGGTTGTTCATCGTATCGAGCATGTCGAGGCTGCCATCCTCGACCAGCTGCATCAGGTCCTTGTCGCCCGAGACGATCGTGACCTGCCACCCCTGCGCCATCGCGGCGCGGGCATAACAGGCGATCAGGTCGTCGGCCTCCAGCCCCATCTCCTCGATGCAGGGCAGCGAAAAGGCGCGGGTGGCGTCGCGGATCATCGGGAACTGGGGCACCAGATCGGGCGGGGGCGGGGGCCGGTGCGCCTTATACTGGTCGTACATCTCGTTGCGGAAGGTCTTGGACGACTTGTCGAGGACCACCGCCATATGGGTCGGCCCATCGGCGGCATTGATCTCGTCCACCAGCTTCCAGAGCATGGTAGTATAGCCGTACACCGCCCCCACCGGCTCGCCATGCTTGTTCGTCAGCGGCGGCAGGCGGTGATAGGCGCGGAAGATATAGCCGGAGCCGTCGACGAGATAGAGATGGGGCATATGCTCGCGGTTTAGCGGAACAGAGAGAGGGTAAACAGCCCCTGATCGCACGGCTTTTTGGCGGCTGTGGCGGATGGGTCACGCCATTGCGCGGTTTGTGGGTCGCCCATGAGTAAAGATGTAGAAACGCAGCTTTGCAGGTGATGACGGCGCACTGACCAAAACAAGCCCCTCCCCTTCAGGGGAGGGGTTGGGGTGGGGCCTCTCCATCAGCGTTGCGCCTGCGGAAAGGCCCCACCCCCGGCCCCTCCCCTAAAGGGGAGGGGTGATTCAAGATCGAGTTATTTTGTTCAAAATAATAGTAATTTAGCGGGATTGCTTGTTCAAAATCCTTATTGCTGCGCAAAGATTGCGTGCTGCTTCTTCCGGTTCGACAAAGACATTCAATTATCGCACTGATGACCATTGGATATAATCGGTCAGAGGTTGGGAAACGCCAGTCATCTTGCGACAGTTGTACGCAATCAGTTCGCCACCGCCACCGGCCCCCTCGGCGGCCCCGCCGCATTGGCCACCGCCGCCGCGACATTCTGGATCAGCTGTTGCCGCTTGCGAATATCCTCGGTCGTGTCGCCGATCATCACGGCAATCGCGAAGCGGCGGCCGTCGGGGGCGGTCAGCAGGCCGACATCGTTGAAGCCTGCATTGCGGCGGCCCAGATCCTGGCCGGTGCCGGTCTTGTGCGCGATCTGCCAGCCGCTGGGCACGGCGGCGCGCAGGCGGGCATGGCCGGTGCGCGAAGCCTCCATTGTGTCGATCAGGATACGGGTCGAGGTCTCGGACAACAACTCGCCGCGCGCCAGCCGGGCGAGCGCGTCGGCGATGGCGATGGGCGCGGCGCCGTCGGGCGGATCGCTGACATAGGCGTCGAGCGCGGCCTTGCGTGCCGCCGGATCGAGCCGGTTGCGCGCCGCCTGGAACGCGCCTGCCGCCGCGAAGGCGGGCTGCCACGTCAGACCCGCCGTCTTCGCCTGGAGCAGCCGCTCGCCCGGGCCGAAGCGAATATCGCCCAGCCGCTTGGCGGCGATCATCGCGCGCACCGCCTGCGGTCCGCCGACATAGGTCAGCAGCCGGTCGTTCGCGGTATTGTCGCTCATCGTCAGCGCGCGGTTCAGCAACTCGCCGACCGTGGTGTGATAGCCGTCGCCCTTGACCAGCATCGCGATCGGCTGGTGGAAGACGGTCAGGTCCTCGCGTCGCACGACGATCGGCTCGTCCAGCCGCGCCCGGCCCCGGTCCCGAAGGTCGAGTAGCGTGATCGCAACCCACAGCTTGGAGACGGATTGCTGCGGCAGGCGCTGGCGCCCGCCGACCTCGACGGTCCAGCCGTCATCGACGGCGCGCACGGCAATGCCCTTCTTGCCCGCGAACGACGCGGAGAGGCGGTTGATCGTCGACACCAGCTCGGCAGGCGCAGCGGGCGCGCGGCTGGGGCGGGGCGGGGGGAGCGGCATCGATACCGACACCTGGGGATCGGGCACGCTGGGAGCATGGGACGTCGCGCCGGGGCGTGAATCCGCCCCACAGCCTGCGAGCCCCAAGAGAAGAAACCCGGCAGGCCATGAACGCAGCCCGCCGCTCGATACTCGCTTCGTCACCGCAATACCCCGCAACACAGGGGTATCCTTACGTGTTGACCGGGTGGGGGAAATCCCCGTGTCCGGGGCTTGCGACGAAAGGCCGCACGCGCACGACAAGACGCGAAACATTTTAAATTGCTCCCCTGCAAGGGGAGGTGGCGCGCGAAGCGCGTCGGAGGGGTGTCCCCGCTATCGAGAGGGCTTGCCTCACGGAATCAGGATGGTGTCCACCGCCTCGTCCAGCGTCTCGGGATAATCGAGCGTATAGTGCAGCCCCCGGCTCTCCTTGCGATGGAGGGCGCACCGAACGATCAGTTCCGCCGTCTGGAGCAGGTTGCGCAGCTCGATCAGGTCGGGCGTGACGCGGAAATGGCCGTAATAGTCGTTCACCTCGTCGGTCAGCATGCGGATGCGATGCTGTGCGCGTTCCAGCCGCTTGGTGGTGCGCACGATGCCGACATAATTCCACATGAAGCGGCGGATCTCGGTCCAGTTCTGCTTGATGACCACCTCTTCGTCCGAATCGGTGACTCGGCTTTCGTCCCAGGGGCGGATGGCGGGTGGTGGGGGCAGATCGTCCCAATGCTGCGCAATATGGTTGGCGCATGCCTCGCCATAGACGAAGCATTCGAGCAGCGAGTTGGAGGCCAGCCGGTTCGCGCCGTGCAGGCCGGACTGGGTGACCTCGCCCGCCGCATAGAGACCGGGCAGGTCGGTTCGCCCGTCGCGGTCCACGATGACGCCGCCACAGGTGTAATGCTGGGCGGGGACGACCGGGATCGGCTGCACCGTCATATCGATGCCGAGCGAAAGCAGCTTTTCGTGGATGTTGGGGAAATGCTCGCGGACAAAGGCGGGCGGCTGGTGGCTGATGTCGAGATGGACATAGTCCAGGCCCAGCCGCTTGATCTCATGGTCGATCGCGCGCGCCACGATGTCGCGCGGCGCCAGTTCGGCACGGGCATCGAAATCGGGCATGAAGCGATGCCCGGTCTCGGGGATCTTCAGGTGTCCGCCCTCGCCGCGAACCGCCTCGGTAATCAGGAAATTCTTGACCTGGGTGTTGTAGAGGCAGGTCGGGTGGAACTGCATGAACTCCATGTTGGAGACACGCGCCCCCGCCCGCCACGCCATGGCGATGCCGTCGCCGGTCGCCCCCTTGGGCGCGGTCGAGAATTGATAGGTTCTCCCTGCGCCACCCGTGGCCAAGATCGTCGCGCGCGCCTTGTGCAGCACCACGCGGCCGGTCCGCCGGTCGACGGCATAGATGCCCCAGACATGGCCCGCCCCCGAATAGCGCATCTCGTGGCGGCTGGTTGCCAGGTCGATGGCGACCTGATCGGGGACCATGGTGATATTGGGATGCGCGTCCGCCGCCTTCAGCAGCGCGTCGAGCACCGCCCAGCCGGTCGCGTCCGCCACATGCACTATGCGGCGATGCGAATGCCCGCCCTCGCGCGTCAGGTGCAGCATATTGCCCTCGGTCGCGAAGGGCACGCCCAACTTCTGGAGCCGCGCGATCGCGGCAGGGGCGTTCTCGACGACGAACTCGACGGTGGCGCGGTCGTTCAGCCCGGCGCCCGCGACCATCGTATCCTCGATATGGCTGTCGAACGTGTCGCCGGGTTCGAGGACGGCGGCGATGCCCCCCTGCGCCCAGGCGGTCGAGCCCTCGTTCATCTTGCCCTTGGCCAGAACCGTGACCTTGAAACGGTCGGCCAGGTTCAGCGCGGCGGTCAGCCCGGCCGCGCCCGATCCGACGATCAGGATATCGGATTCGGTCATGCGCGGGCTCCTTGTGGCGCGGATCGGGGTTGCATGACGGTCCTGTGGCACGGACGCGGGGCGGGGGACAGGGGGTTAAGCGGCTTGCGGGCGGGGGCGGGCCTTCCCACCTGTCCCCCATGACGCTGACCCGGCCCGATTGGCGCGACCGTCTGCGCGCAGCCATTCCCACGGCGCTGATCGCGGGGGGGATGGGCTATGCGCTGATCGTCGGGCTGGGCTTTGCGCCGACCCTGCCGATCCCGGCCGAGGCGCTGGACAGTTTCGACGTGCGCCCGCCCGCACCGCCTCCGCCGCCGCGCATCCAGCCCAAGCGGGTCCAGACCCACCGCCCGCGTGGTGCCGCCGCGCCGCCCAATCTCCGGTCGCAGGCGACGCAGGTGGTCGCACCGCCGCCGGTGGTCGTGCTGCCGCCCGTCTCGCCGGTGATCGCCGCGCCGGTCGCGGGCACCGGCTCGCAGGCCAGCCAGGGGGCCTCGGACAAGCCCGGTCCCGGCACCGGTGCGGGCGGGATCGGCAATGGCACGGGCAGCGGCGGGTCGGGCGACGGCGACGGTTATGGCGACGAAACCCCGCCGCGCCGGATCAAGGGGCGCATCAAGGACTCCGACTATCCCCGCGAAGCCGCCGAGGCGGGGGTGAGCGGTAGCGTGACGGTGCGCTATTTCGTCAATGTCGATGGCCGGGTCAGCGGCTGCGTCGTGACCCGCAGCAGCGGCAATCGCGCACTGGACGAGACGACGTGCAGCCTGATCGAGAAACGCTATCGCTACGACCCGTCACGCGATGCCGACGGGCGGCCGGTGCGCTCGATCATCGTCGTCAGCCAGGATTGGGTCCTGGAGCGCGAGCCGCCGGAGGGGCGTTAGGGCCGAGCCCATTCCTCCCCTGCAAGGGGAGGGGGACCAGCGAAGCTGGTGGAGGGGTGTCACCGGTTGTTTGAGCAACCGAACCTCATCAAGTGGGACACCCCTCCGTCAGGCCTTCGGCCTGCCACCTCCCCTTGCAGGGGAGGAATTGGGGTTAGGCCGCGACGGGAAAGCGCAGCATCCGGTCGCGCACCGGCACCAGAGCTTCGGCGGGGCGGCCGACGGCCTGGCGCAGGGCGGGGTGGTCCACGTCCAGCCCGCCGGTCAGCGCGCCGAAGGCGGGCAGGATCAGCTTGTTCGCCGTGCCCACGAAGCAGCGCCGCGCGACCAGCTTGCCGCGCACCCGTAAGCGAAGCTTGGGGTGGAAATGCCCCGACAGTTCGGGGCGTGTCTCGGCCGGATCGGCTTCGTGGCGTAGGACGAGGCCGTCGACCGCCGCCTCCTCGGTCACCGCGCCGCCGCAGCGATCGCGCATCACCGGATCGTGGTTGCCGGTGATCCATGTCCAGGCGGTCGAGCCGGTCAGCGCCAGCAGCATGGCCCGCGCCTCCGGCAGCAGCCGGTCGCAGCCATCCACGTCATGGAAACTGTCGCCCAGGCACCAGACCTCCCGCGCCCCCGTCCGCGTGACGATCGCGGTCAGTTCGCTGAGCGTCGCCAGCGAGTCGTAGGGCGGCAGCATCTGTCCGCCGCCCGCATACCAGCTTGCCTTTTCCAGATGGAGATCGGCGACCAGCAACGCCCCCCGCGCAGGCCAGTAGAGTGCGCCATCGGCCAGCGCCTGGAAAGCATGACCGCCGAACGAAAAGGGAACCATTTCACGCCCATGCGCTTGACGCCTGGCAATATCAAGGGTTTGCAAACGGTCGCCGAAAGCCCTTGCGTCAGGCGCGCATAAGCGTAAAGCGCGCCGTCCTTTTGGCACAGGGGGTTCCGGTGGGCATGACGGGGACGGCAACCGACATGAGGGGCGAGATGACGGGCCATTCGGCGCCATCGACCGACACGGGTGACGCGGGCGTGCAACGCCACCCCGCGCTGGTGGCACTGACCATCGGCGCGATCGGCGTCGTGTTCGGCGATATCGGCACCAGCCCCCTCTACGCCTTTCGCGAGGCGCTGGCGCAATCGGCGGGCGACGGCATCGACCCGGGCGAGATTCTGGGTGTGCTCAGCCTCGCGCTCTGGTCGCTAATCCTGGTCGTGACGATCAAATATGTCGTCTTCCTGATGCGCGCCGACAACCAGGGCGAGGGCGGGGTGCTGGCGCTCGCCGCGCTGGCCCGCCGGGCGGCGGGTGCGCGTTCGCGCATCGCGCTGGTGCTGGGCGCGGCGGGGGCGTCGCTCTTCTATGGCGATGCGATCATCACGCCCGCCCTGTCCGTGCTGTCCGCGATGGAGGGCCTGCGCACCATTCCCGCCGCCGCGTCGATCTTCGACGAGGCCGTGATCCGCATGTGCACGATCGTCATCCTGGTCGGGCTGTTCTTCATCCAGTCGCGCGGCACGGCACAGGTGTCGAAGCTGTTCGGGCCGATCTGTATCCTCTGGTTCCTCGTCATCGGCGGGCTGGGCATCTGGCATATTGCCGACGAACCCTCGATCGCGCGGGTCGTGTGGCCGGGTTATGGCGTCGGCTTCCTGGCCAACCACGGAGTCGTCGGGCTGTTCGTGCTGGGCGCGGTGTTCCTGACCGTCACCGGGGCCGAGGCGCTGACCGCCGATATGGGGCATTTCGGTCGGCTGCCGATCCGCATCGGCTGGTTCTCGCTGGTCCTGCCCGCGCTGGCGCTCAACTATCTGGGGCAGGGGGCTTTCGCCCTTTCCACGCTCGAGCAGGCGGCGGCGAGCGGCAAGCCCTTCACCAATCAGGACTGGTTCTTCCTGATGGCGCCCGAACCGCTTCGCCCGGCGCTGATCGTGCTGGCGGGGCTGGCGACGGTCATCGCGGCGCAGGCGGTCATCACCGGCGCCTTTTCGCTGACGCAACAGGCGATCCAGCTCGGCTTCCTGCCCCGGCTGCGGGTGCGTCAGACCTCGGCCGATTTCCAGGGCCAGATCTATCTGCCCGCGATCAACTGGCTGTTGCTGTTCGGCGTGCTGGTGCTGGTGATCCAGTTCAAGACGTCCTCGGCCATGGCCGCCGCCTATGGCATCGCGGTGACGGGCACGATGGTCGTGACGACCTGCCTGGCCTATCTGGTCGTGCGCCACCGCTGGGGCTGGTCGCGGGCGCTCGCGCTGGCGGCGATCCTGCCGTTCCTGACGCTCGACCTGGTCTTTTTCGGCGCCAATATCCTGCGCGTGATCGAAGGGGGCTGGGTGCCGCTGCTGGTCGGGGCGGGCGTTGGCCTTGTCATCTATACCTGGGTGCGCGGGCGCGGGATCGTGTCGGCCTTCGAGAAGCGCCAGGCGATCCCGCTCGCCGATCTGGCCGCCGCGCTGGCCAAGCGCCCGCCGGAGCGGGTGCCGGGCACGGCGGTGTTCCTGACCGCCAACCCCGCCTCGGCACCGGGCGCGCTGCTCCACAATCTGAAGCATAACAAGGTGCTGCATGCGCAGAACCTGGTGATGACGATCCGCACCGCCGACCGCCCCTATGTGCCCGCCGAGCGCCGCGCCCATGTCGAGCGGCTGGACGATAATTTCGCGACCGTCACGCTGACCTATGGCTTCATGGAGACCCCGGACGTGCCGCGCGACCTGCCGCGCGATCTGGGCATCGAGAACAGGACGACCGGGCTGGACCCGATGAAGACCAGCTTCTTCATCGGCCGCAACACGCTGAAGCCCGAGGCGGAGAAAGGCATGCCGCTGTGGCAGGACCGGCTGTTCATGTTTCTGCAGCGCAATGCCAGCGACCCAACCGAGTTCCTGCGGATTCCGCCGGGCAAGGTGCTGGAACTGGGCGAGCAGGTGACGGTGTAACCCTATTCCTCCCCAAGCTCGCTTGGGGAGGGGGACCGCTCGGCGATAGCCGAGTGGTGGAGGGGCAGGGGCCGTCGCTTCCGTCTTAGGTGATGGAGCAGGCCGCATGGCCTTGCCCCACCACCACCGGGCTGGCGCCCGGCGGTCCCCCTCCCCATCGGAGATGGGGAGGACTATGGGCTAGAGCGTGACCTTGGGCGGCTTGGCGGCCTCGACCGCGACCAGCACCATCTTTTCCCAGATCGCCGGATCGCCCGCATCGGCCATCGCCTGATCGGGTTCGCGCAGTGTGCGCAGCACGGCCAGTGCATCGGCCATATGATCGCGCCACTGCGCGTCGACCAGCTTGGCGGCGGATTCGGAGTCGCCCTTGGCATTGGCGCTCAACCGCTGACCGCACAGCACGCGTGCGATGCGTTCGGCGGCGGGGGTGTGGGCAATATCCATGGCAACCTCTCCTGATGCGCGGGATCGTTACGCGTTCAACGCGGGAGAGGGGAGAATGGTGCCAGCATCTGCGGCTGGGCACGCCCCTCCCGTAAACGGGAGGGGATGGGGAGGGTAAGCCGCAGGCGTTGGTCTCGGTGAGACCCCTTGCCCTCCCCAAACCCCTCCCGCTTGCGGGAGGGGCTTAAGAAGGGGTTTAGCCCTGCGCGCCGCGACCGGCACCGCCGCCGCCGGGGCGACCCTGGCCGCCACGACCGCGACCGCCGCCCGGACCACCGGCACCACCACCGCCGCCGCGACGACGCGGCTGGCGGCCCTGCGGCGCCCGCGAGTCGGTCGCACGCGGATGATGCGTGGCGCGCGGGCGGGCCGGGTCACGCGGACGGTCGACGCGCGGCGCGGGGTCGGCGCCGATCGCCTTCACGCGCTGCGACTTGATCGTCTCGGCGCGCTTCACGAAGTCGGCGGGAAGCGGCACGACGGTGATCTTCTGCCGCGTCAGCTTCTCGATATCCTTCAGATATGGACGCTCATCCTCGGCGCAGAAGGCGATGGCCATGCCCGAACGACCGGCGCGCGCGGTGCGGCCGATGCGGTGGACATATTGTTCCGCGACGTTGGGCAGCTCGAAATTGAAGACGTGGCTGACGCCCGGAATGTCGATGCCGCGCGCGGCGATGTCGGTCGCCACCAGCACGCGGGTCTGGCCTGAGCGGAACTCTCCCAGCGCACGCTCGCGCTGGCCCTGACTCTTGTTGCCGTGGATCGCATTGGCGGCGATGCCGTTGCCTGCCAGCAGCTTCACGACGCGGTCGGCGCCATGCTTGGTGCGGGTGAAGACCAGCGCCAGCTCGATCGCGGGATCGGCGAGCAGGATGGTCAGCAGCGCCTGCTTTTCCTGTTGCGTGACGAAGGTCACCGACTGGTCGACGCGCTCGGCGGTGGTCGACACCGGGGTCACGGTGACGGTCGCCGGATTGTCGAGGAACTTGTCGGCCAGGTCGCGGATCGCGGCGGGCATGGTGGCCGAGAAGAACAGGGTCTGACGCTTGCGCGGGATCATCTTCACGATGCGGCGCAGCGCGTGGATGAAGCCCAGGTCGAGCATCTGGTCGGCTTCGTCGAGCACCAGGATCTCGATCATCGACAGGTTCAGGAAGCCCTGCTCGACGAGGTCGATCAGGCGGCCCGGCGTGGCGACCAGGATGTCGACGCCGCGCGACAGGTCCTGGCGGTTCTTGTTCAGGCTGGTCCCGCCGAAGACGGTCGCGACCGCCAGCTTGGAAAACTTGGCATAGCCCTTGGCATTTTCGGCGATCTGGCTGGCCAGTTCGCGCGTCGGCGCAAGGACGAGCATCCGGCAATGGGTCGGCAGGACGCGCTTGTTCGCCTCGACCAGACGCTGGATCGAGGGGAGGACGAAGGCCGCCGTCTTGCCGGTGCCGGTCTGCGCGATGCCGAGCAGGTCGCGGCCTTCCAGCAGCGTCGGGATCGAGTCGCGCTGAATGGGCGTGGGTTCGGAATAGCCCTTGGCTTCGAGCGCACGGACGAGCGGCTCGGCGAGGCCGAGTTCGGAAAAGGACATGGAATTACTTTCGATCATGGCGCGCGAGTCACGACAGGCCGCAAGCGCGGGCCGGGGTTGATGACACCCCGCGTGACAAGGGAAGCCTGAAGACAGGGTCGGGGCGGAGCCGGGACCAGATGGTCCGTTCACGCTGCGAGTGGACGCCTCGACGGGCGGGCATGTGCGCTGGCCATTGCCAAAAGTCAAGTTTCGGGCAGGATCGCCACCGCAATGCGTGACAAGCGCGGACGGATGGTTACATCTGATACCAGTTAGCGAAGAGGAGTCCTGCATGAAACTCGCCAGTCTGAAGAACGGTCGTGACGGCAAGCTGGTCGTCGTGTCGAGCGACCTCGCCTGGTATGCGGATGCGGGGCATATCGTGCCGACGCTTCAGGCCGCGCTCGACGATTGGGAGACGCATGCGCCCGCGCTCGCCAATCTGGCGATCGACCTGGATCATGAGGCGATCCCGCGTGCGCGCTTCCACGAGCATGACGCCGCCTCGCCCTTACCGCGCGCCTATCAATGGGCGGACGGATCGGCCTATGTGAATCACGTCGCGCTCGTCCGCCAGGCGCGCGGGGCGGAACTGCCCGAGAGCTTCTGGCATGACCCGCTAATGTATCAGGGCGGCTCGGACGGGTTTCTGGGGCCGCGCGATGCCATTCCGCTGGCCGATGAAAGCTGGGGCTGCGACCTGGAGGGCGAGGTCGTCGTCGTCACCGGCGACGTGGCCCTAGGCGCAAGCCGCGAAGAGGCGCTGGCGGCGATCCGGCTGGTCGGGCTGACCAACGACGTGTCGTTGCGCGGGCTGATCCCCGGCGAGCTGGCCAAGGGCTTCGGCTTCTTCCAGTCCAAGCCCGCCTCAGCCTTCTCTCCCGTCTTCGTGACGCCGGAGTCGCTGGGCGACTGGTGGCAGGACGGCAAGCTGCACCGCGTGCTGAAGGTTGACCTGAACGGCCAGCCCTTCGGTCGGGCGGATGCGGGGCAGGACATGACCTTCGATTTCGGCACGTTGGTCGCCCATGCCGCCAAGACCCGCGCGCTGGGGGCGGGGACGATCATCGGGTCGGGCACCGTATCCAACCGCGATTCGGACGGCGGCCCGGGCAAGCCGGTGGCGGAGGGCGGCGTCGGCTATAGCTGCCTGGCCGAGCTGCGCATGATCGAGACGATCCGCGGCGGCGAGGCGGTGACGCCGTTCCTGAAGAAGGGCGACACGGTGCGCATCTGGATGGAGGACGACCGCCACCATCCGATCTTCGGCGCGATCGAACAGACGGTCGGCTGAACCTAAATCCTCCCCAAGCACAGCTTGGGGAGGGGGACCATCGCGCAAGCGATGGTGGAGGGGCAGGGCCGCGCCATCACCGATCACCGAAGGCGTCCGGCATCGCCCCTCCACCACGGCCTTCGGCCGCGGTCCCCCTCCCCATCGGAGATGGGGAGGATTGAGGGGTTACTCCACCAAAGCGTCGATCGCCTCGGCCATGTCGATGTCGCGCGCCGACAGCCCCCCTGCGTCATGGGTGGTCAGCACGATATCGACCCGGTTCCAGACATTGGACCATTCGGGATGATGATCCGCCTTTTCCGCCAGAAGGGCGACGCGGGTCATGAAGCCGAACGCCTCGTTGAAGTCGGCAAACACGAAACGGCGGCTGATCGCATCACGCGATTCGTCCCAGTCCCATTCGGTCAGGCCGTCCAGCGCCTCGTCCCGGTCCAGCTCGCTCAGCCGTTCCACCATGATCGTCCCCTTGGCGTATCTTGTTCTTTTGACCGGCACAGCGGTAAGACGGCGGCCATGGGCGGGCAAGACGCGATTGGTGAAGCACCGGGTCCCGAGGTGATCGAGCGGATCGCGCGGGATATGATCGCGCGCCTGCCCGCCGCATTCGCCGCGCATCTGGGCGATGTCGTCCTGATCGTCGAGGAATTCGCCGATGACGAGACGCTGGCCGCGCTGGGCCTCGACCATCCGCTGGACCTGACCGGCCTGTATCATGGGCGGCCGGTGGGCGAGAAAAGCAGCATGGATTCAGGGGCGCTGCCCGACCGCATCCATCTGTATCGTCGCGCGATCCTGGACGAATGGGTCGAGACGGGCGTGCGCCTCGACGATCTGGTCGCGCATGTGACGATCCATGAGATCGGCCATCATTTCGGCCTGTCCGACGACGACATGCACGCGCTGGAAGACGCCGTGACGTGATCCTGGAGTTGCATCAGGTTGCCTGCGCACGCGGCGGGCGGCTGCTCTTCACGCAACTGTCGCTGGCCTTGGGCGCGGGCGAGGCGGTGGTCGTCACTGGCCCCAACGGCATCGGCAAGTCGAGCCTGCTGCGTCTCGCCGCCGGATTGATCGCGCCGTTCGAGGGGCGTGTCACCCGGTCGGGGCGGATCGCCCTGGCGACCGAGGATCTCGCGCTCGATACGGAGCGGCGGCTGGGGGAGGCGCTGTCCTTCTGGGCGCGGCTCGACGGGCTGGCGGCGGCGGATCGGCGGGTTGCCGCGGCGCTCGATACGGTCGGGCTGGGCAAGCTCGCCGATGTGCCGGTGCGTCTGCTCTCGACCGGGCAGCGGCGGCGTGCGGGGCTGGCACGGGTACTGGCGGCGCAGGCCCCGCTCTGGCTGCTCGACGAGCCGGGCAATGGGCTGGACGTCGCGGGTGTCGCGATGCTGGAGCGGGCCATCGCGGATCACCGTGCGGGGGGCGGCGCGGTGCTGCTGACCACGCACCAGCCGCTGGCGTTGACGGACGCGCGGACACTCGCGCTGGACGGGTACGCCCCGGCATGACCACGGCCATGACCCTTGTGGCGACCCTGATCGCGCGCGACGTGCGGCGCGGCTATGCCGGGGGCGGGGCGGGGCTGGTGTGTGGCTTCTTCCTGCTGGCGGTGGTGTTGTTCCCCTTTGCGATCGGGCCGGACCGGGCGGTGCTGATGCGTGTCGGCGCGGGGGCGATCTGGGTCGCGGCGCTGCTGGCCGCGCTGCTGCCGGTCGAGCGGCTGGTCGCGCCCGATGTCGAATCGGGGTGGTTCGACCAGATTCGCGTCCTCGGCCTGTCACTGCCGCTGGTGATGGCGCTGCGCATCGTCGCCCACTGGCTGGCCTTTGCGCCGCCGCTGATGCTGGCGGCGCTGGTCGCGGCCGGGCTGTTCGGACTGGAGACGGCGGCGCTGGTGCGGGTCGAGGCGGGGTTGCTGCTCGGCACGCCCGGGCTGGCGGCGCTGGCCGTGGCGACGGGGGCGCTGACCGCCGGATTGCGCGGCGCGGGCGGGCTGGCCGGGCTGCTCCTGCTGCCGCTTGCGCTGCCGCTGCTGATCTTCGGCGCGGGGAGCGGTGACATGGGTGCGCCGAAGCTGCTGGCGGCGGTGTCGCTGATGCTGGTGGCGGGCGCGCCGTGGATCGCGGCGGCGGCGATCCGATCGGTGCGTGATTGAGGTGATGGCCGAATCGAAAGCGATCGCGCGGGCCTTCGACGCGGCCTCGGCTTATGACGCGCATGCGGTGGTGCAGCGGCAGGTCGCCGACTGGCTGGCCGAACGGATCGTCGCGATGGCACCACCCGCCCCGCGCGTGCTGGAAGTGGGGTGCGGGACCGGCTTTCTGACGGCTGCGACCTTGCCGCGATTGGTGAATCCCGACTGGCTGATGACCGACATCGCGCCCGCCATGCTGGCGCGGGGCCTTGCCAAGCATCCGGGTGTGCGCGGCCGAGTGATGGACGGCGAGTATCCCGATCTGCCGGGCGAGGCGCCGTTCGACCTGATCGTCAGCAGCCTGGCGGTGCAATGGTTCGGCGATCTGGAGGCGGGCTTGCGGCGGCTGGCCGGGTTGCTGGCGCCGGGCGGGCGGATGCTGGTGACGACGCTGGTCGAAGGGACCTTCGCAGCGTGGCATGAGGCGCACCGGGCGGAGGGTCATGAGGCGGGGAGTCCGGTCTATCCCCCGGTCGAGGCGCTGGGCTGGCCGGTCGAGACCCGGCGGTTCGAGCAGCGGCATCGATCGGCGGCGGACTTCATGCGCGCGCTCCGGGCGATCGGGGCGGGGACACCGCGTGAGGGACACCGCCCCATTCCGCCGGGCGCGATGCGGCGGATCGCGCGGCGGTTCGAGGCGGGCGGGGCGGTGGCGGCCTATGAGGTCGCGTTGATTGAGGTCGCTGCCCCGTAACCCCCCGCCCCGTTCATGCTGAGCGAAGTCGAAGCACACGCCCCGCCGCTATGATCTGGCGCGGCCTTCGACTTCGCTCAGGCTGAACGGAGGTTTTTGCTTATCGGCTCCACCGCGCCCAGATGGCGGTGGGCAGGGTCAGGCCGCGGGCTTCCTCGCGCACGCCGAGTTCGCCGCATTCCACCTTGCCGGGAAGATCGGCCATCACCTGGCGCATCATCTCGCCGATCGCCATCGCCGACATGCGCACCGCATAAACGGTCAGGAACAGGAAGCGCGAATCGGCGTCCAGCAGCTGGCGGCAATTGGCGATCAGGCCGGGCAGGTCCTCTTCCAACCGCCAGACCTCGCCCTCCGGCCCGCGTCCGTACTTCGGCGGGTCGAGCAGGATGCCGTCATAGCGCCGGGCGCGCCGCACCTCGCGCGCGACGAACTTGGCGGCGTCGTCGATGATCCAGCGGACCGGCGCATCGCCCAGACCCGACAGCATCGCATTGCCGCGTGCCGCCTCGACCGATTTCTTCGAGGCGTCGACATGGACCATCTTGGCGCCCGCGCTCGCCATCGCCAGCGTGCCGACGCCGGTATAGCCGAACAGGTTCATGCATTCGGGCTCGGCCATCCCGTCGACCTGCTCGCGCATCCAGCTCCACACCGGCGCCATGTCGGGGAAGAAGCCCAGATGGCGGAACGGCGTGTTCTGCGCGGTGAAGCGAACCTCGTTCCACTTGAGCGGCCAGCCGTCGCGCGGGACCGGTTCGTTGAAGTTCCAGCGGCCGCCGCCATCCTCGTCCGATCCGGGCACGAACTCGGCCGCCGCGCGCCAGTCGGTGGTCGCGGGGGCCCACATCGCCTGCGGTTCGGGGCGGATGAAGCGGAACCGGCCATAGCGTTCCAGCTTGCGGCCATGGCCGGAGTCGACGAGCCCGTAATCCGCCCAGGGCTCGCCGATCATCGTTTCGAGTTTCATGGGAGTGCGTTAGCGCAAACCATGCCCGTCGATAAAGGCCGTCACCGCGTTGAAGGTGGCGGGCAGGGTGGTATAGCGTTCCTCGCGCTCGAACAGGTCGCCGACGCGGCGGGGCAGCGCGGGGCGGCTGCCGGTCGCGCGCTCGACCGCATCGGTGAACTTGGCCGGGTGCGCGGTGGCCAGCGTCACCACCGGCACGTCCAGCCCGCTCTTGCGCGCGGCGGACAGGGCGATGCCGGTATGCGGGTCGAGAATCTGCCCGGCCTCGTCCGCCGCCCAGCGCATCGCGCGGCTCATGTCATCGGCGTCCACGCGCGCGCTGGTGAAGAGCGGGGCGATATTCTGGCTCTGCGCATTGGTCAGCCGCATCGCGCCCGTACCCTCAAAGCCCTTCATCTGCGCGGCCAGCGCGGCGCCGTCGCGGCCATTGGCGTCGAACAGCAGCCGCTCGAAATTCGAGCTGACCTGGATGTCCATCGAAGGGGTGGCGGTCGCCTGGACCTGCCCCTTGGAATAGTCGCCCGACGATAGCGCGCGGTGGAGGATGTCGTTGACGTTGGTCGCGACGATCAGCCGCTCGATCGGCAGGCCCATGCGCGCGGCCACATAACCGGCAAACACGTCGCCGAAATTGCCCGTCGGCACCGAGAAGGCGATGCGCTTGCCCGGCGCGCCCAGCCGGACGGCGGTGTAGAAATAATAGACGACCTGCGCCATCAACCGCGCCCAGTTGATCGAATTGACCGCCGACAGGGTGTGGCGGTCGGCAAAGGCGCGGTCGTTGAACATGGCCTTCACCAGCGCCTGGGCGTCGTCGAAATTGCCCTCGATCGCGATGTTGTGGACGTTGGGGGCGAGCACCGTCGTCATCTGGCGGCGCTGGATCTCGGTCACGCGGCCTGCCGGGTGCAGCATGAAGATGTCGATATTGGCGCGCCCCGCGACCGCATCGATCGCGGCCGATCCGGTGTCGCCGCTGGTCGCGCCGACGATGGTCAGGCGGGTGTCGGTGCCGCGCAGGAACCGCTCGAACAGCAGGCCCAGCATCTGGAGCGCGACGTCCTTGAACGCCAGCGTGGGGCCGTGGAACAGCTCCAGCAGCCACTGGTCATGGTCGAGCTGGACCAAGGGCGTGACGGCCGCGTGCGAGAAACGACCATAGGCGGCGTCGCACAGGCCCTGGAGTTCCTCTGCGGTCAGGCTGTCGCCGATGAACGGCGCCATGATCTTTGCGGCGGTCTGCGCATAGGACAGGCCCGCCAGCCCCTCGATGTCTTGCGGAGACAGGGTCGGCCAGGTCTCGGGCACGTAGAGCCCGCCATCGCTGGCGAGACCGGCCAGGGTCGCACCCCGGAAATCGAGGACGGGGGCGGAGCCACGGGTACTGTGATAGCGCATGATGCGCTGCGGCTTAACGGGGTGCGTTGCGTACCACAACCATTCGATTGCGCCGGGCGACCGCCAAAACATAGATAATTGCGGCGATGGCGGCAAACAGGAACCATTGCAGCGCATAGGCGAGATGGTTGTTGGGTATCCCGTCGATCCCCGGGCGGGGGTTCGCGTCGAGGCCGGGGGCGGGGGTGTCGGCGACCAGCAGCATGTCCTGCGGCCGATGGTCGAAGGCCGACTGGAGCAACGACCGGCTGTCGGGCGCATGGGAGACATAGCCGCTCACACGACCGCCCGGCCAATGGCTCACCGCGCGCGGATCATGGGTCGTGCCCAGTTGCACCTGCAGCGATCCCTGCGGCACCGAACAGGTGGCGATCAGGCGAAATCCCGCCGCCCCGGCGCCTGCGCGGCGGATGGCGAGCGGCGGGCGGCAATCGGCGACCGTGCGGCGGAAGAGCAGGCTGTCGTCCGGGAACAGCGGAAAGGCGATGACGGGGCGCGCCGGATTGGCGGCGAGCTGCGCCAGATAGGCTTCCTTTTTCGGCAGCCGGTCCAGCAACTGCCACAGGCCCAGCGCGATCATTGCCGCGACCGCCAGACCGACGATCAGCGTGGGCAGGACGGGCAGGCGCTTCATGATTCCCCGTCTCGGGCGTCTTCGTCGTCTTCGGGGCGAACCACGGCCCCCTCACGCGCCTCGTTGCGATATTCGGCCGCCATCAGCGCACCCTTGGCGATGCGCAAGCTATAGACCACGCCGATCGCGGTCAGCGGCAGCCAGATCGCCATTTGCAGCCACAGCGGCGGATGCAGGGTCAGCTCGACGGTGATGGCCGCAATGGTGATGATCGTGCCCAAGATCAGCGTCAGGAACGCGGCGGGGCCGTCGCCGACATTGAACCGGGTGAAGTCCAGCCCGCACGCGGCGCATGCATCGGCAAAGGTCGTCACCTTCGTCGAGAAGACCGGCCCTGCAAACAAATGGGGCTGGCCGCAACGCGGACACAGCCCCTGAAATGCCGCCTGCGCGATGGTCGGAGGCGTAAACTCAGCCACTATGAACCGGCGCGCCCCAACCACCCCAGACATAGATGGTGACGAACAGGAACAGCCACACCACGTCGACGAAATGCCAGTACCAGGCCGCCGCCTCGAACCCGAAATGCTGGCGGGGCGTGAAGTCGCCGCGATAGGCGCGGATCAGGCAGACGATCAGGAAGATGGTGCCGACGATGACGTGGAAACCATGGAAGCCGGTCGCCATGAAGAAGGCCGCGCCATAGTTGATGCCCTTGAACGGGAAGGGCGCGTGCATGTATTCATAGGCCTGGATCGCGCTGAAGATCAGGCCCAGGATCACGGTCAGCCACAGGCCCTTGAGCACGCCGTCGCGGTCGCCCACGCCCAGCGCACCCCACAGGCCGCGCTTCTCGCCACCGCGCTGGTCGTGGATCAGCGCATGATGCGCCCAGGTGACGGTGGTGCCGCTGGTCAGCAGGATCAGCGTGTTGAGAAGCGGCAGCTTGAAGGCATCGATCACCTCCAGCCCCTTGGGCGGCCAGGTCGCGGCGATGGCGGCGGCGCCCTCGGTCGCGCGCTCGACCTGTCCGTCGACGAAGCTCATCGCGGTCGGGAACAGCGCGAAGTCGAAAAAGGCCCAGAACCAGCCGACGAAGAACATCACTTCCGATGCGATGAATAGGATCATGCCGTATCGGAAATGCAGCTGCACGACGGGGGTATGGTCGCCATGATGCGCCTCGCGCACCACGTCCGCCCACCAGCTGCCCATGCAGAACAGCACCGCCGCCAGGCCCGCCAGGAACGCCCAGCCGCCGCCCTGCACGCTGTGCATCCACATGATCGCGCCGGAGGCCATCAGCAGCGCCGACATCGAACTGGCCAGCGGCCAGGGGCTCGGCGGCAGGATATGATAGTCGTGGTTCTTCGCGCCAGCCATGATCCCGTCCCTATGTTTTTGCTATTTTGGGGACAGGCTAACCCGCTTTCTTCGCCGAATCCACCGGGTAAAATGTGTAGGACAGGGTGATGGTCTCGATGTCGCGCGCGTCGGGATCGTTCAGGATCTTCGGGTCGATGAAGAAGATGACCGGCATCCGCGCCGTCTCACCGGGTTTCAGCGTCTGCTGGGTGAAGCAGAAGCATTGGATCTTGGTGAAATAGCGCCCCGCCTGATCGGGGGTGACGTTGAACGTCGCGGTGCCGGTGACCGGCACTTTCGCATTGTTGGTGGCGGTGAAGAACACCATGTCGCGCGCGCCGATATCGACGGTCTCGTGCGGGTTCTCGGGCTTGAAGGTCCAGGCGAGGCGCGAGGAGACGTTGGCGTCGAAATTGACGGTGATCTGGCGGTGGACGCTGCCGGGGGCCTGACTGCCCCGCTGGGTCGTGCCCTGATAACCCGTCACCTGGCAGAACATGCGGTAGAGCGGCACGCTGGCAAAGGCGAGGCCGGTCATGAACACCACGCCGAAGATCGCCAGCGCAACCGTCCGACCCTGGCGCGTCAGTCGCATCAGTGCATGCCCGACCGGATTTTCGACAGGGTGATGAAGAAGATCAGCACCACCAGAAAGCCGAGCAGCAGGGCCATGGCGGTGGCGCGGGCGCGCTGCTTGGCGCGAATCCGATTCGAATCGTCAGGCGTCATGCCCAACGATCCACCACCAGCGCGCCAAAGAGAAGGAAAAGATAGAGAATCGAATATTTGAACAGCCGCTTCTCGGGCTTCATCGAATCCTCGGGCCCGGTATGGCGGAAGGCGACGATCGCGGCATAGGCGGCGAACAGCGCGGTTCCGGCGGTCGCGATCACGCCATAGATCGATCCCGTCAGCCCCAGCGGCCAGGGCGCGACGGCGGCGATCGCCATCGGAATGGTGTAGAGGCCGATCTGCGCGCGCGTCACCCGCTCGCCCGCCACCACGGGCAGCATCGGCACGCCCGCATTGGCGTAATCGGTCTTCACGAAGAGGGCCAGCGCCCAGAAATGCGGCGGCGTCCACAGGAAGACCAGGCTGAACAGCAGGAAGGGGAGGAGCGCGACTTCGCCCGTCGCGGCGGCCCAGCCGATCAACGGCGGAAACGCGCCCGCCGCCCCGCCGATGACGATATTCTGCGGCGTCCGCCGTTTCAGCCAGACGGTGTAGACCAGCACATAGAACAGGATCGAGACGGTCAGGATTCCGGCGGCGACATAATTGACCGCCAGCCCCATCAGCAGAACCGAGAAACAGGCAAGCCCCACGCCGAAGTGCAACGCCGATTCGCGGGTCATGCGCCCGGCGGGCAGCGGCCGCTTGGCGGTGCGCTTCATCAGCGCGTCGAGGTCCGCCTCATACCATTGGTTCAGCGCCCCCGCCGCGCCCGCGCCCAGCGCGATGCACAATATGGCGGTGAAGCCGATGACCGGATCGACGCCGACAGGGGCCGCCAGCATCCCGCACAGGCCGGTGAACACCACCAGCGTCATCACCCGCGGCTTGGTCAGGGCCAGGAAGTCGCGCCAGTCGGCGGGAACGAAGACGGAGGAGGGAATGCTGGACATGGGAGCCCCGCATATAGGGCTTGGGGGGAAGGGGGGCAATCGAAGCGGGTGTCTTGGAACGGATACTACCGCTCGCCAAACGCGCACCCCCTCCCGCAAGCGGAAGGGGGATGGGGGGAGGGCAGGGAGTCTCACCGAGACCGACGCCCGTGGCGTTCCCTCCCCCATCCCCTCCCGTTTACGGGAGGGGCGTGCCAAGCATTGAGGGAAGGGCCTAAACCAGACTCAACCCTTCAACGTCGCCATGTCGATGACGAAGCGATACTTCACATCGCTCTTCTGCATCCGGTCATAGGCGGTGTTGACCTCGTCCATCGCGATCATCTCGATGTCGGCGGTCAGGCCATGCTGATGACAGAAATCGAGCATCTCCTGCGTCTCGGCGATGCCGCCGATCAGCGAGCCCGCCAGCGAACGGCGGCGGAAGACGAGGTTGCCGACCGAGGGCGAGGGGTGCGGCGAATCGGGCACGCCGACCAGCGTCATCGTGCCGTCGCGCTTCAGCAGCATCAGGAACGCGTCGAGGATGTGCGGCGCGGCCACCGTGTTCAGGATGAAGTCGAAGCTGTTGGCATGTTCCGCCATCTGCGCCTCGTCCTTCGACACGATCAGGCCCTTGGCGCCCAGCCGCTTGGCATCCTCGGCCTTGTTGGGCGAGGTCGAGAAGACATAGACCTCGGCCCCCATGGCGGCGGCGATCTTCACGCCCATATGACCAAGGCCGCCCAGACCGACGATGCCGACCTTCTGGCCCGGCCCGACCTTCCAGTGGCGCAGCGGCGAATAGGTGGTTATGCCCGCGCAGAGCAGCGGCGCGACGGCGGCCAGATCGGCCTCGTCATGGTTGATCTTCAGGACGAAGCCTTGCTTGACCACGATATGGTCGGAATAGCCGCCAAAGGTATGGCCGCCCAGCACGGAATCGGGGCCGTTATAGGTGCCGACGAAGCCGGTCGTCTCGCAATATTGTTCTTCGCCGTCATGGCAGGACGGGCAGTGGCCGCAGCTGTCGACCATGCAGCCGACGCCGACCAGATCGCCCACCTTGTACTGGGTCACGTCGCCGCCGACGGCGGTCACGCGGCCGACGATCTCATGTCCCGGCACGCACGGATATTGGGTGCCCGCCCATTCGCCGCGCGCGGTGTGCAGGTCGGAATGGCAGACGCCGCAATAGAGGATGTCGATCGCGACATCGTCGCCCTGCGGGTCGCGACGCTCGAAGGAAAAGGGGGCGAGCGGGGTTTCGGCCGACTGGGCGGCATAACCCTTGGCGGGAGTGGGCATGGAAGCTCCTCTGGAATCTGTATCGCGACCGGACGGGCGCGGCCGCCCATATGGGGGCCGCGCGGTCCGGTGCCAGACGATCCAAGGGTTAAGTTTTCCGATTGGCGATGATCGGAGAATTGCCTCAAATCAATATGTTATATTGTCACAAGGCGCTCGGCCTATCCCATGAACCCCTGATTCCAGGTCGAGGAGTCATAGTTGCCGATATTGGGCAGCACGGTGCGCAAGCCGCCCGAATCGATCCCGAACCAGCTGGCCAGGGTCGCGGCATATTGGTCGACCGACATGGTGGGGATCAGGCGGCCCTGACCGACATCGTCATTGGTGTTGGTGCCGACGATCGGCGCTTTGCCATAGAAACGCTGCCCTTTCACCGCGCCGCCGACGATGAAGTGCATGCCGCCCCAGCCATGGTCCGACCCGTCGTCGTTCGACTGGAGCGTGCGGCCGAAGTCCGATGCGGTAAAGCTGGTCACCTGGTTGGCGACCCCCATCGCGGCGGTGGTGTCGTAAAAGGCCTTCATCGCCGAGGATATCTTGGCGAGCAGCCCCGGATGCTGCGCGACCAGATTGTCGTGCAGGTCGAACCCGCCCATCGACACGAAGAACACCTGCCGCTTCAGCCCCAGCGTCTGGTTCACCGCGATCATCCGCGCGACCATCTTCAGCTGGTCGGCGAGCGTGTTGTTCGAGGGGAAGAGCGGGAAATTGGTGGTGGGCGCCCCGGCCAGCGCGCTGCTCAACTGGGCCTGGATGTCGAGCGACCGCTTGCTGATCCGTGCATGTTCGTTGGCCATCGCAAGGCCGGTCTCGGTCGTCATCAGCGCGCGCAGCGTGTCGAGGGCGGTCGACGATCCGTACAGCGTGCGGCTGCTGTTCAGCAGGGCGATCGGGCCGCCGGTGCCGACCGAATATTGGATGGCGTTGCGCCCGGTCAGGTACACCGCATTGCCGCTGGTGTTGATGCAGGTCAGCGCGGCATTGCCGTTGCCGTTCTGGAACACGTCGCCGATCCGCCCGCCCCAGCCGCTGCCCGCACCCTCCGGGCTGGACGCCTGGAAGAAGCTCTGCTGATCATTGTGGCTGAACAGCTTGGGCGGCAGTTGCACGGTGCGGCGCTGATACTGGCTCTTGGTCGTCGGTTCGACCAGCGTGCCGACGTTCAGCGCGACCGCCATCTTTCCGGCGGCGAACAACTGGCTCATCTCCGGCATGCTCGGCGACAGCGCATAGGCGCGGCCATCGGGCAGGGCGACCGTCGGGTTCAGCACGGTCCCCCCCAGCACGTCGCGCTGATAGCCGATATTGGCGCGCGCCGCGCGATAGGCGGCAAAGCTGCCCTCATCATACGGGACCAACGTGTTGGCATAGTCGTTGCCGCCATAGAGGAACACGCACACCAGCGCCTTATAGTCGGACGCGGTGGCCGCCGCCGCCTCGCCGATCGCGGCCAGGCTGGAGACGAAGGGGGTGGCAGTCCCGGCCAGGCCGAGCAGCGCGCTGCGCTTCAGGAAGGCGCGTCTGGACTGATCTTGCATCATGCTCATCACCGCAGGGTCAGGTAATCGGGGGAGGCCATCGTCAGCAGGATCGCGATGCCGACGCGGTTGATCGGGCCATTGGCGGCGGTGGCGGACACGCTGTCTACCGCCGCGCGGATCGAGGCCAGGGTGGTGGCGGACAATTGCCCGGCGGCGAGGACCAGATTGACTTCGTCGAGCAGCGCCTTGCTGTCGGCGGCCAGCGTCAGGATGTCGGTGTAATCGGCCTTCACGTCGCCGATGCCGTTGGCGATCAGGCCGTACATGAAGTTCACATAACCGACGACGCTCTGTTCGTTGGTGATCTGGAATTCGGGCGCGACCAGGCCGCTGCTCGCCAGATTGGTGCCGGGCGGGGTATAGCCCGGACGATAGAAGTTGAAGACCGAGGGGCTGTGTCCCTTGGCCTGGCCCAGCCGGTTCGCCGGATTGGTCGTGTCGCCGATCAGCCAGGCGTTGGAGGGCGAGGTCGCCTTGAACGCCCGTGCCCAGCCGGTCAGGCGCAGCACGGGTTCGCGCAGCTTGCCCGCGGTGGCGGCGGTCGGCACGTTGCGCGCCTCGCTGTCGAGCAGGATGGCGCGGATCACCGCCTTCATGTCGCCGCGCACGCCCTGGCCGTTATCGGCGAACTTGGTGGCGACGCGGGTGACATAGCCGGGCGAGGGGTTGCTGGTCACCAGCCGCTGGATCAGCTGTTTCGCAATGAAGGGCGGCACATTGGGATGGGCGAAGATCGTATCCAGCGCGGCCGAGATCGCGGCCATGCCGCCGCCGCTGACCGTGGTGCCCAGAAAGGTCGAGGCGCCGGTCTCGTTGAGCGAGGCGTTCATCACCAAAGGCTGGCGCAGGCGGGCGGGGGTGTTGCTGTCGGTGCTGGTCGGGACCAGCCCGGTGAAGACGCGCGCCAGCCCGGTCACATCGGCCTGGCCATAGGTGTCGATCGTCTGGCCGCCGTTCAGCTTGGGCGTGCCGTCCATGTTCAACTGGCTGACGCCCAGGGTGAACAGCTGCATCAGCTCGCGTGCGTAATTCTCGTCGGGCTGGGTGCCGGTGGTTGGGTTGGCCTTGCGATTGTAGAGATAGGTCAGGAAATTGCCCATCGCATAGCTGGTCGTCACTGCGCCCAGCAGATCGCGGTAATTGCCGAAGGCGTTGTCGAGCAGAAGATCGACATAGGCCCCCATCGCATAGGCGCGCCATGTATCGCTGGACTGGTCGATGCCGACCACCAGGATGTCGAGCAGCGCCATGCCGACCCGCTGGCGCAACTGGTCGGGCTCGACGATCATCTGCCGCCACATGGACGGGTCGAAGCCGTTGATCGAATTCATCTTGGCCGAGTCGAAGCCGTTCGCGGTCAGCCAGTCCCAGTGGCTGGTGGCACGGGGCAGGGCGAACTGGTCGGTCAGCCAGCCGTCATAACCGCGCGAGACGACGGCATCGATGGTGCTGCGGGTCGCGCCCATCGACGCCTGCGCCAGGAAGCGGCTGGCCTCGGTGGCGGTGGGTGGCGCGGTGACGACGACGATGGGGGTGGAGCTGGATGTATCGGTCGGCGTACCGGCATTGCCCGCGGGTGTGGCGCTCGTCGTGCCCCCGCCCGTGCCACCGCCGCCGCCGCACGCGGCCAGCGCGACCAGCGGCAACAGCGCGCTGCTTTTTCCCGCCCGCGCCAGGACGCCGTCCGTGCCGCCCGGTATCGCAGGCGCGACTGTCCCCTCGGTGGCGGTGGCCGCCATCGGCGACGCGTCCCGCTCGTCCCACCCCGTCATATGTCGAAATCCCGCTAGGCCCGCCTGTCTGCGGACCCGCCGAAAATGCCGCGAAGTTGGATAACAAACCGTGAAATGGTTCCGCGCTTCGTCGCATATCGCGATGAGCCGAGCCCATTGCATGTCATTGCGAAACCGCAATGAAAAAGGCCCCGGAGCAAAGCTCCGAGGCCCTTTCGGGATGGGGTGGCCGGGATCAGTCGATGCGCGGCAGCGTCTCGAACTGGTGATAGGGCGGCGGGCTGGACAGCGTCCATTCCAGCGTCGTCGCGCCTTCGCCCCAGGGATTGTCGCCCGCGGGCTTGCCCGCGATCAGCGACCAGATCAGGTTGATGAAGAAGATCGCCATGCCCGCGGCCATGATCTCATAGCCGTGGGTCGCGACCTTGTTCCACAGCGCGAAGGCGTCCGGATAGTCCGGATAGCGGCGCGGCATGCCCTGCAGCCCCAGGAAGTGCATCGGGAAGAACAACAGGTTCACGCCCGCGAAGAACACCCAGAAATGCAGCTGGCCGAGCAGCTCGCTATACATCTTCCCCGACATCTTGGGGAACCAGTAATAGAAGCCCGCAAACAGCGCGAAAACGGCGCCCAGCGACAGGACATAGTGAAAGTGCGCCACGACATAATAGGTGTCGTGCATGTAATCGTCGATGCCGCCATTCGCCAGCACGACGCCGGTCACGCCGCCGACCGTGAACATGAAGATGAAGCCGATCGCCCAGACCATCGGCGTCTTGAACGACAGCGAACCGCCCCACATGGTCGCGATCCACGAGAAGATCTTGATGCCGGTCGGCACCGCGATGATCATCGTCGCGGCGGTGAAGTACATCTTGGTGTTCACTGACAGGCCGGTGGCGAACATGTGGTGCGCCCATACGACGAAGCCGACCACGCCGATCGCGACCATGGCGTATGCCATGCCCAAATAGCCGAAGACCGGCTTGCGGCTGAAGGTCGCGATGATCTGGCTGACGATGCCGAAGCCCGGCAGGATCATGATGTACACTTCGGGGTGGCCGAAGAACCAGAAGAGATGCTGGTACAGGATCGGATCGCCGCCACCGGCGGGATCGAAGAAAGTCGTGCCGAAGTTGCGATCGGTCAGCAGCATGGTGATCGCGGCGGCCAGCACCGGCAGCGAGAGCAGCAGCAGGAAGGCGGTGACCAGCACCGACCAGACGAACAGCGGCATCTTGTGCAGCGTCATGCCCGGCGCGCGCATGTTGAAGATGGTGGTGATGAAGTTGATCGCCCCCAGGATCGACGAGGCGCCCGCCAGGTGGAGCGACAGGATGGCCATGTCGACCGATGGACCCGGCTCGCCGAAGGTCGATAGCGGGGCGTAGGCGGTCCAGCCGACGCCCGCGCCCGACCCGAAGAAGGGCGAGGCGAGCAGCAGGGTGAAGGCCGGGATCAGCAGCCAGAAGGACACGTTGTTCATGCGCGGGAAGGCCATGTCGGGCGCGCCGATCATGATCGGCACGAACCAATTGCCGAACCCGCCGATCATCGCGGGCATGACCATGAAGAACACCATGATCAGGCCATGCGCGGTAATCAGCACATTCCACAGGTGGAGCGACTGGTCGAGGCTCTGCGCGCCGCCGTGGAGCATCCCCGCCCAGATACCCAGATACTGGATGCCCGGCTCGCGCAGCTCGGCCCGCATCAGGCCGGAGATGCCGCCGCCGATGATCCCCGCCACGATGGCGAAGATCAGATAGAGGGTGCCGATATCCTTGTGGTTGGTCGACAGGAACCAGCGCGCGAAGAAGCCGGGCTTGTGATCGGCGTCATGGTGCGCGTGGTGATGATCCTCATGACCGACGAATGCCGATCCGGGGTGAAGTGCGGTGTCGGTCATGGCTTATTGTCCAGCGTTGCCGGGGCCGGCCGGATTCCCGGTGGCGCCCTGCGCGGAAGAAGGGGACTGGGCGGGGGTGGCCATGTTGTCGGCCGGACCGGTGACCGCCTCGGCCGCATTGGCCTGGGTGGCTTCGACCTTCGAACCCTCGGCACCCGGCTGCGGGATGACCGCCGCCGACGGCGCGACCGAACCCGGCATCTTGCCGCCCTTGGCCGCGACCCAGGCGGCGAACTGCTCACGCGGCACCGCCTGCACCGCGATCGGCATGAAGGCATGGCGTGCGCCGCACAGTTCCGAACACTGGCCGAAATACAGGCCCGGCTTCTCGATGGTGAAGCTCGTCTCGTTCAACCGGCCGGGCACCGCGTCCAGCTTCATCCAGAAGGCCGGGATCGCCCAGCTGTGGATGACGTCGTTCGACGTGGTGATCAGGCGGATCGGCACGCCGACGGGTAGGACGATGCGGTTGTCCACCGCCAGCAGGCGCGGGCCGTCGGCATCGGTGCGCGCACGCTCACCCGGCGCGACCTGATCCTTTTCCTTCAGCATGTTGGCGGTGATCTCGATCCCGCCATGATCCGGATACTGATAGGTCCAGTACCATTGGTTGCCGATCGCCTTCAGCGTGACGGCACCGGCGGGCGCGGGCTTGAACTGCGCCTGGAGCAGGCCGATCGAGGGGATGGCGATCAGGACGAGGACCACGACCGGCCCCAGCGTCCACAACACCTCGACCAGCGTGTTGTGGCTGGTCTTGGACGGCACCGGGTTGGCGGCGCGGCGATAGCGGAACACCACCCAGGCGAGCAGCAGCAGGACGAGCACGCAGATCGCGGTGATGACGGGCACCAGCACGTCGTTGTGCATCCAATGCGCGAACTCGCCGTTCTTCGTCACCTGCGGCTGGAGGCCGAAGCGGCCGTCGATCGGCAGGCCGACATTGGGATCGATCGTCGTGGCGGGGGCGCCGTCCTGCGCCAGCAGCGGGCTGGTCGGCGCGGCGGTGGCGGGGGCCGCGGCGCTGGTCGGCGCGGTGTTGGAGACGCCCGCCCCCTCGGCGGCGGCCTGCGGCGCGGGGGCGGCGGTCTGGGTCGCAGGGGGCGCGGCCGGAGTCGCGAAGGCGACACCCGACAGCGTGGCGCATCCCATCCCGGCGGCGATCGCGAGCGCCTTCATGCGTTTGGGCATCCTCATCCTCCGGGGTCCGGACATGCGCTTGACCTCGCTCATCCCGCTCTCGTCTCCCATCTCCCTCACCCGTCCATCGGTCGTCCGACGGTCCTGGGGCGGGGCCTCATGTCGTTTTTGTTAGGGGGACTATAGCACGGGACTTCGCCCCCTCAACCCTTGAGCGCATATGCCAGATTGCGCGGGGGGCGGGGCGATCCTATGAGGCCGGGTCATCTGACCGATGCCGGAGTTGCCCCATGACCGATGAAGACGTCCTTGCCGAGTTCCGTGCCGCCGAGGCGCTGCTCGAAGGGCATTTCATCCTCTCCTCCGGCCTGCGCAGCCCGCGCTATCTGCAATGCGCGCGCGTCCTGATGGACCCGGCCCGCGCCGCCCGGCTGTGCGAGGCGGTGGCCGCCAAGATCCCGGCCGACATCAAGGCGCAGATCAGCGCCGTCGTCGCCCCCGCCATGGGCGGCGTCATCGTCGGCCATGAAATGGCGCGTGCGCTGGGTGTGCCGGGCATGTTCCTGGAGCGGCCCGAGGGAACCTTCCACCTGCGCCGCGGCTTCCGCCTGGAGCCAGGGCAGAAGGTGCTGATGATGGAAGACGTGGTCACGACCGGCCTGTCCAGCCGCGAGGCGATCGCCGCCATCGCGCGCGAAGGGGGCGAGACGATTGCCGCCGCCTCGCTGGTCGACCGCTCGAACGGCGCCGCGGATCTGGGCGTGCCCTTCTTCCCGCTGATCCGGCTGGACGTGCCGAGCTACAGCCCCGACGACTTGCCGCCCGAACTGGCCGCGATCCCCGCGATCAAGCCGGGGAGCCGCGCGGCGGCATGACCGAGCATCTGCGCCTGGGCGTCAATATCGACCATATCGCGACCGTGCGGAATGCGCGCGGCGTGGGCTATCCCGATCCGGTCAAGGCGGCGCTGATCGCGGCAGAAGCGGGTGCGGACGGCATCACCGCGCATCTGCGCGAGGACCGGCGGCACATCACCGACGACGACATTGCGCGGTTGTCGGCGGACCTCAGCGTGCCGCTGAACCTGGAGATGGCGGCGACCGAGGAAATGCTGGCCATCGCGCTGAAGCATCGCCCCCACGCCGCCTGCATCGTGCCGGAAAAGCGCGAGGAGCGGACGACCGAAGGCGGCCTCGACGCCGCCGGGCAGCGCGAATGGCTGGCACCCATGGTGGCGAAGCTGGGCGAGGCGGGTATCCGGGTTTCCTTGTTTATCGAACCCGATCCGCGCCAGATCGAGGCCGCGCTGCATCTGGGTGTGCCGGTGGTCGAGCTGCACACCGGCCGTTATGCCGAGCTGGACGGCGAGGCGCGCAGCGTGGAGCTGCGCCGCCTGTCGGACGCAGCGGCGCTGGCGGCGAAGAACGGCATCGAGGTTCATGCCGGGCACGGGCTGACCTATGACAATGTCGCGCCCATCGCGGCGATCCCGCAGGTGCGCGAGCTGAACATCGGCCATTTCCTGATCGCCGACGCGGTGTTCGTCGGCCTGCCCGAAGTGGTGCGCAAGATGCGCACCGCGATGGACCTGGCCCGGTGAGAGGCTTCACCCATTCCTCCCCTGCAAGGGGAGGGGGACCACGGCAAAGCCGTGGTGGAGGGGTGTCCCCGCTGGCCGTGACACCCCTCCGTCAGCCCTTCGGGCTGCCACCTCCCCTTGCAGGGGAGGAAATGTCGTGATTATCGGTCTCGGCTCCGACCTCTGTAACATCGAGCGTATCCAGGCCGCGCTGGATCGGCATGGCGGGCGTTTCGAGGCGCGCTGTTTCACCGATATCGAGCAGGCCAAGGCGGCCAAGCGTCCCTTCACCCGCGCGGGCACCTACGCCAAGCGCTTCGCCGCCAAGGAGGCCTTTTCCAAGGCGGTCGGCACGGGTTTCTCGCAGGGTGTGTTCATGCGCGACATCGGCGTCGTGAACCTGCCCGGCGGTGCGCCGACCCTCTCTTTGACCGGCGGCGCGCGCGAACGGCTTGACGCGATGACGCCGGAGGGCCACGTCGCCCATATCCACTTGACCATGACCGACGATCACCCCTGGGCGCAGGCCTTTGTCGTGATCGAGGCACGACCGGAAGTTTCCGCATGAAGGACGCGGTGTTGGACACGAACCCAGGCTCACCCGCCGATCCGACGGTGAGCGCGCCGCCGCCACCTGCGCAGACGCCGCCCGCCAGGAAGAAGGGCACCGACTGGTGGGCCGAGGTCAAGGGGCTGTTCTGGCTGCTGCTGATCGTGCTGGGCTTCCACAGCTTCATCGCCAAGCCCTTCTACATCCCGTCCGAATCGATGCTGCCGGGCCTGCGCGTCGGCGACCGGCTGGTCGTCAGCAAGTTCGCCTATGGCTGGTCCTATATCTCGCCGACCATTCCCAACCCGGTCGCGATCTTCAAGTCGGTGGTCCTGCGCCAGCCCGAGGCGAGCTGGAGCTATCAGCTGCCCTTCATCCATGGCCGGGTCTTCGGCTCGCTGCCCAAGCGCGGCGACGTCGTGATCGTGACCCCGCCGGGCACGCACAACGACTATATCAAGCGGGTGATCGGCCTGCCCGGCGATACGCTGGCGGTGCGCGACGGCACGGTGATCCTGAACGGCAAGCCGGTGCAGCGCGGGCCGATCCATTATATCGACATCCCCATCGATACGAATAGCCCGTGCACCGACTATGGCGATCAGGCGCGCGTCCGCACCGCGAACGGCCAATGGGTCTGCCACCTGCCGATCGTGACCGAGACGCTGCCCAATGGCCGCCGTTACGACACGGTCGAAATGGGGTGGAGCCCGGGCGACAATTATCCGGCCATCACCATCCCGGCCGATCATGTCTTCCTGATGGGCGACAATCGCGACCGTTCGGCCGACAGCCGCTTCTCGCTGGCCGAGCTGGGGCTGGGCGGGGCGGTGCCCTATGAGAATATCGGCGGCCGGGCCGAGTTCGTGACCTTCAGCCTGGACGGCGACACGACGCTGAACCCCGTCACTTGGTGGACCTCGCTGCGGTCGGGCCGGGCGGGGCTGTCGCTGCACCCAACCACCGTCAAGACCGGCGACGGCGCCACGCCATGAGCGATCAGGCCCCGCTGACCGACCGCCCGGCGCCGATCGAGTTCCGGGAAGGCTTTGTCCGGCGGGAGCTGACCCGCGCGGCAATCTGGCTGGGACTGATCGCCGCGATGGCGGTAACGGTGCTGCTGGTCCAGCCGTTGCTGGTGATCTTTGCCGGGCTGGTCTTTGCCACGCTGCTCGACGGTGGCGTGCGACTACTCGGCCGGGTGTTGCCGATCGGGCGCGGCTGGCGGTTGCTGATCGTCGTGCTGGCGGTGGTCGTCTTCCTGCTCGGCACCTTCTACCTGACCGGTGTCGAGATGACGCAGCAGGTGACCCAGCTCCGCTCCACGCTGGAGACGCAGGCGGGCAAGGTCACCGGCTGGCTGTCGTCGCAGGGGCTGATGCCCGGCACGTCGGATATCAACGGCCTGCTGAAACAGTCGGTGGGGTCGATCGGCAAGCTGACCTCCTGGGTCGGCACCGCCGTGGGCGCGGTGACGACGATGTTCATGATCCTGATCATCGGCCTGTTCCTGGCGATGGACCCCGAAGGCTATGCGCGCGGCCTGCAATGGTTCGTGCCGCGTGCCGCCCGCGCCGAATTCGCGATCACGCAAGGGCGCGTGATGTTCACGCTGCGCCGCCTGCTCGCCGGGCGTCTGCTGGGCATGGCGGTGGAGGGGGTGCTGACCGGCATCGCGCTGATGATCGGCGGCGTGCCGATGGCGCTGCTGCTGGGCATCATCGCGGGCATCCTGGCCTTCATCCCCAATATCGGGGCCATCATCACCGGCGCGCTGATGATCGCGGTCGGCTTTTCGGCCGGTAGCGATGCGGGCTTCTGGGCGATCGGCACCTATCTGATCGTGCAGACCTTCGACGGCTATGTCGTGGTGCCGATGGTCGCCAAGCGCACCGTCGACCTGCCGCCCGCGCTGACCCTGTCGACCCAGATCATGGCGAGTGCCTTGTTTGGTATCCTCGGGTTGGCGCTGGCCGATCCGATGACCGCCATGGCCAAGTCCGCGCTCCAGCGCCGCTCGGAGCGCGAGGCGGAACAGGACAAGGACACGGCCCGCGCCGAGGCTGATATTCAGTAAGCTCCGGCCGCTCTACCCGGCTAGCACAGGTTCTAGCAGTCCCCTGTCGCCCAACGTGCGGCGGGCCCGGGCGGCGACGATCGAATCGAACAGCGCCAGATAACGCTCGGCCGAATCCTGCCCGGGTTGCGGGACGGGTTCGGGACGCGGTGCCACGGGATCGAGCCAGTGGCGCAGCGCCGCGACCAGGGCGCCCAGATCCTCGCGCGGGACGATGGTGCCCAGCGAGCGATCGGACACGATCTCATGCACCGCCGGGCTCGAATCGGTGCTGACCACGGGCGTGCCGACCGCCAGCGCCTCGCGCAGCACGCCGGGCACGCCTTCATAGTCGGAGGGCAGGGCGACGACCTGCGCCGCCGCCATCGCGGCGGGCGCGTTCGCGCTGTGGCCGGGCAGCGAGACCCGGTGCGACAGGCCCAATATCTCGATCTGCGCGGTCAGGGCGGGACGCAGGCTGCCCTCGCCCAATATAGTCAGGCCGATATCGTCGGGCAGATGGGTCATCGCGGTGATCAGCCGGTCCCAGCGCTTCTGCGGCTCCAGCCGCCCGACGCCCAGGATGCGGCGGCCCGGCGTCGTGGCGCGCGGAACCGCCATGGGATCGAGCAATGTCGGTGGATTGGGAATGACCGCGACCGACAGCCCGGTGGCGCCCTGCGCCTCGCGCGCGGTCGCCGGGGTCATCGCGACCAGCGCGTCCAGGAACAGCCGGTGCCCCGCCAGCCATTGCCGCTGGCCCCAGGCGATCAGTGCGGGCTGGTCGCCGCGATCGACCGCATTCGACATCTTGGCGACGATCGGCGGGCAGGACCCGGCCAGCCGCGCCCGCGTCCACGCGGCCATGGCGGTATAGTGATTGCCCGGACAGAAGACGATATCGGGCCGCACCCGCTCGATCGCTAAAGGCAATGCGCGGCACAGCCCGGCATAGCGTTGATGGCCCAGCGTCACCGTCTCGACACCCTTCGGCACGCCGCCCTGGAACTGGCCGTCCTCGTCGCCCAGGATCAGCGTGACGCGCCGTCCCCGGTTCAGCCAGCCCGGCAGCATCCGCCCCAGCGCCGCTTCGACGCCGCCGCGCATGGCCAGGGCATAGGTCAGGATATGATCGGCGGGCATAGGCTCCGTGGGCGATGGGACGGGTCGATAATGGGAGCGCTAATCGCCGCTTGTCGCTGAATTATGTCAATTTCAGCCCTAAGGTCGACACAATCGCACGACAGAGGATGAATTCTTATTCAGGTGCGAGAAAGCAGTGTTGAGGTTAGCGGGCGCCACCGGCGAACGCCGCCGAGGAATCTCCATAACGTGCAGAATGAACGAGATGATCCCATGACCCCGCAACAGGCCCTGCCTGGCGGCTCGGTACCCGGAGCGGCGCAGGGCGCCGGCGGTACGAGCGGCCCGGTGGCGCGCGACATGGCCGCGCTGGAGCCGTTGAAGACGGTCAAGAGCCGCTGGCCCGCCATTATCGGCGGCGTGCTGACGCTCGCCATGATCGTCGGGCTGGGGCAGGAACTGCTTGGGCGCGGTCTGGTCGGCCTCAGCCATTCGGTTCCGACCAACCCGCTCTTCTACATCGTCTTTGTCGGCCTCTACATGGCGCTGCCGATCGGCGATTATATCATCTTCCGGCGGCTGTGGGGCATCCCGATCAGCGGCATGGCCGCGCTGATCCGTAAGCGGATCGCGAACGAAGTGGCGTTCAGCTATTCGGGCGAGGCCTATTTCTACGCCTGGGCGCGCGCGAATGCGAAGATGGTCGCCGCTCCCTTCGGCGCGGTCAAGGATGTCGGCATTTTGTCCGCCATCGCGGGCAATGCGATCACCCTTCTCATGATCGGCCTGGCCCTGCCGGTCGGGCGCGAGCTGCTGACGCCGGAACAGCTGCGGCTGGTCTGGGGATCGATCGCGATCGTCATGGCGACCTCGCTGCCCTTCCTGATCTTTTCGCGGCGGGTCTTCTCGCTCGATCGCAAGACGCTCTGGTGGGTCTTCATGGTCCACTGCACCCGCCTGATCGCCAATTCGCTGCTGGTTGCACTGGCGTGGCATTACGGCATGCCGAGCGTGTCCTTGGGCATGTGGCTGTTCCTGTCGGCGGCGCGGCTGCTCGTCTCGCGCCTGCCGCTGGTGCCCAACAAGGACCTTCTTTTCGCCAATTTCGCGATCCTGTTGATCGGGCAGGATCAGGAACTGAGCGAACTGATCGCCTTCACCGCGGCGCTGACCCTGCTGGTCCATGTCGTGTTGATCGCGGGGTTCGGTGTGGCGGCACTGGTTCGGAAGGTACGCGCATGATTCGCGTGATGAAGATGATGATGGCGGCGACGATTGGCCTGGCGATGATGCCGCAGGCGGCGGGCGCGCAGGTGCTGGGCAGCGATGCGGCGGCGTGCACGAGTGGCGGCGGTCCCGCCATCCTGGCCCGGATCGAGGGGTTGAAGGACCGCAAGGGCAATCTGAAGCTGGAACTCTATCCCGCGAACGAGGAGGATTTCCTCCAGGACGACAGCGTGCTGGTCAGCGCGGGCAAGACCTTCCGCCGCGTCCAGGTGCCGACCCCGGCAGGCGGCGCGATCGCGCTGTGCATCCGCGTGCCGCGTCCCGGCCGCTATGCGCTGCTGTTCACCCATGACCGTGACGGCAAGAACAAGTTCAATTTCTGGAGCGACGGCGCAGGCTTCCCGGCCAATACGAAGCTTGGCCGCCGCAAGCCGCCGCTCGCCTCCGCGCTGATCGACGTGCCCAACGGGGTGGCGACGACGACCATCCGTGCCCAATATCTGCGTGGGCTGGGCGGTTTCGGTCCGGTGGAGTAAGGAACAGACGATGCGCATCGTCGACGTCAACGAATTCTACTCCCCCACCGGCGGGGGCGTGCGGACCTATATCGATCGCAAGATGTCGATCCTGGCCGAGATGGGCCATGAGCTGATCGTGCTCGCGCCGGGCACCGAGGACCGGGTCGAGGAACGCCCCGGCGGCGGCAAGATCATCTATGTGAAGGCGCCGCGCCTGATCCTGGACACCAATTACGGGATGTTCTGGGATTCCGCGCCGGTCTGCCAGCTGCTCGACGAGCTGGACCCCGACATCGTGGAGGTCTCCTCGCCCGCCAAGCCCGCCTGGTTCGTCGCCAGCTGGCAGGCGCGCGCGAAGAAGGTCTTCTTCATGCACAACGACAATGTCGGCACCTATCCGGTCCGCTGGCTGGACGGCCTGGTCGCGCAGGAGCGGGTGGAGGACTGGTTCAGCTGGTACAGCCGCTACATGAACCGTTTCCTCGACCATTACGACCTGGTGCTGTCCAACGGCCCGGCGCTGGTGAAGCGCCTGGGCAAGCGCGGCGTGCGGGTGGACGAGGGCATTCCGCTGGGCATCGAGCGGCATTTCTTCTCGCCCGACCACCGCGACGAACGGCTGCGCGCCGCGCTGCTGGCGCAGTGTGCTCTCCCTGAGGACGCGCATCTGTTGCTGGGGCTGGGGCGGCATCATCCCGAAAAGCGCTGGCCGATGGTCATCGACGCGGTCGAGCGCGTGGCCTCGACCCGGCCGGTCGGCCTGATCCTGATCGGCGGCGGCGTCGCCAGCCGGACGCTGGAGAAGCGGATCGCGGGCAGCCCCCATATCCGCCTGTTCCGCCCGGTCTATGACCGCCCGCGCCTCGCCCGGATCATGGCGAGCTGCGACGCGCTGGTCCATGGCTGTGAGACCGAGACGTTCGGGCTGGTGGCGTCCGAAGCGCTGGCCTCCGGCCTGCCGCTGGTCGTGCCCGATTATGGCGGCTGTGCCGAGGTGGCGAACCCGCTGTTCGCCGAGACCTTCCGCGCGCGCGACGGGGCGGCCTGTGCCGAGGCGATCGAGCGGCTGCTGGCGCGCGACCAGCGCGTGCTGCGCAACGCCGCGCGCGTGGCGGCGGGCAAGGTGTTCAGCGACCGCGACCATGCCGAGGCGCTGATCGCGCGCTATCAGCAGTTGCTCGACCAGGGCGAGCAGTTGCAGGCCGTCGCCTAAGCCGGAACGGACCTTTCGCACCGCCCGTGAGTCTGTCATCATGACAAAAATGTCATGGGAGACGGTCGATGAGTCGTGGCTTCGCAGTCGTGATGGGCATCATGCTGGCGTCTTCGGGCGCCGCACAGGCGGCCGACCGTCCCCCGATCGAAAGCTGGGGCAAACCCGGCGTCACCTTCGACCAGTATCGCGCCGACTCGGTCGAATGCGCCAAGATCGGCTATTTCCGTGACGTATCGCAGGATGAACCGGCAAAGCGGTTCATCCGAGGGTTCGAGACGGCGGATCGCCTGATGAATTTCCCCAGCCCCGCCGATGGCGGCGACGACTGGATGCTGTCCGTTCGTCGAACGCAGCCGGATCGGCAAAAGCGCCTGCTCCACGGCATTCAGGTCGGCGACGTCGAACGGTGCCTGGGCAGCAAAGGCTATCAGAAATTCAGCCTGACCGCAGGTGAGGCGAAGATGCTTGCCGCCTATCCGCGCGGGTCGGAGGCGCGGCATCGCTACCTCCATACGCTGGCGGCGCGCTGATTCAGGCGGCGAGCAGGTCCGCGTAGCGCGACGGCCGATGGGTACGGGCGAGGCGCGCATAGGTCTTGTCGATGCTGTCGAGCAGCGCGGGCACGCCATTGTCGCCCGGATGCACCGCGACGCGCGCGACCGGGGTCGGGCGCAGGCCGTGACGCAGCACGGCGGCGGCGGCGAGCGAACTCAACTGCCGCCCGCGCGAACGGCTGGCCCAGGTGACGACGGGGCCACGCGCGATGATCTTGCCGTCGGTCGGTGTCCAGACGCGGAAATGATCCTCCGCCAGCCCGAAACCCGCATCCCCCAGCGCCAGGCGCGCCTCGTCCGAATAGAGCCAGGCGGGGGCGATGAAGCCGGTCGCGCGGCGGCCGATGATATCCTCGATCAGCGCGGTGCCGCGTTGCATCCGGCGCAGCGCCTCGGCGCGGTCCAGGCCGACGAACTCACCTTCGCCCGCGGTCATGTGCTTGGCCTTCAGCGCGGTCTTCTGGTCGGTGTGAACCATATCGTCCTTATGCGACCAGCCATGGACGAACATCTCGATTCCCATGTCCGCCCAGTTGCGCAGCCGCGTGGCAAAGGGGGTGCCGGGTGCGATGGGCGCGCTGTTCCAATGGTCGGGAATGACCAGCATGGCGAGGCGCGGGCCGCCCAGATGCCCCGACAGACGGTCGTACAGCGCATCGACCGCCCCCTCGAACCGGGGGGACACGTCATGGATCGAGGCGAGAAGGCGTTTCATCGCGTGGATTTATAGACGCTGATCGTCTCATTGCCCATCGGCAGTTTCGCCGCCAGCCGATAGCCATCGGCCATCGCCGCCAGGACGCGGGCATGGGCCTCGGGACGCTCGCCATTATAGGGCGGGCGCATCACGACGACGGCGGGATGTTGCGAGAGGATGCGGGTGATCTCCACATCCTGGTCGACGCCGGTGGCCCCGGCCTCGCGCGCGCGGCTGAGATGCGCAGGCACGATCCAGCGCGACAGGGCGCAGCGCTGGGTCGCGACATAGAGCATGGTGCTGCCCGAATAGACGTAGAGGCAACCCGGCCCCTTGCCGACCGCCTGGGACAGAGCGGCGAACTCGGTCGCGTCGCCGCGTTCGTGGCGCAAGGACAGCAGCACGATCTGCCCCGCCAGCGCGACGGTCAGCAGCAGGGCAGGGGTATAGCGCCGCCGCCAAACTTCCCGCCCCAGCATCGCCGCCGCCGCCGTACAGGCGGGGAGCAGGATCGGCAGGCCGTAATGATCGAACCAAGGCCGGAATATCAGCACCCCGATGATCGCGGCGCCCAGCCAGACGGCCAGGAAATTCCGTTCCCGATCGTGCTCCGCTCGCTTCAATCCGAGCACCGCCAGCGTGACGATGGGCGACAGGATCAACACCATCTGCCCCAGATTGCCCGCCAGTTCTGCCAGCGGATCGGGGTTGCGGTGAAAGATCGACAGGAAATTGGCGTAGAGGAACGCGTCCCACTGCCCGATCGCGGCATAGACGCCCGCCGCCATCGCGGTGGGCAACAGCGACACGACCACCAGCGCGAGGCCATAAAGGATCAGGGCAACAGGCGACCGGCTCCGCCGCCACTCTGCAACGAGCAGCCACAAGCCGAAGACCATCCCCTCGACCACTGCCGAATATTTGATCTGCAGGACAAGGCCAACCAGCGCCATTGCGGCAAGACCCAGGCTGCGCAGTCCTCGCCGATCCGATTCGAGGATCGCCCAGGCCGCCCCCATCATCAGCAGATTGTAGAAGACCGGCGCTTGGCCCCCCTGTCCGCCGAGCAGGTCCAGCCACAGAATATAGGCGATCCCCGCCGCCGTCGCGCCTGCGCCCCAGCCGAGCCGCTCGGCCATGCGTGCGATCAGCCAGCCGGTCGCGACGACGCTGGCCAGTGCCATGGCCTGATAGGCCCAGATGCCCGCCGGAAAGCCGAATGCGGCGGGTAGGGCATAGAGCAGGAACAGCCCGATCGGCTTGCGGTCCCACACATCGACGAACGGCCATGCGCCCTGCCACATCGAATGGCCGGTGAAGAAATAGAACTCCTCGTCCACATGCACCACCGGATTGCCGAAGGTCAGCGCACGAGCGGCAAGTGCGACGGCGAGCAGGATCAGGAGGCGGTGGTTGGCCGAAATCGTGGGGCGGTCAAAAGATGGCATGGGGGTATTCCGAGCAAGCCCCTCCCCTTCAGGGGAGGGGTTGGGGTGGGGCGTCGCCACTGGCCGTGCGTTTGCGGAAGCGCCCACCCCCGACCCTTCCCCTGAAGGGGAAGGGAGAATGGCGGCGTCAGCGGGTCGCGGTCACGAAATAGTCGAGCGCGGTCGAGTCGCTGACCATGAACCCCTTGGTCGGCGAATAACTCAGCCCCCGCACATCGCGGACCGTCAGTCCTGCGTCCGTCAGCAGCGCCGACAGTTCCTCCGGCGTCAGGAACTTCGACCAGTCATGCGTGCCCTTGGGGATCGCACCCGTCCCCTCGGCCAGCGTGATCAGCGCCAGCCTCGACAACGGCGTACGGTTGGGCGTTGACAGGATCATCAGCCCGCCCGGCGCCAGCGCATCGGCCAGCCCGCGCACGAATCGCGCCGGATCGGCGACATGCTCGATCACCTCCAGCGAGGTGACGAGGTCGAACGTCTCGCCCGCCAGCCCCTCGACGCTGCCCGCGCGATAATGGATGTCCAGCCCCGATTGCGCGGCATGGGCGGCGGCGACCGCGACGTTTTCGGCGGCGGCGTCGAGCCCCGTCACCTCGGCCCCGAGTCGCGCCAGCGGCTCGCACAACAACCCCGCGCCGCACCCGACGTCCAGCGCGCGCTTGCCCGAAAGCGGCGTGAAGCCCTGTCCGTCCGCATCCCAATGCAGATCGATCTGCTCGCGAATGTAACGCAGCCGGGGCGGGTTGAGTCGGTGCAGCATCGCGCTCGACCCCTTGGGATCCCACCAATCCGCCGCCATCTTTCCGAAATGTGCGGCTTCGGCCCCAATAATGGTAGAATCGTTCAAATGGCTTGCGTTCGTCATGGGGGCTACCTATCAGGACCGCCGTTTTACCCCAAGGAGATTGGCAAAAACCGCATGGCCCGTATCGTGATGAAGTTCGGCGGCACCTCGATGGCCGGAATCGAGCGCATCCGCAACGTGGCGGCGCGGGTCAAATGCGAGGTGGAGGCGGGCCATGAGGTCGCGGTCGTCGTCTCTGCAATGGCGGGGGAGACCGACCGGCTGGTCGGTTTCTGCCGCGAGGCCTCGTCGCTTTACGATCCCCAGGAATATGACGTCGTCGTCTCGGCGGGCGAACAGATCACCAGCGGCCTGCTGGCGATCACGCTCCAGGCGATGGGCGTCCCGGCTCGCTCGTGGCTGGGTTGGCAGCTGCCGATCCATACCGACACCGCCTTTGCGAAGGCGCGGATCGGCGAGATCGACACCACCGCGCTCGACCAGAGCCTCGCCAGCGGCGTCGTCGCGGTGATCCCCGGCTTCCAGGGCGTGGCCGAGGGCAACCGGGTCACGACGCTGGGGCGTGGCGGATCGGACACCAGCGCGGTCGCCGTCGCGGCGGCGATGAAGGCGGAGCGGTGCGACATCTATACCGATGTCGACGGCGTCTACACGACCGACCCGCGCATCGTGCCCCGCGCACGCAAGCTGTCGAAGGTCACCTATGAGGAGATGCTGGAACTCGCCAGTGTCGGCGCCAAGGTGCTCCAGACCCGCTCGGTGGGTCTGGCGATGAAGGAACAGGTGCGCGTGCGGGTGCTCAGCTCGTTCGACGACGCACGGGACGAAGACGGACATCGCGGCACGTTGATCGTGGGCGAAGAGGAAATCGACGATATGGAACGCCAGCTCATCACCGGCATCGCGCATGACAAGAACGAAGCCAAGATCACCCTGACCGCCGTGCCGGATCGCCCCGGCGCGGTCGGCGCGATCTTCGCGCCGCTGGCCGATGCGGGGATCAATGTGGACATGATCGTCCAGAATATCGCGCATTCGACCGGTTCGACCGACGTGACGTTCACCGTGCCATCGGCCGACCTGGCGCGCAGCCTGGACGTGCTGGAAAAGGCGAGCGGCGAGATCGGGTACGGCAACCTCGTCCACGATACGCGGGTCGCCAAGATCTCGGTCGTGGGCGTCGGCATGCGCAGCCATGCGGGCGTGGCCTCGACCATGTTCCAGACGTTGGGCGCGCGCGGGATCAACATCCTTGCTATCACCACGTCGGAGATCAAGGTCAGCGTGCTGATCGAAGAGGACTATACCGAACTGGCGGTGCGTGTCCTGCACACCGCTTACGGCCTGGACGCTGAGGCTGCCTAAAGGCTTCCCCCTCCCTGGGTCCGGCTTGGGGAGGGGGCTTTCGTTCACGCGAAGACGCGAAGAGTCTTCAAGAAGATTGGTTCGCGCGGAGGCGCGGAGACGCGGAGGTGTTGAGTCCAGCCGCGTCGCCGTTCCTTTTTCAACCATCGTTGATCAAGTGGTGGCGCTGCCGCGCGCAGGTCATCTCCGCGCCTCCGCGCGAACCAACTTCTTCGCGGCATCGCGGCTTCGCGTGAACCAAATCTTGCCGTCCGCCCCGCTCCACGGCATGGAGCGTCGATGACCGACACCCTCACCACCACCACCGGCGAACAGCGTCTCGCCACCCGCATGGCGCGCGGCGCGGAATTTCTGGGCGCCGACATGGCGATCATGGCGGGGGCCATGTCCTGGGTCTCGGAGCGCAACCTGGTTTCCGCCATGTCGAATGCGGGCGGCTTCGGCGTGATCGCGTGCGGCGCGATGACCCCCGAGCTGCTCGATACCGAGATCGCTGCGACCAAGGCGATGACCAGCCGCCCGTTTGGCGTGAACCTGATCACCATGCACCCGCAGCTGTTCGACCTGATCGCGGTGTGCGGCCGTCATCAGGTCGGCCATGTCGTGCTGGCCGGTGGCCTGCCCCCCAAGGGTGCGCTGGAGGCGATCAAGGAGACGGGGGCCAAGGTCATCTGCTTCGCGCCCGCGCTCAGCCTCGCCAAGAAGCTGATCCGCTCGGGCGTCGACGCGCTGGTGATCGAGGGCATGGAGGCGGGCGGCCATATCGGCCCGGTGTCGACCAGCGTGCTGGCGCAGGAAATGCTGCCCGAGATCGCGGAGCAGGTGCCGGTCTTCGTGGCGGGCGGTATCGGCCGGGGCGAGGCGATCGCGGGTTATCTCGACATGGGCGCGGCGGGCGTCCAGCTCGGCACGCGTTTCGTCTGTGCGACCGAATCGATCGCCCATGCCAATTTCAAAAAGGCGTTCATCCGCGCCTCGGCCCGCGATGCGGTGGCCAGCGTGCAGATCGACCCGCGCCTGCCGGTCATCCCGGTCCGCGCGCTGAAGAATGCGGGCGGTGAGCTGTTCACCGCCAAGCAGCGCGAAGTCGCCCAGGCGCTGGACGAGGGCAAGGTCGCAATGATGGAGGCGCAGCTCCAAATCGAACATTACTGGGCGGGCGCGCTGCGCCGCGCGGTGATCGACGGCGATGTCGAGCATGGCTCGGTGATGGCGGGCCAGTCGGTCGGCATGGTGACGAAGGAAGAGCCGATCGCCGACATCCTCGCTCAGCTGATGACCGAAGCCGCCGCCGCACTGGTCGCGCGCGCGGCGTAAACCTGTTCCTCCCCTTGCAGGGGAGGGGGACCATGCGAAGCATGGTGGAGGGGTGTCCCCACTGGCCGTGACACCCCTCCGTCAGGGCTTCGCCCTGCCACCTCCCCTTGCAGGGGAGGAATGATACGACTTCCAACCCCCTGACATACGCCTCGTTTCATCGCACAGGTTACGACGTGTTAACCTTGTTTCGGCATGACGTCGCCCATAACCGGGGGCGGGGTTTTCCGAGGATCAGGGTCATGGCGAGTTTGCGTATTGTATCGGGTGTGGCGATCGGCCTGTCGCTGGCGGGATGCGCCGCGCGCGAAACCGCCAAGGTCGCGCCGCCGCCGGTCATGGTCCCGGCCCCGCCGCAATATGTCCGCGCGCCGATGCCCGCCGGTGCCACGCCGGGGATGCGGATCCCGGCCCTGTTGCCCGACGGCAATTACGCCACGCCCAATCGCTCGCTGACCAGCGCCGCCACCGTCTGGCATCTGCGCTCGGGGCTGAACGTCGCCGCGCTGGCCTGTCGCGGGCCGGATGAGGGGCAGATCGTCACCCGCTACAACACCATGCTGACCGTCCAGCGGATCGAGCTGGCGGCCGCGGAAAAGCGCTATTCGGCGGAGTATCAGGCGCAGGGCGGCGACTGGCGCGACAGCTATGACGATGCGATGACCCGGCTCTACAATTTCTTCTCGATCACGCCGGTCCGCAAGACCTTCTGCGCCGCCGCCGACGAAGTGCTGGCCGACATCAGCGCCGCCCCGACCACCGCTTTCGACATGAAGGCGGCCGAGCGGCTGGAAAAGCTCAACGCACCCTTCATCGCCTTCTTCCGCGCCTATGACGCCTGGCGCGCGGGCACGATGGTGCCGGTGAAGCAGGGCGTCGCCCCGCTGACCATCGCGAGCAGCGCGGCCCCCGCCGTCGCCCCGGCCACCGCGCCCGCCGGCCCCGTGTTGTCGAGCCAGCCGGTGCCTGCCGCCAAGCCCTATACCCCGCCGGTCATCAATCCGCCGTCGCTGAAGGTCGATCCCGCCGCGCTGCAATAAGCGCGGCTCACTCCGCGATCCAGAAGAGCGACTCGACCGGCCGACCCAAGGCACGTGCCAGTTTGAGCGCGAGAAGGGTCGATGGTTGGAAGACCCCGTTTTCCACCGTGTTGATCGTCTTGCGGCTGACCCCGATCGCCTCGGCGAGGCCGCCCTGGGTCAGCCCGACGGCTTCGCGCGCGGCCTTCAAGTCGTTGCAAAGCGTCTCGTTCATCGGCTGGCGCGCAGTTCCAATGTGGCAAAGGCGATGAGCGCAGCGGTAAGCCCGGCGGTGATCGTGATTCGGCCCAGGGCCGCAGCACCCAATGGTTGGGAGGTCGCCACCACCATGGTCGTCGCCGCCGACAGGATCATTGCCCAAAAGCCGGCGGCAAAACTTGATCGCCGGTGATCCTTGGTCGTCTCGTCATTCATGAGACGGGATACCGGTCCACACCGGCTCCAGCGAAACGGGAGGCTACTGAGGTTCAAGGCGGCCAGCCCGATTATGAGCAGCCAGAGCAGAAGCCGGGTCGTGGATTCGCCGGGTCCCGCCAACGCCAGGATCGTCATCAGCGGCAATATCGTCGCCAGCGCGTAGAATAGCGCCGCCCGCAACCGACTGCGTTGTTCCGCCTTTTCCACCAGATTCATCACAACCTCCTGTAACCTATAGGTGTCATGTAACCTGTAGGTAACAGGCGTGCAAGTGCCTTCCTTCGCCCGGACGGATGGGTTAACGGGCAGTCACCATGACGGTGACGGGAGAAGACCAGCCGAAGGGCGGCCGCTTCGAGGGGCATGAGCATCGCTTTGCGGTGCGCGTCTATTTCGAGGATACCGACCTGTCGGGCGTGGTCTATCACGCCAATTACCTGCGCTATATGGAGCGCGCCCGCTCCGACATGTTGCGGACAGCCGGGATCGACCAGCGCGCCGCGCATGAGGCGGGGCAGGGCGCCTATGCCGTCACCGATATCGCCATCCGCTATGCCGCCTCCGCGCGGCTCGACGACGACCTGGTCGTCACATCCCGACTGATCGAGGTCAGTGCGGTGCGCGTCGTCATTCATCAGACAGTCAGGTGCGGGGCGGTCAAGCTGACCGACGCGCGCGTGACCGTCGCGTGGGTCGGCCCGAACGGTCGCCCGCGTCGGCAGCCCGCCGACTGGATCGCCATCTACCAACGCCTTGTCTGGCAAGGGGACACCCAACACCCATGAATCCCGTCTTCAACATGGATGCCGCCAGTTTGTCGCCCGTCGCACTGTTCATCCACGCCGACTGGGTGGTGAAGTTCGTGATGATCGGCCTGCTGCTCGCCAGCATCTGGACCTGGGCGATCATCGTCGCCTTCTCGCGCAAGCTGGCGCGCACGAAGAAGGGCATGACCCGGTTCGAGCGCGATTTCTGGAAGGCGGAAGATATCGACGCCTTTCACCGGATGGAGCAGGACAATGAACTGCCCTCCGCGCGGGTGTTTTCGGCGGGTGTGCAGGAATGGCGGCGCTCGACCGCAGGTGGGCATATCGACCGCGACGGCACGCGCGAGCGCCTGGCCACCGCGATGGGATCGGCCGTGGCGGGCGAGATCGACAAGCTGTCGGACCGGTTGAACGTGCTGGCGACGGTCGGCTCGGTCGCGCCGTTCGTGGGGCTGTTCGGCACCGTCTGGGGCATCATGCGCAGCTTCACCGGCATCGCACAGGCGCAGAACACCTCGCTGGCGGTCGTGGCGCCGGGCATTTCGGAGGCGCTGTTCGCCACCGCCATCGGCCTGTTCGCCGCCATCCCGGCGGTGATCGCGTACAACCGCTTCAGCCACGGCGTGAACCGGGTGGAGGCGTCGCTGAACCGCTTCGCCGACGGCTTCCACACCACGCTCAGCCGCCAGCTCGACCAGGCGCGTTGAAAGGGTAGCGGCGATGGCCATGAACCTTCCCTCCCGCTCCGGCCGGGGCCGCCGCGCGCCGATGGCGGACATCAACGTGACGCCTTTGGTCGACGTGATGCTGGTGCTGCTGATTATCTTCATGGTGACCGCGCCGCTGCTGACCTCGGGCGTGCCGGTCAACCTGCCCGATAGCCGCGCCAAGGCGCTGGACCAGGAGCAGAAGCCCGAACAGATCGCGATCGACGAGCAGGGGCGCATGTTCCTGAACGATGACGAAATCACCGAAGGCGATCTGCCCGCCAGGCTGGACGCCATCGCGGCCCGCAAGGGTCCGGACGGACAGGTGCCGCAGGTCTATCTGCGCGCCGACCGCGCGCTGGATTATGGCCGGGTGATGCGGGTGATGGGCGAGCTAAACCGCGCCGGGCTGAACCGCGTGTCGCTGGTCACCGTGGAGGGCGGACCGTCCCAGGGAGCGGGCGCCCGCTGATGGAGCGTGGGGAACGGACCGGACTGGCGATTGCGGTCGCAGGACATATCGTCCTGTTCGGCCTGTTGTCGGTCGGCTTTCTGTCGACGCCGAACCCGGAAAAGCTGAAGGTCACGCCGATCGACATCTCGCTGGTCAAGGATGTCGCGCTGGAAGCCGCGTCGCCCAACCCCAACGAGCAGGCTGCCCAGTCGATCGCGCCCGAGGAAGGACCGCCCGAGGACGCCGCGCCGCCCGAGCCGGTGGAGGCCGAACCCGAGCCCCAGCCCGCACCGCCGCCCCCGGCACCGCAGCCAAAACCTCAGCCGCAACCCAAACCCCAGCCGAAACCCGAACCGGCCAAGCCCCAGCCGCGCCCGGAACCTAAGCCGCAGCCGAAGCCCCAGCCCAAACCGGCGGAAAAGCCCCAGCCGCAGCCCAAGCCCCAGCCCCAGCCGAAACCAAAGCCCGCGCCCGCCAAGCCCGCCCCGGCCAAGCCGGTACGCGAGGCCAAGCCCGCGCCCGCCGCTCCGGCCAAGCCCAGTCCGGCGGCCAGGCCCTCCACCGCCAAGCCCGCCACCCCGGCGCGGGGCAGCGGTCAGAGCCAGACGGCGACCACGGCCAAGCCGCGCGGATCGCGTCTGGGCGACAATTTCCTGAAGGGCTTGTCGCCCGATCCGTCGCCCTCCAGGTCGGAAGCGGCTCCCGCGGCGAAGATGGGCGCGCAGCAGCTGGCCAATATCGCTTCCGCGATCCAGCGGCAGGTCCAGCCCTGCGCCAATCGGCAGGTGACGCCGGGACCGGGCGCGGAGAAGATCCGCGTCGCGATCAACCTGCACATCAACCGCGACGGCAGCCTGGCCTCCGAACCGCGCGTCGTCGGCCATACCGGCGTCGACGGCGAGAACGACCGCTATGTCGACCGCGTCGACGCGCTGGCGATCGCGACGTTCAAGGGCTGCTCGCCACTGCGGGGGCTGCCGCAGGAACTGTACGACATTCCCAATGGCTGGCGGAACATCACGCTGCGCTACAAACTTCCGGGTTGAGGATGATGCTTATGCCCCGTTCCCTGCTGACTCTTCCGCTCACCCTGGCGCTGGCCGCCAGCGCCGTGGGGGCACAGGATGTGCCCGCGCCCGCAACCCAGGATCAGGCCGCTCCCGCCGCCGGGCAGCAGCCCGCCGCCCAGCCTGCGAATGGTCAGGAAGGCCTGGTCGTCGATGTCGAGGGCGGTATCTCCGCGCCGATGCCGATCGCTGTTCCGGCGATGCCGACCAGCGCGGTGGTGCAGACCCCGGCGGGCACCACCGACGTGGTGGGGCAGAAGCTGTCCGAGATCATCGTCAACGACCTGCGCAATTCGGGGCTGTTCACGCCGATCCCGCCCGCGCAGCTGCGCACCGTGTCTTTCCCCGAAGTGACCGCGCCTGCCTTCGACTATTGGAACGGCACCGGCGCGCAGGCGCTGGTCCAGGGTTATGTCCGCGCCAATGGCGACGGGACGCTGACGGTCGGCTGCTATCTTTACGACGTGCTGGCCAAGAGCGAGCTGGCCCGGCAGGGCTTTGTCGTGTCGCCGGGCGACTGGCGGCGCGCGGCGCACAAATGCGCCGACACCATCTATACCAAGCTGACCGGCGAAGGCCCCTATTTCGACAGCCGCATCACCTATGTCTCGGAAACCGGGCCCAAGGCGCGTCGCATCAAGCGGCTGGCGATCATGGACCAGGACGGCGCGAACCATCGTTTCCTGACCAACGGCCAGTCGATCGTGCTGACCCCGCGCTTCGCGCCGAACCAGCAGTCGATCGTCTATATGTCCTATATCGACAAGCGGCCCGCCATCTATGTCTATGACATCGGCACCGGGCGGCAGCGCCTGGTGGTGCAGAATGCCGCGACGACCTTCGCGCCGCGCTTCTCGCCCGATGGCCGCTGGATTCTGTTCTCGATGGCGCAGGGCGGCAATACCGATATCTACCGCGTGTCGTCGCAAGGTGGGGCACCCCAACGCCTGACGAATGCGCCGGGGATCGATACCGGCGGCAGCTATTCCCCCGATGGTTCGAAGATCGTGTTCGAGAGCGATCGGTCGGGCGGGCAGCAGATCTACGTCATGAACGCCGATGGCTCGAACCAGCAGCGGATCAGCTTCGGGGGCGGGCGCTATGCGACGCCGGTGTGGAGCCCGCGCGGCGACCTGATCGCCTTCACCAAGCTGGGTGGAGCGTTCCGGATCGGCATCATGAACCCGTCGGGCGGCGGCGAAAAGCTGCTGACCAACAGCTGGCAGGACGAGGGGCCGAGCTGGTCGCCCAATGGCCGCGTCATCACCTTCCAGCGCTCGACGCAGGGGGCGTCGGGCAAGGCGGATGTGTGGATGGTCGACCTGACGGGCGTGAACGAGCGCCGCATTCCGACGCCGCTCGACGGGTCGGACCCCGCCTGGGGGCCGCTGCGCCAGTAAGTTGTTTCGGGGGTTCCACCAATCTGTAGGGAGTTGAGAGTCCGATGACCAAGATCAAGACCACGCTCGTCGTCGCCACCATGGCGATCGCCATGGCGGGCTGTGCCAAGAAGCGCCCCGAAGTGCTGCCGCCCGCGCCGATCAGCCAGGGCAATGGCGTCGATCCCAATGCGGGTGCGAACACCAATCCGGACGGCGCGATCGTTCCCGGCTCGGACGCCGACTTCAAGCGCTCGGTGACGTCGAACACGATCCATTTCGGGCTCGACCAATATGACATCGATCCCCAGTCGCGCGCGATCCTGGACAGCCAGGCGCAGTGGCTGGCGCGCTATCCCAATGTCCGCATCACCATCGAGGGGCATTGCGACGAGCGCGGCACCCGCGAATATAATCTCGCCCTGGGTGATCGTCGCGCCAACGCCGCCAAGAACTATCTGGCGGCGCGCGGTGTTTCGCCGGAGCGGATGAACGTCATCAGCTATGGCAAGGAACGCCCGGTCGCGCTGGGTTCGGACGAAGCCAGCTATGCCGAGAATCGTCGCGCCGTGACGGTGGTGTTGAGCTGATCGACGCTATTCCTCCCCAAGCTTGCTTGGGGAGGGGGACCGCGCCCGAAGGGCGTGGTGGAGGGGCGTGGCCGGTCCGTCTGCCCCTTCACCACCGCTTCGCGGCGGTCCCCCTCCCCATCGGAGATGGGGAGGAATGGGGTTATCCCCGGAAAGCCTGGTTCAGCAGCTTCGCCAGCCGCAGCCCGCCACGCTTCACCTGTTCGCGCTCGACCGGTGCCATCTCGCGGATCGCGGCTTCATCCATCGTCATATGCGCCGGTGTCGGCCGGCACGGATCGCCCCCCATCGCGGCGGCATAGGCGCGCTTGGCGATGGCCCAATTCTCGCGGCTCCACGCCGTCACGCCGCCAGCCGACTCGCGCCGCCGCTCGGCCGCCGGATAGGCGCGGATCAGCTTGGGCGGGGTCGAGATCGCCCGCTCGGCGAGCAGGCCGTCCCAGATCGAATGCAGGTTCAGACGGGGCGTCGCATAGGCGCCGTAATCGACATGGGTGTCGTTGCCGCCCTTGTCGCTCTTGTCCCCCGCGTGGAGCGGCTGGTGCAGGTCGCCGACGAAATGGACCAGAAAGGCCAGCGCCATCACCCGCTCCTTCGCACCCGCGCGCCTGTTCTTCAGGATGGCGAGTTGGCGCGGAATCTGTGCCGACACGCAGTCGCCCGTGTCGCAGGCCGGGGGCAGGCGGAAGGGCTGGCAGATGTCGATATTCTGATAATGCCAGACATAGGCATAGCCGAAGCGCGACTTGCCGTTTTCGTCCTTCAGCGGCTTGACGCAATCGGGCCAGACGCTGGCCTCCTCGATCGTCCGGACCGGACAGGTCGGCGTGTCGAGCTGGGCTTGGGCGCGCAGGATCTGGCGGATTTCGGCGCGGGCATGCGGGGTGATATTGGCCCAGGCGATGGCCGCGACGGTCTCGTGGCCATATTCCCAATAGGCGGCGGCGGGGGAGGCGAGGGACAGGCTGGCGAATAGGCCCGCCAGCATCCCGAGGAGAATGCGCAAGTGCTTCATAGCGCGTCTTTTATCCCTCGTCGGCATAGATCGCCACCCGATGTTCGCCCGCCGAAGTCGCGCGGCCGCGATACATGCCCGCCGTCGTCAGGCTCCACGCGATGGCGCCGTCGGGTGCCGCGACGATGGTGCCGCCGGTGCCGCCCAACGCCTTGACCTCGGCCAGCACGGTGTCGGCGGCGGTCTGGATATCCTCGCCGGTGAAGCGGCGGTGCGCGGCGATCTCATGCCCGACGCCGACCCGGATGAATACCTCGCCCGATCCGGTGCACGACACCGCGCAGGCCCGGTCGTCGGCATAGGTGCCCGCACCGACCAAAGGCGAGTCGCCGATCCGCCCCCAGCGCTTGCCGGTCACGCCCCCGGTCGAGGTGGCGGCGGCGACATGACCCTGGGTGTCGCAGGCGACCGCGCCGACCGTGCCGTATTTCATGTCGCTGTCAAAGGCGTCGGCGTTGCGGGAGAGGAGTTCGTCGAGCTGGCGCCGCCGCTCGTCGGTGTGGAACCAGCTGGGGTCGACCTGCTCGAGTCCCTGTTCCACCGAGAAGCGATCCGCGCCCGATCCGGCGAGCAGGACATGCGGGCTCGCCTCCATCACCTGGCGGGCGAGCGACACCGGATTGCGGGTGCGAGTCACCCCCGCGACCGATCCCGCCCGCCGGTCGCGCCCGTCCATGATCGCGGCGTCGAGTTCGTTGGTCCCCTCGCGCGTGAAACAGGCGCCGCGTCCGGCGTTGAAATGCGGATCGTCCTCCAGCACGCGCACCGCCGCCTCGACCGCGTCCAGCGCGCAGCCGCCATCGGCCAGCACCGCCGACCCGGCCTTGAGCGCGGCGTCCAGCCCGGCGCGGGCGCCTGCATCCTGTTCGGGCGTCAGGACATCACGGGTGATCCGGCCCGCGCCGCCATGGATGACCAGCGACCAGGATGGGGACATGGGCGAAACTCCGAAACTGTCAGGGAAACGCCCGCGCCCCTATCAGATCGCAGGCTTGCTGCCATCCCCCGGCCTCAAGCCTATGAGGGGCCGTAGCCATCTGACATTGCGTCCGAGCAGATAAAAGGCCCAGCATCCCGCCACCGTCGCCGCGATCAGGATCATGGTATCGAGCCAGAGCGGCCAGCCCAGCCCGCCCAAGGCAAAGGCGACCAGGATGATGATCGTCTGGTGGATCAGATAGAAGGGGAAGACCGCTTCGGTCAGCGTCCGCCGCCAGGGATGGTCGCGGTTCCAGAATCGCTCGGCCACCCCGATCAGCGCGACGACCGCCATCCAGCCCTGTACCGCGCGCGCGCCCGCAAAGACGATGCCCAGCCCCGGCGGCGCGCCCGCCATGCCCGGCCAGCGCCACTCCAGTCCGGCGGCGACCGCATAGCTGGCCAGCGCGATCAGCGCGGCGACGATCCAGCCCCGGCGGAAGCTGTCCAGCACCCGCTCCGACCCCGCCATGCCGAAGCCGAAGAGCAGGGCAGGAAGATAGATGGCATGCGCCAGCCAGTCGTCGAGCAGGCCATGCGTTTCCGACTGGCCGGGAAACAGCCGGATATCGACCAGCAACAGCCAGACCACCGGCAGCACCGCGCCGCCCCATCCGCCGAACACCCGGTCGAACAGCCGCTGTGCTGCCCCGGCCAGGCCATGGCCGACCGCCAGCATGACCGCGATCGCCATGGTATAGGCCCAGAGATAGCCGACGAACCAAAGGTGATTCCAGGCGGGCGTCGGCACCACGCCCCCGATCGCCCGAAAGCCCAGCCAGTCCCGCATCCAGAAGGTCCAATAGGATCCGGCATAGCCATATTTGCTCGCCAGCTCGGCCCAGATCTGCGGCGGCACCAGCACGCAGACGCCGAAGAGCAGCGGCACCAGCAGCCGGATGCTGCGCCCCCGCGCGAAGCTGAAGACGCTGGGATGCCGCACCGCCAGCGCGCGCGTGGCATAGCCTGATACGACGAACAGCAGCATCAGCCGCCACGGATTGCTCGCCAGCATCGGGATCGCCACCCAGGGCAGCCGCGCCAGTTGGACGTGAAAGCCCCAGGGCACGAACACCATGCCGATATGATAGAGGATCAGGATGGCGAAGGCGCCGATCCGCAACCAGTCTAGGCCGTAATGGCGGGGGATGGGGGCGGCGGCGGTCATTTGGCGGTCTGGTACAGCACTGACTTTGAACCGCAACTCGCTGCGCGTATATAGCGGTCCATGTCCATTCGTCCCTGGCGTGATATCGTCCGCCGCCAAAGCCGTCAGATCATGGTGGGCAACGTGCCCGTGGGCGGCGACGCCCCCGTGACCGTGCAGACCATGACCAACACGCCGACCAGCGATCCGGTCGCCACGATCAACCAGATCCGGCGCTGCGAAGAGGCGGGGGCGGACATCATCCGCGTCTCCTGCCCCGACACCGATTCGACCGCCGCGCTGGCCAAGATCACCAAGGCGGCGCGCGTTCCCATCGTCGCGGACATCCATTTCCACTATAAGCGCGCGCTGGAAGCCGCCGATGCGGGCGCGGCGTGCCTGCGCATCAATCCGGGCAATATCGGCTCGTCCGAGCGCGTCGCCGAAGTCGTCCGCGCCGCCAAGGCCAATGGCTGCGCCATCCGAATCGGCGTGAATGCCGGGTCGCTGGAGAAGGACCTGCTGGAAAAGTATGGCGAGCCATGCCCCGAGGCGCTGGTCGAATCGGCGCTCGACCATATCAAGCTGCTCCAGGACCATGATTTCCACGAATATAAGGTCGCGGTGAAGGCATCCGACGTCTTCCTGGCGGTGGCCGCCTATCAGGGGCTGGCCGAGGCGACCGACTGCCCGCTGCACCTGGGGATCACCGAGGCGGGCGGGCTGATCGGCGGGACGGTCAAGTCCTCGATCGGCATCGGCTCGCTCCTGTGGTTCGGAATTGGCGACACGATCCGCGTCTCGCTTTCGGCCGAGCCCGAGGAAGAGGTGCGCGTCGGCTTCGAGATCCTGAAGGCGCTGGGCATCCGCAATCGCGGCGTGCGCGTCGTATCCTGTCCGTCCTGCGCGCGGCAAGGCTTCGATGTGATCCGCACCGTGCAGGTGCTGGAGGAACGGCTCCAGCATATCCGCACGCCCATGTCGCTGTCGGTGCTGGGCTGCGTCGTCAACGGCCCCGGCGAAGCGCGCGAGACCGATATCGGCGTGACCGGCGGCGGCAACGGCAAGCACATGGTCTATCTGTCGGGCCTGACCGACCACACGGTCGAGGATGCCGACATGGTCGAGCATATCGTCAAGCTGGTCGAGGCCAAGGCCGCCGAACTGGAAGCGGCCGATATCGCCAAGGCGGCGATCGCGGCGGAGTAATGCCCGCCGTCATCCGTATCGCCGCCGCCCTGATCGACGACGGGGCGGGGCGATTGCTGCTGGTGCGCAAGGCGGGCACGTCCTGCTTCATGCAGGCGGGCGGCAAGATCGAACCGGGCGAGGACCCCGCCGCCGCGCTGATCCGCGAACTGGACGAGGAAATCGGGCTGCGCGCGGATGTGGACGATTTGCGGCCGGTCGGCCGGTTCGCGGCGGCGGCGGCGAATGAGCCGGGGCACCGGATCGACGCGACGGTCTTCCACCTGCGCAGCACGCACGTACCGGTTCCGGCAGCGGAGATCGAAGAAGCGATCTGGGTGGATGCGGCGACGGTGGAAACCCTGACGCTGGCCCCACTGCTCCGCGAGCATATCCTGCCTTGGTACCGGCAAATGCTGGTATATCCCTAATCCTCCCCGGCACGGGGAGGTGGCAGGGCGCAGCCCTGAAGGAGGGGGACTCCACAAAGGACTCGCCTAGCGGCACTCCCCCTCCACCACCGCTTCGCGGCGGTCCCCCTCCCCGTACCGGGGAGGATAGCGTTACAGCCGCAACCCCAGCCGCACGCCTGCACCCATATCGGGCGCGCCCTTGCTGACCCCGGCGCTGCCCTGCACGCCCAGCGACAGGCGCTGCGACAATGCGGTGTCGAGCCCCGCGCCGATTTCCTGCCGGTCGGCGACCTGATCGCTCACTCGCGAGGCGTAATTGTACGAGACGCTGACCTCGCTCGCCTTGCCGATCCCGACCGCCACGCCGCCGCGCGCGCTGGTCACGTCGCGCAGGCTATAGCCATCGGGCTGGCCGACAAAGGTGTGGCCGACCGCCGCGAAGGGCGTGACCTTGCCCGGCACCGCTGCCTCCGCCACGATCGAATAATCCGCCTTGCCCGTGCCCAGCCCGCGCGAGGCCGAGGCAGTGGGCAGCTTGGCGCTGCCGGTCAGGGCCAGCGCCAGGTGATGGCGACGCGGCGGCACCAGTTGGACCGAGGCGCCGACCACCGCATCGCCCAGCCCGCTGCGCTTCACGCGGGTGGCGGGCTTGGTGGGATCGACCAGGATCGGCAGGCCCAGCGGCCCGCCGGGCGCGACGACATTGCCCGGCGCATCGACCTGCACATAGGGCAGTGCGGCGAACACCGTCACCCGCTTCCGCTTGGCGCGCAGCGTGGCGGTGGAACTGGCGCTGCGCACCTCCTGGCTGGTGCCGTATTGGCCCGACGCATAGTCCGCGCCGACCGAGGCGGTGACCTGCGCGCCCGCAGGGGCGGCCAGCAGCATCGTCAGACCCGTTGCGGCGATCAGCGTCTTCATTCCCTTTGTCCCTTGATGTTCGGTTCGAAGGGGCAACGGATGCCGGGCGGGGTTTAATCCCGGTATCGGTCCGTCGGCCAGTGCACACCCTCACCCTTCCGGCGCTTCGCGCCTCCCTCCCTCTCCCATGGGGAGAGGGAAGGGGCCCGCCCGCGAAAGCGGGTGGGAAGGGTGAGGGTGGTTATGAGAGGCGACGGAGTGCTCGCCTTTCCCCCGCCGCCCCGGTATCGCCACGGCATGAGCGCGCGCCCCTCTCCCGTCATCGCCTTTGGCGCCGCCGCGCTGGGTATCGCGATCTATTCGGTGATGGACACGCTGATGAAGCGGCTGTCGATCGACAGCGGGGCCTATAGCGCGGTGCTGTGGCGGTCCTGGGTCGGGGTGGCGATCACCGGCGCCTTGTTTCTGGCCAAGCGGGGACGCTGGCCGGCGCGCGAGGTGCTGGCCCTTCATATCGCGCGCGGGGCGACGGGCGGCGCCTCGGTGCTGCTGTTCTTCTGGGGGCTGGCGCGGGTGCCGATGGCGCAGAGCATCGCGCTGACCTTTCTCTCGCCCCTGATCGCGCTGTTCCTCGCCGCCTTCATGCTGGGCGAGACGGTCCGGCGCGCCGCGATCCTGGGGTCGCTGATCGCGGGCGCGGGCGTGCTGGTGATCGCGGGCGGCGAGGTGCAGGCGCAGGCCTCCACGCAAGTGGTGCTGGGCTCGCTCGCCATTCTGGTCGCCTCGATCCTCTATGCGGTCAGTCTGGTGCTGTTGCGGCGGCAGGCGCAGGTCGCGGGCCCGGCCGAGGTCGCGCTGTTCACCATGCTGGTCATCGCGGTGCTGATGACGCCGGCCGCCCCCTTCGTCTCGGGTTGGCCCGCCGCGCAGCAATGGCCCAGCATCGTGATCGCCGCGCTGCTGGGCAGCCTGTCGGCGCTGCTGCTCGCCTGGGCCTATGCGCGTGCCGAGGCGCAGGTGCTGGCGCCGGTCGAATATACCGCCTTCGTCTGGGCGGCGGGGCTGGGCTATGCGGTATTCGGCGAGCATGTCTCGCTGTTCACGCTGGCGGGGGCGGTGCTGATCATTGCGGGGTGCGTGGTGGCGGTGCGGCGGCCTGTCGCGCCCGGATCACAGAGTGAGGCCGGATTATGAGCATTACCCTTCGCCCGGCCGAACCCGCCGATGCCGCCACGATATTGGGCTTTGTCCGCGAACTGGCGGCGTTCGAGCGCGAGCCCGACGCGGTCGTCGCCACCGAGCCGATGCTGGCCGAGGCGCTGTTCGGCGTGCCTCCGGCGGCGGAGGCGGTCATCGCCGAGCGGGACGGTCAGGCGGTCGGCTTTGCGTTGTTCTTCGCCAATTTCTCGACCTGGACCGGGCGGCGGGGGCTGTATCTCGAAGACCTGTACGTCACGCCCTCCGCGCGTGGGGCCGGGGTCGGCAAGGCGTTGCTGATCCATCTGGCAGGGATCGCCCGGGATCGCGGCTGGGCGCGGTTCGAATGGTCCGTGCTCGACTGGAACACGCCCGCGGTGGAATTCTACCGCGCGATGGGGGCGCAGGCGATGGACGAGTGGACCGTCCAGCGGGTGTCGGGTGAGGCTTTGAAGACCCTCGCGGGGCGGTAGACCGGAATAGGGTTCGCGCAGAGGCGCTGAGGACGCAGAGATGTTGGGCCCCGAGGCATGCCTCATTCCTTCATCTCTGGCTGATGATGGAGGGATGCTGTCAGCAGCAGGCGAGCCGCCTCCGCGTTCTCCGCGCCTCCGCGCGAACTAATCTTCTTGGCCGCCACAACTCCCGCTCCGTTCAGCCTGAGCGCAGTCGAAGGCCACGGGATGGACCTTTCCTCAAGCTCCGGGATGGCCCTCCCCCAACCCCTCCCGCCTGCGGGAGGGGAGTAGAAGAAAGGTAGAAATAAAAACGCCCCGGTGCGCTGGGCACCGAGGCGTCTTCGTCAAACCGGAACCGGAAGGATTAGGCGCGGCCGGGGACGTCGTGGTCGTGGGGCTCTTCGCCCTTGGCCTTGGCGTCCTCATAGCGTTCGATCGCCTCGGTGACGATGCGGCGAGCCTCGTCGCGGTCGCCCCAGGTGCCGATACGCACCCACTTCTTCTTCTCCAGGTCCTTATAGTGGGTGAAGAAGTGCTCGATCTGCTGGAACACGATCTCGGGCAGGTCGTCGCGGCCGCCGACGTTCGAATAATAGGGGAAGGTGGAGTCGACCGGCACGCAGACCAGCTTCTCGTCGCCGCCGGCTTCGTCTTCCAGGTTCAGCACGGCGATCGGGCGGGCACGTACGACGCAGCCCGGGATGAAGGGCGAGCGCGACACGACCAGCGCGTCGAGCGGATCGCCATCGGGCGACAGGGTGTGCGGCACGAAGCCGTAATTCGCCGGATAGCGCATCGGCGTGTGCAGGATGCGGTCGACGAACAGTGCGCCGGACGCCTTGTCGAACTCGTACTTCACGGGCTCGCCGCCGGTCGGCACCTCGATCACAACATTGAGGTCATCGGGCGGGCTCTTGCCGACGGGAATGAGGTCGATGCGCATCGAATCGGTCTTTCTTGCCAATACCGGAAGAGTTCCGGTGGAAAAACAATGGCGGGCGCGATAGCGCAACCCGCCATGTCGTGTCGATAGACGAGGATGAAGCCTTCGTCGGACAGGCGTCAGCGAGCGGTCAGCAAGCGATCCAGCCCGGTCTCGCCCGTGCCGACCTTTTGCAGACGCGGATAGCGCGGGCCGCCGGTATAATCGATCGTCACCTCGCGGAAGACATCCTGGTTCTTTATCACCAACTTGACCGGCTTTTTCGGGTCCTTGGCGGCCAGGATCGCGGCCTTCAGCCGATCGCCGGTATAGCTTTCGCCGTTCACCGCCTGGATTTGCGTGCCGACATCGATGCCCGCCTTGAACGCCGGACTGTCCCAAATTGAACTGGTCACGTCGCCGCTGTTCGCCACCGTCAGGCCGATCGAATAGGTGACGTTGGTGCTGCCCTTCTCGCCCTGCTTGAAAGTCGGGGTCGGCTCGGGCGTGTAGACCAGCTTGTAGCCGTTCATGGCAAAGCCATTGATCGGCGCGGGCTTGCCCGTCTCGGTGATGCGCTGGCGCAGGAACCCGGCCCAGTCATAGGGCACGATGCCGTTCAGCGTGCTGGCGACATCCTCGAAGGTATAGGTCACTTCGCCCCAGTCGCCGTTGCGGATGCCGAAGAACGCCTTGGCGAAATCGTCGATCGACTTGGTGCCGTTCGACTTCTGGCGGAGCATCGCATCGACCTCCATCCAGACCATCAGGCCTTCGTTGTAATAATCCTCCGACCGCTGCCAGCTGGTCCAGCCCTTGGGCTTGCGCGACGAGATGATGGGGTCGTTGGTGGTGTCGAGCAGATCGCGCCACTGCCGCGCGGGCGCCGTGTCGTAGATGGCGAGGATCGAGGCGTACTGGTCCAGCGTATCCTGTTTCGACACCATGCCCGAGCGCGCTTGGAGCACATAACCCCAGAACTGCGTCTGCCCCTCATAGACCCAGAGCAGCGAGTTGCGCATCGGCGTGCGGAAATCGGGGGTCCACAGGTCCGCGCCGCGCCGGAACTTGCCGTCCCAGCTGTGCGTGAACTCGTGCGGCAACAGGTTGCGGCGGCCCGGCCCGGCATCCCACTCGGTGAAATAGCCCGGCGTCACGCCGTTTTCGGACGAGCGGTGATGCTCCAGACCGATCCCGCCCAGCTGGTCGCTGATCGACAGCAGGAACTCATATTTGTCGTAATGCTGCGCGCCGAAGGTCTTCACCGCCTGATCGACCAGCCGCTGGTGTGCGGCGATCTGTTCGGGCTTGGCGTTCAGCTCGGCAGCGTTGTCGGCAAAAACGTTGAGGTTCACCTGCGGGCTGAGCGGGAAGACCTTGCCGTACTTGCCCGCCAGCACCGGCGAATCGACCAGGATTTCGTAATTGGTCGTGTCATAGGTGTAGGTCGAACCCGACGCCTTGGCCGGGACCGCGCCCGCCGCCGTCCAACCCGTGGGGAAGATCGCGGTCATCTGGATCGGGATCTGGCGGGTATAATAACCGGCCGGATACAGGCTAACCGAATTGGGCTGGAGCGAGATCATCGTCGGGGTGACGGCGATGCGGCCCTGGTCCGGCTTGGTCGCCGACAGGAACTGGAACTCCAGGTCCAGCGCCTTCGTGCCCGACGGCACGTCGACATGGAAGGCGAAGACATCGACCGTATCGCGCGTCCAGGGCAGGACGCGGCCATTCGCCTTGATGACCAGGCCCGCCAGCTTCTCGATCTCGCCGCGCGGATTGTGCGCGCCGGGCAGCCATTTGGGGAATAGCAGCGCCATCGGACCCGCCTTGGCGACGGGGATGGTCTCCTTCACGCGGAAGATGCCGCGCTGGGTATCCGTGGCATCGACGACCAGCTTGATCGTGCCCGGATAGGGCGTGTCGACCGCATCGGGGATGGTGTTGACGAAGGGAGCCGCGGCGGCGGGCGCGGAGTTGCCCGGCGGGACTTGGGCGACAGCAGCAGCGGAGGAGGCGAGCAGCGAGCCGACGAACACGGAACGAAGCGGGTGGCGGATCATGAAAGGCCTTTTGCGGCGACGGGGAGATGGCGGCAGGTTAGGCACCCGATAGGCCAGTCGTCCAGACCCTTTTGGCGGTCCCCTATCCGCCGCCGCCGCCCAACACGTTGACGGTAAAGGCGATGACGCCGAGGTTGAAGATGAAGGCCGCCAGGCACTGGCCGGTCACCACCCGTCGCATCCGGCGCGAGGCGATCGACACGTCGCTGGTCTGGAAGGTCATGCCCAGCGTCACCGAGAAATACAGGAAATCCCAATAATCGGGCTCGGCCGTGTCGGGGAATTGCAGACCGCCCGCATCGCCGCCGCCATCCGCGCTGTAATAAAGGTGCGCATAATGCAGCGCATAGACGATGTTGGAGAACAGCCAGGCGAGGATCAGCGTGCCGACGACCAGCGCGACGGTGACGGTGCTGCTCCGCCCACGCAACTCGCCGCCGACCGCGACCAGCACGACGAACAGCACGATCCCGCAAAAAACGAGAAGGACGGCGCGATTGGCGTCGTTGCGCGCAGCACGGGCGCGCATCTTCGCGGCCTGCCCCTGCCGCAGCAGCGGGATGAGCGACCCGATGAACAGAAGCGCGGCGGCATCGAACCCGGCGAGGATACCCCGCGTCATGCCCAGAACCGGCACCAGCCCCCCAGCCGCCCCGATCAGGATCAGCGCGAACAGCAGGAAACGCGGCGGCGCGATCCGATCGCCGATACGGGTTTGCAGGCGCTGCCAGCGGGGAGTGGTCATGAGCAGGACTTAACGCGCAGCGAGCGAACTTGGCCATGGGGGAAACCGGCTCACCCCACGGCGCGCAATTCGTCCTCGGCGATGGCCACGCGATTGCGCCCGTCCCGCTTGGCCCGGTAGAGCGCGTCGTCCGCCGATCGGAACAGATCGTCCTGGCTGGTGGTGGTGCGGCCCGGATAGAGGATCGCCTGCCCGATGCTGACCGTGACGATGCGGCCGGGGGGCAGGCCGGGATGCGGCATCGCCATGGCCTCGACATGGCGACGAACGGCCTCCGCAACCCTCAGGTCGGCACCGGGGACCAGCAGGGCGAACTCCTCGCCGCCGCAGCGGGTGACCTGCTCGATCGGGCAGCGGGCGGCGGCGATCGTTTTCGTCACCGCCTGCAGGCACAGGTCGCCCGCCGCATGTCCGGCCGAATCGTTGAACAGCTTGAAATGATCGACATCGATCAGGATCAGGCTGAACGCCTCGCCGCGCGTCCGGGCGGCCTGCCACAATTCGGGATAGCGTGCGTCCAGGCTGCGCCGGTTACCCGCCCCGGTCAGCGGATCGCAGAGGGACATGCGGGTCAGCTCTTGGACCGCGGCTTCCAGCTCGCTGCTCTGCCGGTGCTGGATCAGGGTCAGCAGGAAACGCTCCTTCTGCACCCGCTCGTAGAAAAAGCCGCCTACCGGCGTCGCCAGGATCATCGCACTGTGAAAGATCAGGATGTCGACCGACTGGAGCAGCGGGGTCCAGGGGGCAATGGCGAAGGGCAGGCCCAGATAGGCGGCGATATTGGCGAGCGACACCAGGATCGCCGCGTGCGTCCTGATCGGCAGGACGAGGTTGGTGGCAAAGGCCGCCACCAGCGCGGTCGTGGCCAGCCGCTCGGACAGGGGTGGTGGTACCGCCAGTGACAGGCGGGTGACCAGCGCGACGGTGATGACCAGCGGGATCGCCCCGGCCAGCCACATATGGGCCGGTGCGATTCGCCGCTGCGCCACGAGCCACAGCCCCAGCGCGATGGCGGGCAATTGCAGGCTCAGCTTCCAGTGGAGAGACAGATTCAAAACGCCGATGCGCGCATCCGCCACCAAGCCGAACAGTGTCAGAACCAGAAGGGTGACAAGGACATAGGCGACCTGGCTGCGAGAACTATCGGCGCGATCGCAATCGAATTGCCGCTCAAGGTGGGGCGGCAATCGGTTCGAAGTGGCGAGGCGGGAAAGCGATTCCTCAAGTTCTTGGCGGTCAGGCATGGTAAACTCCGGCGGTCCTGACCCTATAAACACTTCGGTAAATCTTGTATTACCGAAAATAAAAGACATTGGCATCTTGCATGTATTCCAATGAGATTTTCGTCTTTGCTTCAATCGCTTGGGAATGCGGTCAACCGATTGGTCCAATATCGTTGCTGGTTCGGTTCAAATTGTTCGGCCTCACCGTCGATGGGGAAGTGTAATTCAAGCAGATCAAGGCTTTAGGGTGCGTGGTGTGACATGTTGCCGCCATGCCCGACACTGCCCCCCATGCCGCCGCACTGATCATTATCGACATGATCAACGACCTGAACTTCGAGGGTGGGGAGGATCTGCGCGCAACGGCCGAGGCGGCGGCGCGGCGGATTGTCGCGTTGCGGGCGGCGGCGGACGAAGCGGGCGTGCCGGTCATCTACGTCAACGACAATTTCGGCCATTGGCATTCCGAACGCTCCTCGATCGTCGCGCATTGCGACCGTGAGGACAGCCCCGGCCGTGCGTTGATTGCCGCGCTCCGGCCGCGCGACAGCGACTATTTCATCGTGAAGCCGCAATTTTCGGGCTTCTATGCCACCAACCTGCCGGTGCTGCTGCCGCAACTGGGCGTCAGCCGCGTCATCCTGACCGGGGTGGCGGCGGATATCTGCGTGCTGTTCACCGCCGCCGATGCGCATATGCGGGAGTACGACCTGTGGGTGCCGGGCGATACGGTGGCCAGCGAGAGCGACGATCATCGCCGCTGGGCGCTGGAGATCATGCGGCACAGCATGTGCGCGGAGACGCGTCCCACGACCAAACTGGCACTGGCGGATTGGTTGTCCAGGGACGGGTGATCGCACTCTAGCGCAGCGGCGCTCGCTACCTTAGATAGCGCCACCTCTATGGCACGGATCGAAACCCCCAAGCGCGTGCGCGGCACGCAGGACATCTTCGGCGACGAACAGCGCCGCTTTGCGCAGGTGCTGAGCACCTTCGAGCATGTCCACGGCCTCTACGCCTTCCAGCGGCTCGACCTGCCGGTGTTCGAGGATACGCAGGTCTTTGCCCGTTCGATCGGCGAGACGACCGATGTCGTGTCGAAGGAAATGTACACCTTCCCCGATCGCGGCGGCGACCTGCTGACCCTGCGGCCCGAATTCACCGCCGGGATCGCGCGCGCCTATCTGACCGAGGGGTGGCAGCAATATGCGCCGCTCAAGCTCGTCACCTCGGGTGCGGTGTTCCGTTACGAGCGCCCGCAAAAGGGCCGCTATCGCCAGTTCCACCAGATCGACGCCGAGATTTTGGGCGCGCCCGAACCGGCGGCGGATGTCGAGCTGCTGGTGATGGCCGACCAGTTGCTGCGCGAACTGGGTATCGCCGAGGGCGTGACGCTGCAGCTCAACACGCTGGGCGATGCGGAAACGCGTGACGCCTGGCGCGATGCGCTGGTCGCGCATTTCGAGGCGCACCGGGATCAGCTGTCCGAGGACAGCCTGGTGCGGCTGGAGAAGAATCCGCTGCGCATCCTCGACTCGAAGGACCCGCGCGACCGGCCGATCGCCGATGCCGCGCCCGATATCGACGCCTATCTGACGCCCGAGGCGCGCGCGTTCTTCGAGGCGGTGACGGCGGGACTGGACGCGGCGGGGGTCGCCTGGACGCGCAATGCGCGGCTGGTGCGGGGGCTCGATTATTATCGCCACACCGCGTTCGAGTTCGTGACCGACCGGCTGGGATCGCAGGGCACCGTGCTGGCGGGGGGGCGCTATGACGGACTGATCGAGTCGCTTGGCGGACCCGCCACGGCAGGCGTGGGCTGGGCGGCCGGGGTCGAACGGCTGGCGATGTTGCTCGACGAACCGGAGAAGCCGGGGATCGATGCGGTCGTGGTACCGATGGGTGCGGCGGCGGAATTGCGTGCGACGGGCCTCGTCGCCGAGCTGCGCCGCGCGGACGTCGCCACCGACATGGCGTTTCGCGGCAATATGAAGCGTCGCATGGCCAAGGCGAACGACCAGGGCGCCCGCTATGCGCTGATTCTGGGCGATGACGAGCTGGCGAACGGTCAAGTGCAGGTCAAGGCGCTGAAGACCGGCGAGCAGGCCAAGGTGTCGCTCGACATGGTGGCGCAGAGCCTGTCCGACCTGCTGTTCGAGGATGAGATCGCCGAGGATCATGGCGAGCAGCTTCCCCCATTGGCGCAGCGTCTGACGCCGCGATGAAAACCATCTCGGCCGAGCGCATCGCGCAGATCGAGGCGCGACGCGACGAATTGCAGGCGATGATGGCCACCGGCGAGCTGCCCTCGGACCGCTTCGTCGCGGTGTCGAAGGAATATGCCGAGCTGGAGCCGGTTGCCAATGCCGCCGCCGAGGTGCGTCGGTTGCGGCAGGAGGCCGACAGCCTGGCGTTCATGACGCAGGACGGCGACGACGAACTGCGCGAGCTGGCGGCAGAGGAGCTCCACGCCAACCGCAATGCGCTGGCGGCGGCGGATCGCCATTTGGCGCTGGCCCTGCTGCCGCGCGACGCCGCCGACGAACGCGCCGCGATGCTGGAAATCCGCGCCGGGACCGGCGGCGACGAGGCGGCTTTGTTCGCGGGCGACCTGTTCCGCATGTACCAGCGTTATGCCGAGCGGCAGGGCTGGCGGGTCGAGGTCATCTCCGCCTCGGTGCCCGATACCGGCGGCTATAAGGAAGTCGTCGCCTCGGTCGCGGGGGCGGGCGTGTTCGCCAAGCTGAAGTTCGAATCGGGCGTCCACCGCGTCCAGCGCGTGCCCGTCACCGAATCGGGCGGGCGCATCCACACCTCGGCGGCGACCGTCGCGGTGCTCCCCGAAGCAGAGGAGGTCGATCTCCAGATCGACGACAAGGACCTGCGCATCGACATCTATCGCTCGTCGGGCGCGGGCGGACAGCACGTCAACACCACCGACTCGGCGATCCGCATCACCCATATCCCGACCGGGCTGGTCGTGATCCAGCAGGACGAACGCTCGCAGCACAAGAACCGCGCCAAGGCGATGAAGGTGTTGCGCACCCGTCTCTACGAAGCCGAACGCGAGCGGCTGGCGGCGGAACGCGCGGGCACTCGGCGGTCGATGGTCGGCTCGGGCGATCGGTCAGAGCGGATCCGGACGTACAATTTTCCGCAGGGCCGCGTGACCGATCACCGGATCAACCTGACGCTGCACCGCCTGCCCGAAATCCTGGAGGGCGAACTGGACGAACTGATCGGCGCGCTGCTGGCGGAGGATGAAGCCGAACGGCTCGCCGCGCTCGATGGGTGATGTTCGCGCAGAGGCGCAGAGGACGCAGAGAGAGAGGATTTGCGGCGCCGCAGGCTCTTCGTTTCTGACGTCGACTGATGCCCGCACGTCGCCCGACACGAGACACCTCCGCGCCCTCTGCGCCTCTGCGCGAACCAATTTTCTTTATTCGTCTGCCGGTCGATAAGTTGACGGACGCCCGTACCGCGCTCGCGCAAGCTGCCGAGCGGTTTACCTTCTCCCCCACGGCGCGGCTCGACGCGGAACTGCTGCTCGCCCACGCCCTAGGGATCGAGCGCAACGCCCTGCTGCTCGACCTGACCCGGCCCGTCCCCGACAGCTTCTGGCCGCTGGTCGAGCGCCGCGCGCGCCAGGAGCCGGTCGCCTATATCACCGGTACACGTGGTTTCTGGACGCTGGACCTGATGGTCGGCCCCGGCGCGCTGGTTCCCCGCGTCGATAGCGAGACGCTGGTCGATGCGGCGCTCCGGCACTTCCGGGGGCGTGCCCCAGCCACCCTGCTCGACCTGGGCACCGGGCCGGGCACGTTGCTGCTCGCCCTTCTCGACGAGTGGCGCGACACGAAGGGGCTGGGTGTCGACCGTTCCCCGCAAGCGTTGCGATACGCCGTCGCCAACGCCGCGGCCTGTGGGCTGGCCGACCGGGCGCGGTTCGTGTGCGGCGACTGGGCGACCGGGCTGGCGGGGCCGTTCGACTGCATCGTCACCAACCCGCCCTATATCGGAACGGCCGAGCCGCTCTCGCCAGAGGTGCGCGATTACGAGCCCGGCACCGCACTCTTCGCCGGGCCGGACGGGCTGGACGATTACCGGCTGCTCGCCCCCGAACTGCGCCGCCTGCTCGCCCCCGGCGGGGCGGCGGTGGTCGAGATCGGGCATGAACAGGCCGGGGCGGTGACGGCTTTGCTGGCGGATCAAGGCTTTGCGGTAACGCTGCACCGCGATCTGGGCGGGCGACCGCGTGCCTTGCTGGCGCATTGAACAATCGCGCGTGATGCCCTATATTTCACTTGAAGGACCTAGGTCCGACCCGCTAGAGCGGGCACAGGGGCACGCGAACATCTGGCACTCTCACCGGTTTTTCGGGGTCGCAGGATGTCGGGCCGATGCCCATACCCTTCGTCATGTAGTCGCTGCTGTCCGGCGGCCGTGGCAGCGCCCGAAATCGGGTGCGACAGCTTCGCATCGCGCGAACCGCGCGCGATGTCGGGAAGAGTGGGTCGGAAAAAGTGGACCTTGTTGGTTTGACGACTAAGGACGAACAGCTTGATCAATAATCGGCAGGCCGGCCGCCGTCGCGGTCGTGGCGGCAACAACAATGGTGGGCAGCGTCCGGGCGGCAATCCCGGCCGTTCCGACAATGGCAATCGCATCGACAACCGCGCGCGCGGCAACGCCAGCCAGCTGTACGAGAAGTACAAGAATCTGGCGACCGAGGCGCAGCGTCAGGGCGACCGGGTCAACACCGAATATTACTGGCAGTTCGCCGATCACTATTTCCGGGTGCTGAGCGAAACCCGCTCGCGCTTCGAGGAGCAGAATCAGCGCCGCCAGCGCGAGGAATCGCGCGACGACCAGTATGACGACGGCTTCGACAACGACGCCGAGGATTATGGCGACGAGGGCGATCCCATCCGTCCCGGCGAGCAGCAGGGCGAGATCGAACAGCCGCGTCGTGAGCGTCAGCCCAGGGACAGCCAGCGCGACAACCAGCCGCGCGAAGCCTATGCGCGCGACAATCAGCAGCGCGAAGAGCGTCCCCGGCGCGACCGCGACGATCGCCCGCGCCGTGAGCCGCGCGAGGATCGCCGCCCGATGCGTGCCGAACAGCCCGCCATGGTCGAGGATGCGCAGCCGGTCGTGACCGCGCCCGTCATCACCCCCGAGGTCGCTTCGGTCCCGCAGGCCGAGGAGGAAGCCCCCCGTCGTCGCGGCCGTCCGCGTCGCGAGCGTCCCGCCGAGGTGCAGGATACGGGCGAGCAGACCGGCTTCGACGCCGATCGCCTGCCCCCGGCCCTGAGCGCTGCGCCCGAGGCGGAAGCGGCCCCTGAGGAAAAGCCCCGCCGTCGTCGCGTCCGCGCGGCGGCGCCGGTGGAGCCGGAGGCGGCGGCGGGCTGATCGCCTTCCACGCTTTCGATGGATAAAGGACCGGCCTTCGCGATGCTCGCGGGGGCCGGTTTTTTATGGTCGCCGGTCGACATCCTCGTCATGCCCGGTGCCCGAGCTGAGGAAGACCAGCCCCATCAGCGCACCGGTCAGCATCACCATGCCGCCGATCCCGCCAATCACCCCCAGCATCGTCACTCCGTTGAGCGGGCCATAGACCTCGGCCAGCGCGATCATCGCGAAGGCCACCGCGACGGCGGCGGCAACCGTCATCCACGCCATCAACATGCGGAACCGCGCCCAGGCAAAGGCCGCCTGTTCGGGATCGTCGAGTCCGGGTGGGGGCGGGGACATGGGCCGACTATGGGCAACGGGGGGCCGCTTCACAAGCGGGGCAGACCTTACCCCGCCCGGCGCAACCGCCCGACCGGCAGCTTGGCCCAGATGCCCCCGGCGATCGCATCGATCTCGCGCCGGACCGGGTGGCGCACCGCATAGACGACCGTCAGCCAGGCCAGCACGCCCGCCGCCGCGCTCACGCTCAACAGCATGAAGCCGACGGTCTCGGGCGATGCGACCCAGCGATAGACGGCCAGCAGCGGCGCGACCGTCGCCAGCGTGGCGATCAGGCTCTGCGCATAGACTTTGGCCATCCCCCGCCAGGCAAAGCCGGTCAGCGGCTTCATCAGCGTGGCGTAAAGCACGAACCACACAATCCCATAGCCGATGCGCGATATCGCCGCCCATTCCAGGCTGACCGTCGCCCCCAGGATCAGCAGCCCGATCGACGCGATCGTATCTAGCGCATTGGCGACGATCAGCCGCCGGATATGTCCCAGCAGGATGGGAAGCTCGAAGTGCAGCGGCACGGCGGCGAAGAACAACTGTCCCAGCGCGATCCAGCTCAACAGCGGCGCC
>NZ_CM168044.1:3077500-3790247 GCF_057004845.1 Sphingomonas sp. SphC10
AAAGACATCAACCGAGATTCCGTTAGTAGTGGCGAGCGAACGCGGACCAGGCCAGTGCCTGATATTCAACTAGCAGAAGCTTCTGGAAAGTAGCACCATAGCGGGTGACAGTCCCGTATGCGAAAGTGATGTATCAGGACTCGAGTAGGGCGGGACACGTGTAATCCTGTCTGAACATGGGGGGACCACCCTCCAAGCCTAAATACTCGTACATGACCGATAGCGAACTAGTACCGTGAGGGAAAGGTGAAAAGCACCCCGATGAGGGGAGTGAAACAGTACCTGAAACGGATTGCCTACAAGCAGTAGGAGCCTCTTTATGGGGTGACTGCGTACCTCTTGCATAATGGGTCTGTGACTTAATGTTTCAAGCAAGCTTAAGCCGATAGGTGTAGGCGCAGCGAAAGCGAGTCTGAATAGGGCGACTTAGTTTGAAGTATTAGACCCGAAACCCGGCGATCTATGCATGACCAGGATGAAGGTGCGGTAACACGCACTGGAGGTCCGAACCGATTAACGTTGAAAAGTTACCGGATGAGTTGTGCTTAGGGGTGAAAGGCCAATCAAGCCGGGAAATAGCTGGTTCTCCGCGAAAACTATTGAGGTAGTGCCTCGAGCGGACACCATAGGGGGTAGAGCACTGGATGGTTGCGGGGGTCGCGAGATCTACCAATACTAACCAAACTCCGAATACCTATGAGTGATACTCGGGAGACAGACGGCGGGTGCTAAGGTCCGTCGTCAAAAGGGAAACAGCCCTGACCTACAGCTAAGGTCCCCAAGTCGTGTCTAAGTGGGAAAGCATGTGGAAATCCCAAAACAACCAGGAGGTTGGCTTAGAAGCAGCCATCCTTTAAAGAAAGCGTAACAGCTCACTGGTCTAAACAAGGGTTTCTGCGGCGAAGATGTAACGGGGCTCAAGACACGCACCGAAGCTTAGGGTGTACACTTTCGTGTACGCGGTAGCGGAGCGTTCCGTAAGCCTGCGAAGCGATCTGGTAATGGGTCGTGGAGGTATCGGAAGTGCGAATGCAGACATGAGTAGCGATAAAGAGGGTGAGATGCCCTCTCGCCGAAAGACCAAGGGTTCCTGCGCAAGGCTAATCCGCGCAGGGTGAGCCGGCCCCTAAGACGAGCCCGAAGGGGGTAGTCGATGGGAACCACGTTAATATTCGTGGGCCTGGTGGTGTGTGACGGATGGTGTGTGTTGTCTGACCTTATCGGATTGGTCAGGCTTCGAAACTGTCCCGGGAAATAGCCCCACCGTATAGACCGTACCCGAAACCGACACAGGTGGTCAGGTAGAGTATACCAAGGCGCTTGAGAGAAGTGTCCTGAAGGAACTCGGCAAATTGCCTCCGTACCTTCGGAAGAAGGAGGCCCCATGTAAGCGCAAGCTCTCATGGGGGGCACAGGCCAGGGGGTAGCGACTGTTTAGCAAAAACACAGGGCTCTGCTAAGTCGGCTTCAAGACGACGTATAGGGCCTGACGCCTGCCCGGTGCCTGAAGGTTAAGTGGAGGAGTGCAAGCTCTGAAATGAAGCCCAGGTAAACGGCGGCCGTAACTATAACGGTCCTAAGGTAGCGAAATTCCTTGTCGGGTAAGTTCCGACCTGCACGAATGGCGTAACGACTTCCCCACTGTCTCCAGGACATGCTCAGCGAAATTGAATTCTCCGTGAAGATGCGGAGTACCCGCGGTTAGACGGAAAGACCCCGTGCACCTTTACTGCAGCTTCAGAGTGGCATTGGACAAGAACTGTGTAGCATAGGTGGGAGGCTTTGAAGCATTGGCGCCAGCCGATGTGGAGCCATAGGTGAAATACCACCCTGTTGTTGTTTAATGTCTAACCTCGTACCGTGAAACCGGTACAGGGACCCTCTGTGGCGGGTAGTTTGACTGGGGCGGTCGCCTCCTAAAGAGTAACGGAGGCGCGCGAAGGTTGGCTCAGGCCGGTTGGAAACCGGCTGTTAGAGTGCAATGGCATAAGCCAGCCTGACTGCGAGACTGACAAGTCGAGCAGAGACGAAAGTCGGTCATAGTGATCCGGTGGTCCCTCGTGGAAGGGCCATCGCTCAACGGATAAAAGGTACGCCGGGGATAACAGGCTGATAACCCCCAAGAGCTCATATCGACGGGGTTGTTTGGCACCTCGATGTCGGCTCATCACATCCTGGGGCTGGAGCAGGTCCCAAGGGTTTGGCTGTTCGCCAATTAAAGTGGTACGTGAGCTGGGTTCAGAACGTCGCGAGACAGTTTGGTCCCTATCTGCCGTGGGCGTCGAAATTTGAGAGGAGTTGACCCTAGTACGAGAGGACCGGGTTGAACGTACCTCTGGTGTACCTGTCGTCGTGCCAACGGCGCAGCAGGGTAGCTATGTACGGACGGGATAACCGCTGAAAGCATCTAAGCGGGAAGCCTCCCTCAAGATAAGATTTCTCAGGACGGTCGAAGACCACGACCTCGATAGATCGGATGTGGAAGTGCGGTAACGCATGGAGCTAACCGATACTAATTGTCCTATTCGCGCTTGAGAGCTCCACACCCCCACCATCAGCCCTGGGCTAGATGGCAGGGTGCGGTCATCATACAAGCCAGTGCACAGCATCGATTTTATACCCATCACCCTCGAGCCAACCCTCGAGGGTCAGTATTCGCGGACTCTATTGCCTGGTGGCCATAGCGTCGGTGTCCCACCCGATCCCATCCCGAACTCGGCCGTGAAACCCGACTGCGCCAATGGTACTACTGCTCAAGCAGTGGAAGAGTAGGGCGTCGCCAGGCATTACAGCCCGCGAATACAAAAACCCATTCACTTGTCTCACCACCTTCCACAGCGTCGCGGGGTGGAGCAGCCCGGTAGCTCGTCAGGCTCATAACCTGAAGGCCGCAGGTTCAAATCCTGCCCCCGCAACCACCGCTATAGAACTCGACACGCCGCCCTCACGGGCGGCGTTGTCGTTTATCGCATACGCCACCGACATCGCACCCGCTGCTTGCCCGTGAACCATAGCAGCACCAGCATGGCGTCCGGCGTATCTCAACGCCCCGCAACAACCCCGTCCCTATGGCCTTCGACTTCGCTCAGGCTGAATGGAGGCAAGGGGAAATATCGCCGGTCGGGCAGAACCATGCCCCAAGACCCTCGCGCCGGATGGCGACGCCTATGCGCGTCGCTGCGCCTCTCCTCGTCCATGTGAAAAGGGAGGGACATGACCATTGCCACGTCTCTCCCTCCGGCCCATCCGCTGCTCGATCAAGCGGTCGCCTGAACGGGCTTAAGCCTTCAAGCCCTTCGCCATGTTCAGATGCGCCGTCACCGTCGGGACCAACTCGCTCGCAAAGCTCTTCAGCGCCGGCACGTCGCCCGTCGTCGCATACCCCCTCAGCGCATCCAGCGTCTGCTGATGCCCAGACGTCTGCGCAGCGATATACGCCGCGTCAAAGGCCTTGCCGTTCAGCGACTTCAACTGGTCCAGCGTCGCCTGCTGCTGCGCGTTCAGCGTCGCATCGGGCGTCATCGCCGGGTTCATCCCGCTGGTCAGCGTCTTCAGCTTGGCGGTCGAGCCGGTATGGGCGTCGATCATCTTCTGGGCATAGGACTTCACCGAGGCCGAAGCGCCATTGGTGAGCGCGAGCCTGGACGTCTCGATCTCGAAGGCGTCGCTGGCCGCGGCGGTGTTCACGAAGCTCTGCGCCGCACTTGTGGCAGGGGTTTGTACCGGGGCGGGGGCGGACGCATCCGCTTGGTTATACGTATCGGCGCTATTCGTCGTGTAGGTCGACGAATTGTCCTGCTTCTGGCCACAGGCCGCCAGTGCAAGTAAGGCGGTGGTCGCAATGAAGGTCGAACGAATGGTCATGGCAAACCCCTGAAATGACGACAGATGCTGTCTAAGCGTCTGTCGGGCGATGACGTTCCCGCAGAGGCCATCTCGTTGAAGGAGCGGACCCGCAAGGCGCTTCCGTCGTTAGAGCGGGCATCGTCGCATCCGATCAGCGAAGGAACCACCCGATGAGCATTTTCGGCAATATCCTGAACAAGATATTCCACCATGGCAGCAAGGCCGAAGCCGCGCCTGCACCGTCACCTGCCCCGGTCCAGGCACAACCCGCACCGGCCGCTGCACCCGCACCGACTCCGGCCCCCGTCGCGGCCCCGACCCCGGCACCGCAGAATGTCGATGTCGGTGCGGTCCTGTCGGAAATGGCGTCGATGAAGGACGGCGGGGGCAATTATCAGAGCTCGATCGTCGATCTGCTGAAACTGCTCGACCTGGATTCGAGCCTGTCGGCACGCAAGGAACTGGCCAACGAACTGGGCGTGCATGCCGCCGAGGACGGTTCGGCCGAGCAGAATATTGCGCTTCACAAGGCGGTGATGGCCAAGCTCGCCGAAAATGGCGGGATCGTGCCCGACAGCCTGCGGAACTGACGATCCGAAAGGGGCGGCGGTCCGTATGACCGCCGTCCCATCACCTCAATCCCGGAACAGCAGCGGTGCCATCGCCTGCAGACTGCGCCGCCACGTCTGGAACTCGTGGCCCGTGCCCTCCGAGACGTAGAAGACATTCCTGATCCCGGCTGCCGTCAGCGCGGCGGCATTGGCGCGGGGGTCGCTGCCTGGGCCACCGGGCGGGCCGCTGCGCCCTCCCTCCAATTCGCGGCTGCCGAAGCTGACAAAGGTGAGTTTCACCTTGTCGTGATAGCCCGGCGTGGCCTTCACATCCTCCGGCGACATGGTGCCGCCGCTGAGCAGACCGATATAGGCGAAACGGTCGAGATGCCTGGGCGCGATCAGCTTCGTCTCGAAGCCGCCCATCGAGAGCCCGGCCATGGCGCGGTGGCGCTGGTCGGACAGGGTGCGGTAATGCCCGTCGACATAGGGGATCAACTCGTCCAGCAGCACGGTCTGGAAGGGGCGGATGTCGAAACTCGCCAGACCGCCGGGCGCGCCGGGGCGAATGGTGTTGGTCATGCCATAGGTCATGACGATCAGGAACGGCCGCGTCTTTCCGGCCGCGATCAGATTGTCCATGATGAGGTTGGCATGGCCCTGATTGGACCAAGCGGTTTCATCCTCGCCCCAACCATGCTGGAGATACAGCACCGGATAGCGATCGCGCGTGTTCCGGTCATAGCCGGGCGGGGTGTAGACGAAAGCACGTCGCGGCGTGCCGGTGCTGGGCGACGGGAACAGAATTTGTTCGACCCGGCCATGCGGCACATCCTTCAGCGCATAGAAATCCGCGTCATGCGCCGGGATCTCGATGCCGCTTTCCCAGCGGGTCGAGCCATAGAAGTTCAGCGTCCCCGGATCGTTGAAGGTGCCGCCATCGACCGTCAGATGGTAATAATGAAATCCCTCGTCGAGCGGGCCTTCCGACGTTCCCGTCCAACTGCCGTCGGGGGCTTTGGTCAGGACGGTGCCGCCGCGTCCGCCCAACCCCAGGCTGACCTTCACCGCCTTGGCATCGGGGGCGGTGATGCGGAAACGGGCATAGCCCTGCGAATTGACCTGCGGATAAGACTGGCCAGGCTGGTTGAGCGAGGAGGGGCGAAAATCCTCGATTACCGCCGGTGGGGCGGTTTGAGGCGTGGTCTGAGCAGGGGCCATGGACGCGGCCATCGTCACCGTTAAGGCAGCCGCCAACAGGAGCTTCATCGATCATCCTCCCTCGTCATCCGTTGGTTCATTTCGACCATGTCGGAGAGGGGAAGGTGCCGTTTATGGCCGGATCACACAAGGCGGTTTGGCAAAAAACGTCGTCAAGACAGAGGCTTGTCGATGAAATCCTTTGCGGTGCCGCCACGTTCATCAATGGCGTGATGGTGCAGGCATCCCGGCGCATATGCCCGCCAGCGGCTCGAAACTGGTCCAAGACTACCAACCATTCCTGCAAAAATACCAGGAACGGCTTAACTTATCATAAGTTGTACCCGGCCAGATCGGTCGCATTTCGCCGCCGGTCGCATGGGAGCAACCGGGTGGCCAAAATCCTCGCAAGTATCGGCATCGCGCTCGTCGCGGTGGCGTGCACCCCGCCCTCGACGCGGATCGCCACCGGGCTGGAGCGCTATGGCCTGGACAGCCAACGTTCGACCTGTGTCGGCCAGCGGCTGGAGCGCAACCTGTCGCTGGGGCAGTTGCAACAGCTTGGTAATGCCGCCGCGGCCTATCGCCGTGACGATCCCAATCCCGGCCAGCTGACCGCAGGCGATCTGATCCGGGTCGCGGGCGAGATCAAGGACCCGAAGATCGCACTGGAAGTCGGCAAGGCCGCCGCCACCTGCGGCGTGGCTCCCTGACGCCCTTTCCTTGCATTTTCGGAAACGAATGATGAGCACGCATGCACTGCACGGCAATGCGCGCCATTTCGGTGGCAAGCTGGAAAAGACGATCGGCGATGCGGTCGACAGCCGCGACTGGAAGGTGGCGGGCGTCACCGATCAGGTTGCGGGCAGCGCGGAGCATCTTTTCGGTCGTGCCCAGTCTGTCGCGGGCGAGGTGGCGGATGCCACCCCCAGCCTGATTGAGGAAGCGCGCGAGCGGATCGGCGACGCCACCGATCGGTCGGTCGCGGCCGCGCGGCGCGCCCAGGTGAGTCAGGCCGAGGCCGACTTCGTTCAGACCAAGAACGAAGCGGTCGCCAAGGCCAAGCAGGCCGCCGATGCCGCCGCCGGGGCCGGTGCCAAGACCTCGTTCCTCCTGGTGCTCGCGCTGCTAGTCGGCGCCGGTGCCTCCGCCTTTGGCGCAACGGCGGCCAGCCGCCGTCGTCTGCGCTGAGTACCCGCGGCGGGCCGGCGTACCGGGCCCGCCGCATCCCCTTTTCGAGGAGATCGTCATGACCAAGAAGATCGCTCTGGGTGCTACCCTGTTCGCCGTCCTGACCCTGTCGGCCTGCAACACCGTGAACGGCGCGGGCCGCGACCTGCGTTCGGCCGGTGCGGCGGTGTCCGACGCCTCGGGCCAGGACAAGCCCAAGAAGTAAATTCTGATCATTCCTCCCCTGCAGGGGGGAGGACCATCCGCAGGATGGTGGAGGGGTGTCCTGCTCTCGAGAGGGCGACCTCCCTCCGTCAGGGCTTCGCCCTGCCACCTCCCCTACCAGGCGAGGATTTCTTCATGGTTTCAGGCGGCGCATCCGCCTCGACCAGTTCGACGACCTCGAAGCGATACCCGACCCAGCCGCGCTGTCGCACCGCTTCCGCCATGGCGGCATCGTTCGCCATCGCCGCCTTGCGCGACTTGGCATGGCCCCAGAAGACTTCTGTCCTGCCCCCGCCCAGATCGGCGACGATCCGCCAATAATGGGTGAAGGGCTGCGATGTCGGGCCGATCGTCTTCACATAGCCATCGGGCATCGTCGCGATCAGATAACGGTTCCTGCGTGCCATGCCGCCGCCATAGCGCAAGGACGCCGCGACCTCATCCCGCTTGACGCCCTCCATCGCCGCCGCGTAGCGATACGGGGCCGGAATGATCCGGCGATATGATCGCGCCGGTTCTCCCGACAAGGGAGATTAAAAGGGAACACGGTGAGGGGCGCAGGCCCTAAATCCGCGGCTGTCCCTGCAACTGTAAGCGGTGAGCGGCGATGCACGGATCGGCCATGGGCGCGATCCAGCCACTGGGGCAACCTGGGAAGGCGCATCCGTCCGCGACGACCCGTGAGCCAGGAGACCTGCCGGCGTCAGGTCGCTCATGCCCGGTCCAGGGGATGGTCGAGGCTAGGTCTGTTCCGACGAGCGACGCCATAAGTGGCGGAGGCGCATGGGTGGCCCTGTGGAATGCGGAAAACGGCGTGCCGCACGCAGGGCACCTGGCTGCCCGAAATCGGGCGGCAAGGCCTCGGCTTGTTCGCGACAAGACGCTATGGGCTTTGAAATGATATATCGTAACAGATTCAGACAGGTCCCTATGGTCCTGTGGGGTGGCGCGGCGCTTCTGCTGGGGGCGGCGCAGGCAGGGGCGCAAAAGGCCGAGGAGCAGGGGGGCGACGCCACCGTGCTGGTGATCGGCACGCGGGAGAAACAGGCGCTCGACACACCCAATGCCACCGGCAGTCGCCTGGGCCTGACACCGCTGGAGACGCCCGCCAGCATCGCCTCGCTCGATGGCGGTACGATCCGCGCGCGCGGCGATGTGTCGATCGTCGAGGCGGAGACGCGTGCGCCCGGCCTGTCGAGCGTCGCCAATCCGGGCAATGGCGGCACCGCGCTGGCCGCGCGCGGCTTTTCGGGGCAGGGATCGGTGCTGCAACTGGTCGACGGCGTGCGGTTGTTCCCGGCGGCGGGGACGATCACCTTTCCGACCGATCCCTGGATGGTCGAGCGGATCGACGTACTGGGCGGCCCTGCCTCGGTCCTTTACGGGCAGGGCGCACTGGGCGGCGCGGTCAATGCCGTGATGCGCGCGCCCAGTGCGCAGACCCATGGCCAGGCCGAGATCGGCTATGGCGGGCAGGACAGTTTCCGCGCCGCCGCCGGGCAGGGCGGGCCGCTGACCCCGACCCTCGGCTACCGCGTGGATGCCAGCTATCGCCGGTCGGACGGTTATGTCGATCGGGGGCGTTCGGACAGTGTCGCGCTGTCGGGGACGCTGCGCTGGACGCCGTCCTCCGAACTGGCGGTGACGGTGCGCGGCGATCATGGCGACCAGCGGCCCATGACCTATTTCGGCACCCCGCTGATCGACGGGCGGCTCGACCTTCGGGTGCGGGACCGCAACTATAATGTCGGCGACGGGCGGATGCGGTTCCGCGACGACCGCGCCTCGATCCGGGTCGACTGGACGCCGAGCAATGCGGTCAGTTTGTCCAACATCGCCTATGTCCTGACCAGCGACCGTTTCTGGCGCAACCTGGAGAATTATTGCTGGGTCGTTGCGAGCGGCGCGTGCGCGGACGGATCGACGGGCATTCCGGCCACGATCCGGCGGAGCAGCAATTACGGCATCCGCCACGACCTGACCCAATGGGGCGATCAAGCCAGCGTGACGTGGCGCACGGGACTCGCGCCGGGCATCGCCAACGCGCTGGTCGTCGGGGTGGACGCCAATCTGGTCCGCTTCACCCATGAGAACGACTTCGGCTCGGTCGAGCAGGTCGATGCGGTCGATCCCTTCGCCTTCGATCCCGGCCGTTTCCTCGATACGCAGGGAATCGCCCCGCGCTACCGCACCCGCACCACCGCGCTGGCGGTGTTTGCCGAAGATCGGGTGACGCTCGGCCCGAAATGGTCGGTGGTCGGCGGCGTCCGTTACGAGGTGGACAATGTCCGTCGTTGGACCGTCGCCATGCCGGATCGCTTCGTGCTGGAAAAGACGTTCCGCAACGCGACATGGCGCGCGGGGCTGGTCTATCAACCGGTGCCGACCCTGTCGCTCTATGCGCAATATGCTACGGGCGTCGATCCGCTGGGCACGCTGACCACCGTATCGACCGGGCAGGTGCAGTATAGCAACGCGCGCGGAAATCAGGTCGAGGCGGGGGCCAAGTGGCTGTTCGCGAACGGCCATGGCACCGCCACGCTGGCGGCCTATCGAATCGTCAAGACCGGGCTTCTCGCCCAGCGCACGCTGGCGAGCCCCGTCGAGCAGGTCGGGCAGCGATCGTCGCAGGGCGTCGAGGCGGCGGTGACGCTCGATCTGCCGCAGGGCTTCGGGATCGACGCAAACGGCACGCTACTGGATGCGCGGTTCGACGATTTCCGCTCCGGCGGCGTGGATTATAGCGGCCGCACCCCGCCGAACGTGCCCGAGGTGCTGGCCAATCTCTGGCTGCGCTGGGATGCCTCGGCGAAGCTGCAGGCGCGCGCCGGGCTGCGTTATGTCGGGCGTCGCTTTTCCGACAATGGCGAGGCGTTCCGCATCCCCGGCTATGCGACGGTGGACACGACCTTGTCCTATGCGCTGACGCCGCATCTGGCGGTCGATGTCCGTGTCTATAACCTGTTCGACAAACCCTATGCGGTGACGGCGTATGGCGACCAGCAATGGATATTGGGTCGCCCGCGCGCGCTGGACATCGGCGTCCGTGCCGGGTTCTGACCGGTCCTGGGGGAAGGCGGGCTTGCGGCTCGCCTTCCTCACCCATCGCTGGGTCGGGATCGTCACCTGCCTGTTCTTCGCCATGTGGTTCGCCAGCGGGCTGGTGATGCTCTATGTGCCCTATCCGTCGCTCAAACCGGCGGAGAGTTGGAAGGGCGCGCAACCGATCGACTGGGCGCGGGTCGGCCGACCGCCCGTGGCGCCCGATGCCCGGCGGATCACGCTGGAGATGCGCGACGCCGCACCGGTCTGGCGGATCGAGAGCCGCGATGGCGACACCCGCATCCTGTCGGCGGGCGGCGGAGCGGTCGCTCCCGTCGATGCCGCCCTCGCCGCACGCGTCGCCACCCGGTTTGCGGGCTCGGTTCGCCATGTCGAGCGGATCGTGGACGACCAATGGACGGTGGCGAACGGCTTCGACCGGCATCGCCCCTTGTGGAAGGTCGCGCTGGCCGATGCGGCGGGGACCGAATTCTATATTTCCAGCCTTACCGGCCAGCCGGTGCAGCGGACGACGCGGGGGCAGCGTGTCTGGAACTGGCTGGGCTCGGTCCCGCACTGGATCTACCCGACCGTGTTGCGCCGCGACCGGGAGACTTGGCGGCAGGCGGTGATGTGGGTGGCGGGCCCGTGCATCGCGGTCGCACTGACCGGCCTGTGGATCGGCATATTGCGACTGCGGGTGGGGCGGCGGCGCTATCGGGGCGGGCGGATGACGCCCTATCGCGGCTGGATGCTCTGGCATCATGTCAGCGGGCTGGCGGGGGCTGCGATGCTGACGACCTGGATCGTCAGCGGCTGGCTGTCGGTCGATCCGGGGCACGCCTTTGCCGGGGGCGAGGCGCCTGCGGCGGCGATGCGGGCCTATGCCGGACGGGCGGGGCAGCCGCACGACCTCGATCGGCTGGCCCGGATCGCACCGGATGCGCGCACCGTCGAGTGGAGCGGGGACGCGGGGTTCGCGCGGATCGCGATCGATCGCGCCGCGCCGCATCCGCACTGGGTGGACCAGGCGACGCTGGCCCCCGCTCAAGCCGCCGATCCGTTGCGCGCGGCGATGCTGGTGCCCGGCGGACGGCGGGTGGCGCGCGAGTGGCTGGCGCGACCCAACTTCTATTGGACCGATGCCACGCGACTGCCGCTCTGGCGGTTGCGGTTCGACGATGCGGCGGCGACCTGGCTCTATATCGATCCCGTCAGCGGCGCGCTCGTCGAGCGGCAGGACGGCACGCGGCGCGCCTATCGCTGGGTCTATACGCTGCTCCACACCTGGGATTGGCCTTGGTTGACGGCGCATTACTGGGTCTGGACCGGCTGGATGTGGCTCTGGTCGCTGGCCGGCCTGGTCCTGTCGATCAGCGGTGTCGTGCTTGGGCAGCGGCGCCTGCGTCGCCCTGCGCGCGGAAAATGATGAAAGCGCCGCCCTGCGCGCGGGAAAGGGTGAAAAGCGCGCCATCGGGGTTGGCGTCGTGCGTCCCGCCCGCTTAAGTGGGCGGCATGTGGCAACTCTACCAATTCCCGCTCTGTCCCTTTTCGCGCAAGGTCCGGCTGTTGCTGGGCGAGAAGGGCGTCGGATACGAGTTGGTGCGCGAGTCGCCATGGCAGCGGCGCGACGAGTTTCTCGACATGAACCCCGCCGGGCAAACCCCGGTGATGGTCGACGAGGAGCGCGGCGTGCTGCTGGTCGACTCGATGGCGATCAGTGAGTTTTTCGAGGAGACGGTCGAAAAATCGGCGATGATCAACGGCACCGCCGTCGGCCGCGCCGAGATCCGGCGGCTGGTGACGTGGTTCGACACGCATTTCTATCAGGACGTGACCGGCCCCTTGCTCCACGAACGCATGGTCAAGCGCGTCGCACGCACCGGCAGCCCCGATGCCAAGGGTCTTCGCGAGGCGATGAAGGCGGCGGTCGGGCATCTCGACTATACCGATTATCTGCTCGACCATCGCAACTGGTTGGGCGGGGCGACGATGAGTCTCGCCGATCTGGCGGCGGCGGCGCAGATTTCGGTCGCCGATTATCTGGGCGGCATCGACTGGAAGGGGCATGAGCAGACCGCGCGCTGGTATCGCGGGCTGAAGAGCCGCCCCTCCTTCCGCCCGCTGCTGTCCGAGCGGATGGAGATGGTCACCCCGCCGTCGCATTACGACAATGTCGACTTCTGACGCCCCCGTCCCCACGCCCTCCGAGCGCATCGGGATCGAGGATTTCCTGGCGGTCGACATCCGTGTCGGCACCGTCATCGCCGCCGAACCTTTCCCCGAAGCGCGCAAGCCCGCCATCAAGTTGACCATCGATTTCGGCGATGTGATCGGTGTGAAGCGCTCCTCGGCGCAGATCACGCGGCATTATACGCCGGAGACCCTGGTCGGGCGGCAGGTGGCGGCGGTGGTCAATTTTCCGCCGCGCCAGATCGGGCCGATGATGTCCGAGGTGCTGACCCTGGGCTTTCCCGATGCGGAGGGGCAGGTGGTGCTGATCGCGCCGGACTCGCCTGTGCCCAATGGGGGACGGTTGTTCTGAGGGTTCCCCTTGGCCTTCGACTTCGCTCAGGCTGAACGGAGGTTGGGGGAAATAAGGCTGGATACCAAAAGCCGTTCAGGCTGAGCGAAGTCGAAGCCCACACTTCCTTGTTAGCCTTAACATTACCCCTTGCGCCCTGCGCCGCGAAGCGTACCATCCTCGTCCGACCGTAGGGACATAACCCACGGAGGACAGGAGGGGATATGAAGTCCAAACGCTGGGCCGGCCATGCGCTGGCCGCTTTGCTAACGCTCTCGGTGGCGGCACCCGCCATGGCGCAGGCCGACAAGATGGCCCCGATCGCCATACCCGCACAGCCGACCGCCATTCCGCTGAACACTGGACCGTTGCCGGGTGCGAAGAACAGGGAAAGCTGGCACAGCCAGTATAACAGCGTGTTCGCCCGCAACGTGACGGAGGCGACGCTCACCCCCTTCCTGCCCGATCCCGCCAAGGCGACCGGTGCCGCCGTCATCGTCGCGCCTGGCGGCGGTTTCCGTACCCTGTCGATGCAGAATGAAGGCTGGGACGTGGCCAAGGCGCTGGCCGATCGCGGCATTGCGGCCTTCGTCCTGAAATACCGGCTGAACCAGACGCCCGCCGATATGGGCGAGTTCGAAAAGTCGATGGCGGCGATGTTCTCCAGCGTAGCGCGCCCCGCCGCGCGGCCGAACCCGGAGGAGGCGTTGAAGGGCCTCGCGCCCCAGATCGCCGATTCCCGCGCCGCCTTCGCACTGGTCCGCCAGCGGGCGGGCGAGTGGAAGGTCGATCCGACCCGCATCGGCATGGTCGGCTTTTCGGCGGGAGCGATGCTGACCGTCGCGACCGTCCTCGACGGTCAGGCCAAGCCCGCCTTTATCGGCGACATCTATGGCCCGCTCCAGCCGATGACGGTGCCCGCCGACGCGCCGCCGATGTTCGCCGCGATCGCCGCCGACGATCCGCTGTTCGCGGGCAAGGGCTTCGGTCTGATCGACCAGTGGATGGCCGCGAAGAAGCCGGTCGAGTTCCATCTCTACGGCCAGGGCGGCCACGGCTTCGGCATGTATCCGAAGAAGACGACCAGCACTGGCTGGTTCGACGCCTTTTATCGCTGGATCGTGATGGAAGGGTTTTTGAAGGCCGAATAATCCTCCCCTGAAAGGGGAGGGGGACCATGCGCAGCATGGTGGAGGGGGAGTGCCGCAAGGACGTTCCTATGAGGAAAGCCCCCTCCACCGCCCTGCGGGCGGTCCCCCTCCCCGTGCCGGGGAGGATCAATCGATGCTCTTCGACGCCTGCTCGAACAGATCCTTCGACAGACCCGGCGTCTCGACGATCCGCACCAGCTCGGCGCGCATCAGGGCCGAGCGCTTGGCGTCGAACCGGCGCCAGCGGCCGAGCGGCGGCAGCAGCTTGGCGGCGGTCTGCGGGTTGAGCCGGTCGAGCGCGATCAACTGCTCGGACAGGAAGCGATAGCCCGAACCGTCGGCGGCGTTGAACGCGCGCTGGTTCACCCCGAACGCCCCCAGCACCGCCCGCGCCCGATTGGGGTTGGCGAGCGTGAAGTCGGGATGTCGGACCAGCCGCTCCACCACCGCGCCGGTGTCGCTGCGGGAAGACAGTGCCTGGGTCTGGAACCATTTGTCGAGGACCAGCCCGTTACCGGCATAGCGCGCATGGAAACGCGCCAGCGCCTCTTCGCGCTCGGGCGCGTCGGAGTTGACCAGCGTGGTCAGCGCCGCCTGCCGGTCGGTCATATTGTCGGCCGCCTCGAACTGCGCGAAGGCCAGCGCAGCGGCGTCTTCCGCACCGCTGGCCGCGATATAGCCGAGCGCGACGTTGCGCAGGCGCCGCCGCCCCTTGGCCTCGGGCGAATAGACGTAAGAACCCTGCGCCAGCTCGGCATAAAGCCGCCGCCAAGTCGGCAGCAGCGCCTGGCCCAGTTGCGTGCGCAGCGCCTCGCGCGCGGCATGGATCGCGTCCGGGTCGACCGTGGCGAGCTGGTCGCCGATGAAATTCTCCGACGGCAGCAGCACCGCCTCGGCGAGGAAGGCGGTTTCCAGCCCCTCGGCCTGCAGCGTGCGGGTGACGGCGTCGATCACCGCCTTGCCCTTCATCTCGCCATGGATCGTGCCCGCGACCAGCGTGTCGAGCATCAGCTGCTGCATCGCCTCGTACCGGGCGAAGGGGTCGTCGTCATGCGCCGACAGGAAGGCCAGGTCCTCGGCCGTGCGGTCGCTCTCGACCACGATGGGGGCGGAAAAGCCGCGATTGATCGACAGGACGGGACGCTCGGTGATGGCCTCGAACACGATCGTCTCGGCCACCTGGTCGAGCAGGACCAGCGTCTCGTCGGTCAGCGGGCGGCCGGTTTCCGCGCCGAACAGACGGACCTTAAGCGGCAGCAGCATCGGCTGCTTCATGGTCTGCCCCGGCGTGGCGGGAACATGCTGGGCGAGGCGCAGCTCGGCGCGGCCCCCGCCGGGTTCGTGGGACAGGCCTGCCGAGACACGCGGCGTGCCCGCCTGGGAATACCAGAGGCGGAATTGCGATAGGTCGACACCGCCCGCTTCCTCCATGCAGGCGACGAAATCCTCGCAGGTGGCGGCCGTGCCGTCGAAGCGGTGGAAATACAGGTCGGTGGCGGCGCGGAACTTCACCGGCCCCAACATGGTCGCCATCATGCGGATCAGCTCGGCGCCCTTGTTATAGATGGTCGCCGTGTAGAAGTTGCTGATCTCGATATAGCTTTCGGGGCGCACCGGATGGGCGAGCGGGCCGGAATCCTCGGGGAACTGGCTGGCGCGCAGGCCGCGCACATCCTCGATCCGCTTGACCGCCGCCGATCCTTGGTCGGCGGAGAAACACTGGTCGCGATAGACGGTGAAGCCTTCCTTCAGGGAAAGCTGGAACCAGTCGCGGCAGGTGATCCGGTTGCCCGACCAGTTGTGGAAATATTCATGCGCGACGACGGCGGCGATCGCGTCATAATCGTAATCGGTCGCGGTGTCGGGGTCGGCCAGGATGTAGCGGCTGTTGAAAATGTTCAGCCCCTTATTCTCCATCGCGCCGAAGTTGAAATCGTCGACCGCGACGATGTTGAACACGTCGAGATCATATTCGCGGCCATAGACGCGCTCGTCCCACGCCATCGACAGCTTCAGCGCGTGGAGCGCATGGTCGGTCTTGGCGATGTCGGCGGCGCGCACCCAGATGCCTAAGCGCACCTCGCGCCCGCTCATCGTGGTGAAGGTCGAGGCGTTGACCGCCAGATCGCCCGCGACCAGCGCGAACAGATAGGAGGGCTTGGGGAAGGGATCGTGCCACTCGGCCCAATGCGTGCCGTCGCCATTGTCGCCCTGGGCAATCGGATCACCATTGGCGAGCAGCACCGGGTAACGCCCCTGATCCGCCGTCATCCGCACGCGGTAGACGCTCAGCACATCGGGCCGGTCGGGGAACCAAGTGATGCGGCGAAACCCTTCCGCCTCGCACTGGGTGCAGAGATTGCCGCCCGAGGCATAGAGACCCATCAACTGGGTGTTGCTTTCGGGCGCGATCGACACCTCGGTCTCGACGACATGGGAATCGCCGGTGAGCGGCACGACCAATTGCTCGCCTTCGATCCGCCAGTCGTTGACCGCAACGCCATCGACCTTGACCGACAGCGGCGTCTGCCCGGCACCGTCGAGCCGCAGGGGTTCGTCATGCGGGCCGCTGCGCGTGACGGTCAGCGCGGCGTGGACGCGGGTGTCGGCGGGGTCCAGTGCGAAGTCCAGCGCGATCTGCGGCACCTCCCAGGCGGGGGGGCTGTAATCCTCGCGCCGGATGGCGGCGGGGGTGATGCTGGGCTGGGCGGCGCTGCGCTGAATGTCCATGACGGGAATATAGCCGCGCGCACCCGCTGCGACCACCGGGCTGGCCACGAAAAACCGGGACAGTGCGTCATGGCCGGGGTTGATCGGCCCAGATGGCGTGATACGCCTGTGCCACACCATTTCCCCGAAAGGTCCTGCATGTCGCGTTCGACGGCTCTGCTGCCGCTGCTTCTCCTGTCCACCGCCGCGATCGCGCATGATCACGATCACCTGCATTATCAAGCCGCTAGCACTGCGCCGGTCGAGGCGAAGGCGCAGCCCAGCCCGGCCGAACGCAATGCCGTCATCACCGCCGCCCTGCCCGAGGATCAGGCCGCGATGAAGGCGCATGTGATGTTCCTGGCGTCGGACGCGATGGCCGGGCGCGAGGCGGGGACCCGCGACTATGACATCGCCGCGCAATATGTCGCGGCGCAATTCTATGCGGCGGGGCTGCGGCCGGGCGGCGACCAGGGCGGCTATCTGCAGAAGGTGCCGCTGGTCGCGTACAATGTCGCCGACAAGGGCAGCGCCATGTGGACCCCGGCGGGCGGCCAGGCGCAGGAACTGGTCTTTGGCGAGGACTTCGTGCCCTCGCCCGTGCCTGACAAGCGTGAAACCAGCGTCAGCGCGCCCGTCGTCTTTGTCGGTTACGGCATCGATGCCGCACAATATGGCCTGACCGATTACAAGGGCGTCGATGTGCGCGGCAAGATCGTCGCCTTCGTCCCCGGCACGCCCGAGGGGCTGGGCGGCGAGGAGCGCGCCTTTTTCGGATCGGCGGCGAACAAGGCCTCGCTGGCGGCGGCGCGCGGCGCGGTCGGCGCGATCCAGATCGACATGCCGCGCGCCGGGGGGCGGCAACGACCCTTCGCCTCGCTGGCCCGCTATTACAACGCGCCGCGCGTCACCTGGGCGAACCCGGACGGCACCGCCCATGCGATGACGCCGACGACCCCGGTGCTGGGCACCCTGTCGCAGACGGGCGCGGCCAAGCTGTTCGGCAAGGGCTGGGACGCAGTGATGAAGGCCGCCGCCGCGCCGAAGCCCGGCTATAAGCCGCTGACCGCCAAGGGCCAGTTGACGGTCGCGTCCAAGACCGACTTCAAGCCGATGGACAGCAGCAACGTCATCGGCCTGATCCCCGGCAGCGACCCGAAGCTGAAGGACGAGGTCGTCGTCCTGTCCGCGCATCTCGATCATATCGGCACGAACGAGGGCGGCGAGGGAGACCGGATCAACAATGGCGCGCTCGACAACGCCATCGGCATCGCCAGCCTGATCGAGGAGGCCAAGCGCTTCAAGGCCGCCGCCGCACCCAAGCGGACCGTGATGTTCCTGGCGGTGACGGCGGAGGAAAAGGGGCTGGTCGGCTCCGACTATTTCGCCAATCACCCGACCGTGCCGCTCAAGTCGATCGTCGCCGACGTCAATCTCGACATGCCGATCCTGACCTATAAGTTCGAGGATATGGTGGTGTTCGGGGCGGACCGCTCGACGCTGGGGCCGATCGTGCGCAAGGCGGTGGGGGCGATGGACCTGCCCGTCTCGCCCGATCCGATGCCGGAGGAAGGCATCTTCGTCCGCTCCGACCATTTCCGCTTCGTGCAGAAGGGCATCCCCTCGGTCTTCCTGTGGCCGGGCCAGAAGGGGCCGGGCAAGGCCGCGGTCGAGGATTTCATGAGCCACCGCTATCACCGTGTCGGCGACGAGATCGACCAGGGCATCGACTGGAGCCAGGGACCGCGCTTCGTCAGCGTCAACTACGCCATCGCCCGCGAGATCGCCGACGCGCCAGAGCGGCCGGTGTGGAACAAGGGGGACTATTTCGGCACGCTCTACAAGGGGCCGATGGCGGCGAAGTGAGGGGCGGTGAGGCGTCTTGCAGCCAAGCCGCCCTCCATCCATTCAGCCCGAGCGAAGTCGAAGGCCAAGGGATGACCTTCGCCCCATGGCCTGTCCGGGGCGTGCACTTCGACGTCGCGCAGTGCGAACGGAGGTTGGGTGAGTAAGTTGTTCGTCTTCGGCATGGGCTATGCCGCCGGTCACTTGGCCGCCTTGCTGGAGGGGCGGGGCTGGTCCGTCATGGGGACGACCCGCGACGGGCGCGGTGGTACGATCCGTTTCGACGACCGCGAAAGCGTGGAGGCGCAGATCGCCGCCGCCACGCATATCCTGTCCTCCGTGCCCCCCGTGGACGAGGCGGACCCGGTGCTGCTCGCCTATGGCGCGCAACTCGCAAAGTCGGACGCGTGGATCGGCTATCTCTCCTCGACCGGCGTATATGGCGATACCGGCGGCGCCTGGGTGGACGAGACCGCGCCCATCGGCTCGGGGCGGCGTGCCGCGCGGGCGGCGGCGGATGCGGACTGGCAGGGCCTGGGTGCACGGGTGTTCCGGCTGCCCGGCATCTATGGCCCCGGCCGCTCGCCGATCGACCGGGTTCGTGCCGGTCGCGCGCACCGGGTCGGGCTACCCGGACAGGTGTTCAGCCGGGTGCATATCGCCGACATCGTATCGGGCGTGATCGCCGGGTTCGACGGGCCTGCGGGGGCCTATAACCTGTCCGACGATTTCCCGTGCGATCAGGATGCGGTCGTCGCCTATGCCGCCGAACTGGCGGGGCTGGCGCCGCCGCCGCTCGTGCCGCTGGAGAGCCTGTCGGCGGCGGCGCGGGGTTTCTATGCCGAGAACCGGCGGGTGGCGAACGGCAAGGCCAAGCGGGTGCTGAACTGGCGCCCGCGCTATCCCGATTACCGGTTGGGCCTGCGCGCCTTGAGCGCGATGACCAGCCCGACCGCCGTCACCGCCGCACCCGCGCCCGCCAGCAGCGACCAGCGATAACCCTCGAACACCGTCGACAGGCTCATCGCGATGACCGGCACGATCACGCTGGAATAGGCCGCCTTGGCCGGGCCGATTGCGCGCAGCACCCGGTAATAGAGCGGAAAGGCCAGCGCCGAGGCGAACAGCCCGAGATAGAGGATGCCCAGCACGTATCCGGTGCGCATCTCGAACACCGGCGGGCCGTTCAGGCTATAGGCGATGATCGCGTCCAGCGCCGATCCGATCAGCATCGCGACGCTCAAGGTCGCGTGCATCGGAAAACGTTTGGCGGTGTTGGTCGCCTGCATGACGTTTGCCGTGGAGGCGGACAGGATGGCGACGATGGTCAGCGCGATGCCGGTCAGCGCGCGCGCCGGTCCCGCCGGATCGACCCGCGCCTCATGCACGAACAATAGCGCCGCACCCGCCATCGCGATGGCGGAGCCGACCAGCAGTTGCCGCCCCATGCGCTGTCCCAGGAAAAGGCGCGCGAACCCCGCATTGGGGATCAGCAGCATCGCGAAGATCACCGCGACCAGCCCGGAGGTGATGTAGCCTTCGGCATGATAGACGAAGTTGAAGTTCAGGACGAACTGGAACAGCCCGATCCCGGCGGCGAACAGGAGGCCGGTGGTGCCGAGGCGGAAACTCTCGCGCCGGGCCAGCGCGAAGGCCCCCATGGCGAGCCCGCCGACCAGGAACCGATAGCTGACCGACCAGGTGGCGGGGACGACCGAGATCTGGTCGCGGATGACCAGCCAGGTCGACCCCCAGATCAGCGTGACGATCGCAAAGGGGATCAGGACGGCGGCGCGGGTCGAGCGGGGGGCGGTGTCGAACTCGCTCATGTCATGCTCGTATCCAGGGCGGCGATCGCGTCGGCGAGGCGCGCGACATGCTGGCCGTCCGTGTCCCAGGCGGTGACGAGGCGGATTTCCCCGTCCGCCCAGTCGTAAAAGTCGAAACCCTGCGCGCGCAGGCGGGTGGCTTCCTCCGGCGTGGCGCGCAGGAAGACCTCGTTCGCCTCGACCGGATAGACCAGCCGTTCCCCCGCCGCGCCCGCCAGCCGCTCGGCACAGGCATTGGCGAGCGCGCCGTTGGCGATCCACAGGTCGTTCTCGACCATCGAGAGCACCTGCGCGGCGAGATAGCGGCCCTTGGACATCAGCAGGCCTGCGCGCTTGCGGCGGCGGCGGGTGGTGTCGGCCAAGCCGGGCTTGAAGAAGACCAAGGCCTCGGCACTCATCGCGCCGTTCTTGACGAAGCCGAAGGACAGCGCGTCCACCCCCGACTGCCAGGTCAGCGCGGCGGGCGTGCAGCCGAGGCGGGCTACGGCATTGGCGAACCGCGCACCGTCCATGTGGAAGCCCAGGCCCCGCTCCTTCGCCAATGCGCCGATCGCGGCGACCTCGTCGGGGTTGTAGACCCGGCCATATTCGGTGGCGTTGGTGATCGAGACGGCATGCGGCTGGACCCGGTGGACGTCATTGGCGATGGCGTCGATCACCGACCGGATCGTGTCGGGGGTCAGCTTGGCGCCCTCGCCATCGGCGAGCATCAGCTTGGCGCCGTGCGTGTAGAATTCGGGCGCGCCGCCCTCGTCATTCTGAATATGCGAATCGCGGTGGCACACCACGCCGCCATAAGGCGGGCACAGCGCGGCGAGCGCCAGGCAGTTGGCGGCGGTGCCGGTGGGCACCCACAGCACCTCTACTTGCGCGCCGAACAGCTCGGACAGCCGTCCGTCCAGCGCCTTGGACCAGCGGTCGCCGTCATAGGCGGCGTCCATCTGGTCGGCGGCGACGATGGCCTCCATCACCTTGGGATGGATACGGGCGGCATTGTCCGAGAAGAAGCGCATGGCTCCGGCGTTTGGGGGAGGCGGCGGAACAGGTCAACACCGCTCCCCCATATGGCACGTCAGTGCGGCGCGAGGCCCAGCTCGACGCCCGTCTTGTCGTGCAGCGCGAAGCGGTCGACCAGGTCGGCGCTCGCCTGGTTATAGCCGATCACCTCGACACCGGCTCCGTCGCGGCGCAGCCGGGCGACGATCTTGTCGAGCGCGCCCACGCCCGAAATATCCCAGAAATGCGCCGCCGACACGTCGATCACGACATCGCGGCCAGGCTCCGCCTGGAAAGCGCGGGTGAAGCGGTCGACCGAGGCGAAGAAGATCTGGCCGGTCACCCGGTAGCGCACCGCCTTGTCCGTCTCGATCCGCTCGACCGCGAACAGGCGGCGGACCTTTCCGGCAAAGAAGATGCCCGACAGCAGCACGCCCGCCGCCACACCCTTGGCCAGGTCATGGGTCAGGACGACCACCGCGACCGTGACCAGCATGACCACCGAGGAGGTCGGCGGATGGCGGCGCAGGTTCGGAATCGAGTTCCAGCTGAACGTGCCGATCGATACCATCACCATGACGGCGACCAGCGCGGGCATCGGAATCCGCCCGACAAAGGGACCGAGCCCGGCGAGCAGGATCAGTAGGACGACCCCGGCGGTCAGCGTCGACAGCCGCTTGCGCCCGCCCGAGGTGACGTTGATCACCGACTGGCCGATCATCGCGCAACCGCCCATGCCGCCGACCAGCGCAGCGGCGATGTTGGCGCCGCCCTGTCCCATGCACTCGCGGCGCTTGTCGCTGTCGGTGTCGGTCATGTCGTCGACGATCTGCGCGGTCAGCAGCGATTCGAGCAGGCCGACGGCGGCCATGGTCAGCGAATAGGGCAGGATGATGCGCAGCGTCTCCCAGGTCAGCGGCACATCGGGCAGCGTCAGGCTGGGCAGTCCCTCGGGCAGGCGGCCCATATCGCCGACCGTGCGCACCGGCAGGCCCATGGCGATGCTGATCCCCGCCAGCACCAGGATCGCGACCAGCGGCGAGGGGACCGCCTTGGTCACGCGCGGCAGCAGATAGATGATGGCAAGCCCGGCGGCGACCATCGCATAGCTGTGCCACGTCACGCCGGTCAGTTGCGGCAGCTGCGCCATGAAGATCAGGATGGCGAGCGCGTTGACGAAGCCGGTGATGACCGAGCGCGAGACGAACTGCATCACGAGGTCGAGGCGCAGCAGCCCCGCGGCGATCTGGATCAGTCCCATCACTATGGTCGCGGCAAACAGGTAATCGACGCCATGCTCGCGGACCAGCGGCGTGACGACGACCGCGACGGCGGCGGTCGCGGCGGAGATCATCGCGGGCCGCCCGCCGGTAAAGGAAATGACGATCGCGATCGCGACCGAGGCATAGAGTCCGACGCGCGGATCGACGCCCGAGATGATCGAAAAGCCGATCGCCTCGGGGATCAGCGCGAGGGCGACGACCAGCCCGGCGAGCACGTCACGGCGTGCGTCTCCCAGGCCGGAGAACCATTGGGTTCGATAGGTTTGAACAGTCATGAAATACCAGAATGTCGCGCATGGCGGCGCGCGTCCTGACGGCAGGAGCGGGGATAGGGCCATGCATTCTGTTGTCCGGCGGATCGGCGGCCGGAATAGCCACCCGGAATTTCACCGGGTCCTTGCGAATGACCGCGCGTTTAACGGCGAAGGGGCGGACAGGGCAAGCCCTTCCGTCTCATGCTTTGGTTCGCGCAGAGGCGCGGAGGACGCAGAGAGCATGATAGTGATCTGTTCTCAATTCCTCCCCTGCAAGGGGAGGGGGACCATCCGTAGGATGGTGGAGGGGTGTCACCATGCGTGAGCGTGGTCTTACCTAACGAGTGGGTACACCCCTCCGTCAGGCCTGCGGCCTGCCACCTCCCCTTGCAGGGGAGGAATGGAAGAAATGTCGATTGTCTCTCTGCGTCCTCCGCGCCTCTGCGCGAATCAAACTTCTTCGCGCCATCGCGTCTTGCGTGAACATGAAATGGGCCACGCGACGACGTCCCCCGTCCGAAAGCGTGTGTTATTCCTCTTCGTCGCGCTCGTCAGGCGGGCGGCGATCTTCCGGCGGGGGGGCGGCGCGGTCGGGGCGGCGGCGGCCGGGGCCGACGGTGATCGAACCGTCATCGCCCGTGCGCAGGTCGATGCCCAGGCCCTGGATGATCTCGCCGACCGGATCGGCGGAACCCGGCATCATGTCGGGGCCACCCGGCATCATGCCGTCGTCCATGCCATTGGAGATGGCGTCGGGATCGACCTCTTCCTGCACGACGGGGGCGGCGACCGGCGGGATGTCGAGCGCCGACTGCATGAAGGCGCGCCAGATGCGGGCGGGCACGCCGCCGCCCGACAGGCCGGGATTGGGCGTGTTGTCGTCATTGCCGACCCACACGCCCACCACCAGGTCGCGCGCAAAGCCGACGAACAGCGCATCGCGCGAATCCTGCGTCGTGCCGGTCTTGCCATAGGCATCGACGGTCAGCAGCGCCTGCCGCCCCGTGCCCGTCTTGATCGAGGAGGACAGAAGGTCGAGCATCCCGTCATGCACCGATGAGGCGAAGCCCGTCTTGCGCTCGGTCAGCGACTGATACCAGCCCTTGTCCTTGACGTCGTTCAGGCCGCGCGCGGCGACCGGATAGCTTTCATTGGCGACCGCGGCATAGGCGGCGGTCAGCTCGAGCAGGCTGACGGTCGAGGTGCCGAGGCCGATGGTCGCCTCGTTCGGGATCGGCGTGGTGATGCCCAGATCGCGCGCCGCCTTGATGACCGACTTCACGCCGACCGCCTGGGTCAGCCGGGCGGCGGCCACGTTGGACGAGCGCGCAAAGGCCTGACGCAGCGTGATCTTGCCCAGATAGCGGCCGTCGCTGTTGCGCGGTTTCCACCCGGCGATATCGACCGGCTCGTCCTCGATGGTCGAGTCCGGGGTCATGCCGGAGCGCAAGGCCGCCAGATAGACGAACAGCTTGAACGCCGAACCCGGCTGGCGCCGCGCCTGGGTGGCGCGGTTGAACGGGCTCTTGGAATAATCCTTGCCGCCGACCATCGCGACGACGCGGCCATCGGGGCGCATCGCGATCAGGGCGACCTGCGCCTGGTTCAGCCCGGCGCTGCGCACCGTACGCTCGGCGATCCGTTGCAGCCGGGGATTGAGCGTGGTCTGGACGGTCGCCTCGGTCTTGATCTCGCCCGCCTGGTCGCGCGCCTCGGGCAGCACCCAGTCGGCGAAATAGGTGCCGCTGGGCAGCGTTTCGGGCCGCGAGGCGAGGACCCGCTGCGGCTGGACGGCATCGGCCTCCGCCTTGGTCAGGAAGCCCGCATCCTCCATCGCCGCGACGACCACCGCCTGCCGGGCGCGCGCGCCCTTGAGGTTGGTGGTTGGGGCGAGGCGCGACGGCGCCTTGACCAGCCCGGCCAGCATCGCCGCCTGGCCGATGTTCAGCTTGTCCGGCGTGCGGCCGAAATAATGCTTCGACGCGGCGGTGATGCCGTACACATTGTCGCCGAAATAGACGTTGGACAGATAGCGCGACAGGATCTCGTCCTTGGTCAGCCACGCCTCCAGCCAGAAGGCGATCATCGCCTCGCGGATCTTGCGCCCCGCCGTCCGGTCGGAATCGAGAAAGGCATTCTTCGCCAGCTGCTGGGTGATGGTCGATCCGCCCTCGCGCACGCCGCCCGATCCAACATTGTGCCAGGCCGCGCGCAGGATGCCGCGCGGGTCGACCCCCCAGTGCGAATAGAAACGCCGGTCCTCGATCGCCATGAACGCCTCGCGCACATGGGCGGGCAGCTTGGCCGCATCGACCGGCGCGCCGATGATCGCCCCGCGCCGGGCAATGGGCGTGCCGTCATCGGCGGTCAGCGTGATCGAGGGCGGCGTCGGCGGCTGGAGCGAGCGCGACAGCGGCGCGGTGACGGCCAGCCAGGCGATGGCGATGACCAGCAGGATGATGCCCGCCGCCATGGCGCGCGCGATCCAGCGGCCCCAGCGGATGTTCCGACGCGGCCGCTCGGGCGACGCATCGTCTTCATCGGGGCCGAAGGTCCAGCTCTGCGTCTCCGCATCATAGAGCGGATAATGGGGCCCCACCGGCTCGTAAGGACGGTCGAGGGGGGTGCGATCGGGATTGAACGGGTCGGGGCGCATCACAGGGTTCCGGTGGTCGGCCACTCGCGTGTATTACTCCACCAGAACACCGCGCGCAAGCTCATGCACGCGTTTACCCTGTTTGCGGCACCTCCGGCAAGCGCTCCGCCGGGGGCGTGTCGGTGATGAGGCCCGCCCGGTGCGCGACGATGGTCGGGACCAGCGCCTGCCCCGCCACGTTGATCGCGGTGCGGCCCATGTCGAGGATCGGATCGATCGCCAGCAACAGCCCGGCCCCCTCCAGCGGCAGGCCCAGCGTCGACAGGGTCAGCGTCAGCATGACGACCGCGCCGGTCAGCCCCGCCGTCGCTGCCGACCCCAGCACCGACACCAGCACGATCAGCACATAATCGCCCATATGCAGCGGCAGGCCGTAATATTGCGCCACGAACAGCGCCGAGATCGCCGGATAGATGGCGGCGCACCCGTCCATCTTGGTGGTCGCGGCAAAGGGGACCGCAAAGGCCGAATAGGCGCGCGGCACGCCCAGTCGCCGCTCCACCGCATCCTCGGTGACGGGCAGGGTGGCGATCGAGGAGCGCGACACGAAGCCCAGCTGGATGGCGGGCCAGGCGGCGGCATAGAAGCGCTTGGGCGACATGCCATTGGCGAGCAGCAAGAGCGGATAGACGACGAACAGCACGAGGCCGAGGCCGATATAGACGGCCAGCGCAAAGCTGCCGAGCGCGGACAGCGACTGCCACCCATAGCGTACGATCGCATTGCCCAGCAGCGCGCCCGAGCCGAGCGGGGTCAGCCGGATCACCCAGGACAGGATGCGCCGGAAGATGGCGAGCGCGGAGGCGTTGAACGACAGGAAGCTCTCGCCCTTGTCGCCGACCCGCACCGCCGCGACGCCGATCGCGACCGCCATGACGATGATCTGCAGGATGTTGAACGACAGCCCGGTCTTCAGGGCGCCATTGTCACCCGCGCTCGTCGAGGCGGACAGGCCCAGGATGTTGGACGGGATTAGCCCGCGCAGGAAGTCGAGCCAGGAGCCCGCCGTATCCGGCCGCACCGCACTACCGGCCGCGACGCCCGCATGCAGGCCGGGTTGCAGCACGGTGCCCAGCGTCAGGCCGATGGTGACGGCGATCAGCGCAGTGATCGCGAACCAGATGAAGGTGGCGGCGACCAGCCGCGCGGCATTGTTCAGGTCGCGCAGTGCCGCGATCGATGCCACGATGGCGGTGAACACCAGCGGCACGACCAGCACCTTGAGCAACTGGACGAAGCTCTCGCCGATGATGCGCAGGCCCTCGGCCAATCCGGCCAGGCCCTGCGACCGGGCGAGCAGGCCGAGCAGCAGGCCCACGGCCATGCCGACGAACACCTGTGCGCCGAAAGAAAAACGGAATCTCATCCGACCATAGCTAGCAAGCCGGCGAAACGATCCCAATCAAGTTTTGTGTGGGGGCCAGAAAGCTCCCCATTTCGGGCCCCTTGCGGGGCGGGGGAGAATGGTGCTGCCGGTGAGGATTGAACTCACGACCTCAGCCTTACCAAGGATGCGCTCTACCACTGAGCTACGGCAGCACTCGCGTTTCACCGCGGGAAGCGCGCCTAGAGACGATTGGGCGGGCATTGTCAAGCGGCCTTTGTGCGGATTATGCGAAAAGCCATGGCAAAAGACGAACGGGCGGAGCGGCTGGCGGCGGCGCTCCGGGAAAATCTGAAGCGGCGAAAGGCCCAGGCGCGGGAACAGGACGAAGGGCGTGCGCCCGATCCCGCCCCGCGCGACGAGTCCGCCTGAACGCTCAGCGGGGGGCGATCAGCCCCAGGACCAGGGTCAGGCTCCCCAGACCCAGCGACAAGGCCCAGCGCAGCCTGGCCCAGCCTGCGATGGCCCGCATCGCATCGCCGACCCGAATGTCGGCCAGCGGCGTGACCATGATGACCAGACCCAGCAGGATCAGCGCGACCCGGATCGAGCCGCCCGCCAGCAGCGGCGGCAAGAACAATGCCCATCCGATCAGACTGGGCAGCACCGCGACCAGATAGGGCCAGCTCCGATCGTCGCGGCGGAGCAGCGCCTCCATCCACCACATACCGCCCAGGAAGGACAGGATAAGCGCGGCATAGAGCCCGCCGCCGATCGTCGCGGGCAGGGTCAGCGCCGGGTCGACCAGCGTCAGCCCGACACAGGCCAGGGGCGGCAGCACCCCCGCCGCGCCCAGTACAAGCGGCGGTCGTGGCAGGTGAGTGTGATTCATCGCGGCATTCCCGAAACATGGCGTTGCGGGGTGGCTACGCAGGGGCCGCGTGTTGGTTCATTCGGAATAGACCCGATCCTCCCCTGCAAGGGGAGGGTGTGCGGGCTTTGACGTGCCCCCGGCACGTCAAGATGGTGCCGGGGGCACCATCTCGCCCGCACACATGCGCAGCATGGTGGAGGGGTGTCCCGCTATCGAGAGGGTGACACCCCTCCGTCAGGGCTTCGCCCTGCCACCTCCCCTTGCAGGGGAGGAATAAGATGTCAGATCTCCAGCCGCAGCGACGCCCGCACCGTTCGCGGTGCGCCCGGATAGATCCACAACCGGCTGTACGAACTCGCGGCATAGCGCGCGTCGAACAGGTTGTCGGCCTCCAGCCGGAAGCGCAGCTGGTCGGTGACGGGCATTTCGACCGCCGCCTTGGCCTTCACATAGGACGGCAGGACCAGCGGCTGCGCATCGAGCGAACCGGCGCGGTCGCCGACATAGGCGACGCCGCCGCTCAACTGCCAGTCGCGCCCGGCCAGCGGCAGATGATGGACGACCAGCACCGTTCCCGAATGCGTCGGCACGCCCAGCACCGCCGTGGTGGCGAAGCTCTTGTCGTCGTTGCGGGCATGGACCCAGGCGTAGTTGGCGATCACCTGCCACCGGCGGGCGAGACGCAGCGAGGCGTCGGCCTCGATCCCCCGGCTGTTCATCCGGCCGACCGGCGCGTTGAAGCCGGGATCGACCGGATCGGTGGTCAGGATGTTGCTCTTGGCGATGTCGAACCAGGTCATGCCCAGGTCCAGCCCGGTCCAGCGGCCCGCGACGCCGACTTCGTAACCGCGCGCCTCCTCGGGCTGGAATCCGTCGCCGGTGCGGCCGGTGCCGGAATTGAGCACGAAGGACTCGCCCCAGTTGGCATGGACCGAGACATGGTCGTCCACCGCATAGCGGGCCCCTGCACGGAACTTGACCGGCTCGTCGACGATCTGCCCGACGCCGCCGGTGCGGTTGTTGACGATCTTCTGCCGATAGGGATCGACCCGCGCACCACCGACCAGGGTCAGCCGGTCGGTCACCGCCCACATGTCCTGGACATAGAATGTGCCCGCCCAGCGATTCTCGTCATTGTTGGTGAAGGGCAGCAGCGACGCGGCGGTCCCGCCATAGGTCGAGGCCGGATCGTAGAGATCGACCGCATAGGGCGCCGCTGCCGACGGATTGCGCCGCATCCAGCGCTCGCCATAGGTCATGCGATAACCCTTGATGCCGACGCTCAGCTGGTGCCGCCCGACATTGCCCGCCAGCTCCATCCGCGCGGCCAGATCGTCGATCACGAAATCGCGCGAGCGGCGCTGACGCCAGACCTGGGTGCCGACGATGCGCGACTGGTCCGCCGAAAACCCCTTGAGCGAGCCGGTCCGCCAAACGATGCCGCCGTTCAGCGTCCAGCCGCCGCCCAGCTGCGCCAGGCCGGTCAACTGGTGCCGCTCGTTACGGAAGCGGGTGAGGCCGTTGGACGGCTCGCCATAATAGTTGGAGCGGGGCAGGGCATTGGCATCGTCGCCGACCGCCGGGATACCGCGATCGAACGGCGTGTCGAACTGCATGAACTCGGCCAGATAGGTCAGCCGCAGCGAATCGCTCGGCGCCCAGGTGAGCGAGGGCGACACCACCCGCCGCTTCAGCGACACCGTGTCGCGCCAGCCGTCGCTGTCCTCGGCCGCGACGACGATCCGTGCGGCCAGCGTATCGGAGAGCGGCCCCGTGGCATCCGCCTCGACCCGGCGCGTGTCGAACGAGCCATAGGTCGCAGTCAGCCGGGCATAGGGGGTGAAGCGCGGCATCTTCGAGACGATGTTGACCCGGCCGCCCGGATCGACCTCGCCGAAGATCGCGCCCGCCGGGCCCTTCAGCACCTCGATCCGCTCGACGGTGGCGGGGTCGCGCGGGGGGACCATGCCGCGATTGGCGATGAAGCCGTCGACATAGAATTCCGCGCCGCCGTCCGGCGTCCCCAGAAAGCCGCGAATCGCGAAATTGTCGAGCACGCCGCCGCGGTTGTTCTGCTGGCTGAACCCGCTGACCAGCTCCAGCGCGTCGTTCAGCCGATACGTGCCCGCCGCCTGTAGCACATCCTGCTCCAGCGAGCGGCTGGACTGCGACATGCGCTCGGTCGCGGGGTCGGAGGATAGGGTGCGGTCGACCGAGTGACGGGTGCCCAGGACCACGATGTCCGAGCGATCCTCGGCCTTCTCCTGCCCTTCGCTTTCCTGAGCATTGGCGCACAACGGCATGGCGCAGGTGGTCATGGCAAGGGCCAGCGCGGCCAGGCGGGAACGGCGAAGGGAGTGGTCGATGACGGCCATGGGTGATCCGGTGATGTGGTATGTTGCAACGTCTCATAGGGCGGCGATGCTGCAAGGCAACACTTCGGCCCGGCTATTCTGAAAAAAACGTCATGCCGCCCTTCATCGTCCGGGCTGGATGATACGCGCCTTTGCCGCTAGTCCATCCGCCCGTGAGGATCGCGATCATCGACACCAGCACGACGCGCGCGGCGATCATCGCCGAAGGCCTGCGCGAGGCCGGATTGGACGATCAGGTGCTGATCGATCCCGCCGGGCCGATCGTCCGCCAGATCGAGGCGTGCGCGCCCGAGGTGGTGCTGATCAATCTGGAGAATCCCGGCCGCGACCTGCTGGAGGATTTCTTCGCCATGTCGCGCGCGCTCGACCGGCCGATCGCGATGTTCGTCGACCAGTCGGATGCCGAAAGCGCGCTGGCGGCGGTCGATGCGGGGGTGTCGGCCTATGTCGTCGACGGCCTGGCGAAGCAGCGGATCAAGCCGGTGCTCGATGTCGCGATCCGCCGTTTCCAGGCCTTTTCGCGGCTCCAGGCCGAACTGGCCGAGGCCAAGACCGCACTGGCCGACCGCCAGACGATCGACCGGGCCAAGGCGATCCTGATGCGGCGGCGCGGGATCGATGAGCCCGCCGCCTATGCGTTGCTGCGCGGCCATGCGATGCAGTCCAATCGGCGCATCGCCGAGGTGGCCGAGGCGATCGTGACCAGCGAGGCTTTGATGGGAGAGTTGCCGTGAGTCTCGACCGGTTCCGCATCGGCTTCGTGCCGCTGGTCGACGCCGCGCTGCCCATCCTGGCGCATGAGCTTGGCTTTGCCGAGGAGCAGGGCGTAGGCGTCGAAATGGTCCGCGACGTCACCTGGGCGGCGGTGCGGGATCGGCTGCTCTATGGGCATACGGACGCCGCGCACATGGTCGCGCCGCTCGCCATCGCGACCGCGCTGGGCCGCGATCGCCCGGCGGTACCGATGGCGGTGCCCTTCGTCCTGGGGCTGAACGGCAATGCGATCACCTTCTCGACCGCGCTGGGCGAGGCCTGCGGGCTGGGCGAGGGGCTGGGCGATCCGATCGCGGTGGGGGCGGCCCTGCGCGCGGTGGCGGCACAACAGCGGTTGCGCTTCGGCGTGGTGCACCGCCATTCCAGCCACAATTATATGCTGCGCTACTGGCTGGCCGGGGTGGGCATCCGGCCGGATACGGATGTCGATATCGTCGTGACGAGCCCGCCCTTCGCCGCCGATGCGCTGGCGGCGGGTGAGGTGGACGGCATCTGCGTCGGCGAGCCGTGGAACTCGATCGCGGTCGATCGTGGCGTGGGACGGATCGCGCTGGCGACCGCGCAAATCTGGCGGCGTGGCGTCGAGAAGGTGCTGGCGATGCGCGCCGACCAGGCCGAGGAACGGCGCGACGCGGTGCTGCGGCTGATCCGCGCGCTGCACGCGGCGGCGGCGCATTTCATCGATCCCGAGACGGTCGAACAGAGCGCCGAAATCCTGTCGCGCCCCCATTATCTCGACGCGCCAATGGGTGCGATCCTGCGCGCGATCACCGACCGCATCCGCGTGGTGCCGGGCGGCGAGCCGGTGCATTATCCCGACTTCATGTTCCAGTATCGCGAGGCAGCGAACTTCCCGTGGCGCAGCCAGGCGGGCTGGCTCCATGCGCAGATGGTGCGGTGGGAAGGGCTGCCCTTCTCGAATGCGGACGCCGCGACGGCGCAGGGGGTGTTCCGCCCCGACCTGTACCGCGCCGCGCTGACCGGATCGGGCGCGCCGTTGCCGGGCGCGAGTTCCAAGTTGGAAGGCGCGCTTATCGAGCCGATCGGGGCCGGATCGACGCAAGGACGACTGGTGCTGGGGAGCGACCGGTTCTTCGACGGGCGGGCGTTCGATCCGGATGATATTCCGGGGTATCTGGCGGCACTTCCCTGAAAGTCCTTCCCTTGCAGGGAAGGAAAAGGAAGAATCTGCTGCATTTGCGAAAGCCTCTTGCGCGCCACCCGGGAATCAGGCAATTTTCGATTCGCCCGGCAATGGCGTCGGGCACGAGATAACGGCGCGGTCCGCTCCAACGACGGGGTGGCGCGCTGGCGGAAGCGGGGCAGTCCCCATATTCCGCTTGGAGGCAACGAAGCCGCCAGGATGCGACCCGCAAGGGCCCCGCGTCCTGGCGGCTTTTTTCGTTTTGGGCCCTGGGCCCCACGGAGGCGGCACGATGGCGACGGCATTCTGGGATGACAGCAAAGCGGCGAAAGCGGGCGATGACGGCGGTTTCTGGTCGAGCGGTCATACGCCGACGCTGATCGCGGCATTCCTGTATTTCGATCTGGCTTTCATGGTCTGGGTCCTGCTCGGCCCGCTGGCGCCGCAGATTTCCGCCAGCCTGGGCCTGACGCCTGCGCAAAAGGGCGTGATGGTCGCGGTGCCGACGCTGGCGGGGGCAATCCTGCGGGTCGTCAACGGTCTGCTGGTCGATCGGATCGGGCCGAAGCGCGCGGGCGCGATCAGCCAGTTGATCGTCATCGGCGGCCTCTTTTCCGCCTGGGTGCTGGGGGTGAACAGCTTCGGCGGCACACTGGTGCTGGGCGTCATCCTGGGCTTTGCGGGGGCGAGCTTCGCCATCGCGCTGCCGCTCGCCAGCCGCTGGTATCCGCCCGAACATCAGGGCAAGGCCATGGGCCTGGCCGGCATGGGCAATTCGGGCACGGTGCTCGCCGCGCTGTTCGCGCCCGCGCTGGCCAAGCTGTTCGGCTGGAACGCCGTTCTGGGGCTCGCCTGCCTGCCGCTGACCCTCGTCTTCTTCGCCTATATGGTGATGGCCAAGGACGCACCGGGTGCGCCGAGCCCACGCCGTCTGGTCGAGTATCTCGCGCCGCTGAAACAGGCCGATGCCTGGTGGCTGATGGGCTTCTACGCCGTCACCTTCGGCGGGTTCGTGGGCCTCGCCGCCAGCCTGCCCATCTATTTCACCGACCGCTTCGGGCTGACCCCGGTGCAAGCCGGTTACGCCACGGCGGCCTGCGTCTTTGCCGGGTCGCTGGTGCGGCCGATGGGCGGGGCGCTGGCCGATGCGATCGGCGGGGTGAAGGCGCTGCTCGGCGTGTTCGCCGCCGCCGCCGTCACCCTGACGGGCGTGGCGATGGTCGACGGGTTCGCCGCCTCGCTCGCGCTGTTCGTCCTGTCCATGCTGGCATTGGGCGTCGGCAACGGCTCGGTGTTCCAGCTGGTGCCGCAGCGCTTTGCCGCCGAGATCGGCGTGATGACCGGGCTGGTCGGCATGGCGGGCGGGATCGGCGGCTTCTACCTCGCCTCGTCGCTGGGGTTCGCCAAGCAGTGGACGGGCAGCTTTTCGGGCGGGTTCCTGATCTTTGCCGCACTCGCCCTGGTCGCGCTGGCGGGCCTGATGCTGGTCAAGAGCCGCTGGCGCCGCAGCTGGGGCGCGGCCGAGGGCGTGCGGATCTGATGCTTTTCCTCTTCGACGGATCGAACCGATGAAACACGAAGTCCTGAGCGCCGCGAAGGTCGATACCCGCGAACACCTGATCGTCGTCGGCAACGGCATGGCCGGTTGCCGTGCGGTCGAGGAATTGCTGGCACGCGATCCCGCCCGCTACCGCATCACCATATTCGGTGCCGAGCCGCTGGTGAATTACAACCGGATCATGCTGTCGCCGGTGCTGGCGGGCGAGAAGACGTTCGACGAGATCGTCATCAACGGCCTCGACTGGTATGCCGATAACGGCATCACCCTGGTCAGCGGCGATCCCGTCACCGCGATCGACCGCGAGGCACGGACGGTCACCGCCCAGAGCGGCATGGTGCTGGATTATGACCGGCTGCTGATCGCGACCGGTTCCGACCCGTTCATCATCCCGGTGCCCGGCCACGACCTGCCCGGCGTCATCAGCTTTCGCGACATGAAGGACGTCGAGCACATGCTCGCCGCCGCCGAGCGGGGTGGCAGCGCGGTGGTGATCGGCGGCGGCCTGCTGGGGCTGGAGGCGGCGCATGGCCTGAGCTTGCGCGGCATGACGGTAACGGTCCTCCATCTGATGCCGACGCTGATGGAGCGGCAGCTGGACGAGGCGGCGGGCTGGCTGCTCAAGCAGGCGCTGGAGGCGCGCGGCCAGACCGTGTTGTGCGGCGCCGATACCGCCGCGATCCTGGGCGACGGCAAGGTGGAAGCCATCCGCCTGAAGGACGGGCGCGAGATCGCCGCCGACCTGGTCGTCATGGCAGTCGGCATCCGTCCCTGCGTCGCGCTGGCCCGCGCCGCCGGGCTGGAGGTCGGGCGCGGGATCAAGGTGGACGACCATATGGTCACCTCCGACCCGCGCATCCTGGCGGTCGGCGAGTGCGTCGAGCATGACGGACAGGTATACGGCCTGGTCGCGCCGCTCTGGGACATGTGCCGCAGCCTTGCCGATGCGCTGACCGGCAGCCCCAGCGGCTATCGCCCCACCGCCACCGCGACCAAGCTGAAGGTTGCCGGACTCGACGTCTTCTCGGCGGGCGATTTCGGCGGCGGGGACGGCGCAGAGGACATCGTGCTGCGCGATGCCAGCCGCGGCATCTACAAGCGCGTCGTGGTCAAGGACGACCGCATCGTCGGCGCGGTGCTGTACGGCGATACCGCCGACGGCAATTGGTATTTCGACCTGCTCAAAAAGGGTGAGAACGTCGGCGACATTCGCGACGCGCTGATCTTCGGCCAGGCCTTCGCCTCGGGAGGGGGGCAGGCGGACCCTAAGGCGGCCGTTGCGGCGCTCTCCGACACGGCGGAGATTTGCGGCTGCAACGGCGTCACCAAGGGCCAAGTCGTGTCGTGCATCGCCAAGGGCGCGCACAGCCTCGACGCCGTCCGCGCCACCTGCAAGGCGTCGGCCAGTTGCGGCTCGTGCACCGGGCTGGTCGAGACGCTGCTCACGCTGACGCTGGGCGACGAGGTCGAGGCGGGGCCGAAGACGATGTGCAAATGCACCAGCTTCGGCCATGACGATGTCCGCCGCGAGATTGTCGCACAGGACATGCGATCCATCCCGGAGGTCATGCAGAAGCTGCACTGGTCGACGCCCGATGGCTGTTCGTCCTGCCGCCCCGCGCTCAATTATTATCTGCTCTGCGCGCTGCCCGGCGAATATGTCGACGACCAGCAGAGCCGCTTCGTCAACGAGCGGATGCACGCCAATATCCAGAAGGATGGCACCTATTCGGTCGTGCCGCGCATGTGGGGCGGCATCACCAGCCCCAAGGAGCTGCGTGCGATCGCCGATGTGGTCGAGAAGTTCAACGCGCCGATGGTCAAGGTGACGGGCGGCCAGCGGCTCGACATCTTCGGCATCAGGAAGGAGGATCTGCCCGCCGTCTGGGCCGATCTGAACGCCGCCGGGATGGTCAGCGGCCATGCCTATGGGAAAAGTCTGCGGACGGTGAAGACCTGTGTCGGCTCCGAATGGTGTCGCTTCGGCACGCAGGATTCGACCGGGCTGGGCGTCAAGCTGGAGCGGGCGACCTGGGGCTCGTGGATGCCGCACAAGTTCAAGATCGCGGTGTCGGGCTGCCCGCGCAACTGTGCCGAGGCGACGATCAAGGACTTCGGCGTGGTCTGCGTGGACTCGGGCTACGAACTTCATGTCGGCGGCAATGGCGGGATCAAGGTCCGCGCCACCGACCTGCTGTGCAAGGTCGCGACCGAGGCGGAGGCGATGGAGATGTGCGCCGCCTTCGTCCAGCTCTATCGCGAGGAGGCGCGCTATCTGGAGCGGACCGCGCCGTGGATCGAGCGTGTGGGCCTGGCCTATATCCAGTCGCGGCTGTTGCCCGATGAGGAGGCGCGCGCCGAGCTCGCCCGCCGCTTCTTCTATTCGCAAAGCTTCTCGCAGGACGATCCCTGGGCCGCGCGCGTCGCGGGCGAGGAGCGCGAAATCCATGCGCCGATGGCGCGCTTCCAACCTGTTGGAGAGATGGCATGATCGGCGAATGGCTCGATATCGGCTGGGTCAACGAGATTCCGGTGCGCGGCAGCCGCACGGTGCAGGTCGAGGGCGGTCACGACATCGCCGTCTTCCGTACCGGCGAGAACAAGGTCTTCGCGCTGCTCGACCGCTGCCCGCACAAGCATGGGCGGCTGAGCCAGGGCATCGTCCATGGCGGCGCGGTGGCGTGTCCGCTGCACAACTGGCGGATTTCGCTCAGCACCGGCGAGGCGCTGGGCGAGGACAAGGGCTGCACGCCGACCGTGCCGGTGAAGATCAGCGGCGGCCGCGTGCTGATCTGCCGCGCCAGCACCTTGAAGGCGGCGGCGTGAGCATGAGGCTGCTTTCCCCCCTCCCCTTCAGGGGAGGGGGCGGGGGTGGGGCCTCGCCACAAGCGCTGCGCTTGCCGAACTGCCCCACCCCAACCCCTCCCCTGAAGGGGAGGGGCAACGCATGAACGCGATCCGCACCACCTGCGCCTATTGCGGCGTCGGCTGCGGCATCCGTGCGACCGTCACCGGCGAGCGTGCCGTCAAGATCGAGGGCGATCCCGACCACCCCGCCAATCGCGGCAGGCTCTGTTCCAAGGGCACGCATCTGGGCGAGACGGTCGGTCTCGAAGGTCGCCTGCTCACCCCGATGATCGGCAAGCGCCGCGCCTCGTGGGACAAGGCGCTGGATTTGGTGGCGAAACGCTTCCGCGACACCATCGCGCAACATGGTCCCGACAGCGTCGCCTTCTACGTCTCCGGCCAGTTGCTGACCGAGGACTATTATGTCGCCAACAAGCTGATGAAGGGCTTTATCGGCTCGGCCAATATCGACACCAATTCGCGGCTCTGCATGTCGAGCGCGGTGGCAGGCCACACCCGCGCGTTCGGCGAGGACGTGGTGCCCGCATCTTACGAAGACATCGACGCCGCCGACCTGATCGTGCTGGTCGGCAGCAACACCGCCTGGTGCCACCCCATCGTCTATCAGCGTATTCGCGCCCGGTGCGATGCGGGTGCCAAGCTGGTCGTCATTGATCCGCGCCGCACCGAAACGGCGGAGGAAGCCGACCTGCATCTGCCGCTGCGCCCCGGCAGCGATGTGGCGCTGATGAACGGCCTGCTCGCCTGGTGCCGCGAGGCGGGGGCGCTCGACGCGCGGTTCCTTGCCGATCATCTGTCGGTTCCGGCCGATTTCTGGGAGCGGGCGGGCGAGGGGAGCGATTTCTGGTCGGTCGCGAAGACCTGCGACCTGCCCCCGGCCGATCTGCGCCGCTTCTACGAACTGTTCGCCGCCACCCCGTGCACCGTCACCCTGTTCAGCCAGGGGGTGAACCAGTCGCTGAGCGGCACCGATCAGGTCAATGCGATCCTGAACGTCCATCTCGCGACGGGGCGCATCGGCAAGCCCGGCGCGCAGCCCTTTTCGATCACGGGTCAGCCGAACGCCATGGGCGGGCGCGAAGTGGGCGGGCTGGCCTCCACGCTGGCCGCGCATATGGACTTCGCGCCCGACAACCGCGCCCATGTCCAGCGTTTCTGGGCCGCGCCGACCATCGCCGAACAGCCTGGCCTGAAAGCCGTCGACCTGTTCCGCGCCTTGGGTGAGGGGCGGATCAAGGCACTCTGGGTGATGGCGACCAATCCCGCCGTGTCGATGCCCGATGCGGGCCGCGTGCGCGAGGCGCTGGCCGCCTGTCCCTTCGTCGTGGTCAGCGACGTGATCGCCGACACCGACACCTCGGCCTATGCCCATGTCCGCCTGCCCGCCGCCGCCTGGGGCGAGAAGGACGGGACCGTCACCAATTCGGACCGCACGATCAGCCGCCAGCGCGCGCTGTTCCCGCTGCCGGGCGAGGCAAGGCCCGACTGGTGGATCGTCAAGGAGGTCGGCCGCCGCATGGGGTGGAAGACCGCCTTCGCCTATGACCGCCCCGCCGAGATCTGGCGCGAGCATTGCCGTCTGTCGGCCTATGAGAATGACGGCGCGCGCCTGTTCGCGCTGCCCGGTCTGTCGAGCGCGGGCAATGCGGAGTATGACGCGATGATGCCGTTCCGCTGGGGCGGCACCCCCTTTGCCGATGGCCGCTTCTCCACCCCCGATGGCCGCGCGCGGTTGGTGACGGTGACGCAAAAGGCGATTTCCGGCCCGCTCGCCGCCTGGCCGCTGACGCTCAACACCGGTCGGTATCGCGACCAGTGGCACAGCATGACCCGCACCGGCCTTGCGCCCAAGCTGGCCCGCCACCGCGAAGAGCCGTTGGTCGAGGTGCATCCCGATGATGCCGCCGGACTAGGCGTCATCGAGGGCGGGCTGGCGCGGGTGGCCACGCCGCAGGGCGACAGCCTCTACCGCGTGCGCGTGACGCCTGCGCAGCGGCGGGGCGAGATTTTCACGCCGATCCACTGGACCGACCGCACCTCCAGCGGCGGGCGAACCGGCCTGCTGCCGCGTCCGCTGGTCGATCCGGTGTCGGGCCAGCCGGGCTTCAAGCAAACCCCGGCGCGGCTGGCGGCGGTGGCGACGCGCTGGCGCGGTTTCCTGATCCTCGCGGGCGAGCCGGTGCGGCGTCCCTCCTGCCTTTGGGCGACGCGCGTCGCGGTTCCGGCGGGCAGCCTGTGGGAACTGGCGGGCGATGGCGATCCGGTGAAACTGGAGTCGAGCCTGCCCGCTGGCGAGCGGGTCGAGGCGATCGACGCGGCACGCGGCACCAGGCGAATCGCGATCCTGTCGGGTGGTCGGCTTGTCGCCGCACTGTTCGTGACCCAAAGCGGCGAATTGCCCAGTCGCGACTGGCTGATCGGCCAGTTGGCCGAGGCGGAGGCCGCACCGACCCTGCTCGCCGGACGCGCGCCGGGCGTGCAGGCGGATCGCGGTGCGATCGTCTGCGCCTGTTTCGATATCGGGATGCGCACCATCGTCGCGGCGATCCGCGACCAGCGGCTGGCCGATGTTGCCGCGATCGGGGCCGCTCTGGGCGCTGGCACCAATTGCGGATCCTGCCGCCCCGCGCTCGCCCGCCTGCTCGCCGAGGAGACTATCCATGCCGCATGACGAATTTCCCGCCGGTTCGGTCTGGCTGGTCGGGGCAGGGCCGGGCGATCCCGATCTGCTGACCCGCAAGGCCGAGCGGCTGATCGCGGCGGCCGATATCGTGTTCTACGACGCGCTGGTCGGCCCCGGCATCCTGGACCTGATCGGCCCCCGCGCCGAGCGGATCAGCGTCGGCAAACGCTCGGGCCGTCATTCCAAGGATCAGCGGACCATAGACTCGCTGATCGTCGCGGCGGCGCTGGAGGGCAAGCGGGTCGTCCGGTTGAAAGGTGGCGACCCTGCGATCTTCGGTCGCACGGCGGAGGAAGTGACCGCCTGCCGCGCGGCGGGCGTGACGGTACGAATCTGCCCCGGCATCACTGCCGCCAGCGCGGCCGTCGCCTCGGCGGGGACCAGCCTGACCCTGCGCGGCGTGGCACGCCGCCTGACCCTGGTCACGGCGCATGCGCAGGCGGGCGCGACGCTCGACCTCGACTGGCCAGCGCTGGCCGCGACCGATTCGACGCTGGCCATCTATATGGGCCGCGCGGCGGTGGCGACCGTGGCTCAGCAACTGGTCGCCGCCGGGCGCAGCCCCGACACGCCGGTGCTGGTCGTGGTCAACGCCTCGCTGCCCAATGAGCGAATCATCCGGGGGCGGCTATCCTCGCTGGCCTTTCTGGTCGAGGCGATCAGCGCGCATGATCCCGCCATGCTGATCGTCGGCGAAGCGGTCGAAGCCGATCCGTCTTTCGCACATGCACAATCCAGCGGGGTCCGCGAAGGGATATTGATCGCCTGACCCGAAAGACCGGCGCGTCGGCTTTGTAAGGGGAGGAGTGGGCGCGCCTCGGCGCCCCATGGCGGCGGGAGAGTCCAAGACTTCGTCATCGCGCTGTCGCACGGTGACGTTGGTAGAAAGTCTTGGTTTTCCGCCAGTCCCGAGGCTTGAAAGCCTGGGGAAGGAATGGTGCCCAGAAGAGGAGTGGGTCCCCGCCTCTGAAAACCGCAGTTTTCCGCGACAAAATAGGCTTGTCTGGCGGCGCTTGTACCCTTCTCATGTACCTCGGGCAAGGGGCAGGCACGGTAAACATGCAACGTGCTGCGCTCCGAACGCTCGACGCGGCTGACGACATGAGAGAATACTTGCCGGGAGTAGACAATCCACAGCCAGTAATACTAGCCAAAAGTAATGTTTATAATTGCTTGTCGGCCCGTTGACGAAAGTACTTTAACTGATTTAGTTCCGATGCATCGGCGAGGCGTTCACTTTCCGAGATGACAAGGACAGGTCTTATATGTCGGATACTATCGATCTGATTGACGGGGATGCCGTTTTGATGGGGGAGGGGGTCGTAGCTATTCGACAGACGAGTGAGTACGGTCCGCAAAGCATTGTGCTGACTGTTGAGGACCTTCGGAAACTCATCGAACTTGCGACCAGCTAAAGCGTACGCTGGAAGACCGCACTGGGCCTGGGGGGAACCTCGGGCCCTTTTCGCGTCGTCTGCCCTGCAAGGTGAAAAGGAAGCCCCCAAGCGCCCTTGTGGGAGCCTGAGGGCAAACTTTCAGTGTCAATTCGTCTCTATGGGCACGGTAATTCCGGCACCGTTGAAAACGGCGGGTAAGACAACGTCGTCGATGAAGCCGTTCACCACTTCCCCAAGGGGATGCCAGTGGATGGCCCGGATGCGCCGGAAGTCTAATCCGGTGAAAGGGCGGCTAGCTTCAGCGGCCTCAGTGTCTCCGTGATCTGCGAAAGCATCTCGCTCCCACCAGCGCTCTTGGGGGTCTTCGGGCTGGGTGCAGTTGCCGATGGTCTGGAGGGCTTGCGAGACGGAAAGACAGGTGGAGGCGACATAGGCCCTCACCAATTCGACAAAGTAGTTGGTTCGCATAAAGTTGCTCTGAAATGAGAAGAACCGGCCGAGGCGTGTGGGCCCCGGCGCGGCGTTAAGTGTTTGAGGTGGCTGGAAGGGGCGGCAGCGCGTTTAGCGTAGGGCGCCCGGATCGTATCATGCGCTCGCTTCCGCTGCGATCGGCGGCGGTTTGGCACTAGACCTCACAGGAGAAGAGATGGAGGCGCTGCGGGATGGCGAGATGGCCCACCAGCTCCTTCAGGCCGTGTGCCGCTCTAGGGCCCGTCAGGCGCTGAACGGCCTTGCGGGCGCGTGTAGTGTCTATCTCTGTACGCGCCGAGAAGAGGGCTTAGATGCAGTCCTAGACCGCTGCTTTCCGGGGCATCGCAAGCAACCATGGGTGCCAAAGGAGCGGGAGGAGCTTCCAGGGCAGAAGGGGGATTACGTTCGATACCTAGCCCAACAGTTTGGTGAGGGACGCGGGCTCGTGCTGCGGAAGGGTGACGTTTCCGAGGCGCTGGGCATATTGCCCCAAACGCAAACTAAATTTCTTCAAGACCCTCAAGTGCAGGAGGCACTCGACGAATTGGAACTAATCGTCACCCATAAGGCCATAACGCGCCCTACGGCGACATTCGCCCCAGTGCAGGGTGGGTATACCGCAGATGCTTAAATTCATTTGGCCCGCATTGTTCGCCGTATACGCCGCCTATTGCTTGATGCGAGGTAAGATAGGTATCCAGTCCAATTATTACTATCTCGATAGTAATCCTGTCGCTTTCTGGAGCGCGATCGCAATAGTAATGCTCGGGGCGGCTTTAGCGGGCGATAGGGCGTTATCATGACGCACATTCGTTAGGCTTTGGTAAGCTCGCCTGCATCCCATCCGCACAAGGCTACCGCTCACCCCGCGAGTACATCACGCAAACCCGCGAGGCCCCGTCAGGCATTTAGGGGCAATGACACCCCCGCCACAACCATCAATCCGAGGGTACACCTCTGAGGTGTATCATGCTGATGAGGGGGAAACGCCGATAGAGCCTCCCTCACGCTTGAAGAGACTTACAGCATACTAAAACCAAATATTTTCTAGTCGTCCATGCCACTCAGGAGGTCAGGCGGTCCTTTGGGCTTCTTCATCCTGCTAGCGCCATGCACGTCGATCACGGTGTAAAATTTGGGCTCGCCGTCTTCATAGGTGACAAGAACATCGACTCGGAACGGCTGGCGGAATGGGTTAGCGGCCCGTCCGATCATCTTTTGTTTTAGGTCAACAAGAGTCTTGGCGAAGTAGACTGGGAGCGGCTTAAGGCTGACCGCTTCGACAACCGCTCGATCACTCGTTTTGCCCCGCTCCTTAGCTGGACCTGTATTTGTCTGTTGGAGCGTCAGCGCCACTTTGCGGAGAAGGGTCGGCGTGGGTTCGACGCCGGGCAACGGCGGCGGGGGCGCAAGGAGTTCCTCTTCAGCGGCGCGAGCGGCGTTTAGGGCGATGCGATCAATCTCGGAGGATTTGAAGGTAGCCTCCACTTCCACGATCCGGTCACCTGTTTGACTTCGATATTTGATATGGGCAACGCCAAGCTTGCCGTTCCTCCCAGCCAGCGGCTTTACAATTTCTGCCAGTTCGGCCGCTTCTGGGGCATGTGAGATAGCGGGAGCGCTTGGCGCGGGCCCTGTGTGGCCCGCAAAGGCGCTTAAACCGTCTCGTACTCGTTTGACGAAGTCGGTTACCTCCATCGCACTAGACATCATGGACACGGCCTGGCCCATGATTGGTACGTACGGCGCTAACACCGCGACGATGCTTCCCTTGCGTATCTCAGCGACCGCAAGCCTTGCGCCCGTCTTGGACTGCTTGGCAAAAAGGCGATCCAAAGCGCTGAAGCTGTCTGCTAGGTCAGATAATGGGATTACTTCGCGGGCGTCGAAGACGAACTCAGCCACATCATGCGGCGATGCGTCGTCCATAAAATCTAAGGCCATCCCTTCATCTCCCTGTTATCTGGGGCAGGATGTCTCGCGTGTACGCATAGGGGAAGCCCAAAGTTCGAACTTTTGGCACATATACTAGACCGGTATCAATCAAAGTCGCGCGCTTATAGGCTTCGTGGTTTTACGCTGAGATGACTATCGCTTGCGGCGGCCCGGTAGCAGCGCCTCAAGTTCCGCTACCGCTCGCTGAGCGCCGAACTGCCCCATCTGTCCGCAATGGCCCCTGAGGCCGCGAAGATGGTGTCGAGTGCGCGGTTGGACCTGTTCGCCGCCTGGTCGAAGCTGCGGATGGCGGAAAGCGTCTTACAGCGCTCTGTGGAGGCTTGAGCGATGGGACGAAATGCTCTCGTGAAGGTCGCGCCTGCGCCTCGCCCCGCGTCGTTCCATTTCGATGGTCACGACCTCCGGTACATTCTCCTCAACGCGGACCCGTGGTTCGTGGCGGCCGATGTCTGTCGGTGCCTGGGCCTTAGCCTACAGAGTGGGACCTATGGACACGTCTCCCGTCTCGACGAGGACGAGAAGCAACTCCTGCGCCGTCCCCGTTCGCTTGACCCCCAGTCAGACTTGGGGGCAATTTTCGGCAAGATGGAGCGCTCGCTCACGCTGATTGCGGAGTCCGGCCTCTACAAGCTCGCCCTCCGCGCCGACTCCTTCCGCGCAAAGCCCTTCCAGACCTGGGTGACGCGAGACGTTCTCCCGTCGATCCGGAAGACCGGAAGCTATTCGATCGCGAAGGTCCCGCACCAAGAGGTCCTTCCAGCCGCCGTACAGCCCTATCAGCTCCCCGCGACCCTTTCCGAAGCTTTACGTGCATACGCCGATGAGGTCGAGCGGCGCGAAGAGTCAGAAAGGACCACAAAGCTCCTGGAAGCGGCTCGCGAGGCTGATAGGCCAAAGGTGGAGTTCGCGGAGAAATATGCCAGCGCAGAGGGAGCGTTCAGCCCTTCGGATGTCGCTCGCACCTTTGGCTTCAGTAGCGGCAAGGCGTTCTGTCAGTTCCTGTGGGATCGGAAGATATTCTTCCACAACGCCCGAGGGGAGAACATCGCAAAGGCCGAGCACCGGACAGCGGGCAGGTTCGTACAATGGACGACCATCGGCGCAGACAAGGCGCTCAGAGTAGAACGATTATTTTAGCCTTATAAGTGCAAGCGCAACGGCCGCCGAAAATAGGACGCATGCCAGTACCTGAAGGCTCGCCGAAATTTTAGGCCACGCGGTGAGGGGAATTTTCTTGAACGGCGAGGAAAAAACTAATGGCCGGGATGCCCAGTGAATACGGACAAATACTATGAGGCCAGCGCATATGAGGCCGCTGAAGAAAAGCCAGGCTGATGGGAGGAGCGCCTTCCTTGTAGCGGCATTTCCAACAAATGCGGACGCTGTGGCAACGAGTCCTCCACCATTTCCAAGCGCCAAATAGTCAATCCACTTTCGGCCCCAATAGCGCAGCGCTTCTTGCGCGTGCTTTTGAATATCGTCGGCCATGCATCCCCCGATCCCGTGTCTATCATGACATATTGTAGAGACAAAAAATGTAAAGAAAAAACAAGCTATTCAGCGAGCATCGAGCCCTAACGCGCCTATAAGCAATGATCGCAATAAGGGGACTAGTACTTGGTGGAACGTGGCACCTTTGCAAGCGATAGGTCAGCGGGCACTCTCTGGCCTAGGCCGCGCTAGTCGGTCATCATGCGGGAAGGCTTTTGACAATGGCCTGCTTCGCTCGAACCCGATCGCCGGACGGCTCGCAAAGGACCAAGCGTACAAACGGCGCAGAAAGCGCGCTAAGTCTGCCCATATCCTTAGCAATCTGTGGCGCTCTTTCTGATCCGGTTTAGTCTTTCTTTTATATCGCGCCCCCTAGCGGGGCTTTGACAGCTAGACTAGGTTGAGTCTGCGTCAACATCGAAGGAGAGAAGCCCCATGAAGTTATCAGATGGAGAAAAGCTGATTGCGCTGATGTTGGCCGATATCATGGAAGCTGGGGGCATCAAAGGCGAAATCGATCCATCATTCGTCAAAACAGCTATTGCGGGGGATGACTTGTGGGCACTCCGGTGGAAATACGACAGCTTCTTTCACAACGAGGGGCCGAGTGAGGCTATCGTTGATGAGACAGCTCAGATAATGACGATGTGCCGTGTCGTTGAAAATTCAATTGCCAGCCTTGATCCGGCGGAGCGTGTGGAAATACCGGCGCACAAGCAGCGGGTCTTTGTTGGCTTCGATGGCAACGAAGAGCCCCACTACGGTGTGGCAGTGATGCTCATTCAGGAACTCGACCGTTATGACGAATGGGCTGATCGACCTCTAAATGCGCATCATAGAACAATCGATAAGTATCGGAGGATGAGGGCGGTTTATGACCGCATTGAGCTCCCTTTGCATGGCTTCGAACTGACCGACATCCAGTCAATTTTGGGGGCTTGACCTGTGCGGCACTGGGACACCGTAGATGGCCCTACGAACGCTAATCTGGCATACTTGGAAAGTATTGCTCAAGATCGAAAACCACCATTCGATTTGGAACAAATTAACAACAAGTTTGGTGCAGTCATTGAGGTCACGAATATGTTGCCATCGGCAGTGATGCGGCATTTCGACCTTCCATTCCTCTTCATAGGGGCTTCGGCAGAGCACTGGTCTACTGAACGTCGAACAGCTGAGGCGCAGAAGCTTTGCGATGCCCTGATGAAAGGGTTAGATGAGATTGCAAAAGACGACAGCCTTCGTAAGGGTGGCTCTGCAAAATTTTCAGATCGAAAGCGGACCCGAGGAGAGGTAATCTTAGCGGCGGTGGGAAAATTCAAGGAAGCGTATAGAGCGCAGAATTATTCCCCATCGCTTTCATCGTTACGAGAGGCTGCAATGGGTACGTCAATCCAGCGTCGAGTGACGGAAATCGAGCGTATTTTAAACCGGGCACGATGGAGCGGGCCAACTTCGCGGGATTATGAGGTTTACCGAGAGATTGGTGCGATTGAGTTCTATGCTTCTCGATACCACCATGAGCCAGCATGAGAGAAATGTATGGAATGTGGCATGGGACCGACTTGGGCTAAGCTCTGAGACGAAACGGCTAATTGGTAGAGCATGCCAATGAGTGTCCATGGCGGAATACCTATTCGCTAGATGTCCGAAAGAAGCCTTCAAGCGCCTCGAAGCGCGCCTATGATATGGTTTTTATGGCCCAACCCGTTCGGCCGTTACGCCTCATCCTCGTCCTCCCCGCGCCCGACATGCGCCGCACTGACCTCCAAGTCGGCGGCAAGCTGCTCCAAAGGCCCGCTGAGCCCCGAGCCGTTGCATTCCATCCTTCCCGCTTGCCGAGGGTGAGGCTTGGAGGGCCGCGCGGGACCTAGCGAGCTTGGCGATGGCTAGAAGGGTTGCGGGGTCCATGGGGTGACTATCTGCCCAGGGGGAGGACCTGTCGAGTCAAAGGCAGGCAGCAATCATCTGACCCGCCGAGTACCCCCTGGCGTTTATGACGAACGTCGTCCGCGTTGCGATACGGTTAGAGATTTCGGTGACCACGTCGAGACCTGGGGCGCCGTGGCGATCGGTATGTCCCAATCGTTGCATATCAGCCCATACGGTAGTCACCGGAGCCCCTACGTCATCACTCATCTCTTGAACGGTTCGCGGCGGGATGGGCCTAGCCATTAAACCACAAAATAGCCGAACCTGACGGAGGGGCGTACGCAAGCCGAGGAGGTCCGTGCATTGGCGCAAAGCCGCGTCAAATCGCTCCAGTTTCTTCCGCTCTTCCGCCGTCATGTTCATACCCGAGTTCCCCGTCTTTCTATTGTTACGCCATCGATACGGGGACGGGGCGGAAGAGCCATGATGTTTTACATTTGTGGAGGGTTGTCAGCCGTTAGGACGCCACGGTTTCACATGGGACAGGTCAAGACCATCAAAGCGTATCTCATCAATTCGGGCCCCTAATGGACTCAGAGAGCCGTACAGTACGTTTGCGCTCTTCCCGCCTGACCGGTGCCCCTGAATGTATTCTCGGGCGTCTTCGGGCACTTTGCAGCGCCTAGCGGCGGTCGTCCAAACATGGCGGAACTCACGGGCCGCACGGCGCTTGGCGTTTGCGGGCAAGACCCCTTTGTCCTGAAGGTACTTCGACCACCATTCGCCCCAGCCGGGGAAAAGCAGCTTGCTGGCCCCCTTGGTCCGTAACGCAGGAAACAGGGCCGTTTCGCCGGATGCGCGAATATGGTCCACATAGGCCATAAAGTTTAGCTCAAGGAGCGGTTTGGGGATTGGGAATGTGCGCCGCCCCGACTGCGACTTGGTCGTCGTAAGGCCTCGACGCCCCTTATGTGGATGGACGCCCTCGTCAGTGATCCTCAGCAGCCAACGGCCTTCCGGATCGTCCGGGTCCTTGTGCACGTCCGCCACCATGAGCTGCGCAATCTCCTCAGGGCGCGCCCCGGTCCATAGGAGAAGAAGGGGTATCCAATAGGCCGCTTCGCCCTTCCCGCGCTTAGGGCGCTCACCGATCGTGAAGATAGGAAGGCGGAATATGGCGTTTAGTTCGTCTACCGACAGCTCGATCGGATCGTCCGCCCGATGGGTCGAAAGGGACTTCCGGGCAGCGAAGGGGTTCGGGATGCTTTCATCTATTTTCCCGTCTTCTTGGGCCTTGTTCCAGAGGGAGCAAAGCATCCCCAAGAGGGTCCGAACGGTCTTGGCCGTTAGTCGCGGTGGGTCTTTCTGACCATCGTAGAGAGCTACCACGTCCCGGAGGGGCATGGTGCGCTGAGAGGCCGGAAGCTTGGAGGGGCGCTGGAACAGTAGCGCGATCCAATCAGTAACCATAGCCTTGGTGATCTGATTAGGGGCGAGCGGGCCAAAGGCATCCCGGAAGGACCGCAGGGCCGTGTTAGACGCCTGCTTCAGGGACGCGCCAAGGTTGTGAGCAGGGCTATCTAAGATGGCCTGGGCGATTTGCTCAAAGCTTTGGCCGTTGCGTGCTCGTGGAACTGAAGGAGCGCTGGCGGGCCCCGAAGGGCTCTCAGGGATTGCGGGCACTGCCACCACGTCACCCTTCATGCGGCGCACGGAGTCCGGGTGAAGCGCAATGGCCTTATCGTTGAGCGCGAAGCTCAGAGCCTCTACCGAGTGTATGTCGTCAGGCGCGATCATAATGCCTGAGGTTTCGAAAAGGGCCCGTGCCGACGACCCCCACTTCTCAACCAGGGTCTCGTGGTCGCGATCGATCTTCCAGCGCTTGAAGTCCGATAGAAGCTCTTCCCAGCCTGCCAAGACCTGATCAGCATATTCGCCGCCGCCCGTTGTCAGGCTGGCCTCTTCGTATTGATGCCAGTCCACCTCAAATACGTGAGCAAGGTGCGCAATCTGAGCGGGGGTGGGCTTGTCGTACTTCTGCTTGGCAAGCTTCTCGGCCTTCGCGACCGTGTCAAACCATAGGCGAGCGGCTTCGCTGTAACGTGCGACCGTCGCGGGATTGCTCAAATCAGTCCCCGCAAGCGAGCGTTTGAGCTCGGTCGGACTGCCTGGAATGTAGGGGCGAAGCTCAGGCGGATAGACCCGCCGATAGCTCAAGCGGCCGGTACGTTTATCGGCCTGTACGTGCTGATATTCCACTGAAAGACCCATTCTCGCATGTACCCCGTGATGTACCGCCTGAGCGGCTAATAGTCACGGTTTTCTGCGATCCCTCTGCATGAGAGGGGGGTGGTGCCCAGAAGAGGACTCGAACCTCCACGACCTTGCGATCGCCAGCACCTGAAGCTGGTGCGTCTACCAATTCCGCCATCTGGGCACGGGGTAGGCCTGCGCCTTTAGGGTAGGGTTCGAATCCTTGTCAACGGCTTTTTTGCGAGGCAAAGGGGCGGTGCACAAAAAATCTGGCGAATAGGGACGGTCATGACGAACAAGCTGGTGACGCTGATCGGCGGCGGGGGCTTTCTGGGCCGCTATGTCGCACGCGAACTGATGCGGGACGGTACGCGCGTCCGGGTGGCGCAGCGCGATCCGCGCCAGGCTTATTTCCTGCGTACCCAGGGCGGGCTGGGCCAGACGCAGTTCGTGGCCGCGGATATCGCCCGGCCGGAGACGGTCGCACGCGCGGTCGAAGGCGCCGATGCGGTCGTCAATCTGGTCGGCGTGATGGGCGGCAATATGCAGCGCATCCATGTCGACGGCGCGCGCGCCGTGGCGGAAGCCGCGCGCAACGCCGGGGCCGGGGCGCTGGTCCATGTGTCGGCGATCGGCGCGGACGCGAATGGTGCGGCGGCCTATGCCCGGTCCAAGGGGCAGGGCGAAGAGGCGGTGCGCGCGGCCTTCCCGAACGCCACTATCCTGCGCCCCTCGATCGTGTTCGGGCGCGAGGATCAGTTCGTGAATCGCTTCGCGGGCATGATGGGCGCGCCGATCGTCCCGGTCCTGCGTTCGGGCGTGAAGTTCCAGCCGGTCTTTGCGGGCGATGTCGGCGAAGCGGTCGCCAACGCGCTGCGCGATCCCGAAGCGCACGGCGGTCTTACCTATGAGCTGGGTGGCCCGGACGTGCTGTCGATGGGCGAGCTGCTCCGCTGGATCGCGCAGGCGCTGGGTCGCAAGCCCAATTTCGTGGAAATCCCCGATTTCGCAGGCGCGCTGCTCGCCCGCCTGCCGGGCTCGCCGATCAGCTGGGACCAGTGGCTGATGCTGCAGCAGGACAATGTCGCCGCCGCCGGTGCGCCGGGCCTGGCCGCGCTGGGCATCGAGGCCGCCCCGCTGGCGACCGTCGCGCCCGAATATCTGATCCGTTTCCGCAAGGCGGGCCGGTTCGGGCGGCGCGCGGAGACGCTGGCGGCCTGAACCGTCCCAAGCTGACAGTCTTTATCGTTTCGCTGACAGCCCCGTCGCCTTATGGCGGCGGGGCTGCCTTTGCTTGTGGGGACTCGCGTGAACGATCTGATTGCCGCCATCATCCTGGGGATTGTCGAGGGTGTCACCGAATTCCTGCCGGTGTCCTCCACCGGCCATCTGATCCTGGCGGGCGCGCTGCTCGGCTATGACGATGCGCGGTGGCAGATGTTCAACATCGTCATCCAGCTGGGGGCGATCCTGGCGGTGGTCGTCCTTTATTGGCGGACCTTCTGGACCGTCCTGGTCGGGCTGTTCAAGCGCGATCCCGGTTCGGTCCGCTTCGTGCGCAACCTGCTGATCGCCTTCATCCCCGCCGCCGTCATCGGCGTGCTGGCCAAGAAGCATATCGAGGCGCTGCTGCTCCAGCCCAAGGTGGTCGCGGTCGCGCTGATCGTCGGCGGCATCGCGATCCTGGTGATCGAACGGGTGGTGAAGCCCGGCACGACGCGCGGCATCGCGGCGGTTCCGGCCAGGACGGCGCTGGGCGTCGGTTTCCTCCAGTGCCTGGCGATGATCCCCGGCGTCAGCCGTTCGGGTGCGACGATCCTGGGCGCGCTGACCCTGGGCGTCGAGCGGCGCACGGCGGCGGAGTTCAGCTTCTTCCTCGCCATCCCCACCATGCTGGGCGCAAGCGTCGTCGAGACGGCGGGGCATATGGATGCCATGCGTGCCGGAAACAGCGTCGGCCCGATCGAGATCGCGGTCGGCTTCGTCGTCGCCTTCATCGTCGCGCTGCTGGTCGTGCGCTGGTTCGTTGGCATTGTGGGCCGTCACGGTTTTGGCCCCTTTGCCTGGTACCGAATCGTGGCGGGCAGCATCGCGCTGGCGCTGCTGACCATGCACTGAGCGCAGCATTAATGCCGAATCGGTCCCTTTTTATTGCGGGTCGCTCGCAATAAAAGGGTCTGGTAGCGCAAAACCCATTTTAATTAGTCAGTCATGCTGACTTATATGTCGATTTCGAGGTGACACAGGGTCGCCTGCGCAATATCCGCATCTTCGGAGGCGCATATGGCGAACGATTCTATGCTGAAGTTTGTAGGCCGCGATCAGGCCTATCCGGCCAAGCGGGCCGCGGAGACCCGCGCGGAGGATTTCCGCGAGATCGCCGAGCGCTATGCGCCCCCGGCGGCAGAGGACCAGGCGGGGCGCTGCTCGCAATGCGGCGTGCCCTATTGCTCGGTGCACTGCCCGCTGCACAACCATATCCCCGACTGGCTGCGGCTGACCGCCGAGGGGCGGTTGCGCGAAGCCTATGAGCTGTCCAACGCCACCTCGACCATGCCCGAGATTTGCGGCCGCATCTGCCCGCAGGACCGGCTGTGCGAGGGCAATTGCGTCATCGAGTTTTCGGGCCACGGCGCGGTCACCATCGGCTCGGTCGAAAAGTTCATCACCGACACCGCCTGGGAAGAGGGCTGGGTCGAGCCGTTGATCCCCGGACCCGCGCGGGGCCAGTCGGTCGCGGTGATCGGCGCGGGGCCTGCGGGCCTGACGGCGGCCGAATATCTGCGCGTCTCGGGTTACGAGGTCCATGTCTATGACCGGCACGACCGGGCGGGCGGGCTGCTGACCTATGGCATCCCCGGTTTCAAGCTGGAAAAGCCCGTCGTCATGCGCCGGGTCGAGCGGCTGAAGGCAGGCGGCATCGTCTTCCACGAAGGCTTTGCGGTCGGTGAGGACGCAACGCTCGAGGAACTGCGCCGCCGCCATGACGCGGTGCTGATCGCGACCGGCGTGTACAAGGCGCGCAATGTCGAGGTGGACGGTGCGGGCGCGAACGGCGTGATCGCCGCGCTCGACTATCTGACCGCCTCCAACCGCAAGAGCTTCGGCGACACGGTCGAGGCGTTCGAGAATGGCTCGCTCAATGCCGAGGGCAAGAATGTCGTCGTGATCGGCGGCGGCGACACCGCGATGGACTGCGTCCGTACCGCGATCCGCCAGGGCGCCAAGTCGGTGAAGTGCCTCTATCGCCGCGACCGCGCCAATATGCCGGGCTCGCAACGCGAAGTCGCCAATGCCGAGGAAGAGGGCGCCGAGTTCGTCTGGCTGTCCGCCCCGCTCGGCTTCGAGGGCGGCGAGACGGTGACCGGCGTGCGCGCTGCCAAGATGCGCCTCGGCGCGCCGGATGCTTCGGGGCGCCGCGCGCCTGAGGCCGAGCCGGGTGCCGACCATCTGCTCGAGGCGGACATGGTCATCAAGGCGCTGGGCTTCGATGCCGAGGATCTGCCGAGCCTGTTCGGCACTGCCGAACTGGGCGTCAGCCGCTGGGGCACGGTGCTGGTCGATGGCCGCACGCTGATGACCAGCCTGGACGGCGTATTCGCGGCGGGCGACATCGTGCGCGGGGCGTCGCTGGTGGTGTGGGCGATCCGCGACGGCCGTGACGTCGCTAAGGCGATGCACCAGTGGCTGAAGGCGCGGGCCAAGACCGCGTCGCGCGAAAGGCAAGCGGCGTGATGCGCGCGCTCGTCCCGCTGGCGCTGCTGCTCGCTGCGCCGGTAGTGGCGCAGACGGGCCCGACCGAGGCCACCCCCGATGCAGCGGGGCGGATTGAAACCGCCCGTGCTCTGGTCGACAAGATGAACATCGACCGGCTGCTGGATTTCCAGTTCGCGAGTTTGATGCCGCTGGTGACAGGTAATGTGCTGGGCGTGATGCAGACCTCGTCCGATGCGCCGGCTGGGATCAAGCAGGTCTTGGCGACCCCGGAGGGGCAGGCCAAGGTCCGCGCTATCGTGAGTGAGGAAATGCTGGCGGCCATGCGGTCCCGCTATCCCGAAATTCGCGAGGCGGCGGCGGAAGAATATCGCCGGAGCTTTTCCGAGGAAGATCTGAAAGCGATCGTCGCCTTTTACAATACGCAGGCCGGGCAGCATCTGCTCGCCCTGCAGCCGCAGTTGCAGCAGCGTCTGGCCGAGTTCGGCAAGGGGATGGGCCGCGACGCGGGCATGGCCGCTTTCCCCAAGATTCGCGCCCGCATCGAGGCCCTGGCTAAGACCCAGGCTCCCGCCGCGACCAAGCAGGATAAGAAGTGATGACCGATCAGCGCCAATATCTCGCCGAGCATGGCATGTACCGCCCCGAGTTCGAGGGTGATGCGTGCGGCGTCGGCATGGTCGCAGCCACCGATGGCCAGCCCTCGCGCCGCGTCGTCCAGTCGGCGATCGACGCGCTGAAGGCCGTGTGGCATCGCGGCGCGGTGGATGCGGACGGCAAGACCGGCGACGGTGCTGGCCTGCACGTCGACCTGCCGCACCGCTTCTTCGACGATGCGATCGCCGCGTCGGGCCACAAGGTTCTGCCCAACCGCCTCGCGGTCGGCATGGTCTTCATGCCGCGCACCGATCTGGGCGCGCAGGAAACCTGCCGCACCATCGTCGAGAGCGTCATCATCGAGGCGGGCTATACCATCTATGGCTGGCGCCAGGTGCCGGTCGACGTGTCGGTCATCGGCATGAAGGCGCAGGCGACGCGTCCCGAGATCGAACAGATCATGATCGCCGGGCCGATGCCCGACGAGGTCGATGCCGCCGAGTTCGAGAAGAACCTCTATCTGATCCGCCGCCGCATCGAAAAGCGCGTGATCGCGGCGCAGATCAGCGGCTTCTATATCTGTTCGCTGTCCTGCCGCTCGATCATTTACAAGGGGCTGTTCCTCGCCGAGAGCCTGTCGGTCTTCTATCCCGACCTGCAGGATCACCGGTTCGAGAGCCGCGTGGCGATCTTCCACCAGCGTTATTCGACCAACACCTTCCCGCAATGGTGGCTGGCGCAGCCCTTCCGCTGCCTGGCGCATAACGGCGAGATCAACACGATCCGCGGCAACAAGAACTGGATGCTCAGCCACGAGATCCGGATGGCCTCGATCGCGTTCGGCGATAATTCGGAGGACATCAAGCCGGTGATCCCGGCGGGCGCGTCCGATACCGCCGCGCTCGACGCGGTGTTCGAGGCGATCTGCCGGTCGGGCCGCGACGCGCCGACCGCCAAGCTGATGCTGGTGCCCGAGGCGTGGCAGAAGGATCTCGACGCGCCCAAGGCGCATGCCGACATGTACCAGTATCTCGCCTCCGTGATGGAGCCGTGGGACGGTCCGGCCGCGCTGGCGATGACCGATGGCCGCTGGGCGGTGGCGGGCATGGACCGCAACGCGCTGCGTCCGCTCCGCTATACGCTGACCGCCGATGGCCTGCTGATCGTCGGTTCGGAAAGCGGCATGGTCGTGGTGCCCGAGGCCACCGTGACCGCCAAGGGCCGGTTGGGGCCGGGGCAGATGATCGCCGTCGATCTGGCCGAGGGCAAGCTGTACGACGACCGCGCGATCAAGGACCAGATCTCGGGCGAGCAGGACTATGCCGCGATGATCGGCGAGTTCCTGACCATGGACCAGCTGCCCGCGCCGTCCGAAGAGGAAGCGCTGGTGCGCATGCCGCGCGCCGAAATGCTGCGCCGTCAGGTCGCGGCAGGCCAGACCATGGAGGATATGGAGCTGATCCTGTCGCCCATGGCCGAGGGGGGCAAGGAAGCCATCGGTTCGATGGGCGACGACACGCCGCTGGCGGTCATCTCCGACAAGCCGCGCCTGATCAGCCAGTTCTTCCGCCAGAATTTCAGCCAAGTCACGAACCCGCCGATCGACTCGCTGCGTGAGCGCTATGTGATGTCGCTCAAGACGCGGTTCGGCAATCTCGCCAACATCCTCGACACCGAGGATCGGCGCGAGCGCGTGCTCGTCCTGCCGTCCCCGGTGCTGACCGGCGCGGACTGGCACCGGCTGAAGACGCATTTCGGCCGTTCGGCGGCGGAGATCGACTGCACCTTCGAGGCCGATGGCGGTCCCGACCGCCTGCGCGCCGCGATCCAGCGCATTCGCAACCAGGCCGAACAGGCGGTGCGCGAGGGCCGGTCCGAACTGTTCCTGACCGACGAGCATGTCTCCGAAGGCCGTGTCGCGATCGCGGGCGTGCTGGCGGCGGCGGCGGTGCACACCCATCTCGTCCGCCGGGGCCTGCGCAGCTATGCGTCGATCAACGTGCGCCCGGCCGAGTGCCTCGACACCCATTATTATGCGGTGCTGATCGGCGTCGGTGCGACCACGGTGAATGCCTATCTGGCCGAAGCCGCAATCGTCGACCGTCATGGCCGTGGCCTGTTCGGTGAGATGAGCATCGAACAGTGCCTGACCAACCATCGCACCGCGATCGAGGATGGCCTGCTCAAGATCATGGCGAAGATGGGGATCGCGGTGATCTCCAGCTATCGTGGCGGCTACAACTTCGAAGCGGTCGGCCTGTCGCGCGCGCTGGTCAACGACCTGTTCCCCGGCATGCCCGCCAAGATTTCGGGCGAGGGGTATAACTCGCTCCATTACTCGGCGATGGTCCGCCACGAAGCGGCCTGGGACCAGCATGTCGCGACGCTGCCGATCGGCGGCTTCTATCGCCAGCGCGATGGTGGCGAGACGCATGCCTATTCGGCGCAGTTGATGCACCTGTTGCAGACGGCGGTGGCGACCGACAGCTATTCGACCTATCTGCAATTCGCACGCGGCGTCGGCGATCTGCCGCCGGTCTATCTGCGCGACCTGCTCCAGTTCAACTTCCCGAACGAGGGCGTGCCGGTCGATCAGGTCGAGGCGATCACCGAGATTCGCAAGCGCTTCGTGACGCCGGGCATGTCGCTGGGCGCCCTCTCGCCCGAAGCGCATGAGACGCTGGCGATCGCGATGAACCGGATCGGCGCCAAGGCGGTGTCGGGCGAGGGCGGCGAGGACAAGCTGCGCTATCAGCCCTATGACAATGGCGACAACGCCAACTCGACGATCAAGCAGATCGCGAGCGGTCGCTTCGGCGTCACGGCGGAATATCTGAACGCCTGCGACGAGATCGAGATCAAGGTGGCCCAGGGCGCCAAGCCCGGCGAGGGCGGGCAGCTGCCCGGCTTCAAGGTGACCGAGTTCATCGCCAAGCTGCGTCACGCGACGCCCGGCGTGACCCTCATCTCGCCGCCGCCGCACCACGACATCTACTCGATCGAGGATCTCGCGCAGCTCATCTATGACTGCAAGCAGATCAACCCGCGTGCGCGCGTCTGCGTGAAGCTGGTGTCGTCCGCAGGCATCGGTACGGTCGCGGCGGGCGTGGCCAAGGCGCATGCCGACGTCATCCTGGTGTCGGGCCATGTCGGCGGCACGGGCGCCTCGCCCCAGACCTCGATCAAATATGCCGGTACGCCATGGGAAATGGGCCTGTCGGAGGTCAACCAGACGCTGACCCTGAACGGTCTGCGCGGGCGTATCCGCCTGCGCGCCGATGGCGGCCTGAAGACCGGGCGCGACATCGTGATCGCGGCGATCCTGGGCGCGGAGGAGTTCGGCATCGGCACGCTGAGCCTCGTCGCGATGGGCTGCATCATGGTGCGCCAGTGCCATAGCAACACCTGCCCCGTGGGCGTCTGCGTGCAGGACGAGCGGCTTCGCGCCAAGTTCACCGGCACGCCGGAAAAGGTCATCAACCTGATGACCTTCATCGCCGAGGAAGTCCGCGACATCCTGGCGCGTCTGGGCGTGCGCTCGCTGGACGAGGTGATCGGACGGACCGAGCTGCTGCGCCAGGTCAGTCGTGGTGCCGAGCATCTCGACGATCTCGACCTCAACCCGGTGCTGGCCAAGGTCGATGCGACCGATGCCGAGCGGCGGTTCAGCCTGTCGACCTTCCGCAACGAAGTGCCCGACAGCCTGGATGCGCAGATCATCAAGGATGCGAGCGCCGTGTTCTCGCGCGGCGAGAAGATGCAGCTGACCTATTCGGTGCGCAACACGCATCGCGCCGTCGGTACGCGGCTGTCGTCGGAGATTACCCGCAAGTTCGGGATGAGCAAGCTGGCCGACGGGCACGTCACCGTGCGCTTGCGAGGGAGCGCGGGCCAGTCGCTGGGCGCGTTCCTGTGCAAGGGCATCACGCTGGAAGTGTTCGGCGACGCCAACGACTATGTCGGCAAGGGCCTGTCGGGCGGCACCATCATCGTGCGGCCTGCGGTCAGCTCGCCGCTGGCCAGCCAGAAGAACACGATCATCGGCAACACGGTGCTCTACGGCGCGACCTCGGGCCGTCTGTTCGCAGCGGGCCAGGCGGGCGAGCGTTTCGCGGTCCGCAACTCGGGCGCGGTCGTGGTGGTCGAGGGCTGCGGCGCCAATGGCTGCGAGTACATGACCGGCGGCACCGCCGTGGTGCTGGGTGAGGTCGGCGCGAACTTCGGCGCAGGCATGACCGGCGGCATGGCCTTCATCTACGACCCCGAGGAGCGTTTCCCTCGTCGCGCCAACCCCGAGAACATCGTGTGGCAGCGTCTCGCCTCCGCACATTGGGAAGGCGTGCTGCGCGGCCTGGTCGAGGAACATGCCGCGCGGACCGACAGCAAATGGTCGAAGGGCCTGCTGGAGGATTGGGACCGGGTGGCCGGGCATTTCTGGCAGGTTGTCCCTAAGGAAATGCTGACCCGCCTGGCGCATCCGCTCGACGACAGCGTCGAGGCGGTCGCGGCGGAGTAAGATTGCGGAGGGGTGTCATCGCGGGCGGTGACACCCCTCCGTCAGGCCTTCGGCCTGCCACCTCCCCTTGCAGGGGAGGAATGACACCATTCCCACCATCCGTTCAGCCTGAGCGAAGTCGAAGGCCAAGGGAGCCCGGTTGCCATCCGCTTGGTGAACGAGCGCATGGCCTTCGACTTCGCTCAGGCTGAACGGAGCGGGAGCATGCGGCTCGCATGCTCAAATCCATGACACCCCCGTCGCCCCATTAACCCAGATTACGGAACCGTTGCGCCGCCGTGACGGTTACGCCGCGATGAAAAAGGGGACAGCAGCATGACCATCGATCGCCAGAAGATCGAACGCGGGGGATTCATCCTGTTCCTCGCGCTGATCACCATCGGGATGCTGGCGGTGGTGTCGTGCTTTCTCGCGGCCCTGCTCTGGGCGGGGCTGGCGGCGATCCTGTTCCGGTCGCTGTTCCAGTGGCTGCTGACCAAGACCGGCGGGCGGCGCAATCTGGCCGCCGGGCTGACCATGCTGATCATCACCTTTGCGGTGGTGGTGCCGACCCTGTTGATCGGCAGCATGGTCGTCGATCAGGCGTCGGGCGTCTATCTGAAGGTGCGCAGCGGCCAGATCGATTTTGCGCAATATTTCCAGCAGGTCCGCGATGCGCTGCCCACCCGCCTGCGCCAGGCGATGGACAATTGGGGCATCGACAGCGTCGAGGGGCTGCAATCCCGCATCTCGCGTACGCTGAGCAGCAGCGTCAGCCAGATCGCGTCCCAGGCGCTGTCGATCGGGCGCAACGCCTTTGCCTTTGCGCTGGCCTTCGGCGTCGGCCTGTACGTCGCCTTCTTCCTGATCCGCGACGGCGAGAGGCTGGGACCGGCCTTCGTCCGTGCGCTGCCGCTGGACCGGGGTGTCGCGGCGCGGCTGGTCGATACCTTCGTCGCGGTGGTGCGCGCCACCATCAAGGGTTCGGTCATCGTCGGGCTGGTGCAGGGCGCGCTGGGGGCGATCACCTTTTGGATCGTCGGGGTGCCCGCCGCTCTGCTGTGGGGTGTGCTGATGGCGATCGCGGCGCTGCTGCCCGCCATCGGTCCGGCGATCATCTGGGGGCCGGTGGCCATCTATCTGCTCGCGACCGGCGCGATCTGGCAGGGGGCGGTGGTCGTCGCCTCGGGCGTGCTGGTCATCGGCCTTGCCGACAATATCCTGCGGCCCATCCTGGTCGGGCGCGACACCGGGCTGCCCGACTGGATCGTGCTGCTGACGACGCTGGGCGGCATCGACCTGCTGGGGCTGAGCGGCATCGTCGTCGGCCCGGTCGTCGCAGCGCTGTTCCTGGCGGGCTGGCGCATCCTGAGCGAACAACGCGGCGTCGCCCCGCCCGAGGGCGAGGCGGCCTAAGGGCGCTGGCTCATATCGGACCGACCCTAGCCAGAAAGCCGATTTGCGCTGCAACATCGCGCTGCCTATGGTCCGCGACAAAGGGCGGACCGGCCGGGGGGATCGGCCGGATGATGGGGTAGCGTGATGCGACTGCGATTGGGGGCCTGGAAGATGACGGCCGGGCTCGCCTGTGCACTGGCCGGGTGCAGCGGCGGCGGCGATGTCGCGCGTCAGGCCGGGGCCAGCGGTGCTTCGATCGAACTGCCCGTCCCGGCGCCGTCTCCGGGCAAGACCGTCGCGCAACTCGACACGCTGCCCGGCGCCGTGGCGGCCGGTGCCGATGCCAGCCTGACCACGATCGGCTTTCCCCAGGGCGGCGGGGGCCTGAATGGCGAGGCCAAGGCGATGCTCGACCGGCTGGCCGCCGACCCGGCGGTGCGCGGCGGCAGCCTAACCCTGCGCGGCCATTCGGACAGCGAGGGCGATGACGAGGCCAATCGCATCATGTCGCGCAAACGGGCCGAGGCGGTGCGCGACTATCTGGCGCGCAAGGGCCTGGATCGTAGCCGGATGCGGGTGATCGCACTCGGCGAAACCCGCCCCGTCGCGCCCAACGCCAATCCCGATGGCAGTGACGACAGCGACGGCCGCGCGCGTAACCGCCGGGTCGAGATCGAATTCGACCGCGGCGGCTGACGGTCGTTTCCATAGAGGCCGTTGTATCGCAGTGGAAAAGCAATGCAGGATTGAATCGAGACCTTGATGATCCGACCCATCCTCTATGCGGCAGCGATTGCGCTGCAACCGGCGACGACGGAACATGTCGCAAGGCCGTCGAATTCGGCGGATGTGGCGACAGCCTGTGAGGCATCACTGGCGTTTATCCATGGCATGCTGACCACCTCCGATACCGTCTGGATTTTTAATCAGTGGGAGCCTGTAACCGAGGAAGGCGACCCGCGAGACAGCCAGACCGTCTATTCTTGGTCCCCGTCGACTTATGCCAAGGCCAATGGCCTGTCCCCGCCGTCGCGAAGGTGGTTGGCGGGTCGCCACCGCTCGCCGTACTCGGGGCGGAGTGCGGTGCAGGAATGCCCCGCGATCCGTACGCTGCTCGACCAGCGCCATATACGATACGGCTCAAAGGCTGTGGACGAGGCCAACCGCAACCGCGAACGTGACGTGACGATCGCAAGCATAACGCTGCCAATCATCGATGCGACTGGCGATGTGGCCGTTGTGGAGACGGGCTTGACCGGCACGCACGGCGGCGGCGGCGGCTGGATCAATGTGCTCAGTCGCGACGCCGCAGGCCGGTGGCATACCACCTTCACAGCGCCGACCTGGATTACGTGATCTGGGGGATTTTAGACGTGCTTTCGCTGGCGTCCGGAGGGATGACCTCATGGCCAAGGCGACCAGTGATTGCCGACACGCCGCCCCCGCCCTAAGCCGATGGTATGGCCAAAGGTGACAGACTGGCGCGGCTGGATGCGCAGCGCGAAGAGATGGAAACGGATTATCGCGAGGCGCTGATCGCCGCGCTGCGGACCACGGCGGCGGGCAAATGGGGGCTGTTCGACCATCGTAAGGACCGGGTGGCCCGCGCGGCGGCGGCGCCGGTGGTGGCGCAGCTGACCGAGATGGGCGAGGAGATCGATGAAGCCCGGGAGCAGCTGGGCCTGCCGCCCTTCGCGCTCCATGCCGAATTTCTCGCCTCGCGCGGGCCGGTCGGGCCCGAGGCGGTGGGGGAACCCAAACAGGCGCAGGCGTGGCTCGATCGTCTGACGGCGGAAGACCAATAACTCATTCCTCCCCTATAAGGGGAGGTGGCAGGGCGAAGCCCTGACGGAGGGGTGTCCACGCTGGCGGTGACACCCCTCCACCATGCTGCGCATGTGTGCGGGCTACGCCGCCTGCAACGCCTCCGCCGCGACCGCCGCGATGTCGTCGCCCAGTTGGTCGACCCGCGCGGGATCGGCGTCCCAGGCGAACATGAACCGCGCACCGCCGCCGATGAAGGTGTAGAAACGCCACCCCCGCGCACGCAGGCCGTCGAGCACCGCAGGCGGGGCGCTGAGGAAGACGGCGTTCGCCTCGACCGGGAACATCGGTTCGATGCCGGGCAGCCCCGCGACCCGCGCCGCCAACGCTTGCGCACAGGCATTGGCATGCGCGGCATTGGTCAGCCATGCGCCGGTGTCGAGCATCCCGATCCACGGCGCGGCGAGGTAGCGCATCTTGGACGCCAGCTGCCCCGCCTGTTTGCAGCGATAGTCAAAATCCTCGGCCAATACGGGGTCGAAGAACAGGATCGCCTCGCCGACCGCCATGCCGTTCTTGGTGCCGCCGAAGCAGAGGACATCGACACCGGCGCGCCACGTCATGTCGGCGGGCGAGCAGCCCAGTGCGGCACAGGCGTTGGCGAAGCGCGCGCCGTCCATGTGCAGCCGCAGGCCCAGTTCGCGGCACACCGCCGACAGCGCGTGGATCTCGGCCAGCGTATAGACCTGCCCCGTCTCGGTCGGCTGGGTGATCGTCACCGCGCGCGGCTTGGGGAAGTGGATGTCCGACCGGCCGGTGGCAAGCGCCCGCACCGCCTCGGGGGTCAGCTTGCCGTCCTCGGTCTGCGCGACCAGCAGCTTCGATCCGTTGGAGAAGAATTCGGGCGCGCCGCACTCGTCGGTCTCGACATGCGCGGAGGCCGAACAAATGACGCTGTGATAGCTCTGGCAGAGCGCCGCCAGCGCCAGCGAGTTGGCCGCCGTGCCGTTGAAGGCGAAGAAAACCTCGCACTTGGTCTGGAACAGGGTGCGGAACGCGTCGGCAGCGCGGTCGGTATAGGGGTCCTCGCCATAGGCCGGGACATAGCCCTGGTTCGCCTCGGCCATCGCGGCCCAGGCCTCGGGACAGATGCCTGCATAATTGTCGCTGGCAAATTGCTGGGGGGCAGAATGTCGGGGAACCACCGCGCTCATCGCAAATCCTTCGTACCTATGACGAGTCGGATGAGGAAAGTGGCGGTTCGTCCCGTTGTTGCCGGTTCGGCCACATCCCTCTCCATCCGGAAAGGCACCACCTTGCCGGGAGGCAGGTTGGTGCCGGGCGACGGCCCGACTCTTGATGCTGGCACGGCCTTTAGCGGCGGGCGGCCCGGTCCGCAAGAGCGCCGACTGCCGCGTCTGTCATCTTTCGCCCCTCAAAGCATTGCGTATCGCGTCCGAAAAGTGGAAGCGTAAACGTTATGAGCATCAGGACCTCGCGCCGCGGTAGCAGCGCTCCCACGATCAGCGATGTCGCGCGCGCCGCCGGTGTGTCGCTGATGACCGTCTCGCGCGTCATCAACAACGAGGCCAATGTCCGCCCCGCCACCCGCGAAAAGGTGGAGGCGGCGATCGCGCAACTCAACTACGCGCCCAACCCGGCGGCGCGCAGCTTGGCGGGCGCGGCGCAGATCCGCATCGGCATGCTCTACAGCAATCCCAGCCAGGGGTTCCTCAGCGAATTCCTGCTCGGCACACTGGACCAGGCGTCGCGGCTGGACGTGCAGATGGTCGTGGAGAAATGCGAGATCGGCGACCATGAGGTCGAGGTCGCGCGCCATCTGATCGCGGGCGGGATCGACGGCGTGATCCTGCCGCCGCCCCTGTGCGAGGCGGAGGCCGTGCTGGCCCTGCTGCGCGAGGCGGGGGTTCCCGCCGTGGTCGTGGCGACCGGCGTCGCGCCGCAGGAGATGCCCGAATCGGCGATGGCGGTGCAGATCGACGACCGCGCGGCGGCCGAGGAAATGACGCGTCATGTCATGACCCTGGGCCATCGCCGGATCGGCTTCATCTGCGGCAATCCCAATCTGACCGCCAGCGCCCGCCGTTACGAGGGGTTCCGCGCCGCGCTGGAGGCGGTGGGTGTGCCGTTCGACGAGGAACTGGTCGCGCCCGGCCTCTATACCTATCGCTCGGGTCTGGATGCGGCCGAGCGGCTGCTCGACCTGGCCGAACCGCCGACCGCGATCCTGGCGTCGAACGACGACATGGCGGCGGCGACGGTGGCGGTGGCGCATCGCCGGGGCCTAGACGTGCCGAGCGACCTGACCGTCTGCGGCTTCGACGACACCACGCTGTCGACGACGATCTGGCCCGAGCTGACCACCATTCACCAGCCGATCGCCGACATGGCGCGGGCGGCGGTGGAGATGATGGCGACCGTCATCCGCCAGAAAAATGCCGAGCCGCCCGCGCACCGCATGCTGGATTACAGCCTGATCCGCCGTCAGTCGGACGCCGCACCCCGGCGCAGGCCGCGCGGATTCTGATGGCGGGTCGCGAAGCGGGACGAACCGTGTACGCACCCGCTTGACGGCGCGATGTTTTAAGATAGCGTTACCATTATGGCTGGCCGTGAATCGCGCCGGTGACAGGACATTGCCGTGCGGATAGGCCAAGACGCCACGCACGGATCAGGAGAGGGCCGGAAGTGACCGACACAAGGGGATTGGACGCCGCACGCGTCAATCATGGTTTCATCGCCGCGATCGTCGTTGTCGCGACCATCGGCGGTTTCATGTTCGGCTATGACTCGGGCGTCATCAACGGCACCCAGAAGGGGCTGGAGGCCGCGTTCGACCTCGGCCGTCTGGGCGTCGGCGTCAATGTCGGCGCGATCCTGGTCGGCTCGGCGATCGGTGCGTTCGGTGCGGGCCGCCTGGCCGATGCGATCGGCCGCCGCAACGTCATGATGCTGGCCGCCGCGCTCTTTCTGGTCAGCGCGATCCTGGCGGGCGCCGCCGGCAGCTCGGCGATCTTCATCCTGGCGCGCATCATCGGCGGCCTGGGCGTCGGCGCGGCCAGCGTCATCTCGCCCGTCTATATCTCCGAAGTGACCCCGGCCTCGATTCGCGGCCGATTGTCGAGCGTGCAGCAGGTGATGATCATCACCGGCCTGACCGGTGCGTTCGTCGCCAACTTCGCACTGGCCCGCTATGCCGGTGGCTCGACCGCCGAATTTTGGCTGGGCTTCCCGGCCTGGCGCTGGATGTTCTGGCTTCAGGCGATCCCGGCGGCGGTCTATTTCGCCGCCCTCTCGATCATCCCGGAAAGCCCGCGCTTCCTGGTCGCCAAGGGCCGCGATGCCGAGGCGCATACGGTCCTGACCAAGCTGTTCGGCGAGGCCGAGGCGACCCGTAAGGTGGCCGAAATCCGTGGTTCGCTGGCCAGCGACAAGCACAAGCCCAAGCTGTCCGACCTGGTCGACAAGACCACCGGCAAGATCCGTCCGATCCTGTGGGCAGGTATCGGCCTGGCCGTGTTCCAGCAGCTCGTCGGCATCAACGTCGTCTTCTATTATGGCGCGACGTTGTGGGAAGCGGTCGGCTTTTCCGAGGATTACGCGCTCCAGACCAACATCCTGTCGGGCGTGCTGTCGATCGCGGCCTGCCTGTTCACCATCGCGACCGTCGACAAGATCGGCCGCAAGCCGTTGCTGCTGATCGGCTCGGCGGGTATGGCGGTGACGCTGGCGATCGTCGCCTATGCCTTCTCGACCGCCGTCACCGGTGCCGATGGCGCGGTGTCGCTGCCCGGCAACAATGGCGTGATCGCGTTGGTCGCGGCGAACCTGTACGTCATCTTCTTCAACGCCAGCTGGGGTCCCGTGATGTGGGTCATGCTGGGCGAGATGTTCCCGAACCAGATTCGCGGGTCCGGCCTGGCCGTCTCGGGCTTTGCCCAGTGGATCGCCAATGCCGCCATCTCGGTCAGCTTCCCCGCGCTCGCCGTGTCGCCGGGCCTGAGCGTGACCTATTTCGGCTACGCCTTCTTCGCGGCGGTATCATTCTTCTTCGTCCGCGCCATGGTCAACGAGACGCGCGGTCGCGAGCTGGAAGACATGGCGGGCTGATCGCCCCGACCGTCGAACGCCTGACAGGCCCGCTTCCCCATGGGAGGCGGGCCTTTTTCTTTTGGCCTCTATGTCAGCTTCCCGCCCTCCGTTCAGCCTGAACGGAGGAGGGGGCCTTAGCGCCCCGCCTGGATCAGGATCGAATCCGACGGCAACAGCCGGTCCATGAAGGGCAGCATCGCCGCACCGACGGCGGGGGCGTCCTGCGCGCGGCGGGCGGGACGGATGGCGGGGCGGGCGGGCAGTTCGATCCCGGCCAGCGCTTCGCTCAATCCCTGGGTCAGTCGCTGGAGCAGCCAGTCGGGCAGGCGCCCGCCGATCAGGATCGCATGGGGGTCGAACAAAGTCGTCACCGCCACGATGGGCTGGAGCAGCGCGGCGATCGAATCCTCGATCCACTGGTCGATGACCGCGCACAGCATCGGGTCGTCACCGTCACCCAGCGTCTCGGGCGAATCGAGGCGGTAGCCCGCCGCCTTCAGCCGCACCTCCAGCCCCGCCAGCGACACCGTATCCTGCACGATCGCACCGGGCCGTCCCGCCGTGGGGTCGGGAATCAGCCCGATCTCGCCCGATCGGCGATGCGCGCCGCGATGATAGGTCCGGTCGATGACCAGCCCGCCGCCGAGCCCGGCGGTGATCAGCAGGTAGAAGAAACTGGGGCAGGCGAAATCATGGTCGTGCTGCGCCTCGCCCAAAGCGGCGGCGGCGGCATCGTTGTCGCGGTACATCGGCCAGGGCAGCAGCGGCGCGAGCAACGCCGCCGTGTCGACCCCGTTCCAGGCGTCATAGCCGCGCGTCTGGTTGGGCAGCGAGCGGTCGACGCCGTCCGGCATCGCCACGCCGACGCCCAGCACGCGCGAACGGTCCACCTGTCCCTCGGCCAGCGCGGGTTCCAGCGTATCGCCGATAAAGGCCAGTACGTCGTCCGGCGTCGCAAAGGCGATCTCGCGGGTCGCCCGCGCGCGCACCGTGCCGGACAGGTCGAGGATTGCGATGGCCAGATGGTCGCGGTCGATGGTCAGGCCGATGCCGAATGCGCCGTCGGGGCACAGCTCGATCTTGAGCGCGGGCTGCCCGCGACCGCGATGCAACCGCCCGGCGGTGCGGATCAGCCCCATCTCGATCAGCCGCCCGGTGATGTTGGCGATGGTCGGCGGGGTCAGCCCGGTCTGATTGGCGATCGCGATCCGCGTCGTTTCGCGGTGCAGGCGGATGACCTGCAAGACGGTGCGCAGATTATAATCGCCCGCCCGCTCCAGATTGGTGCCCGACAGCCCGCGCGACAGACGCGAATCGCGCGAATGCGCCTCGATGGCAGGCCCCCGCTCGGGCGGCATGGGCTGCGTCGATCGCATCATCTGGTTTTCGTCTCCTATGGTGGAGCGAACTCCGATCGCCCGTCTTTGCCATAGGATCGGCGCGCAGGCCGGGTCAGGTCAAGACCTATCATCGGACCTGACCATACCGCCCCGGCACATTGGTCCTATTTTCTAGGACTTATGTCGGGGCGGCGCGGGGGTGTCAGGCTGGGGTCAGCTTGATGAGCCTGCCTTGCGAATCGCCGCCATCCTCCAGCACATAGATGGCGCCGTCCGGCCCCTGCTCGACCTCGCGGATGCGGGCGCCCATGTCCCACTGGTCACCCTTGGTGGCACTGGTGCCGCTCAGGTCGACGCGGATCAGCGCCTTGCTCGACAATCCGCCGATAAAGGCGTCGCCGCGCCATTGCGGGAAGAGCGAGCCCGAATAGATCATCAGCCCGCCTGGCGAGATCACCGGGTTCCACCAGACCTTGGGGGCTTCGTATCCGTCGCCCGCGCGGTGATCGGGAATGTCGCGCCCGTCATAATGCGACCCGTTGGAGGCGTTGGGCCAGCCATAGTTGCGGCCCGGCAGGATCAGGTTCAGCTCGTCGCCGCCCTTGGGCCCCATTTCCTGCTGCCACAGATTGCCCGCACCATCGAAGGCGATGCCCAGCAGGTTGCGATGGCCATAGGACCAGACGGCCGGGTCGAAGCCCTGCGCCGCCAGCGGATTGCCCGGCGCGGGCTGGCCGTCCGGGGTCAGGCGCAGCACCTTGCCGAGCGTGGCCTTGGGGTCCTGCGCCGGCGTGAACTTCTGGCGGTCGCCCGCGGTGAAGAACAGATATTGGCCGTCGGGCGAAAAGGCGATGCGACCCGAATAATGACCATCGCCGGTGACGGCGGGGGTGGCGGCCCACAAGGTCTCGATACCCGTCAACTGCGCGGCGCCGTTCGCTTCTGCCAAGCGCCCCCGCGCCAGCACGACTCGCTTGCCGCCGTCCGCTGCGGCCGAATAGCTGAAATAGACACGGCCGCTCTGCGCGAAGTCGGGGGCGAGGACCACGTCCATCAGGCCGCCCTGGCCCGCCGAATCGACGGCGATCCGCGCGACCGTCTGGCGCGCCTGGCCGTCCGCGCCGACGAGCAGCATCCGGCCGTCCTTCTCGGTCACCAGCATTCGCCGGTCGGGCAGGAAGGTCATCGCCCAGGGTGCGTCGAAATCGGCGATGACCGTCCGGCCGAAGGGCTGTCCGTTCACCACCGTCGCGGGCGGGCTGGCCGTGGCGGACGGGGAGGGGGAGGGCGTGCCGCCGGGCGTCACCGTGACCGGCGACGTGTTGCCCGTTTCGCTGGGACCGGGGCCATTGCCCGAGCAGGCGATCAGCGCCACCGGCAAGGCAGCGAACAGCGGCAGTTTCATCATCGTCTCTCCCGTCTCGGGCCGAGCGCGGCCCTGATTGCACCGGCTAACGTTTCGATATCGATGCTTGTTTCGCAAGAGCGTTGCGCGTATAGACTGCCGCATTCTCTTACATCGTCGGGTGAAAGAGGCTGCGGGACGGGTTCCGCGGCACCGATCCGGCACATCTGGAGCTTTCATGGCGGACATCGCCCTTCTGACGCAACTCATCGAACCCGAGGCCAAGGCGCTCGGTTTCGAGCTCGTGCGCGTGAAGATGTATGGCGGCACGTCGGACCCCACGCTGCAGGTGATGGCCGAGCGTCCCGATACGCGCCAGCTGAACATCGACGACTGCGCCGACCTGTCGCGCCGCATCTCGGACGTGATGGACGCGCTGGAGGCCGAAGGCCGCGACCCGATCGACCATGCCTATCGGCTGGAGGTGTCGTCGCCCGGTATCGACCGCCCGCTGACCCGGCTGAAGGACTTCGCCGACTGGGCGGGGCATGAGGCGCGGATCACGCTCGCCGAGAAGCTGAACGGTCGCAAGCAGTTCAAGGGCGATCTGGCCGGGGTCGAGGGCGAGACTGTCGTCATCGTCGACGGAGAAGAGGTTCGCCACGAACTGCCCTTCACCGCGATCGAGGACGCCAAGCTCGTCATGACCGACCGGCTGATCGCCGCGACGGTGCCGCTGTCCCTCGATGGCGCGGAAGAGGTTTATTATCAGGATGCGCCCGAACAGGACGGCGCCACCACGGAAGGACGGCACTGATGGCTACCGCCATTTCCGCCAACAAGGCGGAACTGATCGCGATCGCGAATGCGGTCGCCTCGGAAAAGATGATCGACAAGGGTATCGTGATCGAGGCGATGGAGGACGCGATCCAGCGCGCCGCCCGTGCCCGCTACGGTGCCGAGAACGACATCCGTGCGAAGCTCGATCCCAATTCGGGCGACCTGCGTCTGTGGCGCGTCGTCGAGGTGGTCGAGCAGGTCGACGACTATTACAAGCAGATCGACCTGAAGGGTGCCGAGAAGCTGCAAAAGGGTGCCGCGATCGGCGACTTCATCGTCGACCCGCTGCCCCCGATCGAATTCGGCCGCATTGCGGCGCAGGCGGCCAAGCAGGTCATCTTCCAGAAGGTCCGCGACGCCGAGCGTGACCGTCAGTATGACGAGTTCAAGGATCGCCAGGGCGAGATCATCACCGGCGTCGTCAAGCGCGTCGAGTTCGGTCATATCGTCGTCGATCTGGGCCGTGCCGAGGGCGTGATCCGTCGCGACCAGCAGATTCCGCGCGAAGTCGTCCGCGTGAACGACCGCATCCGCTCGCTGATCCTGAACGTCCGCCGCGAGAACCGTGGCCCGCAGATCTTCCTGAGCCGCGCGCACCCGGACTTCATGAAGAAGCTGTTCGCGCAGGAAGTGCCCGAAATCTATGACGGCATCATCGAGATCAAGGCCGCCGCGCGCGATCCGGGCAGCCGCGCCAAGATCGGCGTGATCAGCCACGACTCGTCGATCGACCCGGTCGGTGCCTGCGTCGGCATGAAGGGCAGCCGCGTCCAGGCGGTCGTGCAGGAAATGCAGGGCGAAAAGATCGACATCATCCCCTGGTCGCCCGATACCGCGACCTTCGTGGTGAACGCGCTTCAGCCCGCGAACGTCAGCCGCGTCGTGATCGATGAGGAAGAGGACCGTATCGAGGTCGTCGTCCCCGACGATCAGCTCAGCCTCGCCATCGGCCGTCGCGGCCAGAATGTCCGTCTGGCCAGCCAGCTGACCGCCAAGGCGATCGACATCCTGACCGAGGCCGATGCCTCCGAGAAGCGTCAGAAGGAATTCGTCGCGAATTCCGAGCTGTTCCAGAACGAACTGGACGTGGACGAGACGCTGGCCCAGCTGCTGGTCGCCGAAGGCTTCGGCGCGCTGGAAGAGGTCGCCTATGTCGAGCTCGACGAACTGGCCGCGATCGAGGGCTTCGACGAGGATCTGGCGCAGGAGCTGCAAAGCCGTGCGCAGGAAGCGCTGGACCGCCGCGAACAGGCTGCGCGCGACGAGCGTCGTGGCCTGGGCGTCGACGACGCGCTGGCCGAGATGCCGTATCTGACCGAGGCGATGCTGGTCACGCTGGGCAAGGCGGGCATCAAGACGCTTGACGATCTCGCCGATCTGGCGACCGACGAGCTGGTCGAGAAGAAGCGCGCCGAGCCGCGTCGTCGTGGTGATGACACCCCGCGTCCCGCCCCCAAGGGCGGCATCCTGGCCGAATATGGCCTGAGCGATGAGCAGGGCAACGAGATCATCATGGCCGCGCGTGCGCACTGGTTCACCGATGAGGAAGAGCCTGCCGCAGACGCCGGTGAAGAGCAGGCGGAGGGCGACGAAGCCTGATGCCGTTCGTCTCGATCCGTCTGGCGGGCACCGCCTCCAAGCAGCAAAAGGCCGAGATCGTCGCCGACGTGACTCGTTCGCTGGTGGAGCGGCTGGGCAAGAACCCGGCCGCCGTCCAGATCGTGATCGAGGAGGTTTCGACCGAAAATTACGGGGCCGGCGGTCAGCTGATCGCCGACCGTGATGCCCCTGCCTCCAACGCCCGGGGAGACGCGCATGCGGAACCGGGACAATGAGCGCGGTGGCGTAAACAACGCTTCGGCCAGGAAGGGCCGGAGTCCCAGGGAGTCCGCGAAGGCGGCCCGCGACTCGATCGACGGGCCGGTCCGCCGCTGCATCCTGTCGGGCGAGCATGACGCGCGCCCGCACCTGATCCGTCTGGCGCTCGCGCCCGATGGGCGGGTGCTGCCCGATGTCCGCGCCAAGGCGCCGGGCCGGGGTGGCTGGATCGGCGTGACTCGCGGCGAACTGGAAACGGCCATCGCCAAGGGCAAGTTGAAGGGGGCACTGGCGCGCGCGTTCAAGACGGGCGAGTTCAGTATTCCCGACGACCTGCCCGATCTGATCGCATCCGCTTTGGAGCGGAACGCGCTCGACCGGCTGGGACTCGAGTCGCGTTCGGGCATGCTGCTGACCGGATCGGACAAGATCGCGACGGCGGCCCGTTCGGGCCAGTTGCACGCGCTCTATCATGCGTCCGATGCGGGCGACGATGGCTGTCGCAAGCTGGCGCAGGCGTGGCGCGTGGGGTCGGATCGCGAAGGTTCTGATCTCAAGGGGTTGGCACTGCCCGCCACACGCCCCATATTGTCAATGGCGTTGGGCCGCGAAAATGTGGTACACATCGGCCTGACAGATCGTAACGCGGCAAAGCGGGTGAGCGAAGCGCTCGACCGCTGGCTGCATTTTATCGGACCCGACCCTGTGGCAACGCCTTGCGAAACGGCCTCGCAAGGCGCATCGGCGTCCGACATTACCGGTGACCGAACGGCCGTGACCGTACACGAGGATTTTGAGTGAGCGAGACCGACAACGACAAGCCGAAACTCGGAATGCGCCAGCCCCTGGGGCTGAAGCGCACGGTCGAGACCGGCAAGGTGAAGCAGAGCTTCAGCCACGGCCGGTCCAACACCGTGATCGTCGAGACGAAGCGCCGTCGCGTCCTGGGCCCGCAGGGTGGAGCGCCCGAGGCGGCGGCCCCTGCACCGACTCCGGCCCCGGCTCCGGCTGCCCCCGTGGCGGCGGCGCCGGTCGCCCCGCCGCGCCCCGTTCCGTCGAACGAGACGGCGCAGGAGCGTCAGGCCCGTCTGCTGCGTGAGGCCGAGGAACAGCGCCTCGCCATGCAGGAAGAGATTCGTCGCCGCGAGGACGCCGAGCGTCAGCAGCGCGCCGAGGACGAGCGTGTCCGTGCCGAGGAACGTGCGCGTGCCGCCGCCGAGGCTGCCGCTGCCCCGCCGCCCGCGCCGGAACCGGCCCCCGAAGCGGCGCCCGAGCCCCAGCCTGCGGCTGAGCCCGCCCCTGCGCCGGTCGCCGAAGCGCCCGTTCAGGCCCCCGTACAGGCCGAGGCGCCTGCCGCACCGACCATCTCGGTACAGCCGCGTATGTTCCGGCCCGTCGAACGCCCGGTGATCCCGGCGCCCGAGCCCAAGGTGGAAGCCCCCAAGGTCGAGGCACCCGCCCCGACCCCGGCTCCTGCGCCGACCCCCGCACCCGCTCCGGTCGCGGCGAAGCCTGCGCCTGCGCCCGCACCGACCCCGGCGCCTGCGCCGGTGGTGCCGACGCCGCCGATCCTGGGTCGCGATCCCTCGATGCCCGCGCCGCGCCGCTTCTCGCCGGTGCAGCGTCCGGAAATCCCGAAGCCTGCGCCCAAGCCCGCGCCTGCGCCCGCCGCAGCGGCGGCGCCTGCCGCCAGCGCGCCGAGCAACACCACCGCCTCCGCTCCGTCGGGCGGCGCCCCGCGTTCGATGCCCTCGGGCCAGCCGACGCCGCGCAACGCGCCTCCGGGCCGTCCGCAGCAGCGCGACCGCAAGGGTGACGAGCGTCGCGGCGGCAAGCTGACCGTGACGCGCGCCCTGAACGAGGACGGCGCACGCGCCCGTTCGCTCGCCGCGCTGAAGCGTGCCCGCGAGAAGGAAAAGCGTGGCTTTGGCGGCCCGCGCGAGCCGCAGGTCAAGCAGGTCCGCGACGTGCAGGTGCCCGAGGCGATCACCGTCCAGGAACTGGCCAACCGTATGGCCGAAAAGGGCGCGGATCTGGTCAAGGCGCTGTTCAAGATGGGCATGCCCGTCACGATGACGCAGACCATCGACCAGGATACGGCCGAGCTGCTGGTGACCGAATTCGGCCACAACATCGTCCGCGTCTCCGACAGCGACATTGATCTGGCGCTCGACACCACCGAGGATGCGGCCGAGAGCCTTCAGCCGCGTCCGCCGGTCGTGACGATCATGGGCCATGTCGACCATGGCAAGACCTCGCTGCTCGACGCGCTGCGCGGCACCGACGTGGTGCGCGGTGAGGCCGGTGGCATCACCCAGCATATCGGCGCCTATCAGGTCACGCTGAAGGACAAGTCGAAGGTTACCTTCCTCGACACGCCGGGCCACGAGGCCTTTACCCAGATGCGTGCCCGCGGCGCCGACGTCACGGATATCGTGGTGCTGGTGGTGGCGGCCGATGACGGGCTGATGCCGCAGACGATCGAGGCGATCAACCACACCAAGGCGGCGGGCAAGCCGATGATCGTGGCGATCAACAAGATCGACAAGCACGACGCCAATGCCCAGCGCGTCCGCGAGCGTCTGCTCGAGCATGACGTGCAGGTCGAGGACATGGGCGGTGAAACCCAGGACGTCGAGGTTTCGGCGCTCAAGAAGATCGGTCTGGATACGCTGATCGAGAAGATCCAGCTTCAGGCCGAACTGCTCGAACTGACCGCCAACCCCGACCGCGCCGCCGAGGGCAGCGTGGTCGAGGCCAAGCTCGACAAGGGCCGTGGTCCGGTCGCGACCGTGCTCGTCACGCGCGGCACGCTGAAGGTCGGCGACGTTTTCGTCGTCGGCGCGGAAAGCGGCAAGGTCCGTGCGCTGGTCGACGACAAGGGCCGTCAGGTGAAGCAGGCTGGTCCTGCGATGCCAGTCGAGGTCCTCGGTCTGTCGGGCGTTCCCCAGGCGGGCGACCTGTTGCAGGTCGTCGAGAACGAGGCGCGTGCCCGTGAGGTCGCCGAATATCGCCAGAGCGTGGTGCTCCAGAAGCGCACGACCTCGGCCCCGGCCAGCCTGGAGTCGATGTTCTCGGCGCTGAAGGCGAACCAGGCCAAGGAATATCCGCTGGTCGTGAAGGCGGATACGCAGGGCACCGTCGAGGCGATCGTGGCGTCGATCAACAAGATCCAGTCGGATCTGATCAAGGCGCGCATCCTGCACTCGGGCGTCGGTGGCATCACCGAGTCGGACGTGACGCTGGCGGCCGCCTCCGGCGCGCCGATCATCGGCTTCAACGTCCGTGCCAACGCCAAGGCGCGCGAGATCGCCGAGCGGAACAAGGTGGCGTTGAAATATTACGACGTCATCTATGACCTGATCGACGAGATCCGGGCGGGCATGGCCGGTGAGCTGGGCCCCGAGGCGTTCGAAACGGTCGTCGGCCGCGCCGAAATCCGCGAGGTCTTCTCGGCGGGCAAGATCGGCAAGGCCGCCGGTCTGCTGGTCACCGAGGGTGTCATCCGCAAGGCGCTCAAGGCGCGCATCACGCGCAACGACGTCATCATCTACCAGGGCGAGATCAACTCGCTCCGCCGGTTCAAGGACGATGTCGCCGAAGTTCGCGCCGGTCTGGAATGTGGTGTGACGTTCACGCAGAACTTCACCGACATCAAGGCGGGCGACTATCTCGAAACCTTCGAGGTCGAACTGCGCGAGCGTTCGCTCTGATGATCGCGGGGCGGCGGGACAGGTCCTGCCGCCCACGCTTCATGCCGGAATGGATCGCGGTCGCCCATATGGCGGCCGCGATTTTCGTTTGAGAAGAAACTGACATGGTCCAGTCCAAAAACCCCGCCGAACCCTCGGTCCGCCTGCTGCGCGTCGGCGAGCAGGTTCGCCACATCCTGTCCGAAATCCTCGCGCGCGGCGATGTGCATGACGAGACGCTGGCCAAGCACATGGTCAGCGTGACCGAAGTCCGCATGTCGCCCGACCTGCGCCACGCAACCGTCTTCGTGAAGCCGCTGCTCGGCAAGGACGAGGAGGTGGTGATCAAGGCGCTGCGCACCAACACCGCCTATCTCCAGCGCGAGGTCGCGCACCGGGTGAAGATGAAATACGCCGCCAAGCTGAAGTTTCTGGCGGACGAAAGCTTCGACGAGGGAAGCCACATCGATTCGCTGCTGCGCTCGCCCAAAGTGTCGCAGGATCTGGCGGAGGGTGAGTCTTCCGAGGACTGATACCTATCCTCCGTTCAGCCTGAGCGAAGTCGAAGGCCACGCTGCGACCGTCGAAAATAGGGTTCACGCGAAGCCACGAAGTCGCGAAGGTCTTTGGTTCGCGCAGAGGCGCGGAGAACGCAGAGAAGAAGGCCCCGCATTCAATAGCGTGCTCCACCCCGGCGAAGGCCGGGGCCCAGTATCTTGAGCGTCGATGGGGCGTTGTGCCAAGGCGGGGGAGGCAAATGCCTTGCGCTGTCGTGGGTTCCCAAACAGGACCCCGGCCTTCGCCGGGACGGTGCGATAGGGGGGCACTTGACGAACCCCCTCTGCGCCCTCCGCGCCTCTGCGCGAACCTCAAACGAGGGGATTCCCTTGGCCTTCGACTTCGCTCAGGCTGAACGGGCGTGTGGGACGGCGTTACTCGTGCCCCGGCACCAGATCTGCGTCGATGGCGATCGTCACCTGTCGCCCGACGATCAACGGATAAGCCGTCATCCCGAAATCCCGCCGGTCGATCCGCGTCGTCGCGGCGATATGCACCGGCTCGCGCCCCGTCATCGCGGCGAAGGGCTGCGAGAAGTCGACCGCGAGCATCGCCGGGCGCGTGACGCCCCGCGCGGAGATCATGCCCGCCACCGTCGCGCTATGCGGCCCGGTGCGGGTCATGCCGGTCGCATGGAAGGTCACGTGCGGATAATGCTCGACATCGAAAAAGTCGGCACCCCGCAATCGCGAGCGGGTGAGCGCATCGCCCGCCTCCAGCGTCTGGGTATCGATCCGCACGTCCAGCGTTACGGCCTTGGCATCGCGGTCGGACAGCGCGACATGACCCTCGCTATGCGGAAAACGCGCGGTCTTGCTGCCCAGGCCGAAAAAGCCGACCTTGGCCTCGACACGGGCATAAGCGGGGGCGATGGTATAGCCGATCGCGCCGGTGCCGCTCGCTGAAGCCATGCCCGCCAGCGTCGCGACCGCGACCGTCACGAGATATGCGATTCTCAACCCACCCACCTCATGCTCGAAATGGCTGCCCCCTTCCGATAAGGGCGGCGCATGGCCAAGCTCTATTTCTATTATGCCAGCATGAATGCGGGGAAATCGACCATGCTGCTGCAGGCCGATTTCAACTATCGCGAGCGGGGGATGAACACGATGCTGTTCACCGCCGCGATCGACGACCGCTTTGCCTATGGCACTATCGCCTCGCGTATCGGCCTATCGCAGCCCGCGACGCCGTTTCACATGGGCACCGATCTGGAGGTCTGCGCGCTGGAGCGGCACGGGCAGACGCCGCTGGCGTGCGTTCTGGTCGACGAAGCGCAGTTCCTGACGCCCGAACAGGTCGACCAACTTGCACGGCTGGCCGACCAGCATCGTATCCCGGTGCTCTGCTATGGCCTGCGCACCGACTTCAAGGGACAGCTTTTCCCCGGTTCCGCACGACTGCTGGCGCTGGCCGATGCGCTCAGCGAGATCAAATCGGTCTGCGTCTGCGGCGCGAAGGCGACGATGAACCTGCGCGTCGACGGGCAGGGCAAGGCGATCGCCGAGGGCGCGCAGACCGAGATCGGCGGCAATGACCGCTATATCGCGCTCTGCCGCCGCCATTTCGGCGAGGCGCTGGCGGGCGGGGCGGTGCTTGAGGCGCCGTCCTTGAGATAGGGGCCAAGCCCGACTAACGCCTTGGCGATGCATGGATGGATCATACTCGACAAGCCGCTGGGGCTGGGATCGACGCAAGGGGTGAGCGCGGTCAAGCGGTGCTTGCGCCAGGGCGGCTATGGCAAGGGCATCAAGGTCGGTCATGGCGGCACGCTCGACCCGCTGGCGACGGGCGTGCTGCCGATCGCGGTGGGCGAGGCGACCAAACTCGCCGGGCGGATGCTCGACAGCGACAAGGTGTATGACTTCACCATCCGTTTCGGCGAGCAGACTTCGACGCTGGACGCCGAGGGTGAGGTGGTGGCGACCAGCGACGTGCGCCCGACCCGCGCCGCGCTGGAGGCGGTGCTGCCACGTTTCACCGGTCCGATTAGCCAGGTGCCGCCCGCCTATTCCGCGCTGAAGGTCGATGGCGAGCGGGCGTACGACCTCGCACGCGCCGGGGAGGAGGTGGTGTTGGCGAGTCGCGCGGTGACGATTCATTCGCTCCATTCCTCCCCAAGCTCGCTTGGGGAGGGGGACCATCGCGGCAGCGATGGTGGAGGGGCGGGACGGACCGGCGATGCCCCTCCACCACGCCCTGCGGGCGCGGTCCCCCTCCCCGAGCAAGCTCAGGGAGGACTGGAAGAAGTCACCCTTACCGCGCACGTCTCGAAGGGCACCTATATCCGCTCCCTCGCGCGCGACATCGCGCTCGCGCTCGGCACGGTCGGCCATGTCACCATGCTCCGCCGGACCAAGGCGGGGCCGTTCACTTTGGCCCCGGCGATATCGCTGGACAAATTGAACGGAATGGGGCAGGCGCGCACTCTTGAACAGATACTCCTGCCGCTGAGGGCGGGGCTGGACGACATCCCGGCTCTTGCTCTCGACCCCGACCAGGCAGGGGCGCTCCGTCAGGGGCGTGTGCTGGCCGGGATTGCCGTGGACGATGGCCAATATTTCGCGATGCTGGGGGATATCCCGGTGGCGCTGGTAGAGGCGCTGGACGAACAAGTCCGGGTCGTTCGTGGTTTTAACCTCGATTAAGAAAGGATCACGATGTCGATCACCGCTGAACGCCGCCAGGAAATCATCAAGGATCATGCCCGCGCCGAGGGCGACACGGGTTCGCCCGAAGTCCAGGTCGCGATCCTGACCCAGCGTATTCAGAACCTGACCGAGCACTTCAAGACCCACGCGAAGGACAACCATTCGCGTCGCGGCCTGCTGATGCTGGTCAACAAGCGCCGCTCGCTGCTCGACTATCTGCGTCACAAGGATGGCGACCGCTATCTGGCGCTGATCGCCAAGCTCGGCCTGCGCAAGTAAGCCTCGGGCGAAAGCCATGAAAAAGGGCATCCCTCACGGGGTGCCCTTTTTTTATTGATTGGTGTATAAAGCACCCGGCCGACCGGATGGCGCTCATGCGCATCCCCAAAGCCCTTATGTCATGAAACCCGTCGAACTGCGCGGGTAGGATCGGAGGATCGGCAATTCGGTCGACCTCCAGAGCCAATCTTGGCTCAACCCATAGGCCCCGGCGGGATAGGCCCGTCGGAGTGAAGGATATTCCATGTTCAATACCAAGAAAGTGGCCATCGAGTGGGGCGGCAAGACGCTGACCCTCGAAACCGGCAAGGTGGCCCGTCAGGCCGACGGCGCGGTGATCGCGACGCTGGGCGAGACGGTGGTGCTGTGCGCCGTGACGGCCGCGAAGAATGTGAAGGAAGGGCAGGACTTCTTCCCGCTCACCGTTCACTATCAGGAAAAGTTCTCGTCGGCGGGCCGTATCCCCGGCGGTTTCTTCAAGCGCGAGCGCGGCGCGACCGAGCGTGAGACGCTGATCAGCCGCCTGATCGATCGTCCGATCCGCCCGCTGTTCCCCGAGGGTTTCTACAACGAGATCAACTGCATCTGCCAAGTGCTCTCCTATGATGGCGAGAACGAGCCCGACATCCTGGCGCTGGTCGCCGCGTCGGCCGCGCTCACCATCTCGGGCGTGCCCTTCATGGGCCCGATCGGCGCGGCGCGCGTCGGTTATGTCGATGGCGAGTATCAGCTGAACCCGACCGACGCCGAGGCGCTGGCCGGTGACCTGGACCTGGTCGTCGCCGCCACCCATGACGCGGTGATGATGGTCGAGTCGGAAGCCAAGGAGCTGTCCGAGGAAGTGATGCTGGGCGCCGTCATGTTCGCGCACAAGGCATCGCAGCAGATCATCGACGCGATCATCGACCTGGCCGAGCAGGCCGCGAAGGACCCGTGGGAGCTGAAGGTCGGCGACGACCAGAAGGCGGTCAAGGCCGAGCTGAAGAAGCTGGTCGGCAAGGACATCACGGCGGCCTACAAGCTGACCGACAAGCAGCAGCGCCAGACCGCGCTGGGCGAGGCGCGCGCCAAGGCGAAGGCCGCCATGGCGGACCGTAGCCCACAGGAGCAGCTGGTCGCCGCCAAGCTGGTCAAGAAGCTGGAAGCCGAGATCGTCCGCACCGCGATCCTGAAGGACGGCCGCCGCATCGACGGTCGCTCGACCACCCAGATCCGTCCGATCGAGGCGGAAGTTCACTTCCTGCCGCGTTCGCACGGCTCGGCGCTGTTCACGCGCGGCGAGACTCAGACGATCGCGACCACGACGCTGGGCACCCGCGACGCGGAGCAGATGATCGACGGTCTGAACGGCCTGTCCTACCAGCACTTCATGCTGCACTATAACTTCCCGCCCTATTCGGTCGGCGAAGTGGGCCGCTTCGGCGCGCCGGGTCGTCGCGAGATCGGCCATGGCAAGCTGGCGTGGCGTGCCCTGCACCCCGTGCTGCCGTCGAAGGAGGAATTCCCCTACACCATCCGCGTGACCAGCGACATCACCGAGTCGAACGGCTCGTCGTCGATGGCCACCGTGTGCGGCGGCTCGCTGTCGCTGATGGATGCGGGCGTTCCGCTGAAGCGTCCGGTCTCGGGCATCGCCATGGGCCTGATCCTGGAAGGCAAGGACTTCGCCGTCCTGTCGGACATCCTGGGTGACGAGGATCACCTGGGCGACATGGACTTCAAGGTCGCCGGCACCTCCGAGGGCATCACCTCGCTCCAGATGGACATCAAGATCGCCGGTATCACCGAGGAGATCATGAAGGTCGCGCTGGCGCAGGCCAAGGAAGGCCGTGCGCACATTCTGGGCGAGATGAACAAGGCGCTGGGCGAGACCCGCACCGAGCTGTCGGCCCATGCCCCGCGCATCGAGACGATGACGATCGACAAGTCGAAGATCCGCGACGTGATCGGCACCGGCGGCAAGGTGATCCGCGAGATCGTCGCCACCACCGGCGCCAAGGTCGACATCGACGACGAGGGCGTGATCAAGATCAGCTCGTCTGATGGTTCGCAGATCGAAGCCGCGATGAACTGGATCAAGGGCATCGTCGAAGAGGCCGAGGTCGGCAAGATCTATAACGGCAAGGTCGTCAACCTGGTCGATTTCGGCGCGTTCGTGAACTTCATGGGCGGCAAGGACGGTCTGGTCCACGTCTCGGAGATCAAGAACGAGCGCGTCGAGAAGGTTTCGGACGTCCTGACCGAAGGCCAGGAAGTCAAGGTCAAGGTCCTCGAGATCGATCCGCGCGGCAAGGTCCGCCTGTCGATGCGCGTCGTCGACCAGGAAACCGGCGCCGAGCTGGAGGACAACCGTCCGGCCCGCGAACCGCGTGAACCGCGCGGCGATCGTGGTCCCCGTGAAGGCGGTCGCGGTCCGCGCCGCGATGGTGGTGACCGTGGCGGCGAGCGTGGTGGTGATCGTGGCGGCGAAGGCCGCAGCGGCCCGCGTCGCGACCGTGGCGACCGTCCCCGTCGCGAAGGTGGCGAGCAGGGCGGTTCGCCCGAATTCGCCGCTCCGGCCTTCCTGACCGGCGATCGCGACTGATCCTTATCTTCGGATGACGGACAAGGGCTCGGGGGAAACCCCGGGCCCTTTTTCGTGGGCCCTTGCCCCTCCGCGCCCGGCTGCACCGGGCAGCTCCCCTTCCATCGGAATTGGGGAGGATTTGCGCACCCATTCCTCCCCAAGCTGTGCTGGGGGAGGGGGACCGCCGCGAAGCGGTGGTGGAGGGGCAGGGGATCCCCCCGCCAAGCGCCATCGACAGCCGCAAGCGCCCATCATAACCTGACCCCGTGATCGAAACCCTGGCCATCTCCGGATATCGCTCGTTGCGCGACGTGGTGGTCCCGCTTGCTCCGCTGACCATCGTCACCGGCGCGAACGGCAGCGGGAAGTCGAGCCTCTACCGCGCACTGCGGCTGCTGTCCGACGTCGCGCAAGGCCGGGTGATCGCCTCGCTGGCGGCGGAGGGCGGGCTGAACTCGACCTTATGGGCGGGCCCGGAAAAATTCGGTCGGGGGATGAAGAGCGGTGATGTGCCGGTGCAGGGGACGCGGCGCGACGGGCCGGTCAGCCTGAAACTGGGATTTTCGTCCGCCGATTATGGCTATGCCATCGACCTGGGCCTGCCGATCCCGGGCTCGACGCGGTTCATGCATGACCCCGAGATCAAGGTGGAGGTGCTCTGGACGGGGCCCGCCATCGGACGGGCCAACCTGATCGCGGAGCGACGCGGCGATCATGCGCGGGTGCGCCGGGTCGCGGATGGCACCTGGCGCGCGGACGGGCGGGCGATGGAGTCGTTCGACTCGATGGTCACCCACTGGGCCGATGGCGGCGACGGACTGGAGCTGCTGGCCTTGCGCGAGCGGATGCGCGGCTGGCGCTTCTATGACGATCTGCGCACCGACCGCGACGCGCCCGCGCGACGGCCACAGGTGGGGACCTTCACCCCAGTCCTGGCGGGTGACGGCGGCGATGTCGGCGCGGCGATCCAGACCATCTTCGAGATCGGCGAGGGCGATGCGCTGGCCGACACCATCGCCGATGCCTTTGACGGCGCGACGTTGCAGGTCGGCGAACGGTTCGAGGTGATGATGCGGCAATATGGCCTGCTGCGCCCGCTTTCGGTGGCCGAGCTGTCCGACGGGACGCTGCGCTATATCCTGCTCGCCGCCGCGCTCCTGTCGCCGCGTCCGCCCGAGCTGATGATCCTGAACGAACCCGAGGCGAGCCTGCACCCGGATCTGCTCGCCCCGCTCGCCCGGCTGATTGTGAAGGCCTCGGCGCGGTGCCAGGTCATCACCGTGTCGCACGCCGCCCCGCTGGTCGACGCGTTGGAACGGAGCCCGGCGGCACGCGGCATTCGCCTGTACAAGGAACTGGGCGAGACGCTGGTCGAGGATGTCGAGCGTCCGCGCTGGACCTGGCCGAGTCGATAGCGGTCAGGCCGGGTCCTTCGCCCCCTCATGCGCGCTATAACCCAGCCGCGCATGGCCCTGCACCGGCCCCGCCACATCGGCGACGAGATAGAGAGGCCGCCGCTTCGATTCGATATAGAGCCGCCCCAGATACTCGCCGATCATGCCTAGCACGAACATCTGCACCGCGCCCAGGATGACGGTGACGAGCATGGTCGAGGTCCAGCCCTGCACCGCCGAGCCGGTCAGCCAGCCGATCGCGATATAGACGATCAGCAACAACGACGCCGCGGTCAGCGCGAGGCCGATATGGCTGGCCCAGCGAAGCGGCGCGGTGGAGAACCCCGTCACCGCGTCGAAGGCGAGCGCGATCATCTTGCCCAGCGGATAATGGGTCTCGCCCGCATGACGCTCGGCGCGGTCATAGGGGAAGGGCACCTGGCGGAAGCCGACCCAGGCGACCATGCCGCGAATGAAGCGCGCCTGTTCGGGCAGCGATTGCAGCGCGTCGAGCGCGCGGCGGCTCATCAGGCGGAAATCGCCGGTGTCGAGCGGGATCGGCGTATCGGTCAGCCGGTCGAGCATCCGGTAGAAGAGCGCCGCCGTCGCCTTTTTGAACAGCGTTTCCCCGGCACGCTTGCGGCGGACGGCATAGACCACGTCCGCGCCCTGCGCCGCCATGGTCGCGCGCATGTCGGTGAGGAGTTCGGGCGGGTCCTGAAGATCGGCGTCGATGATCAGGATCTGCTCGCCCGCGCACAGGTCGAGCCCTGCGGTCAGCGCCAGTTGATGGCCGTGGTTGCGCGACAGGTTGATCGCCACCAGATGCGGATCGGCGGCGGCCAGCCGCTGCATCACCTGCCAGCTGTCGTCCTTCGAGCCGTCGTTGATCAGGACGATCTCATAATCCTCGCCCACCGCCGCGCGCGCCGCACCCGAGATGCGCGCGTGGAGCACATCCAGGCAAGCGGCTTCGTTATAGCAGGGGACGACGACGGACAGGGCAGGGCGCTTCATGACGCCGCCGGTTTAAGGTCCGGCCCCATAAACGGCAATGGTCGTGACGGAGCCGATTTTGGTTCAGGGCAAGAAGCGAGGAGTGGAGCGATGCTTGCGCATCGTGACCCCAAGCCATTTTGGCTCGCGACGCCGCACTGGGGCAAAATCGGCCCGCCGCACAGCGGTTGCCCTGTCGCGCCCGCCGCCTGCGTCGCACGTCTTGCAGGTAGCGCCGCTACCTGCTGCACCGCGCTTCTTGCCGGACGAACACGACAGGGCAATCACGACCGTTGCCGCTTATGGGGCCGGACCCTCGCGGCGTCGAAGCCGTCCGTCACCCATTCACGACCAACTTAACCAAACGACCCGGTGCCAGCGCTTGTTCCGAGTCGAGGCCGTTCAGCGTCACGAACCGTTCGCGCTTGTAATCGGGAAAGGCCATGCGTGCCGCCAGGCTGTCGATCGTGTCGCCCTGACGAACCGTCACGATGCTGATCTTCTTGCCGCGAATGCCGTTCGCCTCGGCGGTGGAGAGCGGCGCGACCGAGGCGAGCAGCGACTGGAACGGCCCGATGCCCGATCCCGCGGGCGTGACCAGCGTGAAGGTATAGGTGGCCGAGGGGAAGCGGTAGGCGACCACCGTGGCATCGACCGCGCGGTTGTTGGCGGCGGCGCGGGTGGTGACATAGGCATAGGGAATGCCGTTCGCCGTGCCGTTCTGAAGCTGGCCCGAGGGGGTGCCGGTGCCGAGCTGGCCGAAGCGCTGGGTGATCGCCTGGCCCAGGTCGCTGCCTTGGGCGAGGCGCATCTCGGCCTGCCCGCCTTGGCCGACCACCGTCACCGCATCGCTGCCATTGGCAATCGCATAGCCATTGGGGGCGGTGAATTTCAGCTTGAGGCCGGGATGGCGGAAGGTCTGGCCGTCGACAATGCCTTCCTTGGGATCGTCGCCATAAGGCATGCCGTCGAGCATCCGCAGATAGGCGGTGTCCTGCGGCGGGGTGGTTTCGGGGCGGCCGGTCTGCTTGGCGAGCGCGGCGGCGCGGCGCACGCGGTCGGCGCTATTGGGATGGGTCGAGGCCCAGGTCGGGACGGCATTGGCGTTCCTGCCCGAGGTCCGCGCGGCCAGGTTGCTCGACGCGGCCAGCGAAGCGAGCATGTCGGCCGAGGCGTAAGGGTCGTATCCGGCGGCCGTCATGTAGCGGATGCCGAGGCCATCGGCCTGATATTCCTGATCGCGGCCGTATTTCAGCGTGTAGAGCTGCGCGCCGGTGCCGACGACCTGGCTGGCGATATTGCTGCCGGTCAGCAGGCCCGCGCCCGCCGCGAGGATCGAACCGATGGTCGAACGGGTGTTGCGGCTCTGCGAATGGCGCGCAGCGACGTGGCCGACCTCATGGCCCAAGACCGAGGCCAGCTCGGCCTCCGAATTCATCAGCGCAAGCAGCTGGCGGGTGACATAGATATAGCCGCCGGGGATGGCGAAGGCGTTCTCGACCGGTGAGTTGAGCGTGGTGACGGTGAAGTCCCCTTGCGCGTTCGACAGGCCCGACTGGACCGCGACACGCTTGCCGACCCGCTCGACGAACGCGGCCTGCGGTCCGGTGTAGCGGCCGCCATATTGCGCTACGAGCTGCGGATTGGCCTGCGCCCCCTGCGCCTTGTCGGATGCGGAGATGGAGCGGGTGGTCTGGGCCGCGGCGGGGGCGGCGACGAGCGCGAGCATGGCGGCGGCGGTGACGAAACGCATCGGTGACGGACTCCCTGTTCGCGCTTTTCAAAGCGCGTGACGGGCGCGGGTTCCAGCTTTTTGTTACGGAGGCGTCATTTTGCTGTCAGGATTCCGTTGGCACCGTGCCGTACCCCGGCGAAGGCCGGGGTCCAGTTTCCACGCCACCGATGGCGCGCAAAGCGGTGCGGGGGAGGCACCTGCTCTGCGCCTCCGCTCATTCACCGCAACTGGGCCCCGGCCTTCGCCGGGGAACAGAAGGAATTGGTTCGCGCGGAGACGCGGAGGTGTCTGGCCCTGCCGCAGATGCCGGCCTGCTCTACACGGCGTTCCGGGCCTATCTTCCTCCCCTGTAAGGGGAGGGGGACCAGCGTAGCTGGTGGAGGGGTGTCCCACCTATTGAGAGCGCGACACCCCTCCGTCAGGCCTTCGGCCTGCCACCTCCCCTGCAAGGGGAGGAATTGGAGTAGGCGAGTCAGGCGCAGTCGGTGCTGCTTACATTCCTTCGCGTTTCCGCGCGAACTCAAACCCGCTCCACCAGGCTCACCACATCCGCCGCGCGCAAGGCTGCGATCAGGCGCATCAGATGTTGCAGGTCGTGCACCTCGACATCGATCAGGTTGGTGTGGAACCGCGTGTCGCGCGTATCCAGCCTGACGTTGATGATGTTGGCCTTATGCTGGCCGATGATCGTCGCCAGGATGCCCAGCGCACCGGGTTCGTTCTTGACCATGACCGAGATACGCGCCGTCGCGCCCTCGCTCTCGTCGCCCCAGGAGACGTCGACCCAGTCGGTTTCCTCGTCGGTACGGTCGGCCAGTTCGGCGAGTACCGGGCATTGGATGGCATGGACCTCGATCCCCGCATCCGGGCGGCGCAGGCCGACGATGCGGTCGCCCGGCACCGGGTGACAGCATTGCGCCAGGTCATAGGCGACGCCCGGCGTCAGCCCCTTGATCGAGATGGCGCTCGACTGCGGCGGGAGGGCGGCGACGTCCGCCCCGGCCGAACCCGGCATCAGCGCCTCCATGACCGCGGCATCCGACACCGTACGGCGCGCGATCGCGATCATCAGATGGGCCTCGTCGGGCATCTTCAACCGTTGCAGCGCATGGGTCAGTGCGTCCGGCCCGATCTGGGCGGGCAGGCGGCGGACGATATCCTCGTACAGCTTGCTGCCCAGGCTGACCTGCTCGGTGCGCTCGGCATGGCGCAGGTGGCGGCGGATCGCGGCCAGCGCCTTGCCGGTGATCGCCAGGTTCAGCCAGTTGGCCTGCGGCGTCTGTCCGGCCGAGCGCAATATCTGCACCTGGTCGCCGTTCGAGATGACGGTCGACAGCGGCACGACCCGCCCGTTCAGCTTGGCGCCCACCGCTTGGTCGCCCAGATCGGTATGCACGGCATAGGCGAAGTCGATCGGCGTCGCGCCCTTCGGCAGCTGGATCAGTTCGCCCTTGGGGGTGAAGGCGAAGATGCGATCCTGATACATCGCCATCTTCGTATGCTCGATCAGCTCCTCGGGGCTGTCCGAGGTATCGAGGATTTCGACCAGGTCGCGAATCCAGCTGACCTGCGCGTCGTGGCGCGTCGCCTGCTTGTAGGTCCAGTGCGCGGCCAGGCCGAAATCGGCCTCGGCATGCATTTCGGGGGTGCGAATCTGGATCTCGATGCGGGCATTGTCGGCATGGATGACGCTGGTGTGGAGCGAGCGATAGCCGTTGCGCTTAGGCGTCGAGATATAGTCCTTGAACCGCCCCGGCACCATCGGCCAGCGGCGATGGATCAACCCCAGTGCGCGGTAGCAATCCTCCTCGGTCGGCACGATCGCGCGGAAGGCCATGACGTCGGACAGCTGCTCGAAGCTGATATGCCGCTCGTTCATCTTGCGGAAGATCGAGAAGGCGGACTTTTCGCGCCCCGTTACGTCGGCATCCACGCCGCCGCGCGACATCAGCAGCTTCAGGCCCGAGGCGATCTTGGAAATCCGGTCGCCGCCGCCTTCCTTCATCTGCGCGAGACGCAGCGTGATCGACTCATAGGCTTCGGGTTCGAGCTGCTGGAAGGAGAGCATCTGCATCTCCTTCATGAACTCATACATGCCGATCCGCTCGGCGAGCGGGGCATAGATGTCCATCGTCTCCTTCGCGATGCGGCGGCGCTTTTCCGGCTTCGCGATGTGATGGAGCGTGCGCATATTGTGGAGGCGGTCGGCCAGCTTCACCAGCAGCACGCGGATATCGTCCGACATGGCGAGCAGGAACTTGCGGAGATTCTCGGCCGCACGCTCGCTTTCGGTCTGTGCCTCGATCTTGGACAGCTTGGTGACGCCGTCGACCAGCCGCGCGACATTGGGACCGAACAGCCGCTCGATCTCGTCATAGGTGGCGACGGTATCCTCGATCGTGTCGTGCAGGATGGCGGTGGCGATCGTCTCGTCATCCAGATGCAGGTCGGTCAGGATGCCGGCCACCTCGATCGGATGGCTGAAATAGGGATCGCCCGAAGCACGCTTCTGGCTGCCATGCGCCTTCATCGAGAAGACATAGGCGCGATTGAGCAGCGCCTCATCGGCCTGGGGGTCGTAGTCGAGCACGCGGTCGACGAGTTCATACTGGCGGAGCACGATATCAGATTTGCGTGGTAGGGATGGGCAATGCAACATTTTTGATGCGATCAAGGTGATCGAGGTCTTCTTAAGCCCCTTTCCTCTTCAAGCCCCTCTCCCGGCAGGGGGAGGGGTTGGGGAGGGGCAAGGGCCACGGGGGCTGGTCTCTGTGAGACCCCGTGCCCTCCCCCATCCCCTCCCGCCTGCGGGAGGGGAGCGGCAAGAGGCGAGGGTGGGGCGTGGCCTTCGACTTCGCTCAGGCTGAACGGGGGTCGTAGAAAACCTCAATTCCCAACCCCCATTCAGCCTGAGCCCTTCGGCTGGCGAGCCAGCCGCTCAGGATAAACTTCGGCGCAAAGCGCCGAAGTCGAAGGCCACAAGCCTCACTCCCCCATCGCCTCCGCCGCCAGCGCCTCCGCCTCGATCAACAGATCGTCGTCCGCGCTCCCCGTCGACACCTTCTCGCGGCCGATCAGTACCAGCACCGGCACCGCCAGCGGGCTGACCCGCTCCAGATCGACGTGCAGCATCGTGCCCCCCGCCCGGTCGAGCAGGTTCGCCAGCCGCCCGACATCGGTCATCCGCGCCCGCGCATCGTCCCACGCCGCTTGAAGCAGCAGATGACCGGGCTCGTATTTGCGCAGCACGTCGTAGATCAGGTCGGTCGAAAAGGTCACCTGCCGCCCGGTCTTGCGCTTGCCGGGATGCTGGCGGTCGACCAGTCCGCCGATCACCGCGACCTCGCGGAATGCCCGTTTCAAAAGGTGCGATTGCTGCACCCAGTCGACGAACTCGTTCTCCAGGATGTCGGGCGAGAAGAGGCTGGCGGGGTCCGTCACCTTTTCCAGACCATAGCATGCCAGCGCATAGTCGCTGGCAACGAAGCCGAGCGGTTTCAGCCCCTGCGCCTCCATCCGCCGGGTGATCAGCATCCCCAGCGACTGGTGCGCATTCCACCCCTCGAAGCTGTAGGCGACCATGTAATGCCGCCCCTCGCGCGGGAAGGTCTCGACCAGCAACTGGCCGGGGCGGGGCAGGACCGAGCGGCGGTCCTGCATCTCCAGCCAGTCATGCACGTCCGGGGGAAAACGGTCCCATGCACGCCGGTCGGCGAGGAACTCCCGTACCCGGTCGGCGAGGCTGGTCGACAGCGGCATCCGGCTGCCGCCATAGGTCGGGATGCGGGCGGGGCGCGAAGTGGCGCGGACGATCAAATCCTCGCCGTCGATCGATTCCACCTCCAGGCTCAAACCGGCGAAGAAGAAGGTGTCGCCCGGCGCCAGCGTCGCGGCGAAACCCTCTTCCACCCGGCCCAACTGGCGGCCGTTGCGGAAACGCACCTTCAGCATCGTCGCCTCGACGATGATCCCGGCGTTCAGGCGATGCTGCGCGACGAATTGCGGATGGGTGACGCGCCATGTCCCGTCCGGTTGCTGGACCAGCCGCTTGAACTTGTCATAGGCGCGCAAGGCATAGCCGCCGTCCGCGATGAAGCGCAGCACGCGGTCGAACGTCTCATCGTCTAGCGCCGAATAGGGCATGGCCGAGCGGATTTCATCCAGCAGCGCGCCCTGCTCGAACGGCGCGGCACAGGCGCAGGCCATGACATGCTGCGCCAGCACGTCGAGCGCGCCCTGGCGGAAGATGTCGGGGTCCAGCTCGCCCGCCTCCACCGCATCGAGCGCGGCGCGCGCTTCCAGATATTCGAAGCGGTTGCCGGGGACCAGGATCGCGCGGCTCGATTCGTCCAGCCGGTGGTTGGCGCGGCCGATCCGCTGGAGCAGCCGCGACGAGCCCTTGGGCGCGCCCATCTGGATCACGCAATCGACATCGCCCCAGTCGACGCCCAGATCGAGGCTGGCGGTCGCGACCAGCGCGCGGAGTTTGCCGTCCGCCATCGCGGCTTCCACCTTCTGGCGGGCTTCCAGCGAGAGCGAGCCGTGATGGACGCCGATCGGCAGGCTCTTGTCATTGGCCTTCCACAGATCCTGGAAGATCAGCTCGGCCAGACTGCGCGTGTTGCAGAAGAGGATGGTGGTCCGGTTCGCCTCGATCACCCGCATGACCTGGGCAGCGGCATAGCGGCCCGAATGGCCTGCCCAGGGGACGCGGTCCTCGGGCAGCAGGATCGAGATATCCGGCGGCGCGCCCGGCTCGCCGGTGACGAGGCCGACCGCGTCGATATCGCCATCGGGCGCCAGCCAGGCACGATAGCCGTCCGGGTCCGCCACCGTCGCCGACAGCGCGACGCGGCGCAGATCGGGGGACAGACGCTGCAACCGCGCCATGCACAAGGACAGCAGGTCGCCGCGCTTGCCGGTGGCGAAGGCGTGGACCTCATCGACCACGATGGTCTTCAACCCGGCGAACATCGTCGCGGCATCCGGGTAGCTGAGCAGCAGCGACAGCGATTCGGGAGTGGTCAGCAATATCTGCGGCGGCTTTACCCGCTGCCGCGCCTTCTTGTCCGACGAGGTATCGCCGGTGCGCGTCTCGACCCTTATGTCCAGGTCCATCTCCTCGATCGGCGTGACGAGGTTGCGGCGGATGTCGACCGCCAGCGCTTTCAGCGGCGAGACGTAGAGGGTGTGCAGCCCCTCGCTCGGGGTTTCGATCAGCTCGGTCAGCGTCGGCAGGAACCCCGCCAGCGTCTTGCCCGCGCCCGTCGTCGCGACCAGCAGCGCGTGGCGGCCTGCGCGGGCTTCTTCCAGCATCGCCAGCTGATGGGTGCGTGGCGACCAGCCCTTGGCGGCGAACCAGTCGGTCAGGGCGGAGGGGAGGGAACCGGGGGGCATCCCGAAGGATATAGGTATCATGGTCAAGCTCGGCGACTGGATACAGCCCCATAAACATGGGATTTACGTGGCCCCCGCCGATGTGTGGGTCGATCCCTCCGAGCCGGAGGCCAAGGCGCTGGTGACCCATGGCCATGCCGACCATGCGCGCGGCGGCCATGGCACCGTCTGGGCGACCCCCGACACACTGGCGATCATGGAAGCGCGCTACGGCCCGCAAAATGGTGTCGGCGTCGGCTATGGCGAGACGATCCGGCTGGGCGAGGTGGGCGTCAGCTTTGTGCCCGCAGGCCATGTGCTAGGATCGGCGCAGATCGTACTCGACTATCGCGGCGAACGGGTGGTGGTATCGGGCGACTATAAGCGCCGCGCCGACCCGACCTGTACGCCGTTCGAACCGGTGAAGTGCGATGTCTTCGTCACCGAGGCGACCTTCGCGCTGCCCGTCTTCCGTCACCCCGAAACCGGTGACGAGATCGACAAGCTGATCGCGCGTCTCCACGCCAATCCGACGCGGTGCGTGCTGGTCGGGGCCTATGCGCTGGGCAAGGCGCAGCGGGTGATCGCCGAACTTCGCGTGCGCGGGCACGACGCGCCCATCTATCTGCACGGCGCTTTGGCGCGGCTATGCGCGCTCTATCAGGAACTGGGCGTCGATCTGGGCGAACTTCGCATGGTGGCGGACACGCCCAAGGCCGAGATGGCCGGGCATGTCGTCATGTGCCCGCCGGGGGCGCTCAACGATCGCTGGTCGCGGCGGCTGCCCGATCCGATCACGGCGATGGCCAGCGGCTGGATGCGGGTGCGCCAGCGCGCGCGGCAGAAGAATGTCGAGCTGCCGCTGATCCTGTCCGACCATGCCGATTGGGACGAGCTGACCCAGACGCTGACCGAGATCGCCCCGCGCGAGGTATGGGTGACGCATGGCCGGGAGGAGGCGTTGGTCCATTGGTGCGAGACGCGGCAGATGAAAGCGCGGGCCTTGGCGCTGGTGGGGTTCGAGGATGAGGATGATTGATAGGGTGGGGCGTGGCCTTCGACTTCGCTCAGGCTGAACGGTTGTTGTAAATAGATATTTTCCCAAAACCCCGTTCAGGCTGAGCGAAGTCGAAGCCCAAGGGCTTCACGCCAAGGCCAAAGGCCGAACCGGCTCCGCCACCTCCGACCCCGGCACCCCGAACACGCCCTTCTTCGCCAGTCGCTCGCCCGGCCGGACCTTCGCCGTCTCCATCGCCAGCCAGGGCGACAGCAACAGCCCCAGGGTCACCGGCGACAGCCATGCCCCCAGCATCGGGTTCAGGAACGACACGACCACCAACACCGCGCCGACCCCCAGATGCCAGCGATAGCGCGGCATCGCGTCCGCCGCCGCCAGCCCGTCGCGCACCCGGCTTTGCGGGTTCCAGCCCGAAGGCTTGCCGCGCACGATGTTGATCAGGTCGATCGTCTGGGTCAGCGCGATCACCGGCGCGGTCAGGATCGACAGCGGCACGTCGAGCGCGACCGAGGACAGGATGCCGCGCACCCCGCCATAGCTTGCCCGGCGGTCGCGGTCCGCCAGCGCCCAGATCATGCTGAGGATCTTCGGCCCAAACAGCAGCACCAGCGTCACCGCCAGCACCCGCGCCGAGGTGACGGCATGGACCGTCGCGGCATCGTCGGACAGGCTCTGCGCGATCGAGGTGGCGATCAGGATCAGCCAGGCGGGCGACATCAGATAGGCGGTGGCGCCGATCAGCAACTGCAACCGGCTGATCCAGTGGAAACCGCTCGCGCCCAGCAGTTTCAGATGCTGGATATTGCCCTGCGCCCAGCGCCGATCGCGCACCGCCTGGTCGATCAGGGTCGGCGGAAACTCCTCGAAACTGTCCTCGACCATCAGCATGTGCAGCCGCCAGCCGCGCCGCCGGAGCAGCGCCGCCTCGACCATGTCGTGGCTCATGATCGTGCCGCCGAAGGGCGGGCGTCCGGGCAAATCAGGCAGGCCGCAACTCTCTGCAAAGGCCTTGATCCGGATCAGCGCATTATGCCCCCAGAAGGTCGACTCCGACCCCGACCACCAGACCAGCCCGGCGGTCGAGATCGGCCCGTAGAAGCGGCTGGCGAACTGCATCCAGCGCTGGAAGAAGGTCGTCGCACCGATGATCATCGGCACCGTCTGCAACAGCGCGATCGAGGGGCGCTGCTCCATGATCTGCGCCATGCCGACGATCGTGTCGCCGCCCATCAGGCTGTCGGCGTCGAGCATCAGCATGAAGTCGTATCCGCCGCCGTAATTGCGGATCCACTCGGCGACATTGCCCGGCTTGCGGCCCTTATTCTCGGTCCGGCGGCGATAATGGAGCGGCACGCGCAGCCGGGGGGCGAGGCGTTCCCAGGCTGCGCGTTCCTCCGCCTCCGCCGCTTCGCCCGAATCGGACAGCACGAAAAAGGCGAAGCGGTCCGCAGCGCCCGCGCGGTCGATCATCACCGCCATGCGGGCGATCCGGTCGAATACCGCGTCGACATCCTCGTTATGCACCGGCACCAGCACCGCCGTCCGCGCGGTCGGTGGCGCGGCCCCCTTGGGCGCGGGCGTGATGCCGGGATGCGCGCGCGAGATCAGCAGCGCGAAGCCGATCGCCGCCGTCACGAACCCGAACGAGATCCAGGCGAACAGCGGAAAGAACAGCAGCAGCAACAGTCCGTCGAGCAGTTCGAACCCGTCGCTTAGCAACGCCTCCTTAACCGAGGCGGAGGCGGCCGTCGCCAGCAATCCGGTGAGGAGTACCAAGAGCAGGCGACGCGTCAGGATATCGTCAGGCGACAGGTTGACGCCCTCGCGCGGCTCGGGCGCCGTGTGCGGCGGCGGCAGGCCGTCGAACCGCTGGACCGCCATGGTCAGCGGCGCGGGTGGCGGCATCATCGCGGGGCTGTCGGTCATTGCAGGAAGACGGGCATCAACACCGTCTCGCTCAGCGCCCTGGCCTGCTGCTTCAGATAGAGGCGGACATCGGCGGGTCCCCCTCCGTTGGGCGGTCCTTCGGGCGCGATATCGGCGGTCACGCGCCAGCGGTTCGACTGGCCGACGACCGGATAGGCGGCCTGGGCTAGCAACCTGCCGCGTGTGACGGAGATGTCGGCGGTGACGCCGCTCTGCCGGTCGAGCCCGGCCAGGGCGGCGCCGGTGAAATCGACGACCAGCTTGCGCGCACCCGGTGTCGGCTCGGCGCCCGGTCGACCGGCATCGCCCGTCCAGCTGTCGACCGCATGGGCGATGCCGGGCACGACCGTCGGGTCGGTGGAGCCCCAGCTCAGGCGATAGTCGAACTGCCGCTTCTGCCCCGCTCTGGGCGCGTCGGCAGGGTTCCAGAAGGCGACGATATTGTCGACCGTCTCGCTCGCGGTGGGGAAGGCATAGAGCATCACCTGCCCACGCCCCCAATCGCCCTGCGGCTGCACCCACAGGTTCGCACGACGGTCGTAAAAGGCCCCGTCATCCTGATAATGGTCGAAGTTCCGGTCGCGCTGGAGCAGGCCGAAGCCGCGCGGATTGGTGTCGGCGAAGCTGTCGAGGGTAGGGCGGGGTGGATTGACCAGAGGCCGCCACAGCCGCTCGCCAGCACCGGTCAGCAGCGCCAGCCCGTCCGAATCATGGATCTCGGGCCGCCAGTCGCGCGCAGCGGTGCGATTGCCTTCGCCATACCAGAACATGCTGGTCGCGGGCGCGATGCCAAGCCGTTCCACGTCTCGGCGGAAGAACAGGACGGCGGACACGCGCTGCTCGACGCCGTTTGTGCCCTTGGTCGAATCGATCCGGTACGCGCCGCTGACGCTCGGTCCGTCGAGCAGCGCATAAACGGTATAGCCCTGCGCCCCCGTCCGCTCGATCCAGAAATGGGTGAAGGCGGGAAATTCCTCGCGCCCGTCGATGCCAGTGTCGATCGCGATGCCCCGCGCCGACAGGCCATATTGGTCCTGCGCACCCGCCGTGCGGAAATAGGAGGCCCCCTGAAAGGCCAGCCAGTCGCTCTTCCCGTCCGCCGTCATCGCGCGGAAACCGGCAATGCCCAGCGGCGGCGCGTGGCCTGCTTCGGCGGCGAACAGCGAGGGAGAGAAGGGCACAGCGCGGGCCTGGCCATTCTCGACAATGTGGATGCCGACCGGGATGGGCGCATAACGTCCCAGAGGAAATAGCCGAATGCCCCCGGCCAGTGTCCGGTCGTCGCGGTAGCGGATGGTGCCGACCGCGTCATAGCCGATGGCTTCGGCCGCCGTGACCTTGGCCGGCGCCCGGTAAGGTTCCCGCGCCAGCGCCTCGGCCTGGGCTTGCAGCGCGGCCCAGGAAAAGGGCTTGGGGGCGCCCAGCGACGTGCCTCCGCCGCTCCCTTGCGCGGCGACATGGGCGGCGGCGGTCGGGGTCAGACCCAGAACGGCAAGCGCCGCGACCAGTTCTCGACGGTTGGCCTGCATCATCGGCTTCAGCATCTCCCGTAACGCTCGGAGCGGAGCGCGCATAACGGCTGCGCGAAATTCGGCTGATTGTGCAACGCAGCATGCGGCGATCGGTTGCCGGGGCACGATCACAAGCGCCTCTGCCGTTAATTTGAAGAAAGTATATTATATTTGACGAAAGGTAGTTTTTTGGTCATGTAGCAAGAATAAGATTAAGAGGGGTCCATCGATGAATGGAAATTACACGCGGCTGGCCTGTTCGGCTGGTGCGATTGCGATCGCATTGCTTTCGGTTTCGCCGGTTCAGGCGCAGGTGAAGAAGGCTGCTGGCCAAAGCGAGGACACACGCTGCCTGCCGGACCAGCCCTGCCCGCCCGATGCGACACAGGTTTCGGATGGCAATCCTGCCGTCGAGGGCGAGGGTATCGTCGTCACCGGCACTCGCCTCCAGCGTCCCAATTTCACCAGCAACAGCCCGCTGACGGTCGTCGATGCGACCGAAATCCGCCTTCAGGGCGCGATCCAAGTCGAAAACGTGCTGAACCGCCTGCCGCAGGTGACGCCGGACGCGAACGAGAATGGCTCGAACGGGTCGGACGGCACCGCGCGCGTCAACCTGCGCAACCTGGGCAGCAACCGGAACCTCGTGCTCGTCAACGGCCAGCGCATGCTGCCGGTGCAGGCCAACGACCTGAACTTCATCCCCGCCGCACTCATCAAGCGGGTCGACGTCGTCACCGGCGGCGCGTCGGCGGTCTATGGCTCGGACGCGATTTCGGGTGTCGTCAACTTCATCCTGCGCGACGACCTGGACGGCGTGCGCACGGATATCCAGTACGGCTTTGCCCAGCACCAGAATGACAACGCGTTCGCGCGGGGTGTGCAGAGCCAGGCCAATTATCGCCTGGCCCAGCCGATGATCCTGGACGGGCAGAAGCTGGACGTGAACGTCGCGTTCGGCACCAACTTCCCCGACGGTCGCGGTAACGTGACCGCCTATTTCGGCTATCGCGACACCAAGCCGGTGCTGCAGGGCGACCGCGACGTGTCGTCCTGCGCCTTCGATCCGGCGGGGACGGGCAATTCGACGCTGACCTGCGGCGGATCCAGCAACAACCAGTACGGCCTGTTCGACCCGATCACCGGGCCGAACGCCGATGCAGGCCGGTTCAACAACACCCGCGACGGCAACCGGACCTGGGTGCCCTATGATTCCAGCTTCCGCTACAATTATGCGCCGCTGAACTATTTCCAGCGCAACGACACACGCTACACGGCGGGCGCCTTTGCCAAATATGAAATTTCGCCTGCCATCGAAGCCTATGGCAGCTTCATGTTCATGGACGACCATACCAATTCACAGGTCGCCCCGTCCGCGCTGTTCCAGGGCTATACCTACTCGATCAACTGCGACAATCCGTTCCTTAGCGCGCAGCAGGGCCAGATCCTGTGCGGCAACGCCTATGGCACCAATGCGACGCAGCAGGCCTATATCGGCTATCGTCCGGTGGCCGGGAACGCCCGTCCGCGTCGCGACGACCTGCGCCACACCGATTTCCGCGTCACCGGCGGCGTGCGCGGTGAGATCGCGCCGGGCATCCGCTATGACGCCAACGCGCTGTTCTCGACGGTTCTCTACAACGAGACCTATGAGAACGACATCGACCCGTCGCGCGCCAATCGTGGCATCCAGGTCGTCAACGTCAACGGTACCCCGACGTGCAAGTCGGTGATCGACGGCAGCGACCCGCAGTGCGTGCCGCTCGACATCTTCCGCTATAATGGCATCTCGGACGCGGCGTTCGGCTATATCTACGCGCCGACCTCGACCCGCGGCGTCGACCGCGAAACGGTGCTCAGCGGCAACATCAGCGCGGACCTGGGCACGTACGGCGTCAAGTCGCCTTGGTCGGACGACGGCATCGGCGTGGTGCTCGGCGTCGAGCATCGGTACGAGAGCCTGGAGTTCAAGGCCGACGCGCTGGCGCTGCAAAAGGGCACCAAGGAAACCCAGGGCCGTTTCGACGTGAACGAGGTGTTCGCGGAAATCGAAGTGCCGTTGATCCAGAACAAGCCCTTCGTCAAGGAACTGGCGCTGAACGCGGGCTATCGCGGATCGGACTATTCCAACCTGTCCAAGATCGTCTCGACCTACAAGGCCGAGCTGTCCTGGGCGCCGAGCAGCGATATCCGCCTGCGCGGCAGCTATAACCGCGCGATCCGTGCCGCCAATGTGTCCGAGCTGTTCGGGCCGCAGTTCAACGGCAATGTCAGCGCACAGGACCCCTGCGCCACCGCGACGCCGACCGCGACCTTCGCCCAGTGCGCCCGCACCGGCGTGACCCAGGCGCAATATGGCCGCATCACCGACTGTCCGGCGGAAACCTGCACCGCGCAGTTCGGCGGCAATCCCGCGCTTCGCCCCGAAACCGCCGACACCTATACGGCGGGCATCGTCTTCACCCCGACCTTCCTGCGCCGCCTGTCGCTGACGGTCGATTATTTCGACATCCGGGTGCGGGACTATATCGGTTCGATCTCGGTTCCCCAGACGATCAGCCAGTGCATCGCGACCGGCAATCCGTTCTTCTGCAACCTGTTCAAGCGTGATCCGCGCGGCGGCATCATCTTCGGCGACCAGGGCTATATTGTCTCGACGACGCAGAATACCGGCTCGCTGCGCACCTCGGGCGTCGATTTCGGCCTCAGCTATTCCCAGCCGCTGGGCGGCGCGGGTTCGCTCGCCGTCGATTTCCAGGGCACCTGGAACCGCAAGATGGTGAACGAGCCGGTGCCCGGCCTCGGCTCCTTCGACTGCGTCGGCTATTTCGGCCCGACCTGTGGCCAGCCCATGCCTGAATGGCGGCACCAGTCGCGCTTTACCTGGACCGATGCGGCGAAGGTCGGATCGATCTCGCTCAACTGGCGCTATATCGGCCCGACCAAGCTGACCAACAATTCGACCGACCCGAACCTGGCGGGCACGCCGTCGATCTTCAACAGCCGGATCAAGACGTACAATTACTTCGATCTGGCGGGCACGGCCAAGGTGCAGGACGGCATCGTCTTCCGCGCCGGTGTGAACAACCTGTTCGACCGGGATCCGCCGATCATTGCGCAGGGCCTGCTGGCCGCGTTCGGCAACGGCAACACCTATCCCGGCATGTACGACGCGGTGGGGCGCACCGTGTTCATCGGCCTGACGGCGGAGTTCTGATGCGAAAAGGGGGCGGTCGAGCGCCGCCCCCGGTTCAAACCATTTTACCCCAGCCTGTCCCGTCCGGTTCACCCCGGGCGGGACTTTTTCATGGGGGCGTCTGGCTTACTTCGCTTCGGCAAGCAGCTTTTCCGCTTCCGCCCCGGCCCAGTCGAAGCCCCCGGTCACGCGCCAGATCTCCTTGCCGTCCGCGCCATAGAGGATCGTGGTCGGCAGATTGGCCTTGTAATGGACGCTCAGGGTCAGCTTCGGGTCGAGATAGATGGGCAGCGCGTCCAGCTTCCTGCCCGCCAGGAACGGCTTGACCTTGGCCATGTCGTCCTGGGCGACCGCGATTACCGCGACCTTGCCCTTCAGCCGCTGGGCGGTGGCGGCGAGGGTCGGCATTTCCGCGACGCACGGCCCGCACCAGGTTGCCCAGAGGTTGACCAGCACCGGCCGCCCCCGGAAATCGGCGAGGCTGGTCGATTTGCCGTCCATGGCGGTGAAGGGCAGCAGCGGCGCGGCCTCGCCCTTGTGGCTGCGGTCGACCGCGCCCGTGGGCTTGGGCGCCTCTATGGCTGACGTGCGGGACGCCTCGCCGCTGGTGACTTCGCCGCTCGAAACTTCGTCGCTGGAGGTGTTGGCGGCTTGCTCCGGGGCGGGGCTTTGCTTATCGCACCCGGCGACCATCAGCCCCAGGAGACAGGCGATCACGGTACGCGACGACATGGGCGGCTCCAACGCAATGTGGGGCGGGCGCTTCGCAGAAGGTCCCGCCGCGGTGATGCGCGAGATAAACGCGTCCATCCCCTTCGACAAGCGATTGTGGAAACAGGACATCGCTGGGTCGAAAGCGCATGTCGCGATGCTGGGCAAACAGGGCATCGTCTCGGCCGAGGACGCCGCGACGATTTCCGCCGGGCTGGACCAGGTTGCCGAGGATTATGCCGCCAACGGCGTGTCGGAGGACCTGACCCTCGAAGACATCCATATGCAGACCGAGGCGAAGCTCGCCCAGTTGATCGGCCCGGTCGCGGGGCGTCTGCACACCGCGCGGTCGCGCAACGATCAGGTGGCGACGGACTTCCGCCTGTGGGTGCGCGATGCGATCGACGAGACGCTGGCGGCGCTCGGCGCGTTGCGGAACGCGTTGCTGACGCGGGCCGAGGATCATGCCGACAGCGTGATGCCGGGCTTCACGCACCTCCAGTCGGCGCAGCCGGTGACGTTGGGCCATCACCTGATGGCCTATCACGAGATGATCGTGCGCGACGCCAGCCGCTTCGTCGCGGCACGGGCGCGGCTGAACCAGTGCCCGCTTGGCTCGGCGGCGCTGGCGGGGACCGGCTTTCCGGTCGACCGCCACATGACGGCGCAAGCGCTGGGCTTCGACGAGCCGACGCGCAACTCGCTCGATGCGGTCAGCGACCGGGATTTTGCGATCGACTATCTCCAGGCGGCGACCAACTGCTCGCTGCATCTGTCGCGCTTGGCCGAGGAGTTCGTGCTCTGGGCGTCGCAGCCCTTCGGCTTTGTTGCGCTGTCCGACCAATGGTCGACCGGCAGCTCGATCATGCCGCAGAAGCGCAACCCCGACGCGGCCGAGCTGGTGCGCGGCCATGCCGGGCGGATCATGGGCTGCATGACCAGCCTGATGGTCACGATGAAGGGCCTGCCGCTCGCCTATTCCAAGGATATGCAGGACGACAAGCCGCCGGTGTTCGAGGCGCACGACCTGCTGGCGCTGTCGATCGCGGCGATGACCGGCATGGTGCAGAGCGCGACCTTCCGCACCGAACGTATGCGCGCCGTGGCTGAGGCGGGCTTCTCGACCGCGACCGACCTGGCCGACTGGCTGGTGCGGGTCGGCGGCATTCCCTTCCGCGAGGCGCATCACATTACGGGCCGCGCGGTGAAGCTCGCCGAGGAGAAGGGCGTGATGCTGCACCAGCTGTCGATCGACGACCTGACCGGCATCGATGCGCGGATCAACGAGAGCATCTATGACGTGCTGTCGGTCGATGCCTCGGTCGCCAGCCGGGTTAGCTTTGGCGGCACCGCACCCGCCAATGTCCGTGCCGCGATCGCGACCGCGCGGGGATTGCGGGCATGAAGCCCGCCATCGCCCTGCTGGTCGCGCTGGCGCTGACCGGCTGTGGCGCGGCCAACCGGCTGCAACCGGCCAAGGGCGAGAGCCTGCCGGTCGCGCCGCGCGGCGCCACCGCGACCCCGACGCCGCAGCAACTGCTGACGGCCACCCCCCAACAACGCCCGCAACGCTCCGACGAACTGATGACCCAGTCGCAGGATCGGCGTTCGGACGAATTTGATTTGCCCCCCCGCTGATGGACCATTTTCACTTTTCGAACGGCGAACTCCATGTGGAGGACGTGCCCGTATCCCGGATCGCCGCCGAAGTCGGCACGCCGGTCTATATCTACTCCGCCTCGACCTTCCGCCGTCATGCGCAGGTGTTCCGCGAGGGGCTGAGCGCCCTGCCGCGCGTGCATCTGGCCTATGCGATCAAGGCGAACCCGAACATCGCCGTGCTCCGCGTGCTGGCCGATGAAGGTTATGGCGCAGACGTCGTCTCGGTCGGCGAGATGCGCCGCGCGCTGGCGGCGGGGATGAAGGCCGAGGACATCGTGTTTTCGGGTGTCGGCAAGACCCGCGCCGAGCTGGTCGCGGCACTGGAGGCCGGGATCGGCCAGTTCAACCTCGAACTGGAGGAAGAGGGCGCGGTCCTCGCCGAGCTGGCCCACGCACGCGGCCTCGTCGCGCCCGCCACGCTGCGCGTGAACCCGGACGTGGACGCGGGCACCCATGCCAAGATCTCCACGGGGCGCAAGGAGAACAAGTTCGGCGTGCCGATCGACCAGGCGCTGGGCATGTTCGACCGTCTGGCGGGGCTGCCCGGCATCGACCTGAAGGGTGTCGCCTGCCACATTGGCAGCCAGCTGGGCGATCTCGCGCCGCTGGAGGCCGCCTATAAGCGCGTCGGCGAGCTGGTCGCCGAGCTGCGCGGGGCGGGGCACCGGATCAGCCGCGTCGACCTGGGCGGTGGCCTGGGCGTGCCGTACAAGCCGGGCGACGTCATGCCCGCGCCTGCCGCTTATGGCGAGATGGTGGCGCGCGTGACGAAGGACTGGGATGTCGAACTGATGTTCGAGCCGGGCCGGGTGATCGCGGGCAATGCCGGGGTGCTGGCGACCGAAGTCGTCTGGGTGAAGCCCGGCGTCGCCAATCCTTACGTCATCGTCGATGCGGCGATGAACGACCTGATGCGCCCTGCGCTGTACGACGCGCATCACGACTTCGTCGCGGTGAAGCCGACCGGCGAGACGATGATGGCCAATATCGCGGGGCCCGTGTGCGAGACGGGCGATACCTTCGGCATGAACCGCGAGATTGACGCGGTGAAGTCGGGCGACCTCGCCGTGTTCCGCACGGCGGGAGCCTATGGCGCGACCATGGCGTCGACCTATAATAGCCGTCCGCTGGTGCCCGAAGTCATGGTCGAGGGCGACCGCTTCGCCGTCGTCGCCGACCGCATCGCCGCCGAGACGATCATCGCCGCCGAGCGCGTGCCGGAGTGGCTGAAGAAGTGATGCCTGCCGCCCTATTCCTCCCCATCTTTGATGGGGAGGGGGACCGCGCCCGCAGGGCGTGGTGGAGGGGCCGGGGACAGCTGCCCCTCCACCACCGCTTCGCGGCGGTCCCCCTCCCCAAGCATAGCTTGGGGAGGAATAGGTGAGCCTTGCCAGCCTGCCGCTGTTCGTCCGGCTGGGCGGGCGCTCGGTCATCCTGCTGGGTGAGGGCGAACCCGCCGAGGCCAAGCGCCGCCTGCTCGAACGCGCCGGGGCGCTGGTCGTCGGGGAGGAGGCGCAGGCCGCGCTCGCCATCGTCGCCATCGAGGATGAGGACGAAGCGCAAGCCGCCATCGCGCGACTGAAGGTACGCGGCGTGCTGGTCAACGCGGTCGACCGTCCGGCCGCGTGCGACTTCACGCTGCCCGCCATTGTCGAGCGCGGGCCGGTCATCGTCGCGATCGGCACCGGCGGCGTGTCGGCGGGACTCGCGGCGGCGCTGCGCCAGCGGCTGGAGACGATCTTGCCCGCCGGGCTGGGGGCGCTTGCCGAAGGTCTCTATGCGGCGCGCGCGGGCCTGCGTGCGCGCTTTCCCGATGGCGCACAGCGGCGGCGGGCCATCGGTGCGGCGCTGTCGCCCGGCGGCGCGCTCGACCCGCTGGCGGCCCATACGGATGTCGTGGGCTGGCTGGCCGGTGCGGCCCGCCCCGCCGCCCGGGTCGAGGCGTTCGTCCTGACCTCGACCGACCCCGACGACCTGACCCTGCGCCAGGCGCGCGCGCTGGCGGCGGCCGACCGGGTCTATCACCGCGCCGATGTGCCGCCCGCGATCCTCGACCGGGCCCGCGCCGATGCGGTCCGGATCGAAAGCGACGCGCTCCCGGTCGAGCCGGGCGAGGGGCAGATCGTCGACCTGAGCATGGACCACCGCGCATGACCGGCTTCGCCTACAGCATCGACGGCGGCCAGGCCGAGGCGATCCCGATCCGCGCGGCGGTGGAGGCCAAGGCACGGCTGGTCTGGGTGCATCTGGAGACCAATGACGCGGTGGCGCAGCGTTGGCTGCGCGATTCTGCCCATCTGGCGGATTACGTCATCGACGCGCTGACCGCCGCCGAAACCCGCCCGCGCTGCGAGGCGGTGGGCGAGGGGGCGTTCCTGAACCTGCGCGGGCGCAGCAGCGCGCCGCTCGACGGATCGGACATGCTGGCTTCGGTGCGGATCTGGGCGATGAAGGGCCGCGTCTATTCGGTCACCCGCCGCCCGCTGCTGGCGGTCGATACGGTGCGCGAGGAGGTCGAGGGCGGCACCATCGCCGATCCGGGCGACCTGATCACCGCCTTCGCCACCGCCATCACCAACGATCTCGATCCCGATGTGGCAAGTCTGGGCGACGAGTTGGACAGTTGCGAGGAGCAGCTGGACGAACACCGCGTCTTCCAGCTGCGCCGCACGGTCAGCCGGGTGCGCGTCGCCGCGATCGGCTATCGCCGTTTCCTCAACCCGCAGCGCGCGGCGCTGGAGAAGCTGGCGGCGCTGCCCGGCGACTGGCTGGCCGATGACGACCGGCTGCACCTGTCTGCCGCCGCCGACCGCGCGGCACGCATGGCCGAGGAACTGGAGTCGATCCGCGAACGCGCCGCGCTGGTCCACGAAACGCTGACCGACATGCGGGCAGAGCAGATCGACAATCGCGCGCTGGTCATCTCGATCGTGGCGATGGTGTTCCTGCCGCTGACCTTCATCACCGGGCTTTACGGGATGAACGTCAAGAACCTGCCTTATGCCGAGGAACCCTGGGCGTTCGATGCGATCCTGGGCGCCTGCGCGCTGATCGCGGCGGGGATCGTCATCTACTTCGTCCAGAAACACTGGTTCCGGCGGTAAGACGGGATCAGCCCAATGCTCCGTTCAGCCTGAGCGTAGTCGAAGGCCAAGGGTAACATAGCGCGTAACGTGCGCTTCGACTTCGCTCAGCGCGAACGGAGGGCGGCGATTCGCGGCCCGATTCAATTACCCTTCTTCGGCGCGTTCATCTTGCGCACGGTTTCCCATGCCTCCGCGATATCGGCGATGCTGGCCGCGACGTTGCGGAAGATCTGCGCGTCCTGACCCAGCGAGGCATCGACGATCTGCTTGCGCGCGCCGCCATAGAGGCGGGCGAAGGTGATCGACATCTCGCCGCCATTCTCGAAATCCAGGCCCGCCTCCAGCGCGAACAGGATGGCGGTGGCGCGCGTCACCCGCTCGCTCTTGCGCGCGAGCTGGCCATGCTCGGTCGCCCAGGCGGCGGAACGGAGCGCGGAGATCAGTTCCTCGTAGAGCAACTGCACCAGCGCAGGGCCGTCGGCCATGGCGGTGCGACCTACCACGTCGATCTGGCGATAGACGGCGGCGGGATCGGTCAGAAGGGCGGAGGCATAGGTCATATCAGTTGCTCTTCGTCCACATCTTGACCTGCTGATCCATGAGCCCCTGTGCCGATTTATAGGCCGACACGCGGCTGTTCATCGCAGCGAAGCGCGCGGTCAGCGCGTCGCTGGCCCGTTCGCGATTGTCGGACAGGCGGCTCTGTTGATCCGCCAGGTCCTTCTGCGCCTGTGTCAGGTTGCTGTACGACGCGGTCAGGCCATAGACGCTGCTGGTCGCCGACAGCTGGATGCTGTTCATCCGCGCCGACAGGCCGATCAGGTTGTCGCCGCTGGCCTGGAACATCTTCTCGACGGAACCGGGATAGGTCGACAGCGCCTTGGACAGCTGCGTCTGGTCGATGGTCAGCGTGCCGTCCTTCTCGGTCCTGACGCCCAGGTCGGCCAGCGTCTTGGGGCCGAGATCGACGTCGCTGCCGGGTACCAGCTTGGTGGTGGTCAGCGAGCGCATCGACTGGGCCAGCGAACGCGCGGCGGGATCGGCGCGCAGATCGCCCGTGATCGGGTCGATCGCCTTGTTCAACGCGGTCATATTGTCGTTGAAGGTCGAGACGAAGTTGGACACGACGGTGCTGAGCGCCGCGCTGGGGCTGGAGCCGGTCAGCGTCAGCGGCTTGGTCGATACCGCGGACAGGGTCATGTTCACGCCGGGCACCAGGTCGTTGATGGTATTGCTGGCCCGCTCGACGGTGACGCCGTCCATCGTGATGCTGGCATTGGCGGCGGTCGACGATGTCGCGGTGCCGGTCGCGCCGTTGCCGACGTTCAGCCGGGCGAGCCCCGCCGTATCGCCTTCGGTCGCGGTGATGGTGAAGCTGTTGTCCTTGCCGCTGGTCCCGGTGAAGGACAGGAAGGCATTGCCGCTGGCATCGGTGACGACCGATGCGGTGATGCCGGTATTGGCGGCATTGATCTTGGCCGCCAGCAGGTCGGGCGTCGAGTCGTTGGCGCCGAACGACACCGACACGGCATCCTTCGATCCGACCTTGATCGACAGGCTGCCGGTGCCCAGCGAGGCCGTCTTGGAAAAGGACGCTTTGGTCGAGGAGACCTGCGCACTGGCCAGCGCATTGACGGTGATCGACTTGGACATGCCTGCCAGCTTGGCGCCCGCGGCCGTCGTCACGCTCATGGTCGACGGATCGGAGCTGGTCGCCTGAGTCGCCAGCGTTCCCCCGCTCGCCAGCGAGGCCAGCGCGGAGGCGAAATCGGTGATCGCGCTCTTGATCGACGACACACCCGAAATCTTTGCGGTCAGCGTGTCCGACTGCGCCTTGAGCGCCGCGGTCTTGGCGGCGAACTGCGCCTCGATCAGCGAGGGGACGACCGTCGACAGGTCGATGCCCGAACCCGCCTGCAACGAGTTGAACAGCTGCTGGGCGGCGGTCTTCGTCGCATTCTGCGCCGCATTGGTCGAGCTGGAGGAGCTCGTCGTGGTATTGGACGATGTGCTCGAGGAAACGGTGGTCATCGACGATACTCCGGCGCGCGCTTGCCATGCTTAACGGCCGCCAGCCGCCGGGCTTTAGGGGGATGCGACGAATGACGGGGAGCGAGACGCCTCATGGCTGCTCGACGCCGTTCTCGTCGAAGCGGGCGCCCACCGGCACCTCGACCGGCGGCTGCGACGTACCGCCCGCCCCCGCATTGAGGCCGAAGACGAAGGCGAGCACGACGGCGATCGCCTGGTACAGGTCGGCGCGCACCTCCTGGCCCTCGCGGCTGGTGTAATAGACGGCGCGGGCGAGCTGCGGATATTCCAGCACCGGCGTATCCAGCTCGGCCGCCAGTTCGCGAATGGCCAGCGCGGTCGCGCCGCGTCCCTTGGCGACCACCACCGGCACCTCGTCCTGCCCCCGGTCGTAACGCAGGGCGACGGCGAAATGGGTCGGGTTGGTCAGGATGACATGCGCCTCCTGCACCGCCGCGCGCACCGCCCGGCGCGACATCTCGCGCTGCTTGCCACGGATATGCGCCTTGGCCTCCGGGTTGCCTTCGCTTTCCTTATGCTCGTCCTTGACCTCCTGCTTGGTCATCTTGAGCTTGGAGAAGAGCTGGATGATCTGGATCGGCACGTCGAACCCGGCGATCAGGATCAGGCCGAAGCCCATGACCAGCAGGATGGTGATGAAGGTGCCGCCCAGCGATCCGATCGCGCCGTTCAGGTCCGACTGCGCCAGCCCCAGGGTCGTGCGCGACGATTTCCACAGCATATAGGCGCCCAGCGCGCCGAGCAGCACGACCTTGAGCAGCGACTTGCCGAGTTCGATCCAGCCATGCGCGCCGAAGATGCGTTTCAGGCCCGAGGCGGGGTTCAGCTTGGACGGCTTGGGCGCCATCGCCTTGGGATTGAACTGGAGCGAGCCCAGGCCCGCCTGCGACGCGATGGTCGCCACGATCGTGACCGCGAACAGCGAGGCGAGCGAGGGCCACAGCTTGCCCCCCGCCTCCAGCAAGGGGCGGAACGGCTCGAAATCCTCGACATCGGCATGGGTGAATTGAAAGCTCGTCGCCATCACCGCCTTGCATGCGCCCAGCAAGGTGGGACCCGCGAACATCAGCCAGGCGATACCCGCCATCATCACCAGGGCCGCCGCCAGGTCGCGGCTGCGCAGGATCTGCCCGTCCTCGCGCGCTTTGTCGCGGCGCTTTTGGGTTGGGGCTTCTGTCTTTTCGCCGCCCTCCGACATCAGCCGATCACCAATGTCTCGGTGGCGGCCAGCGCCTCGCGGATGATGACGAGCATATAGTCGCCCATTGCCGGGAAGGCGACGGCGATGGTGATGACGCCGATGGTCAGCGCGGCGGGCATGCCCACCGAGAAGAGGTTGAGCGAGGGCGCGGCGCGGCTCATCATGCCCATGACGAGGTTCAGGCAGAGCAGCAGGAAACCGACCGGCAGCGCCAGCAGCAGCCCGGCCAGAAAGGCATAGCCGCCGAACAGCGCGATCGCCTTGAACTGCGCCGGGGCCATCCAGGCTTGTCCGGGCGGCATCGCCTCATAGCTTTTCACGATCGTCTCGACGAGGACGAGGTGGCCGTCGACCGACAGGAACAACAGCGTCAGCATGACGGTGAAGAACTGGCCCAGCGCCTGGCTCGACCGGCCGTTCAGCGGATCGACGGTCGTGGCGAAGTTGAGGCCCATCGATCCGCCGATCAGCTCGCTGGCGACCAGGGGGGCGGTAAAGGCGATCTGAAGGATCAGGCCCAGCGCCAGGCCGACGATCGCCTCGGTCGCGACCGACATGATGGTGGGGACCGAGAAGATGACGGGCGGCGGCACGACCGGATGGACCGAGTTCACCAGAAAGGCGATCGCACCGGCCAGGCTGACCCGCACGGGCAGGGGGATCGACACCGCGCCGAACACGGGCGCGGTGATGAAGGCGGCCCCGATGCGGATCATCAGGAACAGGATCGCCCAAGCCTGCGGCTCGATCGAGAGGCCGAAGCCGAGCATGGTTACTTCACGAGATCGGGAATGCGCTCGAACATGCTGACCATGAAGTCGCTGAGCAGTCCGACGATCAGGCTGCCGAAGATCAGGATCGAAACGGCGACGACGATCAGCTTGGGGACGAACGACAGGGTCTGTTCGTTGATCGAGGTCGCGGCCTGGATCATGCCGATCACCAGGCCCGAAACGAGCACGGGCACCAGGATCGGCGCGGCGGCGAGCGCCAGCACCCACATGCTCTGGTTGGCCAGCGTCAGGAAATATTGGGCGTCCATGATGCGGTCTTTGGTCCCGAATGGGGTGTTTTCCGTCGCCTTCGGCGTCGCTCAGGCTGATGCGAATTATCGGTGAAAATGGTTAACGAAGGGCTGCGTCGTCGGCCGTTTCGCAGGGTGAAGTCGTACTGCTATTCTTCCCTCGCCCCTCATAGAGGGGAGAGGGTTGCGCAGACTTGGCCTTTGCGAAAGCAAAGGCTTAGTCGGAGCTGGGTGAGGGGTGGGCGCGCGTAACGCGCGCGCGAGCCTTCAGGCTCGCTCAACCCCTCACCCAAGCTGCGCTAGCCAGCACGCTGGCAAGCTCCGCTAACCCTCTCCCCTGTCCAGGGGAGAGGGAAAAAGTACCTACGTCGCGAAACTGTTCGCCAGGCTGCCCATGGTCAGCGCCCATCCGTCGACCAGCACGAACAGCAGCAGCTTGAAGGGCAGGGATATGATCGACGGCGACAGCATCATCATGCCCAGCGCCATCAGCACGGTGGCGACGACCAGGTCGATGACGATGAAGGGCAGGAAGATCAGGAAGCCGATCTGGAACGCGGTCTTCAACTCCGACGTGACGAAGGCGGGCAGCAGCACGGCATAGGGAATGTCGTTGGGGCTGGCATAGGGGCCGGACTTCGCCATTTCGGCGAACATCGTCACGTCCTTCACCCGCGTCTGCTTGGCCATGAAGGCGTGGAGCGGCGCGCCGGCGGCCTTGATCATCTCGGTGCCGGGCAGGCGGCCCTGCGCATAGGGTTCGATTGCGTTGGTGTTCATCTGGCTGATCGTCGGGGCCATGATGAACAGCGACAGGAAGACCGACAGGCCGATCAGCACCTGGTTCGGCGGCGTCTGTTGCAGGCCCAGCGCCTGGCGCAGGATGGCGAGCACGATGACGATCCGGGTAAAGCTGGTCATCATCAGGATGATCCCCGGCAGGATCGTCAGCAGGCCCATGATGATCAGGACCTGGAGCGACAGGCTCAGCGAGCCCGAGCCGCCATTTGCGCCGCCGCCCAACTGGCCCAGCGCGCGGTCGACCGCATCGCCGACGCCCGGTGCGGGAGCCGCCGTCGGAGCTGCGGCCGGCGCGGCCTGGGCGAAGGCGGGCATCGCGATGACCAGCGCCAGCAGCAGAGCGAGCAGGATCCACAACGGCTTCAGGCTGCGCTTCGGCATGTCACGGCCCAGGGCGCGGTCCTGCGCGCGGATCAACGCGGGGCCTGTACCCCGGCGAGTGACGGAAATGCTCATTGGTCGAACGTCTTGGGTGCGAAGCGCGAGACGAAATCGGGACGGCGCGGGGTGGTCGGCGTCGGCGGCGTGGGGTTCGGCGCCGCAGGCGTGGTCCCATTGCCCTCGACCTTGTCGACCAGCTGGACGCCGCCGCGCCCGACCGAGACGAGCAGGTTGCGCCCCTCGAATTCGATGACCGCCAGGCGCAGGCCGGGCGAGATCATCATCGTCTCGCGGACATGGATCAGCCGCGTGGCGGGGCGACCCGGCATCCGGCTTTCCAGACGGCGCCACAGATAGAGGCAACCGATCATCAGACCGCAGATCAGCGGCAGCAGGATGACCAGCTTCAGGATATAGGACCAGAGCATGGGTGGATCAGCCGCGCTTGTCGGGGTTGACCAGCTCGGTCAGGCGCACGCCGAACCGGTCGCCGACCGTCACCACTTCGCCGCGCCCGATCAGCGTGCCGTTGACCAGCACGTCGAGCAGCTCGTTGGCCTGACGGTCCAGCTCGATCACGCTCGATTCGGACAGCGCCAGCAGCTCGCGCAGCGACAGCTGGGTCGAGCCGATCTCCACGGTCAGCTTGACGTCGACATCCTGAAGCAGCCGGAAATTGGCCGCGACCGACGTGTCGACGGGGAAGCCCCCGGCCATATCGTTCATTCTTCGAATCCTTCGTGAGCGCGGGCCAGTCCTTCGATGGACCGGTTGAGCGAGGTAAGCTGGACGGCGGCACGGCCATTGGCGGTGCCGACCGTGCCCATGCCGAGCAGGTCGCCGCCGACCATCACCGGCACTTCCGGGCCGAAACTGATCGGGATCACGTCGCCGATCTTCAGCTCCATCAGGCGGCTGAGCGACACGACGGGTTCGGCCAGGACCGAGCGGACCGGGAAGCGCACCGTCATCACCGCGCGGGTCAGGTCGCCGCGCCAGGTGGGATCAACCTCGGCCTGCTTGTCGACGACCTTGCCGGTCAAAGCGGAGCCATGCGGCTTCAACGCGCTGACGGGGTAGAGGATGTCGATCATGGTCGGACGGCGGTTGCGGCCGTCGATGCCGAAGCGGGTGACGATCATCGCGTCGTCGCCCTCGATGCCCGACAGCATGGCGGGCGATGCTTCGGGGTGACCGGCGCGAAAGTCGATCCGGGCCAGCGATTCCCAGGCACCGCGAAGCGGCGCGGCCATCATGTCGCCCAGCTGGCTCACCATCGCCTCGGCGGCGGGCGAGAATTCGGGCGGCAGGACGTCGGGCACGGCCCCGGTGCCGCCGAACAGCAGGTCGATCATCGCCAGGCTGAATGCGCCGTCGATGACGATCAGCGCCTGGGCGTCGGAGGTGACGCCGCTGGGCGAGGTCATCGCCATGGGCAGCCACGCGCTCAGGCCGTCGCCACGCTCGGCCCGGTAATCGGCGAAGCGCTGGACGACCAGCGGCTCCGCCCAGCAGCGCAGTTCCTCACGCAGAAGGGATTCGAACAGCCCCCGCAGCGACCGCGCGAGACGCGCGGACAGATGCTGCATCGTATGCAGGTCGCCGAACGGATTGAGCTTGGTCGTGCCCAGCACGCCGTGATCGGCGGTCTGTTCACGACCGCGTTCGCGGCGTTCAACCTGAGGGGCGGCGTTAACCATGCCTCACTGAACAACAAAATTGGTAAAGTAGACGTTAGCGACGCCTCCGAATCCCTCCTTCTGCCGCAGAATCTCGTTGATCGAGTCGACCAGCTTGCGTTGCAGCTGGCGCTTGCCCTCGCTCGAAAACACCATTTCCTCATTGGCGTCGCCCAGGGTCATCAGGATGGCCGAACGGACCGCCAGGTCGTTGGTCTTCAGATTGTTGATCACCGTGTCGTCATAGGGCGTCGAAATGGCCAGCCCCACCTGGATGATATGCACCGAGTCGCGCATGTTCGAGGTGAAGTCCTTGGGCAGCTCGTAATAGTTGGACGCATAGCGTTCGCCGCCATCGCCCACCGGGGTCGGCATGCCCTTGTTTTCATGGGCCTCGCCGCCGCCTTCGCCATGGCCGCCCTCGCCACCGCCTTCGCCGCCGCCATGACCGCCTTCGCCGCCCTCGCCGCCTTCACCCTCGGCCCCGGCGCGCTTCTGTTCGGACTTGGGCACCAGCTTGGGGCCGGGATGCTTGGCCTCGGCCTCGGCCTCGCCATGGTCTTCCTTGGCATGGCCGCCACCGCCGATCAGGCCGGAATTGGCGGCATACAGCCCGGCCCCCACGCCCCCGCCCAGCAGGACGAGCACGCCGACCACCATCACGATGATCTTGCCCAGCTTGCCCTTCTTCTTGGGCGCCTTTTCGTCGGTTTCCTTCGCGTCACTCATGGTTCAGTCCTCAGGCGATTCGGGTGGAGGCGGCGGCCGGGTCCCCGGCGTCGCTGGAAGCGGTGGTGCCCGCAAAGGCGGGGCGGGTCGGGACGACGGGATCGGGGCGACGCGGCGGCGCCTGTCGCTCGCCGCCCATTCCCGACTGGCCCAAATCGACAGCCGTCTGACCCAGGCGCATCCCCTTCTCCTCGGCGAGTCGCGCCAGTGTCGGCTGGGCGTCGGCGAGCAGGGACGCGGTCTGCGCCTGATCGGCGGTGAAGTGGATATGCGTCGTCCCGTCCTCATGACGCAGGTTCACCGCGATGCCGCCCAGCGCGTCGGGTGACAGCTGAATACGGGTATCGGCGGTGGCGGCGTCCTCGCGCATCCGGTCGATGCGGTCGATCATCCCCTGCGGCCAGTGATGTTGCGTCATGTCGAGCGGGGCCTGATCGGCCCCCGTCGTCGCGACGACCGGCGCGGCGGTCAGCGAATTGGCGCGGGTCAGCGTCGCGGGGTCGACCGACAGCGCGGCTTCGTCCTTGCGGCGATCGGTGCGCGGATCGAAGCTCTGCTCGCTGCGCATTGCGGTCCCGAAAAGCTGTATCGCGGGAGCGCTCTGGCCCGCCTGGATGATCGGGGCAGGGCCCTGGATCGGCAGGGGGGCGACGACGGGCGCGGACCCGTTCGTCACGGCAAAGCGAAGGGGCATGTCCTGCCGGGGGGGCAGGATGGGTGCGCTGTCGGTTGCCGGGGCCTCGATCGGAATCGCGGTCGGCAAGGCATCGGCGCGAATCGCCAGCGGGATGCCGGGCGCGGCGGCACGGACGACCTGCTCGGTTGTGGGTGCGGCGGCTTGCTGGGCTGGCACAGTCTGAAGGGCTGGCGCCGTGTCACGCGCAACCGTGGACGCGGACGCATTCGCCTGTGTCGCCAACGGGGCACTCGGCACCGCGTCTCCAGTCGTCATCGCGACGGGCCTATCGAGGCGGGGCGTGGACGGAATGGTAGAACCCGCCTTTGGCGCCACTATCGCGGGTGATGCAGACGATGGCGTCGTGGCCGTAACGGTCGGCGGAGTCACCGTCGGCGGCGTAGCGGTTCGGTCCGAGACCGGCAGCCCGGGCGCGCCGTCATCCGCAATGGGCAGCGTCATGGCGGGCGGTACGGGCATCGTGCCCCTGAGCGGGTCGACGCTGATCGGCGTGTCCGCCACCGGCTTGCTCGTCGGGGCGGGCCCGGCGTCCGGCAGGGTCGGCATGGCCGCGAGAAGCGTGGTGATCGGCGCGGACGAAGCGCCCGACGCGGCGACCGGCGACGCGATGGGTTCGGGCGGGGCCAGCGATACGGTCGGGATCGCGAACGGCATCACCGGCAAGGCGATGGCGTCGCTCGGCACGTCCTTGCCGTCCTTTTCGGTCGTGCTGCCGTCCTTGGTCGTGTCGCCTTTCGACTTGGGCGAGCCCTCGGCGCTCTCCGAACCCGCCGCATCGGCCATGCCGGGCATCAGCGCGAAGAGCATCGCGAAGGCGGACGCCATCGGATCGCCGGTAACCCCCCCTGCTACCGAGCGGGCGGACGCGGTGCCGGAGGGCGTGAGCGAGGAGATGGAGGACATCATGACAAGTCTGTCAGCAAGGATCGTGCCGATTGCGACGCGCGCCGCCGCTGGCGGGCATATCCTCCAGCGCGCGCATCTCGGCACGGATCGCGGCCATGCGCGCGCGGTCCATCAGCTTTTCGACGGCGGTCTGGTCGCGCTTGGCGGCCTTGGTCTGTTCGCCCGCCTGCGCGGCGCGGTGTTCGGCCACTTGGATGCGCGCGGTCGCGGCATCGGCCGATTCGAGCAGGCGGTTACGGAAATGCGCATTCGCCATCAGCGAGGCGGCGGACGCGGTCACCGCCGGGGTCGGCGTCACCGCATCGATCAGCTGGCCGATACGCTGCGACAGCTGATGCTCGGAGGCGACCCGCTCCTGCGCGCGCGCCTCATCGGCCATGGTCAGATTGAGTTGCAGCGTGCGGACCCGGTGAAGCCGGGCCAGCATCGTCTGTTGCCGGGATGCCATTCATGTCCCCCCTTGAATGCGGATCAGCCGAGCGGCTGGCCGAAAATGCCCACCAGTTCCTCGACCGCATGGTCGAGCGGCACGACCTCGTCGGCGTCCTGCCGGATATATTCCATCACCGCCGGGTGGCAGGCGATGGCGGCATCGATCGCCGGGTCCGCGCCCGCGCGGTACGCGCCCATCAGGACGAGATCGCGATTTTCCTCATAGGTTGCCAGATGACGGCGCAGCGTCCGCGCCGCCTGGGCATGCGGGCGGCCGACGATATCGGTCATCACGCGGCTGACCGAGGGGCCGATATCGATGGCGGGATAGACGCCGCGCTCGGCCAGATGGCGGTTGAGCACGATATGTCCGTCCAGGATCGACCGCGCCGAATCGACGACCGGATCGTTGCCGTCGTCGCCGTCCGCCAGCACGGTGTAGATGGCGGTGATCGAACCGGTTCCGTGCGCATCGGCACCCGCCCGCTCGATCAGGTTGGGCAGCATCGCGATGGCCGAGGGCGGATAGCCACGGGCCGAGGCGGGTTCGCCCAGCGCCAGCCCGATCTCGCGCCCGGCATGGGCGACGCGGGTCAGCGAATCCATGATCAGCAGGACCTTCTTGCCCTCGGCCCGGAACGCCTCGGCAATGGCGGTGGCGCGCAAGGCGCCGCGGATACGCAGCACCGGCGAATGGTTGGCGGGCACCGCGACCACGACCGAGCGGGCGCGCGCCGCCCCGGCGACCTTGGTTTCCAGGAAGTCGGCGACTTCGCGGCTGCGCTCGCCGATCAGGCCGATGACGATGACGTCGGCGCGTGCCGCGCGCACCATCATGCCCAGCAGCACCGACTTGCCGACGCCCGACCCCGCCATGATGCCGACACGCTGGCCCTGACCGATGGTTAAAAGCCCGTTGATCGCGCGCACGCCCACGTCCATCGGCTCCAGCACGCGGCCCCGGTCGAGCGGCGACTGCATCTTGCCCGCCAGCGGCCAGTGGCTGGCACCGCGAATGGGACCCAGGCCGTCGATCGGCTTGCCCGACCCGTCGACCACGCGGCCCAGCATAGCGGCACCGACTTCCGCCTCACCCGGAGGGCCGAGCGGGCGCACCGGGGCGCGCGGGAGCAGGGGGGCGGGGCCGCCCAGATTCATCATCAGCGTACGGCCGTTGCGGAAACCGATCACCTCGGCCTCGACGCAGTGCCCGTCCTTCTCGCCGCCCCTCTCTCCAATAGCACAGACGGTGCCGACCGGCAGCGACAGCCCGACCGCTTCCATCAGCAGGCCGTCATAGGAGGCCAGCCGCCCCGCCACGACGGGGCGCGGCGCGAAATCCGCCTGGGACAGCGTTTCCAGATAATCGGTCGTGAAACGGTTCAGCATTGGGGAACGGGCACCTTGTCGATCGCGGCGGCGAGCTGGTCGAGCCACAGCGAGGGGCCATCCTCGACGATGGTCGAGGCGCTTTCGAGGACGAAGCCGCCGCGCTCCACATTCGGATCGCCGACGGGGAACACGGTCTGCGGCAGACGCTCGGCCAGCAGCGCCACGTCGTCGGGATGGACGCGCAGCATCGCGGCTTCCTTGGCATCGGACAGCATGTCCATCGCCGCCTCGATCCGGCCGGTCAGCCGGTCGGCATCGACGCCGATCTCACCGACCAGCTTGCCGACCAGCATCAGCACGGTCTGGCGCAGCTGTTCGGCCATGGCCTGGCGATCGATGCGCGCCGACAGCGCTTCGGCGATGGAAGCGACCATGTGCCCGTCGCGCGCCTCGGCCTCGGCCTGCGCCTGGAACTGACGCTGAGCGGCGGCCAGCCCCTCGGCATAACCCTCGGCATGACCCGATGCATGGGCGGCGGCGAGCGGATCGATCGCCGGTTCGGCGACATCCTCGCAGGCGGCAAAGGGGTCCCAGCCCTGGGTCGGATCGTGATCGCGGCTGGCGGGGTGGAAATGGCGCGGCTGGCCCGGCGCGACATTGTCGGCCGAGGTCGCGCCCAGGCCGCCGGTCGGTGCCTGCGGCCGGAACGAGATCGGGCCCGAGCCCAGATCGATGTTGACGCCCGGCATGCCCGAGGGCGCAAAGCCGCCGGGCGGTGCGAACGCCTGTTGCAGCGCGGCCGCCGCCGCATTTTGCCGCGCGGAGAAACCAGCGACGAAATCAGACATAATCGTCCTCGCCTCCGCCCATCATGATCGTGCCTTCCTTGGCGAGGTTGCGGGCGGTGGTGATCATCGACTTCTGCGCTTCGAGCACTTCGGACAGCTTCATCGGACCGCGCGATTCGATCTCGTCGCGGATACCGGCCGCCGCACGTGCCGACATGCAGCCCAGGAAACGTTCGCGCGCCGCCTCGTCCGCGCCCTTGAGCGCGCGGGTGAGGACTTCGCCATCGACGTTGCGGATGAGGGTGCCGAGATTCTTGTCGTCCATGTCGAGCAGGTTGTCGAAGATGAACAGCGCTTCCTCGATCTGCTTGGCGACGTCGCGGTCGATCTTGAACAGCTTGGGCATGACCCGCTGCTCGGTCGCCTTGCGTGCGCTCGACAGGATCTTGGCCGCTTCGCGCGATCCGCCCATGGCCAGGCCCTGGCCGCCGCTGCCGCCTTCGCTCCAGCGCTTGAGCACGCCGTTCAGCGTGTCGATCGCCTGCGGCGTCACCGGACCCAGCCGGGCGACGCGGTGCAGGATGTCGGGCTGCATCACCTCGGGCAGCAGCTCCAGCACCTTGCCCGCCACGGCGGGGTCGCAATTGGCGATCAGGACCGCACCGATCTGCGGATGTTCCTTCTCGACGATCTTGGCGATGTCGATCGGGTCGAGCCAGCCGAGCATCTCGATCTCGCACTGCGCCTCGGCGGGTACGATGCGCGACAGGACGCTGCTGGCGCGCTCGGGGCCGAGCGCCCGGTTCATCACATTCTCGACGATCGGCTTGGGCTGAAAGGCGATCGAAGCGCGGGCGCGGGCACAGCCGACGAAATCGTCGAGCACGAAGCCGACATCCTGTTCGCTGACATCGGCGATCGAATACATCGCCTTGCCCAGCTCGCGCACTTCATCGGGTTCCAGCTTCTGGAGGATGGCGGCGGCTTCTTCCTCGCCGACCAGCATCATCAGGACGGCGGCGCGCTCGACCCCCGAATAGACGCGCCCCTCTTCGACCGATGCCATTACTGCTGCGCCTCCGAACGGATCATGTCACGGACGGCGAGCGCGGCGCGCGCCGGATTGTCGCGGGTGAAGCCACGCACCTTGGTGATCCGCTCGTTGAAATTGTTGGTCTCTTCGATCTCGTCGAGCGTCACGGCGGGCGGCTGCTGGCCGATCATGCCCGCCATGGGCTGGCCGTCCGCGCCGACCCACATGGGCTGGCCATCGGCACCGATCCGCACGGGCTGGCCGTCGGGACCCATCACCGGCTGGCCATCGGCGCCGAGCAGGACATTGCCCACGCCCGCGCCATCGGCCGCACCCATGGGCAGTGCCTTGGCGGCGTCGGCCGCGTCCTTCTTCTTCGACATGGCCTTCACCATCGGCCGCACGCCGAGCAGCAGGACCAGCAGTGCGATCACGAGCGCGGTGGCGTTGCGGGCCACGATGGGCAGCCAGCTATTGTCGTACCAGGCGCGCTTGTCGTCGACATTGGCGTCGGCGAACTTGCGGCTGATCACCGTCACATTGTCGTTGCGCTGCTGGTCGAAGCCGACCGCCGACTTCACCAGGTCGGAAATCTGGTTGATCTCCATCTGGCTGCGCTTGCCGGTGGCGGGATCGCGCAGCAGGACGGCGACGGTCAGCCGCTTGATCGAACCTGGCGCGGCGCGGGTCACCGACACTTCCTTGTTCAGGTCATAGGCACGCTGGAAGGCGTCCGACTGTTTTTCCGGGTTCACGCCCGGGCCACCGGCGACCGGCTTGCCGTCGGCGGGCGGGTTGCCGCTCGCGCCGTTCGCGGGCTGCGGCTGCTGCAGCGTGCTGGCGGGCGGCGGCGTGTTGGACAGCGCGCCGGGAATGCCGCCGGGGGTGACCGGGTCCTTCTGATTGCCGGTCCAGTTGCCGGTTTCGGCACGCAGCGCGCCGTCCTTGTCATAGCGTTCGCGGGTCGCGCTGGTCTCGTCCAGATTGACCTCGGTCTGCACCTCGGCGGTGAAGTTGCCCGCACCGACCAGCGGGGTCAGCAGCTGGATCAGCTGGGTGCGGTACTTCTCCTCCAGGCGGCGCTGGAAATCGATGCGGCGATCGTCGCCGGTCGCGCCGTCCGCGCCCTTCTTGGACAGAAGGCCGCCCATCTGGTCGACCACGGTCACGTCCTCGGGCTTCATGCCCGGCACCGACGAGGCGACGAGATTGACGATCGACTGGACCTGCGATTCGGACAGCGAACGCCCGGCGTTGAGCTTGAGCACCACCGAGGCCGACGGCGAGGACTTGTCGCGGATGAAGGGCGAGGCATCGGGCGTGGCGAGGTGCACGCGCGCCTCGGCCACCGCGTCGATCTCCTCGATCGACCGCGCCAACTCGCTCTCGCGCGCCTGGCGAAGGCGTTCGCCCTCGACCGCGCGGCTGACGCCCATCGGCAACTGGTCGAGGATCGCATAGCCGCCGGGCGCCTGCTTGGGCAGACCCTGGCCCGCCAGCAGCATCCGTGCCTTGGAGTAATCCTCCTCGTTCACGGTCAGCGCGCCGGTGCCGTCGTTGATCTTGCTCTTGATGTTCGCGGCCGACAGCGCGGTCGTCACCGCCTGCTTGTCCGCGTCCGACAGATTGTCGAACAGCGTCTTCTGCGGCGGGCTGGACAGCGCCATCCAGGCGAGCGCGGCGGCGGCGATCAGTCCGATCAGCATCGCCATCGGCGCCGAACGGCGCACGGCGGGCTGCGCCATCACCGATTTGATCTGGCGAAGCGGGTTGGCGAACTTTTCCGGCAAGGGCGGCAGGGCCGGTGCGGGATTGGCGGATGCGGGGGTGAGGGCAGTGCTCATCTTACACCGGCATGCTCATGATGTCCTTATAGGCGGACAGGAGTTTGTTGCGGACTTGCAGGGTCGCCTCGAACCCGACCGACGCCTGCTGGCGGGCCATCATCACCTTGGCGATGTCGACCGTTTCGCCGCGTTCGTAGGATTCGGACAGGCGGGCGGCCTGCTGCTGGCCTTCGTTCACGCCCTTCAGCGCGGACTCGAGCGTATCGGCAAAGCTGGTCGGGGAAGCGACCGGCTGAGTCTGGGCGGCCTGTGCCGCCTGGTTGGCACCGGCCTGGCTTGCCGCCTTGAGTGCCTGATTGCGTTCCAGGATCTGCGCACGAAGCGCCATCACCCGGTCGACGCTCATCGCACCGCCGACACCACCGACGCTCATGCCATCACGGCCCGGCTAGAGGGTCGGATGATCTCCTCGCCCTGTTCGCGTGCCTTGGCGAGACGGTAGCGCAGGGTGCGCTCAGAAATGCCCAGGCGCTTGGCGGTCTCGACCCGGTTGCCGCCGCATGCGGCCAGCATTTCGCGGATCGCGGCGAACTCGCTCATCTGTACGACCTTGCCGAGCGTCGCTTCCGCGGTCGTCACGGTCAGCGGCTCGTCGTCCAGGTCGTTGGCGACCATCGGACGGTCGAACACGATATGCTCGGGCTCGATCGTCGCGCCGCCGGCGAACAGCAGCGCACGCTGGATGACGTTTTCCAGCTCGCGGACATTGCCGGGCCAATTGTGCATGGCCAGCTTGTCGATCGCCGCCGCGCTCGGCCACGGAATGGCGGTGCGGCCCGCAGCGTGACGCAGGATCATCGTCGCGGCGAGCGCGGGGATGTCCATGCGACGCTCGGCCAGCGCCTTGGTGGTCAGCGGGAAGACAGACAGACGGTAGTATAAGTCGGCACGGAACCGGCCGGCGGCCACTTCGGCCTGCAGGTCGCGGTTGGCGCAGGCGATGACGCGGACGTCGACCGACTGCGGCATCGACGCGCCGAGCGGGATCACCTCGCGCTCCTGCAGAACGCGGAGCAGCTTGGCCTGGAGCTGGAGCGGCATCTCGGCAATCTCGTCGAGCAGCAGCGTGCCGCCGTCCGCCGCGCGGAAGAAACCTTCGCCCGCCTGCGCCGCGCCGGTGAACGCACCCTTCTGGTGGCCGAAGAGCAGCGCCTCGAGCATCGACTCAGGGAGCGCGGCGCAGTTGATTGCGACGAAGGGCTTGTTGGCGCGGGCCGACTGCGCATGGATAGCGCGGGCCACGACTTCCTTGCCGGTGCCGGTCGGGCCGTTGATCAGGACGGTGATGTCCGCCTGCGCGACCCGCTCGGCCAGGGTGAACAGTGCCAGGCTCTCCGGATCGGCGGCGGTCGGCATGGCCGAACCCGCCAGCAGCGCGCGGACGAAGCTGTTGCCGACGCCCGACTCGGCGGCGGAATAGGTCACGCTGGCCGGTTGGCCGCCCATTGCCGGGATGATGGCGGGGACCGGACCGTCGGACACGACGATGGTGCGCGCCGGATGCTCGACCACGTCGCCGTCGGTGACGAGGAACAGGTCCCCGGCCTGGGCGGCCGCGCCCTGCTCGGCAATGGCCATGCCCTGGGCCCGCAGCCCGGAAATCAGGGCGTATTTCTGCTTAACGAGCGCAGCGGAGGGGTGAATCGACGACATCTGGCGTGGAGTCCTTTCGTGACTCCGCAATGGCCCCTGTTTGGTAAAACCGTGGTTAATTCGGCAACGCGAACGGCAAGTTTTTTCCGGGCGCGACGCGCGCTCGTACGTGTGCGGGCGACGCCCGGCCGCGCGCGCGACCGTTCCGGCAAAACCGGCAAGCCCACCGGCAAAAATTTGCATGGAACCGGCTAAAGCCTGCCGGAAAGCGGCCGTTACTCCACTCGGCGGCTCGGTGGTCCAGAGGGGACACAGACGGATCGCCGGGCAGATTTGGAGACATCACATGACCGTTATTGCCAGCAATATCAGTGCTATGCGTGCAACCGCCGCGTCGACCTCGGCCTCGTTGGCCCTGAGCACCTCGATGCAGCGCCTGTCGACCGGCAACCGCATCAACTCGGCAAAGGACGACGCCGCCGGTCTGGCCATCAGCGACTCGATGACCTCGCAGATCAAGGGCATGGCGCAGGGCATCCGCAACGCGAACGACGGTATTTCGCTGGCGCAGACGGCGGAAGGCGCGCTGAACGAAGTCGGCAACATGCTCCAGCGTATGCGTGAGCTGAAGGTCCAGTCGTCGAACGGCACCTATTCGACCGCCGACAAGGCCAATATCACCAACGAGCAAACGACGCTGGCCGCGCAGATCAGCGCCGTCGTGAAGAACACCCAGTTCAACAACAAGCAGTTGTTCAATGCTGCTTCGACTGTTGCGATCCAGACCGGCGCGACGAGCAATGACACGGTCAGCATCGGTCTGCGTGATCTGACTGCCACGTATGTGGCGCCAACGGGCGGTGCGGCCGCTACCGGCTCGCAGCTGGGTGCCATCGTCGACTTCGCACCGGCTGCTGGCAGCACCGAGCTGAAGGCGGGTGGCGATACGCTGGCCAACTACGACGCCGCGATCGCCGACGTATCATCGATCCGTGCTGGCCTGGGTGCGACGCAGAACCGACTCCAGTCGGCAGTCAATAGCGCGACTTCGAACATGACCAACCTGGCCGAAGCCAAGAGCCGCATCTCGGACACCGACTTCTCGGAAGAAACCACCGCGCTCGCCAAGGCGCAGATCCTGAGCCAGGCGTCGACCGCGATGCTGAGCCAGGCCAACCAGTCGCAGCAGGGCGTGCTGAAGCTCCTCGGCTAATCGCCCTGGGCGAATGCCGACCGCGGTTATCCCCTCGGTCGCGGAAGGTGGACCCCCCGATGCCTTATAATAAGGTGTCGGGGGGCTCCGCCCGAAAAAACGCGCCCATTCGACTCTTTTCTCTAAAGCCCTGCCTCAAGCGGTCGTTACCCGTCTTGGCAGCTCGACCTTCGCCTTGGGGGCGGCGGAGAGCTCCGGCTTTGGAGAACGACCATGACGGTTATCGCCAGTAATATCTCGGCGTTACGCGCCTCGAGCGCCAACGGCGCCGCGACGGAAGCGCTGAACGTTTCGATGCAGCGCCTGTCCACCGGCAAGCGAATCAATTCCGCGAAGGACGACGCCGCCGGCCTCGCCATCGCCGCCTCGATGACCTCGCAGGTGCGCGGCATGAATCAGGCGATCCGCAACTCGAACGACGGCATCTCGATGGCGCAGACCGCCGAAGGGGCGCTGGACGAGGTGAGCAACATGCTCCAGCGGATGCGCGAACTGGCGGTGCAGAAGGCCAACGGCATCTATTCCACCAACGACAAGGCGAACATCACGTCGGAACAGAACGCGCTGGCGTCGCAGGTGTCGAACATCTTGTTCAACACCCAGTTCAACGGTCAGAAGCTGCTCGACGGTTCGGCGGGTGCGGCCGGTGTGGTGAAGATTCAGGCGGGCGCCAACACCAGCGACGCCATCAGCATGACCTTCAGCAACCTGACCACCGACGCCGATATCAATAGCGCCATCGCCGTGGTCGATCCGGCGACCGGCCCCAGCACCATCGCCACCACCGCGACACTGGAGAGCTTTGACAAGGCCATCGGCAAGGTCGCCAATATCCGCGCAGGCCTGGGTGCCACGCAGAACCGGCTCCAGTCGGCGGTCAACAACCTGACCTCGAACGTCACCAACCTGACGGACGCGCGCAGCCGCATCGAGGACACCGATTTCTCGGCCGAAACCACTGCGCTCGCCAAGGCTCAGATTCTGAGCCAGGCCTCGACCGCGATGCTGAGCCAGGCCAACCAGTCGCAGCAGGGCGTGCTCAAGCTGCTCGGACAGTAATCCCCGGATCCTGAGCGCCCCGGCACCGCGCCCCCACTCGGGTGACGGGGCCGACCGGCCGAGAGATCCTCACGGACCGGTTTGCAGGACAAACCCCGGCGGCAGCGATGCCGCCGGGGTTTACTCGTATCGACTCAATCCGCGCGCAGCACCAGGGCGGGCGAGGTTCGCCCCGCGCGCCAGGCGGGATAGAGGCTGGCCAGTACCGCGCCCGCCAGCACGCTCAATGCGATCACCGCCAGCTCGCGCGCCGAAATCCCGATCGGCAGCGACAGGAATACGTCCCATTCGGCCTGCCGCGCGGGCGACAGATGGCGCACGGCCGCGACGATCGCGCCGCGCTGGGTCAACAGGGCGGCGGCCAGCGACAGGCCGATGCCCGCCCCGATCAATGCGATGATGCTGCCGACGGTGGCGAAAATCCGCATGATGCTCCGCGCCGTCACGCCCATGGTGCGCAGGATCGCGATCTCGCGCCGCTTGGCTCGTGCGAGCAAGCTCATCGACGACAGGATGTTGAACAGCGCGACCAGGGTGACCAGCCCGACCGCGATCGTCATACCGATCTTTTCGGTGACGAGGGCGGCAAGCAGCGCGCGATTCGCCTGTTGCCAGCTGATGATCGGATAGGCCGGACCCAGCCGTTGTCGAATCGCCGCCGTCACGGCCGCTTCCTGCGCGGGGTCGGCCAGCACCACCGCAACGCGGCGGGTGACGGCCGAGTCGTTCTGAAGGATGGGCAGCGAATCGAGCGGGGCATAGACCGTCACCCGATCGCCGCCCTTGTCGTCGTCGGGATAGAAGGCCGCGACCCGCGCCGGGGCCAGGTCGAGCGACAGGGTGCGGTCGGGGCCGAGCATGACCCGGCCGATCGCGATCCGGTCGCCGGGGAACAGGCCCAGTTGCAGCGCGGCAGTCTGGCCGATCGCCACCGCATTTGCCGGATCGGGACTATGCGCCAGCGCCGAGCCCATCGTCGGCACGAGTCTATAGAGTGTGCGTGGATCGCGGCCCTGCAATGTGATGGGCGTGATCCGGCCGTCGATCGACAGACCGGCGGTGATCTCGCGGATCGGCTCGGTGCGGACGACGCCCGGGATGCGAGCGATCATAGCGGCGACCTGCGCCTCGGTCGGTCGGGCGCCGGCGGGCAGGGTGACGCTGAGATGCCCGTCGACCGGCGCGACGCTGTCGGCCAGCCTGGTCTGCGCGCCGTTCATCACCGCGATGACCAGCACCAGCGCGGCGACACCGATCATGACGCCGGTGCAGCCGATCGCCGCCACCAGCAGGACCAGCCGCCCACCCGCACCCGGCCACAGATAGCGGGCGATCAGATGGCGTTCATGGCGTGCGAGCATCGGCGTCCCCGGTCATCGGGGACGCGCTTAGAGCAAGATGGGGGGATCGGGAATGGCGACCCATTCCTCCCCTGCAAGGGGAGGTGGCGCGCGTAGCGCGTTGGAGGGGTGTCCCGCTATCGAGAGGGTGACACCCCTCCGTCAGGCCTTCGGCCTGCCACCTCCCCTTGCAGGGGAGGAATGAATTTAACGCTGGCTGGCGAGGGCCTTTTTCAGGCGGGCATGCGCCGCGCTCTTGATCTGGCAGACTCGCGCGGCGCCGACGCCCAGCACCTGGCCGATTTCCTCCAGGTTCAGTTCCTCGACATAATAAAGCTGGATCACCATCGCCTCGCGCTCGGGGAGCGCGGAGATGGCGGCGATCAGCGCGTCGCGCAGGTCGCTTTCGGCCAGCTGCTCGAAGGCGTCGGGCGTGTCGTCGGCGAACCAGGGCAGGTCGTCCGCATAGACATCGTCGATCGCTTCCATGCGAACGGCCTCGGCGGTCTTATAGTCGGCGCGCAGCCGTTCGACCGTGATGCCCAGCTTTTCGGCGACCGCCTCGTCGGCCGGGGCCTGGCCCTCGGTCTGCGACAGCGTGTTGACCGCCTCGTGATATTGGCGACGGCGACGCATCGCGCCGCGCGTCGTCGTCGCCTGACGCCGAAGCTCGTCGATCATCGCGCCGCGCAGCCGCGACTTCAGATAATGGCCGAACTCGACGCCGCGCTCCTCGAACGAGGCGGCGGCCTCGACCAGCGCGACCAGGCCGACCTGCACCAGGTCCTCGACTTCGATCATGCTCGACATGGACCCATGCACATGCCACGCGATGCGCCGGACCAGCGGCAGATGCTGGCGGATGACCGCATTCGCATCGCCGCCGGGCAGCCCTGCGCGACGCGGCGCGGGACGATAGGTCAGCGGCTGATCGGCGACCGTGGGATTGGCCAGCGCGGGATCGAAATTCGCCGGGTTGAAGGTCTGCGCGTCCATGAACGCGCCGCTCAGGGGATGTGCGCTCATGCGGCCAACGCCTGTTGCTGGTGATGATGGGGAGAGCCGATGACGGCGACGACTTCGACCGCCTTGTCCTCGGGCACTTCGAAGAAGGAGAGGACGGGCGTGTCGGGCAGGCAGGTGCGGACCAGCTTGCGCATCGCGATGCGCACGCCCGGCTGCACGACCAGCGCAAAGGGCTTGGCCTCGGCGATCAGCGGCTGGGCGGCCTGGGTCAGCGCCTCGGTGATGCGGCGGCCCAGATCGGGTTCGATCACATGGCGGCGCCCGGTATCGGCGCGCATGGCCTGGCCCAGCAGCCCTTCGAGCTGGCCGTCCAGCGTCATGACGCGCAGCGGCTCGCGCATCCCGCACAGCTTCTGGATGATGAGCGCGCCCAGCTGCGGCCGGATCAGCTCGACGATCTCTTCGGCGTCGAGCGTCTTCTGGGCCGCCACGGCGATCGCGCTGGCGATGCGGCGGAACTCCTTCAAGGTGATGTTCTCCGAAAGAAGGCCCTTGAGAACCTGGGTCAGGGTGGTGAGCGGCAGCGGGTTCGGGCTGAGCGAGGCGGCGAGTTGCGCGGCGCGCTCCTTGAGCCCGTCGAGCAGCGACTGGACCTCGTCGGGGCCGAGCAGCTCGGCGGCGTTCGAGGACAGGATGTGGTTCAGGTGCGTCGCCATGACGGTGCCCGGATCGACCACCAGATAGCCCATGCCGGTGGCGGCATCGGCGTCGCCCTTCAGGATCCAGGTGGCGGGCAGGCCGAAGGTCGGGTCCTTGACCGGCTTGCCGCTGAGTTCGCCAAAGGCCTGGCCGGTGTCGAGCGCCAGCATCTCGTCGGGCGAGACCTGATCCTCGGCGGCGACGACGCCGTTGATGATGATGCGATAGCTATAGGGCGCCAGGTTGATGTCGTCGCGCACGCGCGCCTGCGGTACGACGAAGCCCAGGTCCTTGGACAACTGGCGGCGGACGCCAGTGATGCGGGCCATCAGCGGCGCACCGCGACGCTCGTCGACCAGCGGCACCAGGCCGTAACCGATGTCGATATGCACCTGCATGCCGTCGATGACCTCGTCCCAGCCGATGCGCGAGGGATCGACCGGCTCGGGCGCGGGGGCGGCGGGGGCGATGACCGGGCGCTTCTCGATCTGGCGCAGCTTCCAGGCGGTGAACCCGGCGATCCCGGCGGCGGGCAGCAGCACCAGATGCGGCATGCCCGGCAGGACGCCCAGCAGGCCCAGGATCGCGGCGACCGGGATCCACGTCTTGGACGCGCCGAACTGCGACCCGATCTGGCCCGCCAGATCCCTGTCCGACGACACGCGCGTCACGATGGCGGCGGCGGCGATCGACAGCATCAGCGAGGGGAGCTGCGCGACCAGCGCGTCGCCGATGGCGAGCAGAATATAGGTCTTGGCGGCGTCGGCGATGCCCATGCCATGGCTGACCGGACCCAGGATCAGGCCGCCGATGACGTTGGCCGCCAGGATCAGCATGGCGGCGACCGCGTCGCCCTTCACGAACTTGGACGAACCGTCCATCGAGCCGTAGAAATCGGCCTCGGTCGACACCTCGACGCGGCGCGCCTTGGCCTGGTCCGGCGTGATGAGACCGGCGTTCAGGTCGGCGTCGATCGCCATCTGCTTGCCGGGCAGGGCGTCCAGGGTGAAGCGAGCGGACACTTCCGACACGCGGCCCGCGCCCTTGGTCACGACGATCAGGTTGATGATCATCAGGATCGCGAAGACGAAGAGACCGACGACATAGTCGCCGCCGATCAGGAAGGTGCCGAACGCCTCGATGACGTGACCCGCCGCGCTCTCGCCCTCATGGCCATGGACCAGCACGATGCGGGTCGAGGCGACGTTGAGGCCCAGGCGGAACAGGGTGGCGAACAGGAGGACGGTCGGGAAGGCCGAGAAGTCGAGCGGCTTTTCGGCGTTCAGCGCGACCATCAGCACGGCCAGGCTGATCGCGATGTTGGCGACGAAGAAGATGTCGAGCAGCGCCGGGGGGATCGGCACGACCATGACCAGCACCAGCAGCAGGATCGCGGCGGGCAGGGCCATGGTGCGGCCGCTGGAGAAGAGCTTGCCCATCGCTTAGCCACCCATCCGTGCGAGCATCATGTAGGCGAGGCGCGCGTGATCGGGCTTGGGCCGCAGCACGCTGTCGCCGGTCGTGGCGTTTCCGCGCATCCCCAGCTGGTTCATGGTGCTGTTGGCCCAGGCGATCGCATCGGCGGCGCTTTCATTGTTGCCGGTGACGACGGTCGCGTCGCCGTTCATGCCCTGGAGCGCGAGCGCCTGGGCCGCGAATTGCAGATTGGCGGCGCGCGTCTCGTCGCTGTCGGCCTTGGTGCCGGCCAGTTTGGCGGAGAAGCGGTCGTAAATGTCCGAGAGCGAGCGCGGCTGGCCGTTCGAGGCGTAGAAGACCGAACGGTTGGCGCGCGCAGCGGCGGGGAACAGCGACGCGCCGCTGGCCTGCGGGTTGCTGGCCATGGTGCCCAGGAACTTGGTCGCGCCGCCCAGCCCCAGGAAATGGGCCATGTACAGGTCGGTGCCGTTGGCATCGCGGCCCAGCGTCGATTCCAGCGCGGACTTGTTGTCCGAGGCATGTTCGGCGGCCATCAGCGAGGCGGCGGTCGGATCGTTGCGCAGCCCCATCACCGCCGAGCGCGCGCCGCCGGAGACATAATAGCGTCCGCCCGACTGGCCGATCGCATCGGCGGCCCAGCCCAGGCCATGCTCCGCGCCGTGCTTCTTCACGACCGCCAGCCAGCTCTGCTCGACGAACTGATAGAGCCCCGAGGCGGAGGAGGTGCCCGCACGGGCATTGGCGTTCAGGCCGGACTCCAGCTTCGCCTGGCCGAGCAGATAGCCGAAATCGACGCCCGTGCGGCTGGATGCCAGCGCGATGGCCGATTGGATTCTGGCGTGGGAGACGGGTTGGACGGTCATGCTGCGGTAAAAAGCCCTTGTTCGGGCCATACACAGCAAGGGGCGTGCCAATTCCTGACGGTGCCGTCAGGGTCGCGACAGGAATCGGCGAAGGGCAATAAAAAAGCCCGGAAAACCGGGCTCTTGTTCGCTCAGGCTAGTCCGGGCTGCCGATCGCCCTGCCGGGAATGCCGCCGCCGATCCGGCAAAGCGGCAACCCGTTGCCGCCCGGCAAGCGGCAATCAGGCATAGGCGCGCATGGCGGGGCGATAGCCCATGCCCGCATCGCCGGTCAGCGTCTGCAGGCGGCGGCGCACATTGGCCGCCATCAGGTTCACATAGATGCGGCAGGTCTCGTTCAGGCGGTTGGCCTCGTCGGCCAGCTCGCGCAGTTCGGGGCCTGCGGGACCGGTGCCGAGCGCGGCGACCTCTTCGATCGCGGCCAGCTTCTCGGTCGTCGCGCGTTCCAGCGCGGCCACGTCGTTGACCTTCAGCGCCGCGATTTCGCGGTGGAGGGCCTCGATGACCCGGATCAGGGCGTCACGGCGTGTCATTTACCATTCCAGTCCAGCTTCAGCGCAATCATCTGGTCGGCGATGGTCGCCGGCAGGATCGGAAAATCGCCATTGGCGATGGCCTTCTTGATCTGGGCGACTCGGTCCATGTCGACCGGCGGCTGCGCGGCCAAGGTGCGGGCCATGTTGCTGACGCCGCTCATGTCGTTCGCCTTGACCGGAGTCTGTGCGGGGCTGGCGGCTTCAGCGAGCGCGTTGGGACGCGTCACGGCGGCGACCCGCCCGACCCTCGCTTCCCCGGCACTCAGCCTTGTTACTTCCACCATGCCCGCACCCTCTGGTTCCGCTGACATGGGGTATAACGGCCGGGGCCGGAGATTCTTTAGCGCGAATTTACGCTTTTTCCCCGTTTTCCGCCGCGCCCGCGCCCCTCATTCAGACCAGCCGGGCAGGGTGGCGCGACCGCTGGCCAGCGCCACCGCCTGGATCGGCTGGCGGGCGGATTCGATGCGGACCGGGAAATGTCCGCCGGGTGCCGCGTCGGCCATGGCAACCCCTTCCCGCGTAATGGAAAAGCCGTCCGATCCGGCTTCGATCACGACCGGGTCGCCACGCTTGATGACGGGTTCCGCCTTTACCGCCACCGCCGGGATCACGCGCGCCTCGGGCGCGGGCCTGGGGGAGGAGAGCACCGGTACGAAGATGCGCCATTGCGGGCTGGAGCAGGTGACGACCACCGCGTCATGCGCTTCCGTGCGCCAGGACAACGCGACCGTCGGGCACTGGGCCAGCTTCAGCCGGTTGTCGATCGTCGAGCGGGGGCCGCCCTCCACCCCGACCGGCCGGCCGGTAAAGGCGGTGACGGCGGCGTCGAGCGCGGCGATATCCTGGAAACCGGCGGCACCGGCCAGAAGCAGGGACAGGATCATCGTGAGGGTCTCCGTGAAGGTTCACCGGCAAAGACCAGGGTGACCATCGCGACGCGAGGGCCCGGCTTTCCGGCGGTGGACAGGATCAGGCGGTCGGCGGCGGCGGGTCCGATCAGCGCGGCCGCGGTGCGGGCGCGATCGGCGGCCAGCACGACCGCGCTGCGAGTGACGGGATCGACATCGGCGGCGCTGCCGTCGGTCGAACCGACGATGGACAGGCGGACGCGCGGATCGGCCAGAGCCTCGCGCGCCCAGGGGACGAACAGTGCGTCGGGCTCGACCGGCACGGCGGACCCGGCGGCGAAGTTCAGCGCGGCGGTGGCGACCGGCATGGCGGGCGGCGGGGCAGGGGGCGCCCGCAGCGCCTGGTCGACATGGTCGCTGCTGCCGAACTGCGCGCGCAGGCCGTTGAGCAGGGCAGGGCGTCGCTCCGCACCCGTAGCCTGGACCAGAACGAGGAAGCCGACCAGCAACAGCGCAAGGTCGGCCAGCGTGATCAGCCAGATCGGCCGCGCGGGCGGCGTTTCGGGAAAAAACGGCTCGGTCATGCGACACTGACCAGATTGGGGCCGGACTTCGGACCCGACTTGGAGTCCGTGCCACCGCGTGACGGGCGCGGGGCCTCGCGCGCGGCCAGGGCGGCGAGCGGCGTGACGATCCGGGTCCGCTCGAACGCCTCGATCCGCGCCGCGCGACGCAGACGCATCGCGATCGGCTGCGCGACCAGATTGGCGAACAGCGCGCCATAGAGCGTGGCGAGCAGCGCGATCGCCATGGCGCCGCCGATCCGCTGCGGATCGTTCATCGTCGCGAACATGGCCGCCAGGCCGATCAGCGTGCCGACCATGCCCATGGCAGGCGCGATCTCGGCGGCGCCTGTCCAGACATCGGCGGTCGCCACATGCCGTTCGACCCGCGCGGCACGCGCGAGGTTCAGGCGGGCGGCCACGGCCTCGGCCCCTTCGCCATCGACGATCGCGGCGACCGCCTCGGCCATGTCGGGATCGGTGATGACCGAGCGGTCGAGCGCCAGGACACCCTGGCGCTTCGCCATGCGCGACAGGTGCGCGATCTGCTCGACCAGCGGATCGGCGGAAAAGGGACGCCTCGGCAGCACCGCGAGTGCGCGCATCGCCCGCCCGGCATCGCGCCAGGGCGTGCGCAGCAGCGTCGCGATCAGCGTTCCGCCCAGCACGATGGCCAGCGCCGCGGCGTCGAAGAACTGATGAAGCGGAGGAAATGCAGTCATGCGCGCACCCACGCAAAGACCGGGCCAATTCGCACACGGGAAGGGCGCGCAAGACGGCTGCCGGGAGTGCTGCCGCCTGGTTGCCGCCGACCGGCAAAAACCGGCAACCGCTTGCCGGGCCGGGCCTGCCGCCGCCCTGCCGCCCTTCTGATCAAGCAGTTGGCACGGTCATTGCGAGGGCTTGGCCATCGCGAAGTCCCGCGTGGGAAAGGAGGTTGAACGATGGCCGCAGAAACGCTTTTCGGAGTGCACGGTGCCGCACTGGAGGTGCGGGCGCAGCGCATGGGTGTGCTGGCGTCGAACATCGCCAACGCCTCGACCCCGGGCTTCAAGGCACGCGACATCGATTTCAAGGCGGCGCTCGCCTCGGTCGAGGGCGGTCGGGATCAGGGGCGGGGCATCGCGGATGCGATGAAGTACCGCGTGCCGATCCAGACCTCGCTCGACGGCAACACCGTCGAACTCAACCAGGAACAGACCGCCTTCGCCGAGAATGCGGTCCAGTATCAGACGACGCTGTCGTTCCTGAACGGTCGCATCTCCACCATCACCCGTGCGCTGAAGGGCGAATAAGCGATGCCGAACGGACCGCTTTCCATCTTCCAGGTCGCCGGTCGCGCCATGTCGGCGCAGCTGGTGCGGATGAACACCACCGCGTCGAACCTGGCCAATGCCGGTGGCATCGCCGGGTCGGTCGACACCGCGTACAAGACGATGAAGCCGGTGTTCCGCACCAGCTTCGACGCCGCGACCGGCCTGTCCACCGTCGATGTCGAGAAGATCGTGACGGCGGGCGAAGACCCCACCAAGCGCCACGACCCCAACAACCCGCTGGCCGACAAGGACGGCAACGTCTTCGAGGCGGCGGTCGATGAAACCCGCGAGCTGGTCGACATGATGGAGACCTCGCGCACCTATCAGAACAATGTCGAAGTGATGCAGACGGCCAAGTCGCTGATCCTCGATACCCTCAAGCTGGGACGCTGATCATGGCATCCGATGTGATGGACTCGACGCTCGACAGCCTGGGCATTGCGCGCGCCGGAAGCGCGACCAGCGGCGCCACGGCCGCGGCCTCGGCCAAGAAGACGACGCTCGGCCAGACCGATTTCCTGAAGCTGCTGACCGCGCAGCTCAAGAATCAGGATCCGTTCGCGCCGATGGACAATACCCAGATGGTCGCCCAGATGGCGCAATTCTCCAGCGTGGCCGGCATCTCCGAGATGAACACCACGCTGACATCGCTCGCGAACAAGCTGACCGGGACCACGCCCGCAGCCGCGATAAACTATGTCGGCAAGACCGTGCTGACCCAGGGCACGACCGCCTATGGCCGCACCAGCGGCGGGCTGGCGGGCCAGGTCGAACTGGACGCCGCGGCGTCGAACGTGACGGTGACCATCGCCGATGCCAGTGGCGGGGTCGTCAAGTCGCTGTCGCTGGGCGCGCAGAAGGCGGGCACGGCCAGCTATGACTGGGACGGCAAGACCGACGACGGCAAGACCGCCGGATCGGGCCCCTTCACCATTTCGGTGTCCGCCAACAACGGCAGCGCCGCCGTTACCAGCCGCTCGCTGGTCTGGGCGCCCGTCCAGTCCGTCTCGCTGCCCTCCAACGGCTCGCCGGTCCTGACCGTCGCCGGTCTGGGCCAGGTCCAGCTTTCCGCCGTCCGCGCCGTCGGCTGATCCCCCTTAACGCACCAGGAAGATAGCCCATGTCCTTCTACACCTCGCTCAGCGGCCTTCAGGCCTCGCAGACCGACATGTCGGTCATCTCGCACAACCTCGCGAACGTCGGCACCAACGGCTTCAAGAAGAGCCGCGCCGAATTCGCCGACGTGATGGCGGCCAATTTCTCGACCGACCCGTTCAAGCAGGTCGGCTCGGGCACGGTGGTCAAGGCCAACCGTCAGGAGTTCAAGGAAGGCAACTACACCAGCACGTCGAACGCGCTGGACCTTGCCATCTCGGGTGACGGCTTCTTCACGGTGCAGGCCGGCGGCACCACGGGTACGCTCCAATATACGCGCAACGGATCGTTCCAGGTCGACACGAACAATTACGTCACCGACACGCAGGGCAACCGCGTCCAGGTGTTCCCGGTCGACAAGGACGGCAACGTCACCTCGTTCGGCAGCGACGGCCTGACCAGCCTCCAGCTGCCGGCGACCAGCGGCACGCCGGTCGCCACCAAGAAGGTGTCGATGGCCATCAACCTGTCGAGCACCGCCGTCGCACCGACCGCCGCGTTCGATCGCACCAATATGGGCACGTACAACAACACGACCCAGACCAAGATCTACGATACGACCGGCAATGCCATGACGCTGACCAATTACTATGTCCGCGCGCCGCTGCCGGTCGATGCCAATGGCAATGCGATCCAGCCTGCGGACGGCAGCAGCAACTGGCTGGTCTACAGCTTCGTCGGCGATCAGCAGATGACGACCAATGGCGGGTCGAAGGACCCGATCAAGATGACGTTCGATTCGGGCGGCAGCCTGAAGGCGCCGACCGGGGCGACCAAGTTCGACAATTTCACCCCGCGCACCTCGATCATCTCGCAGCCGCTGTCGATCGACTATACCGGCTCGTCGCAGTCGGGTTCGATCTTCTCGGTCGCCTCGCGTACCCAGGACGGCAAGGCGGTGGGCCTGTTGTCGGGTGTGTCGGTCGGCGACGACGGCCTGGTCACCGCCTCCTTCTCGAACGGCGAGACCGCAGCGCTGGGCAAGGTCGCGGTGGCGACCTTCGTCAACATGCCGGGCCTGCGCCAGGAGGGGAACAGCTATTGGGAGGCGACCGGCAAGTCCGGCGCGGCCAAGTTCGGCACCGCCAACCAGGGCGCGTACGGCGCGATCCGGTCGAGCACCATCGAGGGGTCGAACGTCGACATCACCGAGGAGCTGGTCAACCTGATCGCCGCGCAGCGCGATTTCCAGGCGAATGCGAAGGCGCTCGATACGTCGAGCCAGATCTCGCAGACCATCTTCAACATCCGCAGCTAAGCGAACGCCGGGGGCTAACGGGGAACCGCGATGGACAAGCTGGTCTATACGGCATCGACGGGCATGCGGGCGCATATGGCGGCGCAGACCGCGATCGCCAACAACATGGCCAATGCCTCGACGATCGGGTTCCGCGCCGACCGCGTCGTGTTCGACCGCATCGACCTGAAGGGCGGCGGCGCGGCGTTCGAGGCGCGGATGCCCACCGCCGAGGAAGTGACCGACGCCGACCGTCAGCCGGGCACGATCCAGCATACCGGCAACGCGCTGGACGTGGCGATCGCGACGTCCAGCGCGTGGCTGGCGGTGCAGGCCCCGGACGGGACCGAAGCCTATACCCGTCGCGGCGACCTGGAGGTCACGGCCTCGGGCGTGCTGCAGACCGGCGACGGTTATCCGGTGATCGGCCAGAACGGCCCGATCACGGTGCCGCCGTATAATTCGATGGCCGTCGCCCCCGACGGTACGCTGTCGATCGTGCCGCTGGGCGCGGGGCCGGATACCCAGCCCCAGGTGATCGACCGCATCAAGCTGGCCGACACGCGCGGCACGCAGACGGTGAAGGGTCTCGACAATCTGCTGCGCGTCAAGGGCGGCGGGGCGATGCCGCAGGACATGGACGCCACGGTCCAGTCGGGCGCGCTGGAAGGGTCGAACGTCAACATGACCCAGACGCTGGTCGACATGATCGAGAACCAGCGCAGCTACGAGGTGCAGGCCAACCTCATGAAAGAGGCCAAGTCGTTGGATGAAAACAGCGCATCGCTGATGCGTCTGCCGAGCTGAGGATTAAAGAGACATGTCTTCCGCCGCTTTGCACGTCGCACGCACCGGGCTCGATGCCCAGGATATGCGTATGCGGGTCATTTCGAACAACCTGGCCAACGTCAACACGACCGGGTTCAAGCGCGATCGCGCCGCGTTCGAGACGCTGGCCTATCAGACGATCACCGCGCCCGGCGCGGCCAGCTCGACCGAGAGCAAATATGCGACCGGCCTGAACCTGGGCACCGGCGTGCGGATCCAGGGGACCGCGCGCATCAACACCCAGGGGTCGATGCAGACCACCAACAACAGCCTCGACCTGGCGCTGGACGGTGACGGCTTCTTCCAGGTGCAGATGCCGGGCGGCACGCTCGGCTATACCCGCGCGGGCAATTTCTCGCGCTCGGCCGAGGGGCAGCTGGTCACCGCCGAGGGTTATCAGGTAATGCCGGGCATCACCGTCCCCGAGGGCACGACCCAGATCACGATCGGCACCGACGGCACCGTCTCGGCAACCCTGCCGGGCCAGACCGCGGCGGCCGAGATCGGCCAGATCCAGATCGCCAGCTTCCCCAACTCGGCCGGGCTTCAGTCCAAGGGCGACAATTACCTGACCGAAACCCCCGCCTCGGGCGCGGCGAACATGGGCGTCGCCGGGCTCGAAGGGCGCGGCCAGATCCGTCAGGGCATGCTCGAAGGCTCGAACGTCAACGTCGTCGAGGAGCTGGTCGACATGATCGAGACCCAGCGCGCCTATGAGGTCAACTCGAAGATGATCAAGTCGACCGACGAGATGCTTCAGTACGCGAACCAGAATCTGTGACCATGACCCTGCGCTTCCCCACCCTGCGCTTCGACTATTGGACCGAGCTGGCGCTGTCGGCGGCGGCGGGCACCATGGTCGCCGTCGCGCTGATCCCCGCGCCCGCCCATGCCAGCCTGTTCGGTCGCAAGAAGCCCGCCGAGGATTTCTCGACGGTGCGCCCGGCCCCGATGCCGATGCAGCCGGTCGCGCAGCCCGCCCAGCCCAATGGCGGTATCTTCCAGGTGTCGGACGGCTATGCCGCGCTGTACGAAGGGTGGCGCGCGCGCAAGGTCGGCGATCCCCTGACCATCGTGCTGGTCGAGCGGACGGCGGCGACCAAGTCGGCCAATTCCAAGCTCGGCTCCAAGGGCGATCTGGGCCTGGCCCCGCCGACCACCGGCCCGCTGGGCAAGCTGCTCAAGTCGACCGATATCGGCATGAGCGGCAGCCGCAACTTCAACGGATCGGGCGCGGCCGACCAGTCCAACTCGCTGTCGGGTGAGATCACCGTGACCGTGGCGCAGGTGTTTCCCAACGGCACGATGCTGGTCCAGGGGCAGAAGCGCGTGACGCTGAACCGCGGGGACGAGTTCATCCAGATCAAGGGGCTGGTCCGCATGGCCGATGTCGGCATCGACAATCGCGTCGAGTCGACCCGCGTCGCCGATGCGCAGATCGCCTATACCGGCAAGGGCGACGTCGCCCGCGCCAGCCGCCAGGGCTGGCTGAGCCGCTTCTTCCAAGCCGTCAGCCCGTTCTGAGGCCATAGCATATGATCCTCCGCTTCTTTCTCGCGCTCTTCGCCACCTTCGCGATCGCAGGTCCGGCCTCGGCCGATCGGATCAAGGATCTGGGCGGGTTCCAGGGCATCCGTACCAACCAGCTGACCGGCTACGGCATCGTCGTCGGTCTGCCGGGCACGGGCGACGACAATCTGGAATATACCGTCCAGTCGCTGAAGGCGGTGGTCTCGCGCTTCGGGCTGCAACTGCCGCCGACCGCCAATCCGGGCATGAAGAATGCCGCGGTGGTGATGGTGACGGCCGAACTGCCGCCCTTCGCCAAGCCGGGCCAGAAGCTGGACATCACCGTCGCCTCGATGGGCAAGGCCAAGTCGCTTCGCGGCGGCAGCCTGATCCTCACGCCGCTTCAGGGTGCGGACGGCCAGATCTATGCGATGGCGCAAGGGAACCTTGCAGTCGGCGGTCTGGGTGCCGAAGGCGCGGACGGGTCGAAGATCGTGGTCAACATTCCCTCGGTCGGTCGCATCCCCGAAGGGGCGACGGTCGAGCGGGCGGTCGCCACCGGCTTCGACACCGCGCCCAGCCTGACCTTCAACCTGGCGCGCGCCGACTTCACCACAGCGCAGAATGTCGCGCAGGCGATCAATTCGCGTCTGGGCATGGGTACTGCGCAGGCGATGGACGCCGTGTCGGTCGCGGTCCGCGCGCCGATGGGCGCCGATGTCCGCGCCACGCTGATGTCCGAGATCGAGAATCTGAACGTCACCTCGGCCGAGCCGCCCGCCAAGGTCATCGTCAATGCCCGCACCGGCACCGTCGTCATCAACTCGGCGGTCCGGGTCGGTCCGGCGGCGGTCACGCACGGCAAGCTGACCGTGAAGATCGACGAGAATCAGCGCGTCAGCCAGCCCGGCCCGCTCAGCGGCGGACAGACGGCGGTGACGCAGAAGTCCGGCGTCTCGGTCGAGGAAGAGCGTCGCCCTATGTTCGTCCTGGCCCCCGGTCCCAAGCTGGCCGATGTCGTCAAGGCGGTGAACGCGATCGGCGCGGCCCCGTCCGACCTGGTCGCCATTCTCGAAGCGCTGAAGGAAGCCGGCGCACTCAAGGCGGAGTTGATCGTCCTGTGACCCAGAGCATTTCACCCACTTCGCCCGCGACCGCGGCCTCCGCGATCGCGGGTACGGTGTCCACCGACACCCGCCGCCTGTCGAACGGCGCCAATCTGGACAAGGCGGGCACCCAGTTCGAGGCGATCTTCACCGGCATGATGCTGAAGGCGATGCGCCAGACTAAGCTGAGTGAAACCATGTTCGACTCCAAGGCGCTGGACACGTTCCGGGACATGCAGGATCAACAGGTTGCCCAGACGATGGCCGCCCAGGCCCCGCTTGGCATCGGCAAGGCCGTCACCGCCTTTCTGGCGAAATCTCAACCTGTCGTTAACCAGACATAACGTACCGCAGTAACCATGAGCGACCTGCTCTCTATCGGCGCTTCGGGCGTCCGCGCATATCAGACCGCGCTGACCGCCGTTGGTGAGAATATCGCCAATGTCGGAACGGACGGCTATTCGCGCCGGTCGGTCACGATGCAGGAGATTTCGCCCGCCGCTGGTCTGGCGGCGAACAAGGTCTCCGCGGGCTCGGGCGTCGTGGTGCTGGGCATTGCGCGCGCCACCGACGTCTATGCCAGCGCTGCGGTTCGCTCGGCCACCGCCGACCTGTCCCGCACCACGACGGGCGTGACCTGGCTGAACCGGATCGAGGGCGCGTTGACCGGCGATCAGGTCCAGACGCGCCTGACCGCCTTCTTCACCGCCGCGCGCACCCTGTCGGCCGAGCCGACCTCGGCTGCGCTGCGCGCCACGATGCTGGAAACCGCGCGTTCGACCGCGACGGCGTTTACCGCGACCGACTCGGCCTTCGACCAGATCAACGCCGATTTCGACGGTCAGGCACGGCAGGCGGCCCGTGACCTGTCCTCGCTCGCCACCTCGCTGGTCCGCGTCAATGACGGGCTGGGCCGGACGCAGCCGGGCACGGCGGCGGCGGCACAGCTGGCTGACCAGCGCGACCAGATCCTGACCCAGATGAGCGCATTGTCCGACATCACCAGCACGACCGACGAACTCGGCCGCGCGACGGTGCGACTCGGCGATCGGGCCGGGCCGATCCTGGCGGCGACCGACTCCACCGGGGCCGTCACCTATCAGCGCGGCGCCGATGGCAGCGTATCCTTCCAGGTCGCCTTGAACGGGCAGATCAGCGACTTCGTGCCGACCGGCGGCGCGATAGCCGGGATGCTGGACGGGGCCGAGCGGATCAACGTGGCACGCGGCGCCTTTAACCAGCTTGCCAAGAGCTTCGTCGAGACGGTCAACGGCCTTCAGGCCGGCGGCCAGGACCTGAACGGCGCAACCGGCACGGCGATGTTCGGCCTGACGGCAGGCACCGCGCAGATGAGCCTGTTGATGACCGATGGATCGAAGATCGCGGCGGCAAAGGGCAATCAGGGCTCGCGCAATGCCGACAATCTGGCCGCGCTGGAAACCCTGCGCGGATCGGCGGGCTTCGAGAACAAGCTGACCCAGATCGTCACCGACAACGCGACCACGCTGAAGCAGCGCCAGACCGTCGCCGATGCGCAGTCCGCGATCCGCGACGGGGCCAAGGCCTCGCTGTCGGCGGCCTCGGGCGTCACGCTCGATTCGGAAGCGGTGACGCTGATGCGCTTTCAGCAGGCCTATTCCGCAACCAGCCGGGTGATCCAGGCGGCGCGCGAAACCTTCCAATCCATTCTCGAGCTGCGGTAACGGTCATGCAGATTTCCACCAGCTTCTTCTACGACACCGCCTCGCGGCGGATGACCGAACTGACCGGCAAGGCGAATGCGTTGCAGGTCCAGATTTCGACCGGCAAGAAGTTGACCAACCCGTCGGACGACGCCGCCGCCGCCGCCCAGGTCGCCGAATTTGACCGCCGCGATGCCGACGATGCGGTCTACAAGACCAATCTGACGCTGGCGGGCTCGTTGCTGCAACAGGCGGACACGACGCTGGGCCAGATCGGCAAACAGGTGCAGAAGGCGCTGGAGCTGACGACCCAGGCGGCGAACGGCACCCTGAACGCCGCCAATCGGTCGAGCGTGGGCGACCAGATCGCCTCGATCCGCGACGCGCTGCTCGGCCTTGCCAATGCCAAGGACGCGCGCGGCCTGCCGCTGTTCGGTGCGGCGGCGGGCACCGATGCGGTGACGATGGTCAATGGCCGCTACACCTATTCGCAGGCCAATGTGTCCGATATCCCGATCGCCGACGGCCAGAGCGTCGACGTGTCGGTCGGCGCCGACCGCGTGTTCCAGGCGGGTGCGAACGACGATACGCTGAACGTCCTCAACACCCTCGTCACCGCGTTGAAGTCGGGCGGCGATGCCAGCGCGACGGTCAAGGACGCGATGGACAAGCTGAAGGCGGCCAACGACAATGTCGCCACCGTGCAGGCCTCGGTCGGCGCGCGCGAGGCGCGGGTCGAGCTGCAGCAGGGGCTGCAACAGGCCGCCAGCACCGACCGGGCGCAGCTGCGTTCCAGCATCGAGGATGTCGATCCGGTCGAGACCATTACGAAGCTGCAACAGACGATGACCGTGCTTCAGGCGACCCAGGCCAGCTTCACCAAGCTGAGCAGCCTGTCGCTGTTCGACTATCTGAAATGATCGCGGCCGGGCATCGGCCCGGTAACTGTATTTTGACCTTACCAGGCTAGGCCGGTGATCTGACGGGCACTGCGGCCGGTCTTCGGGAGAATCGGTTCACCATGTTTCCTGCCATCGGCCTAGTCATCCTGCTCGGCATGGTGTTTGGCGGTTTCGCCATCACCGGCGGCAAGCTCGGCCCCGTGTTCGAGGCGATCCCGCACGAAATGCTCATCATCGGCGGCGCGGCCGTCGGTGCGCTCGTCATCGGCAACAGCGGTGCCGAGCTGAAGGCGCTGGGCGGGGCGATGGGCAAGATCTTCAAGGGCCCGAAATACAAGAAGCAGGACTATCTCGACGTCATCTTCCTCGTCTCGAAGTTGATGAAGATGCTGCGCACCGAGGGCCCGATCGCGCTGGAACCGCATGTCGAGGACCCCAAGTCCTCCTCGGTCTTCGCCGAATATCCCCGGCTGGTCGCCGACCACACCCTTGTGAACCTGATCGCCGACACGCTTCGCCTGGTCGTCGTGTCGTCGGGCACGCTCGACGTGCATGCGGTCGAAGAGGTCATGGACAACGCGATCAAGACCCATCACCACGAGGTCGAGGGGCCGCAGGGCACGCTTCAGAGCCTGGCCGACTCGCTGCCCGCGCTCGGCATCGTCGCGGCCGTGCTCGGCATCGTGAAGACCATGGGCTCGATCGACAAGCCGCCGAGCGTGCTGGGCGGCATGATCGGCTCGGCGCTGGTCGGCACCTTCATGGGCGTGCTGCTGGCCTATGGCATCGTCAACCCGTTCGCGGGACGCTTGAAGCAGGTGATCGACGCCGACGCCGCCATCTATCACGTGGTCAAGCAGATCATCATCGCCTCGCTCCACGGCCATCCCCAGCCGCTGGTCATCGAGGCGGCACGCTCGGGCATCAAGCACAAGGACCAGCCCGGCTTCGCCGAGGTGTTCGACGGCCTGCGGGGCAAGTAAGCCATGGCCCGCGCACCGCATGGCAAGAACGAGCCGCCCAAGATCGTCATCGTCAAGAAGATCATCGCCGATGGTCATGGCGGGCATCATGGCGGCGCGTGGAAGGTGGCCTATGCCGACTTCGTGACGGCGATGATGGCGTTCTTCCTGCTGCTCTGGCTGCTGGGTGCGACCACCGAGAAGCAGCGCAAGGGCATCGCCGACTATTTTGCGCCGACGCTGATCGACACCAAGTCGACGGGCATCGGCGGCGGGGTGCTCAACGGTGGGCCGGGCGCGGGACGGCAGCAGAGCGGGATCAGCGGGCGTATCCAGCTGATCGTGCCCAAGGCGTCGGAGGGCGGCGGCGACAAGGCCGGGACCGGCGACAAGGGTTCGCTGCGCAATCCCAACGCCAAGGCGCAGGATCAGAAGACCTTCGACGCGATCAAGCGTGAACTCCTGAAGAAGATGGAGGTCACGCCCCAGCTCAAGAAGCTGGCGCAGCAGGTGCGCTTCATCCCGACCGACGACGGCCTGCGCATCGATCTGGTCGACAATGCCGATTATTCGATGTTCGCGACCGGCACGACGAACCTGACCCCGGCGGCGTCCGACCTGATCGGCACCATCGCCAAGACGGTCGCCGACGTGCCCAACACGATCATGATCCGCGGCCACACCGACAGCGTACCTTACGGCGATCCGCGCGCGATGAACAACTGGCTGCTCTCGTCCAGCCGCGCCGAGTCGACCCGCCGTCGCCTGGCCGCCGGGGGCCTGCCCGAATCGCGGTTCGAGCGGATCGAGGGCGTGGCCGACCGCGAACCGATGATCGCGGGCAATCCGTCCGACCCGCGCAACCGCCGCGTGGCCATCACGCTGCTCTATCGCAAGGGTGTGTTCGGCCAATAGGGGTGGGGGCGGGCTTGACGATGCCATAGCCCCGCCACATCCGCTCATAAGCGATCCCGAACCCGTTGGCGGCGCGCCGGGATGCGTCGTTCAGCGCGCTGCAAAGCCCGACGCCCCGGCGATAGGCGATCGCAAGGGCATATCGCAGAACGAGGTCCCGTTTCCGGCCGGAGGGGCAATCAACATTCATTCCGTCTTTTCCCCTCTCCCCTGGATAGCGGAGAGGGTTAGCGCAGCTTGCCAGCGTGCTGGCTAGCGTAGCTTGGGTGAGGGGTTGAGCGAGCCTTTGGCTCGCGCGCCCGCTTTCGCGAGCGCACACCCCTCACCCAGCTCCGACTAAGCCTTTGCTTTCGCAAAGACCAAGTCTGCGCAACCCTCTCCCCTCTATGAGGGGCGAGGGGAAAGAGAAGGGTATCTGATTGTCGGTTGGTCTTGGGAATGACGGCAAAAAGTCTGCTGTTCCAGGTCGCTGATGCGCGCCACATGGGTTGTAAGGTCATGCCGGGTCGGGAATGGCCCGTATTTCAGATAGGCCCATGACCCGTCCGCGCCATGTGCCGCGCCTCACAGATCGGCGACATGCTGGGTAAACAGGGGGTCGAGCGTGATGGCCGCGCCGACATGGCGGTCGGCCCCCGGTGGGGAGGCAGGATAGTTCGGCAACGACCGGCCCAAGCGGAAGATCAATCACGTCCCGTCATCGCTGGTGGACGGTGCCGCTTCAATTGCAATGCGTATCCGCCAAGATGAGTGCCGTGCCCAAAGGAAACCCGCCCGACCATCCATGCTTCGGGAGAAAAGCATGGGCAGCCGGGCGGGTTCTTCATCCATCGATCGCGACGCGATTACTCGGCGTCGGCGGCCTCGCTCTTGCGCGACTTGCGCGGGGCGGGGGCGGCCGCCGCGTTGCGCGGACCGGGCTTGCGGCCCAGGCCGATCTTCTTGGCCATTGCGCGACGGCTTTCCGAATAGCTCTCGGCGACCATCGGATAATCCGGCTTCAGGCCGTAACGCTCACGATATTCTTCCGGCGTCAGACCATGGGTGGCCAGATGACGACGCAGCGTCTTGTACGGCTTGCCGTCGATCATCGAGACGATGTGATCCTTCGACGCCAGCGACTTGCGAACCGACACGGCCGGAACATATTCGGTCGGCGCTTCGACATCGGTCGCCTGTGGCGCGCTGCCCAGAAGCGAAGACACGGTCTCGTGCATCTTGTGCAGGAACGCCGGAACCTCTTCCGAGGAGGTGCGGGTATTGGGATTGCCCAACCATGCAATGGTCAGCTCAGTTGCCAGTTCTACGGCATTCACATCGATAGGGTCGTCGGCCATGATACGCTCCTGTTGTTTTCATGTGACCTAACCGTCAATCGCAGGAGGTCAACCATTCTGTGCAGCATCGGACCGAATTTAGATGGTTTATGACGGATTTTATATTTGAGTGATGTTCACGAATGGCATCGATCAGTGGCCAAAATCGTCCAAAGATTGGACAGGTGAAATCCGGGGAGCAGGATATAAATAGCGGCAACATCCTGATTTCGATCAAAGCATATTGCACGGCAGAGGCTCGCAAATCCTAGTATCGATCACGCTGGCGGGCCGAATGCAAAATGTGCAACCAAAATTGATGAGGTTGCATTTGTGTAAATCGTCCGTCCTCGGCATAGAGAGCGGGCCTTTCAGGCATCCTCTCCTAAAAAACTTTCACGGGCTGGTCTCACGACCGGCCCTTTTTTTGTCTTGCTTCCGCCGTACATCGGCCTAGGCTGTCCCATCGCCGCGCTTCAACGATAGTTATAAGCAGGAGTGGAAGCCGCCGGGAAAACCGGCATCGCGCGTCGGTGCCGGGGGTTGAGCGACTGGGTCGCTCCCCCCGATTTACCTTCCACCTTTGACGGTGTTTCGATCTGCGTCTGGGGATCGGCGTGGCCTTCGACTTCGCTCAGGCGGAGCGGGCTCAGGCGGAGCGGAGCGAAGAATGGTTCTGGATACACAACCCCATTCAGCCTGAGCGAAGTCGAAGGCCAAGGGCCGAACCTGATGACCATGTCGCCCAGGGGGGACGGGAGAGTCTGCGAACTCGTCCCCCCTGAAGAGCCGCTTTTACCCCTTCGTGTCGGACGGAGAGCGGTGGATGAACTGGTCCAGCGCCGATAGCGCCATGCCGGCAAAGGCGACGACCTCGGACATGCCCGACTTCGTGGTTCCGCCTTCCTGTGGCGGCTCGGGTGTCTCGGGCTGGGTCGGCTCGGGCGAGGATGCCGCGCCGTCGTTCGGCCGCTTCGTCGTCTCGCGCGCGAGGGCTGATGCCGCGACGATCAGCCCGGTGGCGAGCAATTGCCGCCCGGCCGGGCTCCGCGCCTGATCGAGCAGCGTCTGACCGATCCGGTGCAGGGACGAGGGGCCGGAGGACGTGCCCGGCTGTTCGTCCAGCTTGGCCTTTTTTTGCTTTTTCTTGTGCTTCTTCTTGCCCATCGGCCTGGCCTCGCAATCTTGTGTATGCTCGATGTAATACACTTGGCGCGGTGTTCAAGCGGCGGGCGATGTCACCCCGCCAAAGCGCGGGCGCGGCGACGCTGGACCGAGCTGCCGATGCCCAGCGACTCGCGATATTTGGCGACCGTGCGCCGGGCGATGTCGAAACCCTTGGCTTGGAGCAGCTCGACCAGCGTGTCGTCCGACAGGATCTTGGCACCCTCGTTCGCGATCAGCGTCTTGATCGCACTTTTCACCGCCTCCGCCGATACGGCGTCGCCGCCATCCGCCGCCGCGATACCGCTGGTGAAGAAGAATTTCAGCTCGAACAGCCCGCGCGCGCAGCTGAGATATTTGTTGCTCGTCACGCGGCTGACGGTCGATTCATGCATCCCGATCGCCTCGGCGACGCGGGCGAGCGTCAGCGGCTTCAGATGCGCGACGCCGTGGAGGAAGAAGGCTTCCTGCTGCTTCACGATCTCAGTCGCGACGCGGATGATCGTCCGCTGCCGCTGGTCGAGCGCCTTCATCAACCAGTTGGCGCTGGCCAGGCAATCGGCCAGCCATGCCTTGGACCCCTTGTCCTGCGGCCCGTGGCGCAGTTCCTGGTAATAGCGGCGGTTGACCAGCACGCGGGGCAGGGTGGCGGTGTTCAGCTCGATGCCCCAGCCATTCTTGGTCCGGGTGACGAACAGGTCGGGCACCACCGCTTGGCACGGCTCGCCGCCGTAACGGCAGCCCGGCTTCGGGTCATAGCCGCGCAGCTCGCGGATCATGTCCGCCATGTCCTCGTCGTCGACGCCGCAGATCCGCTTCAGCCGAACCAGTTCGCCGCGCGCCAGCAGGTCGAGATTGGCGATCAGCTTGGCCATGCACGGGTCGTAGCGGTCGACCTCCTTGGCCTGTAACGCCAGGCATTCGGCCAGATCGCGCGCCCCGACACCGGTCGGGTCCAGCCCCTGAACCACCTTTAACACCGACTCGACGCGGGGGAGGGGGATGCCCAGCCGCCCGGCGATCTCGTCCAGCGGCACGGTCAGATAACCCGCCTCGTCCAGCTGGTCGATGATATGCGCAGCGATGGTCAGGTCGGTGCCGGACAGGATCAGCGCAATCTGCGCCTCCAGATGCTCGGCGAGATTGGGCGCATCGTCGGGCAGCGAGTCCCAGTCCGGCCCGTCCTCGCCGCCCAGCCCGCCGCTGCCGCTCGTCCCGTTGAGCGACAGGCCGCCGTCCGGCCCGGTGCCGCCGTCGGCGACGCTGTCCTGCTGATGGCTCTCGGTCGCGTAATCCAGGTCGAGGCCCCGGTCTTCCGAGGGCGCCGTCCCGGCGACCAGTTCGTCGGCCGCGGCGGGCGCCTCGCGCTCGGGGCGTTCGGGGGTCGCCACTTCGCGCACCGCGCCGGCGTCGAGCAGGGGGTTCTTCTCCACCTCCTCGGCGATGAACGCCTCGACCTCCAGATTCGACAGCGTCAGCAGCTTGATCGCCTGCTGAAGCTGCGGCGTCATCACCAGCGATTGCGACTGGCGGATGTCGAGACGCGGGGCGAGGCTCATATGGCCATTCCTGCCGCTGGGGACCATCCGAAGGATGTATCGCCCTCTCGATGGCGGGACACCCCTCCGTCAGGGCTTCGCCCTGCCACCTCCCCTGCAAGGGGAGGAATAGAGGGAATGCCGGTCCTCATGCGATCAGAGCGAAAAGCCCTCGCCCAGATACAGGCGGCGGACATTGGCGTCGGCGACCAGTTCCTCCGGCGATCCGCTGAACAGCACGCGCCCGTCATAGATGATGTAGGCGCGGTCGACGATGTCCAGCGTCTCGCGGACATTATGGTCGGTGATCAGCACGCCGATGTCGCGCCGTTTCAGGTCCTTCACCAGATCGCGGATGTCGGCGATCGAGATGGGGTCGATCCCTGCGAACGGCTCGTCGAGCAGCATGATCGACGGATCGGCGGCCAGCGCGCGGGCGATCTCGGCACGGCGGCGCTCGCCACCCGACAGCGCCATGGCGGGCGCGGCGCGCAGGCGGGTGAGGCCGAATTCCTCGAGCAGCTTGTCGAGCTTGCGCGCGCGCTCGGCCGGGTCGGGCTCGGCCAGTTCGAGCACGGTCAGGATATTCTTCTCGATCGAGAGGCCCCGGAAGATCGAGGTTTCCTGCGGCAGATAGCCCAGGCCCAGAATGGCGCGGCGATACATGGGCAGCCCGGTGATATCCTCGCCGTCCAGCATGATGCGGCCCGAATCGGGCTTCACCAGGCCCATGACCGAATAGAAGCAGGTCGTCTTGCCCGCGCCATTGGGGCCGAGCAGGCCGATCACCTCACCACGCCCGACCGACACCGACACGTCGGTCAGGACGACGCGCTTGTCATAGCTCTTGGCGATCGACACGACCTGCAGGCCATTGGCGACCGGCGGCTCCGACACGGGGGCGTTGCGATGACTTGCCTCGCGAATCGGGGTTTCCATGTCCATCGGCCCGTTTCTTTCCTTAGCTGATCGAACGTTAGCGCGGGCATGGCACCCGCGTCACGCCTCAGTTGCGATCGGGGACCGAGAAGGTGCCCGTGACCCGGCCCGACGGCGCGCGGTTGACGGTGCCGCCATTGCCCGACGACGCGCCGCCCGATACCGACGACCCGTCGATCACCGCGCGGCCGGTGTCGAGGTTCAGCGTCAGCCGTCCGCCATTCACCGTATTGCCACCCTGGGTCAGCGTGACATTGCCCAGCATGGTGATGACCCGCCGGTTGAGGTCATAGATCGCATAGTTGCTGCGCGCCGTCTGGTCCGGCCGCTTGACGACGACCCCGCCCGAAGCGTCGAAGCGCGACACCTGCGGCTTTCCGCCCAGCACCTGGCCGGTGTAGAACACCGTCATCCGCGCCGCCGTCAGCGTCATCTCTGCCTGGCGCAGCGAGACATTGCCCGACAGGACGGCGCGGTTCTGCTTGTCCTGCAACTCGATGACGTCGGCACCGAAATCGACGGGCGCGCGGCTGTTGTGCTTGACCTGCGCGGCCGCGGACACTGCCAGGACGAGAAGGGCCGGAGCCGCAGCGGCGAAGAGCTTGTACATGAGCGGCTATTTCGGGCTTTACGGGACGATGCGCAAGCGGGCGTTGCCTTCCAGCCGGACGGAACGATTTTCCAGGTCCGCCCGCATCTTGTTCGCGCTGAAATTGCCCTGCGGCACTTGGCCGGTCACGGCGCCGCCCGACACCAAAGTCCGCTGTTGCAGGTCGATGGTCGCGTCATGCGTGCGCAGATCATATCCGCCCGCCGATTTGAAATCGAGCGGCCCGTCCAGCTGCACCTGTTCGGTGCGCATGTCATAGCGGCCCGAATTGGCACTGACCGTGGCGGGCCCGTCCGACAGGCGGATGGCGGCGGACAGCTTGTTGAGCTGCACCACCGGCTCGGCCGAGCTGCGCTGGATCGCCGAGCCCGCGTCGAGCGAGAAGGGCTGCCCCTTGTCGTCGACGCCGCGATACTCCGCCGCCTGGATCTTCATCCGCTCGCGCGCGACCTCGACCTTCTTCTTGTCGAGGACGAAGGACACTTCGCTGGACGAATAGATCGGCGCCATCACCAGGAACGCCGTCAGCACGCCGATCGCGCTGGGCAGCATCCAGCGCGCCAGCGTCACGAAACGGTCGTGACGGCTGCCCGGTGCGGCCCAATGCTGGCGCTGGGTACGGACGCGGTCGGCGATCTCGGACATGACGGCTCCCTATCGTGCCCGGATCAGGCGTCAATGATTCAGGCGTGGGCGAAGATATCGACCTCGGGCCAACCCGCCAGATCCAGCTCGGCGCGTGCAGGCAGGAAATCGAAACAGGCCTGGGCCAGTTCCATCCGGCCTTCGCGCTCCAGCCTTTTGTCGAGCTCCACCTTCATCCGGTGCAAATAGCGCACGTCCGACGCGGCATATTCGCGCTGGGCGTCGGACAGCTCGGGCGCACCCCAGTCCGACGATTGCTGCGCCTTGGACAGCTCGACCCCGAGCAGCTCGCGGACCAGCTCCTTCAGGCCGTGACGGTCGGTATAGGTGCGGATCAGCCGCGAGGCGATCTTGGTGCAATAGACGGGCGCGGCGACGACACCCAGATAATGGCGGATCGCGGCGATATCGAACCGCCCGAAATGATAGAGCTTCAGCCGCGCCGGATCGGCGAGCAGTGCGCGAAGGTTCGGTGCGGCATAGTCGCTGTCGGGCGCGAAGCGGACGAGATGCTCGTCGGGGCCGCCGTCCGACAGCTGGACGACGCACAGCCGGTCGCGTGGCGTGATGAGGCCCATCGTCTCGGTATCGACGGCGATCGAGGCGCCGGGGGCGAACAGATCGGCGGGAATGTCTTCTTCGTGCAGGTGAACGGTCATGATGTCTGCCCTAGCGGGGGCAGGGCCAAGCCTCAACCGCGATCGGGCGGGGCGACGGAGAAAAGGCGGTCGCGACAGAGGCTCGCAGGGGCCGGCCGGTGATTCGCCGATTCGCAAGAAGATGTTGTGGAGTTTCGGCCACAATTCCGACGTAATCTGCCTCGTTCGCGCCAAAGCGAGACTGGTTCGCACGATTTCGTTCGCGATGGCTGTCCTTCTGCGTTATGCATCCCCACTAGGCGCAAAAGGTTTGGCGCCAAAAGATCCGCGCTCTTCGTCCGGCGCACGGTTCTTGAGGACAGGATTTGCGGGCGAACCGGGAAGACGAACAGGGCTTATGAGTTTCGATAGAGGTAGCCGGGGCAATCGCGGCTCGCGTGGCCGCGACAAGCGGGACAATTTCGGCGGCGGCGATGAAGGCGGCTTTGGCGGCGGCTTCGGCGGCGGTGACCGCTTCGGTGGCGGCGGCTTCGGCGGCGGTTTCGGTGGCGGCGACCGCTTCGGCGGCGGTGGCGATCGTGGCGGCTTCGGCGGCGGTGATCGCGGCGGCTTCGGCGGCGGCGGCGGTGGTTTCCGTGGCGGCGGTGGCGGCTTCGGCGGCGGTCGTGGCGGCGGTGGCGGTATGCCCCCCCAGGTCGTTGGCGAAGGCACGGGCGTCGTCAAGTTCTTCAACGCGCAGAAGGGCTTCGGCTTCGTCGTGCGCGATGACGGCGGCGAAGACGTGTTCGTTCACATCTCGGCCGTCGAGCAGGCGGGCCTGACCGGCCTGGCCGAAGGCCAGCCGCTCGGCTTCACCCTCGTCGATCGCGGCGGCCGCATCTCGGCCACCGAACTGAAGATCGAAGGCGAGCCGATGCCGGTCCAGGATCGTGCCCCCCGCGAGCCGCGCGAAGGCGGTTTCGGCGGCGACCGTGATCGCGGTCCCCGCGGCGGTGCGGCCGGTGGTTTCGGCGGCGCTCCGCAGCGTCAGCTGACCGGTGAGAAGGCGACTGGTACGGTCAAGTTCTTCAACGCGATGAAGGGCTTCGGCTTCATTCAGCGCGACGACGGACAGCCCGACGCGTTCGTGCACATCTCGGCCGTCGAGCGCGCCGGCATGGGCTCGCTGAACGAAGGCGATCGCCTGCAGTTCGAGATCGAGGTCGATCGTCGCGGCAAGTACGCAGCGGTCAACCTGCAGAACGAGGGCTGATCCCCCTCGGCTGAATAAGCCTCCCTTTTCGGGCGTAGAGGCCCGGCGTTGCAGCGATGCGACGCCGGGCCTTTTCGTTATCTGGGATAAGGAAGAACGGCGCGGTAATGAGAGCGGCTGTTCGTCGCTCAAATGGGTGAGGGGTTATCCGTCGGCCTTGTGATCGCCGCGACGGCTCAGGCGAGAAAGCTGACGGGCCAGAACCTTGACGGCCACGGCATGGGCACCGACCCGTCCGATCGCAGAGGCCGCCTGATCGATGGTCCCGACCGCCTCGGCGGTGATCGTCGCCAATTCCTGTGCCGCATCGCTTTGCTCGGCGGCGTGATCGAGCGAACGGGTCAGCAGTTCGTCCTGCTCGCTGACCAGCATCTCATAGGCCGCCACCATGTCTCCGGCCGCGCCGATATCATGCGCGATGGACAGCGCGCTGGCCCCGATATCGTCGGTGGCCGTCTTGGTCCGGGTCGCCAGTACCGACATTTCCGTTGCGACGACGGTAAAGGCGCTGGCCCCCGATTCGGCCCGAGCAGCTTCGATCCGGGCATTCAGGCTGAGGATTCGGCTTTCCTGTGCGATGGTGGCGATGGCGGCGCTGATCGAGGCGACTCGACCGATCGACTGGTCCAGCGTGTCCACGATCGGCTTGTTGGCAGAGAGCGACTCGCGCGCCAGTGCCAGGGCTTCGGCCTGTTGCTTGACGGCGTCAGCCATGACGCCTGCCGCGGCCTCCAGACTTGCGGCGAGTGACGCCACACGCTCGGCCTGATCGCCCATGCCCCGGACGCCGGCGGTCGCGGCTTCCGCTTCCGACGCGACGCAGCCCGCAATATCGATCAGGCGGTCCGCGATATCACTCAGGTGCGCATCCAGGCTCGGCGCGACGGGCGACGCCTGTTGCGCCATCAGTGCGGTGTCTGGCGCGCAGCCGCCAACATCGTCTCGGACAGAATGGCATAGGCCGCGCCCCACGCAGCCTCGGTATCGCGGTCGAAACCGCCGCCCAGCCCGACACGTAGCGTTTCGATCAGCGCCGATCCGACCGCCTCATAATGATGGGGCTTGGCCCCATAGCCGACATGCCGAATCGCCAATTCGCGCGCCACCGGAACGACCGTGTCGAGCCGGTCGAGCGCATCGACGACCGTCGCCAATGTCAGGAACAGCTTGCGTCCCTGCGCCTCCATGTCGTTCCCGAACAGGGGACGGGTGTCGGGCGCCAGCGCGAAAAGTCGGCGATAGAATTCGGCAGCCGCCTGGTCCGTAAGGGGAAGGACCGCAGCGAAGCTGTCCTGGACAAGGTCGATCTGATGAGCCGTAAGCATCATTTTACACTAAGCGCCGGAGTGGAAACGAACCCTTAAGGTCCTTGTGTAACTGCTATGGTACCAGAATCGGGCCCGGTGGTTTTTCCACCGCGAACTCAAGGCTATGGATCGCGGAGTGTCGATGGACCTGCGCGACGTCCCAGCTCAATTATTTGCTGGCATCCCAATGACCATGGCGCTTGCCTCGGCCGTTTTCCAATTGTACCAATCGATAAAGACTGATCTTTCTGGTCGAGAAGGGACGTGAATATGCGCCAGCCCCTGCCACCATTCACCACCCAAACCGCCATGCAAAAGGTACGCGCGGCCGAAGATGCCTGGAACAGCCGCGATCCCGAACGGGTCGCGCTGGCCTATACGCCCGACTGCCCCTGGCGAAACCGCGACCGGTTCCTGGCGGGGCACGACGCGATCGTCGCCTTCCTCCGGGACAAATGGGAACGCGAGCAGGACTATCGGCTCATCAAGGAAATCTGGGCGCATCAGGACAGCCGGATCGCGGTGCGCTTCGCCTATGAATGGCATGACGCGCAGGGGCAGTGGTTCCGATCCTATGGCAATGAGAATTGGGACTTTGCCGAGGACGGCCGGATGCGGCGGCGGATCGCGTCGATCAACGATCTGGCGATCAGCGAGGAGGCACGGTTGTTCCACTGGCCGCTCGGCACCCGCCCGGCGGATCATCCCGGCTTGAGCGAATTGGGCCTCTGACCATGGCGCGGATGATCGCCGAGCGCGCCGACGCACTGCCGGGGCTGGCCGAGGTGTTTCGCGAATATGGCTATGCGGGTGCCAGCCTGTCGCTGATCGGCACCGCGACCGGGCTGGGGCGGGGGAGCCTCTACCACTTCTTTCCCGGCGGGAAGCAGGAGATGGCCGCCGCCGTGCTGGCCGATGTCGCTGGCTGGTTCGATGCCGCGATCTTCACGCCGCTGGAGCAGGCCGACGATCCGCGCGCCGGGATCGATGCGATGATGGTCGAGGTCGACCGCTATTTCCGCTCGGGGCAGCGGGCCTGCCTGATCGGGGCCTGGGGACTGGGCGCGACGCGTGATCCCTTTGCCGAGTCGATCGCGGGCTATTTCCGGCGCTGGATCGCCGCGCTCCAAACGCTGTTGGTGCGTGGCGGCGTGGCGGAGGATCATGCCGTCACGCTGGCGCAGGATGTGGTCAGCGGCATCCAGGGCGCGGTCGTGCTGTCCCGCGCGCTGAACGATACTTCGTTGTTCCGCGCGACGCTGGGGCGGCTGACGGCGCGGCTCTACACCGCGCTCGCCGCCGCCTGAACGATCAGATCGCCGCAAGTGCCTGTTCGCAATCGGCGATCAGGTCGTAGGCATCCTCGACCCCGATCGAGATGCGCACCAGATTGTCGGTGATGCCCAGCGCCGCCTTGCGCTCGTCGGGCACCGAGAGGTGCGTCATGGCGGCGGGGTGGCTGGCCAGCGTCTCGGTCCCGCCCAGGCTGACCGCCAGCTTGGCGATGCGGAGCGCGTCGAGGAATCGGAAGGATTCCGCCTCGCCGCCCTTCAGATATAGCGAGAAGGTCGATCCGCCGCCGGTGCAGTGGCGGCGGTAAATGTCCGCCTGCCGCTCCATCCCCGGCGTGCTTTCCAGAAAGCCGAGATAGCCGACCCGCTCGACCTTGGGATGATCGCGCAGGAAGGCGCAGACCTTGGCCGCATTCTCGCCCGCGCGGCTCATGCGCAGCTCCAGCGTCTCCAGCGAACGCAGCAGCATCCAGGCGGTATTGGGGTCGCAGATGGTGCCGATGGTGTTGCGCATCGAACGGATGGTGGCGATGTGCGCCTTCGACCCCAGCACGCCGCCCGCGACCAGATCCGAATGGCCGCCCGCATATTTGGTGAGCGAATAGACGACCAGATCGGCCCCGTGCTTGAGCGGACGCTGCCACAGCGGGCCGAGGAACGTGTTGTCGATCGCGATCGGCGGCCTCTCGGCGTGACCGGCAAAGACCGCATCGCGTGCGGCCGCCACCGCCTCGATATCGACCAGCGCGTTGGTCGGGTTGGCGGGGCTTTCGAGATAGATCATCGGCACGCGGCCCATGCCCGCCGCCTTGGTCAGCACCGCGTCGATCTCCTCGCGCGTCGCGCCCGCAGGGAAGTCGAGCCACTGGACGCCGAACCGGCCCAGGATGCGCCCGATCAGCGTCTCGGTCGCGGCATAGAGCGGGCCGGAATGGACGATCACGTCGCCCGGCTGGACCATCGACAGGAACAGGGTGGCGATCGCCGCCATGCCGCTGGAGAAGGTGAGGGCATCCTCCGCCTCGTCCCAGATGGCGAGGCGGTCCTCCAGGATTTCCTGGTTGGGTCCGTTGAAGCGCGAATAGACCAGGCCGTCAGCGCCGCCGGGACGCTTGCCGGTGACGCCCTCGAAATGCCGCTTGCCCGCCGCCGCATTGGGGAAGACGAAGGTCGAGGTCAGGAAGATCGGCGGCTTCAGCGAGCCTTCGGACAGCACCGGGTCGAAGCCATGACCCATCATCAGCGTGGAAGGCTTCAGCTTGCGGTCGCCGATGCTGGTCACATCGCTCTTGGCGGCCGTGGTCGGGTCTTGCGGCGGGACGCCGGTCAGATCGGATTCGGTCGGCATGTCGGTCTCCTCGGGAACGGATGCCGCTCTGTCGGCGGCCATGTCCCCAGGATAACGCGGCGAACGGCTTTGGCGAGGCTCAGGCGAGGCCGATCAGCGAAATCTGGCGGCCGTAAGAGGGCTCGTTGCGGTGCGTCGCGCGGCGGAAGCTGAAGAAGCGGTCCTCCTGCGCATAGGTGTCCTCACCCAGCGCCGCGACGCGCGCGACACCTGCGGCGGCCAGGCGGTGGACGACATAGGCTTCCAGGTCGAATTGGTAATGATCCGCGCGGGTGCCATCGGCGAAGAAGCGCTCATTCTCGGGTTCGGCCTCGGCGAAGCGGCCTAGGAAGGCGGCGTCGACCTCATAGCTGGCGCGGGCGATGCACGGGCCGATGGCGGCGGCGATCCGCTCACGCCGGGCACCCAGCGCCTCCATCGCGAGCAAGGTGGCATCGGTGATCCCGCCCAGTGCACCCTTCCACCCGGCATGGGCCGCGCCGATGACGCCCGCTTGCGGATCGGCGAACAGCACCGGCGCGCAATCGGCGGTCAGAATGCCGAGCAGCAGGCCCGGCCGGTCCGTCACCAGCGCATCGCCATGCGGGCGGACATCGTCCTCGGGCGGAGACAGCAGCGTCACCGCCTCTGCCGAGTGAATCTGGTAGCAGGTGATCAGCCGCGAACCGGGCAGCACCGCATCGCGCGCGCGACGGCGATTTTCGGCGACCGAATCTGCATCGTCCTCCGAACCCAGCCCGACGTTCAGGCCGCCATGGATCCCTGCCGACACGCCGCCGCGCCGTCCGAGAAAGCCGTGCACGATAGGCTCCAACAGGGGCGTGCGAAGGGTTTCGATGGTCATAGCGACAGCCTCATGATCCGGTCCTCGTCGATCGTCCCGCCCACGGGAAAGTCGTAGCGCCCGATATCGACAAAGCCGTAGCGGGCATAAAAGGCCTTGGCCCGGTGGTTGTCGACATAGACCGACAGGATCAACTCGCCCGCCCCGCGCGCCCGCGCCGTGGCGATGGCCCAGTCCATCAGGACGGGGCCGACGCCCGCGCCCAGATGGCTGGAGGCGACATAGAGCTGATAGAGTTCGACCGCATCGTCTGGCCAGTCGCCGGGAAAACCCACGGGGCCGATCTTGGCGAAGCCGATGATCGCATCATCCTCGGTTGCCAGCCGGATGGTGAAGTCGGCATGGCCGATTTGGGCAGGCAGGCCTTCGGGGCCGAAGGCTTCATTCAGAAAGGCGTTCAGGTCGGCGGGCGGATAGAGATGGCCGAAGGTGTCGGTGAAGGCGGCGCGCGCCATCGCGGCCAGCGCCTCGCCATCGCCGGGCATGGCGTCCCGATAGGCGATCATTCGCCATAGCCCGCAGGCACCGGCCAGTCGGGCCGGGTGACTGCCAGCGCGCGGAACAGCGTGCCCATGTCCTGCATCAGCCGGTTGCGATCGGCGAGCAGCGCGTCGGCCCGGTCGGGATGCGCCCGGGCGAGGCTGGCCGTCCGCTGGTCGATGCCGAGCGCGCCGAGCAGGTCGCGCTGCGTCACCGGGCCGAAGGCGGCCAAACCGCTCCCTTGCGCAGCGGCGGCGAGTGTCGTGAAGTCGACATGCGCGCTCAGATCCTGCTCGCCGGGCCGGTCGAAGGGGTTGGCATAGGCATGGCCCCGCACCGCCTGCAGCGTGTCGGCGATGGCGGGGCCTTCATAGCCATAGTCGACGATCAACGCCGCGCCACCCTGCGCGGCGATTCGCGCTGAGAGCGCGCGCATCACCGCGACGCTGGCGGGGGAAACCTCGATCACCGATCCGGCTTCGGCCTCGCGCAGCGGCTCGGGGATGATCTCGCCCGGCACCGGGGGACCCGCGATCGGGAGGAAGAGCAGGTCCTGCGCCGCGACCAGCCGCTCGTGCCAGCCCTCGCCGCGACGGACGAGCTGGCGGATGGGCAGCGCGTCGAAGAATTCGTTGGCGACGACGATCAGCGGCCGGTCGGTCGGTAGCGTCTCGACCGAGTCGTGCCACTGCGCATCGGCCACGCGCTCGCCCTGCGCGGTGCGCAGCGTGGCGCTGGTCTCGACGAAATGGATGCTGGGGTGGAAGCCCGCCTTGGCCATGGCGCGCCGGGCATCGGCGGCGAGGGTTCCGCGCCCCGGCCCCAGCTCGACCCAATATGCCTCCGGCCGCCCCGCCCGGTCCCACAGGTCAGCGCACCACAGGCCGACCAGTTCGCCGAACATCTGGCTGATCTCGGGGCTGGTGGTGAAGTCGCCGCCCGCGCCCAGCGGATCGCGCGTGCCGTAATAATGCGCATTGGCCGCGGCCATGAACTGCGCCACCGGGATCGGTCCGGCCAGCGCAATGGCGCGCGCCAACCGTTCGGGCAGCGCGTCCTCGGGCTCCGGCTTGTGATCGGCGGGGGGGATCAGCGGGTTCGTCATGAACCCGCTCTGCCGATCCCATTCCTTCGCCGCAAGGGAATCAGGAAACGCTGTCGGGCCCCGCGATCGGCTCGACCCGGACGCGGCGCGCCTTGGCGGTGTTCATCAGGTACAGACCGCCCAGGATCATCGGTACGCAGAGCCACTGGCCCATGTGCAGCCCGGTCATCTGAGCAAAGGCGCGCAGTTGCTGGTCGGGTTCGCGGAAAAACTCGACGATGAAGCGTGCAATGCCATAGCCGAGCAGGAACAGACCCGACAGCTTGCCCGGATCGTAACGTGCCTTGGTGCGCCAGAAAGCAAAGCTCATGATGGCGAACAGGACCAGACCCTCCAGCCCGGCCTCGTAAAGCTGGCTGGGATGGCGGGCAGGGTCTGGCAGGCCGAAGGGCACGGTGCGCGGGAAGATGATCGCCCAGGGGGCGTCGGACGGCTTGCCCCACAATTCGCCGTTCACGAAATTGGCGAGGCGGCCCAGGAACAGTCCGACCGGCGCGGCGCACACCAGATAGTCCAGGATGCGCAGCCAGCTGAGCTTGTGCTTGCGCGCGAACAGGATGACGCCGATCCCGGTGCCCGCCGCGCCGCCATGGAAGCTCATGCCGCCGTCCCACAGCCGCACGATATGCAGCGGGTGGAGGAACATTTCGGGCGCGTAGAAGATCACATAACCGATCCGCCCGCCCAGGATGATGCCCAGCGTCGCATAGAAGACCAGATCGTCGGCATGCGCCCGCGACATCGGCGCGCCGGGCCGGTCGAGCATCTTGCCAAGATACCACCAGCCGAACAGGATGCCGGTGATATAGGCCAGGCTGTACCAGCGCAGCGTGAAGAAGCCGATCGAGAACACATCCGGGTGCAACCCCAGATCCTCGAACCGGATATGGCCGCTGGCGGCCGCGAGCCCAGTGGCGGCAAGCATGGAGAGGATCAAATGCGTTTCCCTTTCTGGACCGCTTCATAGAGCGGTCGTGGGACAACACCAAGACATGGGTTCGGTGCTGTCCTGTATGGGGGCGGGGTGGGGCGTGGCCTTCGACTTCGCTCAGGCGGAACGGGCTCTTGTATTCAGAACCATTTCCTACCTCTGTTCAGCCTGAGCGCAATCGAAGGCCACGCTGCGACCGGTGGAAATTAGGGCTCACGCGAAGCCGCGAAGAAGAAGGGATTGGCGCGGAGACGCGGAGACGCGGAGGTGTTCGGCTCGGCCGCAAGGCCAGTCCTTCTACAATGAGCAACGCGGTCTGCCGATCGAGGCGGCAGGAAAACCCGCGCCGCCAATCCCCTCCGCGTCTCCGCGTCTCCGCGCGAACCAAAATCTTCGCGGCTTCGCGCGAACAATCGATCCCCTCGCTCTGAGACAGTCAAACCCCCTGCTTGCCTGCCCGGGCCTGTCCGCTAAGGCTCGGCCGCGATGGAGTTGAGCAGGCGCAATATATTGGTCGGCGGGGGGCTCGGCGCTGGTTTGGTCGTCGCCTGGGGCTTGTGGCCGCGCGCCTATCCGCCGAGCCTGACGACCGAACCGGGCGAGCATGCGTTCGGCGCGTGGTTGAAGATTGGGCGCGACGGGATCGTCACCGTCGCGGTGCCGCAGGCCGAGCATGGCCAGGGGATCGCGACCACGTTGGCGCAGGTGGTCGCCGACGAGCTGGGCGCGGACTGGCGCACCGTCGCGGTCGAGCCTGCGCCGCCCGGCCCGCTCTACGCCAATCCGGTCGGAGTCGATTCGCTGTTCGAGGGTGCGTTCGGGCGGTTGCCGGAGGGGATGCGCGACGAGTGGCTGCGGCGCGACCGGGTGATGCTGACCGCCGGGTCCAGCTCGCTGCGCATGTTCGAGGGGCCCGCGCGCGCCGCCGCCGCGACCGCGCGTGCGCTGATGGCGCAAGCCGCCGCCCGCCGCTGGGGCGTCGACTGGAGCGATTGCGAGGCCAGGGACGGCTTCATCGTCCATGGCGACCAGCGGCTGCGCTTCGCCGAACTGGCCGAGGCGGCGGCGGGCGAGACGGTGCCGCATCCCCTGCCGCTGGGCAGCGGCGACGCGGGCAAGCTGGCGGGGAAGGACGTGCCACGGCTCGATTCGCCCGCCAAACTCGACGGCTCGGCCAATTTCACCGCCGACATCCGCCTGCCCGACATGGTGCATGTCGCGCTTCGCCATGCGCCGTTGGGCCGAACGCGTGCGATCCGTATCGACCGTGCGGCGGCGATGAAGGTGCCCGGCGTCGTCGAGGTGATTGAGGGCGAGGATTGGGTCGCGGTCGCCGCCAGCAGCTGGTGGATCGCGCAAAAGGGCCTCGATGCGGCGGCGCCGCGTGCAGTCAGCGACGGGGCGGTGCCGACCTCGCAGGCCATTACCCAAGGACTGGAGGCCGCGCTCAAGGAAGAAGGCCATAGCGTCCTGACGCGCGGCGATGTCGCGGCGGCGCTGGAGGGGCCGGGGCTGATCGAGGCGCGCTACCGGATCGGCACCGGCGTCCATGCCGCGATCGAGCCGCACGCGGCAGTGGCGGCGTGGCAGGATGGCGGGCTGGAACTATGGGTGCCGACCCAGGCCCCGCAGGCCGCGCGCAAGATCGCGGCGCGGGCGGCGGCCATTCCCGAGGATCGGGTGATCGTCCATGCCATGCCGATCGGCGGCGGCTTCGGCCAGGGGCTGGAGCAGGATGCGGTGGCACAGGCGGCGACGGTCGCGGCCAGGCTGAAGCGGCCGGTCAACGTCCAATGGTCGCGCACCGAGGATCTGCGCCGCAACGCCTGGCGCGCGCCCGCCATCGCCCGGATGACCGCGCGGCTGGAGCGGGGCAAGCTGGTCGGCTGGCGCGGCCGAGTCGCTACGCCCTCGACCGGGCGGGCGCTGGCGGAGCGGGTGATGCCCGCCGGGCTGGTCCGCTGGGGGATGCGCGGGCAGGGGCGGGGCGATGCCTATGCGATGGGTGGCGCGGTGCCGCCCTATGCGATCCCGGCGCTGGCGGTGCATCATCACGACGCATCGCTGCCCATCCCCACCGGTCATGTGCGCGGCGGCGCGCATGTCGCCAACTGCTTCATCACCGAGTCCTTCATCGACGAATGCGCCCGGGCGGCGGGGGCCGATCCACTGGCCTGGCGGATCGCGATGCTGGGGCAGGAGCCCCGGCTGGCGCGGTGCCTGTCGACCGCCGCCTCGCTGGGCGGCTGGGAAGGTGGCGGGCCGGGCAGTGGGCAGGGCGTCGCCGCGCACGGCTTTCGTGGCAGCTATGTCGCGGTGATGGCGGAGACGCACCGGGACGAGAATGGCCGCCCGGTGGTCGACCGGCTGGTCGCCGCCATCGACTGCGGCCGGGTGGTGAACCCCGATATCGTGCGTCAGCAGGTCGAGGGCGGGCTGATCTTCGGTCTGGCTGCCTTGCGCGGCGGCACGGTCGGGTTCGAGCGGGGATGGGCCGTACCGTCGCGGCTGGGCGCGCTGAACCTGCCGCGCCTGGCCGACACGCCCGACATCACGGTCGAACTGCTTTCCTCCGACGAAGCGCCCGGCGGGGTGAGCGAGCTGGCCGTGCCGCCGGTCGCGCCCGCTATCGCCAATGCGCTCGCCACCCTGCCCGGCTTCCCACGGATACGAAGCCTGCCGATGGAGTTGTCCGCCTGATGCTGCCGCCCGACCATCCCCCCGTCCCGCGCCCGAAGATCGGCGTGCTGTTGATGAATCTGGGAACCCCCGATGCGCCCGATCCGAAGTCGGTGAAGCGCTATCTGCGCGAGTTCCTGTCGGATCGCCGGGTCATCGAGATCCCGGCGCTGTTGTGGCAGCCGATCCTGCGCGGGATCATCCTGAACACCCGGCCGAAAAAGTCCGCCCATGCCTATTCGCTGGTGTGGCGGGACGACGGCTCGCCGCTGGCCGCGATCACGCGGGCGCAGGCCGTGGCGCTGAAGGACGCGTTCGGGCCGGGCGTGATGGTCGACTGGGCGATGCGCTATGGTCGTCCCGCCATCGCCGACCAGGTGAAGGCGATGAAGGCGGCGGGGTGCGAACGCATCCTGCTGGCGCCGCTCTATCCGCAATATTGCGCGGCAACGACCGCCACCGCCAATGACCGGGCCTTCGCGCATCTGGCCACGCTGCGCTGGCAACCCGCGATCCGCACCCTGCCGCCCTATTATGACGATGCGCTCTATATCGATGCGCTCAAGACCCAATTGGAGGCGCAGCTCGCCTCGCTGGATTTCGAGCCGGAGGCGGTGGTCGCCAGCTTCCACGGAATGCCGCAACGGACGCTGGAACTGGGCGATCCCTATCACTGCCATTGCCGCAAGACCGCGCGACTGCTGGCCGAGGCGATGAAGGATACGCTGAACGGCCGCGAACTGCTGGTCGCGTTCCAGTCGCGATTCGGCCGCGCCAAATGGCTGGAGCCCGCGACCGATACGGTGCTGGAGGCGCTGCCGGGACGCGGCATCCGCAAGGTCGCGATCCTGGCGCCGGGCTTTTCGGCGGACTGTATCGAGACGCTGGAAGAACTGGCGATTCGCGGGCGCGAAAGTTTCGAGGGCGCAGGCGGCACCCATTTCGCCTATCTGTCATGCCTTAACGACAGTGATGTCGGTATCGCGATGCTGCGCGGATTAATCGAACGCGAGCTTCAGGGCTGGTTGCCGTAGCGTAATATTACGTTGCACCCGGTGTTCGCCATTGCAGAGGGCGCATGCCCCTTTTAAGCCACAATCGAAATTTGGGAGAGGTTGAATGGCACGGGTCGCGATTGTGACGGGTGGTACGCGCGGTATCGGCGAGGCGATCAGCCTGGCCCTGAAGGAGGCGGGCGTGACCGTCGCCGCCAATTATGCGGGCAATGACGAGCGCGCGCGTGAGTTCTCGGAGCGGACCGGGATCAAGGCGTATAAATGGGACGTCGCCGATTATGACGCCGTGCAGGCGGGTGTCGCCCAGGTCGCCGAGGAACTCGGCCCTGTCGATATCGTCGTCAACAATGCGGGCATCACCCGTGACGGCACGCTGCTCAAGATGACCTACCAGATGTGGAAAGAGGTCATGGACACCAATCTGGGCGGTTGCTTCAACATGGCCAAGGCAGTGTTCCCCGGCATGCGCGAGCGCAAATGGGGCCGGATCGTCAATATCGGCTCGATCAACGGCCAGGCGGGTCAATATGGCCAAGTCAACTATGCCGCCGCCAAGTCGGGCATCCATGGCTTCACCAAGGCGCTGGCACAGGAAGGCGCGCGCGTCGGCGTGACCGTGAACGCGATCGCGCCGGGCTATATCGACACCGACATGGTCGCCGCGGTTCCCGCCGACGTGCTGGAGAAGATCGTCGCCAAGATCCCGGTCGGCCGCCTGGGCCAGGCGCATGAGATCGCGCGCGGCGTGGCCTTCCTCTGCTCGGACGAGGCGGGCTTCGTCACCGGCTCGACCCTGTCGATCAACGGCGGTCAGCATATGTATTGAGGCGGAGCGCCTGCATTCCCCCCTCGCAGGGGAGGAGTGCTTCTGAAGGCAAAAACGCCGACCTCCGGTAGGGAGATCGGCGTTCCGTCCTCGATACGCTACGCGAGAAAACTGGGGCGGGTGGGGCAGATACAGGCTCCGCCCGCCCTAACTGTTTAGCGGCAATAACCCGGACGGCCCGACCGCTCGATCGCGCGGCCCGCCAGCGCACCGGCACCGCCACCGATCAGCGTGCCCAGCGTGCGGTCGCCATCGGTGTCGATGGTCCGGCCTAGCAGGCCGCCCGCCACCGCGCCGACGATGGTGCCGGTCGTGCCCGAGCGGCGGCACTTGCTCGCCTGATACTCGGCGCGGGCGCCGTCGTTATAACCGCGATAATAGCGATCCGAATGATGGGCCCGGCGATAGCGGTGCGCATCCGCGGCGGTCGCGGGCAGCACGGCGCCACCGATCATCGCCATTGCGGTCGCCGCCAGGGTCAGGGTCTTCATCATGGTCTCACTCCCGAAACTCGTGTCGATCGACGGTCCCGTCCGTCGTCGTTGCACTGCTTCTGGCCGATTCGCGTTGAGCGCTTCCTGAATGTCCCCGTTATCCGCCGTTCAGGCAGCGGCGCGTCCGGTCGGGGCAGCAGGGGGGTTAGCGAAAGGGGTGTCGTGCTGCGCCGCAATGCGTATGAGGCATCATGCGCATTCTGCTCTCCTGTCTGCTGATATTGGCCCTGGTGCCGGGATGGACGGGCGAGCAGCGGCTGGCGCTGTTCGCGGGCAAGCCGCAGATGGATGTGCACCGGGTCGACCTGGACCCTCGCGATCCGTCGCGGCGGCGGGTCGGGGCGCTGACCTATCTGGGCGGTATCGCGCTGACGAGCCGCCTGCCTGCTTTCGGTGGCTATTCCTCACTGACCGTGACGGGGGACCAGTTCCTGCTGTTGAGCGACGGCGGCAACATCATCCGCTTTCGCATGGGGGCGGACTGGCAGCCGCACGATCTGCGCTTTTCCAACCTGCCCGCCGGGCCCGGCACGGGATGGCAGAAGGAAGACCGCGACAGCGAATCGCTGGCGGTCGATCCGAAGACGGGCCAATTCTGGGTGGGGTTTGAGGGCTATAATCAGATCTGGCGTTATGCGCCGGATTTCGCCCGTGCCGAGGGCCGCGTCGCACCACGCGACATGAAGGACTGGCCGCCCAATGGCGGTGCCGAATCGCTGGCACGGATGCCCGATGGGCGGTTCGTCACTATTTCCGAAGAGGGCCGGGTGCGCCGCAAGGCCTGGCGCGACAGCGACGAATCGCGGCGCAACAGCCGTCAGGCGCTAATCTTCCCGAGCGATCCGCTGAAGGGCCATGCCCGGCGCTTCGCCTATCGTGTGTCGCCGCACCATGATGTCGCCGATGCGGCCGCGCTGCCCGACGGATCGCTGGTGGTCGTCGAGCGGCGCTTCCGGCTGCCCTTCCGCTTCTCGAATCGCATCATGCTGGTCCCCGCCGCGCAGATCGCGCCGGGGCGGGTGGCGCAGGGGCAGTTGCTCGCGGAACTCGATTCGCCGCTGATCCACGACAATTTCGAAGGGGTGGCGGTGACGCAGGAAGCGGGGGCGACGATCCTGTGGCTGGTGTCGGACGACAACCAGCTGTTCCTGCAGCGCAACTATCTGTTGAAGTTCCGGCTGGAGCGCGAGGCGATTCGCTAGCGCTTCAGCGTGGCCTTCGACTTCGCTCAGGGTGAACGGAGCGAGGGATTAGGCCCCGCCTACCAACCTCCGTTCACCCTGAGCGAAGTCGAAGGCCAAGGGATAACCTCAATGCCACAACGACGAAAACCCGCCGCTCCGGGGAGCGGCGGGCTTTAACCCGTCAACCGACGCGTCGCTGATTAAGCGGCGGCGGCTTCGGTCTTGGCGGCGGCCAGCTTCTTGACGACGTCGCGCTTCAGGCGACGCACGCGCAGCGAAAGCTGATCGTCCGAGGTCTTGACCAGCCAGTTGTCCAGGCCGCCATTGTGCTCGACCGAGCGCAGGCCGTGGGTCGAAACGCGAAGACGCACGCTCTTTTCGAGCGAGTCCGAAATCAGCGTGACGTTCTGCAGGTTCGGCAGGAACGTACGCTTGGTCTTGTTGTTGGCGTGGGAAACGTTGTTACCCACCTGCCGGCCCTTGCCGGTCAGCTCGCAAATGCGCGACATGATCGTTATCCTGGTTTCAGGCAGTGCCCGGAAAGGCCGCGCCGATACCCCGTCCGGGGGGTGGCGTCAACCGATTCCCCGCAATCGCCCCTGCAATTCGCCACGATCAGCCATGCCGATCGCCGGTGCAACTGCGCTTCGTCGGCTGCGTTGTTACGGCAACGAACCTTTGGGAGCCAGGATCATGCGCGCTTTTCTCGTCCTGTTGGGCATCGTCCTCCTGCTGGCCGCCGGAGCCATGGCGATGGGCTGGATCAGCATCGACCAGACCCGCCCGGCGGTCGTCCAGGCGCCCAGCTTCCGCGCCGAAGGGCCCAAGGTGTCGGTCGGCACGACCCAGAAGACGGTCGAGGTGCCGACGGTGAGCGTCGAAAAGCCCGCCGACACGACCCAGACCAACGCCCAGTAAGTGGGCCAAAGCAAGCACGCCGAAGCGCCCTTGCCCGGATGACGGGCGCGGGGCAGGGAGGGACGATGTTTCCGCTCCCCGCCCCGATGCGCGCCGCGCTCGATGCCGCTATCCAGGCGGGGCTGGCGGGCGAGGTGCCGGTGGGTGCGGTGGTGGTGCGGGGCGGTATGATCATCGCGACCGGCGCCAACGCGCCCCGCCGCCTGCACGACCCCACCGCCCATGCCGAAATCCAGGCGATTCGCGCGGCGGCCGTCATGCTGGGGCGGGACCGGCTGGAGGATTGCGACCTGTGGGTCACGCTGGAGCCCTGCGCGATGTGCGCCGGGGCGATCGCCCATTCCCGAATCGCCCGGCTCTATTACGCCGCAAGCGACTTCAAGGGCGGCGCGGTAGAGCATGGCCCACGCTTCTTCGGCCAACCGACCTGCCATCACCGGCCAGAGGTGTACGCCGGGATCGGTGAGGGGGAGGCCGCTGACCTGCTCCGCAACTTCTTCGCGGTGCGACGATAGGAAGGCGTCAAGGCTGTCTGGCGCACTTCTGGGCGCAGCCCATGACATAGGTCGCCAAGGCCCCGCTCGCTCCGCCTACCACCGCACCGCGCCAGAGCGAATGCGGGGCGATATGCCACGCGTCCAGGATCAGCATCGCGACGAAGGCCGGCAATCCCGTCAACAAGGCGGCCATCCATGGCGAGGCCAGCCATCTTATCATCTTCGCCCGTACCGACATGCTATTTGCCCTATCGATCGGAATGACACTTCTTGAACGTCCAGCGCGGCCTATCCACGAAAAAAGGGCCCGGACGGTATCCCGCCCGAGCCCCTTTCCCACATTCGCGAATCGCGAAACGATCAGCGCAGATCGCCCTCGCGGATCGGCACGATCTTGATCTCGACACGGCGGTTGGCGGCGCGGCCTTCCTCGGTGTCGTTCGACGCGATAGGCTGCGACTTGCCGAAGCCGCGCGTGCCGATGCGGGCGGGCTGCACGCCACGCGACGCCAGATAGTCGGCGACCGACGTCGCGCGCTGCTCCGACAGGCGCTGGTTGTATTCCGCGCTGCCGGTCGAGTCGGTGTGGCCATACACGTCGATATAGGTCTGCTTATACTGCGACAGGATGTCGGCGACCTGGTCCAGCGTCTGGCGGAACTGCGTCTGCACCTGCGACGAATTGTAGGCGAAAGTGATGCCCGAGGGCAGGTTCAACAGCAGGTCGTCGCCCTGGCGGACCACCTGCACATCGGTGCCCGCAGTACGGGCGCGCAGGTCGCGCTCCTGCTTGTCCATATAGGCGCCGATGCCAGCCCCCGCGAGGCCGCCGATGCCTGCACCTAGGATCTTCTCGGTACGGTCGCGACGACCGCCGACCAGATCGCCCAGCAGATAGCCGCCGACCGCGCCGCCGATGCCGCCGATCGCGGCCTTGGACAGGCGCTGCTGCCCCGTCTCCGGGTCGGTGGTGCAGGCCGAGGTGGCGACGAGGGCGGACAGCGCAGCGGCAGTCAGAAATTTGGCGGGCAGTCGCATAAACATGATCCTTGTTAGTTTCGGACGGCGTCTCGACCCCCGGAACGCCGCGTCGGACCGCCTTGTTCCGCAGGTGAACTGAACGGAACATGACGACAGGAGTTGTCGAAGCCCTGTCCGGCCCGCTATGAGCACCCCATAACGATGGCAACGCTGCCCCCCTTTCCGTGGATCGACGTCCTCATCATTCTCGCGCTGGTCGCGTTGAATGGCGCATTCGCGATGAGCGAGCTGGCGATCGTATCGTCTCGCCGTGCCCGCCTGGAGGCGATGGCACGCAGCGGACGTAAAGGAGCGCAGGCCGCGCTGACCCTGGCCGCCGATCCGGGCAAGTTCCTGTCGACCGTCCAGATCGGCATCACCCTGACCGGCATCATCGCGGGCGCCTATTCGGGCGCCAGCCTGGGCACGCCGACGGCGGCACGGCTGGAGGCACTCGGCGTGTCGCCTTCGACCGCCGCGACCCTGGGCTTCGCGCTGGTCATCGGCCTGACCACCTATGCCTCGCTGATCCTGGGCGAACTGGTGCCGAAGCAATTCGCGCTGCGCAAGCCCGAGCCGATCGCCGCCTTCGTCGCGGTGCCGATGCGCTGGCTGGCGGTCGGCACCGCGCCGATCGTCTGGGTGCTCGATTCGACCAGCGGGGTGATCTTCAAGCTGCTGGGCCTGAACCGCGACAATGAGGATCAGGTGACGGCCGAGGAGCTTCACCTGATCGTGGCCGAGGCGTCCAAGTCCGGCGTGATCGAGGAGCATGAGCGCTCGATCATCTCGGGCGTGGTGCGGCTCGCGGACCGGCCGGTGCGCGAGGTGATGACGCCGCGCACCGAGATCGACTGGCTGGACTGTACGCTGGACGACGCGGCGATCCGCGCCAAGCTGCTGGAAAGCCCGCGCACCCGCCTGCCGGTGGGAGAGGGCTCGATCGACGCGGTGGTCGGCGTGGTGCAGGCGCGCGACATCGCCATGGCGCTGTTCCGGGGCGAGCCGCTCGACCTCAAGCACCTGATGCGCAAGGCGCCGGTCGTGATCGACCGGATCGACGCGATGGACGTGCTTCTGGCGCTACGCCAGGCCGAGGTGCCGATGGCGCTGATCCATGACGAATACGGCCATTTCGAGGGGATCGTGACCCCGTCCGACCTGCTGGCCGCGATCGCAGGCGAATTCGCCTCTGACGCCGATCCGGGCGAGGCGCCCTCGGTGGTCGAGCGCGACGACGGGTCGCTGCTGGTCGCGGGCACCATGGCGGCGGACGCGCTGGCCGACCGGCTGGGCATCGATCTGCCCGACGACCGCGATTACGCGACCGTCGCGGGGTTGGCGCTGGCCGTGTTCCGCCACCTGCCGGGCGAGGGCGAGAGCTTCGTCGAACAGGGCTGGCGCTTCGAGGTGGTGGACCTGGACGGGCGGCGGATCGACAAGCTGTTGGTCAGCGAGGCTTGAGGAACGGCACGCTCCGATAGCGGACATTCGATAGGCTCGTGGTGGTGTCCGATGGGAAATGAAGACCCGTGGTTCGTCACGTCTTGGGGAGGATAGCCGTTCTGGTCATCACGATCGCGATTTTTATCCCGGTCAAGTTCGTCCAAATAGCAGTTCGGGACTGGCGATCGGTTGGAAAGTGGAAAGGCAGAACGGGCCGGACCGTAAAAGTCCTGATGCTATGTTAGCCCGTGATGAGGTGAGATGGACTCACCCCTCCCCTTCAGGGGAGGGGCCGGGGGTGGGGCACCTCCGCAAGCACGCCGTTTGTGGCGAGGCCCCACCCCAACCCCTCCCCTGAAGGGGAGGGGCTCGGCTTGGTTCAACGCAATGTCATCACGGTCTAACGGCGCATTGGTCGATTTCCATCATTCCCGGCCTTTGCTCGCGCCTGTCACGCCAATTCAATATCCCCCGACGCCACGACCCGCGAGAACAGCGGGAAGATGTGCTCGATGGCGAAGGCGTGAAGCTCAGCCGAGCGCGAGGCGCAGGCGTCCTCGGCGATGACTACGTCGTAGGACAGTTCCCAGGCCGAGCGGGCGGTCGATTCGACGCCCATGTTCGTCGAGATGCCCGCAATCACCACCGTGCGCACGCCGCGCCGCCGCAATTGCAGGTCCAGGTCGGTGCCGGTGAAGGCTCCCCAATGATGCTTCAGCACCACGATGTCGCCGGGCTGGCGCACGTCGGGGACCAAGTCGCTGAAGGCGGGCGGCGTGCCCTCTGGCGGCAGGCTGGGGCGGTCGGCGTTGAGGCTGGGCAGCGTCTCGGGCGTGAAGCCGACATGGACCAGCACGACCGGCGCGCCCGCCTCGCGGAAGCGGGCGGCGAGCGTCTTGGCGGTCGCCACCACCTCGTCGCCGGATCGCGGGCCGCCCGCATGCGGCACGATGCCCTGTTGCAGGTCGATGAGGATAAGGGCGGTGGTGCCGGGATCGAGCGTGGTCATCGCGGCTCAACCGGCCGGGCGGCGGGGCGTTCCGTCAGAGCCGCCCGAACACCGCCTCGAACCCCGCACGGTCGCCCGCCGCCAGCAGTCGCGCCTGTTCCAGCCAGCGGTCGCGCGCCATGCGGCCCGAAAAGGCCCCCAGCTGCGCATCGAGCGCCTGTGCCTGTGCCTCGCTGAGCGCGGCCATGTCGCCGACCGTGGTGATGCCGTGTTCGGCCAGCTTCTGGGTCAGCTTGGGGCCCAGGCCCTTGAGCAGTGTGATCGGCTGATCCTCCGGGCGTGCCGGTTCAGCAGGAGATTCAGCAGGAGCGGGCGCGGCTTCGGCGGCCGGGCTGGCGGTCATCGGCGCGGCGGCGGCGACCGGCTCGTCGTTCAGCGGCTCGTCCGCGATCATCGGCTCTTCGGGCGCGCTGGGCGTCGGCATGACCGGCGTGGGAACGGGCGCTGGCGTCGGGGCCGGGGGCGGCGGTGCGGCTGGGGTAGGGGCTAGCGCCGGCGCCGGAGCCGGAGCGGGCGTCGGGCTCGCCTTGGGCTCGGTCAGCGAGGCTTCGCTGATCGGCTTGCGGTCGGGCTGGCGCACCGAGAGCCCGGCTTCCTGCGCATTTTCCTCCACCCGGCGTGCGGCCTTTTTGCGGCGGTGCTTCAGGCGCATCCCGACCACGATCATCGCGATCGCCGCCAGCGCGACGATGGCGAGCAGGACGAAATGGATGGTCGTGATGGCCGCCACGCCATCGGGGATGAGGCTTGTCGCCGGTGCTGCTGTCGTGTCGTTCATGGCGTTACCCTATTGTCCACCCATTGGCCCCGGGGCCCGCGTCGCGAACCCCAATCACTGGGATCAAGCCTCGGTTCCCGCTTCGCGCGCAACCTCGCGCCAGCCGATGTCGCGGCGGCAGAAGCCATCGGGGAAGCGGATTGCATCGACCGCGCGGTATGCGGCGGCCTGCGCCTCGCCGACCGTGGCGGCGCTGGCGGTCACGGCCAGCACGCGGCCACCGCTGGCGACCAGCTGTTCGCCGTCCATCCGGGTGCCCGCCTGGAACACCACCGCGCCGGTCGCCTCGGCGGCGTCGATCGCATCGATGATGCCACCCGCCTTGGGCGTGCCGGGATAGCCTGCGGCCGCCATGACGACGGTCAGCGCCGGGTTCTCTGAGAAAGCAGGCGCAGGCAGCTCGGCCAGCCGCCCCTCGGCCACCGCCAGCATCACCGCCAGCAGATCGCCCTGGAAACGCAGCATCAGCACCTGGCATTCGGGATCGCCGAAGCGGGCATTATATTCGATCAGCTTCGGCCCCTGCTCGGTCAGCATCAGCCCGGCATAGAGCACGCCGGAAAACGGCGTCCCCTCGGCGCGAAGCGTGTCGACGGTGGGGCGGACGATCCGGTCGATCGCCTGCCGCTCCAGCTCGGGCGTCAGGACGCGCGCGGGGCTGTAAGCGCCCATGCCGCCGGTGTTCGGGCCGGTATCGCCGTCGCCGACACGCTTGTGATCCTGTGCCGATCCGAAAGGCAGGAGTGCCTCGCCATCGGTCAGGACGAACAGGCTCGCCTCTTCGCCCTCCAGGAATTCCTCGATCACCACCTCGGCGCCGGGGACGGAGAACAGGTCGGTGATCGCGCCCTCGGCCTCGGCCTTGGTGAAGGCGACGGTCACGCCTTTGCCCGCCGCCAAGCCGTCGGCCTTGATGACGACCGGCAGGCCGAAGGTGCCGGCAAGCGCGGCTTGCGCCTCCGCCAGCGTGTTGACGCGGACATAACCGGCGGTCGGGATGTCGGCGCGGCGGCACAGGTCCTTGGTGAAGCCCTTCGACCCCTCCAGCTGCGCGGCGGCCTTGCTCGGCCCGAACACCGGGATACCCTCGGCCCGCAGCGAATCGGCCAGGCCATCGACCAGCGGCGCCTCGGGGCCGACCACGACCAGGCCCACGCCATGTTCCTTGACGAAAGCGACCACGGCGGCGTGATCGGTCGCGTTCAGCGCGACGCAGGTCGCGTGCGCGGCAATACCGGGGTTGCCGGGCGCGGCGTAGAGCGTATCTAACCCGTTCGACTGTGCCAGCTTCCACGCCAGCGCGTGTTCGCGGCCACCCGATCCCAGCAGCAGGACGTTCATGCCCGATCCTTATCCCTATGACGAAAGTTCGAGGCTGGTAGCCGAGGAGATCGCCGGCGACAACGCGCTCGCGCTATCGGTCGGCGAACTCAGCCTGAAGCTGAAGCGGATGGTGGAGGGCGAATTCGGTCATGTCCGCCTGCGCGGCGAGATTTCCGGGTACAAGCGCGCCACCTCGGGCCATGTCTATATGAGCCTGAAGGACGAGAATGCGGTCATCGACGCGGTGATGTGGAAGGGCGCGGCGAACACATTGCCCTTCCAGCCGCAGGACGGGATCGAGGTGATCGCCACCGGCCGCCTGACCACCTTCCCCGGCCGGTCCAAATATCAGATCGTCGTCGAACGGATGGAGTTGGCGGGCGCGGGCGCGCTGATGGCGTTGTTCGAGAAGCTGAAGGCGAAACTGGCGGGCGAGGGGCTGTTCGCGCGCGAGCGGAAACGCGCGCTTCCCTTCATGCCGCCGGTGATCGGCGTCGTCACTTCGCCGACCGGCGCGGTGATCCGCGACATTCTCCACCGGCTGGAGGATCGCTGCCCGACCCATGTCATCGTCTGGCCGGTCAAGGTGCAGGGCGCGGGCTCGGCGGACGAGGTTGCCGCCGCGATCCGAGGCTTCGACGCGATCGCGCCCGGCGGCTCGGTGCCGCGCCCCGATCTGGTGATCGTCGCGCGCGGCGGCGGCTCGATCGAGGATCTCTGGTCGTTCAACGAGGAAGTCGTGGTGCGTGCGGTCGCCGAATGCTCGATCCCGATCATCTCGGCGGTGGGGCATGAGACCGACACGACCCTGTGCGACTATGCCGCCGATCTGCGTGCGCCGACCCCGACGGCGGCGGCGGAGATCGCGGTGCCGGTGCTGGCCGATCTGCGCCTGACGGTCGCCAGCCATCGCCAGCGTACCGAACGTTGCGCGCGCCGCTATGTCGAGCGCGGCCGCGAGCGGCTCGACGCGATGGCGCGGCTGCTGCCCAAGCGCGACCAGTTGCTGGGGCCGCAGCGCCAGCGGGCGGACGAGGCGGGGGCGCGGCTGGATCGCGGGCTGGAGCGGCGGGTGACGCTGGCGCGCGGCGGGCTGGACCGGGCAGGCGCTGCGCTGCGCCCGGCGATCCTGGAGCGACAGGTCGAGCGCGGGCGCGACCGGCTGGCCTCGACCTGGCGGCTGGTTCAGTCGCTTAACCCCGACCGTATCCTGGAGCGCGGCTATGCCCGCATCACCGCGCGGCCGGGCGGCGAGACCCTGTCCTCGGCGGAGGCGGCGCGGGCGGCGGACACGCTGACCCTGCGGTTCCGCGACGGCACGGTGGACGTGGCGGTCGAGGCGGCCGGGCTTGAGCGGCCCGCCGCCAAAACCTATGACAAGCCCAGGCGGGAGCAGCAGCCCAAACAGGACAAGCCGGATCAGCCGACGCTCCTTTGACCGCGAAAGAGACCAACATGCTGATGTCGAACACCGATCGCCCCGCGCGGCTTCACTATATGGCCAATGGCTTTCGTGTCCTGTCGCCGGGCGATCATGTCGTCTGCGCGGTGACGGGGCGGCGCATTCCGCTCGAAGACCTGAAATATTGGAGCGCAGCGCGGCAGGAAGCCTATGCCGATGCGGAAGCGACCGCCAAGGTCCTCGCGCCGCAATGAGGGCGTGGGGCGTCGGGACGCTGGTGTTGGCGCTGACCGGATGCGTCGCGCCGGGTGAGCCGATGGTGGCGCCGCCCACCGCATCGACGCCGCGCCCCGCGCCGCCCACCGTTGCCGCGCCCGTGACCCCGTTCCGCTGGACCGGGCAGCTGAGCCAGGGCGGCCTGATCCGGGGGCAGGGGCCGACCGGCGCGGTATCGGTGACGCTGGACGGACAGGCCGTGCCGCTGGCCCCGGACGGATCCTTCCTGGCCGGGTTCGACCGCGACGCCGGGCCGTCCGCCGAGCTGCTCGCGACCCTGGCCGACGGACGACATGGTGCGGCAGCCGCTGACCATCGCACCGCGCGACTGGCGGATCGAGCGGCTGAACACGCTGCCCAAATATCCCGTCCCCGATCCCGAGTTCCAGCGGCTGCGTCCCCCCGAACTCGCCCAGATCCGGGCTGCCCGCGCGCTGGCGACCGATGCGGAGGGCTGGCGCCAGGCGTTGCAATGGCCGGTGACGGGCCGCATCTCGGGCCTGTTCGGGGCGCAGCGCGTCTATCGCGGCGAGCCGGGCAGCTATCACTCCGGCACCGACGTCGCGGTTCCCACCGGCACCATCGTCCGCGCGCCCGCCAACGGCGTCGTGATCCTCGCCGCACAGCAGCCCTTCACGCTGGAGGGGCATCTGCTGATGCTCGACCACGGCCAGGGGCTGAACAGCGCCTTCCTGCACCTGTCGCGGATCGATGTCCGCGTCGGCGATCATGTCCGCCAGGGCCAGCCGATTGGCGCGGTCGGCGCCACGGGCCGCGCGACCGGGCCGCATCTCCACTGGAGCCTGCAATGGCGCGGCCGCAAGCTCGACCCGTTGCTGGTGACGGGGCCGATGCCGTGACCCGACCGGGTCAGCGGATACGCTTGACCAAAACCGAGCGCCCGCCCGCAATCGAGGCGCGATAGCCGCTGAGCGGCGCTTCCTTCAGGACGATCTTGTCGCCGGGGTCGGGGGGAAAGGTTAGGGCATCGATCGTCTGCCAGGCGGAGCCGTTGGCCAATTCCAGATTCCACCGGCCATAGCTGTTGGCTGCCTTCACCGACGCGATCTTGGTATCGATCTGGCGAACCTCGGTATTGTCGTCGTCCTTTCCACCGCCGAACATGTCGCTCGTCGGGGTGGCGAGGCCGAACCGGGATTGCTTGCGGGCGATGACGGTCTTTCGGTCCATCACCATAAGCTCACCGGACGCGCGCGATGCCAGGATGGTGGCAGCGGCGCGGTCATAACAGGCCAGGCGCGCGCTATCCTGGGCGATGGCCTTGCACCGGGACAATTCATCGACCTGGCGTACGGCGGCCCCATCCTGCGCACCGGCGGGAATGGCGGCCAGGATCGACACCGTTCCAACGAGCGCCATCAACCCGTTTCTCATCATGGTCAGTTCCCGCCTGCTCGGCCGGAGCCATCCGACACGGCCCGTTGCGCAAGATCGCGGCTCGCCTCGCGCTGACGGGCCCATTCCTCGCGTGTCATGCACAGCTTCTTGGCTTTCACGAACGATCCCGTCTCGACGATGCGGCGGCAGATCGGCTTTTCGGCCGTGACCGGATCGGCCGGGGGCTTTGCGGGCGTGGCTGTGGTCGAACTTTGCGCTGCCAATGCCAGAAGCAGACCAAGCGTCATCATGCATCTCCCATTCCGAAGGCCGTTCGGTGCGCCCCCGAACGACGATATCCGTCCGGAACGCGACATAGGCAATATGCTTATTTTATTACCTGACCACGGTCGCGCGTCCCGCTTGCGCCTAGGGAGCGCGGTCCTGTTGCACTTATGCTACAACGCAGCAAAAAGGACATAATCTTTCAATTCACGATTGTATAAGGTTTTACCAGCCGTTTAGGCTGCCCCCAGCAGCAGGGTTAACCTGCGCTAATGATCGGCCCGGTCAAACGGGCGACAAAAGGGGTAAGATATGAAGCAGTTCATGCGAGGCCAGTTGCTGGCGTCCAGCTTGCTGGCCGGAAGCGCCATTTTCGGCGCCGTTCCCGCTTTCGCGCAGACGACGGATCAGGCCGGCAATGCGCCGGTCGCCGCGCCGACCGCCGCACAGGAGCCCGGTGTCCAGACCAACGAGTCCACCAGCTCCACCACGCAGGGCGGCGACGTCGTCGTCACCGGTACGCTGATCCGCAATCCGAACATCATCGCGACCAGCCCGGTGACCGTCGTCAGCCAGGAAGAAATCCAGCTCCGTCAGGTCAACGTCGCCGAGCAGATCCTGCGCGAACTGCCGGGTGCGGTTCCGTCGATCGGTTCGCAGGTGAACAACGGTAACGGCGGTGCGTCCTTCGCCAACCTGCGCGGCCTTGGCACCAACCGCAACCTGATCCTGCTCGACGGCGCACGTATCGCGCCCGCAGGCCTGGGCGGCGCGACCGACCTCAACAACATTCCGCTGGCGCTGATCGAGCGCACCGACGTGCTGACCGGCGGTTCGTCCACGACCTATGGCGCGGACGCGGTTGCAGGCGTCATCAACTTCATCACGCGCAGCGACTTCTCGGGCGTCGACGCGTCGCTGACCGACCAGATCACGGGCAAGGGCGACGGCCACAGCTATCGCGCCGAACTGACCGTCGGTGCCAATATGGATGACGGCCGCGGCAATGCGGTGCTGAGCCTTGGCTATCAGGAAACCGACCCCGTCTATCAGGGCGATCGTGATTTTGGCGTGCAGTCGATCGATTCCTACACCGGCGCGGCCGGTGGCTCGGGCACGACCGTCCCGGGCGTCTTCTCGGTAACCGGCGTGGGTACGCGTCAGCTGAACAGCACCGGCACGGCTCTGGTTCCGATCTATTCGCGGTTCAACTTCAATCCGTACAACATCTATCAGACGCCGTTCCGCCGCTTCAACATCTTCGGTTCGTCGAAGTATGAAGTGTCGGATCACCTGGAATTCTACAGCCAGGCGATGTTCTCGAAGAACACGGTTTCGACCATCATCGCGCCGTCGGGAACGTTCGGCAACACGCTGACCATTCCGATCAGCAACCCGTATCTCTCGGGTGGTGTGCGCGACACCTTCTGTCTGAACGCCGTCGATGCCGATCCCAACACGGCGGGCCGTCAGGCGCCGACCCAGGCGCAGTGCAACAGCTATTACGGCGCCACCAGCACCACCGATCCGAACTATCGTACCTTCAATACCTCGGCATCGCGTCGCTTCGTCGAGGCCGGGCCGCGTATCAGCGAATACACGACCCAGTTGTTCAACATCCGCGCGGGTGTCCGCGGCGCACTGGTCGGCAACTTCAACTACGACGTGTTCGGCGCCTATGGCGAGAGCGAGAACGTTCAGCGTCAATCGGGCAACGGCCTGCTGTCGCGCCTCCGTCAGGCGGCACTCGCGACCAGCACCACGAGCTGCATCAACACCGCCAACAACTGCGTTCCGATCAACCTGTTCGGCCCGGCCGGCAGCATCACCTCGGACCAGCTGGGCTTCCTGCTCGGCGTGAACACCAGCAGCTCGGTCCTGACGACGCTCGGCACCCTGCGCGGCGTCATCTCGGGTGACTTCGGCGTGTCGAGCCCGTTCGCCGAAACTCCGATCAGCATCGCGTTCGGCGGCGAGTATCGCAAATATACCGCCCGCACGACGTCGGATGCGGCCACCCAGACGCCTGGCGAAGTGCTCGGCAATGGTGCGGCGAGCCCGGATGCCAGCGGTCGTTATGACGTGAAGGAAGGGTTCGTCGAACTCAACGTCCCGGTCGTCGAGGACAAGCCCTTCTTCCGCAGCCTAAACCTCGAAGCGGGTGCCCGTTATTCGGACTATTCGCGCTCGGGCGGCAACTGGACCTGGAAGGTCGGCGGCAGCTGGGAGCCGGTGGCTTCGTTCAAGCTGCGCGCGCTGTACAACCGCGCGGTTCGCGCCCCGAATATCGGCGAGCTCTTCTCGCCGGTCGTGACCGGGCTCGACAATCTGTCGGTCGATCCTTGCGCCGGTGCGGCGCCGACCACCAATGCCAATCTGCGCGCGGTCTGCCTGGCGCAGGGTGCTCCGGCATCGACCATCGGCAACATCCTCAACGGTTCGTCGGGGCAGATCAACACCACGGGTGGCGGCAACCCCAATCTGGGCGTCGAAAAGGCCAGCACCTTCACGGTCGGGGCGGTGATCCAGCCGACCTTCCTGTCGGGCTTCTCGCTGACCGTCGATTATTACAACATCAAGGTCGACAACGCGATCGGGTCGCCGACCGTCGGTGACGTGATCAATGGCTGCTTCGGCAATCTGACTGCAGCGAGCGCGACCAGCGCGGCCTGCACGGGTATCCGTCGTAACCCGCTGACCGGCGGCCTTGACGGTAGCGCGGCGGACACGCCCGGCCTGCCGGTGCCGCTGGCCAATATCGGCCAGCTGCTGACCGACGGTATCGATCTGGCGGCGAATTACCGCCACAATCTGGGCTTCGGCAAGCTGACCCTGAACTTCATCGGCAACTGGACCAGCCTTTCGAAGTATCAGGCGACGCCGACTTCGATCTACCGCGAGTGCACCAGCTATTATTCGGTGAACTGCATCTCGATCCAGCCGGAGTTCTCGTTCAACCAGCGTACCACGCTGACCATCGACAAGGTCGATCTGTCGGTCCTGTGGCGTTACCTGGCCCCGGCCAAGTATGAGCCGCTGGCCCTGGCCGACGATATCGCCGCAGGTGGTGGTCCTGTCGCCGCTTACCAGCGGATCAAGGCCTATCACTATTTCGACCTGACCACGCGCTTCCAGGCGACCGACCGTTTCTCGCTGCTGTTCGCGGTGCGCAACGTGTTTGATCGCAAGCCGCCGTTCGTCGGTGCGTCGATCGGTTCGACCAGCTTCAACAGCGGCAACACCTATCCGTCGACCTACGATCCGCTGGGTCGTCTGTTCTCGGTCACGGCGCGCGTTACGTTCTGATCCGATAACAGGACTGCCTCATCAGGGCGGTGGCTTCGGCCACCGCCCTTTTTTTGTGCGTCTTCGGCAGACGTGATCCAGACGGGGCACCCGAAGCATCCACGGATTGGCTGTCCCATCACCATTTTTGATCCCGGCGTGGATTGGCGCGACACGTTTTGATCCGACATTACGTCAAAAATATTGTCGCAAAATGTGTCAGAGGTGTCACGTGAAGCACCTCATGCAATCGATATCATGACCTTGCGTAAGAGTATATGTCCCATCCGTCATGGCGTAACGCTCGGTCGCCCGTTGCATTTTTCCCATCTTTACAATGGCACTGCTCCGTACCAATCAAGCAACATTCGGTTACGGAACGGAAATTCCGTTTCATGAAGTCAGGTAAACCGGCGAGCCGAAATCGGACGCCGGACGGGAAAAGGGGTATAGACCATGACCTATTCGTGGATGGGGCCGCGCAAGCTGGGCCTGTTGGCTACCGTTGCGCCGCTGTCGATGCTGTTGGGCGCGCCCGCGTTTGCGCAGAGCGTGCCGGCCGCCAATCAGAATGCCGAAGCCAATGCCCAAGTGGCGCAGGGCGCCGAACAGGCGGATGCGGGCACCGGCGGCGATATCGTCGTTACCGGCTCGATCATTCGCGGTGCCGATACTGGCGTGTCGCCGGTATCGACGATCACCGCCGAGAATCTCGACGTGCGCGGCATCAACACGGTGCAGGCGGGCATCCAGGCGCTGGCTTCGAACAACGGCCCGGCGCTGACCAACTCGTTCACCGCCAATGGCGCCTTTGCGAGCGGTGCCTCGTCGGTGTCGCTGCGCGGCCTGTCGACCAATTCGACGCTGGTGCTGTTCGACGGCCTGCGCGCCGCCTATTACCCGCTGTCGGACGACGGCACGCGCAACTTCGTCGATCTGAACACCATTCCAGATGACATCGTCGACCGCGTCGAAGTGCTGCGCGACGGCGCCTCATCGAGCTATGGCGCGGACGCGATCGCGGGTGTGGTCAACATCATCACCAAGCGTTCGGTGAAGGGCGTGATGGGACGCGCCGAGGCGGGTATCTCGCAGCGCGGCTACAACGCCAACCAGCGCGTCTCGCTGACCGCAGGCACCGGCGACCTGGATGAGCAGGGCTATAACGCCTATGTCAGCGGCTTCTATTATCGCTCAGAAGGCGTCCGTGCGAGCCAGCTGCCCGCGCCCTACAACACCAGCGACGAGCGCGGCATCTGCTCCAACCGCACCGGCTCGCTGGTTTGCGGTCCGAACAACATCGCCAACGGCCTGGACGCGAACAACCAGTTCACAAACGGCTTCGCGATCAACACGCCGAACTTCTATGTCCGCCCGGCGGATGCGACCAACACCACCGCGCTCGGCCGCTATCAGCTGCTGAACCCGGCGGCGGGCTGCCTCACCGGTAATCCGTACAACCCCACTGCAGCCGAACTGGCGCTGCCCGCCAACGCCACCGCACCGGGCACGGTCTGTCAGGTCGACACCCAGCGCCTGTACGGCAACATCACCCCGGACATCGAGCGTGTCGGCGGTTCGGCGCGCTTCACCGCCAAGATCGGTGACACGTCCGAAGCCTATCTTCAGGTCAATTTCCAGCAGGCGACGACCAGCTATACGGGCACCCCGACGGTGATCCGCGCCAATGCCCCCGCCGGTATCCTGTTCCCGCAATATTCGACGTCACAGAACCCGACCTCGGCGATCGATCCCAACTCGGCGATCCTGGCGCTGCCGGTCTATGTGTGCCCGCGTACGACGGTCGGCGCGTGCAACATCACCAACGGGACGCTGAACCCGAACAATCCGTTCGCCGCCGCAGGGCAGGTCGCGCGTCTGGTCGGCCAGCTGCCGAACAGCTTCGAATCGACCAACACCCGCAGCCGCGTCTACCGCGCCGCCTTCGGGATCAACGGCACGATCCTGAACGACGTCGACTATCGCTTCGATGCGACCGCGATGCACACCGATCTGCGCCTCGACCAGAACGGCTATGTCTACATCCAGCACCTGCTCGATGTGATCAAGGACGGCAGCTACAACTTCGTCAACCCGGGCCAGAACAGCCAGGCGACGCTGAACTATCTGACGCCGACCAACATCACCAACGACAGCTCGGACCTGCTCCAGGCGCAGTTCACGCTGGGCAAGGCGATCATGACCCTGCCGGGCGGCGACCTGCGCGTCGCGGTCGGCGGCTCGATCTTCTACGAAGCGATCGACGCGCCCAGCGCCAATTCGGACGAAAACGGGCCGACCCAGCGCTATTTCCGCCTGAATGCGTTCGGCACCAAGGGCAACCGTACCGTCTCGTCGGCTTTCTACGAGGTCAACGCGCCGGTCGTCGATCAGCTGACGCTGAACGCCTCGGGTCGCTACGACCATTATTCGAGCGGTCAGAGCGCCTTCTCGCCGAAGTTCGGTGCGATCTTCAAGCCGATCCGCCAGGTGACGCTGCGCGGCACCTATTCGCGCGGCTTCCGTATCCCGTCCTTCGGCGAGGCGAACGCGCTGCCCACCACGGGTTATGTGACCCAGTCGCTGAGCAGCATCCCCGACGCCTTCCTGAGCCAGTACAGCATCAACCCGGGCGCGGGTCAGATCTGTTCGCAGAAGACGCCGACCAACTGCTCGGGCTATATCTCCAACTACTCGATCGGCCAGACGACGCTGGCATCGCAGGATCTGGCGCCTGAAAAGTCGCGCAGCTTCACCGCCGGTATCAAGGTCGATCCGGTGCGCGGCCTGTCGCTGACCGTGGATTACTATAACATCCGCAAGACCGGGGCGATCACCACGCCCGACCTGTCGCCTGCGATCGCCGCCTATTATGCGGGCACCGCGATCCCCGGCGGCTTCACGGTCATCCCCGATGCGGTCGACGTGAACAACCCGAACGCCACGCCGAAGATCGCCTTCGTCCGTTCGCAGCTCATCAATGCCCAGACGATCAAGTCCGAAGGCATCGATTTCGGCATGAACGGCTTTTACGACTTCGGTTCGTTCCGCTGGAACACCAACCTGAACGCCAGCTTGATCCTGGAGCTGAGCACGACGGTGGACGGCAAGCGCCAGACCTATGTCGACACGCTGGGCAACTTTAACCTGACGGCCGGTTCGGGCACGTTCGAGTGGAAGGGCAACTGGGTCAACACCTTCGACTTCGGCGACTTCGCGCTGACGGGGACGGTCAACTACACCTCGGGCTATGACCTGTCGGCCATGGACCAGGGCGACGCGTACAAGGATTGCGGCCAGGCGCCGGCCTATTTCGGCTGCCGCGTGAAGAGCTACATCACTGCGGACGCGAACGCGTCGTTCAAGGTCAACGACAAGTTCACATTCTATGTGAACGTCCTGAACGTCTTCAACCGCCTGCCCCCGGTCGATCCGGTCACCTACGGCGCGTATCTGTACAATGCGGTGCAGGGCGGCGACGGCATCTTCGGCCGCCAGTTCCGCGCTGGCGCCAAGTTCAACTTCTAACCCCAGGGTTCGCTTCGGCGAGCCTTACTCGGGGGCGGTTCCTATGGGAGCCGCCCCTTCTTCTTTGGCCGTGATCCGAGCCGCGCCCTGTCGCCGTTATGCGTGAGGCGCGGGCCGGTTCCCGTCTGAGGGGGCGAGGCCGGGACGGTTTCCCGGCCTCGTACGGGCTCAGGCGACCGACAGTGCCAGCTTACCGTCGCCCTCGTCGACCGTCACGGTCGCGCCGTCCTTGACGTTGCCGCGCAGGATTTCCTCGGCCAGCGGGTCCTGGAGGTGGCGCTGGACCGCGCGGCGCAGGGGGCGTGCGCCATAGACGGGGTCGTAGCCCACCCGGCCCAGCCATTCGCGCGCAGCGTCGGTCAGGTGTAGGCCGATCTTGCGATCCGCCAGCAGCTTGGCGACGCGGCCGACCTGGATGTCGACGATCGGGCCCATATGGCTCTGGCCCAGCCGGTGGAACAGGATGATCTCGTCCAGCCGGTTGAGGAATTCGGGACGGAAATGGCCGCGCACGATCTCCATCACCTGCGGCTCGACGCTCTCGACGCTTTGTCCGTCCTCGACCGCCGCCAGATACTGGCTGCCCAGGTTCGAGGTCAGGATGATCAGCGTGTTCGAGAAGTCGACCGTCCGCCCCTGGCCATCGGTCAGGCGGCCATCGTCCAGCACCTGGAGCAGCACGTTGAACACGTCGCCATGCGCCTTCTCCACCTCGTCGAACAGCACGACCTGATAGGGCCGCCTGCGCACCGCCTCGGTCAGGACGCCGCCTTCCTCATAGCCGACATAGCCGGGAGGAGCGCCGATCAGCCGGGCGACGCTGTGCTTCTCCATGAACTCGCTCATGTCGATGCGCACCATGGCGGAAGGGTCGTCGAACAGGAATTCGGCGAGCGCCTTGGTCAGTTCGGTCTTGCCCACGCCCGTCGGACCGAGGAACAGGAACGAGCCCAGCGGCCGGTTCGGGTCCTGTAGCCCGGCACGCGCGCGGCGGACGGCGGTGGAAACGGCGCGGACCGCATCCTCCTGTCCGATGACGCGCTTGCCGATGACCTCCTCCATGCGGAGCAGCTTCTCGCGCTCGCCCTGCATCATCCGGTCGACCGGCACGCCTGTCCAGCGGCTGACCACGCCCGCGATATCGTCGGCGGTGACTTCCTCGCGCAGCATCGCGCCTTCGGTCGCGGACTGCGCCTCGGCCAGCTGCTTCTCCAGCTGGGGGATACGGCCATAAGAAAGCTCACCCGCTTTCGCGAGGTCGCCGCTGCGCTGCGCCTGGTCGAGTTCGATGCGCGCCTGGTCGAGCTGTTCCTTCAGCTTGGCCTCGCCCGCGATCTTGTCCTTCTCGGCCTGCCAGCGCTGGGTCAGCGTGTGCGACTGTTCCTCAAGGTTCGCCAGTTCCTCCTCCAGATGACCGAGCCGGTCGATGCTGGCGGCGTCGCTTTCCCGGCGCAGTCCCTCGCGCTCGATCTTCAGGCGCAGGATGCGGCGGTCGAGCGTCTCGATCTCCTCGGGCTTGGACTCCACCTCCATGCGGATGCGGCTGGCGGCCTCGTCCATCAGGTCGATCGCCTTGTCGGGCAGGAAGCGGTCGGTAATGTAGCGGTTGGACAAGGTCGCCGCCGCCACCAGCGCGCCGTCGGTGATGCGCACGCCGTGATGGAGTTCGTATTTCTCCTTCAGTCCGCGCAGGATCGAGATGGTGTCCTCGACCGTGGGCTCGCCGACGAAGACCGGCTGGAACCGCCGCTGGAGTGCGGGGTCCTTCTCGACATATTTGCGATATTCATCGAGTGTGGTTGCGCCGACGCAGTGAAGCTCACCGCGAGCGAGAGCGGGCTTCAAGAGGTTGGAGGCGTCCATCGCCCCGTCGCCTTTCCCAGCCCCGATCAGCGTGTGCATCTCGTCGATGAACAGGATGATGTCGCCTTCGGCGGCCTTCACCTCGTCGAGCACGCCCTTCAGCCGCTCCTCGAACTCGCCGCGATATTTGGCGCCCGCGATCAGTGCGCCCATGTCGAGCGCCATCAGCTTGCGGTCCTTCAGCGTGTCGGGCACGTCGCCATTGGCGATACGCAGGGCGAGGCCTTCGGCGATCGCGGTCTTGCCGACGCCGGGCTCGCCGATCAGCGCGGGGTTGTTCTTGGTCCGGCGCGCGAGAATCTGAATCGTGCGGCGGATTTCCTCGTCGCGGCCGATCACGGGATCGAGCTTGCCGTCGCGCGCCACTTGCGTGAGGTCGCGGGCGAACTTCTTGAGCGCATCATAGCGGTCCTCCGCGCCCGCCGTGTCGGCGGTGCGGCCCTGGCGAAGTTGTTCGATCGCGCCGTTCAGGGCTTGCGGGTTCACCCCGCCCGCCGCCAGCGCCTTGCCCGCCGCCGTGGTGGAGGCGAGCGCCAGCGCCAGCAGCAACCGCTCGACGGTGACGAAGCTGTCGCCCGCCTTCTGCGCAACCTGTTCGGCCTGGTCGAGCACGCGGACCAGGTCATTGTCGAGGCCGGGCGAGCTCTGTGCACCCGAGCCGGAGACGGCCGGAATACGGCTGAGCGCCGCATCGGTCTCGCGCTCGACGCGCTTGGCATCGCCGCCCGCCGCCTGGATCAGGCCGGACGCCATGCCCTGATCGTCCTCGATCAGCGCCTTGAGCAGGTGTTCGGGGGCGATACGCTGATGGCTGTTGCGGATCGCCACGGTCTGCGCGGCTTGCAGAAAGCCTTTCGCGCGGTCGGTGAATTTTTCGAGGTTCATCTGGTCTTCCTGTCGCTTTCCAGGTCAGATGGTGTTGCATTTTGGCAACACAAGGGGTGGGCGGAATTTCCTGTCCGCAACATGGGATGGCCGTTTCGATAACGAAAGGGTCGAAAGGCTTTCCTGCTGAAATCCATGCGTCACGCCGGATTGCGGTCCGCCGCGCGGGCGCTATGCTCGGGCCATACACCTGAGTGGGGAGACTCAAAAAGATGCGTATCAAGTCCGTGGCGCTGACCGGCGCCGCCGCCCTTGCGTTCGTCGTGCCGGGGCAGGCCGTTCTGGCCCAGGCCGCGCCGAAGACCGTGGCCGCCGCCAAGCCCGCGCCCGTCTCGGCGCTCGTGAAGGCGGTCGACATCCCCTATCAGACCTTCACGCTGAAGAACGGCCTGCGCGTCGTCGTCCATACCGACCGCAAGGCGCCCGTCGTGGCGGTCAGCGTGTGGTATGACGTCGGGTCGAAGCATGAGCCCAAGGGCAAGACGGGTTTTGCGCATCTGTTCGAGCATCTGATGTTCAACGGCTCGGAAAATGCGCCGGGCGATTTCTTCGCACCGCTCAAGTCGGTGGGCGCCACCGATTATAACGGCACCACCTATTTCGACCGGACCAATTATTTCGAGACGGTGCCGACCGCCGCGCTCGACCGGGCGCTGTTCCTGGAATCGGACCGCATGGGCTATCTGCTCGGCGCGGTGACGCAAGGGGTGCTCGACGAGCAGCGCGGTGTCGTCCAGAACGAGAAGCGCCAAGGCGACAACCAGCCTTACGGCCTGACCCAGTACAAGATCCTGTCCGGCCTGTTCCCCGAGGGGCACCCTTATGCCCATTCGACCATCGGCTCGATGGCCGATCTCGACCAGGCCTCGTTGGAGACGGTGAAGGACTGGTTCCGCAGCCATTACGGCCCGAACAATGCCGTGCTGGTGCTGGCGGGCGACATCGATGTCGCCACCGCCAAGCCGTTGGTCGAGAAATATTTCGGTGCGATCCAGCCGGGTCCGAAGAGCGTGCTGCCGACCGTCACCATCCCGACGCTGCCCGCGCCCGTCAACGAGGAGATGAAGGACCGCGTCGCCGCCGTCATGATCAGCCGCAACTGGGCGGTGCCGGGGCTGAACGATCCCGAAACCGCCTCGCTGGTCGTGGCCGGCTCGATCCTGGGCGGGCTGGCCTCGTCGCGGCTCGACAATATCCTGGTCAAGCAGGAAAAGCTGGCGGTGCAGGTGTCGGCGGGCGACCGTCCCTTCTCGCAGGTCGGCATGTTCAACATGATGGCGATCGTCCGTCCCGGCGTCGATCCGGCGCTGGTCAACAAGCGGATGGATGAGATCCTCGCCGATTTCCTGAAGAACGGCCCGACCGCCGACGAGGTGCAGCGCGCCGTGACCCGTTTCGTATCGGGCCGCGTCCAGGGGCTGGAGTCGGTCGGCGGCTTCGGCGGCAAGGCGGTCGCGCTGGCCGAGGGCACGCTCTACTCGAACGATCCCGGCAAATATAAGAAGCAGCTCGAGGGGATCGCGGCGCAGACGCCCGCGACCGTCAAGGCGGCGGCCAACAAGTGGCTGTCGCGCCCGGCCTATACGCTGACCGTCGTGCCGGGCGCGCGGGACGCCTATGAGGAAGCCAAGGTGCCGCCGCGCGCCGATGTGCCCGCCGCCCCGGAACAGGCGCCCAAGGGCACGCGCGGGCCGCTGCCCGATGTGGGACAGGTCAAGCCGCTGAGCTTTCCCGCCGTCCAGCGCAGCCGCTTGGCCAACGGCATCGAGCTGATCTACGCCCAGCGCACCGCCGTGCCGGTCACGCAGATCGCGACCTCGTTCGATGCCGGTATCGCCGCCGACGTGCCCGGCAAGCTGGGCACGCAGCGGATGGTGCAGGCGATGCTCGACGAGGGCACGACCCATCGCAACACCATCGCCATCGCCGAGGAGCAGGAACGGCTGGGCGCCTCGATCGGGTCGAGCGCGACGAACGACCGCACCGTCGTCGGCCTGGACGTGCCGAGCATCAACCTGGCCCCCGCGCTCGACCTTTATGCCGATATCCTGCGCAACCCGGCCTTCCCCGATCCCGAACTGGCGCGGGTAAAGGCGCAGACGCTGGCGGGCATCAAGCAGGAGCTGACCAGCCCGCAGGGGCTGGCGGGCCGCGTCCTGCCGCCGCTCGTCTATGGTCCGACCAGCCCCTATGCCAAGGCGCAAGGGGCGGGCGATCCGGCGGCGGTCGCGGCGATGACCCGCGAGCAGCTGATCGCGTTCCAGCAGGCGTGGCTGCGTCCCGACAAGGCGAAGATCTTCGTCACCTCGGACCGTCCGCTGGCCGAGGTGAAGGCCGCGCTCGACCGGGTGTTCGGCGATTGGAAGGGCACCGGTACGGCGGGCGTGAAGAGCTTCACCGCCGGCCAGCCCTCCGCGCCGAAGATCGTGCTGGTGAACCGGCCCGACAGCCCGCAGTCGATGATCATGGCGGGCGCGCCGACCGCGCTGAAGGGGGTGGACGACCTGCTGCTCCAGAACACGGCGAACGACGCGTTGGGCGGCAGCTTCCTCAGCCGCATCAACACCGATATCCGCGAGAACAAGCACTGGTCCTATGGCGTGCGGGGCGGGTTCCAGACGTCGGAATTCGCGGCGCCCTATATCATGTCGGCACCGGTGCAGGCGGACAAGACCGGCCCGTCGATCGACGCGCTGCGCACCGACGTGGCCGAGTTCCTGACCACCAAGCCGATGGACCAGGTCGAATATGACCGCGCGATCACCGGCGCGATCCGTTCGCTGTCGGGCAATTTCGAAACCTCGGGGGCGGTCCTGTCGGCGATGCAGGCCAACGACCTGTACCGTCGCCCGGACAATTACTATGCGACGATCACCCAGCGTTATCAGGCGATGACCCTGCCGGCGCTGAACAAGTCGATCCAGACGGCGTTGAACCCCAAGAGCTTCGTCTGGGTGGTGGTCGGCGATGCCAAGACGGTCAAGCCGCAGCTCGATACGCTCGGCCTGCCCGTCGAGGTGGTCGAACCGTCGGCGATCGTCGCGACCGCCCCGGCGGCACAATAAGGGAGAGTGAGAATGGCGGATATCGACGGAACCTGGGATTGCATCGTCAAGTCGCCGCTGGGTGACCAGGAAATGACGCTGACGGTCACGACCGAGGGCGATCGCTTCACCGGTTCCGGCGGCGGCCAGATGGGCGCGATGGAGATCGAGGGCGACGTGTCGGGCAATACGATCACGTGGAAGATGTCGATCTCCTCGCCGATGCCGATGACGCTGGACTGCGAAGCGACCGCCGATGGCGACACGCTGACCGGCTCGGTCGGTGCGGGCGCGTTCGGCAGCTTCCCGCTGTCCGGCACGCGCGCGGGATAATTTCCGCGGGCTGAATTGGGGAAGGGCGGCGCGTCGGTGGACGGGCCGCCCTTTTTCATTGGGGTGGGGCGTGGCCTTCGACTTCGCTCAGGCTGAACGGAATTTGGTATCCAGACCCATACCCCAACAGCCGTTCAGGCTGAGCGAAGTCGAAGCCCACGCGAAAACCGTCGCGACATGACCGGTTCAATTCCCGCCAAATCCCGTTACGCTGTCCTCAAAGACACACGAGGGACCAGCATGATCGACCGTCGCCATTTCCTAGGCGGAACCGCCGCCATGGCCGTCGCTGCGCAAAGCGAGGCCATCGTTGCGCAAGATACCCCCTCGACCAAACTCACCGCCCTGTTCGACACGCTGGTCCAGGAACAGCTCCGCCGCAGCCCCGAAGCTGCGACCAATCTCGGCCTCGACACCGGCGCGAATGCCGATCTGCGCAGCCGACTTTCCGACCAGTCGCCCGCCGGAATCGCGGCGGCGAAGGCCGCGACCCAGGCCGATCTGACCCGGTTGCAGGCGATCGATCCCGCCGCCCTGTCGGCCGAGGAGCGGATCGACCTGGAATCAATCCTCTATACCCGCCGTTCGGCCCAGGCCGTGCAGGCGTTCGATTTCGGCGGCAGCTCCTATGGCCCCAGCCCCTATGTCGTGTCGCAGCTGTCGGGCGCATACCAGTCGGTCCCCGATTTCCTCGATACCAAGCACAAGATCGCCAGCGCGGGCGATGCCGACGCCTATCTGATGCGGATGCGCGCCTTTGCCCGGCAGATCGACGCGCAAACCGACCGGATGCGCCATGACGCGGGGCAAGGCGTGGTGCCGCCCGACTTCATCCTGGACCTCGCGCTCGAACAGATGGGCAAGACGCGCCAGCCCGCCGACCAGGCGCTGGTCGTCCAGTCGCTCGCGCGCCGCACGGCCGAAAAGGGGCTGGGCGATCGTTACGCCGCACAGGCCGGGACGATCTACGACGCCGAAATACTGCCCGCGCTCGACCGCCAGATCGCCTATGCCAAGGCACTCCGGGCGAAGGCCACGCATGACGCGGGCGTCTGGAAACTGCGTGAAGGCGCGGCCTATTATCCGGTGGCGCTGAAGGCCAATACGACGACCAGCTTCTCGCCCGACGAGGTGCACCGCTTCGGCCGCGACCAGGCGGCGATGCTGTCGGCGCGGCTCGATGCGCTGCTCCGGAAACAGGGTTATACCAAGGGCAGTGTCGGGCAGCGCATGGCCGCGCTCTACAAGAATGCCGACCAGCTCTATCCCAATACCGATGAGGGCAAGCGCGCGGCCATCGCCTATTGCAACGCGCGGCTGGATGCGATCCGCACCCGCCTGCCCCAGGTGTTCGAGCGCATCCCGCCTTACGGCTTCGAGGTACGCCGCGTGCCGCCGCAGACCGAGGCGGGCGCGGCGGCGGCCTTTGCGCAGGCTCCCGCGATCGACGGCTCGCGCCCCGGCCTCGTCTATTTCAACCTGAAGGACAGCGCCGACTGGCCGAAATTCTGCTTGGCGACGACCGTCTATCACGAAGGGCTGCCGGGCCATCAGATGGAAAGCGGCCTTGCGCTGTCGAACACGCGCCTGCCGCTGATCCGCAAGATCAACGGCTTTTCGGGCTATGGCGAGGGCTGGGCCCTCTATGCCGAGCAGCTGGCCGACGAGATCGGCATGTATGACGACGATCCGCTGGGGCAGCTGGGCTATTTGAAGTTCCTGCTGTTCCGCGCCAATCGCTGCGTCGTCGATACCGGGTTGCACCATCTGCGCTGGACCCGCGAACAGGCGATCCGCCATTTCGTCGAGGCGGAAGGTGAGGCGGAGGGCTTCGCCACCCGCGAGGTCGAGCGTTACTGCGTCAATCCCGGTCAGGCGGCGAGCTATAAGCTCGGCCATTCGGTGTTCGTCGACATTCGCGATTCCGCCAAGAAGCAAAAGGGCGACCGTTTCGACCTGAAGGCGTTTCATACCGCCGTGCTGCGCCATGGCCGCGTACCGCTCGACGTGCTCCGCCGTGTCGGGGAGGAATGGGCCAAGGCTTGACCGAAATCAGCATCGCGGTGATCCTCCTGAGTGGGAGAATATCGCGATGCAGGTCAGGGCTTCGATCGGGCCGGATGGCGGGCGGCGGCGGACGGCCGTCATCGCCACGGCAATGGTTCATGTCGCGTTCTTGGCGCTGTTGCTCTGGGGGGCGCCACGGCCCTCGACGAGTCCGACCGAACGCCCCGCGCTGATCCTGTTCGACCTGCCGCGTCCGCCGGACCCGCCGCCCGTTCCCATCACGCCGCCGCCGGTCTCCGCCCAACCGGTCAAGCGGGAGAGCGCGGTCCTTCGCCCCACCGCCGGGGGCGGATCACCGCGTCCGACAAGGGCGCCGATGGCCGAGCAGGCGGCACCGGCCGCTGCCGCCCCGGCGCGGTTCGATCGGGTCGATCGGCCCGCTCCCGCTGCGGAGTTCAGCACCGACCTGCCGCTGCGCGCCGGGACGGCGGCGTCGGATGGCCGGGGCGTCGGTATCGCCAGTGGACGCGGCACCGGCGGCGAGGGGCAGGGGACCGGCAAGGGACGCGGTGATGGCGATGGACCGGGCGAGGGGAGGCTCCGCTTCGCGTTGGCCGAGTGGATCGAAAAACCGCCCCAGGACCTGATCGACGAGGCCTTTCCCGAAAGGGCGAGAAACGGCGGGGTCAGCGGGGTGGCGATCCTGCTCTGCTTCGTCCCGACGCCCGGCCAACCCAAAAGCTGTTCGATCGCCGCCGAACGGCCAAGAGGAAGCGGTTTCGGTCCGGCGGCGCTGGGACTCTACCGGAAATTCCGCATCCGCCCGGTGATGAAGGGCGATGAAGTCTATCAGGCCCAGGTGCTGGTGCCCGTGACCTTCGATGTCAAAAAACGACCCTAGCGACCGGGCTCACAGCAAGATGGCAAGCGATGAATTCACGCCTCCCCTTCAGGGGAGGGGCATGTGTTGGTTCGATGCAATGTGATCACAACCTAGCGCAGCACCCGCGTGATATGCCCCATTTTGCGACCGGGCCGTGATTCGCCCTTGCCGTAAAGGTGCAGATGCGTGCCCTTCTCGGTCAGCGCGGACTCCCACGCATCGTCGCCGATCAGGTTTTCCATCTGCACATGCGCGCCGGTCAGCGACGTATCACCCAGCGGCAGGCCGCATATCGCGCGGATGTGATTCTCGAACTGCGAGGTTTCGGCGCCCTCGATCGTCCAATGGCCCGAATTGTGGACGCGCGGGGCCATCTCGTTGAAGACGGGGCCGTTCTCGGTCGCGAAGAACTCGCAGGCCAGCACGCCGACATAGCCCAGTTCCTCGGCGATGCGGATGGCGAGCGCAGTCGCCTCCTCGGCCTGCGCCGCGATCTCGGACGGCGCGGGCAAGGTCGAGGTGCGCAGGATCGCGTCGCGGTGGACATTGTGCGGCGGGTCGTAGCGGACCGTCCTGCCGTCCAGCCCACGTGCGATCAGGATCGAGAATTCGTGGCTGAAGTGGATGAACCCCTCCAGCACGGCGGGGCCGCCGATCGCCTCGAACGCGGCAGGTGCCTCGGCGATGTCGCGGATCAGCACCTGGCCCTTGCCGTCATAGCCGAAGCGCGTGGTCTTCAGGATGGCGGGGCAGCCGATCCGCTCCAGCGCGGCAGTCAAGTCGGCGGCGCAGTTCACTTCGGCCCAGGGGGCGGGACGCCCGCCGACCTTCTCGACGAAGCTCTTTTCGGCGATCCGGTCCTGCGCGACGCGGAGCGCGGCCGGAGCGGGGTGGACGGGCAGCCGCTCGGCCAGCCATTCGACCGGCGTCACGTCGACATTCTCGAATTCGTAGGTCACGACGTCGCAGGCGGCGACGAAATCGGCCAGCACCACCTTGTTATGATAATCGGCGCGGGTCAGCGAGGACGCGGTCTGCGCCGCGACGCTTTCCTCATCGGGGGCCAGCACATGGGTGCGATAGCCGAGCTGTGCGGCGGCCACCGCCAGCATCCGGCCCAGCTGGCCGCCGCCCAGAATCCCGATCGTCGAACCCGGCTTCAACATTGGCTTACCCTTGCGGATCGTTGGCGACGCTGTCGGTCTGGCGCTGGCGCCACGCCTTCAGGCGCTCGGCAAGGCCCTCGTCGGACAGCGACAGGATCGAGGCGGCGAGCAGGCCCGCATTGATCGCGCCCGCCTTGCCGATGGCCAGCGTGCCGACGGGGATGCCGCCGGGCATCTGGACGATCGAGAGCAGGCTATCCATGCCCTTCAGCGCCTTGGACTCGACCGGCACGCCCAGCACCGGCAGGTGCGTCATCGACGCGGCCATGCCGGGCAGATGCGCGGCACCGCCCGCGCCCGCGATGATGACCTTGATCCCGCGATCGGCGGCGCCGGTGGCGTAATCGTACAGGCGCTGCGGCGTGCGGTGCGCGGAGACGACGCGGGTCTCATGGTCGACGCCCAGCGCCTCCAGAGTCTCGGCGGCGTGCCGCATGGTTTCCCAGTCCGACGTGGACCCCATGATGATCCCGACCGAAATCATATCCGCTGTTCCGCCTTAGCCCCTTTGGCCCCGTCGCCGGGGAAGCGGGCTGACTAGCGGCACGCGGCGAGGGGGGCAAGTTTCCGTATGCGTTCGGGCATATTCATGGGAGTTTTTGGTTCGCGCAGAGGCGCGGAGGACGCAGAGGGGTCTGGATTTGCCGGGCTGGCGACCCTGTTTTGACCGGGAGACGAAGCCGCCTTGTCGAAAGGAGACAGTGCTGCGGCGGAACCGGCCATCTCTGCGTCCTCCGCGCCTCTGCGCGAACAGGATCTTCGCGCCTTCGCGGCTTCGCGTGAAATCGAAAATCGGTTCACGCGAAGCCGCGATGACGCGAAGAGATAAGGCACAAGGGGCCGGAGCCCTTGTCTCCCGATCGCTTAGCGTTCGGACAGATAATAGCGGTCGGTCGGGGTCAGGTCGTCGGCCAGTTCATAGACGATCGGCTGGGCGGTCGGGATTTCCAGGCCGGTGATCTCGTCGTCCGGGATGTTCGACAGATGCTTGACTAGTGCGCGCAGCGAGTTTCCATGGGCCGAGATCAGCACCCGGTTGCCATCGCGCAGCGCTGGCGCGATGCGCTCTTCCCAATAGGGCAGGACGCGGGCGATCGTGTCCTTCAGGCTTTCGGTCTGCGGCACGTCGATGCCCTTGTAGCGGATATCGTTCGACACATCGAACTCGCCGCCCGCCTCGGCCGGGGGCGGGGGCACGTCGAAGCTGCGGCGCCAGATCTTCACCTGCTCGTCGCCATGCTTGGCGGCCGTCTCCGCCTTGTCGAGGCCGGTCAGCCCGCCATAGTGACGCTCGTTCAGCCGCCAATGCTTCTCGGTCGGCAGCCAGAGGCGACCCATGGTTTCCAGCGCCAGGTTCAGCGTCTTGATCGCGCGGGTCTGAAGGCTGGTGAAGGTCAGGTCGAAGTCCAGGCCCTTCTCGGCCATCATCGCGCCCGCCGCGCGCGCCTCGGCGGCACCCTGCGCCGTCACGTCGACGTCCCACCATCCGGTGAAGCGGTTCTCCAGGTTCCAGGCGGACTGGCCGTGGCGGATCAGGACGAGCTGGGGCATGGAAACTCCTTATATGTGATGCTGCCCGCATAAAGCCGCGGGCAGGCGGGGTCGAGGTTAGCCGCGAAAGCGGGGTTGCATCGAAGCGGGATTGGCCTTCAGCACGCGGCCCATGCGGGTCGGTCGGTCGAGCAGTTCGCCGCCGCAATCGGGGCAGGTCTCGTCAAGCTCGTCGGCGCATTCGGCGCAATAGGTGGATTCGAGCGAGCAGATGAACGCACCGCCCTGGCTCGGGGGCAGGTCTGCGCCGCAACGCTCGCAATCGGGACGCATCTCCAGCATCAGGCGGCCACCTCGCGCACCACGTCGCAGATGCGGTCGACAAGGGTTTCGACCTGACGCTTGTCCTCGCCCTCGGCCATCACGCGGATGACGGGCTCGGTGCCCGACGGGCGGATGACCAGGCGGCCGCGCCCGGCCAGCTCGGCCTCGGCGGCGGCGATGACGCCCTGGACCTTTTCATGCTCCAGCGGCTTGCCGCCCGCGAAGCGGACATTCTTGAGCAACTGCGGCAGCGGGTCGAAGCGGTGCAGCACCTCGCTGGCGGGCGCGCCCGCGCGCTTGAGTTCGGCCAGCACCTGGAGCGCGGCGACCAGACCGTCGCCGGTGCGGGCATAGTCGGACAGGATGATATGCCCCGACTGCTCGCCGCCGACATTATAACCCCGCGTCCGCATGGCTTCGAGCACATGGCGGTCTCCGACCTTTGTGCGGATCAGGCCCAGCCCCTGTGCGGCCAGATGCCGCTCCAGACCCAGATTCGACATGACCGTGGCGACCAGGCCGCCGCCCGCCAGTCGCCCTTCGCGCGCATAGCTGGTCGCGATCATCGCCATCAGCTGGTCGCCATCGACCACCGCGCCGGTCTCGTCGACGATGATCAGCCGGTCGGCGTCGCCGTCCAGCGCGATGCCGATGTCCGCCCCGCTCGCCACCACCGTTTCGGCCAGGGTCTGCGGCGCGGTCGAGCCGACGCCGTCATTGATGTTGGTCCCGTTGGGGGTCACGCCGATCGCGACCACATCCGCACCCAGTTCCCACAGCGCGGCGGGCGCGACCTTGTAGGCGGCACCATTGGCGCAGTCGATCACGACGCGCAGGCCGTCGAGGCGCAGCGCCTGCGGGAAGGTGGACTTGGCGAAGTGGATATAGCGCCCGGCGGCGTCGTCGACCCGGCGCGCGCGGCCGATCTTGCCCGAGGGGACCAGCGGCACATTCTGCTCGATCAGGTCCTCGATCGACTCCTCCGCCTCGTCGGACAGCTTGTAACCGTCGGGGCCGAACAGCTTGATGCCGTTGTCGGCGAAAGGGTTATGGCTGGCCGAGATCATCACGCCGATATCGGCGCGCATCGAATGGGTCAGCATCGCGACCGCGGGCGTGGGCAGCGGCCCGAGCATGACGACGTCCATGCCGACGCTGGTAAAGCCTGCGACCAGCGCCGATTCAAGCATATAGCCCGACAGGCGGGTGTCCTTGCCGATGACGACGCGGTGGCGGTGGTCGCCGCGCTGGAAATAGGCACCGGCGGCCATGCCGGCCTTCATCGCCATCTCGGCCGTCATGACCGCGCCATTGGTCGCGCCGCGAATGCCATCAGTGCCGAAATATTTTCTTGCCATGCGGCCAAGTCCCTGCCGGATTAAGAGGATGTGGAACAATCGGGTTGCGCGCATCCTTTAGCGCGACCTTGGCCAAAGCTCCAAATAGGCGAGAACCATCCATGTCGCGCGCGACCCTGATCCTTCTTTGCCTTGCCGCCGGTCTGCTGATCGGCGTCGGGGCGGCGACGCTCGCCCCCTCGATGGCGGCGGGCGCGGTGTTCGTCGCGCGGCCGGTCGGGACCTTGTGGCTGAACGGGTTGCAGATGACGGTCATCCCGCTGGTCGTCACGCTGTTGATCACCGGCGTCGCCTCGACCGCGCAGGCGGCACAGGCGGGGCGGATCGCGGGGCGGGCGATCATGACCTTTCTGGTGCTGGTCACGCTGACCGCGACCATGGCGGCGCTGGTCACGCCTGCTCTGCTGCACCTGTTGCCCATCCCGCGCGAGGCGGCCGCCGCGCTGAAGGCGGCGCTGGGCCATGCCGAACCGGTCGCGCCGCCGCCGCCGATCGCCGAGTTCGTGACCGGCATCGTGCCGACCAACATCTTCGCCGCCGCCACCAACAATGCGCTGTTGTCGCTGATCCTGTTCACCCTGGCCTTCGCCTTTGCGATCACCCGGATCGAGGGTGAGGGGCGGGCGATGCTGCTGCAATTCTTCACGGCGATCCGCGACGCGATGCTGATCCTGATCGGATGGGTGTTGTGGCTAGCGCCGCTGGGCGTCTTCGCGCTGGCTTTCGTCGTGGGCGCGACGGCGGGGGGCGGGGCGTTCGGGGCGCTGGCGCATTACATCACGATCATCGCCAGTATCGGCGTCATCGTGATGCTGATGGCGTACGGCGTGGCGATGCTGGCGGCGCGGGTGCCGCTGTCGCGATTCGCCCGCGCGCTGGCCCCGGCCCAGGCGGTCGCCATCTCGACCCAGAGCTCGCTCGCCAGCCTGCCCGCGATGATCGAGGGGACGAAGACGCTACGCATCGCGCCTGCGACCGCAGGCCTCGTCCTGCCGATGGCGGTGGCGATGTTCCGGGGGACGCAGCCCGCGATGAACGTCGCGGTGGCGCTCTATATCGCCGACTGGTTCGGAATCGTGCCCGGCATGGCTTCGGTCGCCGCCGCCGTGGTGGTCGCGATCCTGTGTTCGCTCGGCTCGGCCAGCCTGCCGTCGCAAATCACCTTCTTCGCCTCGATCGCGCCGGTCTGCGTCGCGCTGGGGGTGCCCGCCGCGCCGTTGGGGCTGTTGATCGCGGTGGAGACGATTCCCGACATCTTCCGGACACTGGGCAATGTCAGCATGGACCTTGCCGCCACCGCGACCGTTTCCCGGGGCAGCCGCACCATCGACGAGGACGTCTCATGAAGTATCGCACGCTCGGCCCCGATTTCGAGGTTTCCGCGCTCGGCCTCGGCTGCATGCCGATGGCCGGTGTCGGCCGGAACATGTATGGCGAGGCGAACGAGGCGGAGAGCATCGCGACCATTCACCGCGCGATCGAACTGGGCGTGACCCTGTTCGACACCGCCGAAATCTATGGCCCGCTGGTCAATGAGGAACTGGTCGGCCGGGCCATTCGCGGCAAGCGCGACGCGGTGGTGATCGCGACCAAGTTCGGTTTTCGCTATGACGAGAACGGCATGACCGGCGTGGACTCGACCCCCGCCAATGTCCAGCGGGCGTGCGAGGGGTCACTCAAGCGGTTGGGTGTCGAGACGATCGACCTGTTCTACCAGCACCGCGTCGACCCCAATGTCCCCATCGAGGAGACGGTCGGCGCGATGGGCCGCCTGGTCGAGCAGGGCAAGGTGCGCCGGCTGGGCTTGTCGGAGGCGAGCGCCGAGACGATCCGCCGCGCCGCCGCCGTTCATCCGATCGCGGCGGTCCAGTCGGAATATTCACTGTGGGAGCGCGATGTCGAAGCGGACATCCTGCCCGTCGTGCGTGAACTGGGCATCGGCTTCGTGCCGTACAGCCCGCTGGGGCGCGGGTTCCTGACCGGGCAGATCACCCGGCGCGAGGACCTGCCCGAAGGGGATTATCGCCTGGTCGATCCCCGTTATTCGGAGGAGAATTTCGACCGCAACCTTCAGGTCGTCGAGGTGGTGAAGCAGATCGCTGCCGCGCATGACGCCAGTGCGGCGCAGGTGGCGCTGGCATGGCTGCTGGCGCAGGGCGACGATATCGTGCCGATCCCCGGCTCCAAGCGACGCGCGACGCTGGAGGATTCGATGAAGGCGGCGGAACTGGTGCTATCGGCGGAGGAACTGGCGAAGCTGGACGCGGCCTCCCCACGCGGTGGGACGGCCGGGCCGCGTTATGGCGAGCGCGCAATGGCGATGACGCGGCTGTAAGCGCATCCCCAATCCCCGTTCAGGCTGAGCGAAGTCGAAGCTCACGCAACGGATTTCCCGCGAGTGGTATCCCGTGCACTTCGACTTCGCTCAGTGCGAACGGAGACAGGGTGTTTCGCGCGGAGGCGCGGAGGGAGCGTATCCAGCCGCTAGGCTGGCCTGACACAACAACGGTGCGGCAAAGCGGAACGCTGAACTGCGCAAGTGCGCCGAAGCGCATCCGAACCTCTCTGCGCCTCCGCGCCTCCGCGCGAACAAAAAATCTTCGCGCATTCGCGTCTTCGCGAGATCGAATCCAATCCGTGCAAAGTCACGCGGATAGGGTTGGACGTCGGCTTCCACTTCGCTCAGCCTGAACGGAGGTGGGGATGGGCGGTCGGGCACGCGACCCAACCGCCCCGGCCCATCAATGCGGCTTCTGCTCCAGCCGCGTATCCATCCCCGCCGCCGCCGGTTCGGCCAGTTCCTTGTCCCCGGCCAGCGCGGCTTCGGCCTTCAGCAGGTCCAGGTGCATCAGCTTGGCGATGAAGGGCGATACGACCAGCACGACCACGCCGATCCCGATCGAGAACCAGCCGATCCGCGTATAGACGTCGAGCACCTTTTCCGGCCCCGCGCCCTCACCGCCGGTCGCCTGGGCAATCAGGCCAGCGATGAAGTTGCCCGCCGCCGTCGCCAGGAACCAGGTGCCCATCATGAGGCCCGTCATGCTGGGCAGCGACAACCGCGTCATCGCCGCCAGACCGACGGGCGAGAAGCACAGCTCGGCCATCGTATGGATCAGATAGACCAGGATGACGAAGATCACCGGCGTCGGGGGCCCCGCATAGGCCGCCGCACCCGCCACCAGCACCATGAAGCCCGCGCCCACGCCGACCAGGCCGATACCGAATTTGAACGGCGCGCTCGGTTCCCATCCGCGCTTGCCCAGGATCGTCCACAGCGCGGCGAACAGGGGGGCGAGCAGGATGATGAAGATCGAGTTGACCGACTGGAAGGCCGAGGCAGGGATCGTCCAGCCCAGCAGCGTCCGGTCGACCGAGCGATCGGTATAGAGGTTCAACGACGACCCGGCCTGCTCGAACAACGCCCAGAAGAGCGGGCACAGCGCGATCAGGAACAGCGCGGCGAAGATACGGTCGCGATCCACCTTGGGCAGTTGGAACACCGCGCGCCACAGGATGAAGAGCACCGTGGCGGCCGCGAAGAAGACCAGCAGCGTGCCGACCGCATCCTGATGCTGGATCAGCTGCCATACCGCCAGCGTGGCGACGATCGAACCCAGATAGATCAGCCATTCACGCGACAGACCCGCCACGACCGGCGCCCGCAATACGGGCAGCGAGGGCGCTTCGCCCGCGCCGTGCAATTCGCGCTTCAGGGTGATGAAGGCGATCAGGCCGAGCAGCATGCCCACGCCCGCCGCGCCGAAGCCATAGGACCAGCCTACCGTCTCGCCCAGCACGCCGCACACGATCGGGCCCAATGCGCCGCCCGCATTGATGCCCATATAGAAGATCGAGAAGGCAGGGTCGCGGCGCATGTCGTCGCGCGCATAGAGCTGCCCCACCAGCACCGAGATATTGGCCTTGAGGAAACCGGTACCGATCACGATTGAGGCGAGGGCGAGGTAGAAGCCCTCCAGATAGGCCCCCGTCGCACCTTGCGGCCCCTCCATCACCGCGATCAATATATGGCCGAAGGCGATGAACAGCCCGCCCGCCAGCACCGCGCGTCTGGCCCCCAGATAGCGGTCGGCCAGATAGCCGCCGATCACCGGCGTCACATAGACCAGCGAGGTATAGGCGGCGTAGATGCCGAACGCCGGTTCGTCGGTGAACAGGAAATGCTTGGTCAGGTAGAAGACCAGGATGGCGCGCATTCCGTAATAGGAAAAACGCTCCCACATTTCGGTGAAGAACAACAGGAACAGGCCTCGGGGATGCCCCAAAACCGTCTTGCCGCGCGCGGCGGCCTCATACGCACTCGCCATACTGGCGTTCACTCCATCGGGATCGCCCCCGGTGCGACCGGCGGGCGCACGCGGGGGCGTAATGGTTCGGTAACCTAACGCCAAAGCCGCGACTGTAAATATCATGCGCGACGACGTAAGGATCGAAGCCATGACCGACATGGCTTTCAACGACCGCTCGACCCCGCTTTCGCTGCTGACGACCCGCCGTTCAGGCAAGCCGCGCGACCTGATCGCCCCCGGCCCCCGTCCGGACGAACTGGCGCAGATACTGAGCATCGCGGCGCGCACGCCCGATCATGGCAAGCTGGCCCCGTGGCGCTTCGTGATCGTGCCTCGGCAAGCGCGCGCGAAGCTGGCCGAGGCCATCACCACCGCCTATCGCGCCGAACGGCCGCAGGCGGGCGCGACGGAGATCGCCGCGCTCGAGCAATTTGCGCACCAGGCCCCCGAGCTGGTCGTCGTCCTGTCGTCGCCCCGCACCGACAGCCATATTCCGCTGTGGGAACAGGAATTGTCGTCGGGGGCGGCGTGCATGAACCTGCTCCATGCCGTCCATGCCATGGGCTATGCCGGGGGCTGGCTGACCGGCTGGCCCGCTTTTTCCGATGCGGTGCGCGATGCGTTCGGCACCGCGCCCGAGCGGATCGTCGGCTTCGTCTTCATCGGCACGCCCGGCCGTCCGCTCGACGAACGCCCGCGTCCCGACATGGGCCGGATCGTCTCGACCTGGAACGGATGAAGCGAGCGTCCCGCACGGCGGTCTTGCAAACGTTATCGCGATAGCGGCTCGACATCGCATCGCGCATGCTGTATTAACTCGGCATGACAGCTCTTAGCGGTGACGATAGCCCGGTCTATATCCGCCTGCGCGGGACGATCGCGGCGGGCATTCTCAACGGCACCTATCGCACGGGGGACCAGCTTCCCTCGGTGCGGGCGCTGGCCGCCGAACAGGGTGCGAACCCGCTGACCGTCGCCAAGGCCTATCAGAGCTTTCAGGACGACGGCTATGTCGAGGTGCGGCGCGGGGTCGGCATGTTCGTGATGCCGGGCGCGGCCGACCGGTTGCGCAGCGCGGAGCGGCAGAGCTTCCTGTCGGTGCAGTGGCCGCGCATCCGCGACCATATCGAACTGCTGGGCCTCGACCCCGCCGATCTGCTCAACGCCGAGCGCGTCTGACCCTCGGGCGGCGACCCCAGGCGATCAGCCCGGTCGCCGCGACCCAGGCCGCGAGCAACCCCGTCAGCGCGGCGAGCGGCCACCAGATCCATGGCATACCCTGTCCGCCATGCCATCGGCGGACCCAGGACAACATGACCGGCCCGGCATAAGCGGGCGCGGCCAGGGCCTTGGCGCTATCGTCGGCGACCTTGACGACGCTCGGTTCGCCACCCTCGAAATGCAGGATCCAGTCGGGCGAACGCTCGGTCGGCCAGTCGATCATGCGCAGCGTGCCGTGCGTCCATCCCTTCGCGCTGGCAACGACACGGTCGACGGGTAGGGCCGCACGGGTCACGGGCGGCGCGGCGGGGGTGGAGGTCATACCCGGTGCCGGGACGACCGCCAGCCCGGTCGCGGTCAGCGCCAATACCGGGATCGCCGACCATAGCCCGACGCGCCGGTGCATGATCGTCCACCGCGATTCGTGGCGGGGGCGCTTGGCGGATGCCTGCGGTCGCTCGCGGGTCGCCTGCGCCCAAAGCCCGGTCAGGCTGGCAAGCACCAGCCCAATACCGCCCAAACCGACGATCCATCGGCCCCGGCCCGACAGGAACAGCCCGTCATGCACCCGCCGTGCGGCACCGATGACGCCGCCATCCTTCCAGCCGCTCGCCAGCACCTGTCCGGTCGGCGGGTCGAGAAACAGCAGCCGCTGCGCCCGGTCGCTGCTTCGGTCCAGAGTCACGATGACGGGCGACGAACCCCGCTCCAGCGACAGCGCCGCGATCCGCTCGCCGGGGCGCAGGCGGCGATGCGCGGCGTCGCTATAGAGGGATGCGGCCTGCCGCTGTTCGCCGCTGATCCGGAAGCGGGCGGGGTAGGCGATCCGCTCCAGCATCGGCGAGGCTGCCAGGATCGCGCCGGAGATCGCCAGGACGATCGCGATCAACCCAATCGCCAGCCCCAGCCAGCGATGGACCCGCAATGCCGTATCGCGAAGGGTAATCCCGGCCACACAAACCCCGAAACAGACGGCGCGCCCTGCCGGAGGCGAAGGGCGGCGTCAATCGGTGGCGTTCTATAGCGGCCTCATTCCCTACCCCCGTTCAGGCTGAGCGAAGTCGAAGTCCATGCCCCCGCCCTCGCCTCAATCACAAAGGCCATCCCTTGGCCTTCAACTTCGCTCAGGCTGAACGGAGGTGGGGAAGGCGTAGCTACCTTAAGACAGGAATCACCCCCGCAGGAACAACCAGGACCGGATCGCACTCGCCAAATTCGGCGGGTCTTCCACCACGATTCGCAGCGCATCGATCTCCGCGACCAGCGCCGACAGCGGCAGGGCGTGCGCCAGCGCCGCCTCTTCCAGCGCGGTCCAGAAGACCGGCTCCAGACTGATCGAGGTCTGGTGCCCGGCGATGGTGATCGAGCGTTTGACCGGACCGACGAATCCTTCCGCCGGGGCCGCGATCCGGCTCATTCGGTGTCGAACAGGCTGGCCAGCTGCTCGATGATCGTGCCGCCCAGCTGCTCGGCATCCATGATCGTCACCGCGCGCGCATAATAGCGGGTCACGTCATGGCCGATGCCGATCGCGATCAGCTCGACCGGGCTCTTGCTTTCAATCCAGCCGATCACCTGGCGCAGATGGCGTTCCAGATAGCTGCCCGAATTGACCGACAGGGTGGAGTCGTCCACCGGCGCACCGTCGGAGATGACCATCAGGATGCGCCGCTCCTCGGGCCGCGCGATCAAGCGGCTATGCGCCCACATCAGCGCCTCGCCGTCGATATTCTCCTTGAGCAGCCCTTCGCGCATCATCAGGCCGAGATTGTTGCGCGCGCGGCGCCACGGCTCGTCGGCCTGTTTGTAGACGATGTGGCGGATGTCGTTCAGCCGCCCCGGCTGCGGCGGACGACCGGCCGCCAGCCACGTCTCGCGGCTCTGTCCGCCCTTCCACGCACGGGTGGTGAAGCCGAGAATCTCGGTCTTCACCCCGCAACGCTCCAGCGTACGCGCGAGGATGTCGGCGGAGATCGCCGCGATGCCGATCGGCCGCCCACGCATCGACCCGGAATTGTCGATCAGCAGGGTGACGACGGTATCGCGGAAATCGGTGTCGCGCTCGATCTTGTAGGACAGCGACTGGCCGGGATTGACCACGACGCGGGCGAGGCGCGCGGCGTCGAGAATGCCCTCTTCCTGGTCGAAGTCCCAGGACCGCGACTGTTGCGCCATCAACCGGCGTTGCAAGCGGTTGGCGAGCTTCGACACCGCCGATTGCAGATGCGCCAGCTGCTGGTCCAGATAGCCGCGAAGCCGCGCCAGTTCGTCGGCGTCGCACAACTCTCCCGCCGCGATCACCTCGTCATATTGGGTGGTCCAAGGCTTGTAGTCGAATTGCGACGCCAGATCGTTCAGCGGGCGGTTGGGGCGGGTCGGCTGGCTGCCTTCGTCGCCATCCTCGCCGGGTTCGCCGTCGAGATCGTCGAGCGAGTCCTGGCTCTGTTCCTGCGATTCGCCGTCCTCGCTGTCCGAGTCGCGCTTCTCGGCGCGGGCCTCGACCTCGCCTTCGCCCTGACCCTGTTCGTCGTTATCCTCTTCGCTCTCGTCCTGCTGCTGTTCGTCCTCGCCTTCCTGATCGTCGCCGCCTTCATCGGCCTGATCGGGTTCGGCAGGCGGTTCGGCGAGTTCGAGATCGGCGAGCATCTTGGCGGTCAGCGACTGGAACGCCTTCTGGTCGTCCATCGCGCCCGCCAGCGCGTCGAGATTGGTCGCCCCCTCCAGCCAGTCGCGGACCAGCGCCAAGGCGGGTGCGGTTTCGGCAGGCGAAGGCCGTCCGGTCATCCGTTCCCGCAGGATGAGCCCCAGCGCGGTCGACAAGGGCACCTCGTCGCGGTTGCGCGCACGGGTCAGCGGGTCGGAGCGCAACCGTACGTCCAGCGCATGGGCGAGATTGTCGCCGATCCCGGCATAACCGCGCGCGCCCAGCGCCTCGATCCGGGCCGTCTCGACCGCGTCATAGACCGCGCGCGCCACCGCCTCGACCGGGGCAGCCTTGGCGTGGAGCGCGGTGTCGTGCAGCTTCAGCCGCAGCGCGAAGGCATCGGCGAACCCGCGCGCCTCGGCCACCTGTTCGGCGGGCAGCGCGCGGCCGGGCATGGGCACGCGGATATGCTTGCCCGAGGAGGTCGGCGCATCGGCGGTGAAGGCGAGCTCGACCTCCGGCTCCTGCGCGATGGTGCGCGCCGTGCCGCCGAGGACCGCCTTGAACCGGTCGAGAGGGGTTTCGTTGCCCAAGGGGATCAGGCCCGGCCGACGACGCTTTCGGGCAGGTCCTTGCCGAAGACGCGCTGATAATACTCCGCCACCAGCGCGCGCTCATTCTCGTCGCACTTGTTGAGGAAGGACAGGCGGAAGGCAAAGCCCGGATCGCCAAAGATCAGCGTGTTCTGCGCCCAGGTGATGACCGTGCGCGGGCTCATCACGGTCGAGATGTCGCCGTTGATAAAGCCCTTGCGGGTCATGTCGGCGACGCGGACCATGTTCTCGACCAGCTGCTTGCCATCGGGCTTGTCATATTCGCCCGACTTGGCGAGCACGATCTGCGCCTCGGTGACGGCGGGCAGATAGTTGAGCGTGACCACGATGTTCCAGCGGTCCATCTGGCCTTGGTTGATCTGCTGCGTGCCGTGATACAAGCCGCTGGTGTCACCCAGACCCACCGTGTTGGCGGTGGCGAACAGGCGGAACCACTTGTTCGGACGGATCACGCGGTTCTGGTCGAGCAGGGTCAGCTTGCCTTCCGTCTCCAGCACGCGCTGGATCACGAACATCACGTCGGGGCGGCCCGCATCATATTCGTCGAAGACGAGCGCGGTCGGCGTCTGGAGCGCCCAGGGGAGCAGGCCCTCGCGGAACTCGGTCACCTGTTGCCCGTCCTTCAGGACGATGGCGTCGCGGCCGATCAGGTCGATACGGCTGATATGCGCGTCCAGGTTGATGCGGATGCACGGCCAGTTGAGGCGGGCGGCAACCTGTTCGATATGGCTCGACTTGCCGGTGCCGTGATAGCCCTGCACCATCACGCGGCGGTTGTGCGCGAAACCCGCCAGGATCGCCAGCGTGGTGTCGGGATCGAACACATAGGCGGGATCGAGATCGGGGACGCGCTCGTCCGACACCGAAAAGGCCGGAACCTCCATGTCGGTGTCGATGCCGAACAGGTCGCGCACCGACACCATCTTGTCGGGTGCATCGAGAATCGTCGTATCGCGGCTGTCGGGAAGCGTATTCGGGATGTTGGTCATCAGGCCCTCGTCTCGTCGCTCAACGCCTTAAGCCAAGCGCGGCTCCCTACTCAATGGCGGTGATCGCACGAAACGGGTCTTCCGGCGATTGCGGGGCGATGGCTTCGGGGTCATCCTCGGGCTCTTGGCGTGCGAGTCGCGTCACGGGGCAAGCATTTGATCTGTCGGGTAAAAGGGCGGGGCGATCATGGCGAATTTCATCTGGTACGAATTGCTGACCGACGACATCGCGGCGGCGCAGGATTTCTATACCCATGTCGTCGGCTGGCAGATCGGCGACAGCGGCATCGCCGGAATCGATTATCGCATCTTCGCGACGCCCGAAGGCGAGGCGATCGGCGGGCTGATGCAGCGGCCCGAAGGTTCACCGGGCGGTCCGGTCTGGTTCGGATATCTGCCGGTGGTCGATGTCGACGAATCGCTGGGGGCCATCGTCGAGGATGGCGGGCAAGTGCTGATGCCCGCCTGGACGATGGAGGGGGTGGGGCGCATGGCGCTGGTCACCGATCCGCTGGGCGCACCCTTCTACATCATGGCGCCGGAAGCGGCGCAACCGTCGCGTTCCTTCGTCGAGCACGGCACCGGCCCGGCGACCGGCCATGTCGTCTGGAACGAGCGGATCGCGAGCGACCCCGAGCGAGCGCTGGCCTTTTTCGGACGGCATTTCGGCTGGAGCCATCAGGGCGGGATGCCGATGGGCGAGCTGGGGGAGTATCGCTTCCTGGCCGATGGACCTGTCGTGCTGGGCGCGCTGATGGGCTGCCCGCCGGGGGGTGAGCCGGGCTGGCATTTCTATGTCGCGGTGGACGATATCGATGCGGCGGCGGCGCGGGTGGTCGAGCGGGGCGGTACGATCGAGTTCGGACCGATGGAGATTCCGGGCGGGGACTATTCGCTGTCCGCCCGCGACCCGCAGGGCGCGCGATTCGGACTGGTCGGGCCGCGGAAGTAATGATCCTCCCCTGCAAGGGGAGGAATTTGGCGTCACGCGAATGCGGGCGCCTGGCGGAGTTGCTGGTAGGCCGCGATCACCTTTTGCAGCCGCGCCTCATGGGCACGATCCCCGCCATTGCGGTCGGGGTGATAGCGCCGCACCAGCTCGCTATATCGCCGCCGGAGCGCCCCGCGATCGGCATTCGCCTCCAGCCCCAGCACCTTCAGGCTTTCACGATCCTGCCCCGACAGCGGCTTGCCGTCCGATCGTTCGGGCGCGGCCTCGCGGCGATAGCGCGCAGCGATGGCGTCCAGTGGATCGGAGAAATCGGCCCAGCGCGGCCCCGGATCGCTGCCGTTCTGCGCAAAGGCGCGGGTCTCGCGCTCCCAGCCCGCATAGGGGCGCTGGGCACGATGGATCTCGTCCGCGCTCATGCCGTCGAAGAAATTGTAGCGGCTGTTAAAGGCGCGGACATGTTCCAGGCAGAACCAGCGGAACTGGCCCGGCCCGTCGCCGCTGCGCGTACCCTCGGCCGGCGGCGCACGGAACTCGCCTGCTTCGGCGCAGCCCGCATGGTCGCACAGGCGGTCGCTATTCTCGACGCGGCCGTGAAACCGTGCGCCCGTTTTTTCCCTTGGGGGTTTGTCCTTGGGGGTATCGCTGCTCGACCGACGCGCCACGGCTATCCGCTTGTCCTCAAAAACCGTCTATATAGGGGCCATGACCGATATCACCACCGCCCCGATCGCAGACCAGATCACCGCCCGCCTGACCCAGGCGCTGTCGCCTGCCCATCTGGAAGTCATCAACGAAAGCGCGATGCATCGCGGCCATCTGGGCGATGACGGCACCGGCGAGAGCCATTTCCGCGTCATCGTCGTCGCGCCCGCTTTCGCAGGCCAGTCGCGCGTCGCCCGCCAGCGCATGGTGAACCACGCGCTCGCCGATCTGTTGTCGGAGCGTATCCATGCGCTGGCGATCAGCGCGAAGGCGCCCGGAGAATAATCCCATGCCCTATGACCTGTGGTACTGGCCCGGCCTGCCGGGACGCGGCGAGTTCGTCCGGCTGGTGCTGGAAGCCGCAGGTCTGCCCTATCGCGACCGGGGCGTGGAGGAGGGGGCCAAGGCGCTGCTCGCCGATATGCGCAAGGGGAGCCGCTTGCCCTTCGCTCCGCCATATTTGCGCACCGGGGGACAGGCGATCGCGCAGGTCGCCAACATCCTCCACTGGCTGACCGAGCGGCACGATCTGGCGCCGGTGGGCGACCGCGTCTGGCTGAACCAGCTGCAACTGACGATCAGCGACATGGTGGCCGAGGTGCATAATGTGCATCATCCGGTCGCGACCGGCGCCTATTATCACGAACAGAAGCCCGAAGCCGCCCGCGCCGCCGCGCAGTTCCGCCAGGAACGGCTCCCCAAATTCCTCGGTTATTTTGAGGATGCACTGGGTGACGGCGAGTGGATGGCGGGCGGGCGCTGGTCGCCGGTCGATACCTCGCTGTTCCAGTTGATCGCGGGTCTGCGCTACATGTTCCCCAGGCGCATGGCGGCGGTCGAGGGCGACTATCCCGCGCTCATCGCCCTGTACGACCGTGTAAAGGCCGTGCCCGGCATTGCCGCCTATCTGGACAGCGACCGACGACAGGCGTTCAATGAGGACGGAATCTTCCGCCATTATCCGGAGCTTGACGCCGAATGACCCGCATACCCCGTCCCGCCGCGCGCATCCTGTTGGTGGATGGGACGGGCCGGACCCTGATGTTCCGCTTCACCCCCGATGATCGCCCGCCCTTCTGGTGCACGCCGGGTGGCGCGGTCGATCCGGGGGAAAGCTATGAACAGGCCGCGCGCCGCGAGTTGCTGGAGGAAACCGGCCTCGACCGCGATTGCGGGCCACAGGTCGCACGGCGGCAGGTCGAGTTCCTGACCATCGAGGGTGTCGAGGTTGAGGCCGACGAACGCTATTTCCGCGTCGACATCGACGCGCATGAGGTGACGGGGGCCGGTCACACCGCGCTGGAGCAGCGGGTCATGCAGAGCTGGCGCTGGTTCAGCCGTGAAGAGCTGGCCGCCCATACCGAACCCTATTTCCCGACCGACCTGATCGCGCTGCTCGACGCCACGGAGCCGGCCCCCACGGAGCAAAGCCATGTTTGACGATTTCCTGCTGCGCACGCTGCAACCCTCCAGCCACGATCTGGGCGGGTTCAAGGTCCATCGCACGCTGCCCAACAAGGAGCGGACGATGGTCGGCCCGTTCATCTTCTTCGACCAGATGGGCCCGGCGCAGTTGCAACCCGGCTCCGGCATCGACGTGCGGCCGCATCCGCATATCAACCTGGCGACCGTCACCTATCTGTTCGACGGTGCGATCGGCCACCGCGATTCGCTGGGCAGCGATCTGGTGATCGAGCCGGGTGCGGTCAATCTGATGACCGCAGGCCATGGCATCGTCCATTCCGAACGCTCGCCGGGCCAGATGCGGTCGCAGGGCCCGGTGCTGTCGGGCATCCAGACCTGGCTTGCGCTGCCCGAAGCGCAGGAGGAGATCGATCCCTGTTTCGAGCATGTCCCGGCCGACGCGCTGCCCGAAATTCAGGGGCAGGGTGCCACTGCGCGGGTCATCATGGGCGAGCTTTGGGGACAACGGGCACCGACGACCACCTATGCGGGCACCATTTATGCCGACATCGCGCTGGAGCCGGGCGGCAGCATTCCGATCGACCCCTCGGCGGAGGAGCGCGCCGTCTATTGTGCGCTGGGCGAGGCCAGCCTGGAGGGGATGCCGCTGGAACCGCAGCGTCTCTACATCCTGAAGCCGGGGATCGCCGCGACCCTGCGGTCCGAATCGGGCGGGCGGGTGATGCTGTGCGGCGGCGATGCGTTTACCACGCCGCGCCATGTATGGTGGAATTTCGTGTCCTCGCGTCGCGAGCGGATCGAGGAGGCGAAGCGGGCCTGGCGCGCGCGGGAGTTTCCGATCGTGCCGGGCGACGATGCCGAGCGCATCGAAATCCCGGAGATTCCGAAGACCGTCAGCTATCCGTGATTCGAAGGCTTCATCCGTTAGGGGGGACGCTCCAAACTGCGCATATCGGGAACCGATCGGTCCTTGGGACAATATGTCCACCATGATCGATCACAGTGAGCGCAGTTCCCGACTCGATTCATGTGCGGCTTGCGCCTACATTCCCCTCCCATGAGCATCGAAGGCACGGACGTGCGCGTGGATTATTCCCGCGTCTTCACCCAGGCGATCGACCGCCTGCACGCCGAGGGACGTTACCGCGTCTTCATCGACATCCTGCGCAACAAGGGCATGTTTCCCAATGCGCGGTGTTTTGCCGGGCATAACGGGCCCAAGCCGATCACGGTCTGGTGCTCCAACGACTATCTGGCGATGGGGCAGCACCCGAAGGTCATCGCCGCGATGGAGGAAGCGCTGCACGACGTTGGCGCCGGTTCGGGCGGCACGCGCAATATCGGCGGCAACACGCATTATCATGTCGACCTGGAAGGCGAACTTGCCGACCTGCACGGCAAGGAAGCGGCTCTGCTGTTCACCAGCGGCTATGTCTCCAACGAGGCGACGCTGGCGACCTTGGCCAAGATCCTGCCGGGCTGCGTGATCTTTTCCGACGAACTCAACCACGCCTCGATGATCGCAGGCATCCGCAATTCGGGCTGCGAGAAGCAGGTCTTCCGCCACAATGATCTGGTGCATCTGGAGGAACTGCTGGCGGCGGCCGATCCGGCGGTGCCCAAGCTGATCGCGTTCGAGAGCGTCTATTCGATGGAGGGCGATGTCGCCCCGATCGCGGCGATCTGCGATCTGGCGGACAAATATAACGCGCTGACCTATCTCGACGAGGTGCATGCGGTCGGCATGTACGGCGCGCGCGGCGGCGGCATCTCGGAGCGCGACGGCGTCGCCCACCGGCTGACCGTGATCGAGGGCACGCTGGGCAAGGCGTTCGGCGTGATGGGCGGCTATATCGCGGCCGACCGGATGATCGTCGACGTGATCCGCTCCTATGCGCCGGGGTTCATCTTCACGACCTCGCTGTCGCCGGTGCTGGTCGCGGGCGTGCTGGCGAGCGTGCGCCATCTGAAGCAGAGCTCGGTCGAGCGCGAGGGGCAGCAGGCCGCCGCCGCGAAGCTGAAGGCGATGATGTCCGAGGCGAACCTGCCCGTCATGCTGGGCGAGACGCATATCGTGCCGGTGATGGTCGGCGATCCGGTCAAGGCCAAGAAGATCAGCGACATCCTGCTCGCCGAATATGGCGTGTACGTCCAGCCAATCAATTACCCGACCGTGCCCCGCGGTACCGAGCGGCTACGCTTCACCCCCGGCCCCGCGCATGACGAGGCGATGATGGCGGAACTGGTGTCGGCGCTGGTCGAAATCTGGGAGCGGCTCGAATTGAAGATGGCGGCGTAAGGGGCTGCCCTTCGCCATCTATCGTATGGGAACTGCACCCCGGCCTTCGCCGGGGTGGTCACCATTTCTGAAGGTCAAATTTTAATCGAGCGTGATCGCGGCGTCGCTGCCCGGGACCGCCAGTGCCTCGCCGAACCGCACCGTGTGAACGCTGCAATAGTCGCCCTCGACCGGATCGGCATAGACATGGACGACGCGGCGCACCCCGTCGATCACCCAATAGGTCGGGACGCCCGCCTGGGCGTAAAGCATCCGCTTGAGCCCCATATCGCGGCTTTGCGTGGTCTGTGCGATCTCGACGACCAACTGCACGTCATGCGGCGTCAGGAAGCGGTTCTCGACCAACGGCTGGCGCAGCAGCGCGGCATCGCAGGCGACGACGGTCGAGTCGTTCAGGATGATTCCGATCTCACCGCATAACCGGTCTTTCGACACCACCGACGCCAGTTCAATCAAGACATCGGACTGCGCCCTGGCATGGCCACCCATTGGCGGGTTCATCCGCTCCAGCTCCCCGTCGATCAGCTCGACCTTCATGCCCTCGAAGGCACCGCTTTCGACCATGTGCAGAAATTCGGGCGCCGTGAAGCGCGCGCGGGTGTCCGAGGAGAGGCGGGCCAGCTGGTTCACGGATGCAATCCTATCATGGCGGGCGGCGCGAGCCTAGCCGCGCTTCACCTCTTGCAATAGCCCTCGCCGGTCTTGACGGTCAGGCACTCGGTCTTGCCCGCCAGATACTTCAATCCCGTTGCATCGCCGTTCGTCGGGCGCAGCGTCTCGCGCACGCCGCCGCGCTCGAACACGATCGTGTCGCCGACCTGCTCGCCCCGGAACTCGCCCTTGTTGTCGAGGTCCCACTGCATCTCCATGCGATAACGGCCCGGCGTCGCTGCGTGCTTGATGTTGAGGTACATGCCCTCCACCCCGACATAGCGGCCGACATAATCGGGGCCCTTTTTCTTCGGCAGGCCGGTGAAGGTCGACCCGTCTCCGGCCGGGCCCGCCGTCGCGGCGGCGCTGGTGGCGTTGATGGTGGGAGCCGCGGCGTTCCTGACCTCCTCCGGCGTCTCGCGCGAGCAGGCGGTCAGGGCAGAGAGGGCGGTGAGGATCAGGATGCGCTTCATGGCGCGCAGAACCCCCCAACGGCGGCGCACGTTCCGTTGCGCGAAGGGGTAGCCATGGGCCCGTTGCGCGCGTAAAGGCGCGGGCATTCCATTCGACCCCATCAGGAGCGCCCGTCCCATGCGCATCGCGATCGCATCCGATCATGCCGCCGTCTCGTTGAAGACCGTGCTGGCGGACTGGCTGCGCGAACAGGGGCATGAGGTGCTGGACTTGGGCACCGACGGCAATGCCAGCGTCGATTATCCCGATTTCGGCCGCGCGGTCGGCGAAGCGCTGGCCGATGGTCGCGCCGAGCGTGGCGTCGCGCTGTGCGGATCGGGCATCGGTATCTCGATCGCGGCCAACCGCAACCCCGCCTGCCGCTGCGCGCTGGTGTCCGAGCCGCTGTCGGCCGCGCTCGCCCGTCAGCATAACGACGCCAACGCCATCGCCATGGGCGCGCGCGTCATCGGCGAGGAAATGGCCAAGGCCTGCCTCACAGCTTTCCTGTCCACCCCGTTCGAGGGCGGACGTCATCAGCGCCGTGTCGACATGCTGTCCACCGCGCCCGCCCAGAATTGAACGCCAAGGATACCCTCATGAGCACGCTTAACGACGTCCAGCCCGCCGGTTTCTTCACCCGCACCCTCGCCGATGCCGACCCCGCCGTCTTCGCCGGTGTCGCGCACGAGCTGGAACGCGAGCAGACCCAGATCGAGCTGATCGCCTCCGAGAACATCGTCTCCAAGGCGGTGATGGAAGCGCAAGGGTCCGTCTTTACCAACAAATATGCCGAGGGTTATCCGGGCAAGCGCTATTATCAGGGCTGCGCGCCGTCGGATGAGGTCGAGCAGCTGGCGATCGACCGCGCCAAGCAGATTTTCGGCTGCAACTTCGTCAACGTCCAGCCGCACTCGGGCGCACAGGCGAACGGCGCGGTGATGCTGGCGCTGGCCAAGCCGGGCGACACGATCATGGGCCTGTCGCTCGACGCGGGCGGCCACCTGACGCACGGTGCCAAGGCCGCGCTGTCGGGCAAGTGGTTCAACGCCGTCCAGTACGGCGTCGACCCCGAGACGCACCTGATCGACTATGACGAGGTCGCCCGGATCGCGCGCGAGTGCCAGCCCAAGATCATCATCGCGGGCGGCTCGGCCTATCCGCGCGTCATCGACTTCGCCAAGTTCCGCGCCATCGCGGACGAGGTCGGCGCCTATTTCATGGTCGACATGGCGCACTTCGCGGGCATCGTCGCGGGCGGTCTGCACCCGACCCCGTTCGGCCATGCGCATGTCGTGACCACCACCACGCACAAGACCCTGCGCGGTCCGCGCGGCGGCATGATCATGACCAATGACGAGGCGATCGCGAAGAAGATCAACTCGGCGGTCTTCCCCGGCCTGCAGGGCGGCCCGCTGATGCACGTCATCGCCGCCAAGGCGGTCGCATTCGGCGAGGCGCTCCAGCCCGAGTTCAAGACCTATATCGCGGCGGTCGTCGAGAATGCCCGCACGCTGGCGGCGACGCTGAAGGCGCGCGGGGCGAACCTGGTCGCGGGCGGCACCGACACGCATCTGGCGTTGGTCGACCTGACCCCGCTCGGCATCACCGGCCGCGACGCCGACGAGGCGCTGGAGCGGGCGGGCATCACCTGCAACAAGAACGGCATCCCCAACGATCCGCTGCCGCCGATGAAGACCAGCGGCATCCGCGTCGGCTCGCCCGCCGGGACCACGCGTGGTTTCGGTCCGGCCGAGTTCGAACAGATCGGCCATATGGTCGCCGATGTGCTCGACGGTCTGAAGGCCAAGGGCGAACATGGGGACCCGGAGGTCGAGGCAAACGTTCGTGCCCGTGTGCGTGAGCTTTGCGCACGCTTTCCGATCTACCAGGGATAAGGACGTAATCGCATGGCCAAGTTCGACCAGAAGTTTTCCGAGGTGCAGAACGACATCAAGTCGACCCCCGGCCTCGGCAAGAGCATGGCGAAATGGGGCGCGCTCGGTGCGGTCGTCGCGATCCCGGTGCCGTTCGTCGGCCCGATCTTCGGCGCGGCGGCGGGTGCGGGCTATGCCTATCTCAAGGCCAAGAAGAAGATCTGAATGCGCTGCCCCTTTTGTGGCCATGAAGACAGTCAGGTAAAGGACAGCCGCCCCACCGAAGACGGGGCGGCCATCCGCCGTCGCCGCCAATGCGAAGGCTGCGGCGCGCGCTTCACGACGTTCGAGCGCATCCAGCTGCGCGAGCTGTTCGTGCTGAAGAGCGAGGACCGGCGCGAACCCTTCGACCGCGAGAAGCTGGTACGATCCATCGCCATCGCGACGCGCAAGCGACCGATCGATCCGGTACGGGTGGAGAAGCTGGTGTCGGGCATCCAGCGCCAGCTCGAGACGAGCGGCGAGGGCGAGGTGTCGTCCAAGCGGATCGGAGAGATGGTGATGGAGGGGCTCAAGGGCCTGGATTCGGTGGCGTATATCCGCTTCGCGAGCGTCTATCGCGAGTTCGGTGAGGCGAAGGATTTCGAGGCTTTTGCCGGGACGGTGGAAGAGGTGGCGCCTAGGGGGGAGTGAGGTGGCATTCTGGGCGTGGGCTTCGACTTCGCTCAGCCTGAACGGAGGTGGGGGGTACTCGGCACTGTACTAACTACCGTTCAGGCTGAGCGAAGTCGAAGCCCAAGGGACTCCCTTGCCGCAAACCCCAAAAGCGATAGCCTGATGAGATGGCCTTCTACTGCTACATCCTGCTCTGCTCCGACGGCAGCTTTTACACCGGCCACATCGACAATCTCGAACACCGTATCGCCTAGCATCAGTCAGGCGAACTCCCCGGCTACACGCAAACCCGCCGCCCGGTAACACTGGCCTGGGTCCAGGACTTCCCCACCCGCCATGAAGCCCTGACCGCCGAACGCCAGATCAAGGGCTGGTCTCGCAACAAGAAGGCCGCGCTGATCGCATCGGACTGGACGGAGCTCACAGAAGCCGCGATACCGCGCGCGGAACGTGCCCTTCGACTTCGCTCAGGGCGAACGAGAGTGTGAACGTGAACAAGTCCCAGCCCCCCGTCATCGTCCTGGTCCGCCCGCAGCTCGGGGAGAATATCGGCAAGGCCGCGCGTGCCATGCTGAATTTCGGGCTGGTCGAGATGCGCCTCGTCACCCCGCGCGACGGCTGGCCCAATCCGCAAGCGGGCCCGGCGGCGTCGGGCGCGGACATCGTGCTGGAACAGGCCAAGGTCTATGAGAGCGTATCCGACGCGGTCGCCGATTGTGCGCAGGTCTATGCGACGACGGTGCGCAAGCGCGGCGTGACCAAGCCGGTCGTCACCCCGGAAGAGGCGGCCCGCGAAATCCATGCCGATACGGTGGGCCGCGCGGCCTTCCTGTTCGGGCCGGAACGGTCGGGGCTGGAAACCGACGACGTCGCCATCGCGCGCAAGATCGTGACGGTGCCGATCAACCCGGAATTCGGCAGCCTGAACCTGGCACAGGCGGTGATCCTGATCGCCTATGAATGGTCCAAGGGTATCGCACTGGCCCAGCCGCCCGAGGTCGAACTGCCCGAAGTCGCGCCGCAGGGCGAGCTGGACGGCATGATCGGCCAGCTGGAGGATATGCTGGAGAATGCGGGGTTCTTCTTCCCGCCCGACCGCACCCCGGCGAGCAAGCGCACGCTGCGCACCCTGCTGACCAAGCCCGGCTGGTCGAGCCAGGAGGTCCGGACGCTGCGCGGCGTGTTGTCGACCCTGGCACGGCCGCGCCAGCGGTGATCTTGCCTGGTGGCGCGATCATGATAGGCTGCCTCCCTCTGACAGGTACAAGGGGGGTTTTATGCTGCTTCTTCTGATCGCGCTTCAGGCCAGTCCCGCACCGCCCCCCAAGCCTGCCGCCGAGAAGGTGGTTTGCAAAAAGGTCCAGGAAACCGGCTCGTTCCTCAAATTCCACAAGACCTGCCTGACCACGCAGCAATGGCGGCGGATCGGCGAGGCCAATCAGGGCGCGGCCCGCAACGTCGTCACCAGCGGGGCGGGCGTTCCGGGGGCGAATCTGACGGGGGCCGAGGGCGGATAATTGCTTTGGCGACGCCGCTCATCGGTAGCGGTCGACGCTGAACCCGGTCGCATCAGGAAATAAGCCACCCCCGTTCAGGCTGAGCGAAGTCGAAGCCCAAAGGATAGCCTCCGCCAAACGGCCCCTGTGGCGGGCCTCGGGGCGAGGCCTTCGACTTTGCTCAGGCTGAACAGAGGTGGGAAAGCAGGGGCAGAGACGGGATCCGCTTACCCCCGTGTCCGGTCGAACGCCGCCAGTTCATAGGCGATCGAGCCTTCGACCAGCACTTCCCAGATGTCGGCGACGACCGCTTCGGGTACGCCCAGGCGGCGGGCTTCGTCGCGGGCCTGGTCGATGACCTGGGTCTTGCGGTCCTCGTCGCGCACGCGGTCGCGGGTCGGTTTGATCCGGGCGGCGGCGTCCATATAGGCGAAGCGGCGCGCGAGCAGGGCGACCAGTTCGCGGTCGAGCTGGTCCACGCCCGCGCGGACCTCCGCCATGGTGGTGCAATCGGGTCCGGCGAGAATCTGGGTCATGGGCCAAGGCTCTGCCGGGTGGCGTTCCCGCTGTCCAGTCCGGCTTGCCGATCGGACCGTATGCGGGATAGCATGGCGGCGCGTTCCAATTGGGAGATAGGACGATGCTGACCACGTTGCTGCTGCTGGCCCTGACCGGGCAACAGGCCGAACCCACGCCCGCGCCGGTGAAGGAAAAGAAGATCTGCCGGGTCCAGGAAACCACCGGCTCGCGCCTGTCGGCCAAGCGGATCTGCAAGACCCAGGCGGAATGGGACGAGATCGCGGCTAATGCGCGCAACGACGTGGAAAACGCCACCGGGCGGCTGAACACCGCCAGCGGGCGGTGATCGCCCGCTTCGCTTGACTCCGGCGCGCCCGTCGTCTAGGCGCGCCGCTTCGCAATTGCCCCCGCATCCCGGTGAAGCGGTGGGCCTGCGCTTGTCCCCATAAAGGCTTGCATGGTGCGATACCGGGACCAACGTCGTTCGTAATTGCCAAGGATTACACATGTCGAAGCGTCAAAGCGCAAAGTACAAGCTCGATCGCCGTATGGGCGAGAACATCTGGGGTCGCCCCAAGAGCCCCGTCAACAAGCGTGAATACGGCCCCGGCCAGCACGGTCAGCGTCGCAAGGGCAAGATGTCGGACTTCGGTCTGCAGCTGCGCGCCAAGCAGAAGCTGAAGGGCTATTATGGCGACGTGACCGAGAAGCAGTTCAAGGCCTGCTACCAGGAAGCCGCCCGCATGAAGGGCGATACCTCGCAGAACCTGATCGGCCTGCTCGAGCAGCGTCTGGACATGATCGTGTACCGCGCCAAGTTCGCGCCGACGATCTTCGCTGCGCGCCAGCTGGTCAGCCACGGCCACATCCGCGTCAACGGCGTGAAGTGCAACATCGCGTCGCGTCGCTGCTTCGTCGGCGACGAGATCTCGCTGGGTTCGAAGGCGACCGAAATGGCGCTGGTCATGGAAGCACAGCAGCTCGCCGAGCGTGAAGTGCCGGACTATGTCACCGCCGACGGCAACACCAAGGTCGCGCTGACCCGCATCCCGACCCTGGACGAGGTGCCTTATCCGGTGAAGATGGAACCGAACCTGGTCGTCGAATTCTATTCGCGCTAAGTTTCGGGTCTTACCGAAGTTTCGGAAAGGGCGGTCCTTCGGGGCCGCCCTTTTTGTTTTCCATTCTAACATTTGCGTCATGCCGGATCGACAAACCCGATGCGCTGTTCAGGTAATGGGTCGGCCCACTGTCGCCCCTTAACCGGAGGGTTGCAGATGGATTGGATGGCGTTCCTGATCGGCTTCACGATCATGTCCCTGGCCTCGCTGGCCATTTACGCAAAAGGCAGCAAGACGTCGCCGTCGCTGCATCACACATTGCTCCATGCCGCCGTGCCATTTATCGCGGCGACGGCCTATCTTGCCATGGCCTTCGGCATCGGCACGCTGATCAACATCGACGGATCGGTGACCTATCTGGCCCGTTACGCCGATTGGTCCGTCACGACGCCGATCCTGCTCGCCAGCCTGGTGCTGCTGGCCTTTCACGAGCGGGGCAAGATGGGGGAGGTCGGCGGCTATCTGACCGCGATCATCGTCCTCGACGTCCTCATGATCGTCACCGGCCTGATCTCGTCGCTGGCGCTCGTGCCCGTGCTGAAATGGGTATGGTATCTCTGGTCGTGCGCAGCCTTTGTCGGCGTGCTGTATCTGCTGTGGGTTCCGCTGCGCGCCATGGCGGCCGAACGAGGCGAAGCCCTGGGCACGGCCTATCGGAAAAACGTCGTGTTCCTGACCGTGATCTGGTTCCTGTACCCGATCGTCTTCCTGGTCGGGCCGGAAGGACTGAAGATCATCAGCGATCCGACGTCGGTCTGGGCGATCTTGATCATGGATGTGCTGGCGAAGGTCGTCTACGCCTTCTATGCGGCCGCCAATCTGAAGACGGCGCTGCACGACCATCGCGCCTGATGACCCGCGCCCCGGTGATCGGCTGGACCATGTTGGCGGGGGCGGCGCTGGCCGCCTCCGCCGGGTCCTTGCCCATCCAGCTGGGTTTTGCGATCCTGGCCATCGGTATCCTCGGCATGGCGCATGGCGCCAGCGATCTGGCGATCGTCGCGCCGGGCAGACGCCCCCTGTTCCTGTTCCTATATGTCTCCGTGTCCCTGATCTGCCTGGCGTGGTGGACGGGATACCCTGAGATTGCGTTGCCCCTGTTCCTGGCGGCCTCGGCCATTCATTTCGGGGTGGAGGATGCGCCCCATGGCAGTCTACCGGAGCGGGCGGCGCGCGGCATCTCGCTGGTGGCGACGCCGGCGATCCTGCATCGCGAGGGTTATGGCGACATTCTCGCTTTCGCGGCAGGCCATGGCATTTCGACGACCGTGCTTTTCCTGCTGATCGCTGCCGGAGCCGTTGCGACGGCGCTGGTCCTAATCATGGCGATACGGCGCCGCGACGGGCGCCTGTTGATCGGCACCGGCGCCTTGTTGGTCCTGCCGCCGCTAATCGGTTTTTCGATCGGCTTTCTGGTTCTGCATGCCCTTCCGCAGACCGATCAGCGGCGGGAAGAGATCGGTTGCGTCAGCCATCGCGCCTATTTCCGGGCGGTCGCTCCCATCCTCCTCGCGGCCCTTCTCATCGCGGCGGCGGTGGGAGCATTTTTTGTCTATCGGGAGGGGACCGGCGTCCGCGCCCTGTTTGCCGGTATCGCGGCCTTGGCGATGCCCCATCTGCTTGTGACACCCTGGTTCGAGGGGCGGGCAGGCCGTCCCGTCGCATACTCTTGCCCCGCGATCAGCGGCCGGGCACAACATCCCCAAACATAAGGGGAAATCATCATGCGCCGTCTGCTTCTCTTGTCCCTTCTCCTGTCCGGCACCGCGATGGCGCAGGACAAGCCCGCCATCTCGGTCGACACGCTGAAGACGGTCACCCAGACCCTGTCCTCCGACGAATATGAAGGCCGCGCGCCGACCACCCCGGCCGAGGACAAGACGGTCGCGTACATCATCGACCGCTTTCAAAAGGCGGGTCTGAAGCCCGGCAACAAGGGCAGCTGGACCCAGGACGTGCCGATGGTCGAGATCACCGCCACCGACGTCCAGCCCTTCACCGTCAAGGGCAAGGGCGCGACCATTCCGCTCGCCTATCGCACCGACATGGTCGTCGGCACCTATCGCGTGACCCCGCGCATCGACGTGAAGGACAGCGAGCTGGTCTTCGTCGGATACGGCATCACCGCGCCCGAAAAGGGCTGGGACGATTATGCCGGGGTCGATGTGCGCGGCAAGACGGTGGTCATCCTGATCAACGATGCCGACTGGCAGACCATGGGCCGCGAAGGGCCGTTCGAGGGGCGCGCGATGACCTGGTATGGTCGCTGGCCCTACAAGTTCGAGAATGCCGCAAAGCACGGCGCCGCCGCCGCGCTGATCGTCCACCAGACCGAGCCCGCGGCCTATCCCTGGGCGGTGGTTCAATCCTCCTGGACCGGGCCGCAGCTGGAGCTGGACGAGCCGGGCGACCATCAGGACCAGAGCCAGGTCATCGGCTGGTTGCAGCAACCGGTGGCGCAGCGCATCCTGAAGGCGGCGGGCAAGGACCTCGCCACGCTGACCAAAGCGGCGCAGCAAAAGGGGTTCAAGGCGGTGCCGCTGGGCCTGACCCTGTCGGGCGGCTTTGCCAACACGATCCGGCGTCAGGCGTCGAAGAACGTGATCGGCGTCCTGCCGGGCACGACGGAACCTGGCGATTACGTCCTCTATTCGGCGCATTGGGACCATCTGGGCCGCTGCGACGCGGTGGACGGCGACGATATCTGCAACGGCGCGCTCGACAATGCGACCGGCGTGGCGGGGCTGGTCGCTTTGGCCGAGGCGCAAGCCAAGGCGGGACCGGCCAAGCGGTCCATCGCGTTCTTGGCGGTGACGGCGGAGGAAAGCGGGCTGCTCGGCTCGGGCTATTATGCGCAGCATCCCGTCTTCCCGCTCGCCCGTACCGTGGGCGGGGTGAACATGGACGGGCTGAACGTCACCGGCCGGTCGAAGGACTTCGTGCTGGTCGGCAAGGGCAAGTCCGAGATCGAGGACCTCGCCAAGTCGCTGGTCGGTGCGCAGGGCCGCTATATCGGCGAGGAGGCCAATCCCGAGCGTGGCGGCTATTACCGCTCCGACCATTTCTCGTTCGCCAAGCTGGGCGTGCCGATGCTCGACGGTGGCTCGGGGCAGGACAAGGTGATGGGCGGCGTCGCGGCGGGCAAGGCGGCGTCCGAGGACTATGTGGCCAACCGCTATCACAAGCCCGCCGACGAATATGATCCCCGCTGGGATTGGTCGGGCGCGGTCGAGGATTTGACGGTCTATTATCAATTGGGCAGGACGCTCGCCGACCGGCCGGGCCTGTGGCCCAACTGGTATCCCACCGCCGAATTTCGCGGCATTCGCGATCAAAGCAGGAAGAACGTCCAGTGACCACGCCAACCGTGACCACGCCTCCGCCGCCCGAATGGGCCCCGCATGACGCCGTATGGATCGGCTTTCCCAGCCATCCGGAGCTGTGGGAAGAGGATCTCGACCCTGCGCGCGAGGAGGTGCTGGCCTTTGCCCGCGCCGTCCATGCCGATGGCCGGGGCGAGCGGGTGATCCTGGTCGCCGCCGATGGCGAGGCGGCCGAGGCCGCGCGCGCGATGGCGGGCGACATGGCGGACGTGGTCGTCCAGCCCTTTGGCGATATCTGGCTGCGCGATACCGGCCCGATCATCACCGGCGACGGCTCGGCCCGGCTGTTCCAGTTCAACGGCTGGGGCGGCAAGTACGACCTGCCCGGCGACGACACGGTCGGCGCGCGGCTGGCCGAGGATCGCGGGCTTTCCGCCACCCGCTGCGAATGGGTGCTGGAGGGCGGCGCGATCGACGGGGACGGCACCGGGCTGGTCGTGACGACGCGCCAGTGCCTGCTCAACCCCAACCGCAATCCCGACCTGCGGGAGGGCGAGATTGCCGACCGGCTCGCCAACGACCTGGGGCTGACCCGGATCGTCTGGCTGGGCAACGGCCTGCTCAACGACCATACCGATGGCCATGTCGACAATCTGGCGCGCTTCGTCGGTCCCAACCGCGTCGCCATTCCCGAGGCCGCCGAGAATGATCCGAACTGGCAAATCTATGCCGCCGCCAAGCGCGATGCGCAGGCCGCCGGTCTGGAGGTCGTCGGCATCCCGTCGCCGGGCCGCGTGCTGCGCGACGACGAGGTCGTGCCCGCCAGCTATATGAACTTCTATATCGGCAATGCCTCGGTCGTGGTGCCGCTCTATGGCAGCGAGAATGACGAGGCCGGGGTCGCCGCGATCCAGGCGATCTTCCCCGACCGCCAGGTCGTGGGCCTGCGCGCCGATGCGATCCTGACCGGCGGCGGCAGCTTCCACTGCATCTCGCAGCAGATTCCGACGATCGGCTGATGCGGAATTCCGGGCCCGCGCCTCGACGGGGGGCGGGCCCTTTACCGGCCATAAACCGCGCGCGTGTATGAAGCTGCGATTACCCGTCCGGGATCGGAGCCCCACGTCTTGCAAGTCACCATCAATCTGCTCCGTGCGCAACACGAGGACATTGCGCGCGCCGTCGGCGATCTCATGGCCCTGTTCGACATGCGCTATGCCGAGGCTGCACCGATGCTGGGTCCGGCCCGCACGCGGATCGCACAGGTCATCACCAAGCATCTGAAGACCGAGGACGAACTGCTCCTGACCCCGCTGCGTGAACGGCGGCTGATGGCCACCATCCCCGGATGCGAGGCGATCGTGGTCGAAACGCGCGAGTTGCGCCTGACCTATTCCAAACATATCGGTACCTGGACCGGGCGCGCCATCGAGGAACGGTGGAACGAATATGTCGGCGTGACGCGTGCGCTCAACCAGCGGTTGATGGCGTTGTGCGACCTGAAGATGAAGAGCTTCTATCCGGTGGTCCTGCGCTACATCCTGTTCGATCCCGCCCCGGCATCCCGCATGACGGCGTGACGCGGGGGGCGGCAGGGGCTAGCATCGCGGCGCTACCGATCAGGGGAGTCGCCATGACCGCCATCCGATCCGCCAACGGGTTCGATCGTCCGATCCTGCCCATGATTGCGCCTTTCCTGGTCATCGTCGGCGCGGCCGCCTTGCTCCGCCTGCCGGTTGCGCAGGTCTATCCCCGCGCCGCGGCGCTGCTGTTCCTGTGGATCGCCTCGGACGCGATGATGCTGGGGTTGTTGAGCCGGACGCGGCGGCCGAGTTGGAGCGCGGGAATCGCTGCGATGGCGTCCGCGGGCATGGCGGTGCTCAGCCTGTCGCCGCCGCCGATCCGGGCGGCGCTGTTCGCCATGCCCTGGGCGACGATGGTTCCGGTCGTCGCGATCGCGCTGCATGGCGGATGGGGGCTATGGCGGGTGGCGGCGCGGCTGCGCGCATGGAACCCGGCCGATCCGGATCGCTGGTCGGCGCTGCTGGAGGAGATGCTGCCCCGGCCGCTGGTGCGACTGGCGCTGGCGGAGGCCCGGCTGCTCCACCTCGCGCTGTTCCGTTGGCGCGCGGCGCCCGACATCCCGGCGGGGGCGCAGGCTTTTGCCTATCACCGCCATCTGCAACCGATGATGATCGCGCTGCTGGTCATTTCCTGCATCGAGATCACCGTCACGCATCTGCTGGTCGCGCATTGGAGTCGGACCGCGGCGATGGTGATGTTCGTCATCAGCGATGTGTCGCTGCTGTACCTGATCGGACTCATCAAGTCGCTGCGCCTGTCGCCGGTTTTGCTTACCCAGGCGGGGGTGCGGTTGCGGGCCGGACTATTGGTCGACCGGACCATTTCCTATGCGGCGATTGCGGCGGTGACGGCGAATCCGGATGGCGAGACGGTGCGCGCACCCGATAGCTGGAACATCGCGCTGCTCGCCTGGCCGAATTTGCTGATCCGCCTCTCCGAGCCCTTGCCGCCGCGCTCGCGATGGCGGCGCGATCCGGTGCGGGCGGTGGCGTTGCGGCTGGACGAGCCGGGGCCGTTTCTCGATGCCTTGCGGGCCAGGCTGGATGCGGAAGCGGGGTGACGCCCGCGTGCGGAGCCATTAAAGGGCAGGGCCATGACCCAGATCACCGTCGCCGCGCTGCAACTGGCCTTTACCGCCGATATCGACCGCAACATCGCCGAGGTGTCGCGCCTCGTCCGTGAGGCGGCGTCCCGGGGGGCGCAGGTGATCCTGCCGCCCGAGCTGTTCGAGGGCGAATATTTCTGCCGCGTCGAGGACGAGGGTCTGTTCACCAACGCCAAGCCGACCGCCGAGCATCAGGCGGTGCGCGCGATGCAGGAACTGGCCGCCGAGCTGAAGGTCCATATCCCGACCAGCTTCTTCGAGGCGGACGGGCCGCATCACTACAACTCGCTGGCGATGGTCAACCCGGACGGCAAGGTCGCGGGCGTCTATCGCAAGAGCCATATCCCGGATGGTCCGGGCTATGAGGAGAAATTCTATTTCCGCCCCGGCAATACCGGGTTCAAGGTGTGGGACGGCCCCGCGACCAAGCTGGGCGTCGGCATCTGCTGGGACCAATGGTATCCCGAGACGGCGCGCGCGATGATGCTGATGGGCGCGGAGATCCTGTTCTATCCGACCGCGATCGGCAGCGAGCCGCATGACGACAGCCTCGACACCGCGCGATTGTGGCGCCGTGCGATGGTCGGCCATGCCGTGTCCAACGTCGTACCGATCGTCGCCGCCAACCGCGTCGGTTGCGAACATGGCCAGACCTTCTACGGCACCAGCTTCATCTGCGACGAGCGCGGCGACATCCTGGCCGAGCTGGACCGCGAGGAAGAAGGCGTGATTGTCGCCACGCTCGACATCAACCGGGTGAAGCGCCACCGCGCCGCCTTCGGCTTCTTCCGCGACCGGCGGCCGGAACTGTACGGGCGATTGGTCCAGGATATCTGAGCTTAAATTCGTCCCCTGTAAGGGGAGATGGCAGGCCGTCAGGCCTGACGGAGGGGGCGGCCTGCGGCGATGCCCCTCCACCACCGCTTCGCGGTGGTCCCCCTCCCCAAGCGAGCTTGAGGAGGAATGGTTTAGCCCCGCAACTCCATTGCCCGCGCGAATACGGCCTCGAACATCTCGGGCGTCAATTTCCCGGTATTCTGGTTGTAGCGCGAGCAGTGATAGCTATCGAGAATCACCGGCCCGCCGCCGGGCAGGCGATGTTCGGCCAGATGCGCGAATCGCGCCTTGGGCAGGCGACCGCCCAGTGACTTGATGACCGAGCGATGTGCGATCTCGCCGAGTGCGATGACCACCGACAGCCGGGGCAGCGCGGCCAGTTCCTGTTCCAGAAAGGTGCGGCACGTACGGATCTCGTCCGGCGTCGGCTTGTTCTCGGGCGGCAGGCATTTGACCGCGTTCAGGATCACCGCGCCCTTCAGCATCAGGCCGTCATCGACCTTGGCGGCGAACTCGCCCTCGGCCAGACCGAATTTGGTCAGCGTGCCATAGAGCAGCGGCCCCGCGCCATCGCCGGTGAAGGGGCGGCCGGTGCGGTGCGCGCCATGCTTGCCGGGGGCGAGGCCGACGATCGCCAGCCAGGCCTCGCCATCGCCGAACGGCGGCACGGGGGCGTTCCACCAATTGGGATATTCGGCGGCGACGGTCTCGCGGACCTCGACCAGGCGGGGACAGAGCGGGCAGTCGCGCGGCGGCTGGATCGGGGCCAGGGGCGCCGGGATGACAGGAAAGGATGCGTCAGGCATCGCGCTCGGGTAGTCGCAGGGCATGACGACGACAAGCTATGCCATCGCACTGGGTTCCAACCGTCCAGGGCGGCATGGCGGCCCGCGCGAGGAAATCCGTGCGGCGCTGGCGGCCCTGCCCGGCGTCTATGCGGTGTCGCCGATCCTGACCACCGCGCCCATCGGCCCGTCGATCCGCGCCTTCGCCAATGCCGCCGCGCTGGTCGAAAGCCCGCTGGACCCGCCCGCGATGCTTCGCGTGCTGAAAGCCGTCGAGCGCGATTTCGGGCGGCGGCGCGGGCAACGCTGGGGGGCGCGGGTGATCGACCTGGACATCATTTTGTGGTCGGGGGGGCAGTGGCGCTCGCCTGGGCTGATCGTGCCGCACCTGGCCTATGCCGCGCGCGACTTCGTGCTGTATCCGCTGGCGGCGATCGCGGCGGACTGGCGCGACCCGCGTGACGGGCGGTTTGTACGCCATATGCGACATGGTGTTGACCGCAGGCGTCCGCGCCCCTAGGTCGCTTCCACCCCGATGGAGGGTCCGTAGCTCAGTTGGTAGAGCAAGCGACTTTTAATCGAGAGGTCCCGGGTTCGAGTCCCGGCGGACCCACCATGGGGATGATATACCGACGCTGCGGCGCGATAACACTGTCACAACGACGCTTTAAGTGACACGCACGATACCGAGCGTGCGGAACCCCGGCGAACGAGTGGCCGCTTGTTCTGCTGCTTTGGTCAGGCACCATCACCGTTCACGACGTGGTTGCCGTTGATGGCGAACGTCGAGAAGCGTCCGCCTTCGGTATCTGTACAAAAGCCATGCCGCGCGGACAGGTTTACCGTGCACCACGCGCAAAGATCAAATACGACGATTTCGAAAGACCTGTCGCTGTTGGCTTCTATTTCCGCGACGGGTCGGCGAGTATCACATCCGTTCAACCGCGCCATCCGGATGCTCTCCGGTTGACGAAGGCCGGCGATCGACGATGATGCCGTTAGGTCCCACCTCGCAGAACTCCGGGCGTTGGCCCAAGCGCAAAGCCCCTTAGAGAAATTAGTGGCGGAAACGGTCGAACTGCAGACGACGCAGTCAGGGTTGCGAGGGGCATGCCCTTTCCACCCGGACGCGACCCGTGGCCTCTACATCCACAACGGGCGCTTCCACTGTTTTTCGTGCGGTGCCAACGGCGACGCGATCGACTGGTGGATGCGGCTCCACGGAGCCGACGAGGCGACCGCGACAGCACATCTCGCGCGAGGCACTCCCGGTGACAGCATCGATGAACACAGCAACAAGCCTTGCTGACCGGACAGGACCGGTCAGCAAGGCTTGGGATGACGGAACGACATCCTTGGAGTGCCGCCTAGCGCGTTAACGCTTGGTCGCCAGCTGGCACAAGCATCGGTTAAGTCTGCGATGACCTGGACGCTACGACCTGCCCGAGCAAGTGGTGCGTGAATGCGCCGCCGCCCCGACCATAGGCCATGCGCCCCCAGGCATCCCAATGATCGACCCTCGCCGCGATCCAGGCGAACAGGTCGTCGCGCACGATCTGGTCATCGAACGCCAGCGACCAGGTCACCCGCCTCACCGGCATCCTAGCAGGGCTTCCGGTCGCCAACGAGGTCAGGGTGATCGCATGCGACTGCCCCACCGTCTCGCGCGCGAATACGTGACGCCGCAGCCCGACCGCGCGCTCGAAATCCTGCAGTGCCTGCTCCTGGTCCCGATCGGACGGATCGCGCGATGCCGCGACCACTGCCGCCATGACGTCTGCGATGGGCAGATCCTCCCACTCCGGGTCGCGGGTCGCCATCAGCATCATGAGGACCGACCGACCCTCGGGACTCAGATCGTCCGTCAACCCGCACCGCAGCAGACCGACGGCACCAAGCCAGCACATGTAGAAAGTCGAGAAGATGAGGTTGCCGCGGAATAGATCGAACCGCCGCTCGCTCTCATCACGATCCGCCATATCGAAGGACAGAAGAACCCGCAGCAGGAATTCGAGCTGCTCCCGTACGGCATGCGTGTCGGCGAACCTCAGCTCGCCCCGCCAGAAGGCGTCGCGCACTGACTTCCACTTGCGGCCATCCTCGTCCTCGAAATTAGGGCCGTTTGCCCGCAGCCACCAGCCCCAGGGCAGATCGCCCGGCCGATGTCGCTCCCTAGCCGTCGCCATCATCCGACACTCGGCTTGAGGCCGATGGGCGGGAGCGGCGGCCCGTCGCGGGCTGGAATCGGGCGACCGTCACGGATCGCGGCGAGCTGCGCCGCGAGATTGCGGATTTCTCGCACGACATATCCGTCGTCGCGGTACCTTGCATCGATCCCGGCGCCGATCAGGCTCTGGCGATCACCCACGCGGCTCGGCACGACGTCGAAGATGTGATTACAATCGAAGCCGAACCACCACTGTCCCTGGCCACGACCCGTTCTCGAAGCGTGGCGGCTCGTGAAGGCTGACGCGCCGTTCAAGCGCTTGCGGTTCGCATACGACCCGTATCGTCGCGAGAGCGTCATCGGGGCGCTCGCCGCCGCCTGCAGGGAGCACCGGCTCCCAAGGATAGCGACCGCGCTCGAAGGGGGCGGCGTCTACGTCGGCAGGGTCGGTTCGATCCAATGCGCCCCGCCGGATACGCTGGGTCGCATTGCGCGTATCATGCGGACCGATCCGGCCAACCTGGACGCGATCGCGTTCGCACGGTCGGATCGTCGCGACAGGATTGTTCTCGGCGACTTCGTCGCGCCGCGTTCCACCTTCGACCTCGAGAGGCGCCGAATCGGTCCGGTATCTCTGCGAAAGGCCACGTATCACCGAAGCGACTGGCTCAACCTGCTTCTGCCATACTGTCCGGAATCCCTCGAGCTGCTCGTCGACGCCTGTCCAGGCTGTGGACCCCTCGGTTGGCGCTGGCCCCGAGGACTCGATGCGTGCGAGGGCTGTGGCAAGCACATCGCGCCGTCCGAGGCGGCGCCGCTGCCGCCCTATGCAGCCGACGATTATCGGCTTCTGGCCGACCTCATGTCGCGGGATCCGGCCGCTGGCGCGAAGGCCGTCGAGCAGTTGCCCATGAACATTCAGGCCTTCTCGCGGACGGCGCTCGTGGGTGTAGCGCTGCGGGCGGGGATCGTCGCCACATCCGGGCGCGGGCGATGGGGCGTCGAGAAACTGATCGAGGCGGGGCCCGAAACGGTGGCGAAGGTGGTTGCGACGGGCGCGGCGCTGCTACGCGGGTGGCCCACCTCGATGCAGGCGTTCGCCGACGCCCGACTCGAGGCGATCGCCGGCGATGTCATCGCCTACGAGACCATGCGCCGCGACATCCGGTGGATCGCTCAGCGCTCGGCCAGTGAGGAACGGCGGCTCGTCAGTCTGGCGTTCCGTGACATCGACGGACGCAAGGTCCAGACCTTCGCGAAGGACACGCGATACTACACGGCGACTGAGACGAACATCCATCTCTGGACGTCGTCGCAGCAACTGAAACAGCTTCGCAGCGCGAGGGCACTCTGCTTCGAAGAGCTGCCCGGCGGACAGCGCAAGCGCGTGCGATATGACGCGGACGACGTCGACAGGCTTCGGGCCCTCCTTCGTTCGTCCATCACCCCGGAGTCGGCCGCCGCGCGCTTCGAACTGCCGGTCTACGCCATCGGCCAGATCGCATTTCCGAAGCCTGCGCCGACCGCGGGCAAGGGGGACGTCGAACCGAACACTGCTCTGCTTACAGCCTTGGAGCACCCCGGGGTTGTGGTGCTACAGGGTCAGAAGCTCGACGCGGCGTCCGTCGAGGATCTCGCCCGCGACTTAGACGCGACCGCCATCCGACGGCGGCCACCTCAAGGCTTCGTTCCTCTGCGGAGCGCGATGATCAGGTATCCGGGAGAGAAGCCCTGGGGTCGGGTGCTGCGCGCGCTGCTCGCGAGGCGCATACCTTATTATGTCGACGGCACGCAGTCGCCGACCGCACGCAGTATGCACGTGCATCCGGCCAGACTGCCGGCGCTCCCGCTCTCCCGGCAGGAGCGATGCGAGAGCTTCCTGAGCTTCACGCACGTGTCCATGCGGGACGCAGGCGAGATCCTCGGCGCTGGGTTCGAAGAGACCGCCGCGGCGATAGCCTCGCGCGAGATCGAGATTACTCGCCACGGCAAGGGGAACGGAGTCTCGCGCGAAGCGGTCAACGCGCTGGCCAGCACCATTGCGTTCACCGGGGAGGCCGCCGTCTTCGCCAACCGCAACGCGGTCGGCCTCTATCACGAGTTGAAGCGGGGCGGCGTCGCTCGACTGCATGGTGGCTGGTCCCGTCGCGCGTTGGCTGATCTGGGGCTTGTCAGCCCTGTGGGTCACCCGACCGCGGATCAACTGCGCGAACGAAGCGGCGAGCTTGCCTCGTCAGACTAGGACCTGCATAATCTTGGTACAATGCACCAGTGTTCACCAGCCTGCGGCTGGTTCAACTGCTACATTATACCGGGAAATTCGCAAGGCGGGGCTGTACGGACGCCATCTGGCAGGCGTTCGCGGTGCTGCTGCCGGTGCGCTCGGTCGGCGTGATGGGCGACGGCCGGACCTACGACTCGGTGCTGGCGCTGCGCGCCGTGACCTCGGTCGACGGCATGACCGCGCAGGCGTTCGCCTTCCCCGGCGACTTCCTGCCGCGCGGGACGACCCGGATCATCAACGAGGTGAGGGGCATCAACCGCGTCGTGTACAATTACACCAGCAAGCCGTCGGGCACGATCGAGTGGGAATAATCGAGGCGCGTGGCCCTGCGGGTGCGGGCCACGGCCTGGCTATTCGGTGTCGTAAGCCACAGCCGACGCGACCGCAGGCTCGGTCTCCCCGGTAAGAGGGGAGATCGCGGTCGCGCCACCCGGTCCGGTCATCCCGTTCCGCCCGGGATCCGCAACCGGAAGCTCGTCGGCGAAAGGGTCGAAAGGTTTAACGTCCCACCATGCCCGCGTGCGATCTGGCGCGCCAGACTGAGCCCGATGCCGCTGCCCGCCGTCTTGGTGGTGGCGAAGGGGCGAAAGATCGCATGGGCCTGTTCGGGCGCGATGCCCGGGCCATCGTCGCTGACGTCGATCAGGATCGCGCCGTCCTGCACGCGGAGCGACAGGCCGAGATGCCCGTGCGGGCCCGCCGCCTCGACCCCGTTCTGCAACAGCGCCCAGATCGCCTGATTGAGCTGATCCCGGTCGAGCGCGGCATGCAGGGGGTGCGGCATGTCGACGGTAAGCCGTGCGGTCGGCCAGCGGCTGGAGAACAGCCGTTCCAGATCGTCGACCAGTTTGGCCAGCGCAACCGGCTGGCGCAGCGGCGGCGGCAGGCGCGCGAGCGAGCGGTAAGCCTCGGTAAAGCGCTGCAATCCCTCGGCCTGCCGGGCGAGGGTGGTCAGGATTTCGGGAAGCAGGGCGGGGTCGCCCGTTTGCGGGTCGGCGGCGGCGATACCGCATTCGGCCAGCGAGACGATGGGCACGAGGCCGTTGAGCATCTCATGCCCCAGCACCTGGATCATCTCGGCGCTGGCGCGGGCTTCGGCCGTTTGTTCCTCGCTGTCCACGTCGATCAGCGCCACGACCGCCTGCCGGCCGATATCGACCCGGTCCGCGCGCCAGCGTCGCCCGGCATGGCGCAGGTGCGAGGTATCGCGGTCGAGCAGGGCAGGGGGGGCGGGCAGAACCCGGTCGTCGGTTTCGAACAGGCGCCGCGCGGCGCGGTTGAGCGCGCGGGCGACCGTTCCGTCGACGAGCAGCAACGGGGTGGGTGAAACGTCGAACACCATGCGCTGGAGCGCCGTCTCGCGATCTTCGGTCGCGGTGGGCGCCGGGCGCGTGGCGGCGGGGCGTCGGGTGGCCACCACGCTGAGCAGGATCAGCCACAGGATCGCCAGCAGCGCCCCCGCCAGCGCCAGCCACAGACCGTAAAACCATGCGCCGGCCGCCGTGGCGCCTGCCAGCGCGAGCGACAGGCTGATGGCGATCGCATGCCGCTCGGACCTAGAGACCATGCTGGGCCATGCGACGGTACAGTGTGCCCCGGCTGATCCCCAGGGCATCGGCCGCGCGCGAGATATTGTGGCGATGCTCCTTCAGCGCAGCCTCGATCATTAGCCGCTCGGCATCCTCCAGGCGGAAGGCGGGGGCGGGATCCGGTGCGGCTGGTGACGGTGTCGCGGGCGTGACGGGGCGGACCGCCGCCGCGTCGATCACGCCGTCGTCGGACAACAGCACTGCCCGCTCGATAGCCGCCGCCAGCCCGCGCACTTCGTCGGGCCAGTCGATTGCGGCGATGATCGCTTCGGCGGCAGGCGTCAGGGTTACGGTCGCACGGCCATAGGTTTCGCCTGCGATCTGGGCGAAGTGGCGCGCCAGGACCACCGAGTCGTCCCGCCGCGCCGCCAGCGGCGGCACCGCAATCTCCAGCGTGCACAGCCGCCGCCGGAGCGCCGGGGCCAGGCCGTCTAACGAGTCGGCCACGCTGATGCAGCGCAGCCCCGGCAGCAGGCGGTCGAGCAGGCGGGCTTGCGCCACGCCGTCCAGCCGGTCGGGATGGCGCAGCAGGGCCGTGCCCTGGGCCCGATCCAGTGCGCCCCATTGTTCGGCATCGCGCAGGTCGATCCGGATCGGCGGCGCGGCGGCATCGCCCGAGGCGCCGTGCACCGCCATCGCCACCAGCGTCCGGCCGACGCCCGACCGGCCGGTGACGGCGATATTGGCGACGGTTGGCCCGACCCGGCGGACGATCGCGCGCACCTCCGCCATCACGGCCGAATCGCCGAGCAGGGGGGTACCCGTGGTGCCTATGACGGGGCGGGGGGCGGGGGACGCACCGGGCATTTCGCGCCGGCCGATGACGGCGGCGCATTTCGCCAGCAGGTCGTCCTTGCGCCACGGCTTCATCAGGAAATCGCGCGCGCCCGCCTGCATGGCGGCGACGGCGATGCGGATGCCGCTATGCGCGGTGATGACGATCACCCGCGCGCCCGGATGGTCGGCCACGATCCGCCCGATGCACGCCAGCCCCTCCTCGCCGCTCGATCGACCAGCGGTGAAGTTCATGTCGAGCAGGATCGCGTCATAGCGCCGCCGGGCGAGCAGCGAATAGGCCGCGCCCGGATCGGCAGCGAGATCGAGGTGATGACCGGCCAGACGAAACAGGATGTCCGTCGTGCGCGCGACGACCGGATCGTCCTCTATCAACAGGATGTTCCAGGCGCTTGACACGTCCGGCAAGTGTCCGTGCGTGGACATTGTGTTCCGCGCCGCCTGGCCGTTCGATGGCGCCGGAGGAGATAAGTCTTCGTTCATAACGGGTTGGCAGTTCCGGGCTTGGACAGTGACACTGTGTCCATGATGACCGAACAACCAATTGGCGCAAGTGCCGCCCAGGCCCAGGCCACCGCGATGATCCGGCTGGAGAATATCCAGCGCCGCTATGTCTCCGACGAGGTCGAGACGACGGCGCTGCACGACATCGACCTGCACGTCGCGCGGGGCGAGTTCCTGGCGATCATGGGACCGTCCGGCTGCGGCAAGTCGACCTTGCTCAACACGCTGGGCACGGTCGACCGGCCGACCGGCGGGCATTACTGGTTCGACGGTCGCGACCTGGCCGCATTGGACGAGCGGGCGCTGGCGCGGTTCCGGGGCGAGACGCTGGGTTTCGTGTTCCAGAGCTTCAACCTGATCGACGAGCTGACCATCGAGGAGAATGTCGCGCTGGGTCTCGCCTATCGGCATGACGGCGGAGACCGGCGGGGGCGGGTGGCCGCCGCGATGGACAAGGTCGGCATCGCGCACCGCGCCCGCCATTATCCCCATCAGCTTTCGGGCGGTCAGCAGCAGCGTGCCGCCATCGCCCGCGCCATCGTCGGCGACCCGAAGCTGATTTTGGCGGACGAGCCGACCGGCAATCTCGATACCGCCAATGGCGAACAGGTGATGGATATCCTGACCGGTCTCAATACCGAAGGCGCGACGATCGTGATGGTCACCCACTCGCCCAGCCATGCCGATCTGGCGAAGCGCCGCATCGACATGCTCGACGGGCGTATCGTCGCCAGCGCGATGCGCGCAATCTGATCCTCGAAGGGCATATGACGATGAACGGCTTCGCCCTGACCGCGCTCTACCGCTCGCTGACCCGACACAAGCTCCATGCCGCGCTCAATATCGGCGGACTGGCGGTCGGGATCGCGGTGTTCCTGGTGCTGGGCCTCTATGTCCGGTTCGAGACCAGTTTCGAGCGCTGGCTGCCGCATCATGACGAAATCCATGTCGTGCAGACCGAGCTTCGGATTCCCGGCAGCCCCTTCAACGGTGCCTATCCAGTGACGATGCTGGGCCTGCTGGAAGAATTGCGACGGGATTTCCCCGGACTGGTTGGCACGCGCATGCGTGGCGGCAAGCAGGGGGGCAGCGTCATCCGCGAAAACGACGCGATCGGCGCGGACGTGGCGCAGGTCGATCCGTCCTTTTTCGACGTGTTCGACATTCCCATGGTGCGCGGCGACGGACGAAGGGCGCTGGCCGATCCGTCCGGCGCGCTGCTCAGCCGAACCGAAGCCGAGCGACTGTTCGGCAATGCCGATCCCATCGGCCGGACCATCGCCATCGCGGTCGACACGCCGCAGGTCTACCGAGTCGCCGGTATCTTCGAGGATCTGCCCAAGACCACCGATCTTCAGGCGAACATCCTGATCCCGATGCCACGCACGCCGCCGCCTGCGGTGCGATGGTCCTGGTACAAATGGGGCATGGTCGACGGTGCGACCTATCTGCGGTTTCCCGATGCGGCGGCGGCGCATGCGTTCGCGGCCAGGATGCCCGCCTTCGTCCGGCGTCATGCCGGGCAGGATCTGGGCCCCGATCCCGCCAAGATCATCGCGCTCTCGCTGCTGCCGCTCACGCGCCTGCATCTGCAACCGCCCGGTGGGGCGGAGAGCAGCGGCCGCACGCTGACCATCGTGACGCTGGGGCTGGTGGGCTTGCTGACCCTGCTGATCGCGATCATCAATTATGTGAATATGGCGACCGCCCAGTCGGGCCTGCGCGCCCGCGAAGTGGCGATGCGCAAGGTGCTGGGCGCGAACCGGGGGATGCTGATCCGCCAGTTTCTGGGCGAGGCGGCGGCGATGGCGGCGATCGCCAGCCTGCTCGGCATGATCTTGGCGGAGGTCAGCCTGCCCATCGTCAATGCGGCGGGGGGCCTGTCGCTACGCTTTCCTTATACCCTGGCGCTGCCGTTGCTGGTGGCGCTGGTCCTGGTCATCGCACTGGCGGCGGGTTTCTATCCGGCGGTTCTCCTGTCCCGCTTTCCGGCCGCCGCCGTGCTGGCGTCGGCACGGGCGCCGGGGGGCGGGCGCAGCGGCGCGCGGTCGCGCGAGATGCTGGTCATCATCCAGTTTGGTCTGGCCATCGCCTTCATGATCGGTACGGTCGTGCTGGTCGCGCAGACCGCGCATGTCCGGCGATCCGATCTGGGGTTCCGGCGCGACGGGCTGTTGCTCATAGCCTCGCTGGCCGACAAGCGCATCTTCCCGACCCAGGCCCGGCCGATCCTGGATGCGCTCCGTCGTCTGCCCGGCGTGGTGTCGGTCGGCTCGAGCAACTCGGCACCCGGCATGGTCAATGCCAGTCTCGACGTGATCGAGCGCCCCAGCGGACTGAGTCTCACCGTCAACAACATCACCGTCGGACCCGACTTCTTCCACGCCTACGCACCCCGGCTGCTCGCCGGGCGGGTGTTCGACGATGCGCATGGCGGCGACGATTCCAGTGACTGGACCAAGTGGAAATACGGTCGCAACGTCGTCGTCAATCGCAAGGCGGTCGAGCAGCTCGGCTTCCGCACGTCCGAGGCGGCGATCGGCAAGACCGTGGGGCGGGGTGCCCCGCGCACGATCATCGGCGTGGTAGACCAGCTCCGCTTCGCCTCGCCGCGCACCGCCGAAACCGCGACCCTGTATCAATATGCTCGCGACGTCCCACCATCCGCCGTCGCCGCGATCCGCTACACCGGCGACACCGCCGCCATGCTCGCCCGCATCCGTTCGACCTGGCAACGCCTGTCGCCGCAGGTGCCGTTGGTCGTTGGTACGGCGGACCAGCGGCTGGCGGACTTCTATAAGGCGGATGAGCAGGCCGCGCGCCTGTTCGGGATCGGTGCGGGGCTGGCGGTGCTGATCGGCTGCGTCGGCCTGTGGGGCCTCGCCTCGTTCAACACGGCGCGGCGGGTGAAGGAGATCGGTATCCGCAAGACGCTGGGTGCGTCCTCGGCCGATATCGTCAAGCTGCTGGTCGGGCAGTTCCTGCGGCCCGTGCTGATCGCCAACGTCATCGCCTGGCCCTTGGCCTATGTCGCGATGCGCACTTGGCTGGCGGGGTTCGACGACCGGATCTCGCTATCGCCGCTCTACTTCGCCGGGGCCAGCCTGCTGGCCATCGTCATCGCGGTGCTGACCGTCCTGGGCCAGGCCCTGCGCGCTAGCCGCGCCGCCCCCGCCTGGGCGCTGCGCCAGGATTGATCGCATTTTTCGAAAGCCGGACACGATGAACAGCTTTGCCCTGACCTCGTTCTATCGCTCGATCGCCCGTCACAAGCTCTATGCCGCCCTCAATATCAGCGGTCTGGCGGTGGGGATCGCGGTATTCTTCGTGCTGTCGCTCTATGTGCGGTTCGAGACCAGCTTCGAGCGCTGGCTACTGCATCACGACCAGATCTATCTGGTCCAGAACGACTGGAAGCGTGCCGACGGCCCCTATTTCGGCCGGTTCCCCGATACGATGGGCGGTCTGCTGGACGAGATGCGGCAGGATTTCCCCGGCCTGATCGGCACCCGGTACATGGGCGGCAAGGAGGGGGGCAGCGTCATGCGCGGCGGCATCGCCCAGCTGGAGGATATCGCGCAGGTCGATGCGTCCTTCTTCCAGGTGTTCGACTTGCCGATGGTGGCAGGCGACAAGGCGACCGCACTTGCCGATCCGATGAGCGTGGTGATCAGCCGGTCGACGGCGCGGCGATTGTTCGGCGATGCAGATCCGATCGGCCAGACCCTGACCCTGATGCTGGACGAAAAGTCCACGCGCCGGGTGACGGGCGTGTTCGAGGATCTGCCCAAGACGACCGACTTTCAGTTCGCCATCCTGACCCGCCTGTCGACCTATCACCCCGAAGAATGGTGGACCCGTTGGGGCAGCGGATCGGTGCAGACCTTCCTGCGCTTTCCCGACGCGGCGGCGGCGAAGGCGTTCGCGAACCGGATGCCGAGCTTTATCGACCGACGCGGGGCCCGCGATCTGGGGCGGGACGCGTCGGCGAAACTGGGCCTGCCGCTCTTGCCCATTACGCGCCTGCACCTGGAGCCGTCGAACGGCGAGAGCGGCGGGCGCAAACAGACCCTGGTGACGCTGGGCGTGGTCGGTGTCCTCACCCTGCTGATCGCGGTGGTGAACTATATCAACCTGGCGAGCGCCCGGGCGGGCCTGCGGGCGCGCGAAGTGGCGATACGCAAGGTGCTGGGCGCCGACCGGGCGACGCTGATCCGTCAGTTTCTGGGCGAGGCGATCCTGGCGGTCGGCGTGGCCGGACTGCTCGGCCTGATCCTGGCCGAGATCGGCCTGCCGCTGGTCAATGCGGCAGGCGGGCTGTCGCTGGCCATGCCCTATGCCCTCGTCCTTCCGGTGCTGTCGGTGGTTTCGCTAGTGGTCGGCACGGCGGCGGGTTTCTATCCGGCGGTGCTGCTGTCGCGCTTTCCCGCCGCCTCGGTGCTCGCCTCCGCGCGCGCGCCGGGTGGCGGACGCGCGGGGGCGCGAGCGCGCGAGGCATTGGTCGTGTTCCAGTTTACCCTGGTCATCGCCTTTCTGATCGGCACCGGGGTGCTGGTCGCGCAGACCCGTCACCTTCGCACCGCCGATCTGGGCTTTCGCCGCGACGGGATGCTGATTCTGCCCTGGGTCAGCTATGTCGATGCCGCCAAGCGCCCGGCGCTGATCGCCGCATTCAAGGCGGTGCCCGGTGTCGATATGGTCGCGACCGCCGACACCGCCGTGGGGCGGCTGGGGAACAACAATGCCGAAAATGTCCCCATTGCGGGACGGCCGGGACCGGGGCCGTCGCTGCGCCAGATCAATGTCGGCAGCGATTTCTTCGGGCTCTATCGGCCCCGCCTGCTCGCAGGACGCTTCTTCGACGACGACCACCGCACCGATGACGGGACCGACCAGAAGCGCGGCGACCCGCGTAATATCGTCATCAACCGCCAGGCGGTGACCGCGCTGGGCTTCGCCTCGCCCGAGCAGGCGATCGGCAAGACCGTCGGGCAGGAGCATTTGTGGACCATCGTCGGTGTTATCGACGCGCTCCGCTTCTTTTCGCCCCGTGCGCCCGATCAGCCGACCATGTATTTCTACACGCGCGGGATCGTGCACTGGCCCTCGGTCACGGTTCGCTTCACCGGCGATCCGCGCACGGTCCTGACAGCGGTGCGCGCTGCGTGGCAGCGGGTCGCGCCCGAGGCACCGTTCAAAGGCGACACCAGTATGCAACTGCTCCAGACCTATTACGATGCCGATGAACGCGCGACGCGGCTGTTCGGGATCGGCGCGGGGCTGGCGGTGCTGATCGGCTGCGTCGGCCTGTGGGGCCTCGCCTCGTTCAACACGGCGCGGCGGGTGAAGGAGGTCGGCATCCGCAAGACGCTGGGCGCATCCTCCGCCGATATCGTGCGTCTGCTGGTAGGGCAGTTCCTGCGGCCGGTCCTGATCGCCAATGTCATCGCCTGGCCGCTGGCCTATGTCACTATGCGGACCTGGCTGGCGGGGTTCGAGGACCGGATCGCGCTATCGCCGCTCTACTTCGCGGGAGCCAGCCTGCTCGCCATCGCCATCGCGGTGCTGACCGTGCTGGGCCAGGCCCTGCGCGCCAGCCGCGCCGCCCCCGCCTGGGCACTGCGCCACGATTAGGGATCGGCGCCCGCCTATCTCGGTGCCGTCGACCGGGCCGCAACGCACAGCGACGGCGGCGGCGCCACGGGCATCGACCTGATCCTTCACCGCGCTTGGCACGAAACCGGCGCCAGTCAGGTGCTCGGTGTGAGCGGCGTACCATCATTCGACCGCATGGTCCGGTACAAACCTACCCGGGTCATGCCGAGCGGCCCACCCATGCTCGGCTTGGTCTAGGCGCAGGATACCGGACATCCCGATATCCGCATCGAATAGGCCAGGCGTGCGACATGTTGGTCATGCCTCAAAATCGCCTCGGGAAGGGTGGTCGACATACCCTTTCCGACAGGTCGCGGCCGCGCATCCTGGAAATTTTGGGACCTTCGCTGCATTAGGGAACGACACGTGGCGGCCCATCGGACCGGCAGTATGCGTGCCTTGCGCGTGCATTAAGGGGCAGTGTCTCGTCGCGGCTTGCACTGGCACGAGGAGCGTTGCGGTATAATGTAGCAGGTACTTGGCGGTTCAGACGAAGTCCCCTGTGACAAAGTTAAAGCGCCGCAGCGACCGATCAGCCTTCGCCATGATCGTCGCGAAGCGCGCGCCCCGCGATCGTGATCTCCCCGACGAAACATGCCAGCCCTGCCACCGCGCAGATCAGGCCGCCGCCGAAAAAGAAGAACAGCACCCCCGCATGACGCGAGTCGCGCAGCGTCCCCAGGAACAGGGTGATCGCCGCGCAGCAGGTCATCGCGCCCGCCGCCGCGGTCAGGGTGACGGCGATGTCGAGGATTTTCGAGCGCAGGCGCAGGCGGCGCATCTCATAACCGTTCGTCCGGCCATCCCTCTTCAACCCCTGGATACGGTCGCTGATCCGCCCCAGCCGAGTCGCAAAGACGTTCAGCAGCGATCCCACGGCGGTCAGCAGGAAGATCGGCGTCAGGGCCAATTGGATGACGCGGGCAGCGGCGTTCAGGGGTTCGGTCATCATGGCTCGCTTCTCGGAAGATCAACGATCGAACAAATGGCGCCAATGTTCCCGGGATAAGCATCGCCGGAGGATCGCCGCGGGCCGGGGCCAGTATAAAGCGGCGGGACGTCTCTCCCGAAATGGGATGGCGGGGACGATCGTGTGATCCCAATCATCTTGTGCTAAGAGCTTTTTAGGACGGATATGGAAAAGACGGGGCGTTTTCAGGGGGAAAGGCAGATGGAATTTCCGCTCATCGCGCCGCGACCGCCCCGGCTGTCCGAACAGATGGAGGGCCTGAAGCGGATCGAGGCGTCCGGCCAGTTCAGCAATAACGGCCCCGAGGTCCGCGCGCTGGAGGCCGAGATGGTCGCACGGCTGTTCGACGGGCGCGGTGCGGCGCTGGCGGTCGGCAATGCGACGCTGGGGCTGATGATCGCCATCCGGCAGGCGGCGGGGCTGCATCCCCGGCCCGGCACGCTCGCCATGATGCCCGCCATGACCTTTGCCGCGACGGCGCAGGCGGCGATCTGGGCCGGGCTGACCCCCCTGATCGTCGATATCGACCCGCAGGACTGGACCGCCGATGCGGCCGAGGAAGAGCGGATGCTGGCGCAGCATGGCGGCCGGATCGGTGTCGTCGTGCCCTATGCGACCTTCGGCACGGTCATCGATCTGGACCGCTATGCCTGGCTGGCGCGGCGGTACGAGGTCGGGATCGTCATCGATGCGGCGGCCTCGCTGGGGACGCTGGACGAAGCGGGGCGGGGCTTCGGCACGGGGGCGCCCTTTGCGCTGGTCTATTCGATGCATGCGACCAAGACCTTTTCGGTCGGCGAGGGCGGGCTGGTCTATAGCGGCGATGCCGACCGGATCGACCAGCTGCGCGCAATGGTGAATTTTGGTTTTGAGAGCGGGCGCAACGCGACCCTGCCGGGCATCAACGCCAAGATGCCCGAGATACTGGGCCTGATGGCACGGAGCAAGCTGGCCGAACTCGATACGATCTGTAACGCCCGCGCCGCGCTGGACCGCGAATATCGCGCGGCGCTGACCGGGCTGACATGCCAGCATGGGACGGCCAGGCGGCAGGCGACTCAGTTCATGCCGGTGCTGCTTCCCCCCGAACTGGCCTCGCGCCGGACCGCCATCGCCGAGGCCCTGGCGGCGGACGGGGTCGGGACGGGGCAGTATTTCAGCCCGCATCTGGGGGAGCAGACGCTGTTCCGCGACACCGCGCTGGTCGAGGCGACGCCGGTGGCGGATGACGTTTCGGCGCGGATGCTCAGCCTGCCGATCACCGATGCGATGCGGCCCGGCGATGCGACGATCGTGGCCGGGCGGCTGATGCGCGCGATCGCGCGTGTTGCTGCCGATGCCGGGTCAGCTGGGGCAGGGCAGGCGCGCGGCGACGCCGTGCTGGGCTGCGTGATGATCGGCGGCGGACCGGCGGGCACCGCCGTGCTGACCGCCGCGAGCAAGAAGGGATTGCTGGAGCGGCTGGCTGGCGACGGCCTCGTGCTGGTCGAGCGGTCGCCCCATGTCGGGCCGGGCGCGCTGGGCGGCTATGCGATCCGTTCGGACACCACGGCGGAAACCTTCCTGTCGGCGGTGCGCGGCAACCCTTATCCCGAACTCGCCGCGCTGGAGACGCATCCGGCCGGGCAGATGATGGCGCGGCATTGCGGGGCGCTGGGCGCGCCGCTGGCCGAGACCGCGCCGTTGCTGGCGGCGACCGCGCAGCGGCTGCGCGGCATCGTGACGGCGCATGGTGGTGAGATCCGTAGCGATACCGAGGCGCTGAGCGCCCAAGCCACGGCAGACGGGCTCTGGCGGACCACCATTGTCGGTCGCGAAGGGCAGCGCATCCTGACGTCGCGCCATCTGGTCGTGGCGACCGGCGGCTACCAGACCGATGCGCATGTCGCGGACAAGAGGGTTGCGGGCGCCAGCCTGGGTGAATTGGCGGGTGACCGGCTGATGCGCTCCGACTTGTTGTTGCGGCGGGGCGGGGTGGAGGCGGTGGCGGCACGGCTGGCCGACCGGCGCGCGCCGCGCGTGGTGATCGTCGGGGCCTCGACCAGCGCGCTGGCCTCGGCGGTGCAGCTGCTCAAATGCCATGACCTGCCCTGGGGCGCGGGCGCGATCACTTTGATGGTGCGCACCCCGCCCAAGCCCTTCTTTCCATCGGTAGAGGCGGCGGCGGCGGAAGGCTTCACCGACTTCACCGCCGACGATATCTGCCCGGTCAGCGGATTCGTGCTGCGCCTTGCCGGGCTCCGGCTGGAGTCGCGCGAGTTGGTGATGCGGATGCTGGGCCTGGGCGGACGGACTCCCGACCCGCGCCTGCGCCTCCACCGGATCGCGGGAGAGGACGATGCCGAGGCGCGTCGGATCATCGGCGAAGCCGACCTGGTGGTCGGGGCGCTCGGCTATCGTCCGCGCGCGCTGCCGCTGTTCGACGTCAACGGACAGCCGATCGCGCTGGCGCACCGCGCGGGGCGACCGATGGTCGACCGGCATTGCCGCGTCCTCGACGATCAGGATCGACCGGTGCCGGGCGTCTTCGGCATCGGCCTTTCCGCCGGTTTCGTGCCTTGGGGTGCGCTGGGCGGGGAGAAAAGTTTCCGAGGGCAGGCCAATGGCTTGTGGCTCTGGCAGAATGATGTCGGCCAGATGATCGTCGACCAGCTGCTCAGGCAGGATGCAGCGGCACGGAGCAGCGCGGCGGCATGAGCGATCCGGTCGCCGATCCTGTCGTCAGCGTCGTCATCCCCGCCTATAACGGCGCGGCGCTGATCGGCGAAACGCTGGCGAGCCTGGGCGAGCAGACGCTGACCGCCTGGGAGGCGTTGGTCGTCGATGACTGTTCGTCGGACGACACCCGCGAACTGGTGCGGAACTGGCCCGATCCCCGCGTTCGCCTGATCGAAAATGCGGTCAATGGCGGTCCGGTGACAACGCGCAACCGCGGATTTGCCGAGGCGCGGGGGCGCTATCTGGCGGGGTTGGACCAGGACGATCTGTGCCGCCCGGAACGGCTGGCGCGGCAGGTCGCGTTTCTGGAGGCGCATTCCGATATCGTGCTGGTCGGCACCCAGACCGAGCAGCTGGTCAGGCGGCGCGTGCTGCCCATGGACTATGCGCCGCACACCACGCCCGAACTGATCGCCTGGCTGAGCTGGATCGAAAATCCGCTGGCATGGTCGACGGTGATGGTCCGCGCCGATGTCGCGCGGCGGCTCGATCCCTTCACCCGGCCCGAAATCCTTTATGCCGAGGATTTCGACCTGTATCACCGCATCGGCGCATTCGGGCGCATCGCGCGACTCGATGAGCCGCTGCTGATCTATCGCCAGCACGAAGGCGGTGCGTCGAAGCGGTTCACGACGATGATGCGCGCCAGCGCGACGCGGGTGCTGGCCGAGGCACATGCGGCGCTGCTTGGCGACGATGCGGACGAGGTCGCGCGGCTGCTGGTCCAGCATAATATGGGGGGTGTGCCGGTCCCGGATGGCGCAACCCTGCGCCGCCTGGGGCAGGCCATCGCGCAACTCCAGAGCGCGTTCGTCGAGCGGTTCGCGCCCGATGCGCAGAGCCTGACGCTGATCCGCTGGGAAACCGCGCGACGCTGGCGGCAAATGGCGCGGGCGGCACTGCGGGGCGGCCAGGTCACGCTGGGCGATGTGCTGGCGTCGCGGCCGCCGCATCTGGGGCTGGGCTATGCCGGTGTCGACGATCTGCTGCGATGGCGCGCGATCGGTATGGCGCGGCACCTATATCGGAAAGGGCGCGCCCATGACCGGGACTGATCCGATCAAGCCCGAGCCATGCGCCGTTTCACGTGGCAATCCCCAGCCGCGGAAAGCCCCGGGGATTGCCCCGACCTGTCTTAGAAAAGGTGCTCGATCAGCTTGGACGCGCCCAGGGCGACGCCGCCGACGGCCAGCCAGCTCGATACCGCACCGATGGTCAGGATCATCAGGCGATCGATCGGCGAAATCATGTGCTCTTCCATGGTGGTGCAGTCCTCTCCCGCCAATCGTGGTCGTCGGCGTGCCTCATTTATGAAACAGAACTGGTTAACAGACAAACCCGTTTTTCGAATGACGCTGATCGATCGGGCCGTTTCTGAAAGAGCTGTCGGCCATTCAATGGCTTGGCCATGACGAAAAGCTCATCCAGCCCCGGTCTAAAAGCCTGATTCGCTTGCCCTTGAAGAGCATTCGCCACAAAGGCCGGGCATGACGAGGCCATTCCCATGATCGATCAGACCCGTTTTTCGGGCGGCGATTCGTCGCGCGACGAATCGCGTGATTCGCCGCTTGCCGCCCCGCCGCGCCTGTCGGCCATGCCGATGGCATTGCGCGGGGCGGCGGCGGGGGCGGTGGCGCTCGCGCTGTTGCTGCTGTTCGGACTGGCGGTCGATCACTGGCCCTTCGACTGGGATCGGGCGATCCTGACAGGCTTGCGGACCCATGCGTCGTCGCCGGGGCTGCGCGCGGCGGCGGTGGATTTCACCGCGCTGGGCAGCGTGCCGGTGCTGGTCCTGATGGTGGCGGGCGCGGCGGTACTACTGCTGGCGCGCGGCTGGTGGCTGCTGGCGCTGATGACGGCGCTTTCGGGGATCAGCGGCGGCGCGGTCGTGACCTGGGTGAAGCTGATGGTCGCGCGCCCGCGGCCCGACCTGGTGCCGCACTGGGTCGATGTTCACAATGCCAGTTTCCCCAGCGGCCATGCCGCGGGCAGCGCGATGGTCTATCTGACGCTGGCGGCCCTCGCGACGCAACTGACCGATCATCGCCGGGTGCGCCATGCCATTGTGGGGATCGCGGTGCTGCTGGTCGGGGCGATCGGGGTCAGCCGTGTCTATCTGGGCGTGCACTGGCCGTCCGACGTGGCGGCAGGCTGGAGCTTCGGCACGATCTGGGCACTGGGCTGGTGGTGGGCGACGGCGGCCGCCCGCCGGTCATGGGTGGCCGACCGCCAGTAACGCCTGCGCCGCCTTCAGGTGCGGTGCGTCGAGCATCTTGCCGTTCAGCTGGAGCACACCGGCCCCCGGATTCGCCGCAAACAGATCGACGATCGCCTGCGCGCGCGCCAGCTCCTCGGGAGAGGGGGTGAAGGCGGCGTTGATGACCGGCACCTGCCTGGGATGGATGGCCATCATGCCGGTAAAGCCGTCGCGCCGCCCGCGCGCGGCATAGGCGGCCAGCCCGTCCAGATCGGCGAAATCGGGATAGACCGTCTCGATCGCCGCCACGCCCGCCGCATGGGCCCCGAACAGGGTCAGCGACCGGGCGAGCTGATAGGGAGCGGTATAGCCGCCATCCGCCTCGCGCGAGGTGACGGCACCGATCGCGGCGGGCAGATCCTCCGCGCCCCAGGTCAGCCCGGCGAGCGGCAGCGGCGATCCGGCATATTCGTGCAGCCGGAACAGCGCCATCGGCGTCTCGGTCGCGATCGGCAGGATCGGGATATGCGCCACCCCGCGTGCCGCCAGCGCATGCAGGCTGACCAGCCCCTCGGCCTTGGGCAGGACGATGCCATCGGGCCGGGCAGGCAGGATCGCGGCCAGATCGTCCGCCGCCAGTGGGCCATCGACCGGGTTGATGCGCACGAACAGCTGCACGCCGGGCCGACGCGGTCGGTCCAGGAACCGCGCCACTTCTTCGCGTGCGCGCGACTTGGCATCGGGGGCGACCGCATCCTCCAGGTCCAGGATCAGCGCATCCGCGCCCATCCCCAGCGCCTTGGCCATCCGCTCGGGCCGGTCGCCCGGCACGAAGAGAAGCGAGCGCAACCGCACCGGATCAGCGGCCCATTTCGGCCAGCTTGCGCTCCCAGGCCAGCGCGTCGCGAACGATGCCTTCCAGATCGTCCCGCTCGGGCCGCCAGGACAGGGTGGCCAGGATCGCGCCATTGTCGGCGACCAGCTCGGCCGGGTCGCCCGCGCGGCGGCCTTCCATGCGGCGCTCGATCGTCAGGTTGGTCACGCGGTCGACCGCATCGAGCACCTCCAGCACCGAGAAGCCACGGCCATAGCCGCAGTTCAGCGTGTGGCTCTCGCCCGGCTGCTCGACCAGCAGTTCCAGCGCGGCGACATGCGCGGCGGCGAGATCGGAGACGTGGATATAGTCGCGCACGCCGGTGCCGTCGCGGGTGGCGAAGTCGGTGCCATAGACGCCGACGGCGTCGCGCTTGCCGATCGCCGCCTCGACCGCGATCTTGATCAGGTGCGTCGCGCCGACCGTCGACTGGCCCGAACGGCCCTGCGGATCGGCGCCCGCGACGTTGAAGTAACGCAGCGCGCAATAGTTGATCGGATGCGCGGCGGCGACGTCCTTCAGCATGATCTCGGTCATCAGCTTGGACATGCCGTACGGGTTGATCGGCGCCTTGGGATCGCTTTCCTTGATCGGCACCCGCTCGGGCGTGCCATAGGTGGCGGCGGTCGACGAGAAGATGAAGTGGGCGACGCCCTCTGCCACCGCGCTTTCCATCAGCGAGCGGCTGGCGGCGGTGTTGTTGCGATAATATTTGAGCGGGTCAGTGACCGACTCGGGTACGATGATCGAGCCCGCAAAGTGCATGATCGCGCGGACCCGGTGCTCGCGGATCGCGGCACGCACCGCGTCGTCGTCGGCGACATTGGCCACGACCAGCGATGCGCGCGGATCGACCGCCCAGTCGAAGCCGGTGACGAGATTGTCGAGCACGACGACCTCATAGCCTGCATCCAGCAGCGCCAGCACGGCATGGCTGCCGATATAACCGGCGCCGCCCGTCACCATCACCTTACCGTCGATCGTCGCCATCACTTTTGCCCCAAGTCGCTGGATTGCCGTGGCCTAGCCGCTTCCTATCTAAGCATACAAGACGACAAGGAGATTCCGAGTGACCGAATATGTAACGCTGGCCGGGGGCTGTTTCTGGTGCACCGAGGCGGTGTTCAAGGACGTGATCGGGGTCGAATCGGTCGAAAGCGGCTATATCGGGGGCACCGTGCCCAACCCGACCTACAAGCAGGTGTGCGGCGGCGACACCGGCCATGCCGAGGCGATCCGCATCGGCTTCGATCCGGAGCAGCTGGCGCTGGGCGATCTGCTCGACATTTATTTCGCGACCCATGACCCGACGCAGCTCAATCGCCAGGGCAATGACGTCGGCACGCAATATCGCTCGGCGATGTTCCCGGCGGACGAGACGCAGGAGGCCGCGATGAAGGCCGCCGTCGAGCGGGCCCAGGCCGGGCTGGACAAGCCGGTCGTGACCACGATCGAGCCGATGGCGCAGTGGTATCCGGCGGAGGATTACCATCAGGATTATTGGGAAACCTCGGGCCGGTCGAACCCCTATTGCATGGCGGTGATCCCGCCCAAGCTGCAAAAGCTGCGCAAGAGCTTCGCCGCGCGGTCGAAGGCGGTGACGGCGTAAGGGATGGGGCGGGGCTGGCGCCGCTCGCTCTGCCCCTGCCTCCGTTCAGCCTGAACGGAGGCCTTGGGTTAATCCCAACATCCGTTCAGCCTGAGCGTAGTCGAAGGCCATGCACGGACCTTCGCCCAAAAATGCCCTTGTGGCATCGAGCATCCCTTGGCCTTCGACTTCGCTCAGGCTGAACGGGGGGTGGGGGCTATCCCCCAAGTCCGCTCGCACCGAGCGAAGTCGAAGTGCACACCGCGAACTCGGCCCAGACCCTAGCGCGTCGCCGCCCGCCGCAACCGGTCGTTGATCGCCTCGCCGATGCCGTCCGCCGGGATCGGTGCCACCGCCAGCCTCGCACGATCGCTGGCATCGGCGCGGTGGAGTGCATCGAACAGGTGCGCCGCCGCCTCGATCGGATCGCCGCGTTCCGACAGGCTGTCCTGCCCGCGCACAGCTCCGAAACCGATCAGCCACTCGTCCGCCGCCGCCTGGGTGACGTTCAGGCGCAGAGGCTTGCGCGGCGCATAATGGCTGGCAAGCTGGCCCGGCGCGGTGACGATGGCGGGGGCTTCCGGGCCTTGCTCCACATCGCCCAGCACCGCCGCCAGCATCGCCGCCGTGACCGGGCCGGGACGCAGGATGGTGCGGCCCGAGACGATGGTCGATTCCAGCCCCGCCTCGGTCGCACCGTCATCGAGGACCGGCACCGCCGGCCCCAGGCTGGCACGAACATGGGCGGCGCGGGTCGGACTGATCCCGCCGCTGGCATTGGCGGAGGGGGCGGCGAGCGGGCGGCCGGTCTCGGCCAGCAGGGCCTGCATCGCGCGGTGGCGCGGCACGCGGATCGCGACCGTATCCAGCCCCGCCGTGACCAGCGAGGCGATCCCCGTCCCCGCTTTCAGCGGCTGCACCAGCGTCAGCGGTCCCGGCCAGAAGGCGCGGGCCAGCGCCAGCGCGTCGTCGTCGAAGTCCGCCAGCGCCAGCGCCGCCGCCAGATCGGGGACATGGACGATCAATGGGTTGAACGAGGGCCGCCCCTTCGCCGCATAGATCCGCGCCACCGCCTCGGCCGCCGTCGCGTCGGCGGCGAGGCCATACACCGTCTCGGTCGGCACGGCGACGATGCCGCCATCCAGGATCACCGTCGAGGCGGCGCGGATCGCATCGGGGCCGAAGGGCAGGGTCGGGTCTTTGAGGGGAAAGGTCATGATCGCCCCGGCCTATATCCCCTGGCGTGCGGTGACAGAAGGGGCCGGGCCCCTTAAAGGACGCACGCATGTTCGATCTCGATTCCTATCTCGCCCGTATCGCTCTGCCCTCGCGCGTGACCGTCGATGCCGAAGGGCTGGGGCGGCTGCAATGGGCGCATCGCCAGGCGATTCCGTTCGAGAATATCGATGTCCGGCTGGGCCGTGCCATCGCGATCGACAGCGCCGGGGTCTTTGCCAAGCTGGTGACGGCCAAGCGCGGCGGCTATTGCTTCGAGCAGAACCGCCTGTTCCTCGACGCGCTGGCGGCGCATGGCTTCCATGCGCGGCCGCTGCTCGCGCGGGTCTGGCTGGCGGCGACCGACGTGCCGCCGACGACCCACACGCTTAGCCTCGTCCATATCGATGGACAGGACTGGATCGCCGATGCGGGCTTCGGGGGCAGCTATCTGCCGTCCATGCCGTTGGTCGAAGGGGCCGAGGCGACCGCGCCCGACGGCGCGCTGTTCCGGCTGGACCGCGATCCGCAGCATGGCTGGATGGTGCTGCGCAACGGTCATCCCGGCCTGACCGATGGCCGCGCGACGGGCGAGGGGTGGCAGCCCCAGTACAGCTTCACCACCGACCACGTGTGGGACGCCGACCTGGCGCTGGCCAATCACTGGACCTCGACCGCGCCGGAGAGCCGTTTCCGTCAGGCGACGATCGTCAGCATCGTTCTGCCGCGCGGCTTCGCGGCCCTGACCGACCGGCATTATCGCCGCCGCGTGGGGGAGGATGAAACCGCCGCGACGATCACCGATCCGCGGGTCTATCGGATGCGGTTGAGCCTGATGTTCGGCATCGACCTGAGCACCGAAGACGCGGGTACGCTGTTCAGCGAATAACTGATTCGTTCTTATGCCGTCATGATCCGGCATCCGGATCGGGTTAGACAGATTATTGCTTGATCCATGTTAGTCGTCGGCTGGCGGGTGGTGCCCATGTACCGCTCGCCCAGGTGACGGCTGCCCTCGTGATTCCGACGATATGCAAGGTGTTGCACGTGGCAAACGGGCCATGGTGCAGCCATTCCCCATTTCCGTCATATGTCTTGTATATTTAAGTCGGATTTTACCATTGCGCGATACACCCCCGAATGAACTTGGGGGACATAAGAGATGATCGGGTGCGATGAGCCCCGGCTGGGACTGAGGGGGTTCAGCCGAGCGATTCCACTCGCAGGCCGTGATGTACACGGCCCAGTCGGCGTTGATGCGTATTTCGTGAAATATTGATGGGGCCGCAGGGCGATCCTGCGTGTCCGAACCTTTGACCTGAAGGAAAGATCATGTCGATCACCATGGTGATGGCAAGCGAGGATGTGTGCCTGCCGACCATCGGCGCTTTGGCCGAAGATTTGAAGAACGCGATCGCCCCTGACGCGACCGTCCGGCTGGACCTGTCCGGCGCCGCCTCACCGGACCTTAGCGTCATCCAACTCGTCCAGGCGGCGCGTGTCCATGCGGCGGCGGCGGGGTGCGATTTCGCGCTGTCGGCACCCGCCGACGCGACGCTTCACGCCCTGCTGACCCGCGCGGCCTTCCTGCCCGCCTCGGTCGACGACACCCAATTCTGGCTTCACGGAGATACCGCCCAATGACCGCTTCCATCCTGACCGTCGACGACAGCGCGAGCCTGCGTATGGCGATCCGCATCGCCCTGACCGGCGCGGGCTATACGGTGACGGAAGCCGCCGATGGCGCCGAGGGCCTGGCCAAGGCGACCGGGACCCGGTTCGACCTGATCGTCACCGACCTGAACATGCCCAATATGGACGGTCTGGAGATGATCCGTGCGCTGCGCCAGCAGCCCGCCCAGGCGGGCGTGCCGATCATCTTCCTGACCACCGAGTCCGATGACTCGATGAAGGCGCAGGCCAAGGCAGCGGGCGCGACCGGTTGGCTGGTGAAGCCCTTCCAGCCCGAACAGCTGATCCGCGTCGCCCAGAAGGTCCTTGCGCGATGAGCGGCGAAGATCCGACAGCCGCCTTTCGGATCGAGGCGGGCGAGCTTCTGGAGCAGGTCGAACAGGGCCTGCTCGACCTGGGGCACCGGCTGGACGACATGAACCTCGTCAACGCCGTGTTCCGTGGCCTTCACACGCTGAAGGGCTCGGGCGCGATGTTCGGCTTCGATGCGCTGGCCGCATTTACCCATCACTGCGAGAGCGCGTTCGACCGCGTGCGCAAGGGCGATGTCCGTGCGACGCCCGACCTAGTGTCGGTGATCCTGTCGGCGGCGGACCATATGCGCGCGCTGGTCGATGGCGACGCGCCCGCCGCCCATGGCCAGGCGATCCTGGACCGGCTGGCGACGGCAGTCGATGCGGCCGCCGGTATCTCGGCCCCCGTGGCCGCGCCTGCCCCGCGCAAGCAGGGCTGGACCCTGTCCTTCCGCCTGCCGCCCGACGCGATGGCCAATGGCACCAGCCCGCTGGCGCTGCTCGACGAACTGCGCGAGCTGGGTGAGGCGACCATCGTCGCGACCTTCGACACGCTGCCGGCGCTGGACGATCTCAACCCCGGTCATTGCTTTGTCGGCTGGGACTGCACGCTGATCGGCGACATTTCGCGCGAGGCGATCGAGGACGTGTTCCTGTTCGTCATGGACGATATGGACATCACCATCACCCCGCTGGCGGTCGAAGAGGCCGGGGAAGCGGACGTGGCGGCGGCCCCCGAACAGGCGCCGGTCGTCGTCGATGCGCCGGTGGCGGCCAACGACATCACGCCGCGCGCTGCCTCGGCCAACCGGGCGCAGGGCGAGCATGTCCGCGTGCCCGCCGAGCGTCTCGACGAGCTGATGGACCGGGTCGGCGAACTCGTGATCGCACAGAGCCGTCTGTCGCAGCTGGCGGGGCATGGCCACGACCTCAGCCTGCGGTCGGTCTCCGAAGAGATCGAGCGTCTGGCGGGCGAGATGCGTGACACGATGATGATCCTTCGCATGGTGCCGGTGTCGACGCTGTTCGGCCGTTTCCGCCGCCTGATCCACGATCTGGCCAACGAAACCGGCAAGGCGATCGAGCTGGTGACCGAAGGCGAGACGACCGAGGTCGACAAGACCGTCATCGAGCGCCTGTTCGATCCGTTGGTCCACATCATCCGCAACAGCTGCGACCATGGCCTGGAAAAGGCCGAGGACCGGATCGCGGCGGGCAAGTCGGCCAACGGCGTCATCCGGCTGAGCGCGCATCAGGCGGGCGGCGAAGTCCTGATCACCATCACCGATGATGGTCGCGGCATCGATGTCGAGCGGGTCCGCGCCAAGGCGGAGGCCAATGGCCTGATCCAGCCGGGCCAGGTGGTCAGCGAGGACGAACTGCTGGGCCTGATCTTCCACCCCGGCTTCTCGACCGCGGCGCAGGTCACGAACCTGTCGGGCCGGGGCGTCGGCATGGATGTGGTCAAGCGCACGATCGAAAGCCTGCGCGGCTCGATCGACGTGAAGAGCGTGTCCGGCCAGGGCTCGACCATCACGCTGCGCATCCCGCTCACGCTGGCGATCATCGAGGGGCTGCTCGTCCGCGTGGGCGAGGGACGCTATGTCATCCCGCTCGCGGCGGTCGAGGAATGCCTGGAGCTGTCGCTGGAGGAGGATTTGCGCTCGCGCGGGCGCAGCATCATCACGCTGCGCGAACGCCTGGTGCCCTTCCTGCGGTTGCGCGACCTGTTCGAGACCGGGACCAAGCCCGACACCTATCAGAAGATCGTGGTGGTCGGCACGGGGGCGGAGCGCGTCGGACTGGTCGTCGACCAGATCGTCGGCAACCACCAGACGGTCATCAAGGCCATGTCGCCCCTGCACCGCAACGTCGCGGCCTTTGCGGGCGCGACCATCCTGGGCGACGGTTCGGTCGCCCTGATCCTCGACATCGCCCAGCTCATCGCGATGAGTCAGCCCAGGGAGGAGCGGCGTCTGGCCGCTGGATAAGCCCATGCCCTATCACAAAGTACCCAATTGGACGCCCGAGAACGGCCTGGAGGTCCTGACCTTCGGCCTGGGCGGCGAGACCTTCGCGCTGGAGGCGGGCATCGTCCGCGAAATCCTGGACATGATGCCGGTGACGATGGTGCCGGGCGCCGATCCGCTCGCCGCCTCAGTGATCAACTTTCGCGGCCGCATCGTGCCGCTGGCCGATCTGCGCGGCTCGTTCGGGATGGAGGCACATGCCAACACCGCTGACAGCCGGATCATCGTGATCGAGCTGGACGTGAATGGCGACCCCTTTCTGATCGGCCTGACCGCCGACCGGGTGAACGAGGTCACGGTGCTGCACGCGGGGGATGCCGAGGAGGCGCCGGTCATCGGCATGCGCTGGCCACGCGACCATGTCCGCTGCCTGGTGCGGCGCGAGGGCGACCTCGTGGTGTTGCCGGACCTGACGGCGCTGTTCGCCCGCCTGACCAGCGACGCCGAGACCACCATCCACTGACCCCTAACACAGAGTGCGTCGGACGCCTTTGAGGCCATGAGCATGCGATAGCATTTCGTATCGACGCCTCTGCAAACGGATCGGACTGCACCGGGTCGGGTTATTTATCATGGCCATCCCGGTGCAGCCCCCCGGCGGGAAAATTCCCGCCCCGGGAGCGACCGTATCGCATTTCGCGGGACCGCCCCGGCACGATGCCGAATGGCGAGATCGCCGCCGACGCCCGCGTATTGGGCAGTATTCCTGACATTCCTGCCGGATCCTTGTCCGGCCTGTACGACCATTCATCGGGCGTCCGACAGCGTGTCGGCGTTTCACACCACCATCGATATTTTCGGGGAGGATCCTGATCATGCGAGCCACGATAAAAATGAAGCTGGGCGCGACATTCGCGCTGATCGTCTGCCTTCTGCTGGCGGTCGTCGGCGTCGGCGTGATGAAGATGAGCGCGCTGAACACCGCGATCACCGATGTCATCGCCGGTCCGTCGAAGCGGCTGGAAATCGCGCTCAGCGTCAACGAGCGGATGAACCGGGTGCTGCGGTTCGAAAAGAACATGGCACTGACGGATGATAATGCGCTGACCCGGAAGTTCGATGCCGAGGTCCTGAAGTCGCGCAACGAAACGCGCGAGCTGATCGCCGCCGGTCTGGCCATCTCCACGACGGAGGGCAAGCCGCGTTGGATGCAAGTTCAGTCGCTGTTTGACCAGTATGTGCCGATCAACGATCAGATCCGCACCTTGGCGCTGGCCAACGACAATGCCGAAGCCGGACGGATTTCGGTCACCAAGTCGCGTGAAGTCGCGGGCCAGATCAGCGGCCAGATCGACCAGATCGTCGGCCTTGCCAAGGACGCGATGAAGCAGGCCGATGCCGATACCAGCGCCCAATATGCCAATGCCCGCAATGTCCTGTTCGCCACGGCGGCACTGGCGCTGCTGGTCGCGGTCGGCGGTGCGCTGTGGATTTCGCGTCTCGTGTCGCAGGGGCTGAACAAGGTTTCGGCGGCGATCGACGCGGTGGCGATCGGCGATCTGTCGCAGGACGTGGCCGTCACCTCGAATGACGAGATCAAGGACCTGGTCGACACGGTCAACCGCATGACCGCCAACCTGCGCGAGAGTGCGCAGCTGGCCGACACGATCGCGGGCGGCGACCTGACCGTCCAGCATCAGCCGCTGTCGGACAAGGACGTGCTGGGCCATGCCCTGGTGTCGATGGTCGAGCGTCTGCGCGGTGTCGTGGGCGATGCGACCCAGGCGGCGCAGAATGTCGCGGCGGGCAGCCAGCAGCTGTCGTCCTCGTCGGAACAGGTGAGCCAGGGCGCGACCGAACAGGCCGCCGCCGCCGAGGAAGCCTCTGCCTCGATGGAGCAGATGGCCGCCAACATCAAACAGAATGCCGACAACGCGACGCAGACCGAGAAGATCGCGCGCCAGTCCTCGCAGGATGCCGAGGTGAGTGGTCAGGCCGTGCAGAAGGCCGTGGTCGCCATGCGCACCATCGCCGAAAAGATCGGCATCGTGCAGGAAATCGCGCGCCAGACCGACCTGCTGGCGCTGAACGCGGCGGTCGAGGCGGCCCGTGCGGGCGAACATGGTCGCGGCTTTGCGGTGGTTGCCGTCGAGGTCCGCAAGCTGGCCGAGCGCAGCCAGTCGGCGGCGGCGGAGATCAGCGGCATGTCGTCGGATACCGTCGGTGCCGCGACCCAGGCAGGCGAGATGCTGATCAAGCTGGTGCCCGACATCCGCCGTACCGCCGAGCTGGTCGCCGAGATCAGCGCGGCCTGCCGCGAACAGGATATCGGTGCGGTCCAGATCAACGAGGCGATCCAGCAGCTCGACAAGGTGACGCAGCAGAACGCCTCGGCGTCCGAGCAGATTTCCTCGACCTCCGAAGAACTCGCCAGCCAGGCCGAGGAGCTTCAGGAAAGCATCGCCTATTTCCGGGTCGAAGCCGGTGGCAATCGCAGCCGCGGCAAGGCGGCGGTCCGCAAGCCGCTCGCCCGTCCGGCGGCCAAGTCCGGCAAGTCGGGCAATGCGCCCCGCGCGGGCTCGGTCGCCGATCAGCAGGCCCGGGTGCGCGGCTTCGCGCTGGACCTGACCAATGGCGGCCCGGATGGCGAGGATGCCGAATTCGGGCGTGCCGCCTGAGCCAAGACGATCGGGGGCGGGCGCTGCTCCGCCCCCTGACAGCCGGGATATTCGCGAACATCCCGCCGCTTCGTAGCCCCCAGGCAGGCGAACCGTACGACGCGCTGGTCAACCCTTTAGGACAAGAACATGCTGGGTTCCTTCAATCACCTGTCGATGTCGAAAAAGCTCACCCTCTGCCTTGGCGCGATCATCGCGATCATGGTGGGGGTTGACGGCGTTATCCTGTCCAATGCCGGGCAGGTGAAGGCGACGACCGAAATCAACGAACATACCTATCAGGTCATCGCCACCGCCGACGGCATCGTCTCCAGCATGGTCAATCAGGAAACCGGCTATCGCGGTTATCTCGTATCGGGGAACGAACAGTTCCTGGCGCCCTATCACAAGGGATGGACCGATTTCGCCCATGCGTGGGGCGACGTCCGAGACCTGACCAGCGACAATCCGGTGCAGCAAGGACGGCTGGACGAGATCAAGCGGCTTGCCGAAAGCTGGCATAATGACGTGGCCGAAAAGGCCATTCGCCTGATGGCGCATCCCGAAACCCGCGAGGCCGGGCGCGCGCTGGAAAGCAGTGGCGCGGGCAAGCAGGCGATGGACCAGCTGCGCCAGCGGGTGGGCGAGCTGATCGCGACCGAAAAGGGTCTGCTGGCGCAGCGGCAGGCAGCGCAGCATCAGTCCTTCTCGTCCATCACGCTCGCCATCTGGATCGGCATGGCGGCCAGCGTGCTGGCCGCGATCGGCATCGGGGTGCTGATGACCCGCACGATCGCGCGGCCCATGTCGCGGCTGACCCAGGCGCTGGCGCGTCTGGCCGAACCGCTGGCGACCGAGCGCCGCGACGAGATCGGGCGGATGCAGGGCAGTGTCGGCGCGGTCGAAGGCGCGTTCGACCAGATTTCGACCGTGCTGACCGCCGTGTCGAAGGGCGATACCGGCGTCGGCATGAACCAGCGCTTCGGCGGCCTGACCGATCAGCTGTCCGCCAATCTGGACGCGCTGCGCACCAGCTTCGAGGGCATGGCGAAGATCGCCGAGGAGATTGCGGGCGGCAATCTGAACGTCCAGCCCCGGGCATTGTCGGACAAGGACAAGCTGGGCCAGGCACTGGTGTCGATGGTCGATCGCCTGCGCGGCGTCGTCGGCGATGCGACCCAGGCGGCGCATAATGTGGCCAGCGGCAGCCACGAACTGTCCTCCTCGTCGGAACAGGTGAGCCAGGGCGCCACCGAACAGGCGGCAGCGGCCGAGGAAGCCTCCGCCGCGATGGAGGAGATGGCGGCCAACATCAAACAGAATGCCGACAATGCGACGCAGACCGAGAAGATCGCGCGCCAGTCCTCGCAGGACGCCGAGAATAGCGGCGTGGCGGTGCAGAAGGCCGTGGTCGCGATGCGGACCATCGCGGAGAAGATCGGCATCGTGCAGGAAATCGCGCGCCAGACCGACCTGCTGGCCCTGAATGCCGCCGTCGAGGCGGCGAGGGCCGGGGAACATGGTCGCGGCTTTGCGGTGGTGGCCGCCGAGGTGCGCAAGCTGGCCGAGCGCAGCCAGTCGGCGGCGGCGGAGATCAGCGGCATGTCGACCGACACGGTCGATGCCGCGACCCAGGCGGGCGAGATGCTGACCAAGCTGGTGCCCGACATCCGCCGCACCGCCGAACTGGTCGCCGAGATCAGCGCCGCCTGCCGCGAGCAGGACATCGGCGCGGTCCAGATCAACGAGGCGATTCAACAGCTCGACAAGGTGACGCAGCAGAACGCCACCGCCTCCGAGCAGATTTCGTCCACCTCCGAAGAACTGGCCAGCCAGGCGACGGAGCTTCAGGAGAGCATCGCCTATTTCCAGATCGATGGCGTGGGACGTGCCGTCATCCGGCATACGGCCAGCCGTCCGGCCCAGGCCAGATCGAAGCAGGCTGCGCGCCGCACCGGTTCGGTCGCCGAACAGCAGGCCCGCGCGCATGGCTTCGCGCTCGACCTGAGCAATGGCGGCCCGGACGGCGAAGACGCCGCGTTCGGACGCGCGGCATGAGCGGCGCGGCCGATATCCAGGTCGTGGTCTTCGGACTGGGCGATGAAGAATTCGCGCTGCCCGTCACCACGGTCCGTGAAATCCTCGACCACCGCACCGCATACCGGGTGCCGCACGCCCCCGACTGGCTCCTGGGGCTGACCGATGTGCGTGGCGATTCCGTGCCGATGGTCGACCTGCGGGTTCGTTTGGGGATGCCCCCGGTCGAACCGACGCTGACCACACGGATTCTGGTCGTCGATGTGGCGGGCGCGCAGGGCCAGCCACTGGCGTTGGGCATGGTCGTCGACCGGGTGCTCGATGTTTCGACCTTCGCGGCCGATTCGGTCGAGAGCGCGCCCGACCTGGGCGGTCGCTGGCGATCCGAGCAGATCGAGGCAATCCTGCGGCGGGGGGCGGGCTTCGTCGCGCTGCTCGACCCGGTGCGCCTGTTCGGCGCGGCCGACCTCGACGTCACCCGTGCGGCTGCGATTGCCGCCTGATTCAGGCTCTCAGCATAGAATAGGAAAGAGGACTATCATGCGTTTCCATGCTTCGTTGAAAGACACCTCGCATGTCGACGTCGCCACGACGGAGATCGGCCGGCTCCAGCGGGCCTTTGCCCAGGGGCGGGTCGGCGAGCGGGCCGACCTGTCGGGTGCGACCGGCAAGGCGCGCGAGATGCTCGTCGCGGTCAACGAACTGCTCGAAACCGCCGCCATCCCCGCCACCGCCTTCAACCGGCGGCTGGCGCATGTCGCCGCCGAGCATGAGCGCGGTGACATCGACGTGCTGCTGCCGGTCGAGGAGTTTTCCGGCGACCTGGCCGTTGCGGCGCGGACCGTCAACGAACTGGTCGCCAGCCATATCGCGGTCAAGAAACAGGCGATGGCCTGTGTGGCCGCGCTAGCGCAGGGCGATTTCGAGGCGCCGCTGGCGCGACTGCCGGGCAAGAAGGCCTTCATCAACGACACGATCGAGCAGCTTCGCGGCAATCTGAAGGGCCTGATCGCCGAGATGAACACCATGTCGGCCGAACATGATCGCGGCGACATCGACGTGTTCGTGCCGGTCGAGAAGTTCCAGGGTGATTTCGGCGTCATGGCCCGCCGCCTGAACGAGATGGTCGCCAACCACATCGCCGCCAAGAAGATGGCGATGGCCTGCATCAAGCAGTTCGGCGAGGGCGATTTCAATGCGCCGATGCAGCAGCTGCCCGGCAAGAAGGCGTTCATCAACGACACGATCGAATTGCTGCGCGCCAATTTCCAGGCGATCATCGGCGAGATCCAGTGTCTGATCGCGGCCTCGACGGCGGGCAAGCTGAGCGAGCGTGGCGACGCGACCCGCTTCCCCGGCGACTTTGCCGGGCTGGTGAGCGGGATCAACGGGATGCTCGACGCGATCCTGCTGCCGATCGGCGAGGGCAATCGCGTGCTGAACCTGGTCAGCACCGGCTCGCTGCTCGAACGCGTGGAGATCGAGTGCGAGGGCGATCACCGCCGGATGAAGGATGCGATCAACAATCTGGTCGACAACCTCACCCAGTTCGCGAGCAATGTCGCGGGGGCGGCCGATCAGGTCGCCAGCGGCAGCCAGCAACTGTCATCCTCGTCCGAACAGGTGTCGGAAGGCGCGACCGAGCAGGCCGCCGCCGCCGAGGAAGCCTCTGCCTCGATGGAGCAGATGGCCGCCAACATCAAACAGAATGCCGACAATGCGACGCAGACCGAGAAGATCGCGCGCCAGTCCTCGCAGGACGCCGAACAGAGCGGTGCCGCCGTGCAGAAAGCCGTGACCGCGATGCGCACCATCGCCGAGAAGATCGGCATCGTCCAGGAAATCGCGCGCCAGACCGACCTGCTGGCGCTGAACGCGGCGGTCGAGGCGGCCCGTGCAGGCGAACATGGTCGCGGCTTTGCGGTGGTGGCCGCCGAAGTCCGCAAGCTGGCCGAGCGCAGCCAGACGGCGGCGGCGGAGATCAGCGGCATGTCGTCGGACACCGTGTCGGCCGCCACCCAGGCGGGCGAGATGCTGACCAAGCTGGTGCCCGACATCCGCCGCACCGCCGAACTGGTCGCCGAGATCAGCGCGGCATGTCGCGAACAGGATATCGGCGCGGTCCAGATCAACGAGGCGATCCAGCAGCTCGACAAGGTGACGCAGCAGAACGCCTCGGCCTCCGAGCAGATTTCCTCGACCTCGGGGGAACTCGCCAGCCAGGCCGAGGAGCTTCAGCACAGCATCGCCTTTTTCCAGGTCGCCGAAAACGCACGACCGGCGGTGCGCAAGCCTGTCACCCGCCAGTCGGTCGCCAGGACGCGCAAGGCTGCGGTGCAGGCGGGTTCGATCGGGCATCAGCAGGCGCGGGTGCGCGGCTTCGCCCTCGACCTGAACGAGGGTGGGCCGGACGGGGAAGATGCCGAGTTCGGCCACGCGGCATGACCCGTGCGTGGTGCTTGCGAAGTGCCGGGGGGCCTTCGCCAGCACCATGGTCATGACGCCGATATCATCGTCCTGAACCAATAATTCATCAATTTCTGCCTATGATCCGCTCAGTTTCGGCGGGTGGTTTCATAGCATCCGAAGTGTCGGGTTTCATAGCGGGGTGGCATATGCGAGTTACGATCAAGGCCAAGCTGGCAGGTACATTTGCGATTGTCTTGTTACTTCTGGCGGTTGTCGTCGGAGTCGGGGTTTCGAAGGTCAACGCGTTGAATGTGATGATCGCGCAAATCATCGACGGACCGGCCCAGCGTATCAAGCTGTCGTTGACCGCCGATGGCGATATCGGTCGCGCCATCCGCGCCGAAAAGAACATGATGCTGACGGAAGATGTTGCGCAAAAGCGCAACTTCGACGGCGGCTTCGCCCAATATGACGCCAAGGTCCTGGAAAGCCTGAACAGCGGCCTGAAGATCGCCACCGAACAGGGGCGGCCGGTCTGGACCAAAGCGCTGGAGGAATGGCGCGCGTACAAGACGATCAGCGACCGTGCGCGCTCGCTGGCGATGCAGAACCACAATGCCGAGGCATCGACCGTTTCGATGACCGAGGGTCGCGCCGTGGCCGTGCGCCTCACCGACACGCTGACCAAGCTGGCGGAGATCACGCAGGGGCAGATGGTCAAGGCCAAGGCCGACTCCGCCATCCTCTATGAGTCGGCACGAACCACGCTGATGGCGACGGCGATCGTCGCGTTCCTGATCGCGATCGGCGGCGCCCTGTGGGTCGCGTTGCTGGTGTCCAAGGGGCTGCGCAAGATCGGCGAAGCCGTGTCCGCCGTCGCCGATGGCGACCTGAGCAACGAGGTGGACGTTGCCAGCAATGACGAGATCAAGGACCTGGTCGACACCGTCAACCGGATGACCGTCCGCCTGCGCGAAACGATCGGCCAGACCACCCAGGCGGCCCACAATGTCGCGGCGGGCAGCCAGCAGCTGTCGTCGTCTTCGGAACAGGTGAGCCAGGGCGCGACCGAACAGGCCGCCGCCGCCGAGGAAGCCTCTGCCTCGATGGAGCAGATGGCCGCCAACATCAAACAGAATGCCGACAATGCGACGCAGACCGAGAAGATCGCGCGCCAGTCGTCGCAGGACGCCGAACAGAGCGGTGCCGCCGTGCAGAAGGCCGTGGTCGCGATGCGCACCATCGCGGAGAAGATCGGCATCGTCCAGGAAATCGCGCGCCAGACCGACCTGCTGGCGCTGAACGCGGCGGTCGAGGCCGCCCGTGCAGGCGAACATGGTCGCGGCTTCGCGGTCGTGGCGGCCGAAGTCCGCAAGCTGGCCGAGCGCAGCCAGTCGGCGGCGGCGGAGATCAGCGGCATGTCGTCGGACACCGTCGGTGCCGCGACCCAGGCAGGCGAGATGCTCATCAAGCTGGTCCCCGACATCCGCCGCACCGCCGAACTGGTCGCAGAGATCAGCGCGGCGTGCCGGGAACAGGATATCGGTGCGGTCCAGATCAACGAGGCGATCCAGCAGCTCGACAAGGTGACGCAGCAGAACGCCTCTGCGTCCGAGCAAATTTCCTCGACCTCCGAAGAACTCGCCAGCCAGGCCGAGGAGCTTCAGGAAAGCATCGCCTATTTCCGGGTCGACGGACAGGGTGCGCAGATCCGCTCGGTGCGCCGCGTCGCGCCGCGTCCCACCAAGGCCAAGCCCAAGGCGGCTCCGGCACGCAGCGGCTCGGTCGCCGATCAGCAGGCCCGGGTGCGCGGTTTCGCGCTGGACCTGACCAATGGCGGCCCCGACGGCGAAGACGCCGCGTTCGGACGCGCGGCATGAGCGGCGCATCCGACATCCAGGTCGTGGTCTTCGGGCTGGGCGACGAAGAATTCGCACTGCCGGTGACGACGGTCCGCGAAATCCTGGACCACCGTAACGCCTATCGGGTGCCCCATGCACCCGACTGGTTCCTGGGCCTGACCGATGTGCGCGGCGATTCCGTGCCGATGGTCGACCTGCGGGTTCGCCTGGGCATGCCCCCGGTCGATCCGACGCTGACCACCCGCGTTCTGGTGGTCGACGTGGCGGGGGGCGAGGGCAAGCCGCTGGCGCTGGGGATGGTCGTCGACCGGGTACTCGACGTCGCGACCTTCCCGGCCGAATCGGTCGAGAGCGCGCCAGACCTGGGCGGTCGCTGGCGATCCGAGCAGATCGAGGCGATCCTGCGGCGAGGTGCAGGCTTCGTCGCACTGCTCGACCCGGCGCGCCTGTTCGGCGCGGACGGTGCCGAGGCCGCCCTGGCCGATTTCGGCATGGCGGCGTAATCCCATTGCTTTTCGGCCGCCCGGCGCGGCGGCCGATCCCTTCCTCTCGCTTCCGACAGGAGCCGTTCCTTTGAGCAGTCTGGCCCGCGCGGCATCGGCATCGCCCGACGCGCTACAGCGTCGCGATTTTGATCGCATCTCCGCCTATGTCTACAAGGAGTGCGGGATTCGCCTGCCGCCCGCCAAGATGACGATGATCGAAGGGCGCCTGCGCCGTCGCGTGCGCGCGACGGGGCTGAGCAGCCTGGGCGATTATTGCGCCTGGGTGTTCCAGGCCGATCATCTGGAGGGCGAGCGCGAGCATCTGCTGAACGCGGTCACGACCAACAAGACCGACTTCTTCCGCGAACCCAAGCATTTCGACTATCTGATGGGCACGGTCATGCCGCGCCTGCGCGACGAGGGGCAGCGCCGGGTCCGCGTGTGGAGCTCGGCCTGCTCGACCGGCGCGGAGCCCTATACGCTGGCGATGCTGCTCGACGCCTTTGCCGCCGACAGGGGCGGCCCCGACTTCGGTATCCTGGCGACCGATCTGGACAGCGAGGTGCTGCGCACCGCGCGTCGGGGCATCTATGCGGCCGCAATGCTCGATCCGGTGCCGACGGCCTTGCGCAAACGCTATGTCATGAGCGCCAGCGATCCCAAGCGCGACGAGATGCGCATCGTGCCCGCGCTGCGTTCGTCGATCGGCTTTGCCCAGATGAACCTGATGGACGAGCGCTATCCGGTGGGTGATCCGATGGACATCATCTTCTGTCGCAACGTCCTGATCTATTTCGACAAGCCGACCCAGGAAAAGGTCGTGCGCCGTCTGGCCGAATGCCTGCGCCCCGGCGGCTGGATGTTCCTGGGCCATTCCGAATCGATCACGGGTTTCGACCTTCCCCTGAAGACGGTGTCCAACACCGTGTTCCAACGGATCTGACGGCCATGAGCAAAGTCCGCGTGCTGGTGATCGACGACAGCGCCAGCGTCCGCCAGGCGATGACCGCGATCCTGTCCGCCGATCCCGATATCCAGGTGATCGCCGCCGCCGCCGATCCCTTCGCCGCCGCGCGCTATATCCATGAGGAGGTGCCCGACGTCATCACGCTGGACGTCGAGATGCCGCGCATGGACGGCATCACCTTCCTGCGCAAGCTGATGGCGCAGCGCCCGCTGCCGGTGGTGATGTGCTCCTCGCTGGTCGAGGAAGGCTCGGAAACGCTGCTCCAGGCGCTGGAGGCCGGGGCGGTCGACGTCATCCTGAAGCCGCGCGTGGGGGTCGCCGACCACCTGAACGAAGCGCATATGATGATCCGCGAGACGGTGAAGGGCGCGGCCAAGGCGCGGCTCGGCGCACGGCGCTCCCAGGTCAAGCTGAACCCGGCGCAGAAACTGACGGCCGATGCCGTCCTGCCGCCGCCGACCGGCCGCGCGATGAGCCGCACGACCGAGATGGTGGTGTGCATCGGCGCCTCGACCGGCGGCACGGAGGCGCTGCGCGAGGTGCTGGAGGCGCTGCCCGCCAATTCGCCGGGCATCGTCATCGTCCAGCATATGCCGGAGAGCTTCACCCGCGCCTTTGCCAAGCGGCTCGACGGGCTGTGCCAGGTCGACGTCAAGGAGGCCGAGGACGGCGACACGGTGATGCGCGGCCGCGTGCTGATCGCGCCGGGCGGCCTGCGCCACACCATGCTGGAGCGGCAGGGCGCGCGCTATGTCGTGTCGGTGCGCGAGGGGCCGCTGGTCTCGCGCCATCGCCCCTCGGTCGATGTGCTGTTCCGTTCGGCGGCGCGCAACGCGGGCTCCAACGCGGTCGGCATCATCTTGACCGGCATGGGCGACGACGGCGCGCGCGGCCTGCTGGAGATGAAGCAGGCGGGCGCCCGCACCTTTGCGCAGGACGAGGCGACCTCGGTCGTGTTCGGCATGCCCAAGGAAGCGATCGCGCGCGGCGCCCATGACAAGATCATCCCGCTGGGCAGCGTCGCACGCGAACTGCTCCACGCCACGGCACGCTAAGAAGGAACGACACATGTTTGTGGCACGGATCGATACCGACAATGCGGCTCCGCTGGCCGGCGACCTGCCGACCTCGCCCGCTATTTCCTTCGCGACACTGGCGGAGCAGGTGCAGGACCGGATGGGCGGCCTGGAGGATGCCTTTCGCGAAACCGGCGAGACGCTGGCCACCGCGATCGGCACGATCGACGGCATGGCGGACGGGCTGACGACCATTCGCCAGGCCCTGTCGCACGACACCGCGGGAGTGGCGGTCTCCCGGCTGCGCGACGTCGCCTATCGCCTGATCACCCTGCCGATCATCCAGAAGCGGCGCGCGATTGAGGTCGAGACGCTGACCGGCCGTACCCGCGAGCTTCGCGGCCTGTTGAACGAGGTCAGCACCATCCTGAAGCTGCTCGGCATCTATGGGATGAACATCAAGATCGCCTCGTCGGGCGAGGCGGCGTTCTTCAACTTCGTCGTCGGCATGGACGAGAAGCTGACCACCGGCCGCCAGGAACTGCGCCAGATCGAGCGCCAGCTGGACCAGTTCGGCCGGGTGGTAGGCGACGTGCAGCAGGCCGACCGCCTGCTCGCCACCGAATGCGACCGCGCCGGGGCCGCCGTGCCCGCCGAACTGACCGCCAACGCCAATGCGCTGCAGGATCATATCGAATCGGTGATGCGCATGACCGACGAGGTCGGCGGCATCGTGCGCACCGTACAGGGTGAGGTCGCGCGCATCCTGGGCGCGATCCAGATCGGCGACAGCGTGCGCCAGCGCGCCGAACATGCCATCGCCATGCTGCGCCTGGTCGCGATGGACGATGCGCAGGGCGGCATGCCGGAAGGGGCCAAGGCGCATATGGCCCGGCTGATCTCCGCTCAGCTGAACGCGATGGCCGACGAGTTCGGGCGGGAGATCGCCTCGATCGTCACCGCGCTGGAACGGCTGGCGCCGCTGGCGGATCACTTGCGCGAGCTGCTGGGGTCGCAGGGCGGCGCGGACGGACAGCTGCTGTTCCGGCTGGAACATGGCATCTCCTCGCTGGGCAATGTCACCGACCAGCTGTGCGACGCCGATGGCCATCTGGCCGAGCTGACCGGCTTTGTCAGCCGCACGCTGGCCGACCTGACCGACGGGCTGAGCCGCATCCGCCACATCGCCGTCAATGTGCAGGATATCTCGACCAACACCCAGCTGCTGTGCCGTCGCCACGGCACGCTGGGCCGCGCGGTGGCCGTGATCGCCAAGGAAGTCGCCCCCTGCGCCAGCCGCCTCGACCAGTTGAGCGTGGCGGTCGGTTCGCTGATCGGCGTGCTCAGCGGGATCGATCTGGTCCAGCAGGACAACACGCACAGCGAGAATGGCGACACGCGCGGCGCGCTTCAGGAAGCGCTGGCGGTCGTGCGGCGCGCCTGCGAAAGCTCGGCAGGGGCCATGGTCAAGGGTGGCGGGGATGCCGAGCGGATCGTCGCCTCGCTGCAGGCGAGCGCCGGGGATCTGGGCGAGCAGCATGATTTCGTGGGGACGCTGTGCACCGTCGCTCTGGAGCTGACCCGCTACGCCGATCGGGTCGCGCCCGAAACCCCGAACGGCACCGAAATGACCGCGGCGGACGAGGCCGTGCTGGCGGACATGCTGCCCTGGGCGGCAAGCCTCTATACGATGGCGTCCGAACGTCTGATCCATGCGGCCTATCTGCTGCCCGGCATGGAGCCGGTCGCGACGGTGACGGCGGCGGTGACGTTCGACGATGATGATGACGGGCTGTTCTGATCCCGATTGCACGGCGCTTTAGCCGCCTTGCACGAAGTTCATCCCCGGGGTGCGAAGCCATTCGCACCCCGGATCGTTTCGCTCTTGCAGCATGACGGGCACCGGCCCCGTCCACAGCAAGGGAAAGACGAACCATGGCCGAGACGATCGCCGATCTTTTGAACCGCACGCTGGTCGAGGCGGGCGTCGAGCGGATCTGGGGCGTGACGGGCGACAGCCTGAACGCGTTCAACGACTCGCTCCGCAAGTCGGGCAAGATCCAATGGATGCATGTCCGCAACGAGGAAGCGGGCGCCTTTGCGGCGGGGGCGGAAGCGGCGGCGACCGACAGGCTGGCGGTCTGTGCAGGCAGCTGCGGGCCGGGCAATCTCCATCTGATCAACGGGCTGTTCGACTGCCACCGCAACCATGTGCCGGTGCTGGCGATCGCGGCGCATATCCCGTCGAGCGAGATCGGCCTGAACTATTTCCAGGAAACGCATCCCACCGAGCTGTTCCGCGAATGCAGCCATTTCTGCGAGATGCTACAGGACCCGCGCCAGATGCCCGAACTGCTCCACCGCGCGATCCGCACCGCCATCGGCAAGCGCGGCGTGGCGGTGCTGGTCATCCCCGGCGATGTCGCGCTGAAGCCCGCACCCGAGACGCGCAGCGTCGCCTTTCCGCCGCTGGCCACGCCGCGCCTCGTGCCGCCGCAGGCGGAACTGGGCAAGATCGCCGACCTGCTCAACGGGTCGAAGGCGGTGACGCTGCTGTGCGGCGCAGGCACGGCGGGTGCCCATGCCGAGGTCGTGGCGCTGGCCGAAGCGCTGAAGGCCCCGATCGTCCATGCATACCGGGGCAAGGAATGGATCGAATACGACAACCCCTATGATGTCGGCATGACCGGGCTGATCGGCTTTTCGTCGGGCTATCACGCGATGATGGAGTGCGACACGCTGCTGATGCTGGGCACCGACTTCCCCTATCGCAACTTCTATCCCGAAAAGGCGAAGGTGGTGCAGGTCGATCGCGACCCGGGTGCATTGGGGCGGCGGGTGCCGCTGGACCTGGGCGTGGTTGGCGACGTCGCCGAGGTGGCGCGCGGCCTGCTCCCGCTGATCGCGGGCGAGCGCGACGGGCGTTTCCTGGACAAGGCACGCGCGCATTACCGCGACGCGCGCAAGGGGCTGGACGACCTCGCCACCCCGCGAGACGGCGACAAGCCGCTGCATCCGCAATTCGTCGCGCGCACCATCGACCGGCTCGCCAATGAGGATGCCGTCTTCACCGCCGATGTCGGCACGCCCGCCGTCTGGGCGGCGCGCTATCTGACGATGAACGGTCGGCGTCGGATCATCGGCTCGTTCAACCATGGCTCGATGGCGAACGCCCTGCCGCAGGCGCTGGGCGTGCAGGGGGCCTATCCAGGGCGGCAGGTCGTGTCGATGTCGGGGGACGGCGGACTGACCATGTTGATGGGCGACATGCTGACCGCCGTGCAGATGAAGCTGCCGGTCAAGATCGTCGTCTTCAACAATTCGACGCTCGGCTTCGTCGCGCTGGAGCAGAAGGCGGCGGGCTATGTCGACGACAATGTGTCGCTCCAGAACCCGGACTTCGGCGCGATCGCGCGCGAGATGGGCTATTTCGGGGTGCGCGTCACCCGTTCTGACGCGCTGGAGGGCGTGTTGCGCGAAGCGTTCGCGCATGACGGCCCGGCACTGGTCGATGTCGTGACCGAAACGCAGGAACTCATCATGCCGCCCAAGATCCAGGCCGAGCAGATCAAGGGGTTCAGCCTCTATGCCGCGCGCGCGGTCCTGAGCGGGCGTGGCGACGAGGTGTTGGAACTGGCGCGGGCCAATCTCTTCCGGTGACGCCGCCGCCGCTCTTGCGCGACTGGGTGACGGCGCATGTGTCGCGCGAGGAGACGGTGCGCACCATCGCCTTCGTCGCGCGCTGTACCGGCGCGGCGGTGCTGGCGCTCAGCATCGCCGACCGGCTGCACCTCGACCATCCGGTCTGGGCGAGCGTCTCCGCGCTCGTCGTCTCGCAGGACCGGCTGGGCGACACGCATCGCTCGCTCACCTGGCGGATCGTCGCGACGCTGATCGGGGTGGCGGTGGCGCTGCTCGTCGCCTTTGCCATGCCCGATGCCGGGGCGGTCGCGATGCTGGCGGTGGCGGTCGGAGTCACCGCCGCCATTGCGCGGATCCGCACCGAATTGCGGGTGTGCATGTGGACCTCGGTCATCGTCCTGCTGACCGTGCCGCCGGGGGGCACGATCCTGACCGCCGCGCTGGCGCGGGCGCAGGAAGTCATGCTGGGCGTCGCGATCGGGGCGATCCTGCACTGGGGCTTCGAGCGATTGCTGTTCCGCCGAACCGGCTGAACCAGGCCTAACCTGTCGGACAAATAAACCAGATCGATCGGCCTCCAACAACGCCATTTGCGTGCACATACGAAAACATTTGCGGATTCGCGTGGCGCAACGCACACTGGCATAAAATAAGATTAGTCGGAGAAGATCGGTGCCTTCATGCTGTCCCGCCCCGTCGCGGCGTCAAGTCCTTGCCACGGCCAGCACGGCCGCGTTGGCGACAGGATGGGGGGCGGTGATGCCCGCTTCGGCCTGGGCGCAGAATGGCCTCAAGCCGATGGCATCTATGGCGGCCCCCATGCCTGCTAACGCGGTGCAGCCCTTCGACATGGCCGACGTCATGCTGGCGGACAGTCCCTTCCTCCACGCGCAGAAGATGACCGAGGCGTATCTGATGCGCCTGCAGCCCGACCGGTTGCTCGCGAATTTCCGCACCAATGCCGGATTGAAGCCCAAGGCGCCGGTCTATGGCGGCTGGGAGTCGGAGGCGCAGTGGGCCGACATCAACTGCCATGGCCATACGCTGGGCCATTATCTCTCGGCCTGTGCGCTGGCGTACCGCGCGACCAAGGACAAGCGCTACCGCCAGCGCATCGACTATATCGCGAACGAGCTGGCCGCGTGCCAGCAGGCGGCGGGCACCGGCCTGGTCTGCGCCTTTCCGAAGGGGCCCGCGCTGGTCGCGGCGCATCTGCGTGGCGAGCCGATCACCGGTGTGCCCTGGTACACGCTGCACAAGGTCTATGCGGGCCTGCGCGATGCGGTGCAGCTGGCGGGGAGCGAGGCGGCGCGGCCGGTGCTGATCCGGCTGGCCGATTGGGGCGTCGTCGCCACCAAGCCGCTGTCGGATGCCCAGTTCGAGACGATGCTGGAGACCGAATATGGCGGCATGAACGAGGTGTATGCCGATCTGTATTTCATGACCGGCAACGACGACTATCGCCGCCTCGCCGAACGCTTCTCGCAAAAGGCGGTGATGAAGCCGCTGGGCCAGGGCCGCGACTATCTCGACGGGATGCACGCCAACACCCAGATCCCGAAGATCATCGGTTTCCAGCGCGTCTATGAGGCGAATGGCGATGACGCCTATCACAACGCCGCCGCCTTTTTCTGGCGGACGGTCGCGCATACCCGCGCCTTCGCCACCGGCGGGCATGGCGATGGCGAGCATTTCTTCGCCATGGCGGACTTCGACAAGCATGTCTTCTCCGCCAAGGGATCGGAGACATGCTGCCAGCACAATATGCTGAAGCTGACCCGCGCGCTGTTCCTGCGCGACCCGCAGGCGGAATATGCCGATTATTACGAGCGGACGCTCTACAACGGCATCCTCGCCTCGCAGGACCCGGACTCGGGCATGGCGACCTATTTCCAGGGTGCGCGGCCGGGGTACATGAAGCTCTATCACACGCCCGAGGACAGCTTCTGGTGCTGCACCGGTACGGGCATGGAAAATCATGTGAAGTATCGCGACTCGATCTACTTCCATGACGACCGCGCGCTGTACGTGAACCTGTTCATCCCCTCGACCGTGACCTGGGCCGACAAGGGGGCGTCGCTGACCCAGGCGACGAACTTCCCCGAGGCGGGCAACACCCAGTTCCGCTGGAAACTGCGCCAGCCGACCGAACTGACCCTGAAGCTGCGCCACCCGAAATGGAGCCGCACCGCGACCCTGCTGGTCAACGGCGCGGAGGTGCAGCGCTCCGACAAGCCGGGAAGCTATGCGGAACTGACCCGGACCTGGAAGACCGGCGACACGGTCGAATGGCGTATGGTCATGGAACCCGCCGTCGAGAGCGCCCCCGCCGCGCCCGAGATCGTCGCCTTCACCTATGGCCCGCTGGTGCTGGCCGGTGCGCTGGGCCGCGAGGGGCTGGCGCCGGGTGCGGACATCATCGTCAGCGAGCGGAAGTACGGCGAGTATAACGACACGCCGTTCCAGGCCCCGACGCTATCGGGTGAGCCCGATGCCTTAGCGAAGACGATCAGCGCGACCGGCAAACCGCTGGAGTTCACCATCCCGGCGGCGGATGGCCAGAAGGTGCGGCTGGTCCCGTACCACCGCATCGCACATGAACGTTACGCGACATATTGGAAGCTGGCCTGATTGCGGACTAGGACCACCCCGGCGAAGGCCGGGGTCCAGTTGCCCTGTCACCGCGGTTGATCCCGGAAGATTTGTTCGCGCGGAGGCGCGGAGGACGCAGAGAGGGTGTCCGGTTGGCGACGGCGCAGCTCCATCAGCACATGATGGAGAGAGGCAGAGCAGGATGACATTACGCTGAGTCTATGAGAGCCCCTTCCCTTCAGGGGAGGGGTTGGGGTGGGGCCTTTCCACGAACGCCGCGCTTGCGGAAGCGCCCCACCCCCGGCCCCTCCCCTGAAGGGGAGGGGGGCCATTTCAGGTCATCAAGGTCGAGAGCTGCCCCATGCGAGACACCTCCGCGTCCTCCGCGCCTCCGCGCGAACATAATCGCTCTCGGCGCTCCACCGATCGCGTGGCAACTGGACCCAGGCCTTCGCCGGGGTGGGGCTATAGAGTGATGTCGGAAAATGGTGGGCGATGACGGGCTCGAACCGCCGACATTCTCGGTGTAAACGAGACGCTCTACCAACTGAGCTAATCGCCCCCTCTCGGGAAGCCCCGCCTAATGCCGATGCGCTTGGCGTCTGGCAAGCCGCTTTTGTGCGTTAAACCCATCTGGTTCGTTTGTTGGATACAAACCCGACTGTCATCGGTACATAACAGGAACATCGAGGGGCGGATGCGATCGGGGGAGCGGTCGGGTTCGCGCTCGGTGTTTCGGGGGGAGCGGGGATGGCCGGAACGGGGGAGGGCGCGCGGTGGACGCTGGCGCGGCGACGGCAATTCCTGGCGGCGCTGGCGGTCAGCGCCGATGCGGGGGCGGCAGCACGCGCGGTGGGAGAGACGCTGCGGGCTGCACGCACTTTGCGGGCGCGCGACCGGGCCTTTGGCGAGGCCTGGGATGAAGCGATCGGCGCGGCGCATGCGCTGGTCGAGGAAGGGCTGCTGCGCCGGATGCTGACCCTGTTGGCGGCCGAGGACGGGGAGGAGGGCGGAGAGGCCGGTGCGGGGACCACCGGCCTCTCCATCACCCCGCCGCTCAGCGCCACCGAGGTGCAATTCTATCTGAAGCTGCTCGCACGCCGCGATGCGCTGGCCAAGGCTGGTGACGGCGCGAGCGAAGCGGCACGGGCCGACTCGGCCGAGACCGATGCGGCGCTGGAACGCGCGCTCGATGGGCTGGCGCGTCGGCGGTTGAAGGGGATGGCGTGATGGCGGGACAGGATGCGGCGACGCGGCTCGCCACGCTGGCGATGCTGGAGCCGGGTGCGCGCGAACAGGCGCTGGCCGCGCTGAGCCCTGCGCAGAAGCGCGAACTGGTCGAGCGATGGGAATTATGGGCGCATGATGGACAGGTGGCGCCGCCGGGCGACTGGCGGGTGTGGCTGATCCGCGCCGGGCGTGGTTTCGGCAAGACGCGTGCGGGGGCGGAGTGGGTGAGTGCGCTGGCCCGCGAGCATCCGGGGGCGCGGATCGCGCTGATGGGCGCGACCTTGCGCGATGTCGAGCGCGTGATGGTGCGCGGCGAAAGCGGACTGCTGGCAGTGGCGCGCAAGGGCGAGACGCCGAAGTGGATCGGTAGCCTGGGGCAGGTGCATTTCGCATCCGGCGCGATCGGCTTCGCCTATTCGGCCGCCGCGCCCGAGGCTCTGCGCGGGCCGCAGCATCATGCCGCCTGGTGCGACGAACTGGGCAAGTGGAAGGGGGAGGCCGGATGGGACAATCTGATGATGACGCTCCGGCTGGGCGAGCGGCCGCGCGTGCTGGTCACGACCACGCCGCGCGCGACGCCCCTGATGCGCAAGGTCATGGCGCTGCCCGATTGCGTCGAGACGATCGGGCGGACCAGCGACAATGCGCATCTGCCCGACAGTTTTCAGGATGCGATGCTGGCGCAATATGGCGACACGCGGTTGGGGCGACAGGAACTGGACGGCGAGATGGTCGACGACCGCGAGGGGGCCTTGTGGACCCGCGCGCTGCTCGACCGGCAGCGGGCCAAGACGGTGCCCGCGCTCGATCGGGTCGTGGTCGGCGTCGATCCGCCCGCGACCAGCAGCGGCGATGCCTGCGGGATCGTGGCGGTCGGGCTGGGGCGCGACGGCCATGGCTATGTGCTGGAGGATGCCAGCGAGGCCGGGCTTTCGCCGGAGGGCTGGGCGGCGCGGGTGGCGGGCTGTGCCAGGCGCAACCGCGCGGACCGGGTGGTGGCCGAGCGCAACCAGGGCGGCGACATGGTGGAAAGCGTGCTGCGGCTCGCCGATCCGACCCTGCCGGTGCATCTGGTGTACGCCTCGATCGGAAAGGCGGCGCGGGCGGAGCCGGTGTCGTTCCTCTATGCGCAAGGTAGGGTTTGGCATTCGCGGGGTTTTCCGGCGCTGGAGGATGAGCTGTGCGGGCTGGGGGTGGCGGGGGCCTATGACGGGCCCGGCCGCTCACCGGACCGGGCGGATGCGCTGGTCTGGGCGCTGACCGAGCTGATGCTGTCGGGGCGGGGGGCCCCGGGCATACGGAATTTATGAGCTGATCCTCCCCGGAACGGGGAGGGGGACCGCCGCGAAGCGGTGGTGGAGGGGGCGTGCCGCAAAGGGCGACCCGTGTGGAAGCCCCCCTCCGTCAGCGCTGCGCGCTGCCACCTCCCCGTGCCGGGGAGGAGCTAAAGGAGATTCGACAATGAGGATGTTCGGTCGCAAGACCGGGCGGGGGGCTGCGCGTCCTTTGCTCGGGCTGGGTTTGGCGCGGTCGGGGGTGCCGTTGACCGGTGCCGCGCCGTCCTATGAGACGCAGGTCCGCGAGGGTTACTTACGCAATCCGGTGGCGCAGCGGGCGGTGCGGATGGTCGCGGGCGGACTGGCCGATGCGCCGCTGACCGCTTCGCATCCCGAACTGGTTGCCTTGGTCGCGGCGCGCAGCGAGGGGCAGGCGCTGCTGGAGACGGTGGCGACGCACATGCTGCTGCACGGCAATGCCTATGTGCAGATTCTGCGCGATGCCGAGGGCGAGGTGGCCGAGCTGTTCGCGCTGCGCCCCGAGCGGGTCGCGATGGAGCTGGACGCCAGCGGCTGGCCCGCCGCCTATCTCTACCGCGCGGGCGGTCGCGTGACGACCTTGCCGGTCGATCCGGTGAAGCCGTCGGTCGTGCATCTGAAAAGCTGCCACCCGCTCGACGATCATTACGGGCTGGGCTGTCTGGGCGCGGCGGCGGGGGCGATCGCGATCCACAATGCGGCCGCCGTGTGGAACCGGGCGCTGCTCGACAATGCGGCGCGGCCGTCAGGGGCTTTGGTCTATGATCCGGGCGACGGTTCGACGTTGACGCCCGACCAGTTCGAGCGGTTGCGCGCCGAGATGGAGGGCTTTGCGGGTAGCGGCAATGCCGGGCGTCCGCTGCTGCTGGAGGGCGGGCTGAAGTGGCAGGCGATGAGCCTGACCCCGGCCGAGCTGGACTTCATCGCGGCCAAATCGTCGGCGGCGCGCGAGATCGCGCTGGCCTTCGGGGTGCCGCCGATGCTGCTCGGCCTGCCCGGCGACAACACCTATGCCAATTATCGCGAGGCGAACCGTGCCTTGTGGCGACAGGCTATCCTGCCGCTGGCGGGTGGAATCCTGAGCGGCCTGGCGCAGGGACTGGCGGGCTGGTTCGAGGGAGCGAGCCTGTCGGTCGACATCAACCGCGTCACCGCGCTGGCCGAGGAACGCCAGATGCTTTGGGCCATGGCGGCGAGCGCCGACTTCCTCGATCCGGCGGAGAAGCGCCAGATGGTCGGCCTGTCATGAGCGGGGACGTTTTGGCGCGACTGCTGGCGCAGGCGGCGGATAGCGGTGCGGACCTGGTGACGCTGCGCGCGGTGGCGGAGGAAGCGGGCGAGCTGGGCGCGACGCGGGCGCTCACCCGGCTGGGCCTCGCCGATGCCGACGCCGCAGAGGATGTCGCCGAACTGCGCGAACTGCTGACCGCCTGGCGCGAAGCCAAGTCGTCGGTGTGGAAGAGCGCGGTCGGCTGGCTGACCCGACTGCTTGGCGCACTGCTGCTGGCGGGAATCGCGATGCGGCTGGGGATGGAGGACTGGCTGAAATGAGCCTTTCCTTCACCGGCTATGCCGCGATCTGGGACCGGATGGACCGGGCGGGCGATGTCATCCGGCGCCGGGCCTTTGCGGGGGCGGGCGACGTGCCGCTGCTCTGGCAGCATCGGGGCGAGGCGATGGGGCGCATCACCGCGCTTACCGAGGACGATAGCGGCTTGGCGGTCGAGGGCGTGGTCGACGACCCGGCACTCGCCGCGCTGGTCCGTTCGGGCGCGGTGGCGGGCCTGTCGGTCGGGTACCGACCGCGTGTCGTCCACCAGGGCGCGGCCCGCGCGATCCTGTCGGCCGAGCTCATCGAGATCAGCCTGGTGACGGTGCCGATGCAGCCGCTCGCCCGCGTGACTCACATTTTGACCAAGGGGGACTGATATGGACGTGATCGAACGACCCGTGCTGGACGGCGCGGCGGCCAAGACGAACGGCGCGTTCGACGGCTATGTGCGCAGCGGCACCACCGTCGAGCTGAAGGCCTTTACCGGCACCACCGGCGACAGCGGCGGTTTCGCCGTGCCGCGTGAAATCGACGCGGCGATCGGATCGGTGCTGCGCAACGTCTCGCCGATCCGCGGGATCGCCAATGTCGTGACGGTCGGCTCGGCGGGCTATCGCAAGCTGGTGACCACCGGCGGCACGCCTTCGGGCTGGGCGAGCGAGACGGCGGCGCGGCCCGAAACGGCGACGCCCAGCTTCGTCGAACTCGCGCCGCCGATGGGCGAGCTCTACGCCAATCCCTCGGCCAGCCAGGCGATGCTCGACGATGCGGCCTTCGATGTCGAAGGCTGGCTGGCCAGCGAGATCGCGACCGAGTTCGGCCGCGCGGAGGGGCAGGCCTTTGTCAACGGTTCGGGCGTCAACCGGCCCAAGGGCTTCCTGACCAACCCGGTCTCGACCGCCAAGGACGGGGTACGCCCCTTCGGCACGCTGCAATATATCCCGAGCGGCGCGTCGGGCGCGTTCATGGCTGGCGGGGAGGATCGGCTGATCGAGCTGGTCCAGCTGCTGCGTGCACCATACCGACAGGGGGCCTGTTTCGTGATGAATGCGGCCACTTCGGCCCGCATCCGCAAGCTGAAGACGACGGACGGCCAGTTCCTCTGGGCGCCCGGTCTGGTGGCGGGGCAGCCCGCCACGCTGCTCGGCTATCCGGTCGTCGAGGCGGAGGATATGCCCGATGTCGCACAGGATGCCTGTGCCATCGCCTTCGGCAATTTCCAGGCGGGCTATCTGATCACCGAACGCGCCGAGACCGCGATCCTGCGCGATCCGTACAGCAACAAGCCGTTCGTCACCTTCTACGCCACGCGGCGAGTCGGCGGCTGCGTCAGCGACTCGGAGGCGATCAAGCTGATGAAGTTCGCGACGGCCTAAGCCCCTGAAAAATCGGGGCAGCCGACAAAGGGCTGCCCCGTAGTTCAGGGAGGATGCCGAACCGGCCGGGGGGCGCGGGGTCGGCATGGCCGGTGCCCAAGGGGGAGGCGGGCAGCGGCTGTCGGACTCTCTGCGCGCCAACTGTGACGCCCGTGTGTCGAGCTTGTCGCAACTTGTATCGGTGAAGGAGAATTCATGATGAGCGGGACGAAGGAGGCCATGCCCCTTGCGACCGTGACGGCGGCGGCGGGCGCGGTGCGCGCATTGCTCCGGCTGGAAGAGGGCAATGAAGCGGCGCTGGTCGAGCGCGTGGCGGGCGTTGCGCTGGGACTGGCCGAATCCTTTTGCGGGCAGATGCTGATTCAGCGGTTGGTCGAGGAACCGATGCCGGGATCGGTAGCGTGGCAGGCGTTGGCGGCGACGCCGGTCGTGACGATCCTGTCCGGCGGGGAAAACGCGATCGACCGGGACGGGCGCGGCTGGGTTCGCATGCAGGAGGCCGCGACGGTGCGCTATCGTGCAGGCCTGGCCGAGGCTTGGGACAGCCTGTCGCCCGAGATCGCGCATGGCGTGGCGATCATGGGGGCGCATCTGTTCGACAATCGCGATGCCGCCGCCGTGCCGCCCGCCGCCGTTGCCGCACTCTGGCGGCCCTATCGGCGGATGCGGCTCGATGGGCCGAGGCGGGCATGACCGCGCGGGAGGCACTGCGGGCCGGATTGATGACCGTGCTCCGCCCCGCGCTCGCGCCGCTGGGGGTGGCCCTGTTCGATGCGGTGCCGGTGCGGGCGAGCGTGCCGCAAGCCGTGCTGGGCGAGCCGAGCGATAGCGATTGGGGCGCGGCGGGAATCGAGGGGCGCGAGCTGCGCGTCGCGCTGACCCTGACCGATGAGGGCGAACAGCCCCGACGGCTGCGCGCCTGCGTCCAGGCGGCGGAGGCGATCGGTCTGCCAGAGATTTTGGCGGACGGGTGGCGGGTGGCGGGGCTGAGCGTGACCGCGACCCGCATGGCGAAGACGGGCGCGCGCTGGACTGCGAGCCTCGAATGGCGCGCCCGGCTGTGGCGCACGGGACAATAGGGGGACGGGACATGGCAATCGAAAAGGGAAGCGCCTTTCTGCTCAAGATCGGCGACGGGGCGGAGCCGCCCGCCTTCGCGACGATGGCGGGGCTGCGCACCACGCAGCTGTCGATCAATGGCGAGACGGTGGTGGTGACCAGCAAGGATTCGGGCGGCTGGCGCGAATTGCTGTCGGGCGCTGGCGTGCGGCATGTCAGCGTGGCGGGCGCGGGCGTGTTCACCGGATCGGCGGCGGAGGCGCGAATGCGCGGCCATGCGCTGGCGGGCACGATCGAGACCTATCGGCTGAGCTTTGAGAGCGGCGGGTCGATGACCGGGCGGTTTCTGGTCACGCGCCTCGACTATAGCGGCGATTTCGGTGGCGAGCGGACCTACACGCTGGCGCTGGAAAGCTCCGGCCCGGTGGTGTCGGCATGAGCGCGAATCCGATGCGCGGCGAGGCGAGCGTTCGGGTGGGCGGCAGCGAGCTGGTCGTACGGCCGAGCTTTCAGGCGCTGGTCGCGGCGGAGGGCGAGCTGGGGCCGTTGTTCGAGCTGGTCGAGCGGGCGGGCGAGGGCAAACTCTCGCTGGGGGAGGCGGCTACGCTGATCTGGCATTGCCTGCGCGAGGTGCCCGAGGGGCTGAGCCGCGAACAGCTGGGCGAGGCGCTGGTCGATCTGGGTCTGGCGGCGCTGGCACCCGTACTGCGGCAATTGCTGCGCCAGATACTGGGCGGCCGATGACCTTTGCCGAGGTGGCGGCGCGGCTGGCGGGGGTGGCGGGCGCGGTGCTGGGCTGGTCGCCCGACCGCTTCTGGCGCGCCACCCCGGCCGAGCTTCAGGGAATCGTGGCGGCGATGACGGGCGGGGCGGAGGGTGGCGATCCGCCCTCGTCCGCCACCCTCGCCCGCTTGCGGGAGATGTATCCGGATGGATGAGCAGGATTTCGCACCCCGCATCGATATGCGGGGCTTCATGGCGGACATGGGGTCGATGCGGGCCGAATTGTCGCGCGGACTGGCCGATGCGGCGGAGATCGGCGCGCGCTCGGTCGAGGGGGCGCTGCTACGCGCCGCGCGGACCGGAAAGTTCGGTTTCGAGGAACTGAAGGCGACGGCGCTGTCGGTGCTCGACCAGATTGCGCGCATGGCGCTGAAACAGGGGGTGGGCGCACTCAGCGACGGCGGGTTGCTCGGCCTGCTGGGCGGCCTCGCCTCGGGCCTGCCGGGGCGGGCGACCGGCGGGCCGGTATCGCCCGACCGCCCCTATCTGGTCGGTGAGCGCGGGCCGGAGGTGTTCGTGCCGACGAGCAGCGGGCGGGTCGAGACGCTGCGCCCCGGTGGTTCTCCGCGCGACGTGCGGGTGGCGATCACGATCAACGCCGGGGCGGGCGATGCGGCGGGCGTGCTTCAACGCTCCAGCCGACAGGTGGCGCGGGCGGTGCGCGCGGCGCTGGCGGAGGATTGAGCATCTTTCCTCCCCTGCAAGGGGAGGTGGCAGGGCGCAGCCCTGACGGAGGGGAGTCGCGGTGAGAGAGACGGTGGAGACTCACCACTGGGGACACCCCTCCACCATGCTTCGCATGGTCCCCCTCCCCTTGCAGGGGAGGAAATGAAGGAACGAAATCATGCAATGGTGCCTGCATAGCAAACGCCGCGACCAGCGGAGCGACACGCTGTCGCGCTTCGATCCGCGTTACTGGACGGTCGATTTTCCGCGCCCGATGATGGCAGCGGTGGTCGCGACCGCATCGGACGCGCTGCGGATCGACGCGATATTCTACCGTGCCGACGATCTGGCGGGGCTGATCTGGGAATCGGCCGACCGGCACGACCATCCGCTGCTGCGCTACGACACGGTGCGCGACTATCGCGATTGCCGGTTGCGGTTCCGCTGGCGCTCGGGCGGGATCAAGCCACTGGACGCGCGGCATGGGCCGACGTTGACGATCGAGGGGCGCGACGAGAGCGGCAAGGTCCGTGCATGGTATGTCCGGCTATGGAATTACGCGACTGGCACGCCGGAGGATGCGGAAGTCGTGATCGACTTCGCCAACCTCGCGGGCGGGTTCCGATTTCCGGAAGATCGCGATCCCGTCTGGGCGGGGGATGTCGACCGCATGTTCGTCTCGCTGGTCGCCCCCGATTATGATGCGGGCGCTACCCTGCTGGCGCAGCCGCACGAGGGCTGGGTCGAGTTGACCGGCATCGCCTGTGACGGACCGGGCGCGGTGATCGGGGTCGGCGCAGGCATTATGCCCGAACAAGGGTTCCGCATCGCCAGCGGTTATGACGACAGCTATCACCTGACGCCGCAGCGTTTGCTGCGCAACATGCTGCACCTCGGCTATCGCGGCGGGATCGTCCATTATGTCGGCATGAGCCATTATTTCCGGCTGGAACGCAGCGGGGACGGTCTTTACGCCAGCTTGGTCGGCGGCGTGCTCAACATGGCCTGTGCGGCTTGGCATCGAGCGTTCGCGGGAGAGGCGAAGGCGCTGGGATACGACCTGATCTGGTCGCTATCCTACGAATTGTTCGACGCGCATTGCTGGGGCGACTGGAAACAGCGCTCTGCCGATGGCGCGCCCGCGCTGACCGGCTGGGAGCCGCCCTCGACCCTGCTCAGCCCGGCGCATTCTGGCGCGATGGCCTATCTCCAGGCGGTGGCGCGGGCGTTCCTGGCGATCGGCCAAGCGGCCGGGCTCGCCCCGCAATTCCAGGTCGGCGAACCCTGGTGGTGGGTGCGGCCCTCGGACGGTGCGCCATGCCTGTACGACGCGGCGGCGGTGGCGGCCTTCGCGCCGGTGCCGATGGCAAGCATCGCAGGTGCGAAGAGCCAGGCGCAGCGCGACACGCTGGACCGCGCGGGGGCGTGTCTTGCGGCCTCGACGGCGGCGTTGTGCGCGGCGGCAAAGGCGGCGGCGCCGGGCTGCGTCACGCATCTTCTCACCTATCTGCCGACCGTGCTCGACCCGCTCGCGCCCGAGGCTAGCCGCGCCAACATGCCGATCGGCTGGGCGAGCCCGGCCTTCGATGTGCTGCAACTGGAGGATTATGACTGGGTGACGGCGGGCGACACCGCCTCGACCCGCAAGGGCGTCGCGCTGGCCGAGGCACGGCTCGGCTATCCGCCTGCGCGCCAGCATTACCTGTCGGGCTTCGTGCTGCGCGCCGACCAGCGTGCGCAGTGGGGCTGGATCACCGAGGCGGCGCAGACGGCGCGCGAGCGGGGCGTTGCCGCAACCTATCTGTGGGCGATGCCGCAGGTGATGCGCGACGGATTTGTGTGCTGGGAAGGGGAGGAGGACGAGGTGCAGGCTTTCGACGATGTGCTGTTCCCGCTGGCGCTGGGGCGCGAGGCGGAGGTGACGCCGGGCTTCTCGACCGCGATCCTGACCAGCGCGGGCGGGCGCGAGGCACGCAATGCGGCCTGGGCGGAGGCGCGGACGACCTATGATGTCGGCCCCGGCATCCGCTCGGCCGAGGACATTGCCGCGCTGCTCGGCTTTTTCCGGGCGCGGATGGGACCGGCACGGGGCTTCCGCCTCCGCGATCCCTTCGACAGCATCGGCACCGACGAAGCGATCGGCATCGGCGACGGCACCACCCGCCGCTTTGCGCTGGTCCGCCATTATGGTGGCCAGTCGCGCCGTATCACCCGACCGGTGGCGGGCAGTGTCTCCGTGAAGGTCGCGGGCCTCAGCGTCACCGGCTTTGGACTGGAGCCGGGCGGCTGGCTGCTCTTCGACACCGCCCCTGCCAAGGGCGCGGCGATCACCGCCAGCTTCATCTTCGACGTGCCCGTCCGCTTTGCCGAGGATCGGTTGAGCGCGACGCTGGCCGGGTTCCGGGCGGGCGCGGCGGCGTCGGTCCCGCTGGTCGAGGTGCGGGAGGCATGAGTGCCGATACGCTGACGACATGGGTGCTGTGCTGGCGGATCGACCGGCGCGACGGGGTGACGATCGGACTGACGGGCCATGACCATGACCTGTGGATCGAGGGGCTGCGCTATCGCGCTGCGCCCGGCCTGACGCCCAGTGCGATCCTGCGCGGCGATGGCCTCAACCCCGATCTGATGGAAGCAACCGGCGCGCTGACCAGCGCGGCGATCGGCGAGCGCGATCTGCTGAGCGGCCGCTGGGACGGGGCGAGCGTGGCGGCGATCGCGGTCGACTGGACCGGCGAGGCAGCGCCTGTGCCGCTGGGACAGGGAACGATCGGCGCGGTCCAGCTGGGTGAGGGCGGCTTCAGCGCCGAATTGCGCGGGGTGGCGGCATCGCTCGATCGGCCGGTGGCGGAGGAAACATCGCCCGATTGCCGCGCCTCGCTGGGCGACCGGCGGTGCCGCGTGGCGATGGCGGGGCGGCGGCGGTTCGCGCGGGTGACGGCTTGGGACGGCGAAGTCATGCTGACCCTCGGCGCCGCCGAGCCGGTCGCCAACGCCTATGGTCAGGGGCGGCTGATCTGGTTCGGCGGCGACAATGCCGGATTGGAAGCCATGGTGGCGCGGTCCGAGGGGAACCGGCTGTGGCTGTCCGCCGCACCTGCCTTCGCGGTCGCACCGGGCACGCTGCTCGAACTGGTCGAGGGGTGCGACAAGCGGCTCGAAACCTGCCTGTCGCGCTTCGGCAATGTCGCGAATTTTCGCGGCGAGCCGTTCCTGCCCGGCATCGACCTGCTCACCCGCTATCCCGGCGCATGAACGGCGTGGAGGCGACGGCGCGGGCGCTGGTCGGCGTGCGCTTCCGGCTGCACGGGCGCGACGCGGTGCATGGGCTGGATTGCGTCGGGCTGGTCGCGCTGGCGACGGGGCGGGAGGCGCCGACCGGTTATGGCTGGCGCAGCGGCGACGAGGGGCGGGTGGCGGCGCTACTCGATGCCGTGTTCGAGCGAGGCGGGGATGAGCCGGGCGCGGTGCTGCTGATGCAGGCCGGGCCGGGCCAGCTTCATCTGGCGATCCGGGTGAGCGACGGGATCGTCCATGCCGATGCGGGGCTTCGCCGTGTCGCCTGGCGGCCGGGTGCGCCGCCTTGGCCGGTGCTGGGATATTGGAAGGGGGAGGGGTAATGGCGACCTTGGTCTTGGGCACGGTGGGACGTGCGCTGCTGGGGCCCGTGGGCGGCGCGATCGGCGCGCTGATCGGCAATCGGGTCGATCATGCGGTGCTGGGCCCGCCACGCAGGCAAGGCCCGCGCCTGGCCGAACTGTCGGTGCAGACATCGACCTATGGCACGCAAATGCCCGCCGTCTTCGGCACGATGCGCGTCGCCGGGCCGCTGATCTGGGCGACCGATCTGGTCGAGGCGCGGGGCGTGACCGGCGGCGGCAAGGGGCGGCCGGGTACGGAAAGCTACAGCTACTCCGCCAATTTCGCGGTCGCCTTGTCGGGGCGGGCGATCCGGCGGGTCGGGCGGATCTGGGCTGATGGCCGATTGCTGCGAGGGAGCGCGGGGGACTTCAAGGTCGCGACCGGCTTTCGCGTCTATCCGGGCACCGAGGACCAGACCGTCGACCCGCTGATCGCCTCGATCGAGGGGGCGCGGGCATCGGCCTTTCGCGGTGTCGCCTATGCGGTGTTCGAGGGGCTGGCACTCGCCGAGTTCGGCAATCGTATCCCGCAACTGACCTTCGAGGTGGAGGCCGATTCCGGTCCCGTCTCCTGTGACGGGATCGCACAGGCGCTGTCGCCCGTGGTGCGGCCCGGCGATGCGGGGATGAGTGTGGCGGGCTTTGCGGCGAGCGGTGGCAGCGTGCGCGCGGCGCTGGAGATGCTGGCCGACATGAGCGGTGGGCAATGGGTCGCCGAGGGGGCGGGCGTACGGCTGGCCGTGCCGGGTGCCGGGGCCGGGACGGTCATCCGCGACGATGGCATGGGCGCGAAGGGACCAGGGCGTCGCGGCGTGCGCGAGATGGCGGGGGAGGATGTGGTCCCCGCCAGCGTCACGGTCGCCCATTACGACCCGGCCCGCGATTATCAGATCGGCGTGCAGCGCGCCCGTCGCCCCGGTGGCGTGCGGGACGACCGAGTCGAACTGGCCGCCGCGCTTGATGCCGCGACCGCGCGCACGCTGGCGCAGGATCGGCTGGCGCGCCACGCCGTGGAGCGGGTGCGGCGTATCGTGACGCTCGGTCCCGAGGCGCTGACCGTCACGCCGGGCGGCATTGTGCGGATCGATGGCGAGGCGGGGCGCTGGCGCGTGATCGAGGCGGCGTGGGAGGCGATGGCGGTCCGGCTAAGCTGCGTACCGCTGGGGCAGGGCGGGCCGATGCTGTCTGCCTCGCCCGGCCGGATCGCGCGGGCGGCGGATCGAGTGATCGGCGCGACCCGGCTGATCGCGTTCGAGGCGCCACCGCTGACCGACGAACTGCTCTCAGCGCCGCGCCTGTCGGTCGTGGCGGCGGGCGGCCCCGGCTGGCGACAGGCGGAGCTGGCCTATAGCCTCGACGACGGCGCAAGCTGGACGGCGCTCGGCCCGACCGCGCTGCCCGGTATCATCGGCGTGGTCAGCGCGGTGACGCCCGGTGGCGGCAGCGCCCTGGTCGATCGTCGGGGAAGATTCGACGTGCAACTGGCCGAGGATCTGGCGGATGCCGATGACGCCGCGCTGGAGGCGGGCGCCAACCTCGCCTGGATCGACGGCGAATTGATCCAGTTCGCCCAGGCACGGCCGCTGGGTGACAAGCGCTGGCGATTGAGCGGCTTGCGGCGCGGGCTTCGTGGAACCGAGGCGATGATCGGGCAAGCGGCGCCCGGCGCATCCTTCGTCCTGATCGCGCCCGGTTCGGTGCGGACATTGGACGTGCCGGTCGAGATGCTGGGCCGCAACGTCCGCTTTCTGGCGCACGGCCTGGGCGACCCGGTCGAGGGTGTTCAGGCGTCGGCGGCAGTCACTGGCCTATCGGTCCTGCCGCCTCCGCCGGTCGGCTGGCGGTGTCGGCGCGGTGCGGACGGGCGCGTCACCATCGGTTGGACGCGGCGGAGCCGGATCGGCTGGCGCTGGCTGGACCGGGTGGATGCGCCGCTGGGCGAGGAGACGGAGCGCTATCGCATCACCATCGGCGACCGGGTCGAGGAACTGACCGCACCCATGTGGAGCGGCACGGTGGCGGACGGAACGCGGGTGGCGATCCGGCAGATCGGGACCTGGGGTGCATCTGCGCCGCTGGTTGGAATCGTGGGGGAGGGATGATGACGACGAACGACACACCGCGCTGGATGTTGCCCATGCTGGCGGCGGGACAGGCGCAGAAGGAGCTGACCCACAACGAGGCGCTGAGCCTGCTCGATCTGGTCGTGCAGCCTTGCGTCGAGGCGGTCGGCGTGAATGCGCCGCCCGCCGCTCCATCGCCCGGCCAGGCCTGGATCGTCGGCGACCGGCCGGACGATATCTGGACGGGCCGTGCCGGAATGATGGCAGGCTGGACCGATGGCGGCTGGCGATTCCTGGTTCCGCGGGTAGGATTGTCGGTGTGGAGCCGGGCCGATGACTGCCGCTGCGAATGGGACGGAAATCAGTGGCGGCTGGGCCGTGTCGCGGCCCGGTCGCTGGTGATCGAGGGAAAAAAAGTTGTTGGCGCGCAACGACCTGGCATCGCGCTGCCATCTGGCGGACAAGTCATTGATTCCGAAGCGCGTTTAGCGCTGAACGCGATTGTCGCGACGCTTTCCGACCATGGTCTGGTGGCCTCTGGCTGACCGGAAATCTGTGCTTTTAATGCCACAGTCGGGGGCTTTTGTTCGCTTGCGTGGAAACCAACGCTCCGATAGTGGGTTTGCGCTGTCCGTAGTGACAACCAAGAAAGGGGACTATGATGCGGAAGCTTGCCATTGTTCTGGCACTCGCCTCCACCGCTCTGGCTTCGCCTGCCCTCGCCCGCGACAAGTCGTGGTACGTCGGCATCGAAGGCGGCGGGATGATCGTCGAAGACATCGATTATGATGTCACCGGCACGCGCACCGGCGTTGCGACCGTCGACCATGACTATGGTTACGACGTTGACGGCGTGATGGGTTACGACTTCGGTGGTTTCCGTCTGGAAACCGAAGTCGGCTATCGTCGCGCAACGGTTGACGGCTTCAGCTCGACCACGTTGACCAACACCGGCATCGGTGCTGGCACCGTTCCGGCTGGCAGCTACAGCTATGCCGGTGGTTCGACCTCGGCGCTCAGCTTCATGCTGAACGGCTTGCTCGACTTCGGTGCTGACGACGGCATCCAGGGCTTCGTCGGTGGCGGTGTCGGTGTGGCTCGCGTCAAGGCGAACTACGCTCTCAACAACCGCGCTGACTTCCTGAACGACTCGGACACCGTGTTCGCGTGGCAGGCTCTGGCGGGCATCCGTGCACCGCTGACCGACCACATCGACGCGACGCTGAAGTATCGCTTCTTCAACGCCGAGAACGTCAAGCTGGTCGACGTCGCCAACAACACGCATGACGGCCGTTTCCGGTCGCACTCGCTGCTGGGTGGCGTGGCGTACAACTTCGGTGAGCCGGCTGCTCCGCCGCCTCCGCCGCCGCCCCCGCCGCCCCCGCCGCCTCCTCCCCCGCCGCCCCCGCCGCCGGCTCCCGAGGCCGTGCCGTGCTCGCCGGGTCCGTTCATCGTGTTCTTCGAGTGGAACAAGTCGGACATCACCCCGGAAGCAGCGTCGATCCTCGACAACGCGATCACCCAGTACCAGAGCTGCGGCAATGCCCGCGTGATGGTTGCAGGCTTCACCGACACGTCGGGTACGCCGAAGTACAACATGGGTCTGTCGCAGCGTCGTGCCGACGCGGTGAAGGCGTACATGACCTCACATTCGATCCCCGATGGCTCGATCGCCACGGAAGCCTTCGGCGAACAGCGCGACAAGCTGCGCGTTCAGACCGCCGACGGCGTCCGCGAGGTCCAGAACCGTCGTGTCGAGATCACCTACGGTCCGGGCGCTGGCCAGTAAGCCACGCTCAACCAAGGTTGATTGCGAAAAGAAGGAGGTCGGCGAAAGCCGGCCTCCTTTTTTCTTGTCCGGAATGCGAGGGGGAGAGGGTTAGCGACGCTTGCTCGCCGGAGGCTCGGTCCACCCCTTACTCAGGATGCGCTAGCCAGCTACTCCAGCAGTCTCCGCCGACCCCCCCTCTAAAGTGAGAGGGGAGAGGCGGCATTATGAATGATGATCAATCCCGGCGTGACAATCCGGCGAACCGCCCCTGCCAGCAACGGCTATCCCGTCACACACGGACCGCCTTGGCGCGGCGTCCATCCTCGCCGAAGATACGCAGGTAACGTTCGATTTCGGCCGGATCGCCGGTCGCCTTGGCGGGATTGTCGGACAGCTTGACCGCCGGATGCCCATCCGCGCTGATGACCTTGGCCACCAGCGAGATCGGCTCCAGCCCCGCCGCGCCCGCCGGATCGCAGTCGCGAAAGTCGTTGGTCAGGTTGGTGCCCCAGCCGAAGCTCATCCGCACCCGGCCATGGAAATGGCGATAGGTCGCCTCGATACTGTCGACATCCATCCCGTCCGAAAAGATCAGCAGCTTGCGGCGCGGGTCGCGGCCATGCGCCTGCCACCAGGCGATGATCTGCTCGCCCCCCTCGATCGGCGGCATGGAGTCGGGGCGAAAGCCCGTCCAGTCGGCCAGCCAGTCGGGCGCGTTGCGCAAGAAGGCGGTGGTCCCGAACGCATCGGGCAGCGCGATCAGCAGGTTGCCGTCATACAGCGCCTGCCACTCCTCCAGCACCCGGTACGGCGCTGCCGCCACCCCCGCATCGTCGGGGGCGAGGGCGGCCATGACCATCGGCAGCTCATGCGCGTTGGTGCCGATCGCCTCCAGGTCATTGTCCATCGCCAGCAGCACGTTGGACGAGCCGATGAACCGGTCCCCCAGCCCTTCCTTCAGCGCCTCGACGCACCAGCGCTGCCACAGGAAACCGTGCCGCCGCCGCGTACCGAAATCAGAGAGAACCAGATCGGGCAGATCGCGCAGCCGCTCGACCTTGTCCCACAGCTTGGCCTTGGCGCGGGCATAGAGGATGTCGAGTTCGAACCGCCCCTTGCCTTTCAGTGCGGCGCGTGAGCGCAGTTCGTTGACGATGGCGAGCGCCGGGATTTCCCACATCGTCGTCTCGGCCCAGGGGCCGTCGAAATGCAGCTCGAACTGCCCGTCGACGGTGCGCAGCTCGTAATCCGGCAGCTGGAAGCGGGCGAGCCAATCGAGAAACTCGGGCGAGAACATGCGCTGCTTGCCGTAGAAGCTGTTGCCCGCCAGCCAGATCAGCTCCTTCTTGCCGAACCGGAGCGAGCGCGCATGGTCGAGCTGTTCGCGCAGTTCGGCTTCGTCGATCACTTCGGCCAGCCGGACATGCTTGCTGCGGTTGATGAGCGAGAAGGTCGCCGTCACCTCCGGATGGAGCCGCCGGATCATCTGCAGCATCAGCAGCTTGTAGAAATCGGTATCCAGCAGGCTGCGCACGACCGGGTCGAGCCGCCAGCCGTGATTATAGACGCGGGTGGCGATGTCGGTGACGGGCATGGACGCTCCCCCAGATCTTGGGCCAAACTCAGCCGTGGGACCCGGGCGATGCACCATCGCCCGGACAGGGGCAAGCATGGCGCGGCTTGCGCCCGCCGCTCTTTTGGCCACTATGGCGGCCATCCGGGGAGGATGGGGGGACTATGAGGTTGCGTGGCGTAATGGCGATCGCGCCGGTGTGGGCGCTGGTGTCGGTATTGGCGGCGGGGGGCGCCGGGGCCCAGAGTGCGGCGAAGCAGGCGGGGCGGCCCGTAGCGGCCGAGCGCGGCCCGCAAACGGGGCCGGTCCCCGCCTGGGTCACGCGGTCCGAACCGCTGGCGGTGCCCGGCGATGTCGGGGGCCCGGTCTTCATGCGCCGACAGGATGTCGTGGCGCACATCACCGACCAGGGGCAGGCCCAATATATGGGCTATCGCATCAAGATCCTGCAATCCAACGCCCTGCAGATCGGCAATATCGCCATCGCCTGGGACCCGGCGGCGGGGCCGCCGATCGTCCATGGCATCCATGTTATCCGCGACGGCCAGACGATCGACGCGATGAAGGCCGCCGCGTTCGAGGTGCTGCGCCGCGAGGGCAAGCTGGAAGAGGCGATGCTCGACGGCACGCTGACCGCCGTGCTGCGCGTGCCCGACCTGCGCGTCGGCGACGAGCTGGAGGTCGAATGGACGACCTTTGCCAAGGACCCGACCATGGGCGGCAAGGCATCGGGCCTGCTGGTGCTGGCCGCCAGCCCGGCGCCCGGTCGCTATCATCTGGGGCTGAACTGGGATGCCGGGCACAAGCCGCAGCTGAAGATCAGCCCGGACATGACCGCCGCGCTGAAGACGCAGGACCAGGGCGTCGACTTCCACTTCGACAATCCCGCGACGCTGACCCCGCCCAAGGATGCGCCGCCGCGTTACCAGTGGCAGCGCATCGTCGAATATAGCGATTTCGCCGACTGGCCCTCGGTGTCCCGCCACTTCGCCCCGCTCTATACCAAGGCGGCGACCCTCGCGCCCAATTCGCCGCTGCGCCAGGAAGCGGCGCGGATCGCCGCGGCTGCGCCCAAGCCGCTCGACCGGGCGGCCGCCGCGCTGAAGCTCGTCCAGCAGGATGTCCGCTACATCTATGTCGGGTTGAACGGCGGCAACCTGACCCCCGCCTCGGCCGACGAGACGTGGCAGCGGCGCTATGGCGACTGCAAGGGCAAGACCGCGCTGCTGCTTGCCCTGCTCCGCGAACTGGGGATCGAAGCAGAGGCGGTGCTCGTCAATTCCAACGCCGCCGATGACGGCTTCGACCAGCGTCTGTCGGGCCCGCAGCTGTTCGACCATGTGCTGGTCCGCGCGCATGTCGATGGCGCAACTTATTGGCTGGACGGAACGATGCCCGCCGTCGTGCCGCCCGCCGCGCGGCCGGTCTTTCCGGTGCAATGGGTCTTGCCGCTGACCACGCGCGGCGAGGCGCTGGAAAAGCTGAACCGGACGCTGGCCGACGTGCCGGACGAGACGACGCTGTACGACATCGACACGCGGGCCGGGTTCGACAAGCCCGCCAGGATCACCTCCACCACGATCACGCGCGGCGTCGCGGGGCTTCAGCAGCAGGTGCAGTTCTCGGCGGTGACGCCGGGGCAGATGCTCGACGCCTTTCGCCAGCAACTGACCGGCGATTTCTGGCAGGCGATCGACAGCGTGCAGTGGCGTTACGACCAGAAGGCGCAGGCGAGCATCCTGACGATCGCAGGCACCGGCACGGTCGACTGGGACAAGGATGATTACGGTGGCCGCTCCCTCGCGCTGCCCGGCGGCGGCTTCAGCCCGCCCGATCGCCGCGTGCGCAGCGCCGATCAGCCGCAGGGCGTGCCCTTTTATTCAAAGCCCGAATATAGCTGCCATGTCACCACCGTCCGCCTGCCCACAGGCACCGACGCGAAGCAATGGTCGTCCAAGCCCAGCTTCGACACGATGATGTTCGGCCGCCATTACCGCCGCGCCTGGGAGATGCGCGACGGCACCATCCGCATGGTCCGGGGCTCGCGCGTCGAACAGCCCGAGATCGATGCGGCCATGGCGGCGCGCGACAATGGCCGGATCGACGCCTTCGACAACAGCATGGCCTGGATCTTCTATGCGCCGAAGGGGACGAAGCCCGGCGTCGGCCAGGGCGAAACCGTGCCCGCCAGCTACGACCATGACTGGGTCGCCGATCCAGCGCCGTGCATGCCGACCGCCAAGGGGGTGTGAAACGATCCTGCCCTGCAAGGATCCCCCTGCGAATGTCGGGCCGTCGCTCCAGAGCATGCACCACCCCGGCCTTCGCCGGGATGGGGGGGGGAGTTTCGTCGGGGGAATCCTGCAAGGGTAAGGAACCGGCCAAGCCTGTTGATTTTGCGCCCTTTCTGCGCTTTCCCTTGATCGTCGCAGCGGGGGGAGAGCAGGGCGGTGCATCCGGCGGAAGGTTTCGAGCTGATCATCGCCATGTTCCTGGCGGTGGTCGGGCTGCATTATCTGGCGCATCGGCTGTCGCTGCCGCCCGCCGCCGCGCTGATCGTCGGGGGCGGGGCGATCGCCTTCATGCCCGGCCTGCCAGGGATCACCATCGATCCCGAGCTGGTGCTGGTCCTCTTCCTGCCGCCGCTGTTGATGGACGGCGCTTGGTTCACCGCGATCGCGCCGTTTCGACGGCACATGGTCGGGATATTGTCGCTGGCGGTCGGCGCGGTGTTCTTCACCACCGCCATCGTCGCGGTCGTGACCAAGCTGCTGCTGCCCGCGCTGCCCTGGGCCGCCTGTGTCGCGCTGGGCGCGATCCTGTCGCCGCCCGATGCGGTGTCGGCACGCGCGGTGTTGCAGCGCGTGCGCCTGCCGCGACGGCTGTCGACCCTGCTGGAGGGCGAGAGCCTGCTCAACGATGCTGCCGGGCTGGTGCTGTTCCGCTTCGCCGTCGCCGCCGTCCTGACCGGCGGATTTAGCCTGGGCGCGGCAGTGGGCAGCTTCTTCCTGCTGGTACTGGGCGGGATCGCGGTCGGTGCGGCGATCGGCGCGGCCTGGGTCCTGCTGCTCCGGCGGCTCGGCGACGATACGCTGATGATCGCGCTGACGCTGCTGGTTTGCTGGAGCGCCTATATCGCGGGCGAGCTGCTCCATGTCTCGGGCGTGATCGCGGTGGTCACGGCGGGGCTGACCTGCGGCTGGTACCAGCATGTCGTGTTCAGCGCGAGCGTGCGCATCCGGGCGCTGGCCTTTTGGCATGTGCTGGTCTTCCTGCTTGAAGCGGCGGTATTCACCCTGATCGGTCTGTCGCTGCGCGGCCTGTCGGAGCGGGTCGGCGATCCGGCGGTGGTGATCGATACCATGGGGCTGCCGGTGCTGGTCATCGTGGCGGCGGTGATCGTCGCGCGGTTCGTGTGGATATTCGGGGTCGATGCGGTCGTGGCGGGCCTGCGCCGCGTCGGTTGGCGGATCGCCCGGCCGCTGGGAGGGCGCGCCGCGCTGGTGATGAGCTGGGCGGGCATGCGCGGCGTCGTGACGCTGGCGGTCGCGCTGTCGCTGCCCGAACAGATGCCCGCGCGCGACCTGATGCTGGTGACGGCCTTCGTCGTCATCCTCGTCACCGTGCTGGTGCAGGGCACGTCGCTGGGCTGGGTGATCCGGCGGGCCGCACCGCGCGAGAACCCCGCCTCGCATCCCCCGCTCAACCTTCATGCGGCGGAGGCGGCGATGTTCCGCGCCCAGCTGGTCGCCGTGGAGCGCGAGGCGCATGACGATGACGGGCAACTGATCCACCCGCAATTGCTGCGCCGTTACCAGGCGCGCGCGACGGCCGGGCAGAATTTCGAGGGCAGCGCCGAGGAACTCACGGCCGCGATCACGAGCCATTTCGACGTCATCATCGCCGCCGTCACGGCGGGCCGCGCCGAACTGGTCCGCCTGCACCGCGCGGGTGAGATCGACGACGAGACGCTGCACGATCTGGAACATGACCTGGACCTGGAGGAACTGGCCGCCACCGCCGCCAAGGGGTGAGGCCGGATCGCCGCCACGCCCCCTCGCGTTGTGCAGGCGGGCAGACCTTAAGGAGACATCTGATGGCCGACCATATCCTGATCTTCTACGGTTCCTACCGATCCGATCGGCAGGGCATCCGGCTGGCCGATTATCTGGTCCGATCCTTCCGCGAACGCGGTGCCGAACCCGAGCTGATCGACGCCAAGGCGGTCGGGCTGCCCATGCTGGACCGGATGTACAAGGAATATCCCGCCGGTGAGGCACCTGAGGCGATGGAGACGCTCGCCGCCAAGATCCGTGCCGCCGATGCCTTCGTCTTCGTGACCGGCGAATATAATTGGGGGCAGCAGCCGGGGCTGAAGAACCTGACCGATCACTTCCTGGAGGAATGGTATTGGCGCCCCGCCGCCATCGCCAGCTATTCGGCCGGACGGCTGGCGGGCGCGCATGCCAGTGTCGCATGGCACGGCACGCTGAGCGAAATGGGGATGGTCGTGGTGTCCAGCACGCTGACCGTCGGCGGCATCGGCCAGACGCTGGATGCCGGGGGGCAGCCGACCGGCGATGGCGGGGCCGCGCTGTCGCGCAGCTTTCCGCGCTTCGCCGACGATCTCGCCTGGTGGACCCAGGCGGCGCGGGAACAGCGGGCGAAGGTCGCCCCGCCTTACTGAACCTCCCCTCCCCTGAAGGGGAGGGCCTAAAGCTTCTATACTATCGTCAGATCACCGTGCCGGTCAGCGTCCCGATCAGCGCGGTCACCCCCATCGCCAGCGCGCCCAGCAGGACCACGCGCGCCATGCCGCGCCCGACCGGCGCGCCGCCCGCTTTCGCGCCGAGTGCGCCCAGCACCGCTAGCAGGACCAGCGCCGTCGCGGGCGTCAGATAGAGGACCCAGGCCCGGGGCGACAGCGCGGCGGCCAGTACGGGCAGGATCGCGCCCCCGCTGAACGCCCCCGCCGAGAACAGTGCCGCCTGGAGCGGGTCGGAGCCGCCGTCATCGGCCAGCCCCAGTTCGTCACGGCGATGCGCGCCCAGCGCGTCATGCGCCATCATCTGCTCGGCCACCTGCCGCGCCAGCCCCGCCTCGACTCCGCGCTGTTCGTAGATCGCGGCCAGCTCGCGCGTTTCGGCCAGCGGCGCACGGACGAGCTCCGCCGCCTCGCGCGCCAGATCAGCCCGCTCGGTATCGGCCTGCGAACTGACCGACACATATTCGCCCGCCGCCATCGACAATGCGCCGCCGACCAGAGCGGCGATCCCGGCCACCAGCACGGCGGCCGCCGTCGCACCGGGCGCGGCGGCGACGCCGACGATCAGGCTGGAGACCGAGATGATGCCGTCATTGGCCCCCAGCACGGCGGCGCGAAGCCAGCCCGTGCGATGGACCAGATGCTGTTCGCCCATGGCGTGAATGGTGGTCTGGCTCATGGGGTATCCTCAGGCATGCCGGACGCACAGGATCCGGCGCGCGCCTGTGGCGGGGGCCCGTCCGGGCGGTCGATCGAATGTCGGGAAGCGGCGGCGCAATATGGCGGAGACGGAGGGATTCGAACCCTCGGTACGGTTTCCCGTACGACGCTTTAGCAAAGCGTTGGTTTCAGCCACTCACCCACGTCTCCGGCTGCGGCGAGGTGCGGCTATAGCGGGGCCGGTGGAGGCAATCAACCGGGTCTGGGCGGGATTTTATCAGGAAAATCGACTAATCCCCATTTCGTCATTCATTGCGCCGCAAGCTGCGGGCTGGTTAACGTGGCCTATCAGTTCGCCGGGGGAGTTGAGAATTCATGCGTATCGTCTGTCTGGGCCTGTCATGGCGTCTGTCCCTGCTGGCTGGCCTGGCCATGGTCGCCACCGCGCCGGTTGCGGCGCAGGTCCGCACGATCGACCCCAATCAGGGCATCGACAGCGACCTCGGCACCCAGCCTTCGCGCCCCGCACCCCAGCAGAGCGCACCGCCGCAGGACTATGATCCGCCGGTCCAGTCGACCCCGCCCGCCCAGCAACCGCCGGTCACGACCACGCCCGGCACCCCCGATTCGCGCGCGGCCCAGACGACGCAGGCTGCCGATACGTTCGAGCGCGACGACCTGTTGGCGGCGGGTGAGGGTGTGTTCGGACAGGGCGCCGAGGGGCTGGCGGGCATCATCGAGCGAATCCTGCGCGAACAGGGTCGGCCCAACGCCTATATCGCCGGGCGCGAGGCATCGGGCGCGTTCGTCGTCGGCCTTCGCTATGGCTCGGGCGTGATGACCCACAAGGTCGAGGGGCAGATGCCGGTCTATTGGACCGGGCCGTCGCTGGGCTTCGATATTGGCGGCGATGCGAACAAGGTGTTCGTGCTGGTCTATAACCTCTACGACACCGAGGAACTGTTCCACCGCTTCCCCGCGGCCGAGGGGCGGCTCTATTTCGTCGGCGGGTTTGCGGCGACCTATTTGCGGCGCGGCAATGTCGTGCTGATCCCGGTGCGGCTGGGCGTCGGTTGGCGCGCGGGCGTCAATGTCGGGTATATGAACTTCACGCACAAGGCGCGGTGGCTGCCGTTCTGATCGGGTCTTGAGGGCCGGGGGATTCCCTTGGCCTTCGACTTCGCTCAGGCTGAACGGTGGTGGGGTAGTGTGGCCAAGCTTTTACAACGGCCGTTCAGGCTGAGCGAAGTCGAAGCCCACGCTCGACCCTATCCCCGCATCAGCAACCGATAAGGCTCGCTGACGGCCATCACCGGCACGTCCCAGGGATGCGCGGCGAGCAGGGCGTCCGCCAGCGCCTCCACATCCGCCTCCGCATCATGGATCGCGGTCAGGATGACGGTCGGCGACCAGCTCGCCGCACCGACCGCGCCCAGGGTCGGCACCGCGCCCGCGCCCGGCCGGAACCCCTCATAGCCGAGCGCCAGCTCGACCACTTCGCGATATCGCCCGAAATCGCCGAGCGGGGCTGTGCGCAGGATCGCCAGCAGCGCGGCGGCGGTGGGATCGTCCTCCACCGCCGCCGGATGGCCCGCCATCAGCGCCGCGAGCGTGGCGGGTGCGACCGGGCAATAGACCCGGATGTCCCGCACCCACCGGCTCTCGCTCATCCGAAGTCGACCGCCTCGAAGCGGATCGGCTGGCCGGTCGGCGCCTCGGCGAGCTGGTCTTCCCACATCGCCACCTGGCCGCGCACGATGGTGCCGATCGGCTTGCCGGTCAGTTCCATGCCGGTGAAGGGCGACCAGCCGCACTTGGACTGGAGCCACCGATCCTCGATGGTCCAGCGCTTCTTCAGGTCGACGATGGTGAAGTCGGCGTCGTAGCCCGCCGCGATCCGCCCCTTGCCGACGATGCCGAAGATGCGCTGCGCACCCGCGCTGGTCAGTTCGATCACGCGCTGCAGCGACAGGCGGCCGTTCGCGGCATGGTCGAGCAGCAGCGGCAGCAAAGTCTGCACGCCCGGCATACCGCTCGGGCTGCCTGGATAGGGCTTGGCCTTTTCCTCAAGCGTGTGCGGCGCATGGTCCGAGCCGATCACGTCGGGCACGCCCTGGTTCAGCCAGTGCCACAGCCCGTCGCGATGCGCGCCCGAGCGGATCGGCGGGTTCATCTGCGCCAGCGTGCCGAGACGCGGATAGGCTTCCTCACCCGCCAGCGTCAGATGCTGCGGCGTGACTTCGCAGGTCGCGATGTCCTTGTGCTGCGCGATATATTCCAGCTCGGCGGGCGTGGTCACGTGCAGGATGTGGATGCGGCGATTCGCCTCGCGCGCCAGGCGAAGGATGCGACGGGTGGCGAGCAGCGCGCTCTCGTCGTCGCGCCAGACCGGGTGCGAGGACGGATCGCCCTCGATCCGCTCGTCGACGCGGGCGTTCATCCGGTCTTCGTCCTCGGCATGGATCGCGACGCGGCGATGGCCCGAGGCGAGCACTTCGGCCAGCCGCGCATCCTCGGACACCAGCAGGTCGCCGGTCGAGGCGCCCATGAAGATCTTGACGCCCGCCGTGCCCGGCATCCGCTCCAGCTCGGCCAGGTCGCGGGCATTGTGATTGGTCGCACCCACGTAAAAGGCATGGTCGCAGAACATCGTCCTGGCGCGGGTCAGCTTGTCGGTGATCGCCTCGGCCGAATCGGTGTTCGGCTTGGTGTTGGGCATTTCGAACACGGCGGTGACGCCGCCCATCACCGCCGCGCGGCTGCCGGAGGCCAGGTCTTCCTTGTGCATCAGGCCGGGCTCGCGGAAATGCACCTGGCTGTCGATCACGCCGGGCAGGATGTCGAGGCCGGTGCAGTCGATCACCCGGCCCGCATCGCCTTTTGCCCCGATCGCCACGATCCGGCCATCGCGCACGCCGACATCGGCGCGGACGGGGCCGCCGGGGGTGTGGACGGTGCCGCCGGAGAGAAGCAGGTCGAAGGTCATGGCAAACGGGCCTTTCGCATAGGGTCACGCCCTCCTACCTTGCGGTCATGACCGATGCCACCCCAACAGCCATTCCTGCGACGACCTCCGCAACGACCCTTTCCGACCGTCGCCTGATCCGCATCGCGGGCGAGGATGTGCGCGGTTTCCTGCAGGGGCTGGTGACGCAGGATGTCGTGGGCCTGAAGCCGGATGCCCCGCGCTGGGCCGCGTTGCTGACGCCGCAGGGCAAGGCGCTGTTCGACTTCCTCCTATGGGCCGAGGGCGAGGCGGTGCTGGTCGATGCGGAGGCGTCGCAGGCCGAGGCGCTGGCACGGCGGCTGGGCATGTATCGCCTGCGCCGCGCGATCACGATCGATCCGGTCGAGGGACTGGCCGTCCATTGGAGCCGCAGCGCCGAGGGACGCCCCCATGATCCGCGCCTGCCCGCGCTGGGCCATCGCTGGCTCGCCCCGGCGGGGGAGGCGGCGAGCGGCTGGACCGCGCACCGGTTGTCGCTGGGCGTGACCGAGGGTGTCGGCGAGCTGGGCTCGGGCGAGACGCTATGGCTGGAGTGCAATGCGCGCGAGCTGAACGGCGTCAGTTTCACCAAGGGCTGTTATGTCGGGCAGGAGAATACGGCGCGGATGCACCACCGCTCGAAGGTCAATCGGCGGCTGGTCGTCGCTCCCCTGGGCGAGGCGGGCGACCGGACCCGCGCGACCTATCCGGAACTGGGCCTGATGGTCGAGCATCGCCGCGTCGAGTCGCTGGGCGACGCGATCCGCCCCGACTGGCTGGCGGCGGCGTTGCAGGCCGATCAGGACTGACCGACCCCTCGGATTATCGAGACAGGGCCTGGGTGATCTGCGCGGCCGGGGCGGCCAGCACATGGCCGACCTGAATCGCGATGGTCGCGGCGGCAACCAGCCCGAAAAGGCCGAGCGCACCGAATTGCATTGCCTGCGACAATGAGCGGCTGCGCTCCATGCGCCGGGCGGCGTCGATCTCCCCGGCCATGGTGTGACGCAGGGTGGAGCGGTCCTCGCTGCGACGCGTGCCAGTCGGCCGCGCTTCGAGGCGGGGCTCGTTGACCAGCGCATCGGCGCTGATGACATCCTGCGTACGGACGCCCGAGAATCGGTCGCGCCGCCAGACGACCCGGCCGATCACCACCTGACGGCCGCGCCGCAGGTCCAGATATTCGCCCGGCGCGAGGGGATCGTCACAGGCGATCATCATGCCCCGCGACGAGATATTGTGGATGCACGCATCGCCCCAGCCGCGGACGGACTTGATCCGACAGGGAATCAGAACCTGTCGGCGCGCTTCGCGATTCTTATAGCCCGGTCCGGACCGCCCCATGGCAGTTTCCCTGCTCCAAATTCGACCAAGTCCCTGTCCATAGTGGGCAGAGGGAAAGAAAGGATGAATCGGTTTTCACTAATGTATGTTGCGCCGGGCGTAACGGTGTGGACAGCCGTCTCGGCCGTGGCATGTCCCGTGTCGGGAGGAATCGGAAAGGCATGACGCGCCCGCCCTTTTCGGTTAGCTTCGGGGTAGAGAAACCGAGGAGAGGTCATGCCGAAGATCGGTCTTGCGCTTGCCCTGTTGTGCGCGTCGTCAGCCGCCTTGGCCGCAACCCCCCAGCCCTATAGCTGGGGCAGGCCCGGCGCTTCGCGGGAGGCTTTCGACGGTGGCAGCCGCGCCTGTATGTTGAAAGCGGCCCGGCGCGACGTGGCCGGGGACACGGCGGCGAAACGCTATGTACGCGGCGCTGCCGTGTTGGATCGCGAAGCGAACGTCCCCCCGGTCGTCCCGACCGACGACATATTCGACATCAGCACGCGCCAGATGCTGTTGCGGCGCGCCTATGCGCCGGACCGGCAGGTCGATGCCCTGCAGTCGCAACTGCAATCCGAAGTCGACCAGTGCCTGGTCCGGTCGGGCTATGTCCGCTTCGCCTTGACCCGCGAACAGGCGCGCATATTGCGTCGCTACCGCCCCGGCTCGGAGCAGCGAAAGACCTATCTCTATACGCTGGGCAGCGACGCCCGGATCGTCGAGGCACAGAGAATGCGCGACTGATCCCCCCTCCCGGCGGGAGAGGATTACCATGACAGGTCTTCGTCGTTCATGATAACCCTCTGATCGAACAGGCGAACATGCCTGGCGAACACGGGAGAGCATCATGCGGGACGCCGATCGTCGGACCATCATCGCGGGGCTGGGGGCGGGGCTGGCCCTGGCGGCGGGGGGCGGGGCCTGTGCCGCGCCGCGCGGGCGCAAGGCGGGGTACGCCATTGTCGGGCTGGGCCGCTATGCCGAGCTGATCATGTCGAAATTCGCCGAATGCGAGCAGTCGCGGCTGGTCGCGCTGGTCAGCGGCACGCCGGAGAAGCTGGCGCGCTTCGGCGAGAAATATGGCGTGCCCGAGAGCCACCGTTATTCCTATGCCGATTTCGACCGCATCCGCGACAATCCGGATGTCGACATCGTCTATGTGATCCTGCCCAATTCCATGCACGCCGAATATACGGTGCGCGCGGCCAAGGCGGGCAAGCATGTCATGTGCGAAAAGCCGATGGCGATCTCGGTCGCGGAATGCCGCACGATGATCGCGGCGTGCCGGGCGGCGGGGCGCAAGCTGATGATCGGATATCGCTCGCGGTTCGAGCCGCACAATCGGCTGGCGATCGACATGGCGCGGAAAGGTTTCGTCGGGCCAACGCGGATCATCACCGCCGACCATGGCTTCAACGCGCAGCCCAACCAGTGGCGGCTGGACCGCAAGCTGTCGGGCGGCGGCTCGCTGATGGACATCGGCATCTACAGCCTGAACGCCACCCGCTATCTGACCGGGGAGGAGCCCGTGGAGGTCAGCGCGATCGAATCCACCGACCGCAGCGATCCGCGTTTCCGTAACGTCGAGGACCGGATCAGCTTCCTGCTGCGCTTTCCATCCGGCATCGAGGCGACCTGCGTGTCGAGCTACAGCTCCAACCACAATATGTACCGCGTGTCGGGCACCGATGGCTGGATCGAGCTGGAGCCCGCCACCTCTTATGAGGGGCAGAAGATGTGGGTCCGCCGCAATGGCCGGACCGAGGAGCAGCAGGTGCCCGCAGGCAAGGGCCAGCATGCCGGACAGCTAGACCATTTCGCCGAGTGCATCACCAACGGCACCGATCCGCTGGTGCCCGGCGAGGAGGGGCTGGCGGATATGCGGGTGATCGAGGCCATCTATCGCTCGGCGCGGGAGGGGAGGCGGATCACCCTGGCCTGACCGTTGCCACGGGGCGGTATGGCGGATTTTGCCCTGAAATCCGTCGCATGGCGCGGGAATTTGGTCTAGCGTCGGGATCGCAGCCCGGCTCCGTCGGTCGCGGCCCTGGAGGATTGCACCCACTCATGACGACCGCCCCCGGCTTTCGCGACAGCCTGTACAGCGGCGGGATGTGCGGCGCGCTGATCGCCGAGCGTGACTGGTCGCAAACGGCGCTGGGGCCGATCGAGGGCTGGAGCGCGCCGCTGCGCACCGCCACGCTGATCCTGTTGCGCTCGCCCGTGCCGATGGTGATGCTGTGGGGCGAGGGCGGCGTCATGCTCTATAACGACGCCTATGCGGTCTTTGCGGGCAAGCGGCATCCCCAGTTGTTGGGATCGCCGGTGCGTGAGGGCTGGCCCGAAGTGGCCGACTTCAATGACAACGTCATGCGCGTCGGGCTGGCGGGGGGCACGCTGCGCTATCAGGATCAGGAACTGACCCTGTACCGCAACGACGTGCCCGAACAGGTATGGATGAACCTGGATTACTCGCCGGTCATCGACGAGGACGGGCGGCCCGGCGGCGTGCTGTGCGTGCTGGCCGAGACGACGGGCCATGTCACCGCCCGCGCCGCGCTGGTCGAGAGCGAGGCGCGGTTCCGGCTGATGGTCGACACCGTGCCGCAGATCATCTGGATCGCCGATGCCGAAGGGCGGATGGAGTTTCTGAACCGGCAATTCTCCGACTATACCGGCGCCGCCTTTCAGTCGCTGTCCCCGGCGGAGATTGCGGGGCCTTCATCCATCCCGGCGACGGCCCGCATGTCGTCGCGGCGTTCCAGGCGGCCCGCGACAGCGAAGGCGTGCACCGGTCCGAGCACCGTATCCGCTCGGCCGCGGGGGAATATCGCTGGTTCCTGGACCTCGCTCACCCCTATCGCGACCCGCGCACCGGCGAGATCGTCCGCTGGTTCGGATCGTCGGTCGACATCCATGACCGCAAGGTGGCCGAGGACCGGCTGCGCGAGCTGAACGCCACGCTGGAGCAGAGGGTGGCCGAGCGGACCGCCGAGCGCAACATGCTGGCCAAGCTGGTCGAACATACCGACATCATGGTCATGGCGATCGACCTGGATTTCAACATCCTGGCGCTGAACGCCGCCAATGCCGCCGAGTTCGAGCGGGTGTTCGGCGTGCGCCCGCACACCGGCGACAATATGCTGGCACTGCTCGACGACCAGCCGGTGCTCCGCGAGGAGGTGCGCGCGGCCTGGACGCGGGCCATGGACGGCGGGCGCCTGACCGTCGTTCAGGAGTTCGGCGATCCCGACCGTGACCGACCCTGTTACGAGATCAGCTTCCACCCCCTATTCGACGAGGCGGGTGCGCAGGTCGGCCTGTACCAGTTCGTCACCGACGTGACCGAGCGTCTGCGTCGCGAGGCACAGCTGGTCGAGGCGCAGGAGGCGCTGCGTCAGGCGCAGAAGATGGAGGCGATGGGCCAGCTGACCGGCGGCGTCGCGCATGACTTCAACAATCTGCTGACCCCGATCGTCGGGACGCTCGACCTGTTGCAGCACAAACAGTTGGGCGGCGCGCGCGAACAGCGGCTGATCGCGGGCGCGGCGCAGTCCGCCGAGCGCGCCCGCACGCTCGTCCAGCGGCTGCTCGCCTTTGCACGGCGCCAGCCGCTTCAGCTGATCCCGGTCGACATGGCCCAGCTGGTGGCGGGCATGAGCGATCTGGTCGCCAGCACCACGGGGCCGCAGATCGCGATCGAGGTCGATATCGCCCCCGGCCTGCCGCCCGCCGATGCCGATCCCAACCAGTTGGAAATGGCGCTGCTCAACCTGGCGGTTAATGCGCGCGACGCGATGCCGGACGGCGGCACGTTGCGCATCACGGCGTCACGGCGCGACGTGGGCACCGATGGCGCGCCGGGCGACCATATCTGCCTGTCGGTCGCCGATACGGGCAGTGGCATGGATGCCGCCACGCTGGCGCGCGCGGTCGAGCCGTTCTTCTCGACCAAGGGCGTGGGCAAGGGCACGGGGCTTGGCCTGTCGATGGTTCATGGCCTGGCTTCGCAGCTCGGCGGTGCGCTCGATATCCATAGCGTCCCGGGGCAGGGGACGCGGGTCGCGCTGTTCCTGCCGGTCAGCGGATCGGCCTCGCCCGTCGCCGCAGCCGGACCGGCCTGTGCGGGGCCCGCGAAGCGCAGCGGCCGGGTGCTGCTGGTTGATGACGAGGAACTGGTGCGGCACAGCACCGCCGATATGCTGGGCGACCTGGGCTATGCGGTGATCGAGGCGGGCTCGGCCGAGGAAGCGGTCCGGCTGGTCGAGGCCGACACGGCGTTCGACCTGCTCGTCACCGACCATCTGATGCCCGGCATGTCGGGCACCGATCTCGCCCGGCTGGTTCAGGCACGGCGGCCGGGCGTCGCGATCCTGCTCGTCTCGGGCTATGCCGAGGCGGAAGGGGTCGAGCCCTCCATGCCGCGCCTGACCAAGCCGTTCCGCAAACAGGAACTGGCGCAGATGCTGGCGCAATTCACCAACGCGCCGGCGGCGGTGGCCTGACCGCCGTTACCGCAGCGTGCCGTTCACGACATGCTCGCGGTGGACGAAACCGAAATAGCCCGCGACCAGCGCCAGCAGCGCGTGCAGCCAGATGTCGTTGCCATAAAGCGGCACCAGCCCGAAGGTCGTCGCGGTCAGCGGGATCAGCCCCATCACCGTCAGCACGGCATAGATGATCGCCACCCCCTTGGCATAGCCGAAGGCGGTCGGGATACGGCGCGCCGCCAGCACGCCCCACAGGCCGAAGGCGAGGTGGACCAGATTGTGCAGGATGTTCACCGGAAACAGCCCCAGCGCCAGCCGGGACGATGCGGTGACGCTGACCCCCGGATGGGCGTGCGTGGGCGACAGGCCGGGCACGAACCCCGCCGCGCCCGCGAGAAGGAAGACGATACCGAAGATCATGGCAAAATGTCTGACCGACATGGGGGTGCTCCTGTGGCGTTGCTTGTCCCAGCGTCTCCGGCGGGGGGCTTGTTCCCCGCCCCTGATCCAGATGAGTCGATTTAACCGATTGGAAGAGAACGGAATAAGGAACCGTCCTTTGCGTCGTCCGGTTGAGGGGATATGCGGATTCACCATCTCAACTGTGGCACCGACTGCCCATTGGGCGGGGCGCTTTTCGACGGACGCAGCCGGGGCCCGATCGGCCAGCTCGTCTGCCATTGCCTGCTGATCGAGACCGAGGCGAACGGGCTGGTGCTGGTCGATACCGGCTTCGGCCTGCGCGATGTGGCGCATCCCCATCGCCGTCCCGAACCGCGCATCCCCCTGGCGTGGCGCGCGATGCTCAACATCCGGCTGCGCGAGCAGGAGACGGCGATCCGCCAGATCGAGGCGCTGGGCTATACCGCGCACGACGTGCGGCATATCGTTCTGACCCATCTCGACTTCGATCATGCGGGCGGGCTGGAGGATTTTCCGCACGCGACCGTGCACGTCATGGCCCGCGAATATGACGATGCGACCGGCCCCCATGACGGCATCGTCGCGCGCAACCGCTGGCGCCCGCCGCAATGGAACGGGGTGGATCGCTGGCGGCGCTATACCGCCAGCGGGGAATCCTGGTTCGGCTTCGACGCGGTGCGCGATCTGGCCGGGCTGCCGCCCGAGATTCTGATGGTGCCGCTGCCGGGTCATACATGGGGCCATGCCGGGGTCGCGATCCGCCAGCCGGGCGGGCGCTGGCTGCTCCATGCGGGCGACGCCTATTTCTACCGGGGCGAGATGCGCAGCGCCCGGCGGCATTGCACGCCCGGCCTACGCGCGTACCAGCGTTTGATGGAGGTCGACGCCACCGCGCGCATGACCAACCAGGCCCGCTTGCGCGCATTGTCGATCGAACGGCGGGACAGCGTCACCATGGCCTGCTCCCACGACCCCGTGGAATGGGAACGCTGTCGCGACGGGCATCCGCTATAGCCGAATAGCTGGCGGGAAACGGCCCCGTATTTCGAGAATGTCAGGCGCGCGTCATCCTGGCCCGCGCCCTGCGCTGATATGCTCGGCCCCTATAGCTGGCATGGGGATGGTGGCATGGTGAAGGGGGCAGGGCGCAGGCGGATCATGGTCGCGGCGCTGTGGGTCGGGGCGGCGGCGAGTCCGGCCATGGCGGAGACGTGTAAGGTCGGCCAGATGGCGGCGATTCCGGTCACGATGCAGGGCCTGCGCCCGGTGGTCGAGACCCGGATCAACGGCAAGCCCGCCCCCTTCATCCTCGACAGCGGGGCCTTTTACAGCAACATCTCGCCTCCCGTCGCACGCGAACTGGGCCTGCCGGAACAGCCCTTGCCCTTCGGCTTCCGGGTGAACGGGATCGGCGGCAGCTCGGACGCCACCGTCGCCACGGTCAAGCATTTCACGCTGGCCGGAGCCGACATCCTGAACATCCAATTCATCGTCAGCGGCAGCGATGTCGGACAGACCGGCCTGCTCGGGCAGAATGTCCTGGGCCTTGGCGACGTCGAATATGACCTGCCCGGCGGCATGGTCCGCCTGTTCAGGCCCAGTGGCTGCGCACACGCCTCCATGGCCTATTGGACCGGCGGCAAGCCCTATTTCGAGATCCCGATCGAGACCAAGGATCAGGCGCACAGCCACACCGTCGGCACGGTCGAGCTGGACGGCGCGAAGCTGAACGCGACCTTCGACACCGGCGCGGCGCAGACCGTCCTGAGCTTGCGTGCCGCCGCCCGGGCGGGCGTCCATCCCGGCGATCCGGGCGTCGAGGCGGCGGGATGGGAGCGTGGGCTGGGCCGCCATGTCGTCCAGGGCTGGACCGCGTGGTTCAAGCTGTTGAAGATCGGCAATGAGGAACTGCACAATGTGCGCCTCCACATCGCCGATCTGGGGCCGCTGGAGACCGACATGCTGCTGGGCGCGGACTTTTTCGTGTCGCACCGGCTCTATGTCTCCAATCTCCAGCACCGCATCTATTTCACCTATAGCGGCGGGCGACTGTTCGATGCGGTGGCGCATGCCGATCCGGGCACGGCGGCGGTCGTCGCGCAATCCACCACCGAGGCCGCGCCGCCAGGCGATGCCGAGGGTTACAGCCGTCGCGGCGCGATGTTCGTCACCCAGCACGACCTGCCCCATGCGATCGACGCCTTTACGCAGGCGATCGCGATGGCACCCAAGGACCCGCGCTTTCCCCGCCAGCGCGCGCTCGCCTATCTGAACCAGCATCGCCCGGTGCTGGCGATCGACGATCTCAACACCACGCTGACGCTCGACCCGGCCGATACGCAGGCGCGGTTGATCCGCGCCGAACTGCGGTTGCGCGCGGGCAATCCGGCGGGGACGATCACCGATCTCGACCTGCTGAACGGGCAGTTGCCGCGCGAGGACGCGGTACGGCTTCAGATGGCGCGGCTCTATTCGGGGGCGGACGCCTTCGATGCGGCGATCGCGCAATATGATCTGTGGATGGCCGCGCATCATGACGACTCGCATCGCAGCAATGCGCAGAACGGCCGGTGCTGGTCGCGGATGCTGGCCGACAAGGATCTCGACAAGGCGCTGGGCGACTGCAACGCCGCCGTCCACGCGATCCCCGGCGATCCGAGCTTTCTCGACAGCCGGGCCTTCATCCATCTCCGCCAGAAGGACGACCGGGCCGCGCTTGCGGATTTCAACGCCGCGCTGGCGATCGATCCGAAGCGACCCTGGGCGCTGTACGGGCGCTCGATCGCCGAGACGCATCTGGGCATGACCACCGAAGCCGCGCGCGACCGGACGCTGGCGACGGGGCTGGACAAGCGCATGCCGGAGCGGATGAGGAAATACGCGATCGGCTAAAGATCCTCCCCGGTACGGGGAGGTGGCAGGCCGAAGGCCTGACGGAGGGGGCGTGCCACAAAGGGCACCCCTTGCCGCACGCCCCCTCCACCATGCTGCGCATGGTCCCCCTCCCCGTGCCGGGGAGGATTTCTTAGAACGCCTTCGACACGCCGACGAAGAAACCGCGACGCGGGCCATATTGCGGCGCGCCGACACCCACGCCGGTCCCGTCGCGGATTTCGTATTTGTGGTCGAGCACGTTGATGACGTCGAACCGGATGTCCAGGTTCGGCCCCGCCAGATGCTGGCTCGCGGTCAGGTTGAATTGCGCATAGGGCGACAGCTTGGCGCCGTTGGGGATGGAATTGACGTCGTCGTCGCGGCGCAGGCCCGAACCATAGATCATGCTGCCGCCCAGCTTGGTCCCTTGCGCAAAGGCATAGGACAGGCCCGCCGATCCGGTGAACGTCTGGTCGTGGTCCAGATAGATGTAATGCCGCGCAATATAGTCGAGATCGTCCTGGCCGAAGCTGAACTGGCTGGAGACGATGCTGCGCCCCTTGGCCTTGGCGGCGGCGAAATTGGCATAGGCGAGCAGGCCGCCGCGGGCATAGCTCATATTCGCCTCGATCCCACCGATGCGGCCCTGCTTGTAGTTGAACGGCGTCAGGATGATCGGCGCGCCGAACTGCCCCTCGTCGATCAGGTTCTTCGAGATGCGGTAATAGGCGTCGACGCCATAGGTGAAGTAGCGGCTGGGCTTGGCCTGGAATCCGACATCGAAATAATCCTGCCGCTCGGCATAGGGCACGTCGTTGACGGTGACGGCCGGATAGGCGCTGGTGCCGACGAACTTGGCGATACTGGTGTTGCCGACCAGCTCGAAGGGCGGCGGCACGAAATAGCGCGAATAGCCCGCGTGCAGCGTGTAGATATCACCCGGCTGCCAGACCAGGTTGACGCGCGGCGACAGCTGCCCCTCGCGCCGATAGCCATTGTAGAGGTCGTAACGCGCGCCATAGTTGAGCGTCAGCTTGGGCAGGAGCTTCCATTCATCCTGGAGATAGGCGCTGAAGCTGGTCGCGGTCTTGCCGCTATTGTCGGGAATCGCGATCGGTTCGCCCGCTTGGGCACCATTGCCGTCGACCGGGAAGACATTGGTCGTCGTCGCGCTGGTCGAGCGGTCGCGCGTCACCAGCAGGCCGCCGCGCAGCGTGTGTGCATCGCCGACATGATAGACCGCATCGACCTGTCCGCCGATCGCGAAGTCCTGCTTATACGCCTGTTGCGCTTGCCCGTTATAGAGAAGCTCGCCCAATATGTCGGGGCGATAGCGCAGCGACGAATAGCGCGCGAAGAGCGAGGCCTGCACGGTCAGCGGCTCGGCATCGTGGAGAAAGGCGACCTGGCCGAAGCCGGTCTTTTCCAGCTGCGTCTCGTTCAGCTTTTCGCTGGGGAAGGCGGTCTGGCCGCCGACGCTCCACCCGGCGCTCGGCTGCTGGCCGACGGGGTTGGGAATCTGGAACCACTGGTTGGAATAGCCGCCGACGAACGACACGCGATTCTGATCGTCCAGGATATGGTCGATATAGGTGAAGGCCTGATATTGGTCGGTATCGTCATGCACCGGGTTCGACCGGCCGTCGACGCTCTCGATTCCAAGCCCGCTGTGCCGGTAATCGCCCGACACGAAGTAATTGGTGCTTCCCGAAGAGCCGCCATAGGTCAGGCTCGGCTGGATGGTATTGTGGCTGCCGCCATAGATGGAGGCGGTGCCGCCATTGTCGAACAGCCCGCTCTTGGTGGTAATGTCGATGATCCCGGCGGTGCGCAGACCGTATTGGGCAGGCAGGGCGCCGGTCAGGATGTTGACCTTGTCGACCAGGCGCGGCGACAGGGTCTGACCGAACACCGCCAGCCCCTCGGGCAGGATGGTGCCGTTGATGCGATATTGCAGACCGTTGTGATCGTCGCGGACATGGAACTGGCCGAAACCGTCCTGCACGACGCCGGGGGCCTGGAGCAGGATCTGGTTGAACTGCTGGTTCTCGCCACCGGGCAGCGCCTTGATCGTGGCGCTGGTGATTTCATAATTGGAGGCGCCCAGGCTGGGCTGGATATGCTCGCGCGCGGTGTCGAGCCGCTTGGCCGTGACGACGATGTCGGAGGGCTGATTCGCCGTGGCCGCCGGGGTGGCGTCCGCATCGGGCGTCGGCACGCCGCGGGTCTGCGCCAGCGCAGGAAAGGCGATCGCGGACGACGCGACACAGCAGAGGAGAGCACAAAAACGCATCGATAACCCCAAATGTTATAACGTCTCCCGAGCGAGCTATCTTGCTGCGCCGCAATGGGATGGCAAGGCAGGTCAGGGTTCATGACGCATTTGTAAGCGGGCCATCATGCGGGGCGCCGCCATGGTCAGGGGCCCGCGAGCGCGCTATAAGGGGGCATGGCCGAACGCTTCGAACGACACCGCCAGCCCTGGCGGCAGGACGAGATTCAGAAACTCCACACCCTTGCGAAGAAAGGCATGGCGCTGAAGGCCATCGCCAAGGCGCTGACCCGCAGCGAGGAGTCGGTCAAGGCGCGGGCGAAGGAAGACGGGCTGTCGATCGCCAAGCTCCACTGAGGTTTCGGGGCGCAGTCCGTCCGCGCCCGGCCCGCGCCTCGACCGTCAGCGCAGGATGATGGCGGCCCCGTGCTTGTGGGCGCGAATTTCCTCTTCGGTCAGGCCGTTGATCTCGTGCGGGAAGATCAGCCAGTCATTCGTCTCATGGACGAAGAAGTCCGGCGTCAGGTCGGTCACGTTGCGTGACGGCTTGTAATAGACGGTCGCGACCTTCACCTCGTCCGGGAGATTGTTCCGGCAGCGTTGCTTCAGTTCCTTCAGCAAGGCGCGGACCGAACGCCCGGAATCGAACACATCGTCGATCAGGAGCAGACGATCCTCCGGGTTCAGCACGTCGACCAGATGACCCAGCCCGTAAATGCGGACCTGCGGCTCCTGCTGGTCGATGCCGGTATAGGAGGCGGTGCGGATCGCGATATGGTCGCTCTGTATGCCGCGATATTCGAGCAGTTCCTGGACCGCGATGCCGACCGGCGCACCGCCGCGCCAGATGCCGACGATATGGGTCGGGCGAAAGCCGGAGTCGAAGACCAGATTGGCCAGGCGGAAGGAATCCTCCAGCAGGCGGTCGGCGGACAGGTAGATTTTGGTGGTCACGGCAGTCGTCCATCATCATTGCGGAGCCGGGCACATAGGCTTCGGCATCCGGACAGGCCGCCTATGTGATGCGGTCGGGCCGACAGGGCAAGTTGGGGGCTATTCGACGATACGGCCGATCCGCACCAGCACCCCGGTCGGATCGCTGACCGCGAACTCATAGGTGCCCCAGGGCTTGGCGTGCGGCGTGCCCGGCTCTATGATGCAGTCGCGGACCCGCTCGGCGACCGCGTCGACATCCTCGACATAAAGATAGAGACCGAACGGATTGTCCTGCGTGCGCACCGGCCAGCCCGGCATGTGGTTGAGGTGCAGATGCCAGCCGCGTCCGTCCTCCAGGATGCGATAATGACCGAAATCGGCGGCGACCGAAAAGCCGAGCCGTTCGTAGAAGGCGGTGCTGGCATCGAGGTTGTCGGCGGGGACGATGGCGACGCAGTGGTGGTTCATGCTGATGCCTTCCTTGCGGCCGAAGGGATGTGCCGAATCCTGAAGTCATGGCCATCACCGTTTTGACCATCGGGCGAAAAGTTCCGGCGCTTTCTCATGAAGTTATTGTCATGAATTCTTGCGCGGTATTTGAGTTGGTAACGGGTTTATCCTTGTTGTACAGCAGGATAACTTTGCCGCCAATCGTTCGCCAAACATAAATCATACGATCGGCGGATATTTCAAACTATTGCTGGGTTGGGCCCCGCATCTCGCGGAGACCTATCATGGCCACAGCGGCATTACCCGATTCTCGAACGTCCCCATCGTCCGAAGGCGATCGCCGCCGCGCGACACGCTGGTTGCAGGCGCTCAACTTCTTCATGGCCGATATGCAGGCGGGCATCGGCCCGTTCCTGGGGGTCTTCCTGCAACAGCGCGGGTGGCAGACCGGGCCGATCGGCACCGTCATGACGCTGGGCGGCGTGGCGGGCATGGTGATGACGGTGCCTGCGGGCGCGTTCATCGACCATACCGACAAGAAGCGCTGGGTCGTCGTCATCACCGGCATCTGCACGGTTCTGGCCTCCTTCCTGATCCTCTGGTCGCAGACCGGCATCGTCGTCGGGGTCAGCCAGGTGGCGACCGCCATTGCGGGCGCGGCGATCGGCCCGGCGGTGACCGGCATGACGCTGGGCGTCGTCCGGCAAAAGGGCTTTAACGCGCAGAACGGCCGCAACCAGGCCTGGAACCATGCGGGCAACATGGTCGGCGCGGGGCTTTCCGGCTTTCTCGGCTGGAAGTTCGGCATGCCCGCCATCTTCTTTCTCGCGGCGGCCTTCGGCGTGTTGGCGATCATCTCGGTCCTGTCGATCCCCGAACGCGCCATCGACCACCGCGCCGCGCGCGGGCTTGAGGATGAGGACGGCGACGATCAGGAAGGCGGCCAGGCCGAGGGTTTCAAGGCGCTGCTCGCCAACAAGCCGATGCTGATCCTGGCGGCGGCGCTGGCCTGCTTCCATCTCGGCAACGGCGCGATGTTGCCGCTATACGGCATGGCGGTGGTCGGCGCAGGGAAAGGCGATGCGGCGATGTTCACCGCGACCACCGTCATGGTGGCGCAGGCGGTGATGATCATCGCCAGCCTGGTCGCGATGAAGGTCGCTGCCGGGCGCGGTTACTGGCTGGTCCTGCTGATCTCCTTTGCCGCCCTTCCCCTGCGTGGCTTTCTGGCCGGCACCTTTATCGAGCATTGGGGCGTGTGGCCGGTCCAGGCGCTCGACGGCATCGGTGCGGGGCTTCAGAGCGTCGCGGTGCCCGGCCTCGTCGCCTGCCTGCTCAGTGGTACCGGCCGGGTCAATGTCGGGCAGGGCGCGGTGATGACCATCCAGGGCGTCGGCGCCTCGCTGTCGCCCGCCATCGGTGGCTGGCTGGCGCAGGAGTTGGGCTATCACATCGCCTTCTATATTCTCGGCGGTTTCGCGATGGCGAGCCTGGGGCTGTGGATCGGCTTTGCGGGCACGTTGCGCCCCGCCTGCTCCGGTGGTGCCAAGCCCGAGGAGGCACAGGCGTGAGCGGCATTTGCTGGGTCCATATCGGCGACCTGCATCTGGACGAAGCGGACGACTGGCAGGGCCTCGACCGGCTGGAGACCATCGTCGCGCAGGTGAATGCGCGGATGGGCGACGCGGACTTCGTCTTCGTGCCCGGCGACAACGCCAATCACGGCACGCCCGAGCAATATGCCCGGATGATCGACGCGCTCGCGCCGCTGTCGCTGCCCTGGCGGATCATCCCGGGCGACCATGATTTCGAGCCGGGGGACCTGTCCCACTACGAAGCGGCGATCCTTAAGGCCAACCGGCCCGAGACGGAGGTGATTGCCGGGCATCGCTGCCTGTTCCTGGACGTGGTGTCGGCGGGGGCCGGTGGTCCCGACTTCCGTCTGACCATGCACCACCGCAACAAGCTGGCCGAGGAGCTGGCACGGGCAAAGGCGTCGGGCGAAGTGCCGCTGGTCTTCATGCACGCCTATCCCGGCGATCTGGCGGCGGACGGCGACATGATCGCGCGCCAGTTCATCGACGGCGAGGTCGCCTTCGTCGACACCGGCCATACCCATTATAACGAGCTGCTCAACGACGGCCGCGTGATCTATGGCGCGACCCGCTCGACCGCGCAGATCGAGGAGGATGGCGGCGCACCGGGCTTCACTATCGTGTGTGTCGAGGACCGGGTGGTCAGCTGGCGCTTCCGGCGGCTGGATGCGGCTTGGCCGCATGTGCAGATCGTGTCGCCGGGCGATGTCCGGCTCATCACCCGCCCGACCGACCCGCATCAGGTGCCTCGGCCCGGTGCGGTCGAGATCGTCGCTCGGCTGTTCGGTGCGGATGCGACGCCGGTCGCGCGGGTCGGCGATAACGACACGCCGATGACGCGGGGCGAGGACGGCCTGTGGCGGGCGACCGTGACTTTGGCCGAGGGATTGAACGCGATCGAAGTCCGCTGCGGCGAAGGCTATGACCGGATCGACTGTCTGGTCCGCGGCGCCCATGCCATCCCGAAGCGCCGCCTGCCCGTCGCACCGGGCGAGGATTGCCACGCGATCGGCGCCTGGCCTATCGCCGGGATCGATGGTGCCCGGCTCGGGCCGAACAAGAATGGGTGCGGATGGTGACGCTGGCTTATGGAGCCACCTGGGCGATTGCGGGGCTGTCGACCGCGGGCGTGATCGCGCGGCCGATGCGCTGGCCCGAATGGATCTGGGCGGTGGCGGGCGCGGTGCTGCTGATCGTGCTCGGCCTGATGCCGCTGGGCGAGGCGGGGCAGGCGATCGCGAAGGGCACCGACGTCTATCTCTTCCTGATCGGCATGATGCTGCTCAGCGAGACGGCGCGCGAGCATGGCGCGTTCGACTGGATCGCGGCGACCGCCGTCAACATGGCGGGCCGGTCGCGCGCCAAGCTGTTCGCGCTGGTCTATGCGACGGGCGTGGTCGTCACGACCTTCATGTCCAACGACGCCACCGCTGTGGTGCTGACGCCCGCCGTGTTCGTCGCGGCGAAAAAGGCCAAGGCCGATCCGCTGCCTTTGCTGTTCGCCTGTGCGCTGATCGCCAATGCGGCCAGCTTCGTGCTGCCCATCTCCAACCCGGCGAACCTCGTCCTCTATGGTGGGCACATGCCGCCGCTGGGCGCATGGATGGCGGCGTTCGCGCTGCCCTCGCTGGCGTCGATCCTCGTGACCTTCGCGGTGCTGCGTTTTACCCAGCGGGCGCGGATCGCGGGGGACTGCGAGAGCGATGTGACTCGCGACCCGCTGTCGACGGGCGGCAAGCTGGCCATTGCGGGCATCGTGCTGACGGCGCTGCTCCTGTTGGTCGTGTCGGCGCTGGATGCCGAACTGGGCCTGCCGACCGCATTGGCGGGGATCGCGACGGCGGTGATCGTGTCGCTGCTGGCGGGGCGCTCGCCGCTGACGCTGGCCAGGTCGGTGTCCTGGGGTGTGCTGCCGCTGGTCGCGGGGCTGTTCGTGCTGGTCGAAGCGCTCGACCGGACGGGCGTGATCGCCTGGGTGGCGCGGGGGCTTCGCGACATGCTGGCCGATCCGACGCGGGCGGCGGCGGTGTCGGGCACGACGCTGGCCTTTGTCAGCAACGCGATGAACAACCTGCCCGCTGGCCTCGTTGCCAGCAGTGCCATCGCCCAGGCGCATCCGCCGCAGATCGTCACCGACGCGTTGTTGATCGGTGTAGACCTCGGCCCGAACCTGTCGGTCACGGGGTCGCTCGCGACGATCCTGTGGCTCCAGGCGATCCGGCGCGAGGGGGAGGATGTGAGCTTCCTCGCCTTCCTGAAGGTCGGCGCGGTGGCGATGCCGCTGGCGTTGCTGGCGGCGTTGGGAATTCGGCTGTTGATCGGGTGAGGCTGGAACGTGCACTTCGACTTCGCTCAGTGCGAACGGGGTTCAGTACCAATTTCCGTTCAGCCTGAGCGAAGTCGAAGGCCAAGGGACTACAGCGCCGCCAGATCGATCGCCCCGTTCTTGTCCAGCCATTGCCCCGCTTCGGGCATCGGGTATTTCAACCCGGTGGCGCAGTTGAACAGCACGACCCGCTCATCCTCATCGACCAGATTGTCGCGCACCGCCTGATTGTACGCCGCCAGCGTCGCGCCGCCCTCGGGACAGAGCAGCAGTCCGTCCTTCTTGGCGCAATCCTCCACCGCCTTCAGGATCGCCGGGTCGCCCACCGCCAGCGCCGCGCCGCCGGACTCGCGGACCGCGCGCAGGATCAGGAAGTCGCCGACCGCCTTCGGCACGCGGATGCCCGCCGCCACCGTCGCGGCATCCTCCCAGCGTTCGGCATGTTCCTCGCCCGCTTCATAAGCACGAACGATGGGGGCGCAGCCGCTCGCCTGTACCGCATACATGCGCGGACGTTTGCTGCCGATCCAGCCCAACCGCTCCATCTCGTCGAACGCCTTCCACATGCCGATCAGGCCGGTGCCGCCGCCGGTCGGGTAGAAGATCGCATCGGGCAGCTCCCACCCCAATTGCGCGGCGAGTTCCAGCCCCATCGTCTTCTTGCCCTCGATCCGGTAAGGCTCCTTCAGCGTCGAGAAGTCGAACCAGCGCCCCTCGGCCGCACCGCGCCCGACGATCGCGCCGCACTCGTCGATCTGGCCGTTGACCCGCCAGACGCGCGCACCCTGGGCGGCGATCTCGCGGACATTCACTTCCGGCGTTTCCTCCGGGCAGAGGATGACGGTCTCGATCCCGCAGCGCGCGGCATAGGCGGCCAGCGCCGCGCCCGCATTGCCGTTGGTCGGCATCGCGATGCGGGTCACGCCCAGTTCGCGCGCCATCGCCACTGCCATGACCAGTCCGCGCGCCTTGAACGAGCCGGTCGGCAGTCGCCCCTCATCCTTGACCAGCACATTGCCGCCGCCCGATCGGGGAATGGGGATCAGCGGCGTCTCGATCTCGCCCAGCGAGACGATGCTCCCGGTGCGGCGCACGGGCAGCAGTTCGCGCCAGCGCCACAAGTCCGTCTCACGCGCGGCGATGGTGTCGCGCGACACCGCCTGGCCCAGGGCCTCCAGATCGTAGCGGACCAGCAGCGGGCGTCCGGCGCGCGACAGGCCGTGAAGCTGGTCCGCCTCATAGCGTTCGCCGGTCAGCGAGCATTCCAGATGGGTGATGAAGGTCGGGCGGTCTTCGGTGAGGTTGCGATTCATGGCCCCAGCCTATCGGCCGAAACCGCCCGACACCATAGGCTTAGCCTGGGCTCGCCGCCGACCCGGCCAGCAGCCCGCCATCGATGGTGAACTCCGATCCGGTGATATAGCTCGCCTCGTCCGAGGCCAGCATGACCGCGATCGCAGCCACCTCGTCCGGTTCGCCGAAGCGTTTGAGCGGCGTATCGGCGACGAGCGCGGCCATCCTAGCGGCGCGGTCGGGGCCGTCGCCCAGCATCGGCTCCCAGATCGGCGTCAGGATCGCGGCGGGGTGGATGGAATTGCAGCGGATTTTCCACCCCGCCTGCGCACAATAGAGCGCGACCGTCTTGCTGTGGTTGCGGATCGCCGCCTTGGACGAGGCATAGGCCGCCGCGCCCGGTATCCCGACCAGGCCCGAGCGCGACGAGATGTTGATGATCGAGCCGGTGCCCGCCGCCTTCATCGCGCCGATGGCATAGCGACAGCCCAGGAAGGTGCCGTCCAGATTGACCCGGTGCACCGCCCGCCAGTCCGTCAGCGACGCATGTTCGGGATCGTGCGGTACGAAGCCGTCCTCGAACCCGGTGATCCCGGCATTGTTGACGACGACATCGGCGGTGGGCACGACCCGGGAGAGGCGCTCCCAGTCGGCTTCTTCCGAAACGTCGAGCGGTTCGAAGCGGCAGCCGATGCTCTCTGCCGCTTCGACGCCGGTGTCGGCATCGCGATCGGTCAGGATGACGGTTGCGCCTTCCTCGTGAAAGCGGCGGGCGATGGCATGGCCGATCCCGCGCGCAGCGCCGGTGACGACGCACGTCTTATTCTGCAAGCGTGACATGAATCTCTCGAAATGATGGGGCAGGGGGCGGTGCGTGCCGCCGTGCAAAGCTGTGCCGCGTCAGCGGTGCCGCTGGACCATGTCGAGAACTCCTGGTGTCGGCCCGACTTTACCATAGAGCGGTGTGCGCTTCATCTTTTTTTGTTCGCGCGGAGGCGCGGAGACGCGGAGGTGTCTGGATTTGCCGCGCTTTCGCACACCCTCTCGATCGGAAGACGAAGTCGATTGGTTGTGAATGGAGGCAGCCTGCGGCTGGGCGAGACTCCTCCGCGTCTCCGCGCCTCCGCGCGAACAAATCACCGCTCCACCATCCCCGCCATCTGCCGATCATGCACCCGCGACAGCGTAACCACCGCCGCGACCGCGCCGATGAGGCACATCAGCATGTCCCATTGCGTGTCCCACGGATCGCCCTGCGTCCCCAGAAACTCGTCCGCGCCCTGGCCCAGCGCCATTGCCGCGCCGAACTCGATCAGTTCATACGCCGCGCTCACCGCCAGGCAGCACGCGATCACGAGGAAGGTCAGCATCCCGCCGCGCACCAGCCCGCCCCGCCGGACCAGCCATTCCCGAAACACGATGGCGGGCACGAACCCCTGCGCGAAATGGCCCAGCCGGTCATAGGGGTTGCGCGCCAGATGCAGCCAGGCCTGCACCCAGAACCCCGCCGGCACGCGCGCATAGCTATATGCCCCACCGAGCATCAGGATCAGCCCGTGCACTCCGATCAGGACCAGCGCCAGCTCGGTCAGCGGAAAGTGCCGCCGCCATCCCCAGAGCAGAGGCAGCGCAACCAGCACCGGCGCGACTTCCATCCACCAGGTCGCCCGGTCGAACGGATGCAACCCCGAGGCGATCAGTCCCAATATCCAGACCGCGCTCAACAGCGCCAGCCGCATCCTGCTCCCCGACATAGGCCGACGATAGCGACGGCCGTGGTCCACGCAACCCGATTGCCCTGCCTTCAACGGGATGCGATGGGCAAGGCCATCAACCAGGACAGGCCCGCCATGATCATACGCAGCGACGAGACCCAGGATGTCGAGGTGCCCGGCAACGGCACGATGCGGATGCACCTGTTCCGCCCCGCCATCGACGGGCGCTTTCCCGGCATCCTGCTGTTTTCCGAAATCTATCAGGTGACCGCCCCGATCCGGCGGCTGGCGGCGATGCTGGCGGGGCAGGGCTATGTCGTCGCGGTGCCCGAGGTCTATCATGAATATGAACCCGCCGGGACCGTGCTCGCCTATGACAAGCCGGGCACGGACCGGGGCAACGACCTGAAGTTCACCAAGCCGGTCGCCGCCTATGACGCGGATGCGACCGCAGGCCTGACCGCGCTGTCCGCGCATCCCGCGTGCAACGGGCATCTCGGCACGTTCGGCGTCTGCTTGGGCGGGCATCTGGCCTATCGCGCCGCGCTCGATCCGCGCGTGGGCGCGGCGGCATGCTTCTATGCCACCGACATCCATTCGGGCACGCTGGGCGAGGGGCGCTGCGACGACAGCCTGGCACGCATGGGCGAACTGAAGGCCGAGACGATGTTCGTCTGGGGGCGGCAGGACCCGCATGTCCCCTATGCCGGGCGCGAGACGATCCGCGCGCGCCTGGAAGAGGTCGGCGCCTCCTATGAATGGCATGAGGTCGCCGGGCAGCATGCCTTTCTCCGCGACGAGGGGCCGCGTTACGACCCCGCGCTGTTCCTTCAGGCGATGAGCTGGACATTGGCGCTCTACGCCCGCGCGCTACGCTAAGGCAGGAAGGGGCGGCTCGATCGGTTCCGTTACGCAGCCGGTTTGTTTGCCGAAGTTTAACCGGTTCTGACCAATATGGGCGGGAAGGATATCCGCCGCCCATGTCACCCTCTCTCCCCTCCCGCCATTCCGGCGACGTTCCACCCGTGCTCCGGACCGATCGGCGGGGGGCGGTGATCGTCGAGTTCGCGCTGGTCGCCGCGCCGTTCATCGCGCTGCTGCTGGCGATCCTGCAGTCGAGCCTCGCCTATCTGGCGCAGGAGGCGCTGGAGAGTGCGGTCGAGGTCGCGGCGCGCGGTATCGTCACCGGCCAGACCCAGGCCGCCGATCTCGAGGGCCTTGGCGACGGCATGACCAAGGCGCAGCTGGCCGAGCGGTTCCGCAGCAAGGGGTGCCAGTCGCTGCCCAGCTTTCTGTCCTGCTCGCGGCTGTTCGTCGATGTGCAGAGCGTCGCGGCGGGGGCGACCATCCCGACGGGCGGCACGGGATCGTTGAACTTCGATGCGGCGGCCCGGAAGTTCACCGACCTGTCCTATGACGTGGGATCGCAGGGCTCACTGGTCACGGTGCGTTTCATCTATCTCTGGCCGATGCCGATCGCACCTGCCGCCGATCTGTCGCCGCTGAGCAGCAAGCCGACCATCCTGATCGCGACATCGGTGTCGAAGACCGAGGCCTATCTGTGACGGCGCGCGTGTTTCGGGCCCTGCGCGGCGACGAGCGCGGCGTCGCGCTGGTCGAATTCGCGATCATCCTGCCGGTGATGCTGGTCCTGTATCTGGGCGGGGTGCAGTTGCAGGACGCGATGGCGTGCAAGCGCAAGGTGACGATCACCGCCCGCGCCGCCGTCGACCTGATCGCGCAGAACGCGACCGGCAAGATGACGAAGGCCGAAATCCAGTCGAATCTGGTCGCGGCCTCACAGGTGATGCAGCCCTATGTCGCCGGGGATTCCCAGATTCGGGTGAGTGAGGTGTCGACCGATGCCACCGGAAATACCAAAGTGGTCTGGAGCCAAGGCTTGTCGATCGCGCCCTATGCGCCCGGCCAGGCGATCGACATTCCCGCCGCCATGAAGACGCCCAACGCCACCTTCCTGCTGGCGCAGGTCAACTATCCCTATCGTCCCCCCACCAGTTTCGGTCAGTTCGGCCCGATGACGCTCGGCGACACGCTGTGGATGGTCCCGCGCAACACCGACCAGATCGCCTGTTCGGATTGCTCACTCCCATGATCCTTTCGCTTTATCGCTTCGTGTGCGGCGTGCTGCGTCATCGTCGCGGTGCGGTGATGATGATGTTCGCCATGGCGCTGCCCGTCCTGATCTTCGCGATCGGCATGGGCATCGATTATGCGCGGGCGATGAAGGCGCAGACCAAGATGAATGCGGTGGCGGACTCCGCCGCGCTGTCGGCGGTCAGCAAGGTCGCGATGGGTATGAATGACGGCGATGCGGTGGCCTATGCCCGCAAGATTTTCGACGCCCAGGCGGCAGCTTTGATCGCGGCGGGCGACATCACGGTCGGCACGGTGACCATCACCGCCCCGACCGACAGCAACGGCCGCCGGAACGCCGCAGTCAGCTATAGCGGCGTGTCGAACAACGTTTTTGCGGGTATCCTGGGACTGGGAACGCTCGCGATCTCCGGCAAGTCGGAGACAACGAACGCCGTCGCGCCCAACATCAACTTCTACATGTTGCTCGACGTGTCCAGTTCGATGGCCCTGCCCACGACCAGTGCGGGTCTGGCCAAGGTGGCGGCCAGCAATTCGAAAAAATGCCAGTTCGCCTGTCACGCCGAAAATGACCTGAAGGGCCGGAACGCTTCGGGCAATACGGTCGATCTCTACGACGTTGCGCAATCCTATAACCTGACGCTTCGCATCGACGACGAAGGGACCGCCGTGTCGAAGCTGACGACAAATGCCACCAGCACGTCCAGCAAGACCGGAGCAAAGTATCGGATCGCCGTCGGGACATTCCGGGGACGCGGCGGGTTTCAGCTGATCCGCAAGCTTACGTCCAGCATGTCGAAGGTCGTTGCGGCGACACAAAATCTGGAACCGTTCAAATATGACCGGAACGGGTGCCCGACGTCTGCCTGCCGGTCGAACGAAGTGGGTTACAACGACACCGACACCGGCACCAGTGACGCGATGGTCCAGATGAACAAGGTCATGGGCACGCCCGGCACCGGCATCAACAACGACACGCCGCAGGCGGTGATGTTCCTGGTCACCGACGGCATGCGCGACGAATTGCGCAGCGGAGGTCTCCCGGAAATCGCGATCGACACCGTGCCCTGCGATACCATCAAGGCGCGAGGTATCCGGATCGCCGTCCTCTACACCGAATATCTACCGGAATCGCTGACCGGCGACCCGTGGTCGGAAACCTATATCAAGCCCAATCTCTACAAGATCGAACCGGCGCTTCAGGCGTGCGCGTCGCCCGGTCTCTACACCAAGGTTTCGACCGACCAGGATATTTCGGCGGCCATGGCCGCGCTGTTCCAGAACGCCGTCGCAACCGCACGGATCACGCAATAAGCGAAGGGGCGGGGGATACCCCGCCCCGATTACCCCGCTCCGATTACCCTGCCAGCGCCTCGACCTGCTCGGCCAATTCCAGCCAGCGCATCTCGGCCTCGTCCTTTTCGTCGCGCGCCTTTTCGATCGCCTTCATCAGGCGGTCGAACTGGGCCGGGTCCTTGGCATAGAGATCGGGATCGGCAAGCTTCGCCTCGTCGCGCGCGATGCCCGCCTCCAGCTCCTCGATCCGCTTGGGCAGCAGTTCATAGTCGCGCTGATCCTTGTAGCTCAGCTTAGTCTTTGCCTGCACCGGCGCGGCGGGCGAGGGGGCGGCCTTGGCCGGGGCCTTTTTCGCTTCCGGGGCGGCCTTGCGCTTGGCGACCCAGTCGGCATAGCCGCCCGCCACCACATCGACACTGCCCGACCCGTCGAGGCCGAGCGTCACCGTGACCGTGCGGTCCAGAAAGTCGCGATCGTGGCTGACGATCAGGACGGTGCCCTCATAATCGCCGATCACTTCCTGCAGCAGGTCCAGCGTCTCCAGGTCGAGGTCGTTGGTCGGCTCGTCGAGGACCAGCAGGTTGGACTCGCGCGCGAACTCGCGGGCCAGCAACAGGCGCGAGCGCTCGCCGCCCGACAGGGTGCCGATCTTCGCCTCGGCCAGCGAGGGGTCGAACAGGAATTCCTTCAGATAGCCGTGGATATGCTTGCGCACGCCCCGCACGTCGATCCAGTCGCCGCCGTCCGCCAGCACCTCGCGCACGCGCTTTTCCGGGGCCATCAACTTGCGCTGCTGGTCGATGATCACGCCGTCCAGCGTCTTGGCCAGGAAGACGCTGCCCTCGTCGGGCTGGATCTCGCCGGTCAGCAGGCGGAGGAGCGTCGTCTTGCCCGCCCCGTTCGAGCCGACGATGCCGATCCGGTCGCCGCGCGTGACCTTCAGGCTCAGGTCCTTGATGATCGTGCGGTCGCCATAGCGCTTGGTGACATGCTCGGCCTTGATGACCTCCTTGGTCTTCACATCGTCCGACGCGATGCCGAGCTTGGCGGCGCCCTGGGGCCCGATCATCGCGGCACGGGTGGCGCGCATCTGGACCAGCTTTTCCAGACGGCCCTGGTTGCGCTTGCGCCGCGCGGTCACGCCGCGGTGGAGCCAATGCTCCTCGATCTTGAGCTTGGCGTCGAGCTTTTCGGCGGCGCGCTGTTCCTCGGCATAGACCTGTTCGGTCCAGGCATCGAAGCCGCCGAAGCCGACCTCGTTGCGCCGCATCTGGCCGCGATCGAGCCACAGCGTCGACTTGGTCAGGCGGGTCAGGAAGGTACGGTCGTGGCTGATGACGATGAACGCGCCGGTGAAGCGCTTCAGCCAGTCCTCCAGCCATTCGATCGCGGCAAGGTCGAGATGGTTGGTCGGCTCGTCGAGCAGCAGCACGTCCGGGTTCATCGCCAGCGCGCGGACGATCGCCGCGCGCCGCCGTTCGCCGCCGCTGGCGGTCAATGCCTCGCGCGTCAGGTCGATGCCGAGCTGTCCGGCGATGGCATCGGCCTCATAGGCTTCCGGCGCGTCGTCGCCCGACAGGACATAATCGCCCAGCGTTGCGCACCCGGCCAGATCGGGGTCCTGTTCGAGATAAACGACATGGGTGCCCGGCACGATCACGCGCCGCCCTTCGTCCGAATCGATGATCCCGGCCATCAGCTTCAGCAGGGTCGACTTGCCCGCCCCGTTGCGCCCGATCAGCGCGAGCCGGTCGCGCGGACCGACATGGATGTCGAGATGCTGGAAGAGCCAGCCCGAACCTTGTACAAGGCCCAGGTCTTCGTAGGAAAGAACGGGTGCTGCCATGATGGCCTTGCAGTTAGGGGCGGATGCGGAACCCGGCAAGCACCCCAAGCGCTGTCGCGCGGCTGCATGATCCATTCAGAGGCTGTTCAACGGTTGACCGCTATGCCAATTTCATGTCGATGACCGTCCTTCTGGCTCTGCTCGCCGCACCGATGGGTTCGCCGCCGCTGATCGAGGCCCCGATGGGAATGGGCGCCGATCAACGTCGCGGCGACCAGATGCGCGCCTATCAGCAGCGCAAGGAAGGCAATCTGTCGCTGCGCGAGATCGAGGCGCGGGTCGTGCCGACCATGCGCGATTCGCAATATATCGGTTTCGATTATGATGCGGGTGCGTCGGTTTACACGCTCAAATTCCTGCGCAATGGCACGGTGATCTGGGTGGAGGTGGACGGCCGCACCGGCAAGGTCATCGGCCGAACCGACGGCTGATGACCGGCTTGTCGGTCAGCCCCATAGAAATACAGGGAGTTTTGCGATGCGCGTTCTGATCGTCGAGGACGAGCCCAATCTCGGCCAGCAGTTGAAGGCCACGCTGGAAGGCGCGGGCTATGCCATCGACCTCGCCACGGACGGCGAGGAAGGGCATTTCCTGGGCTCGACCGAAAGCTATGACGCGATCGTGCTCGACTTAGGGTTGCCCGAGATTGACGGGCTGACCGTGCTCGACCGCTGGCGCAAGGAGGGCAAGACCACGCCCGTCCTCGTCCTGACCGCACGCGACAGCTGGTCGGACAAGGTGGCGGGGCTGGATGCGGGGGCCGACGACTATGTCGCCAAGCCGTTCCAGACCGAGGAGCTGATCGCCCGCCTGCGCGCGTTGATCCGCCGGGCCAGCGGCAATGCCTCGTCCGAGCTGACGGCGGGTGACGTCCGCCTCGACACGCGTTCGGGCAAGGTCACGCGGGCGGGCGAGCCGGTGAAGCTGACCGCGCAGGAATATAAGCTGCTCAGCTATCTGCTCCATCACAAGGGCAAGGTGGTCAGCCGCACCGAGCTGATCGAGCATATCTACGATCAGGATTTCGATCGCGACTCGAACACGATCGAGGTGTTCGTGACGCGTATCCGCAAGAAGCTGGGACAGGATGTCATCACCACCATCCGGGGCCTGGGCTACAGCCTGGATGATCCGGCGGCGGGGGCTGTGGCGGGTTCGGCGGCCTGATCCGGCTTTTTCCGTGACGGAGGGACATACACCGCGCCGGACTTTGCGCACGGGATCGCTGTCACGCCGCATGATCCTGATCGCCGCCGGGTGGATCCTGGTCCTGCTGGCAGGCGGCGGCTTCGCGCTCGACCGGGTGCTGGTATCCGCCGTCACGCAAAATTTCGACGACCGCCAGGCCTATGTGCTGAAATCCTTGCTGGTGTCCGCCGGGATCGACTCGCAGGGAGAGGTCTGGTTCAACCGCGAGCCAGCCGATCAGGGGTTTCTGGAGCCCGGCTCCGGCGTCTATTGGCAGGTTTCGGGCAAGGGTTATGACCCCTTCCCGTCGCGATCGCTCTGGGATCGGCGCCTCGCCTATGGCCCGGCGCGCAACGACGACGACATTCACGTCTATAACAGTACCCAGTTTCCGGACGAAAAGCTGCGTATCGTCGAACGGGACGTCAAGCTGCCCGGATCGGATGTCCGCTGGCGTTTCCAAGTGGCGCAGCGAACGACTGAGCTGGACGCACAGATCGGCGCATTGCGCCGCATCCTGGTGCGCAGCTTTGCGCTGCTGGGCGTCGGCCTGTTGCTGATGGCGGCGATGCAGACCTTTTACGGCCTCTATCCCTTGCGCCGCGTGCGCGAGGAGATTGCGGCGATGCGCGCCGGAAAAGCCGATCGCATCTCCGACGCGATGCCCAACGAGGTCGCGCCGATGGTCGAGGAGCTGAACGCGCTGATCGAGCATAACGAGAAACAGGCCGAGGAGGCGCGGCGTCATGCGGGCAATCTGGCGCATGCGCTCAAGACGCCGCTGACCGTCATCATGAACGCGGCGACCGCCCAGTCCGAGGATCTGGCCGAAACGGTGATCCGCGAGGCGCGCACGATGCGCCGCCAGGTCGACCACCATCTGGCGCGCGCCCGCGCGGTCGGACGACGCGGTTCGGCGCACAGCCGCGCCGAGGTCTGGCCCAGCCTGCAATCGGTAGAGCGCGCGTTCGGCCGCCTCTATCGCCATGTCCGCATCGACGTGGATGGGCCGAAGGACCTGGTCGTCCATGTCGAGCGCCAGGACCTGGACGAGATGCTCGGCAATCTGGTCGAGAACGCCGCCAAGTACGGCGGCGGCAGCGTCTTCGTGACGGTGGGTGCACAGGCCGGGTTCGTCGAAATCCTGGTCGAGGACGACGGCACCGGTATTCCGGAAGACCAGCGCGTCCGCATCTTCGATCGCGGCGTGCGGCTGGACACGGGCAAGCCGGGGACGGGCCTGGGCCTCGCCATCGTGCGCGACGTGGCCGAAATCTATGGCGGCACCGTGGCGCTGGAGGAAAGCGAGGATTTGGGCGGCCTGCTGGTGCGGCTCCGGCTTCCGGCGGCTGTGGGGTGATTTCGGTTCGCGCGAAGCCGCGATGGCGTGAAGAGGATTGTGTTCGCGCAGAGGCGCTGAGGACGCAGAGGTGTCGGGTAAGTGGCTGGGCCAAATCGCCCCGTCTTATGTCTTTGCTGACGGTATGACGGATTTCATTCCTCCCCTGTAAGGGGAGGGGGACCGTCCGGAGGATGGTGGAGGGGTGTCCCCTATCGACAGCGCGACACCCCTCCGTCAGCGCTTCACGCTGCCACCTCCCCTTGCAGGGGAGGAATGAGGGGAGGGGACTCTGTTCAAGAAGCCAAACCCCCTCCGCGTCCTCCGCGCCTCCGCGCGAACCATCCTCTTCTCTTCGTATCGTCGCGGCTTCGCGCGAACCCCAACAGTTCAGGCCGCCACCATACCCAACGCGTCCATCGCGCGCGCCGCGATCCCGATGGACCGTTTCCGTGCCGCATGGTCGAAGATCGAGCTGACGATCATCACCTCGTCCACCTTGGTCCGCTCGACAAAGGCCGCCAGCTGCCGCTCCACGCTCGCAGGCGAGCCAATGGCCGAGCAGGACAGGACATGGTCGAGGATCGCCGATCCTTGCATCCCCAGGCTTTCGCGATAGCCGGGGACGGGCGGGGGCAGCTTGCCGGGGTTGCCGGTGCGCAGCGCGACGAAGGCCTGTTGCTGCGAACTGGCCAGCAATTCGGCTTCGGCGTCGGTATCGGCGGCAAAGACGTTGAAGCCCGCCATCGCATAGGGCTTGTCGAGCATTGCCGAAGGTCGGAAATCGCGACGGTAGATGGCCAGGGCATCGTCCAGCGCGTCGGGCGCGAAGTGCGAGGCGAAGGCATAGGGAAGGCCCAGTGCGGCGGCGAGCTGCGCGCCGTAGAGGCTCGACCCCAATATCCACATCTGCGGTTTCGCGCCCGCGCCGGGCGTTGCCACGATGCCGGTCTGCCCGTCATCGGCGAAATAGCTTTGCAGCTCCATCACGTCGCGCGGGAAGGCGTTGGGATCGCTGTCCAGCGTCCGGCGCAACGCGCGGGCGACGCGCTGGTCCGATCCCGGTGCGCGGCCGAGCCCCAGGTCGATCCGGCCGGGGAACAGCGCATCGAGCGTCCCGAACTGCTCCGCGATGGTCAGCGGCGCATGGTTGGGCAGCATGATGCCGCCCGCGCCGATGCGGATCGTCTTCGTCGCCTGCCCGACATGCGCCAGCACCACGGCGGTCGCGGCGGACGCGATGCCCGCCATGCCATGATGCTCGGCGGTCCAGTAACGGTGAAAGCCGACCGCTTCGGCATGGGCGGCGAGGGCGGCGGCGTTGGCCAGTGCCTGGGCCACGGTGCCGCCCTCGACGACGGGCACCAGATCGAGCAGGGAATAGCGTGTCATATGAGGAAGATGGGGACGATCTGCCGCCCCCGCCAGCCAAGACCGCGTATCAGAAGGTCAAGCCATACTTCACCGCCATGCCCCGCTCGGGCGGCAGCATCGCGATGTTGCCGGGGTCACGCCGCCAGAACAGATGCGTCGACCACTCGCCCCCGCCCAGCCGGATGCCATGGCGCAGCTCGACCAGCGTTTCCTGCCCCGTGGGGGCCAGCGAAAGACGGTTGCTCGTCCAGCCATCGACCTGCCCGCTGGCATAATCCCAATGACCGGGCAGCCGCAGGTCCAGCCCGCCGCCACTGACCCGCAAGGGCCGCGACAGGCGCAGGTCGATCCGGTCGTGGCCGAACAGTCCGGCCTTGCCCGCCTCGACCGACCAGGCGCGGCTGGCCAGCATGCCGCCGCCCAGGCCCCCGATCGCGCGGGTCCAGCCGCTGCGCCAGCGAGCCCCCAGCGTCCAGCCGCCATCGTCCTGCCAGCGCGCGGCCCCGTCGGCGAACCAGCTGAGCCCACGTGCCTGGCCCAGCGCGCCGCCGAACCAGCCGCCCAGCACGGTCGATTGCTCGTCCAGCCGGGTCACGCCCAAGGTCGCGGCGATAGGCCCCAGCCTGCGGTCGAACGTCACCGTCATCTGGTCATAGCCGGGCGCAGCCATGCCGGGCATCGGCGCGGCGAAGCGGCCATTCTCGGCCGCGACGCTGACGCCCACCCGGCCCATGACGTGATGCAAGGCTGCGGCGGCGCGGGGCGCGCGGTCCATGCCCGCGCCGGGATCGGTCATCAGATAGGCGGGGCCGGACTGGCCGGTCCATCCCGAGACCATCGCGTCGCCGGTGCTGGCAAAGCCGAATCCGATGGCGGTGTCGGGGGTGAGCGTCTGGGTGACGCTGCCCGCGACGATCCGCTGGGTGGCGCTGGGCGCGTCGGTGGGGACGATCGCGCGCAGCCGCGCCTCGCCGGACGAGGTGATCGCACGGGTCAGCGCGATCGAACGGGTGCCGTCGCTGACGACCGTGCCCTCGATCCGGCCGAGCAGCGATGGCGCCAGCATCGGGCGGGGGGCGGCCTGCGCCACCGTGCCGGATATGTCGATATGGTAGGCGCGGGCATAGCCGTCGAGCGCGACCAGGGTCAGCCCCTCCGCCCGCGAATCGCCCATCGCCGGAGACAGTCGCGCATTGACCCCCATTGAGACGGCGGCACCGGTGCCAGCCACGCTGGTGCTGCCGACCGGTCGGAAGGCGGCAGTCAGGTCCAGCGTGCCGCGACCATAGACATCGTCGGTGCCGCTCGTCCCCGCCTCGCGCGCGGTGCGCAGCAGCAGGTCGGCGATCTGCGCGCCGGTCAGGTTGGGAAAGGCCTGGGCGAGCAGGGCGACTGCGCCGCTGATCTGCGGTGCGGCAAAGGAGGTGCCCGACCAGAGGAACCGTTCGCCCTTGGCATCGGGGGCCTCCACCCGTTCGCCCAGCGCGGTCAGATAATGGGCGGCCGACTGGCCCGCCCGGTTGCTGAACGTCGAGATGGAGCCGCCCGCGTTCACCGATCCGGCGATGATGACCTGTCCGCGCGCGACCGCATTGTTGTTGGCGATCTGTGCCATCAGCGTGGGGTTGGATTCGCCGTCGTTGCCCGCCGAGATGACGATCACCATGCCCGCCGCCGTCGCCCGCCCGATCGCCGCGAGCAGCGCGCTGGGCGGCGTATCGTTGGAGCCGAGCGAGATGTTGACGACCCGCGCGCCTGCGTTGCGGGCGGTGTCCAGCCCTCGGGCGATGGCGTCGGAGGAAAAGCTGCACGTCCCGCCCAGCCCGCCATTTTCGGTGGAGCCGCCGCAACTGCCCGGCTCGTCGGCGCGCAGCGCGACCAGCGTCGCGTCGAACGCCACGCCCTGCGCCCGGTTGCCGTTGCGGCCGCCCAGGGCGGTGAAGGCGACGGCGGTGCCGTGCCCGTCCAGATCGCCGGTGCCGCGCGTCCCCGCGACATCGGCGGAGGCGCTGGAAATCCGCCCGGTAAAGGCGCCGGTGCGATCGTCCACGCCCGAATCGATGACGCCCAGGGCAACACCCGCGCCGGTCGCCCCGCGCTGATAGGCGGCCAGCGCATTCATCGCGACCGCGCCCGCCGTCGCCCGATAGCCCGCCGTGTCGTAATTCTGGGTCGGTGCAGGGGCGGGAGTGGGTGCTGGAGTCGGCGTCGGAGTTGGGGTCGGACTGGCGATCGGGGTTGGAATCGATTGGATGCCGTTGCCGCCGCCGCCACAGGCCGCGACCATCGTGCCCGCGCCGATGACCAGGCTCCAGACTGTCGCGATGCCCCCGGCACCGCGCGCTTCCCGCGCTCGCAAGCTCAGCCCCCTCATCCCATCATTCCGCCTGCCCAACCGACAGGGGTGAGCCTGATCTTTGGGATAGCATGATTTTCTTGCGCCGTCGTTAAGGGGGGGCCAGCGATGGGGCGCGGACGGGCCACGGGGCGGCTTGCGGCCATGGGGCCTCACGCCTACACGCTGCCGCCATGCTGCCCGCGCTTGCCCATATCGACGCCTGGATCTTCGATCTGGACAACACGCTGTATCCGGCGAGCGCCAATCTGTTCACACATATCGACCGGCGCATGACGCAATTCGTCAGCGACCTGCTGGGCCTGGACCCGGCCGAGGCGTTCCGGGTGCAGAAGGAGTATTTCCACGCGCACGGCACCACGCTGGCGGGGCTGATGGCCGAGAATGACGTCGATCCCGCCGCCTTCCTCGCCTATGTCCATGATATCGAGATGGACGTGCTGGAACAGGACGCGCCGCTCGCCGCCGCGCTGGCCAAGCTGCCGGGGCGCAAGCTGGTCTTCACCAATGGCGACAAGCCCTATGCGCTGAAGGTCCTCGACCGGCTGGGGCTGGGCAGCCATTTCGAGGCGGTGCACGACATCACCGCCATGGGCCTGGTGCCGAAGCCGCAGCCGTCCGCCTATGCGGGCCTGTGCGCGGCGTTCGACATCGATCCGACCCGCGCGATCTTTTTCGAGGACATGGCGCGCAACCTGGTCCCCGCCAAGGCGATCGGGATGACGACCGTGTGGGTCGACAATGGCTCCGAACAGGGGCCCGAAGCCGCCCGCGACCATATCGACTATACCGTCCACGCGCTGACGCCGTGGCTGACGAGCATATTGGAGGACTGACGATGGCACATGAACTGGCCGCCACCATCGATGCCGCCTGGGACAACCGGGCCGAGCTGAACTTTGCCACGCAGGGTGAGGAGCGGATCGCCGTCGACCGCGCGCTGGCGCTGCTCGACCGGGGCGAGGCGCGCGTGGCCGAGCCCGACGGCGATGGCGGCTGGACCGTCAACCAGTGGCTGAAAAAAGCCGTCCTCCTCTCGTTCCGCCTGAACGACAATGTCCTGATCGACAATGGTCCGGGCGCGGGCCATTGGTTCGACAAGGTGCCGTCGAAGTTCAGCGGCTGGTCGGAAGCCGATTTCCGCGCCGCCGGGTTCCGCGCGGTGCCGGGATCGGTCGTGCGCCGCGGCGCGCATGTCGCCAAGGGCGCGATCCTGATGCCGAGCTTCGTCAACATCGGCGCCTATGTCGGTGAGGGCACGATGGTCGACACCTGGGCGACCGTGGGCAGTTGTGCGCAGATCGGCAAGAACGTCCACCTGTCGGGCGGTGCCGGCATCGGCGGCGTGCTGGAGCCGCTTCAGGCCGATCCCGTCATCATTGAGGACGGCGCGTTCATCGGCGCGCGCGCCGAGGTGGCCGAGGGCGTCCGCGTCGGTGAGGGCGCGGTGCTGTCGATGGGCGTCTATCTGGGCGCCTCGACTAAGATCATCGACCGCGAGACGGGCGAAGTCTTCCGGGGCCATGTGCCGCCTTACTCGGTGGTGGTTCCTGGCACGACGCCGTCGGTGGACGGCAAGCCGGGCCTCTATTGCGCGGTGATCGTCAAGCGCGTGGACGCGCAGACCCGCTCGAAGACCAGCATCAACGACCTGCTGCGCGATTGATTGCGCTGAACGCCTGACCCTTGGCACGCCCCTCCCGTAAACGGGAGGGGATGGGGGAGGGCAAGGCCACGCGCGACGGTCTCGGTGAGACTCCTCGCCCTCCCCAAACCCAGTTTCAGGTAAACGATGCCCCGCATCGTTTAGGTCATGCCGGGGGCATGACCGACCTGAAACTCGCCTGCGGGAGGGGCTTAAGGTTCACGCGAAGCCGCAAAGTCGCGAAGAAGATTTTGGTTCGCGCGGAGGCGCGGAGAACGCAGAGGTGTCGGGCCGGCGGCAGCCTTCATCCTGCCTCTTTGGTCGGTGGAAAAAACAGGACGATCGCCCAGCGCGATCCCCCTCCGCGCCTCCGCGCGAACCAAAATCTTCCCTGCTTCGCGTCCTCGCGGCTTCGCGTGAATCAAACTACAGTCCCACCCGCTTGGCCAGCCACCGCGCCGCCGCCTCCGTGCTTTCCTTCGCTGCGTCATCGCGGTCGACCCGGTAGTTCGCCTCGCGCATCGCCTCGACGGGAATCCGATTCAGCATCGGCCGCAGCGCCTGAACGAACTTCGCGTCCCCCGCCCGGTCCTTAGCCACCAGCAGCACCGCATCGTAACCGGGGATCGCCCGTTTCGGATCGCCCAGCACGGTCAGCCGTTCCGCCGCGATCCGGCCATCGGAGGAGAAAGCCGAGATCACATCCGCCCGTCCGCTCTCCAGCGCGCGGTACATGAAGGTCGGGCTGTACGGCGTCATGCGGGCGAAGCGCAGGCCGTAAGCGTCGCGCACCGCCGCCCATTCGGGTCGGTCAAGAAACTCCAGGTCGCTGCCCAGCTTCAATCGCGGTGCAGCGGCGGACAGATCGGCGAGCGACCGCACCCCCATTCGCTGCGCCAGCGGCGCCTTCATCGCGAAGGCATAGGCATTCTCGAACCCCAGCGGCCCCAGCATCGTCACGTCGCGGGTCGCCGCCCAGTCCTTCAGCGCACCCAGCATCGCCGCGCGGGGCGGGGAATCATGCCGACGCATCGCGGTCGTCCATAAGGTCCCGGCATAATCGACATAGACGTCCACACGCCCGCCCGCCGTCGCCTCGAACGCCACGGTCGAGCCCAGTCCGTCGCGATAGCTGACGTCATAGCCCGCGCGCGTCAGCCGGTCGCCGATCAGCCGTGCCAGTATATATTGCTCGGAAAAGTTCTTCGCCCCGATCACCACCTGTCGCCGCGCATCGCCACCGCGCGGCCAGAGCGGCTGTGTCGCCAGTGCGATCCCCAATGCCAGCGCAACCAGTCCGCCCAACCACATCCAGCGCCGCCGCGTCGCCAGCCCGCGCTCGATCAGCCCGATCAGGGCGTCGACCACCAACGCCAACGCGGCGGCGGCAAAACAGCCCGCCAATACCAGCGCCCAGGCCTGGGTCTGGAGGCCCGCAAAGATCAGGTCGCCCAAGCTCGGCTGGCCCACCGTCGTCGACAGGGTGGCGGCCCCGATCGTCCACACCGCCGCCGTGCGGATGCCCGCCGCCAGCACCGGCGCGACCAAGGGCGCCTCGACCAGCCGCAGCTTCTGCGCCCGGGTCATCCCCACCGCATCGGCGGCCTGCAAGACCGCTGGGTCGAGCTCGACCAGCCCCGTCACGCCATTGCGCAGGATCGGCAGCAGCGCATAGAGCGTCAGCGCCAGCAGCGAGGGCAGGAAGCCGAGCGCCGGTATCCCGCCGCCGACCAGCCCCGACAGGCTGAGCAGCACCGGATAGAATAGCGCCAGCAAGGCCAGCGCCGGGATGGTCTGCACCAGGCTGGCGAAGCCCAGCGCCACGCGCGACAGCCCCGGCCGCCGCGCGCAGGCAAAGGCCAGCGGCACCGCGATCAGGATGCCGAGCAGCAGCGCGGCCATGCTGACCAGCACATGCTGGGCCAGCAGCGGGGGAACGCGGGTGAGGGCGTCGAGAAAGGGGCTCATGCCTGGAGCGCCGCGAGCCGTTCAGCCTGATGCCGGGGGACCGCCATCAAATCCTGCGCCGCGCTGCCGCCTTCGCCGCGTACCAGTTGGGCAGGGGTGGCATCGGCGACGATCCGGCCGGCTTCCATCACCAGCACGCGGGCGGCGGTCAGCAATGCCTCGGCCATGTCGTGCGTGACGAGGATGGTGGTCAGCCCCAGCCTTTGATGCAGTTCGACCAGCCGCCCCGCCACCGCATCGCGGGTGACCGGATCGAGCGCGCCCAGCGCCTCGTCGAGCAGCAGGATCGGCGGCTCTGTCGCTAGCGCGCGGGCGATGGCGACGCGCTGGCGCTGGCCGCCCGACAGCGCATCGGGCATACGCTGCGCCACGTCGCGCGGCAGGTCGACGAGATCGAGCAGTTCGTCCATCCGGTTTCCCACGGTCCGCCCGGCGATGCGCAGGCCGATGGCGATATTGGCCGCGACCGTCATGTGCGGGAACAGGCCATGTTGCTGAAAGACATAGCCGATGTGGCGACGGAGCAGGGGCGGGGGCTCGGCGGTCACATCCTGTCCGTCGATCAGGACCCGGCCCGTATCGGGCTGCTCCAGCCGGTTGATCATGCGCAGCAGCGTCGACTTGCCCGATCCGGATGCGCCGACCAGTGCGACGAACGCGCCCCGCTCGACGGTCAGCGACACGGTGTCGACCGCCGCGACCGTGCCATAGCGGCGGCTGACTTTCTCCAGCACGATCATCGGTTTGGGCATGGGGCCATCTTGGGAGGGAAGCGGGAACGGGTCAAACGCGGTGGCGTGCCGTTTCGCTGCACCGGCTTCGCGGCTTTCGGGCTATGCCTGTGCCGCCACGCGCGATATGGCGCCGTAAAACATGTTCAACATAGCCACGGGTCAGTGGCAGGAGAGTTTATGAGCCAGACCGATCTTCAGAGCGCCAGCCAGGTTCTCGACCGTGTCCTCGTCCTCGAAATGGTGCGCGTGACCGAGGCGGCGGCGATCGCGGCCTCGACGCTGGTCGGGCGTGGGGATGAAAAGGCGGCGGACGCGGCGGCGGTCGAGGCGATGCGCGCCGCGCTCAACGAGCTCGACATGGACGGCACCGTCGTCATCGGCGAGGGTGAACGCGACGAGGCCCCGATGCTGTTCATCGGCGAGAAGGTCGGCACCGGCAACGGCCCCGAGATCGACATCGCGCTCGATCCGCTGGAGGGCACGACCATCTGCGCCAAGGCGGGGCCGAACAGCCTGGCGGTGCTGGCGATCGCGGAGAAGGGCCATCTGCTCAACGCACCCGATGTCTATATGGACAAGATCGCGGTCGGCCCCGGCTATCCGGCGGGTGTGATCGATCTGGACCGCAGCCCCAGCGACAATATCCGCGCCATCGCCGAGGCCAAGGGCGTGGCGGCCAAGGATATCGTGGTCTGCGTGCTCGACCGGCCGCGTCACGAGGGGCTGATCGCCGAGCTGCGCGGCTTGGGGTGCGGCGTGGTGCTGATCGGGGACGGCGATGTCGCGGGGGTGATCGCGACGACCGATCCGGACACGACCATCGACGTCTATATGGGCTCGGGCGGTGCACCCGAGGGCGTGCTGGCCTGCGCCGCGCTGCGTTGCGTCGGCGGGCAGTTCAAGGGACGGCTGCTGTTCCGCAACGATGCCGAGCGGGCGCGGGCGCACAAATGGGGCGTGACCGACCTCGACAAGCAATATGACCTGACCGAACTGGCACAGGGCGACTGCATCTTCGCGGCGACCGGCGTGACCGACGGCTCGCTGCTGGCCGGGGTGAAGCGTCGGCCCAAGGTCATGACGACCGAGAGCGTGGTCATGCGCGCTTCGTCGGGCACGGTGCGCTGGGTGAAGGGGCAGCATCGGCTTTGATGTGCAATGCGTGAGGGTTCCGTCTTGACCAAGCCCCTCCCCTTCAGGGGAGGGGTTGGGGTGGGGCCTCACCTCAAACCCTGTGCTTGCGGAAGCGCCCCACCCCCGTCCCCTCCCCTGAAGGGGAGGGGTGAATGACGACGGCCGCCGCCCTCCTGCTGCTGGCCGCCTTGGCGGGCATCTGGTGGTTCCAGAAGGGCGATCTGGGCGAGTATCGGCGGTTCAGCGCGCTGAACGACAGCCATTCGCGGCGGATGCGCTTCCGGTTGTGGCTGGCGCGGTCGGCGCTGGCGTTCCTTTTGCCGGTTCTCGTCGGGCTGGCGCTGCTCGGCCGGAGCGATGCATTGGTCGTGATGCCGGACGAGTTCGCCCCTGTCGCCGCGACCATGCCGCCGATCTTCGACAGCGGCGAGGCGATGCAGGGGATGCTGATCGGCGGCGCGATCGGCGGGCTGGTCGTGGGGGCCGTGCTGGCACGCCTGCGCAAGCGCAAGCCGCTGGGCAATATTTCCGCCCTGCTGCCGCGCGAGCGGCGAGAGGTGAAATATGCCGCCGCGCTCAGCATCATGGCGGGGGTGACGGAGGAGGCGTTCTTTCGCCTCTATCTGCCGCTGCTGGTCGCGATGGCGACGGGGCAGGCGGGGATCGGCTTTGTCGCCTCGCTGATCCTGTTCGGGGCGATGCACCGTTATCAGGGCTGGGTCGGTGTGGTCGCCACCACTGCGCTGGGGGCGGTGATGACCGGGCTGTATCTGATGACCGGCAGTTTGTGGGTGGTGATGCTGGTCCATGTGCTGGTGGACCTGAACGGGTTGGTGGTGACGCCGGTACTGGGCGGGGTGCTCAGAAAGTAGATATTCCTCCCCTGTAAGGGGAGGGGGACCAGCGAAGCTGGTGGAGGGGTGTCCCGCTGTCGAGAGGGTGACACCCCTCCGTCATCGCTACGCGATGCCACCTCCCCTTACAGGGGAGGAATTACGCTCAATTCTTAAGCCGCCAGCCGGTGCGGAAGATCCAGCCGATCCATGCCAGGCACGCCAGCAGGAACAGCGCGGTCACCCCCAGGCTGACCCCCGGCGTCACGTCCGAGGTGCCGAAGAAGGTCCAGCGGAAGCCGTTGATCAGATACACGACCGGGTTGAACAGCGTCACCGTCCGCCACGGCTCGGGCAGGATCGTCACCGAGTAGAAGGCGCCGCCGAGGAAGGTGAGAGGCGTGACGATCAGCAGCGGGATGACCTGCAACTGCTCGAACCCGCGCGCCCAGATGCCGATGGCAAAGCCGAACAGCGAGAAGGTCACGGCGACCAAGAGCAGGTAGAAGAGCATCGCGACCGGGTGCAGGATCGTCAGGTCGACGAACAGATGGGCGGTCGCGAGGATGACGAGGCCGATCACCATCGACTTGCTGGCCGCCGCGCCGACATAGCCCAGCACCGTCTCGATCGGTGACAAGGGGGCGGAGAGGATTTCGTACATCGTCCCGGTGAATTTGGGCATGTAGATGCCCAGGCTCGCGTTCAGGATGCTCTCCGAAAAGATCGACAGCAGCATGAGGCCCGGCACGATGAACGCGCCATAGGGCACGCCCGAAACCTGGTTCATCGCCGAGCCGATCGCGGTGCCGAACACCACGAAATAGAGGGTCGTGGTGATGACCGGCACCATCAGGCTGGTCCACACCGTCCGACGGAACCGCGCCATTTCGAAGCGATAGATCGACCAGATGCCATGCAGGTTCATGCGCGTGTCCCCTCGACCAGATCGACGAAGATATCCTCCAGCGAGGATTTATAGGTTTCCAGATCGTTGAACCCGATCCCCAACTCACCCAGCCTCCGCAAGAGCGAGGGGATGCCGGTATGTTCGGCGCGCGCGTCGAAGATGTAGCGCAGGCGCTTGCCCTCGTCCTCCAGTGTCAGCTGCCATTCGGCCAGCGTCGCCGGGATCGCCGCCATAGGTTCGGCCAGCGTCAGCACCATCTCGCGCTTGCCGAGCTTCTTCATCATCTCGGCCTTTTCCTCGACCAGGAGCAGCTTGCCCTTGGCGATCACGCCCACCCGGTCGGCCATCTCCTCAGCCTCTTCGATATAATGGGTGGTCAGGATGATGGTGACGCCGCGCTCGCGCAGGCGGTGGACCAGTTTCCACATGTCGCGGCGCAACTCGACATCGACGCCCGCGGTCGGCTCGTCGAGGAAGAGCAGGTCGGGTTCGTGGGACAGCGCCTTGGCGATCAGCACGCGGCGCTTCATGCCGCCCGACAATTCCATCAGCTTGGCGTGACGCTTGTCCCAGAGCGACAGGTCGCGCAGCACCTGCTCGACATAGGCGGGGCTGGGCGCGCGCCCGAACAGGCCCCGGCTGAAATTGACGGTGTCGATGACTCGCTCGAACATGTCGACCGACAATTCCTGCGGCACGAGCCCGATCTTGCGCCGGGCGCCCTTATAGTCGCGCAGCGCATCATGCCCGTCGACCCGGATGGTCCCGGCCGAGGGCGTAACGATGCCGCAGACGATCGAGATCAGCGTCGTCTTGCCCGCGCCGTTCGGTCCCAGCAGCGCGAAAATCTCGCCGCGCCGGATGCTCAGATCGACCGGCTGGAGGGCGGTGAACCCGCCCTTATAGGTTTTGGTCACGCCCTCGACGGACAGGATCGGGTCGGTCATGCGGCAGTCCCCCGTTGGAAGACCGCCGCTTTATCAACGGTTTCGCGCTTCGGCGACGGCCTTTTGCAATTGTTCGAGCGGCAACGCGCCCGACAGGATGCGGTTGCCGACGATCCAGCTCGGCGTGCCGGTCAAACCAAGCCGCCCGGCGGCTTCGAGGTTGCGGGCGATCTCGGCATCGGCCTGGGGCTGGAAGGCGGCCATCCTGCTCATGTCGACGCCCGCCTTGGCGGCGGCGGCGGCGATGGTCGCGTCGCTGACCGGACCCCCGGCATAAAGCGCGTCGTGAAAGGCGGCGAACTTGCCCTGCGATGCGGCGAGCAGGCTGGCGCGCGCCGCCGCACGGCTGGACGGCGCCAGGATCGGCAGCTCGCGATAGACGATGCGCAGTTTGGGATCGGCCTGGGCCAACTGCTTCAACAGCGGCAGGCTGGCCCGGCAATAGCCGCAATTATAGTCGTAGAACTCGACCAGCGTGACATCGCCCTTGGGATTGCCGGTATAGGCATTGCCGAACGGCTTGGTCAGGTCGCCGCCGATCGCCGCCACCGCCTTGCCCTGTTCGCGGTCCTGCAGGCGCTGCATCGCCTCCGGGATGACTTCGGGATGGTCGAGCAGATAGGCGCGGACGCTGTCGCCCGAGGCGCCGCCCGACGCGACCAGCGGAGCCAGGGCCAGCGCGGTGCCGCCACCGACCAGGCCGCCCAGGACCGCGACGGCGGCCAAAGTCTTCATGCCCATCAGCGGCGCTTCTTCTTGGAACTGGCGGCGGCGTCGGCAGAGGTCATGGCGATATCCTGCGCCCGAATCCATTCGGACGTATTGGGGGTGAGATTGGCCATCGCATAGCGTGCGCTCTGGATGGCGGTGCGGGTGTCGCCCATCATGCTCGCCCGCTCGGCGGTGGCGAGCGCGGCGCGGGGTTCGTCGCCCATCTGTTCATAGGCGGTGCCCAGCTGGACCCAGGCAAAGGGATTGTCCTCGTCCCGCTGGACCGCGACCTTCAGGACCTTCACCGCCTCGGGCAGGTTGCGCTTGTCCTCGGTGGCGATCAGCGCATGGCCGAAGGTGGTGGCGATCAACGCATTCTGGCCCGAGCCCATGGTCGCGGCACGTAAAGGCGCCAGCGCCTCTTGCGGCTTACCCGATTCCAGCAGGATCTGCCCCTGGATTTCCTGGAAATACGGGTCCTTGGGGTCCTTGGCGATCAGCGCGACGGCCTCCGCCTCGGCTTTGTCGGGATACGCGGCCTTATGATAGGCATAGGCGCGGGCATAATGCGCATAGACCGATTGGTCGGTGTCGGGATATTTGCTCAGCGTCGTCTCGGGCGGCGAGACATAGCCGAACAGCTTGGCCTTCACCCGCAGGAAGCGTTCCTGGAGCCTGGGATCGATCGGCGTGTTCCAGGCGGGCGATCCCTGGAGATCGGCGGTCAGCGACTGGATACGCGTCGCCGACAGCGGATGGGTCTGCGCGAACGGATCGATATTGGTATAGCCGTACCGATATTGCTGGTTCTGCAACTTCTTGAAGAAGCTAAGCATCCCCTTGCCGGTGATACCCGCCGTGGTCAGATAGCGCGCGCCCGCCGCGTCCGCCGCCGATTCCTGGTTGCGGCTGAAGGCGAGGACCTGGCCCATCGCGGCCTGCTGTCCCGCAGCGAGCACGCCCATGCCCGCCGCACCGCCGCCCATCGCAATGGTGGCCAGGCCCAGCACCATCGACAGAAGCTGCATCTTCATCGCGGGCTTCATCGCCTGTTCGCTCAGGATGACATGACCATCGGCGATATGGCCGAGTTCATGCGCGACGACGCCCTGTACCTCGTTCACATTGTCCGCCGCCTGAAGCAGCCCTGAATGAACATAGACGATCTGTCCGCCCGCCACGAAGGCGTTGATCGAATCATCGTTGATCAGGACGATCTTCACGTCGCGCGGGGACAGCCCAGCGGCCTTGATCATCGGCGCGGACATGTCCGCGAACAGCGATTCGGTTTCCGCATCGCGCAGGATCGACTGCGCGGCGACCGGCTGCGCCCAGATCAGGACCGTAACGGCGAAGGCGGCGATCAGACGCTTCATGCTTCCTCTATCGACGGGTCGGCCGTGGTAGACAACCGGGTTTGCGGCGGTGATAGTTATTGCCTCTGACACCGAGCGGCTGAACGCCCGGCGAACGAAAAGGGTGGCGCGGCTATGCTGATGATCGATGCCGGACAGGTTTCCCCGATGCCCGCTCTTCCGAACTGCGCCATCGCTGGCGCCCGGCCGGCGACGCGGCGGATGGCGGAGCTGCCGACGCCGGTGCATGATGCGTTGCTCGCATCGGTCGGACAGCCGATCGCCGAGGCGGGGGGGCCGTTCCACGCGTCGGACGTCGTGCCGCCGAACGCCCCGCCGCGCGTGCGTTTCCTGCGAGCGTATCGGGTGCGCGACCTGTGGCTGGTCTGGGTCGAGAAGGGCGGCATCGGCCACGACTTCCGCCTGCTTGCCTTTCGCGATGCCGCGAAGGGGGCGAGCGTTGCGGTGCCCGTGCCGCAGGATACAAGCCGCAACCTGTGCACCGCGTCGCGGGCGATGGCGAAGGTTTGATTCACCCCTCCCCTGAAGGGGAGGGGGCGGGGGGTGGGGCGCTTCCGCAAACGTTTCGCCGGTGGACAGGCCCCACCCCAACCCCTCCCCTGAAGGGGAGGGGCTATCGATGGTCCAATCAACCGACCAGCATTACGCCTGTTCGGCTTCCTTGCGGGCGCGTTCCTCGTAGAAGTTGCGGACCACGTCCCACGCCTCTTCGGCGGTTTCGACATAGGTGAAGATGCCGAGATCGCGCTCGGACACCACGCCTTCCTCGACCAGCGCCTCGAAATTGACGACGCGTTCCCAGAAGGCGCGGCCGAACAGCAGGACGGGAATCGGCTGGATCTTGCCCGTCTGGATCAGGGTCAGCAGCTCGAACAGCTCGTCGAACGTGCCGAATCCACCAGGAAAGGCCGCCAGCGCGCGGGCGTGCAGCAGGAAGTGCATCTTGCGCAGCGCGAAATAGTGGAACTGAAGGCTCAGCGACGGCGTGACATAGGGGTTGGGCGCCTGCTCGTGCGGCAGGACGATGTTCAGGCCGACCGACTCGGCGCCGACGTCAGCCGCACCGCGATTGGCGGCTTCCATGATCGACGGGCCACCGCCCGAGCAGACGACGAACTGGCGCATCCCGCGATCGTCGCGGGGCAGGCGGCTGGTGATCTGGGCCAGCTCGCGCGCGATGTCGTAGTATTTGCTCTTGGCGACGAGATTCTCGGCGATCTTGCGCGACTTGTCGTCATGCGCCAGCGCCAGCAGCGCCTCGGCCTTGGCGGGCTCGGGGATGCGCGCCGAGCCGTAGAAGACGAAGGTCGAGGCGATCTTGGCCTCTTCGAGCAGCAGCTGCGCCTTCAGCAGTTCCAGCTGGAAACGGACGGGGCGAAGGTCTTCGCGCAGCAGGAAGTCCATGTCCTGAAAGGCCAGCGTATAGGCGGGGCTTTCGGTCTGCGGCGTCGAGACGATCGTCTTGGCGCTCTCGGCGTCCTGGCTGGCATTGGGGAAGACGCGGTTCGGTACTTGGGTTTTATCGGTCATTTTGGGTGATGTAGGGTATCGCCGGTCCATGCGCTACCGGCAAAAATGCGCGGCATCATCCTCCAGATGCAGGTGGTTGCGATGCGCGGCGTTGTAATCCGGGCTTAAAACCGTGCCGAAACGCTTGCAGGCCGAGGCGCGGATGACCGTCCAGAATTGCCGCACCTGCGGGTCGGTCGAATGCCAGTCGTTCAGCAGGGTGATCCGCCGCCCGTCCTTCAGCACGAAGCCGCCGACATCGACCGCATTGGCCAGCGCATGGCCCGAACGCCGGTCGCCGATCCGCTTGGTCCCGACGATGTTGCGACAGGCATAGGTGCCCATACCTTCCACCTTGGCCAGCGGTGAGCCCAGGATCTGCCAGGCGGCGGGCGCGACGGCGTTGCGCACCCATCCGGCAAAGGCGCGCGCATTGCCGCATCGCATCGCGGTGACGCCGGTGACGGGCACGCCGATATCGGTCAGCTGCACCGCGCCATAGAGGCCGCAGCCGGGCCCCAGTTCCTTGTCGGGCAGGCGGCGATAATCGACGCCCTCGCGCCGCAGATCGGCCTCGCACTGCGCGGTTTCACGGACCGGCGGGCGATAGGGTTCGGGGCGCGAGGCCTGCTGGACGGGCCGATCGGGACGCCCGCAGGCAGAGAGGAGCGCGGCCCCCAGGATCGGAACGACGAGAAACAGGGGGACGCGAACCATGCGACCCCTTGCTCCCTTTACCGCCGCTTTGGCCAGCCCCGATCAGCCATTCTGAGGCGTGTCTGCGACATGTTCCAATATGTCGCCCGGCTGGCAGTCGAGCACGGTGCAAATGGCATCGAGCGTGGTGAAGCGGATCGCCCGCGCCTTGCCGGTCTTCAGGATCGACAGATTGGCGAGCGTCAGGTCGACCCGCTCGGCCAGTTCGGTCAGCGACATGCGCCGGTCGAGCAGCAGCCGGTCGAGATTGATGCGGATCGCCATCAGATGGTCCCTTCCGCATCCTCGCGCAGGCGCACGCCCTCGCGAAAGATTTGTGCCAGCACCAGGGTCAGCAGGATGGCGAACACGCCGTCCACGCCCATCGGTTTGACCATGTCGTGCGCGTCGAAGGGCAGGATAGGGGGCAGCGCGAATTGTAGCAGATAGGCGACCGCGATGGTGCCCGCGATCCAGTTCAGCCGCTTGACGTTGGCGAGGGTGAAGGGCGCGCCCGCCGCCGTGCTGCGCAGCATCTGGATCAGCGGCAGCAGCGAGGCCCAGGCAAGCCCCAGTGCCGTCAGCATGACCGCCAGCGCAGCGGCGACCACGCCGGAGGTCTTCATGTCCAGCGCTTTTGCGTTCACATGCACCGCCCCCAGCGCGCCGGGCGAGATCGCATCGACGATCAACACACCGGCAGCCGCCAGGATAACGGCCGTGACGAACGCCAGAATGGCGAGCAGCGCGACGTAGAGTAACGTGCTGATGTGACTGGCAAAGCGTGTCATGCGGCCTATCCTCCATTCCGAATCAATATCGATATTCAATAATTCATCATCGAATATCGTGCAATAAATATATTGAAAATCGATATGACGGATAACGAGGATGGCTTCTTTGGGTGTGTAGAGAGCGCACGCTCGACAACGTACGAAAAGGGTAGGCGAGGCTCACATTGCAAAAGTCCTGCGTCTAGCCGCACGACAAAAGTAAAATTGCGTCATCGCGATTGTGGTTGTCATCGTCGATCGACATCGCTAGGGCCGTCGACGGGCCACGCGGTCCCAACGCCGCGCGTGCTCTCTGTGAGGAGAGTCTTAAATGACTGATTTGAATACCGCTGACGCCACTCTTGCGCCCGCGAAGCCCGCCACCAAACCGGCGCGTCCCTATTTCTCCAGCGGCCCCTGCGCAAAGCCTCCCGGTTGGGAAGCAGCCAAGCTCGCGACGGACAGCCTCGGCCGTTCGCATCGCTCGAAGATCGGCAAGCAGCGGCTGCAATATTGCATCGACCTGATGCGCGAGCTGCTCAAGCTGCCCGACACCCACCGCATCGGCATCGTCCCCGGCTCCGACACCGGCGCGTTCGAGATGGCGATGTGGACCATGCTGGGCGCCCGCCCGGTCACCACGCTTGCCTGGGAAAGCTTCGGCGAGGGCTGGGTGACCGACGCGGTCAAGCAGCTGAAGCTCGATCCCACCGTCCTGCGCGCCGATTACGGCCAGATCGCGGACCTGGATGCGGTCGACTGGTCGAACGACGTGCTCTTCACCTGGAACGGCACCACCAGCGGCGTGCGCGTGCCCAACGGCGACTGGATCGCCGACGACCGCGAGGGCCTGTCCTTCGCCGACGCGACCAGCGCGGTGTTCGCCTATGACCTGCCCTGGGACAAGATCGATGTCGCGACCTTCTCGTGGCAGAAAGTGCTGGGCGGCGAGGGCGCGCATGGCGTCCTGATCCTGGGGCCCCGTGCGGTCGAGCGTCTGGAGACCTACACCCCCGCCTGGCCTCTCCCCAAGGTCTTCCGCCTGGTGTCGAAGGGCAAGCTGGCCGAGGGTGTCTTCAAGGGCGAGACGATCAACACGCCCTCGATGCTGGCCGTCGAGGACGCGATCCTCGCGCTCGAATGGGGCAAGGGTCTTGGCGGCGCTGAGGCGCTGATCAAGCGTTCGGACGCCAATGCGGCGGCGCTGAACAAGATCGTCGAGGAGCGCGACTGGCTCGGCCATCTGGCGGCCGATCCGGCGATCCGCTCGACCACCAGCGTCTGCCTGACGGTCGAGGGTGCGGACGAGGCGGTCATCAAGAAGATGACCGCGCTGCTCGAAGCCGAAGGCGCGGCCTATGACGTGGCGGGCTACCGCGACGCGCCCGCCGGCCTGCGCATCTGGTGCGGCGCCACGGTCGAAACCGCCGATATCGAGGCGCTCGGCCCCTGGCTCGACTGGGCCTACGCGACCGCCAAGGCGTAATCCTTTTTAGCCCTCTCCCCGCCGGGGAGAGGGTTGGGTGAGGGGCGATGCTGGGCCATCGGCGCGTGTGTCGCCAAGCCCCAACCCCTCACCCCGACCCTCTCCCCAGTTGGGAGAGGGAGAAATCCCCCTATTCCCGGAGCTTTCCCCATGCCCAAAGTTCTCATCAGCGACAAAATGGACCCCAAGGCCGCCCAGATCTTCCGCGAGCGCGGGGTCGAGGTCGACGAAATTACCGGCAAGACGCCCGAAGAGCTGAAGGCGATCATCGGCGAATATGACGGTCTGGCGATCCGCAGCTCGACCAAGGTTACCAAGGAAATCCTGGAGCACGCGACGAACCTGAAGGTCGTCGGCCGCGCCGGGATCGGCGTCGATAATGTCGACATCCCCGCCGCCAGCGCCAAGGGCGTGGTGGTGATGAACACGCCGTTCGGCAACTCGATCACCACCGCCGAACACGCCATCGCCCTGATGTTCGCACTCGCCCGCCAGCTGCCCGAGGCCGATGCCTCGACCCAGGCGGGCAAGTGGGAGAAGAACCGCTTCATGGGCGTCGAGCTGACGTCGAAGACGCTGGGCCTGATCGGTGCGGGCAATATCGGCTCGATCGTCGCCGACCGCGCGCTGGGGCTTCGCATGAAGGTCGTCGCCTTCGATCCCTTCCTGACGCCGGAGCGTGCGCTGGAAATGGGCGTCGAGAAGGTGACGCTGGACGAGCTGCTCGCCCGCGCCGACTTCATCACGCTGCACACGCCGCTGACCGACCAGACTCGCAACATTCTGTCGGCGGAAAATCTCGCCAAGACCAAGAAGGGCGTGCGCATCATCAACTGCGCGCGCGGCGGCCTGATCGACGAAGAGGCGCTGAAGGCAGGGCTCGATTCGGGCCATATCGGCGGCGCGGCGCTCGACGTGTTCAAGGTCGAACCGGCCAAGGAAAGCCCGTTGTTCGGCACGCCCAACTTCATCTCGACCCCGCATCTGGGCGCCTCGACCACCGAAGCGCAGGTCAATGTCGCGATCCAGGTCGCCGAGCAGCTGGCCGATTTCCTGGTCTCGGGCGGCGTCACCAACGCGCTCAATATGCCCAGCCTGACCGCCGAGGAAGCGCCCAAGCTGAAGCCCTACATGGCGCTGGCGGAAAAGCTGGGCTCGCTGGTCGGTCAGCTGTCGCATGGCGCGGTGACCGGCATCGCGATCGAGGCGGAGGGGGCCGCCGCCGCGCTCAACCTCAAGCCGATCACGGGCGCCGTGCTGGCGGGCTTCATGCGCGTCCATTCGGACACGGTGAACATGGTCAACGCGCCGTTCCTCGCCAAGGAGCGTGGGCTCGACGTGCGCGAAGTGCGTCATGACCGCGAGGGCGATTACCACACGCTGGTCCGCGTGACGGTGACGACGGCGGACGGCGAGCGCTCGGTCGCGGGCACGCTGTTCGGCGATCAGGCCCCGCGCCTGGTCGAACTGTTCGGCATCAAGGTCGAGGCCGACCTCGCCGGGCCGATGCTGTACGTGGTCAACGAGGACGCACCGGGCTTCATCGGGCGTCTGGGCACCACGCTGGGCGAGGCGGGCGTCAACATTGGTACCTTCCACCTGGGCCGCCGCTCGGCGGGCGGCGAGGCAGTGCTGCTGCTCTCGGTCGACGAGGCGGTGGATGCGGAGCTGCTGGCCAAGGTCAAGGCGCTGCCGGGCGTGAAGACCGCGATGGGTCTGGTGTTCTGATCGGCTGAAATCAGAAGCTGATGGAAAGGGCCGGATGCGGAAACGCGTTCGGCCCTTTTTCTGCAAAAGCTATTCGAGCGGGGCTTCTGCTCCGCTCGACAAGGGCCGCGGTCTCGGTCCTGACGGAGGCTCGACAGGTTCCGGTCCATCGTCGCGGCGTAAGGGCGGGAATTTGGGTGGTGGACGGCCGCCTGCCACGAATATCGCCGTGATCCCGGCTCGTATGGCTTCCCTTTCCGCATCGGTCATGCGGGAAGGGCCGGTAAGGTCCTTGATGGGCATGAGGTCATCCTCGCTGCTGCTGATCGGTGTATAGCATATCACCGAGCGAATGGGGAAAGCCCTCTCCCCGCCGGGGAGAGGGTTGGGTGAGGGGCGGGGGCTGGGCCGCGACGTCTCACCCGGCCCCAGCCCCTCACCCCGGCCCTCTCCCCAGTGGGGAGAGGGAGTGGTACATTCCTCCAAACGGGGGGGCGATAAACTATGCAGACTGATCCGGTACTCCGCGATCGCGCCCGCGCCATGCGTCGGGAGATGACCGAGCCGGAAAAACGCCTTTGGCTGATCCTGCGTGATCGCCGCTTCCACAACATCAAATTCTCGCGCCAGGTCGCGATCGGCCCATACATTGCCGACTTCGCTGCGCGGTCCCACAAGCTGGTCATAGAGGTTGACGGCGATACGCATAACGACCAATCACGCGACGCCCGCCGTACCACCTGGCTCCAAAGCCGAGGCTATGCGGTGATCCGCTTCCGAAACGCGGATGTCATGACCAACCCCGACGGCGTGGCGCACACGCTGATGAACAGGCTTATCCGATGACCGCGCTCCTTCCCGAAGGCTATCACGACCGTCTTCCCCCCTATGCCGATGCCGCCGCCTCGGTGGAGGCGCGGGTGCTGGAGGCGGCGCGGCTGCATGGCTATGAGCGCGCCGATCCGCCGTCGATCGAGTTTGCCGAGGCGCTGGGCTCGCGGCTGAAGGCGGGTGGCTTGCATGACGCGGTGCGCTTCGTCGATCCGGTGTCGCAGCGCACGCTGGCGATCCGGCCCGACCTGACCGCGCAGGTGGCCCGCATCGCCGCCACCCGCATGGGCCATCACCCGCGCCCGGTGCGCCTGTCCTATGCGGGCACGGTCGTCCGCCTGCGCGGCTCCGAACTCGCGCCCGCGCGTGAGTGGCGGCAGATCGGGGCGGAGCTGATCGGCCTCGACTCGACCGCCGCCGCCACCGAAGTGGTGCGGGTCGCGGTGGAGGCTCTGATCGCTGCGGGGACGACGGGCATTTCGATCGACTTCACGCTGCCCGATCTGGTCGATCTGCTCGCCGCCGGGCCGCTGCCGGTCGCTGCTGATCAGGTGGCAGCGCTGCGGGACCGGCTGGACGCCAAGGATGCGGGCGGGGTCGCGGCGATCGCACCGGACTATCTGCCGTTGGTTGAAGCCGCCGGGCCGTTCGCGACGGCGATGGAGCGGCTGCGAGCCTTCGACGCCCAGGGTGTGCTCGCCGGCCGCCTTGACGCGCTGGAGGCGATTGCGGGGGCGCTGGGCGAGCGGGTGTCGATGACGCTCGACCCGACCGAGCGGCATGGTTTCGAGTTTCAAAGCTGGCTGGGCTTCTCGCTGTTCGTCGCCGGTCCCCCGCGCGAGGTCGGGCGCGGCGGCACCTATACGATCTTTCACGAGGACGGTGCGGAGGAGAAGGCCACCGGCTTCTCGCTCTATGCCGACGCCATCGTCGCCACCGCGCCGCCGACCGAGCGGCGGCGGCTGTTCCTGCCCTTCGGCACCGCGCCTGAAACGGGCGCTTCGCTGCGGGTGCAGGGCTGGGTGACGGTGCAGGCGCTGGAGGAGGGCGACACGCCCGAAGCACAGCTTTGCACCCATATCCTGAACAACGGCCAGCCGACCGCCATCGCCGGTTGACATAGGGGGCCGCGTCCCGCTAGGCGCGCCCCGCACATTATTGGAAACCCCCATCCGCCGAGTCCTGTCGAAGGGCGCATGGGGTCCGTCCGGCAGGCGGAGCATAGCATCCATGGCAAATGTAGCAGTCATCGGCGCGCAATGGGGCGACGAAGGCAAGGGCAAGATCGTCGACTGGCTGGCAGAGCGCGCCGACATGGTCGTCCGCTTCCAGGGCGGGCATAATGCCGGTCATACGCTGGTCGTCGGCGAGAATGTCTACAAGCTGTCGCTGCTGCCCTCGGGCATCGTGCGCGGCACCCCCAGCGTCATCGGCAACGGCGTCGTCCTCGACCCCTGGGCCCTGAAGGCCGAGATCGAGCGTCTGGCCGAGCAGGGTGTCCATGCCTCGCCCGAGACGCTGCGTATCGCCGACAATTGCCCGCTGATCCTGCCGATCCACCGCGACCTGGACGGTCTGCGCGAGGACGCCAGCGGCGCGGGCAAGATCGGCACGACGCGGCGCGGCATCGGCCCGGCCTATGAGGACAAGGTCGGCCGCCGCGCGATCCGCGTGTGCGACCTGGCGCATCTGGACGACCTCGGCCCGCAGCTCGACCGTCTTTGCGCGCATCACGACGCGCTGCGTGCCGGGTTCGGCGAGCCGCCGGTCGATCGCGAGCGGCTGCTGGCCGATCTGCGTGAGATCGCGGCCTTCGTCCTGCCCTTCGCCAAGCCGGTGTGGCGCGACCTCAACGAGGCGCGGACTGGCGGCAAGCGCATCCTGTTCGAGGGTGCGCAGGGTGTATTGCTCGACATCGATCACGGCACCTATCCCTTCGTCACCTCGTCCAACACCATCGCCGGTGCGGCGGCGGGCGGATCGGGCCTGGGGCCGTCGGGCGTCGGCTTCGTGCTGGGCATCGCCAAGGCGTACACCACCCGCGTCGGCTCGGGCCCGTTCCCGACCGAGCTGGAGGACGAAACCGGCCAGCTCCTGGGCGAGCGCGGTCATGAGTTCGGCACCGTCACGGGCCGCAAGCGGCGCTGCGGCTGGTTCGACTCGGTGCTGGTGCGCCAGTCGGCGGCGGTCGGCGGCATCACCGGCATCGCGCTGACCAAGATCGACGTGCTCGACGGGTTCGACGAGGTGAAGATCTGCGTCGGCTACAAGCTGGGCGACGAGACGCTCGACTATTATCCGACCCATGCGGCGGATCAGGCGAAGGTCGTCCCCGTCTATGAGACGATGGAAGGCTGGCAGGAATCGACGGCGGGTGCGCGGAGCTGGGCCGATCTGCCCGCCCAGGCGATCAAATATATCCGGCGGATCGAGGAGTTGATCCGCTGCCCCGTGGCGCTGGTGTCGACCAGCCCGGAGCGCGAGGACACGATCCTGGTTCGCGATCCCTTCGCGGATTAATCTTGGAGGCCCCGGCGGAAGTCGGGGCCTTTTTTGGCAGGTTTCCCTTGCCCCGCAACCATAGCAAAGGGCCCGGCCGCCTGTGCGACCGGGTCCTTGCCATAGTGACGAACCCGAAAGGGATTACATGCCGCCGCTGCTGCCCGGCGGCGTCGTGGTCCCACCGCTGGTGCCGGTGCCGACTTGGCCGCTGGTGGTCGGATCGCTGCCAAGCGTACCGCTGCCGGTCGTGGTGGACGATCCGGTGGCGTCCGGCAGGGTCGAGGGGGTGTTGACCGTGCTGTCCGGCGTGGTCGTCCGGCTGCGGCTCTTGCCGCGCGTCGTCGAGCGGGTGGTGGTGCCGGGCGTCGTGCTCATCGTGTCACCGGGCTGGCCCATGGTCTGGCCGGGCATCTGCCCCGGCATGGTCTGACCCGGCATCGACTGCCCCGGTGCGGTGGTCTGTCCCGACATTCCGCCAGCCGTGCCGCCCGACACTTGGGCGAAGCCCGCAGCGGGGATCACAAGCGCGGCGGCGGCGATTACATGCATGTAACGCATTGATTCTCTCCTGCTTTATTCTCGTAATGGTTAACGAGGCAGGAGAACGTCCGTTCCTCTAGTTAACCACATTGGCCGCGATGAAGCAACGCCTGATCGGCTAAAACCAGCGCGACCATCGCCTCGACCACGGGAACGCCGCGAATGCCGACACAGGGGTCATGACGGCCCTTGGTGGCGATCTGCGTTTCCTCACCGGTGCGGGTGATGGTGTCGACCGGGGTCAGGATCGAGCTGGTCGGCTTGAACGCGACCCGCATCGTGACGGGCTGGCCGGTGGCGATACCGCCCGCGATGCCACCCGCATGGTTCGCCAGGAAGCGCGGGCCACCATTGCCAGCGCGCATCGGATCGGCATTCTGCTCACCGGTCAGCGCAGCGGCGGCGAACCCGTCGCCGATCTCGAAACCCTTGACCGCATTGATGCTCATACAGGCGGAGGCGAGTTCGCTGTCCAGCTTGGCATAGAGTGGCGCGCCCCAACCGGCGGACACGCCGGTCGCTTCGCACGCGACGACGGCGCCGACGGAGGAGCCGGACTTGCGCGCGCCGTCGACGATCGCTTCCCAGCGTTCGGCGGCCGCCGCATCGGGGCAGAAAAAGGGGTTGGCGTCGATCTGCGCATCGTCGAACGCCTCATAGTCGATCCGATCGCCGCCGATCGACTCGACCCAGGCGCGAATCTTCACCTGCGGGATCACGGCGCGGGCGACCGCACCCGCCGCGACCCGCGCCGCCGTCTCGCGTGCCGAGGATCGCCCGCCGCCGCGATAGTCGCGAAAGCCGTACTTCGCGTCATAGGCATAATCGGCATGGCCGGGGCGATAGGCGAGCGCGACGTTGCCATAATCCTTGGACCGCTGGTCGACATTCTCGATCATCAGGCTGATCGGCGTGCCGGTGGTCCGCCCCTCGAACACGCCCGACAGGATGCGGACTTGATCGGGTTCGCGGCGCTGCGTGGTGAAGCGGCTGGTGCCCGGACGGCGCTTGTCGAGCCAGGGCTGGATGTCCTCTTCCGACAGCGCGATGCCCGGCGGGCACCCGTCGACCACCGCGCCCAGCGCCGGGCCATGGCTCTCGCCCCAAGTGGTGAAGCGGAACAGGCGGCCGAAACTGTTGAAGCTCACGCAGCATCTCCCAGCCGGGCAAAGGCCGGCGCATGTGTGGCGGCCCCGCGCACGCCGCAGGGGATCAAGCCGCCCTGCAGCGGGGCGGCCAGGAAATAGTCGCCCGCATAGGGGCTGTCGAAGCCGCTCGCGACATCGGCGGCGAAACCGAAGCGGCCATAGAAAGCGGGATCGCCCAATGCGAAGCACAGGACGACGCCTTCCTTTTCAAGCCGTTCGAGCCCAGCGGCGACCAAAGCCTCGCCGACGCCCTGCTGCCGCCAGTCGCGCGCGACCGCGATGGGGGCGAGGGCGACGGAATTGATGGGCTTGCCGCCGATCTCGACCGCCATCCGGCTGAAGGCGATCGCGCCGATCAGCCCGTCCGTGGCCTCGTCGATGGCGACCAGCATCAGCACCATGTCGCCCTCCACGCACAGGTCGCGGACCAGCGCGGCTTCGGCGGGGGCGGGGAAGCTGGCGACGAGCAGCGCGTCGAGCGCGGCGACGTCCTGCCCTTGGGCCGGGCGGATGGTGATGGCGGCGGAAGGCTGGTCGGACATGGGTTCGTCTTTAGCGTCGCCGAGGCGCAAGGCGCGATAGATAAAGTTGGCCGCCCATTCCTCCCCTGTAAGGGGAGGTGGCAGGCCGCAGGCCTGACGGAGGGGTGTCGCATTCTGGAAGGCAGGTTGTCTTACGACCCGCCATGCCCCTCCACCATACTTCGCATGGTCCCCCTCCCCAAGCAGAGCTTGGGGAGGATCGGGGTTACGCCAGCGCGATGTCCGGCGCGTCTTCGGCCTTCATGCCGATGACATTATACCCGGCGTCGACATGGTGGATCTCGCCGGTCACGCCCGAGGACAGGTCGGACAGCATATAGAGGCCAGCGCCGCCGACATCCTCGATGGTCACGGTGCGACGCATCGGCGCGTTCAGCTCGTTCCACTTCAGGATATAGTTGAAGTCGCCGATGCCGCGCGCGGCCAGCGTCTGGATCGGGCCCGCCGAGATCGCGTTGATGCGGATATTCTCCGGGCCGAGGTCGACCGCGAGATATTTCACGCTGGTCTCCAGCGCCGCCTTGGCCACGCCCATGACGTTATAATGCGGGATGACCTTTTCCGCGCCATAATAGGTCAGCGTCAGGATCGAGCCGCCCTTGGGCATCATCGTCCGCGCACGCTGGGCGACGGCGACCAGCGAATAGGCCGAGATGTTCATGGTCATCAGGAAATTGTCGAGCGTGGTGTCGTAATATTTTCCACGCAGCTGCGACTTGTCCGAAAAGCCGATGGCGTGAACCACGAAGTCGATCGTCGGCCACTCGACCTTCAGATCGACAAACAGCTTGTCGAGCGACTCCATCTCGGAGACGTCGCAATCGAACAGGCGCGCCACGCCCAGCTGTTCGGCCAGCGGGCGGACCCGCTTTTCCATCGCCGCGCCCTGATACGAAAAGGCGAGCTCCGCGCCCGCCTCCGAAAGCTGCTTGGCGATGCCCCAGGCCAGCGATTTGTCATTGGCCAGGCCCATGATGAGCCCCCGCTTGCCTGCCATCAATCCGTTCACGCCGTTACCGCTCCTGCCGGTTCACTTCCATCAATCCCCCTCTCTAGCGCCGGTTCGGGGGGTTCCGCCAGTGCCGCGTTCAAATGCGCGCCGAAAACCAGCCCCAGGCCTATGAGATAGAAGAACAATAGCATCACGACGACGCCCGCCAGGCTGCCATAGGTCAGGTCATAGCCACCCAGCTTGGACAGGACCCAGGGCAGCAGCGCGGTCATGCTGACCCACCAGGCGGCGGTGAACAGGGCCCCCGGCCATTTGGGGCAGTCGCTCTCGCGATATTTCCCCGGCGTGACCGAATAGAAGAGCAGGTAAAGCGCACCGAACATGACTACGCCGGGGATCAGTCGCGACAGGCCGATCCAGCCCGCCATGTCCTGCGCGAAGGGGACGAGGCGATAGATGAACTGCTCCGCCGCCGTCAGGATACCGGCCGCCAGGAAGGACAACAGCGCGACGACGACCGAGGCGATCATGACCAGCGTCGAGGACAGCCGCGATTTCCAGAAGGCGGCCGTCGCCTTTACGCCGTAAGCGCGGTGGAAGATGTCGCGGATCGTCTCAATGAACCCGCCGACCGTCCACAGGCCAACCAGCCCGCCCAGCCACAGCAGCGATCCGGTCCGTGCCGCCAGCACGTCGGAGATGGGCTTGCGCAACAGCTCGCTGACATCGGGGGGCAGGACGTGGAGGAAGCTCTCCACCGCATGCTGCGTCTCGTTGCTTTGCCCGAACAGCGAGAGCAGCGCGGCGGTGGTGATGAAGAAGGGGAACAGCGTCATCAACGCCAGATAGGCGAGGTTCCCGGCATGGATGAACCCGTCATTGAACACGCCCAGGCTCGTTCGTTTCAGGATTTCAAAAGCATAAGAGCCGGGCCGGACCTTGGCGATCTGCCGGTCCAGCCGCTGTCGAGCCTTGCCTGGATGGTGTGCGCGTTCTTCTGGAGTCAGGCCGTTCACATCGCTCATGGAACGATCAGACGCCCATGGCGGCCCTCGGGTTCCTGCCGTCGGTCCATTCCGCCGCAAACTGTTGTAGCGCGGCATCATCGGCGGGGATGTCGATCATCAGCGTGATCAACTGGTCGCCGCGCCCGCCATCCTTCTTGTGAAAGCCCTTGCCCTTCAGGCGCAGCGTCTTGCCCGAGCTGGTGCCCTTGGGCACGGTCAGCATCACCGGACGCTCGACCGTCGGCGCCTTCACCTGGCCGCCCAGCACCGCCTCGGCCAGCGAGATGGGCAGGTCCAGTCGGACATCGTCGCCGTCGCGGGTGAAGAAGGCATGGGGGACGACCTCGATGGTGATGATCGCGTCGCCGGGGCCGCCGGGGCCTTGCTCGCCCTTGCCGCCAAGGCGCATCTGGGTGCCGCTCTCGACACCGGCGGGCAGTTTCAGGTCGATCGTCTTGCCATCGGCCAGCGTGATCCGCTGCGGGCTGAGCGTGGCGGCGTCGACAAAGGGGACACGCAGGGCATAGGCGCTGTTCGCGCCCTTGGCGGCGGAACGGCCCCGTCCGCCGAACCCGCCAAAGCCGCCCGAAAAACCGCCGCGCCCGGCACCGCTGAACATCCCTTCGAAGATATCCGACATGTCGGCGCCCTCGCCGCCGAAATCGAATTGCTGGCGGAAACCGCCCCCGGCCCCACCAGTGCCGCCCGCACCCGGGCGCGGACCGCCGCCGAAACCGCCGGGGCCGCCGCTATAGCCGAAGGGCGAGGTGGGGTTGCCGTCGCCATCGATCTCGCCCCGGTCGAACCGGGCGCGCTTGTCCTTGTCGTTCAGCAGGTCATAGGCGTTGGTGACCTGGCTGAACTTCTCCGCCGCTTTCGGATTGTCCTTGTTGCGGTCGGGATGCAGTTCCTTCGCCAGCTTGCGATAGGCTTTCTTGATATCGGCTTCGCTGGCCATGCGGCTCACGCCCAGCGTCTGATATGGATCGGCCACTCTGTTCCCCGTTGGCAGTGTATTACCTTCTCATGTGGGGGAGTCCGTGCCGGAGCGCAATCCGTTCCCCATGCGTTGGACCGCCGGAAGGAGACGGATCATGACCGAACCGATGCAGGCCGTTGGCAAGGACGGCAAGAAGGGGGCGCCGGACGGCGTTTCGGATGCGCCCGGCAAACATGGTGGCGAGAGCCAGGGCGGCGGGTACGAAGGCGTGCCCGAGCGCGAAGGCGATTTCCATGGCGGCCAGAGCGGCGCGGCCTATCACGGCAAGGGCGGGCATCCGGACCCGGACAAGGACAATCCCAATGCGGTGACGGAAGAGGGCTAAACCCGACCTGCGTCTATCCCCAACCTCCGTTCAGCCTGAGCGAAGTCGAAGGCCACGGGATACAACTCGCGGGGAACGGTCCGGCGTGCACTTCGACTTCGCTCAGTGCGAACGGAGGTTGGGTCTGGTCGCGGGATGGCGGGCTATCCCGCGACCATCTCTTCCAACGGCGCGACGTCGACGCTGACGTCCATTTTCTGCGCGCCCGAGCCTAGGACGACGCCATCGACCGGCGCGATCTCGGCATAGTCGCGGCCGACCGCGACGATGATGTGATCGCCCGCCATCCAGATGCCGTTGGTCGGATCGACCCCGACCCAGCCATGCTCCGGCCCGCCCCAGATCAGCACCCAGGCATGGGTCGCGTCCGCGCCGACCAGCCGCGCCTGGCCCGGCGGCGGCAGCGTGCGGATATAGCCCGAGGCATAGGCCGCCGGGATGCCCGCGGCGCGCAGGCCCGTGATCATGATCTGCGCAAAGTCCTGGCACACGCCGCGCCGCTGGCGGAACGCCTCGGCCGGGGGCGTGTCGACCAAAGTGGCGGCGGGGTCGAAGGCGAATTCGCGCTGGATGCGGTTGGCGAGCGCGAACCCCGCCTCCAGCGCGCCGCGTTCCGGCGACAGATCCGGCGCGCACCATTCGGCTATGGCGGGGTCGAGCGGGATCAGCGGCGAGGGGAAGATGTAATTGGCCGGGCTCACCGCCGACAGGTCGCGGCTGCTTCGGGCGAGCGCGGAGACTTCGGCCAGTGTCGGATCATTCGGGGACGGCATCGGCACCGGACGATCGACGACCATGCGCGCGCGGCTCTCGATGGTCAGGCTGCGCACCGGGCGGTCGACCACCAGCCGGGTGACATGCGCCAGCCCCGCTTCGGCATGGGCGGCGCGCGTGCGGCCGACCGGCTCGACGATCAGGTCGTACGCCTCCAGCGTCTGGCCGGGCCAGTCGATGGGCTTCAGCCGCAGATTGCAGCGCGCATATTTGACCTGCGCGCCGTAATCGAAGCGGGTGATGTGGCGGATGTCGTAGATCATGCCCCGTCTCTCATGCCAGGGTAAGTCCCCCGGCGCGCAACGGCTCCGCGCCTTGAAGGAAATAGCGGCGCGCGATCGCTTCCGACAGCAGGCCCAGCCGCCGCTCGACATCGCCCAGCGTATCGGCGTCGAGCGTGCGGGCGTCCGCCGTTTCCAACGCGGCGCGGATGGCGATGGCTTGCGCCTGTTGCGGCTCGGCCATGTCGTCGTCGGACAGGACGGGCAGGCGCGACAGGCAGTCGGCGATGCGCGCGGTCTGATAGGCGAGCGCGCGCGGGTTGTTGGGATCGAGCGCGACCAGATCGACCACGGCGACGCGGGCCAGGCCGGTCGGATAACGCTGGCGATAGCTGATCTGGCTGTTGGCGAGGTCGAGCAGGGTGGACAGGTCGTCCGCCGACGCCCCCGCCATGCCGAACAGCCGCGTCGCGCGCGCCACCGCCACCGCCCGCTCGACGCGGCGACCGAGATCGTGGAAGCGCCAGGCGGTGGTGCGCACCATATGCTCGGCCGACAGCCCGGCGATCGCGGCATAGCGGCGTTGCAGCGATCCCGCCCGGTCGAGCATCCCGGCATGGCTGGGGAAGGGGGCTTCCAGCAGCCGCACCATGTCGGCGGACAGGCGGTCGCGCGACCCTTCGCTGATCCCGCGCGCGAGCCGGTTGATGCGGGCGACCGAATGAAAGCCCTCATCCTCCATCGCGGTCCGCGCGAACTGGGTGAGCGCGGCGCGGTGCAGGCTGTCGGGATGCGGGGCCGCGCCGCCGCCGGTGATGAGGCCGACCAGCCGCCCGACCGTGCGCGGGTCGAGCGCGGCGCCGCCATCGACGTCGATCGAATTGCCCAGCATCACGCGGATCGCCGCGAGCAGCGCCTCGCCCCGCTCCAGATAGCGGCCCAGCCAATAGAAATTGTCCGCCACCCGGCTGGGCAACGTCCCCGGATTGCGCCGGACATGCAGCGAATCGGGGTCGGCGAGCAGTGACATGGGCGTCACCGGCTCCGGCCCATGGACACAGACATCGGCGGACCACAGCCCTTCGCCGATCATCGCCGCGGTCGCCTCGGGATGGTCGCCGATCCGGCCGAAGCCGCCGGGCATGACGGTCCACCGCCCCTCGCCGTCACGCGCGGCAAAGACGCGCAAGGTGAAGGGGCGCGGCTCCAGCCGGTCGCCGATGACCACGGGCATGGTCGACAGGCGCACCATCTCCTGCCCGACATAATCCTGCGGGCGTTTCGCCATGTCGGTGAGCAGCGTGGCGCGCTCCTCGGCCGACAGGCTCGCACCTGTGCGAGCGCCATCTGGCAGGCCCAGCGGGCGGGGGCCGAAGGCGGGGGCGATCAGCAGCGTGTCGAGATGCTCGGCGACATGCGCGGCCTGGCGCGGACCACCGCACCACCATGTCGCGATATTGGGCAGCATCAGCGGCACACCCGCCAGAGCCTGTGCCAGCGCGGGCAGGAAGGCGGAGACGGCGGGGCTCTCCAGCACGCCCGCGCCTGGCGCATTGGCGATCACCACCTGCCCCTCGACATAGGCGTCGATCAGGCCGGGCACGCCGATCTGCGAATGGCTGTCAAAGGCCAGCGGGTCGAGCATCCGGGGGTCGAGCCGCCGCCACAGCGCGTCGATCCGCTTCAGTCCCGCAACGGTGCGGACATAGACCTGCCCCTCGATCGCGGCGAGGTCCGCGCCCTCGACCAGCAACAGGCCGAGATAGCGCGCCAGATGCGCCTGTTCCGGGTAGCTCGGGTTGAACCGGCCCGGCGTCAGCAGGCCGATACGCGGATCGGTGCGGCGGCATTGGGCGGCCAGCCCGGCGCGGAAGGCGGCGAAGAAGGGCGCGTGCCGCTGCACGTTCAGCCGGTTCTGCAGGCCGCCCAGCGTCCGGCTGACCGCCAGCCGGTTCTCCAGCGCATAGCCCGCCCCCGCCGGGTTGCGCAGATGATCGGCCAGCACCCGCCACTCGCCGTCCGGCCCGCGCGCCAGGTCGAAGGCGACGAAGCTCAGATGATGGCCGCCGGGCGGCGTCACACCGACCATGGGCCGCAGGAAATAGGGGCTGCCGGTCGCCAGTGCGGCGGGGATGAGCCCTTCCGCCACGAGCCGACCGGGGCCGTAGAGATCGGCGAGGATCGTCTCCAGCAGCGCGGCACGCTGCATCACGCCCGCCTCGATCCCCGCCCATTCCCGGGTGTCGATCAGCAGGGGGACGGGCGAGACGGGCCAAGGCCGCTCGTCGGTTTCGCCGATGATGCGAAAGCCGGTACCGATATCGGCGGCGTGGCGCTGCACCCGCTCGCGCGCATGGGCCAGGTTGCTGGCGACGGCGGCCAGTTCCTCCAGCATGGCGGACCAGGCCGGGTCGCCGGACCGCGCCAGCACGTCCGCGCCGGGGGCGGCCGCGCGATAGGCGTCGATCCAGGCGGCGGCCTGCGCGGGGCTATCCTCGGAGGGGTCCATCGGCGGGGAAAATCGCCGGATCGGCCCAAGGTTGCAACAGGCGATTAGAGATCGGGCAGGATTTGATCCGCCACACCCCAGCCGCGCAACGCCGCGCTGCCCGCGCGCGTCGCCAGTTCCCCGGCATCGCGGATCGTCCAGCGCGCCGCCGTATCGATGCCGTCCAGCTCGCGCCACGCCACCGGGGCCGCGACCGGCGCGCCCGATCTCGCCCGCGCCGAATAGGGCATGACGGCGGTCGCCCCGCGCTGGTTGCGCAGCCAGTCGATGAAGATTCGGCCCTTGCGCCTGGCCTTGGTCGCCACCGCGACGAAGCGGTCGGGATCGCTCTCTGCCAGTGCCTTGGCGAAGCGTTCGGCGAAATCCGACACGGCGGGCCATTCGGCGTTCGGGGTCAGCGGTACGACGACATGCACCCCTTTGCCGCCCGACAGCATGGCAAAGCTGGTCAGGCCCAGTTCGGCGAGCTGGTCATGGATATGCACGGCGGCGCGTTTCACATCGTCGAAGGTCACGGACGGGTCGGGGTCGAGGTCGAAGATCATCCGGTCGGGCTGTTCCAGCGTGGCGATGGAGGAGCCCCAGCCGTGAAACTCGATCGAGCCCATCTGGATACAGGCGCGCAGGCCCTCCGCATCCTCGATATAGAGATAGGGTTCGGTGCCGCCGTCCTTTTCCTGGATCGGCACCGAATGGACATGCGGTCCGAAACTGCCCGCGTCATGCTTCTGGAAGAAGCATGCCCGCGCCCGCCCCTGCGGACAGCGGACCAGGCTGACCGGTCGGCGCGCGACCCAGGGCAGCATCAGCGGGGCGACCGCCGCGACATAATCGGCGAGATTGCCCTTGGTCAGGTCGCCGTCGGGAAAGATCACCCGTTCGGGATGGGTGATGGCGATATCGCTCTCCTCGGCCGAAGGCGCGGGGGCGGGGCGTTCCTCGACCACCTGATCGGCAGGCTTGTCCTCGCGAAGGCCGATGAAGCTGGGGTGGCGGAGCAGGCCGTCGGGCGTCGTCTCGGTAAAGGCGATCTCGGCGACCAGATCGGGGCGCACCCATTTCGCGCCGCGTACCATCGCGCGCGGCGCCTCGACGGGGGCGGTCTTGCGGGGGCGGGCGTCGAGCAAGGTGCGCAACTCGGCCATGCGGTCTTGCGTAAAGCCGGTGCCGACCTTGCCGACATAGGCCAGCTTGCCGTCGCGGTTCACCCCCAGCAGCAGCGACTTCAACCCCCGCCGCGCCTTGTCGGACGGCAGCCAGCCGACGATCACGAACTCCTGCCGCTTCAGGCATTTGATCTTCAGCCAGTCGCGGCTGCGCGCATTGGGATAGCGGCTGTCGGCGCGTTTGGAGACGACGCCTTCCAGCCCCTCGGCACACAGTTTGTCGAACAGCGCCTCGCCCGAGCCGGTGACGTGTTCGGCGAACTGGATCGTCCCGTCGCCCTTGGGCACGATGCCGCGCAACCGTTCCTTGCGCTGGACCAGCGGCAGGCCGGTCACATCCTCGCCGTCCAGTGAGAGGAGGTCGAAGGCGAACAGGCTCATCGGCTTGGCCGTGCCGATCGCATCCTTCAGCGTCGAGAAGTCGGGACGGCCGTCCTCGAACGCGACGATCTCTCCGTCGATCAGCGCGCTGGTGACGGGCAGGTCGGCGGCGGCCGCCACGATGCCGGGGAATTTCTCGCTCCAGTCCAGCCCGCTGCGGGTGAAGACCCGCGCCTCGCCCCCGCCGACCGCGATCAGCGCGCGGTAGCCGTCATATTTGATCTCATGCAGCCAGCCATTTCCGGCGGGGACCTGATCGACCAAAGTGCAGAGCGCCGGGGGCTGAAATTCGGGCATCGTGCCCGCTTTCGCCTCGGCCTTCGCTTTCGCACTGCCCGGCCGCGCCTTCGCTGCCTTGGCGGACTTTGGCTTCGCCGCTTTCCCTTCGGCGATCTGCGCCATAGTCCGTCCGGTCGACACGCTGGTCAGCGCCTGATCGGTCAGCGTGTCGGTGCCCCCGGCCTGGGCGTCGGCAACCTTGCGCAGCAGCCAGTTCTCGCGCTTCTCCTTGCCCCGTGGCTTCATGCGGACGAGCAGCCATTCGCCCTTCATCCGCTCGCCATCGAGGATGAAGTGGAGATGCCCGTCCTCCAGATCCTTCGCGCTCTTGCCCGCGACCGGCGACCAGGTGCCGCGATCCCACAGCATCACCGTGCCGCCGCCATATTCGCCCGCCGGGATGGTCCCCTCGAACGTCGCATAGGATAGCGGATGATCCTCGGTCCGTACCGCCAGCCGCTTTTCGTCAGGGTCCAGGCTCGGCCCGCGCGTGACCGCCCAGCTTTTGAGCACCCCGTCCACCTCCAGCCGGAAGTCCCAGTGGAGCCGGGTCGCGTCATGCTTCTGCACGATGAAGCTGTTGCCCTGGCCCGGCGCCAGCGTCCCCGCCGGTTCGGCGGTGCGGGTGAAGTCGCGCTTGGCGTTATAGCGTTCGAGCGGATCAGCCATGTTTGCGCGCCGGGGCTTTGCGGGTGGTCTTTTTCGCAGGCGTCTTGCGGGTCGTCTGGGCCGGAGCCTTGCGGGATCGGCTGCGCGTCTCGCCCGTCTCCATCGACTGTTTGAGTGCCGCCATCAGGTCGGCGACATTGCCGCTCGACTTGGGCGTTGCGTCCTCCTCGTCCTCGATGACCTTCTTGCCCTTGGCCTTGCGCTTGCGTTCGATCAGGCGGTGCAGCGCCTCGACATAATGATCGTGGAATTGCTTGGGGTCGAAGGGGCCGGACTTCTTCTCGATCAACGCTTCGGCCAGATCGAGCAGCTCGGCATCGGGCTTGGCATCGCCGATGTCGCTGAAATAGCTTTGCGCCTTGTTCACCTCGTCGGCGTAGCGCAGCGTCTCCAGGATCAGCCCGCGCCCGCAGGGCCGCAGGCTGACGATATATTCGCGCCCCCGCAGCGCCAGCTGGCCCAGCCCGACCTTGCCCGTCCGCTTCAACGCCTCGCGCAGGACGATAAAGGCTTCCTCGGCCAGATCGTCGGCGGGCACGACGAAATAGGGGCGCTCATAGTAAAGGACGTTGATCTCGCCCGCATCGACGAAGCGGGTCAGCTCCAACGTCTTCTTCGACTCCAGCTTGACCGCGTCGATCTCGTCCTGGTCGAGCAGGACGTAATCGCCCTTGGCGACCTGATAGCCCTTCACGATCTCGTCGGTGTCGACCGGGCCGATGTCGTTGACGACCTTTTCGTAATGGATCGGCTTGCCGCTGGGTTCGTGGATCTGCTTGAACTGGATGGTCGCGCCGCTTTTGGTCGCCGGATAGATCTCGACCGGGATCGATACGAGCGCGAGGCGTATCTGGCCCTGCCAGTAAGCGCGTGCGGGCATTGGGGAAATCTCCGTTGCGTAATCCCTCCAATGACGGACTCAGCGTTTCCGTTCCCGACATTGGTTTTCCGACCCCACAGGCGTATGGGCGGGCGCATGGCTGACGATCCCTTTGCCCTGTTCGATGCGTGGCTTGCCGAGGCGCGGGCGAGCGAAATCAACGATTACAACGCGATGGCGCTGGCGACGGTAGATGCGCGCCTGCAACCTTCGGTACGCATGGTCCTGCTGAAGGGCCATGACCGCCGCGGATTCGTGTTCTACACCAACCGCGAGAGCCGCAAGGCGCAGGACCTGGGCGAGGGCAGCAACGCCGCGCTTCTCTTCCACTGGAAATCGCTGCGCCGCCAGATCCGCATCGAGGGGCCGGTGTCGCGCGTCGACGATGCCGAATCGGACGCCTATTTCGCCAGCCGGGGCCGCGACTCGCAGCTCGGCGCCTGGGCCTCGGACCAGTCGCGCCCGCTCGACGCCCGCGAGACGTTCGAGGCGCGCTTCGAGGAGATGCGCGCCCGCTTCGAGGGCGGCGCTGTGCCGCGCCCGCCGCATTGGGGCGGATACCGCGTGACCCCGCAGCGGATCGAGTTCTGGCTCGACCGCGAACACCGGCTGCACGAGCGCCGCGTCTTCACCCGCACCGGCGAACATGGCTGGGACGAGGGATTGCTGTTCCCGTGACCCAGGACGAACGCAAGAAGGTCATCCCGCTGGCGACCAAGGCGGCGCTGGCCAGCGTCGCGATGGCGCTGTTCCTGCTGGCGCTGAAGGGGTTCGCCGCGTGGCGGACGGGCTCGGTCGCGATGCTGGGGTCGCTCGCCGACACCGCGCTCGACCTGCTGGCCAGCCTGGTGACGCTGTACGGCGTGCGGCTGGCGGCGACCCCGGCCGACCACGACCATCGCTTCGGGCACGGCAAGGCGGAGGCGCTGGCGGCCTTGTTCCAGGTCGCGCTGATCACCGCCTCGGCGGCGGGGATCGCCTGGCGCGCGGTCATGGCGCTGGGCGCGGACAATCCGACCAGCGACGCGGAATTCGGCATCGGCGTGTCGGTGATCGCGATCCTGGCGACCATCGTCCTGCTCGCCTATCAGCGCAGCGTGATCCGTCGCACCGGTTCGGTCGCGATCCTGGCCGACAATGTCCATTACCAGTCGGACGTGCTGCTCAACGGATCGGTCATCATCGCGATGGTGCTGGACCAGTATTTCGGCTGGCACGGCGCGGACCCGGTCTTCGGCATCGCCATCGCCGTGTGGCTGGCCTGGGGCGCGTTCCAGGCATCCTCGACCGCGATCGACCAGCTGATGGACAAGGAATGGTCCGACGACCAGCGCGCCGCCTTCCTCGACGTCGCCGCGCGCCAGCCGGGGCTGAAGGGCATACACGACTTCCGCACCCGCCGCTCGGGCAGCCACGACTTCGCGCAATTCCATATGGAGGTCGACCGCGACATGACGGTCGCCGCCGCGCATGACGTGGTCGAGGGCGTCGAGCGGGCGCTGCGCCGCGCCTTCCCCAAGGTCGAGGTGCTGATCCATCTCGATCCCGAAGGCCATGTCGACACCGACAATCCGCTGGTCGAGGCGGACGTGACCCCCCACTGGTTCGGCAAGCGGGTAGGCTATTGATGCGCATACCCTTCACCCAGGTCGACGCCTTTGCCGACGCGGCTTTCGGCGGCAATCCGGCGGCGGTGATGACGCTGTCCTCCTGGCCGGGCGACGCCACGCTGCTGGCGATCGCGCAGGAGAACAACCTGTCGGAGACCGCCTTCCTGGTGCCGATGGACGGCGGTGAGGCGGATTTCGAGCTGCGCTGGTTCACGCCGGGCGACGAGGTCGAGATGTGCGGCCACGCCACGCTGGCGAGCGGACATGTGGTGCTGTCGTCGGATACGACGCGCGACCGCGTGCGGTTCGCGACGCGCCATGCCGGAATGCTGGAGGTCGCGCGCGACGGGCTGGGCTACAGCATGTCCTTACCGGAGCGTACGCCGTCGCCCGAGGCGCTGCCGGAGGTGATCGAGGCGCTGGGCGTGGACGGCGTGGTCGAGACGCTGCGCCATCCGGCGGGCTATGCGGTCGTGGTTGTCGACGATGTGGCGACGGTGCGAGGCTGCACGCCGGACTTTACCGCGCTGGCCAAGGCGGGGCGCTATGTCGTGATCCTGACCGCGCGCGGCGGGGCGGGGGAGGCCGATGTGGTGAGCCGCGTCTTCGTGCCCGCCTTCGCCATCGACGAGGACCCGGTGACGGGCGCGGCGCATGCGGTGCTGACGCCCTACTGGACGCAGAAGCTGGGCCGTGAGTCCTTCGTGGCGGAGCAGGCCAGTGCGCGGGGCGGACGGTTGACCTGTCGGCTGGATGGCGACCGGGTGATCCTGGGCGGTGGATGCGTCACGGTGATCGAGGGGACGTTCCTGCTGCCGTGAGGGCTTCGCCTTCACTCATCCTAAGAGGCGTTTCTAAAAATGCAGCCGTACCCCGGCGAAGACCGGGGCCCAGGCTCCACCAAGTCGGTGGCGCGCTATTCGATGCGGGGGAGGCAAAGGCGTCCCACCTGCGACAGCGCACCGCAACTGGACCCCGGCCTTCGCCGGGGTACGGCGATGATTCGCCAGGTCGGCGTTTTGAAACGCGGCCTCACTCCGCCGCCAGCAACGTCTCCGCCGCCTGCAAATCCACCGACACCAACCGGCTGACCCCGCGCTCGATCATCGTCACGCCGAACAGCCGGTGCATCCGGCTCATCGTCACCGCATTGTGCGTCACGATCAGATAGCGCGTATCCGTCTCGCGCGTCATCCGGTCGAGCAGGCCGCAGAAGCGGTCGATATTGGCGTCGTCCAGCGGCGCATCGACCTCGTCCAGCACGCAGATCGGCGCCGGATTGGTCAGGAACAGGCCGAAGATCAGCGCCACCGCCGTCAGCGCCTGCTCGCCCCCCGACAAGAGCGTAAGCGACTGGAGCCGCTTGCCCGGCGGCTGCGCCATGATCTCTAGCCCCGCCTCCAGCGGATCGTCCGAGTCGATCAGCGCCAGATGCGCCGAGCCGCCGTCGAACAGCGTCGCGAACAAGGTCTGGAAATGACCGTTCACCGCCTCGAACGCCTCCAGCAGCCGCTGCCGCCCCTCGCGGTTGAGCAGTCCGATCGAGCTGCGCAGCCGTGCCACCGCCTGCACCAGATCCTCGCGCTCGGCGGCGCTGGCCGCGCCGCTCGCCTCCAGATCGGCCAGTTCCTGTTCGGCGACCAGATTGACCGGGCCGATGCGTTCGCGGTCGGCGGACAGCTTGTCATGCGCGGCCGCCTCGGCCTGGGGCGAGCCGACGCTGGCGCTGTCGAAGGCCAGTTTCTCGGGCAGCACCGGTGCGGGGCAGGCGAAGCGTTCGCCCGACACACGGCCCAGCTCGACCCGGCGGAGTTCGTGATTCTCAACCCGCGCCAGCGCGCCCGCGCGCGCCTCCCGCGCGGCGGACAACAGCGCATGGGTCTCGGCATGCGCGGCCTCGATGGCACGCAGCGCGCGTTCGGCGTCGGCTTCCTCGATCTGGGTGCGCTCCGCCTCGGCCTTGGCGGTGTCATGCGCGGCGGCGAGCCGGGCGATCTCCTCGGCCAGCAGATCGGGCTGGTCGGCCAGCGCGGCGGCGTCGCGGTCGAGCGTCGCGGCGCGGTCGTCCATCTCGGCGATCCGGCCCGCCGCCTGGCCCGCACGCTGGTCCCAGCCCTGCGCCTCGGCCATCGCGGCGGACAGCCGGTCGCGAGTCTGGGTCAGGCTGCGCTCCAGCGTCGTCCGCTCCGACCGGGCCAGCGCCACCGCCGAGCGCGCCAGCTGTGTCTCCTGCTGGAGCCGCGCCGTCTCCGCCGCATTTGCCGTGCCATCGGGCAGTCCGGCCAGCGTCGCCTGGGCGCGGTCGCATTCGGCCAGCGCCTCGTCCATCTCGGCGGCGATGCGTTCGGCGCGTGCGGCAAGATCGGTGCGCTGGGCGGACAGCCGCTCGATCACCGCCTGCGCCCGGTCCTCGGCACGCTGGGCATCGCGCAAGGATGCTTCGGCGGTGGCGTGGAGGTTCCGCGCGCTGGCGGCGGCGGCGCGGGCGCGGGCGATCCGGTCCTCGATCGCGGCGCGCGCCTCGGTCGCGGTCTGTACCGCCGCCTCGGCCGCCGGACGTTCGGCCTCCAGCGCGGCGAGCCGGTTGCGCCGCTCCATCCGCTCCGCCGCCGCCGCGCCGCCGCCCTCGCCGATATATCCGTCCCAGCGCCGCAGCCGCCCCTCGCGCGTGACCAGCCGCTGCCCGACGCTCAAATGCTGGCCAGAATCCGCCTCGACCAGGAAAATCTGCGACAGCCGCCGGGCAAGCGTAGGCGGCGCCTTGATCCGCTCACCCAGCCGCAGCGTGCCGACCGGCGCGGCGGGGTCGTCAGGTGCGACGGGGGAGCCATGCCAGTCGACGAGCGGCGTCTCCAGCTCGTCGCCCAGCGCGGCCGCCAGCGCGCGTTCGAACCCCGGCTCGGCCTGCACCTCGTCGAGCAGTCGGTCGCCGCCCTTGCTCGCGGTCGCACGGGTCAGCGTCGCCGCCTCGGCCTCCAGCGCGGCGAGGGCGGCGATGGCGCGGGCGCGGGCTCCCTCGGCGGCATCGCGTTCGCCGGTCGCGGTCAGTTCGCTTTCCTCGGCCCAGCCCAAAGCCGCGCGCGCCTTGTCCGCATCGACCTTGGCGGCGGCCTGGGTCGCGATGGCCGCTTCGCGCGCCGCCTCCTGCTCGGCCATGTCGGGCAGCGCCTCGATCGCGGAGGCGACCGCGCGGGCATCGCGTTCGGCACGGGCATGGCGGGCGCGGGCGGCGGTCAGCGCCGCCTCCGCGATGCGGCGCTCGGCGGCCTCGGCAGCCTGGGCCGACAAAGCGCGGGCCAGCGCGACCTCGGCATTGCGGTTCTTCGTCTCCGCCTCGGCCAGCAGCGCGTCGAGCCGGGGCATGGCCTGCACCGCATGGGCGATGCGCGCCTCCAGATCCTCGCACTCCTCGGCCAGCCGCCGGATCGCGGCGGCCGCGTCGTGCGCCAGCGCATCCTCGCGCGCGCGGTCCTCGTCGATGCGGGTACGCGCGGCGGCCAGTTCCTCGATCCGCCGTTGCAGCCCATGGCGGCGGTCGCGAGTGCGCGACAGGGCATGACCCGCCTCGCTCAGCGTATCGCGCGCGGCGAGCGAGGCGGCGCGGGTCCGGGCGGCGCGCGCTACCGCCTGTTCCTGCGCGGCGGCGGCTTCGCGCTCGGCGGCGGTGGTTTCGGTGACGCGGCGCTCGGCGGCCTCCGCCTCGATCTTGGCCGCGCCCGCCGCCTCGGCCGCATCGCGCCAGCGGGCGAAGATCATCCGCGCCTCGGCCACCCGGATCTGGTCGGAGAGCAGGCGATACCGCTCCGCTGCGCGGGCCTGTCGCCGCAACGTCCCTATGCGGGCGTCCTGATCGGCGATCGCCTCGTCCAGCCGGGTCAGGTTCGTCTCGGTCGCGCGCAGCTTGGTCTCGGCATCGCGGCGGCGGACATGGAGCCCGGCGATCCCGGCAGCTTCCTCCAGCATCGCGCGGCGCTCGGCGGGCTTGGCGGCGATGACCGCGCCGATCCGGTTCTGGCTGACCAATGCTGGCGAATGCGCGCCGGTCGCGGCGTCGGCGAAGAGCAGCGCCACGTCCTTGGCGCGCACGTCGCGCCCGTCGATGCGATAGGCCGAGCCCGCGCCCCGCTCGATCCGGCGGACGATCTCGGTCTCGTCCCCCTCGCGTTCGGCCAGGATCGTGACTTCGGCAAAGTCGCGCGGCGGGCGGGTGGCTGTCCCGGCGAAGATCACGTCTTCCATGCCCGCGCCGCGCATCGAGCGCGCGCTGTTCTCGCCCATCGTCCAGCGCAGTGCTTCGAGCAGGTTCGACTTGCCGCAGCCATTGGGCCCGACAACGCCGGTCAGCCCCGGTTCGATGACCAGATCGGCCGGATCGACGAAGCTCTTGAAACCCGAAATGCGAAGCCGCTTGATCTGCACGGACCCGGTCGCCGCTCCCCCGATGCGCTGTGGTTAACCGATAGCGAATGGGGGCGGGATGTCGAGGGAAGGATTGTGATACCGCCGACGTGAGTATGACCTCGATCGCGTGGTATCGCGGGTCGCTCATGAGGGGGGGGCATTCGCCCAAGCGGTCGACAAGCGCCATATTCGGCCACTTTCCTTACCCGGCAAACAACGTCATGATGCTGACCGCCGTCCGTCAGATGGAGTGCTTATGCAATTGATCCATAATCCACGGGGGAGCAATTCCCGGGCATTGCGGAATTTCGTCTGGGCGCTGCTGACGTGCGTGCTTCTCGCACCGGCGCTAGCAATGCCATTTACCAGTGAGGTCGATTGGAGCCTGGTCGACTTCATATTTGCCGCCATATTGCTCGGGACGATCGGCGTTGCCTGCGAATGCGCCCCGCGCCTGTCGGCTCCCCTGGCGGTCCGTGCCCTGATCGTGATCGGAACAGTGGCAGTGGTGTGCACGATATGGGCCGATGCGGCGGTTGGCATCTTCGACTAGCTACTGCCCGACATTCGGCAAGACCCGTCGTCCGACGGAGAGTTTCCCCGGATCACCTGAATCGCTGCAATTCGAACGGCGACGTGGGAACGGGCGTCGACTCCCCAGCCACCATTGCCGCCACCAACTCGCCCGTAATCGGGGCAAGCGTCAGGCCGAGATGGTTGTGCCCGAACGCGTAGGATACGCCTCTGGTCCCCGGCACCTTGCCGATCGCGGGCAGGTAATCCGGCAGGGTCGGCCGCGCGCCCATCCAGGGCTTGGCATCCTCACCGATCGGCAGGCCCAGCGCGGCGATATGGTGGCGCAGGCGGTTCCACTTGGCGGGGTCGGGCTTGGCTTCGGCGCGGGCGAACTCGACGATGCTGGCGGCGCGCAGGCCGCCTGCGAAGCGGGTGACGATCATCGAGCGGTCCTCGAACACCACCGGCGGCAGGTCGGCGGGCCAGTCGACGTCGGGGCCGGTCTGGAGGTGATAGCCGCGCTCGGCGATGATCGGAGCCTTCAGGCCGAAGGGGCGGAGTAGGGCAGCGCTCGCCACGCCCGCCGTCACGATGATCTGGTCGGCGGACAGGGGGCGATGGTCGGTCAGGCGGACCTCGCCGTCGCCGACAACCGCGACGCGCGCGATGAGGCGGGTGCCGCCATCTGCCAGAAAGCGCGCGGTCGTGGTTTCTGCCAGCCGGGTCGGGTCGGCGATCTGGCCGCTGCCCTCGAAGCGGATGCCGCCTGCGATGGACACGCGAACCCGGGCGCGCCAGTCCTGCAATTCCGCCTCGGGCAGCGAGCGGAAGCGCGTGGTGCCAGTATCCGCCGCCTGCCAGTTGGCCAGCCCGCGCGCGGCGCTCTCCGGCGTTTCCCACAGCACGACATGGCCGTCTGGGCGGAGCAGATCGGGCTCTCCGAGCGCGGCGACGTGCCGCTGCCACGCAGGCATGGCTTGGGCGAGCAGCGCAGCCAGCGCTTCATGCGAACGTTCGTACCGTGCGGGGCGGGCGGCCTTCAGCAGGCGGAGCGAAAAGGGCAGCCATGTCGCGATCTCACGCGGCGGCAGGGCGAGTGCACCGCCGCGACAGAATAGCCGTTTGGCAAAACCGCGCACCATCGCGGGCGAGGCTATCGGCTCGGCCTGTTCGGTCGCAATATGGCCCGCATTGCCCCAGGACGCGGCGCGCGGAGTGTCCTCCGCCTCGATCAGCGTCACTGTCCAACCGGTGCGTTGCAGCGCAAGTGCGGTGGTGGTGCCGATAACGCCGCCGCCCACGACGATGGCGCTGCGACGATCCGAGGCTGAGGTGTAATTTTCCGGCTTGGGCATGAGCCTGGTCATATCGTATACGGATTTTACAGCAAGGGAATCCCGATGACGTCACCCACGATCCGCCATACCTTTTTCTGCATCGACGGCCATACGGCGGGCAATCCCGTCCGGCTGGTGGCGGGCGGCGCGCCGCTGCTGCGCGGGTCCAGCATGGCCGAGCGGCGGCTGGACTTTCTGGAGCGGTTCGACTGGGTCCGCACCGGCCTGTGCTTCGAGCCGCGCGGGCATGACATGATGTCGGGCGGCTTCCTCTATCCGCCCTGCGAGCCGGACAGCGACGCCGCGATCCTGTTCATCGAGACGAGCGGCTGCCTGCCCATGTGCGGGCATGGCACGATCGGCATGATCACCTTCGGCCTGGAAAACGGCCTGATCACCCCGCGCGAGCCGGGCAAGCTGAAGGTCGAGGTGCCCGCTGGCACCATCCATATCGAATATGAGAAGGAGGGCGCCAAGGTCACGGCCGTACGTATCCGCAACGTCCCCGCCTATCTGGCGGCCGAGGGGATTCAGATCGACGTGCCGGGCTTCGGTCCGTTGACGCTGGATGTCGCCTATGGCGGTAACTATTATGCGATCATCGAGCCGCAGGGGGCCTATACCGGGCTGGACGATCTGGGCGCGTCGAAGCTGGTCGAACTGAGCCGCACGATCCGCGAGCTGGTGCGCGAAAAGTTCGAGCCGGTGCACCCGCTCGAACCCTCGATCCGGGGGGTCAGCCATGTGCTGTGGGCCGACAAGCCCTCGGCGGAGGATGCCGACGGCCGCAACGCGGTCTTCTATGGCGAGCGGGCGATCGACCGGAGCCCGTGCGGCACCGGCACCTCGGCGCGGCTGGCTCATCTGGCGGCGAAGGGGCGGCTCAAGGTCGGCGACCGCTTCGTGCATGAAAGCTATATCCGCAGCCGTTTCATCGGTCGGGTCGAGGAAGCGACCGAACTGGGTGGTCAGGCCGCGATCGTGCCGTCGATCCAGGGCTCGGCGGTGTCGACTGGCTACAACACGATCTGGATCGACCGCGAGGACCCGTTCTGGGCGGGGTTCACGGTGGTATAAGGCCGTCGTTCACGCGAAGCTGCGAAGGAAAGAGGTTCGCGCGGAGGCGCGGAGACGCGGAGGGTTGGGACTTGCCGCGCCAGCGGCCCTGTCATCTCCACCTGTCGACGATGTCCAAGCGCTGCCGCGCGGGCTGTCATCTCCGCGCCTCCGCGTCTCCGCGCGAACCTCTTCGCGGCTTCGCGTGAAGCTTGCCCCGGCCTTTGCCGGGGCGATCCTTCATCCCAGATCGTCGATGGCGGGCTGGGGCTGGGTGAACCAGGCGGCGCCTGTCTCGGTCACGTGGAAATGATCCTCCAGCCGCACGCCGAAGCGGTCGGGCACGACGATCATCGGCTCGTTGGAGAAGCACATGCCCGGCGTCAGCGGGGTCTTGTCGCCGCGCACCAGATAGGCGGGTTCGTGGATCGACAGGCCGATCCCGTGACCCGTGCGATGCGGCAGGCCGGGCAGGCGATAGTCGGGGCCGAGGCCCGACCGCTCCAGCACGGCGCGCGCGGCAAAGTCGACCGCCTCGCACGGTTCGCCGGGCCGGACGGCGACGAAGGCGGCGGCTTGCGCTTCCTTCTCGATGTCCCAGATGCGGCGAACCTCGTCACCGACCTCACCGAACGCATAGGTGCGGGTGATGTCGCTGTGATAACCGTCGATCAACGTGCCGGTGTCGACCAGCACCACGTCACCGTCGCGCAGCACATCGTCCTGCGGCAGGCCATGCGGGAAGGCCGTCGAGCGCCCGAATTGCACCGCGCAGAAATAATTGCCGGTCGACGCACCCAGCGCGCGGTGCGCCTGGTCGATGAAGCGGATGACCTCCGACGCGCGGATGCCTTCGTGCAGAATGCGCGCGGCGCGACGATGCACCTCCAGCGTGATGTCCATCGCCTGTTGCATCAGCGCGATCTCGGCAGGCGACTTGATCATGCGGCAGCCATCGACGACCGGCCCGGCATCGACCAGCGCGACGCCCGGCGCGGCGGCGCGGATACGCTCGACGAACAGGAAGGCCATGGCGGGGTCGATCGCCAAGGTCTGGGCCCCCGCCGCCTTCAGCGCGTCGGCGACCAGCGCGGAGGGGCTTTTATCCTCTTCCCACAGGCGGATGTCGGTGGCGGGGATGGACAGGCTGGCCTCGAACGAGCCCAGTTCGAAGCCGGGGCAGATGAAGATCGGCTCGCCCGCGATCGGCAGCAGCATCGCCACCAGCCGCTCGGTCGCGCCCCAGGCGACGCCGGTGAAATAGCGCAAAGAGGCGCCCGCATCGATCAGCAGCGCGTCGGCGCCCATCTGGCCCATCCGTTCGCGCGCGCGCGTCAGCCGCTGCGCCCGTTCCTGTGCCGTGATGACCGGCGCGGGGTTCGCCCAGGGCGACAGGCTCGCCAGTTCGCGCTCCGCCGTCGATCCGCCGATCATTCCCGCCATGTCACTCGCTCCGTTTCGTATACGGTTGGCGTGTTAGCGCGGGTTGGCATGAGGCGCCAGACAGGGCGTGGGCTTCGACTGCGCTCAGCCCGAACGGAGCGGGGGAGCCGGGGCGTAATCTATGCCCCTAACCCCCGTTCAGCCTGAGCGAAGTCGAAGGCCAAGGGATGAACTTCGCCCAGCAAATATCATGGGACGTACGCTTCGACTTCGCTCAGCGTGAACGGCTGTGGGATATCGTTCCACAGAGGTGCGAGGCTCACCCCCCGTACATCGCCATCGCATCCCGCCGGAACGCCGCGCCGCTGTCAGTGCGGCTGTAGAACATGTGTCCACCCGGATAGACGTTCAGCTTCACCCGCTGCGCCACGCCATAGCTCGGCATCTGGTCGACGATCAGCCGCGACGCGAAGTACGGGCAGGACAGGTCGTCCCAGCCGTGCACGATCATCACCTTCATCTTGGGATCGTTGGCGATCGCCTTGCGCAGGTCGGTGACGGGGGCATCCTCGGGCTTGCCGCGATCCCAGGCGCTGTTCACCTCATAGGATAGCGCATGATAGCGCGCATCGGTCTTCCAGCCCACTTCGCGCGTCACGAAGTCGACCATCGCGCTGGTCGTCGGCGCGATCAGCGAGTCGAGCAGCGGGTCGTTGGACCGCTGCTGCGACGACCAGGGGAAGGGATCGAAGGCGGTGACGTTCGAATCGTAGATGCTGCCGATCGTCGAATCGTTGCGGTGAATCTCGCGCAGGTACGTCCGCGTGTCGATCCGCCCGCCCAGCTTGCGGACCAGGGCGGGGTCCAGCCCGGTCAGCTCGGTGACGCGGGTCACCATCCGGTCGACGGCTTGCGTATCCGACCGCCCGCGCATCAGGTCGCGCAGGTAGTCGCCGCGCGCATAGGCCTCGACCCCGGCCATCGCTTCGGGCGTCAGCTTGCCCTGCCGCTCCAACTGGGCGGCGGCCATCGAGGGCAGGTCGATCATCCACGGCAAGGGCGACAGCGCGGTGGCATCGTCGCCCGAGGCGGGGTCGAGATAGGGCGACACCATGATCAGGCCATTCACCCCGACGCCGATCTGCGACTGGAGCTCATAGGCGATGCGCGGCGCGCGATAGCCGCCATAGCTTTCGCCCATGACGTACTTCGGCGAACGCAACCGGCCTTCCTTGACCAGCCAGTCATAGACGACCTTGGACAGATATTTGATGTCCGGGTCGTTGGCGAAGAAGGCCTTTTTGGTCTCCGCCTCATCGACCAGGCTGCGGCTGAAGCCGGTGCCGATGGGATCGATGAAGACCAGGTCGGTGAAGTCCAGCCAGCTGTTCGGATTGTCGGTCGTCACCGGCGCGTCGGAGGGCGCATCGCCCTGCGCGCCGAATGGCACGCGCTTGGGACCCACTGCGCCCAGGTTCAGATAGACCGAGGCCGCGCCCGGCCCGCCGTTGAACGCGAAGGTGACGGGGCGCCGCACATCGCCGCCAGGCACAGTATAGGCGGTGTAGACGACCTGCCCGATCTCCTTGCCCTTGTCGTCGCGCACCGCGATCTTGCCGATGGTCGCCTTGTAGTTGACGACCCGGCCGCCGATCCGTGCCGATTGGCTGATCGTCTTGTCGGCGGGCAGGGGCGGACGCTTGCTGTCATCGTCCTTCGTTTCGGTGGTCGTCTTGGTCTCGGTCTTCTCGGCCTTTTGCGCGAAGGCAGGCGTGGCGGCGCTGGCGGCCAGCAGCAACAGGGCGGTCAGGTGCAAGGTCTTGGACACGTTGGAAACTACTCCCCCTCGAACGGCGATCGGCAGGGATCATGCGCCGGACTTCCGCGTTCCCGCAAGCCCGCCCCTCTCGAAACGGCCGTTCCCGCTCCCTATCTCGCCTCTGGCATTCCTCCCGGAACAGAAGTAGAACCTGCCTCATGCTGACCAAGATTTCCGTCCGCGGCGCGCGCGAGCATAATCTCAAGGATGTCGATATCGACATTCCCCGTGACACGCTGACGGTCATCACCGGCCTGTCGGGGTCGGGCAAGTCCAGCCTCGCGTTCGACACCATCTATGCCGAGGGGCAGCGGCGCTATGTCGAGTCGCTGTCGGCCTATGCGCGCCAGTTTCTGGAGATGATGCAGAAGCCGGACGTCGACCATATCGAGGGGCTGTCGCCCGCCATCTCGATCGAGCAGAAGACGACCAGCCGCAATCCGCGTTCGACCGTGGCGACGGTCACCGAAATCTACGACTATATGCGCCTGCTCTGGGCGCGAGTCGGCATCCCCTACAGCCCGGCGACCGGCGAGCCGATCGCGGCGCAGACGGTCAGCCAGATGGTCGACCGAGTGATGACCCTGCCCGAGGGGACGCGCCTCTATCTGCTCGCCCCCGTCGTGCGCGGCCGCAAGGGCGAGTATCGCAAGGAAATGGCCGAGTGGCAGAAGGCGGGCTTCACCCGCGTTCGCATCGACGGCCAACTCTACGAGATCGACGAGGCGCCCGCGCTCGACAAGAAGTTCAAGCACGACATCGAGGTGGTGGTCGACCGTCTGGTCGTGCGCGAGGATATCGCCACGCGCCTGGCCGACAGTTTCGAGACCGCGCTGAAGCTGGCGGACGGGCTGGCCTATGTCGACCCCGCTGATCCGGTCGAGCCCGCGACGCCCAAGTCCGCCGTGCTGGGCAACAACGCGCCCGATGGCCGGATCGTGTTTTCGGAAAAGTTCGCCTGCCCGATCAGCGGCTTCACCATTTCCGAGATCGAGCCGCGCCTGTTCTCGTTCAACGCGCCGCAGGGGGCCTGCCCAGCCTGTGACGGTCTGGGCGAGAAGCTGATCTTCGACGAGGACCTGGTCGTCCCCAATCACGAGTTGTCGATCAAGAAGGGCGCGGTCGTGCCCTGGGCCAAATCCAACCCGCCCAGCCCCTATTATATGCAGGTGCTGGGCAGCCTGGCGCGCGAGTTCGGTTTCTCGCTGGAGACGCCGTGGAAGGATCTGGAGGACAAGGTCCGCGAGGCGATCCTGCATGGCACCAAGGGCAAGGCGGTCACGCTGACCTTTGTCGACGGCAAGAAGTCATACGACGTGAAGAAGCCGTTCGAGGGCGTCATTGGCAATCTCAACCGCCGGATGCTTCAGACCGAAAGCGCCTGGATGCGCGAGGAACTGGCCAACTACCAGTCGTCGCAGCCCTGCGAAGTCTGCCACGGCGCGCGGTTGAAGCCCGAGGCGCTGGCGGTCAAGATCGCCATGCAGGACATCAGTTACGCCACGCATCTGTCGGTGGTCGATGCGCTGGCCTTCTTTACCGGCCTGCCCGAACATCTGACCGACCAGCAGCGCGCCATCGCCCAACCGATCCTGAAGGAAATCGTCGAGCGGCTAGGCTTCCTCAACAATGTCGGCCTCGATTATCTGAATCTCGATCGGACCAGCGGCACGCTGTCCGGCGGCGAGAGCCAGCGCATCCGGCTGGCGTCGCAGATCGGCTCGGGCCTGTCGGGTGTGTTGTACGTGCTCGATGAGCCGTCGATCGGGCTTCACCAGCGCGACAACGACATGCTGCTCGCGACGCTGCGCCGGTTGCGTGACCTGGGCAATACGGTGCTGGTCGTCGAACATGACGAGGATGCGATCCGCACCGCCGACTATGTCATCGACATGGGGCCGGGCGCGGGCGTGCATGGCGGCCAGATCGTCGCGCATGGCACGCTCAAGCAACTGCTCAAGTCCAAGACCAGCGTCACCGCCGATTACCTGAACGGCACGCGCGAGGTCGCGGTCCCGGCCAAGCGCCGCAAGGGGTCGGGCAAGAAGCTGACCGTGCACAAGGCGACCGCCAACAATCTGCAAGGCGTGACCGCGAGCATCCCGCTGGGCACCTTCACCTGCATCACCGGCGTGTCGGGGTCGGGCAAATCGAGCTTCACCATCGACACGCTCTATGCCGCCGCCGCGCGGTCGCTGAACGGCGCGCGCATCCTGGCGGGCAAGCATGAGAAGATCACCGGGCTCGACCATCTCGACAAGGTGATCGACATCGACCAGTCGCCGATCGGCCGCACGCCGCGTTCGAACCCGGCGACCTATACCGGCGCCTTCACCCAGATCCGCGACTGGTTTGCCGGACTGCCCGAGGCGCAGGCGCGCGGCTACAAGCCGGGCCGTTTCTCGTTCAACGTCAAGGGCGGCCGATGCGAGGCGTGCCAGGGCGACGGCGTGCTCAAGATCGAGATGCACTTCCTGCCCGACGTCTATGTCACGTGCGACGTGTGCCACGGTGCGCGCTACAATCGCGAGACGCTGGAAGTGAAGTTCAAGGGGCACTCGATCGCCGATGTGCTCGACATGACGGTCGAGGACGCCGCCGAGTTCTTCCAGGCGGTGCCGCCGATCCGCGACAAGATGGCGATGCTGGTCGAGGTGGGCCTGGGTTACGTCAAGGTCGGCCAGCAGGCGACGACCCTGTCGGGCGGCGAGGCGCAGCGGGTAAAGCTGGCCAAGGAATTGTCGCGCCGCGCGACGGGCAACACGCTCTACATCCTCGACGAGCCGACGACCGGCTTGCATTTCGAGGACGTTCGCAAACTTCTCGAAGTGCTCCACGCGCTGGTCGAGCAGGGCAATACGGTGGTGGTGATCGAGCATAATCTCGATGTCATCAAGACCGCCGACTGGATCGTCGACCTCGGCCCCGACGGCGGTGTGAAGGGCGGCGAGATCGTCGCGGTCGGAACGCCGGAAGTGGTCGCCGCCGAACCGCGCAGCTTTACGGGCAAGTATCTGAAGCCGTTGCTCGACAAGGGGCAGGCGCAGGCGGCGGAGTAAGTCCTCCCCAGGACGGGGGTGCGCGGGTTTTGATAGGCCCCGGCATTGAAGATGGTGCGGCCTGTGCCATCTGGCTGGCACAGGCCGCGTCCTAGTGCAGGCGGTTGGCCGACTGTGCCGACCGTATCCGCCACGGAAGGGGGCCTTCTCTTCTTCCTGCCACCCCGGCGAAGGCCGGGGTCCAGTTGCGGAACGGTCGGAGGCACCGTCGGCGGCCACCCAACTGAATCCCGGTCTTCGCCGGGATGGTATGACGGGTCGTTGGCGAGCTTCGGCCGAGACGCCGCTTGGCTTGGGAATGGGCCGGCCACCTCCCTGCGCCGATAGGTTGTCCCTTGGCCTTCGACTTCGCTCAGGCCGAACGGAGGTTGGACACTTCTCCCGTTCGCACCGAGCGCAGTCTAACTGCACGCCCCACCCGCAAACGCCCGCACCAAATCCCGGCAAAACCCCTTAACATATCGCAACCTTTGGCCCCGCAAAGCGATTCCCCCGCATCACCCATGAGGGAGGATGTAATGCGTGCATGGACACTCGGCCTGATCGGGGCCGCGACGCTGGTTTCCGGTTGCTCCACTTATGACAATGGTTTTGGCGGCTTGGGCGGCGGCCCGCGTTATGCCTATGACTATAACCGGCCCGATCCCGCTTATGGCGGCTATTATGCCGACCGTTATTATGTCGACAATGCGCGGTATCGCGAGCGGCGGCTGAGCCGGAACGACCGTGTCTATGTCGGGCAGGACGGCCGCTATTATTGCCGTCGCAATGACGGCACCACCGGCCTGATCGTCGGCGGTATCGCGGGCGGTGCGCTGGGCGCGGCGATCACCTCGGGCGGGTCGCAGACGCTCGGCACGCTGCTGGGCGCCGCCGGTGGCGCGCTGGCTGGACGCGCGATCGAGCGGAACAATGTCCGCTGCCGCTAAACCCGGCTGTTGACGTTTGACAAAGGATCGGGCCGGGCCTCTCCCTGTGGCAAAGAGAGGTCCGGCCTTGTCGTGTCCGGCGCCAATAAACGCGAGATGAACGGCCTGTCACTTTCTGCGACAATTGGCGACATAATAGCTAAGTCGTTGGTATAGCTTTGCGATTGTCGCGACCCATATTGTGGATCGGGCCAGTAATCGCCCGCTTTATTATGGGAGTGTCATCATGAAGGCCATGATCCTTGCTAGCCTGGGTTTTGCCACCATCGCCGTCCCCACGGCCGCCGAGGCGCAGCGCTGGACCCCGATCGCGCAGCGCCAGGGCCAGTTGCAGCAGCGGATCGACCAGGGCATCCGCTCGGGCGCGCTCAATCGGCGCGAGGCAGGGCGGCTCCAGTCCGAATTGCGCGGCCTGAGCCAGCTCGAATATCGCTATCGCCGGTCGGGCGGGGGCCTGAGCGTCTCGGAGCGCAATGATCTGGACCGTCGCTATGCGATGCTGAGCCGTCAGGTCCGCTTCCAGAAGAACGACCGCAATTATCGTCGCTGATCGGTGCCGGTCGCCCGGCTTGGCAAATCGGAGCTCGGAACGTTCGAGCGCGGTGTGTCGGGCCGCTCGATCGGACGGCCGCTATCCTTCCATTTGTCCAGTATCTGGCCCGATGTGGCCAGCCGGTCGCTGATCCCCGTTTCGCGTGGCGGAGCGGGGGTCGGCGTTTCGCGCGTTATGGCAGGGCGTGCGGGAGCCAGCGTCGCGCCGGGCAGAGGCGGCGCGGGCAGGGTCGCCGGGGCGGGCGGCAGCACGTCGCTGCTAGCCGCTTCGGGTGCCGGAGCGAGCGACGGAAGCACCTCTCCCCCCGCATAGGCGCGGCTCATCGCGGCGGCGGTGCCCCAATAGCCCTTCCAGCGATGGAAGAGATGCGCGCCGACCATGTCGGTCATCACCATGGCGCGGTTCCAGGCGGGCGCGACGGCAAAGGTATGGTAATGCGTCGCCAGCCCGACCGGCGCATAGACTCCGCCCGACAGCGCCGCCGCCGCGACCTGCGCCGCACGGGACCAGCCGGTGATGGCCGGGGTACGAGACAGGGCGCCGTCGCAGGCGAAGCTGAACTGGCAATGCGCGCGCTCCACCCCCTGATAGACGACGCCGCACACTGTGGCGGGGAAGGCGGGATGCCGCGCGCGGTTGAGCACGACCTGCGCCACGGCACGCTGCCCGTCGATGCTTTCGCCGCCCGCTTCGTAATAAATGGCGGCGGTCAGGCATTGCATCGCACGCGCGCGGTCGATCGCGCTCGCGCGGTCCCAGGCAAAGGGCCGGGCGGCCACCACGCCGCTATCGGCGATGCTGGCCCCCGGCGGGATCGGCAAGGCGGGCAGGGCGACGGTGCCCGTGCTGCCGTCGATGGCGGGCAGGGCGTCGCCGACGGGAGCGGTGGCGGGTGTGGGCCGAAGTTGCGGCGTGGCGACGACCACAGGCTCCGCCCGCTTGGCACCTTGCGCGGCCAGTATCATGCCGAACGCCAGCATCAGGCCGAGCAGCGCCAGCCAGACCTGTATCATCCGCCTTACTGTCCGCTTCGCCACCCGCAATGTGGGGAGTCCTCCAGCCCTGCCGCTCTCAGGTTATGGTTATACCCGCGAGGGTTAAGGATTTTGCGTAGCGGCGGATCTGCCCCTCCACCATCCTTCGGATGGTCCCCCTCCCCAAGCAGAGCCTGGGGAGGATGGGGGGTCAGCGTAGTTTCGGCGAGTCGAGGTTGACCGAGGCAGCCGGGATCACCTCCACCTCGGGATGCGCCTGACGCAGTGCGGGCAGGAATTGCTTGGCATCGCCGACCACGATGATGCTGGCCGCCTTGGGATCGAGGAGCGTGGCCGAAACCGACTCGACCGCTGCCGGGTCCACCGCCTGGACACGCGGGATATAGCGGCTCAGTTCCTCCAGCGGCACGCCTTGCAGCGTGTAGTTGGCCAGAATGTCGGCGATGCCATCGGTCGTCTCGATCGTCCGGCCGAAATTGCCGACCAGCACCGCCTGCCGCGTCGCCAGTTCGTCCTGCGGCACGGGCGCGGTGCCCAGCTTGCGCATCTCGGCATCGATCAGCCCGACGACTTCGGCGGCCGAGGGGTTCTTGGTCTGGGTCCGCGCGGAGATCAGGCCGATGTCACGCCCCGTCGCCACCGAGCTGCCCGCGCCGTAAGCCAGCCCGCGCTTGATGCGGATTTCCTGGTTGAGCCGCGACGAGAAGCCGCCGCCCAGCACGGTATTCGCCACCGCCAGCGGGTAATAGCGGTCATCGGCGCGGCGGATGCCCGAACGTGCGACGACCACGCCCGCCTGTCCGGCATCGGGCATGTCGACGACGATGACGCGCGGCGCGGGGAAGGCGGGTTCGGGGGGCTTGGCCGTCGTCGCGGCGGCTCCGGCCACCTGCCAATTGCCCAGATAACGCTCGGCGACCTGTTGGGCCTGGGCGGGGGTCACGTCGCCGACCAGCAGCAGCGTCGCCTGACTCGGCTTCCAGCTACGCGCATAGGCGGCTGTCAGGTCAGCGCGGGTCAGCCCCTTCAGCGAGGCGGGCGTGCCCGACAGCGGCTGGCCATAGGGACGCGCGCCATAGACCACGCGGTCGGCGACCATCGCCGACAGCTGCGCCGGGTTCTGCATGGCGACGTTCAGGCTGTCGATCGACTGGGTACGGGCGCGGTCGATCTCCTCTTGCTTGAACGCCGGGTTGGTCGCGACATCGGCCAATATGGTCATCGCCGTACCGAGCTGCGCCGAGGGGACGGTCAGGTCGATGGTCGCGCCGTCATCCGAGGCGCCCGCTGCAATCGATCCGCCCAGGCTTTCGACCGCGCGCGCGATCTCGGTCGCCGAGCGGGTCGTGGTACCCTTGGTCATCAGCTCGGACGACAGGCTGCTGGCGCCCGCCTTGCCAACCGGATCGCTCGCCGCACCGCCCAGCGCCACCAGCGACGCGGTGACGAGCGGCAAATCGTGCCGCTCGACCGTCACGACGCGCAGGCCGTTGGGCAGCGTGGTCGCGACCGGTTGCGGCAGGGTGGGGGCGATGGCCGCGCCGGGCGCGGGGGGCAGGATGCGCTGCCCCTCGGGGGCGGGCGTCACCACCTCGATATTGGCGGGCGGGGTCAGCGCCGCGGTCTGGACCGTCGGCGCGATCTCGATCGGCATCAGGCGGACATTCGCCGGGCGTTCGCTGTCGGGCAGATAGCGGATGGTCGCGCTCTGGCTGTCCTTCAGATAGGCACGGGCGACGCGCTGGATATCGGCGGCCGTCACCTTCTGCACGGCGGCGATCTGGCGGTCGGCGGCGCTGGGATCGCCGTCGACGATGACGCTGTTGGCGATCAGACTGGCCTTGCCCTCAGCGGTCTCCCGCTGCTTGAGCGCGGCGGTCAGCAGCTCGTTCTTCGCCTCGACCAGTTCGGTGGCGGAGACGGGGGCGTCGCGCAGCCGGGCGACCTCCTTCTTCAGCGCCGCCTCGCCCTCGGCCACCGGCTTGTCGCTCGCCATCATCGCATAGAGAACGATGTTGCCGGTCGACTGCTTGGTGTCGAGAAAGGTCGCGGCCGACTGGGCCAGCTGGTCGCGGTACACCAGATCCTCATACAGCCGCGAGCTTTCGCCCGCCGACAGGATGGCGTTCAACACCATCAGCGCGGGGGTATCGGCGCTCCGCTCGGGCGGAATGTGATAGCTGATCAGGACAGCGGGCAGCGGCGTGTTGGGCTCATAGACGGTGCGCGATACGGCTTGCGTCCGTGCCGGTTCCTGCACGGTGACGCGCGGGATCGCGGTCGCGGGCCGCTTGATGTTCGCGAAATACTGGTCGACCCAGCGGTTCAGCTGCGCGGGGTCGAAATTGCCCGACACGACCAGTACCGCATTGTCGGGCCGGTAATAGGTGGCGTGGAAGGCGCGCACATCGTCGATGCCCGCCGACTCCAGTTCCTCCAGGCTGCCGATGCCCGGCCGCGCATAGGGGTGCGTCGTGTACGCCAGCTTGGGATAATAGATGGAGAACAGCTTGCCATAAGGCTGGGCGAGGGTCCGCTGGCGCAGTTCCTCCTTCACCACGTCGCGTTCGCTGGCGAAGCTCTTGGGCTCGACGACCAGCGCGGCCATGCGGTCGGCTTCCGCGAACAGCAGGCGCTGCAGATGGTTGGCGGGCACCACCTCGAAATAATTGGTGTAGTCGTCGGCGGTGGAGGCGTTGTTATAGCCGCCGACATCCTCGGTCAGGCGATCCATCTGTTCGGGGACGAGGTTGCGCGTCGCCTTGAACATCAGATGCTCGAACATGTGGGCAAAGCCCGAGCGGCCCTTGGGATCGTCCTTCGACCCGACATCATACCAGACCTGGACCGAGACGTTGGGCGTCGTCGTGTCGCGAATGGCATAGACGCGCAGGCCATTGGGCAGGGTGCGCGTGGCGAAGTCGATGGGCTTCACGCTTTCCGTGCGCGCCGGGCCTGGCGCGGTTTGCGCTCCTGCCAGCGAGGGAAGGGCGGCGACGCCGAGCAGAAGCGCGGCACGGAAAAGGCGCATGAAAACCCTCGTTTCAGTGGAAGCGGATTATTTGGACTTGTTGCGCGTGCCGTACAGCACCGCCGCCGCGATCGCGGCCGAACCGATGCCGACGCCCAGGCTGATCTTGCCCATCGGCCAGTTGCGTGTCTTTTCCTTGATCGACGTGGCGGTCGCCTCGGCGGCGGCGACGGCGTGATCCTTGGCCTCCTTGGCGGCGGCGAGGATTTCGTTGGGGGCGTCTTCGCTATGATCGGTCATGCTACTCTCCTACTCGACCCGATTATTCCCTGGCAGCGTAGCGCGCCCGGAAGTCGTCCGCAAAGGCCGTGAGGCGACCTTCGGTGATGGCGGCGCGCAGATCGGCCATCATCTGCTGATAGAACCAGATATTATGCTCGGTCATCAGCATTGCGCCCAGGATTTCGCCCGCGCGCACCAGATGGTGGAGATAGGCGCGGCTCCAGGTCGCGCAGACCGGGCAGCCACAGGCGGGGTCGAGCGGACCCTGATCCTCGGCGAAGCGCGCATTGCGGATGTTGATTGGGCCGTTGCGGGTAAAGGCCTGTCCGGTGCGGCCCGAGCGGGTCGGCAGAACGCAGTCGAACATGTCGACGCCGCGCTCGACCGCGCCGACGATATCGGTCGGCTTGCCAACGCCCATCAGGTAACGCGGCTTTTCCAACGGCAACTGGCCCGGTGCGAAATCGAGGCAGCCGAACATCGCCTCCTGCCCCTCACCGACCGCGAGGCCACCGATCGCATAACCGTCGAACCCGATGTCGATCAGCGCATCGGCGGAGGACTTGCGGAAACTCTCGTCCAGGGCACCCTGCTGGATACCGAAGATCGCATTGTCCTCGGCATGTTGTCCGCCCGCGTCGAAGGCGTCGCGGCTGCGCTTCGCCCAGCGCATCGAGCGTTCCATGGCGCTCGCCTGGACCTCACGCGTCGACGTCGTCGGGACGAGTTCGTCGAATGCCATGACGATGTTGGAGCCGAGCAGCCGCTGGATCTCGATCGAGCGTTCGGGGCTGAGCAGATGGCGGGTGCCGTCGAGATGGCTCTTGAACGCCACGCCATCCTCGGACCGCTTGGTCAGCTCGGCCAGGCTCATCACCTGATAGCCGCCCGAATCGGTCAGGATCGGCCGGTCCCACCCCATGAAGCCGTGCAGGCCCCCCAACCGGTTCACCCGCTCGGCCCCTGGGCGCAGCATCAGGTGATAGGTGTTGCCCAGGATGATGTCCGCGCCGCTGGCGCGCACGTCGCCGGGCTTCATCGCCTTGACGGTCGCGGCGGTGCCGACAGGCATGAAGGCAGGGGTGCGGATCTCGCCCCGCTTCATGGCGATGGTGCCGGTACGGGCGCGGCCATCGGTGGCGTGGATGGCGAAAGAGAAGCGGGCGGTCATTTTCTGTCTCGGGGCCGAAGTGGGCCGGTCGGGCCGTTGGCGTCAACGGGGGTGGTACGGATGGTCAGCGCCTCGGCGCGGCTGATCGCGCCGTCCTGGTCGCGGTCGAAGCGCGAAAACAGGCGCGAGAAATGGGCCTGGAGTTCGGCCAGTGTGATGCGGTTGTCGCTGTTCTTGTCGACGTCGAACGGGCTGGGCAGCGCGTTGCGATCGCCCAGCCAGCGCTCGGCCCAGTCGGCGAACTGAAGATAGCCGATCGATCCCTGATGCACGGTGTCGATCGCGTCATAGCTGCGCTTGACGCCCGCCTCCATCTCGGCGCGGCTGGTCTTGCCGTCGCCGTCGCTGTCGAGCGTCGCGATCATCATCGCCACCGGCTCGACCACCATGGTCGCGGGCGTCTGCGCGAAGGGTTTGGGGCGTGCGGTGACGACGACCGTATTGTCCGCCTCCTGTGCGGGGGACTGTGTCGCCTGCATCAGAAGCAGCGCGAACAGGATCATGCAGAGCGTTCCGGCAGCAGCAGCGACGCGTCGCCATAGGAATAGAAGCGATACGCGTTCGCGATCGCATGGGCATAGGCCGCCTGCATTCGGTCCAGCCCCATCAGCGCGGATACCAGCATGAACAGGGTAGAGCGCGGCAGGTGGAAGTTGGTCATCAGCCCGTCGATGCCGCGAAAGCGATAGCCCGGCGTGATAAAGATAGCGGTGTCGCCCTCGAACGGACGGATCACGCCGTCTTCGCCCGCCGCGCTTTCGATCAGGCGCAGCGAGGTGGTGCCGACCGCGATCACCCGGCCGCCGCGTGCCTTGACCGCGTTCAGCCGGTCGGCGGTGGCGGCGTCGATGCGCCCCCACTCGGCGTGCATCTTGTGGTCGACCGTGTCCTCGGCCTTGACCGGCAGGAAGGTGCCCGCGCCGACATGCAGGGTCAGCGTCGCATGCTCGATCCCCGCCGCGGCCAATGATTCCAGCAGTTCGGGCGTGAAGTGCAGCGCCGCCGTGGGTGCGGCGACCGCACCCGGCTCGTTGGCGAACATGGTCTGATAATCGTCGGCGTCCTTCTCGGTGACGCCCCGCTTCTGCGCAATATAGGGGGGCAGGGGCATGGTGCCCGCCCGCTCCAGCAGCAGCTCGACGGGTTCCTCACCCGCGAAGTCGAGCGCGAAGCTGCCATCCTCGGCCCGGTCGCGCGCGGTGGCGGAGACGCCCGCACCGAAGTCGATCACGTCGCCGTCGCGCAACCGCTTGGCGTTGCGGATGAAGGCGCGCCAGCGTCGCGTGCCTTCGCGCTTGTGCAGGGTCGCGCCGATCCGCGCCTCTCCCCGCACGCCTTCCAACTGGGCGGGAATGACGCGGGTGTCGTTGAACACCAGAAGGTCGCCCGCGCGCAGGGCAGCGGGCAGGTCGCTCACCCGCTGGTCACGGGTGGCGTCACCGTCGAGGACCAGCATCCGCGCCGCGTCGCGCGGGGATGCGGGGTATAGCGCGATCCGCTCGGGCGGCAGCGCGAAGTCGAACAGGTCTACGTTCACTTGGTGGCCGTTGCCGCCTTCTTGGCCGGAGCCGCCTTCGGGGCGGGGCGGCGCGCCGGGGTGATGGTGACGGGCTTGGGCGCCGCACCCGGCAGGGTCACGGGCGCACCCAGATTGGGGGCGGGGGCCTGGGGCATCGGCACATAGGCCGGGGGATTGTCCGCCGCGACATAGGCGTGGACGATCCGGCTCGGATTCGCAGGCGGCTCGCCCCGCTCGATCCGGTCGACATATTGCATGCCGTCGATCACCCGGCCGAACACCGTGTACTTCTTGTCGAGCGCGAAGCGCGGCTGGAAGACGATGTAGAACTGGCTGTTGGCGCTGTTGGGATCGTCGGCGCGCGCAGCGGCCACCGATCCACGGACGTGCGGCAGATAGTTGAACTCGGAGGGCACGTTGGGCAGGTCCGAGCCGCCGGTGCCGTCGCCCTTGGGATCGCCGCCCTGCGCCATGAAGCCGTCGATCACGCGGTGGAAGACCAGGCCGTCATAGAAGTGACGGCGGGTCAGCGTCTTGATCCGCTCGACCATCTTGGGCGCGACGTCGGGGCGCAGCCAGATCGTCACGCGGCCGCCGGTCGACAGGTCGAGCAGCCAGAGATTCTCCTTGTCGGTGACGGGCGGCGGGGTGGCGCGGCCGGTGACATTGTCCTCCAGAACCTGCGCGGCCTTGGCGGGGGAGGTGAATTTCGGTTGGGCCTGGGTCTGAGCTTGCGCCTGCGCCGGAACGGCGATCGGGCTGGCCATCAACATGGCAAGAGCGGCGAGAACGCGCATCATATCTCTACGACAAGGGAAGGAATGGGGAGGCTGTAGAGCAAATCGCCCCTTGCGCCAATCTGAACCTTTGGATGTCGTCATCCTCCCCGGAACGGGGAGGGTGTGCGGGCTTTGACGTGCCCCCGGCACGTCAAGATGGTGCCGGGGGCACCATCTCGCTCGCACACATGCGCAGCATGGTGGAGGGGGCCGTCGGCTGGGGATGTCCTATGAGGAGGCCCCCCTTCCGTCAGGGCTTCGCCCTGCCACCTCCCCGCGAGCGGGGAGGATATCAGGAGCCCTTGCGGCCGATCTTCTCGACGCGCGCGACCACGTCCTCGCACACGGCGGGCGTCACGAACTTGGCGATGTTGCCGCCGTACATGGCGATTTCCTTGACCAACCGGCTGGCGATGGGCTGCAGCGCGACATCGGCCATCAGGAAGACGGTCTCGACCCGCGGATTGATCTGCTGGTTCATGCCCGCCATCTGATACTCATATTCGAAGTCGGCGACCGCGCGCAGACCACGTACGATGACCTTTGCGCCCTCGCGCTCGGCAAAATCCATCAGCAGCGAATCGAAGGCGACGACATGGATCTCGCCCGCGACATCGGCGACCTCGCGCCGGACCATCTCCATCCGCTCGTCCAGCGTGAACATGGGCGATTTGGACGGGTTGGTGGTGACGCCGATCACCAGCCGGTCGACCAGCTTCGCGCCGCGCCGGATGATATCCATATGGCCCAGCGTGACGGGATCGAAGGTGCCGGGATAGACGCCGATCCGGGTCATCGGTCGCGCTCCACCACATAGGCGGCGATGGCGCGAAGCAGATCGGCCTCGGGGCCATAGTCGCGTAAGTGCGCGATCGCCTGATCGACCAGCATCCGGCATTGTTCGCGGGCGCGCTCGACGCCGAGCAGGCTGAGGAAGGTCGCCTTGCCCGCATCCTGGTCCTTGCGTAGCTTCTTGCCCGCCGCCACCTCATCGCCCTCGGCGTCGAGCAGGTCGTCGGCGATCTGGAAGGCCAGCCCCAGGTCATGGGCATAGCCGCGCAAATGGGTGCGCCCCTCGGGCGGCACGCGGCCCAGGATCGCGCCCGCCTCGACCGCCGCACAGATCAGCGCGCCGGTCTTCATCTGTTGAAGCCGGGTGACGGTGGCGAGGTCGAAGACCTGCCGCTCGGCCTCCAGGTCCATCTGCTGCCCGCCCGCCATGCCGCTGGGGCCGGAGGCGCGCGCCAGGTCGAGGATCAGCTCGGAACGGACAAAGGGATCGGCATGGGTCGACGGATCGGCCAGGATCTCGAAGGCCAGCGCATGGAGGCAGTCGCCCGCCAGAATCGCCGTCGCCTCGTCGAACGCCTTGTGCACGGTCGGCTTGCCGCGCCGCATATCGTCGTCGTCCATCGCGGGCAGATCGTCATGGATCAGCGAATAGACGTGGATCGCCTCCAGCGCGGTGGCGACCCATCCCGCGCAATCGCGGTCGACCGCGAACAGATGCGCGGTGGCGAAGACCAGCAGCGGGCGCAGCCGCTTGCCGCCGCCGATCGCGGCATGGCGCATCGCGGCATAGAGCGAGGCGCGCGGATCGCCCGGATCGGCGAGCAGCTCGGCAAAGCGGCGGTCGATATCCTCTGCGACTTCGGCCAGGGCCTCGGGCAGGGTGGTGGCGGCGAGCGTCACCCTCAACCCGCCTGAAACGGGCGGGTGCCCGCGGCCTTGCCCTCGGCGTCGAGGCGGATCGCCTCGATCCGGGCCTGGGCGGCGTCGAGCCGTTCGGCGCAGCGTTGGCGCAGACGATCGCCGCGCTCATAGAGGCGGATCGATTCGTCGAGCGTCGCTTCGCCGCTTTCCAGTCGGCCGACGATCCTCTCCAATTCCTTGAGGGCGTCCTCGAACGTCAGTTCTTCGATGGGCGTATCCATGACGCCGCTATGCGTCACGCCCGGCGGGTTCGCAAGCAGCGTCGCGCTTAGCGCAGGCGGTTGACGGTCCAGGTGTAGAGAAACGAAACACCGAACAGGCCCAGGTCGAGCGCGGCCTGCACTCGGCGGGGCGAGCGGTCGGTGAGGTCGTGGGTGATGAGGCGGACATCGGCGGTGGGATGGCGATAGGCCAGCGCGATCAGCGCCAGCACCAGTCCAGCCATCATGATCCGCCGTTCGCGCACAGTCCCCTCCCCTTGCGCACCGTCTTACGATGCGGGCGGATTGCGGGCAATAGGCCGCTCGGCGGCGGCGCAAGGGGGATCGGGACACCCCAGCAGGCGCGGTCGCGCCCGCCGTCCTTGGCGGCGAACAGGGCCTGATCCGCCTCGCGGTACAACAGGCGCCAGTCCGATTCGTCGGCAATCGGGCCGGTGCACAGGCCGAAACTGGCGGTGACGGTCAGCCCCGAGGGATAGCTGGTGCCGCGCAGCCGGACGAGCAGCGTCTCTGGGTCGGGCGCGCGTTCGGCATCGGCCAGCAGCGCGAACTCCTCGCCGCCGATCCGGGCGACCAGCATGTCGAGGCCCACCGCCTCGCCCAGCGTCCGGGCGAAGATGCGCAGCACCTCGTCGCCGCCGTCATGGCCCAGCGTGTCGTTGATCCGCTTGAAATGATCGATATCCGCCAGGATCAGCGTCTGCGGCCCGCTGCGTCCGATCGCCTGTTCCAGGAAGGCGCGGCGGTTGAACAGCCCGGTCAGCGGATCGGTATCGGCCAGACGCCGCGCCACCCGCTCGTCGGCGCGCGCCAAATCGCGCTCGCGGCTGAGCAGATAGATGCGATAGGCGACGCCCAGGCTGGCGATTAGCGCCTCGACGCCCATCGACAACACGGTCGACTGGTCGATCCAGGGCCGCCACTCGATCAGGTGCAGCGCGTTGAGTACCCGGAACATCGCCAACCCGATCGGCGTGCCCCAGGCGATGGCGAAGGCCCAGAGGAAATTGCTCCGCCGCCGCCAGGCCCGCGCCAGCACCGCGATCAGGAAGACCAGCAGCACCATGAAGCCCATCAGCACCGCCTGATCCAGCGCGATGATCCAGCGCGGGGCGAGCAGCGCGAAGGCGATGTTGGGAATGGCGATCAGGATGAAACAGATCACCGCCATGCGGTCTAGCCAGCCTGCGAACACCTTTCGTTCGAAGAAATGGCGCGAGAAGATGACCAGGGTCATGGCGACCCCGCCCAGCATGATCGCGTTCCATCGATGCCGCTCGTTATTGTCGAGCCAGGGCAGCCACTGGCCGATCAGTCCCGAGGAGGACAGGGTATAGCCGGTGATGAAGAACAGCAGCAGGCAATAGACCGGCTGGAGCGGCTGGCGGAGCGCTGGCCACAGGGCCATGTTGTACACCGCCAGGCCGACCACGACGCCGATGATGACGCCATAGATCAGCCCGAGCGAGGACTCGACCGCCAGCATGTCGGCATGGATGCCGATCCGGGCGCCGCGCACGACGCCGCGCATATTCGCCGCCCCATGCGCCTCCCACAGGATTCGCACGGGCCGGGTCCCCTCATGGGGCAGGGGCACCGCGATCATCGGGCCGAGCAGCAGATAGGGGGCGGTCGTCGCGCTGGTGAAGGCGACGGTACGGATTTTCCCGTCGGCATACAGGATGTGCAACGCCGTCGCGTCCTGCCAGGTGCTGGCGAAACTGACGGCCAGCCGGTCGCGAAGGTCGCCCGACAGCGGCGGCAGCGGTTGCGACAGGACCCAGAAATCGCCGACGCCATAGGCGGACTGGTCGCCGGTGCAGTCGAAACCGCGCGGCCGGGTCAGTTGCGTGCGGGCATCGTCGCCGGCGCGGATCGGGCGAATACAGGTGGTCAGGCTCTGGCCGACCTGGGCCTGGGCGTCCGCCAACGGCCACAGGACTGCCAGCACCGCCAGCAGCAACGCGCCTATCGTGATCGGCCAAGCGCCCTTCATGTGGTCCATCTGTCTGCGAAAGGCCGAAAATAGAGTTAACGGCGGCGTAACACAGTTTACATGTATCACCGCGCCTCATGGATGAGACAATCCAAAATGCACATGAAAAGGGCCGGGTGTCGCCACCCGGCCCTTCTTCAATCGTCACCATTTCGGTGCAGTCGATCAGCTTGCATCGATCGCGGCGGGCTTGCCGCCCTTCTTGCGCGGCTTCTTGGGCGCGGCCGGTTCGATCGCGAAGGACAGCGCGCCGTCCTTCATCTTTACCGTCACTTCGCCGCCATGGACCAGCTTGCCGAACAACAGTTCCTCGGCCAGCGGCTGCTTGATCTTCTCTTGGATCAGGCGGCCCATCGGACGCGCGCCATACAACCGGTCATAGCCCTTTTCGGTGAGCCAGCTCTTTGCCGCCTCGTCCAGGCTGATATGGACGTGACGGTCGGCCAGCTGGAGTTCGAGCTGGAGGATGAACTTGTCCACCACCCGCGCCACGACTTCGGGCGGCAGGTACCCGAAGGGCACGATCGCATCCAGACGGTTGCGGAATTCCGGCGTGAACATCTTCTGCACGGCCTGCTCGTCCTCGCCCTCGCGGGTGAGGGTGCCGAAGCCGACCGTCTCGCGCGCCATGTCGGCGGCGCCCGCATTGGTCGTCATGATCAGGATCGTGTTGCGGAAATCCACCGTCTTGCCGTGGTGATCGGTCAGCTTCCCATTGTCCATCACCTGCAACAGGATGTTGAACAGATCGGGATGCGCCTTCTCGATCTCGTCGAGCAGCAGCACCGAATGCGGATTCTGGTCGACCGCATCGGTCAGCAGACCGCCCTGGTCATAACCGACATAGCCCGGAGGGGCACCGATCAGACGGCTGACCGAGTGACGCTCCATATATTCGGACATGTCGAACCGCTGGAGCGGAATGCCCAGGATCGTCGCCAGCTGGCGCGCGACCTCGGTCTTGCCGACGCCGGTGGGGCCGGTGAACAGATAGTTGCCGATCGGCTTGTCCGGATCGCGAAGACCCGCCCGGCTGAGCTTGATCGCCGAGGACAGGTTCTCGATCGCGGCATTCTGTCCGAACACCACGCGCTTCAGGTCGGTCTCCAGCGTTTCCAGCTGCTGGCGGTCGTCGGTCGACACGCTCTTCGGCGGGATGCGCGCCATGGTGGCGATCACGGCCTCGATCTCCTTGGGCGTGATCGTCTTCTTGCGCTTGCTGACCGGCACCAGCATCTGCATCGCGCCGACCTCGTCGATCACGTCGATCGCCTTGTCGGGCAGCTTGCGGTCGTTGATGTAGCGCGCCGACAGCTCGACAGCCGACTTGATCGCATCGGGGGTATATTTGACCTGATGGTGATCCTCGAACGCCGAGCGGAGCCCTGCCAGGATCTTGATCGTATCCTCGATCGTCGGCTCGTTCACGTCGATCTTCTGGAACCGGCGCAGCAGGGCGCGGTCCTTTTCGAAGTGATTGCGGAACTCCTTATAGGTGGTCGAGCCGATGCAGCGGATCGTGCCGCCCGACAAAGCAGGCTTGAGCAGGTTCGACGCATCCATCGCCCCGCCGCTGGTCGCGCCCGCGCCGATGACGGTATGGATCTCGTCGATGAAGAGCACTGCGTGGGGCAGCTTCTCCAGTTCGTTGACGACCGCCTTCAGCCGCTCCTCGAAATCGCCGCGATAACGGGTGCCCGCCAGCAGCGCGCCCATGTCGAGCGAATAGATGACGGCGTTGAGCAGCACTTCGGGCACGTCGCCCTCGACGATCTTGCGCGCCAGGCCCTCGGCGATGGCGGTCTTGCCGACGCCGGGATCACCCACATAGAGCGGGTTGTTCTTCGACCGGCGGCACAGGATCTGAACGGTGCGGTCCACTTCGGGGCCGCGCCCGATCAGCGGATCGACCTTGCCGATCTTGGCCTTTTCATTGAGGTCGACGGTGAACTGCTTGAGCGCGCTTTCGGCCTTGCCCTTCTCGGCGGGCTTGGCGGGCTTTTCCTCCTCGACGCCCTTGGGCGGGGTGGATTCGCTCGTCGCGCCGCCCTTGCCGACGCCGTGGCTGATGAAGCTGACGGCATCCAGGCGGCTCATGTCCTGCTGCTGCAGGAAATAGACGGCATAGGATTCACGCTCGGAGAACAGCGCGACCAGCACGTTCGCGCCAGTCACTTCGTCGCGGCCCGAGGACTGGACATGCAGGATCGCGCGCTGGACGACACGCTGGAACCCGCTGGTGGGGGAGGGGTCGGTCGCCGCCTCGACCTTCAGCGCGTCGAGTTCGGTGTCGAGATACTGGGCGACCGTCGCCTTCAGCTCGCCTGTGTCGACATGGCACGCTTCCATCACCTTGGAAGCATGGTCGTCGTCGATCAGCGCGAGGAGAAGGTGCTCCAGCGTGGCATATTCGTGGCGCCGCACGGTCGCGGCTTCCAGCGCCTTGTGAAGCGTGGTCTCGAGCGCGGGGGCGAAAGATGGCATCTACGATACTCCTTCCGAAGCGTCATGGACTGACGCCTCGTTTCGACCAATGTCGGGACGGGGAGGCCCGGCATCAAGCGGGTGTAACGCGCGGCCGCTGAACAAAGCGTATCGCGCGAAACAAAAAACATTGTGCGAAGAAGAGGGGACCGCCTCGGTGCGTGTGCGCCGGGTGAGGCCCATGCGCGTCACCGCTTGAAGAGCGCGTCGGCGCTGGCGCGGTGGAGCGTGGCACGCTCCATGTGGCGGCGGGTCCGCGCGATCTCCTGCTCCAGCACCGCGATCCGCGTCTCCAGCTCGGCGAGCGACAGCGGATCGAGATCGGTCTGGACCAACGCGGCCAGGGCGTCGGGAAGGCGGATCGGAGAATCGTCCTGTTCCATAATGGGATGCAGCGTTGACCCGGTCGCCGCCGATGTCAATAACGGTGGGACGAGAGCCGATGATGGGGGATGGCAGCCGGTGCACGCATTTGGCGAGGGAATGGGGATCGGCGATATCCCGAAGACGATGACCGCCATCGACCCCGAGGAGGCGGGCGGTCCCGAGGTGCTGGTGCCTGTCCGGCGCCCGACGCCCCATCCGGGCGAGGGCGAGGTGCTGATCCGCGTCGCCGCCGCCGGAGTGAACCGGCCCGACGTCATGCAGCGCCAGGGTCTCTACCCGCCGCCGCCGGGCGCGCCCTCGATCCCGGGGCTGGAGATTGCGGGCCAGATCGTCGCGGTCGGTGAGGGCGTCGGGCCCGAGATGCTCGGCCAGCCGGTCTGCGCGCTGATCGGCGGCGGCGGCTATGCCGAATATGCGGTGGCGGTCGCCGACCATTGCCTGACGGTTCCCCATGGCCTGTCGATGGTGCAGGCCGCCGCGCTGCCCGAGACGCTGTTCACCGTGTGGACCAATGTCTTCGAGCGCGCCTATGCCGACCAGGGCGACACGCTGCTGGTGCATGGCGGGACCAGCGGCATCGGGACCATGGCGATCCTGCTGGGTCGCCTCTTCGGGCTGACCGTGATCGTCACGGCGGGCTCGGACGAGAAATGCGCGGCGGCCGAGAAGCTCGGCGCGGCCAAGGCGATCAACTACAAGGCGGTCGATTTCGTCGAGGCGGTGAAGGACTTCACCGAGGGGCGCGGCGTCGACATCGTGCTCGACATGGTCGGCGGCGATTATGTGCCGCGCAACCTGAAATGCCTGGCCGAGGGTGGCCGCCACGTCTCGATCGCGGTGCAGCGCGGCGCCAAGGCGGAAATCCCGATCTGGGAGATCATGCGCCGCCGCCTGATCCTGACCGGCTCGACGCTGCGCGGGCGGGACCGGGATTTCAAGGCGATGGTCGCCGACGAATTGTCGCGGCTGGTCTGGCCGCATGTCGAGGAGGGGCGGTTGCGCCCGGTCATCGATCGCAGCTTCCCGCTGGCCGAGGTCGCCGAGGCGCATCGCCGGATGGAGGCGGGCGACCATCTGGGCAAGATCGTCCTGACGATGGACGGGACGGCGGACGGGGCCGCGGCCGACTGACCAGGACGCCGGTCTTGATCCCGCTGCAAAAGATTGCAACGGATCGAGCGACCGGATCGGCCGTCTCCCCGTGCCGAGTCCATGGGGGATGGCGATGGTGCAGCATGGTGGCCGGATCGGGCTGGTTTGCATGGGTCTGGCGGCCGGATTGGCGATGGCGGCTCCGGCCCGGGCGCAATCGGCCCGTGAGCTGCTGACCCAGGCGTCGTTCAGTGATTCCGACGAGGCGAGCGCGCTGCGCCGCGTTTCGAGTGCCTATATGGTGGCGGCCAACGCCCTGAAGCGGACGCCCGACGATCACGAGTCCCTGCTGATGCGGGCCACCGCGCTCGGCTACCGCGCCAAGCTGACCGGCAATCGCAGCGACGCGATCACCGCGCGCCGCCAGTTCGAGGCGCTGGTGGCGCAGAATCCGCGCGATGCCGAGGCGCAACTGGCACTCGGCGCCTGGCATATCGGCGCAGTCAAGAAACTGGGGGCGATCGTCGGCCGCGCGGCGCTGGGCGTGCAGCGGAGCGTCGGGTTCGCCTCGCTTGACCGGGCGATCGCACTGGGCGGCGATCGGGCTCTGTTTCCGGGGCTGTCGGCGCTTTTGCGGCTGGAGCTGGACCCCCGCGATCCGCGCGGCCGGACCCTGGCGGAGGCGGCGGTGCACGCCGGGACGGTGACGCCGATCGACCGCATCCTGCAACGCGCCTGTGTCGGCGTCCTGGCCTCGCTGCGCGCCGGGGACGGGCCGAAGACGCGCGCGCTCGCCTCGCAATCGCTGCCTTTCGGGCGATTCGACGACGACAACTGACCGGCTGGACGCGGGCGTCGCCAACGTCTATCGCGCCATGTCCCGGCAGTTTGTGGCAGCGCACCTTGCTCTCGGGGACGGCTTTCATTAGATTTGTCGCAGCTACGGCCGCTCCGGTGAGGGGCGGCCCTTTTATTTTCCGACTGGAGTGATCCCCGTGGCCCAGCCGCTCATGCCCCATGCGACCGCTTCCTGGCTGGTCGACAACACGTCGCTCTCGTTCGAGCAGATCGCGGATTTCTGCGGCCTCCACATCCTGGAAGTCCAGGCGATCGCCGACGACACGGCGGCGACCAAGCTGACCGGCCGTGACCCCGTGCGCGCGCACGAGCTGACCCAGAGCGAGATCGAGAAGGCGCAGGCCAATCCCGATTACCGCATGAAGATGACCAAGGGCCCCGAGCAGGTCCGCCGCACCAAGGGGCCGCGCTACACGCCGGTCAGCAAGCGGCAGGACAAGCCGGACGGCATCGCCTGGATCATCCGCAACCATCCCGAAATCTCGGACGGCGCGATCTCGAACCTGATCGGCACGACCCGCACGACGATCGCCGCGATCCGCGACCGCAGCCACTGGAACATCGCCAACATCACCCCGAAGGACCCGGTGACCCTGGGCCTGACCACCCAGCGCGAGCTGGACTCGGCGGTGGCCAAGGCGGCCAAGGCGACCGGCGGCAATGCCGAGGCGCAGCCGACCGACACCCGCCTGGAGGGCGACCGCGAAGCCCTGCTCGCCTCGCTGCGTGCCGAGCGCGAGCAGCAGAGCCGCGACGTCGACTCGGTCGGCCATCATGACGACGTGATCGACCCGCACTCGCTGTTCCGCAGCTGAGCGCAGGCGACAGCCTGACGAAAAGGGGCGTCCACCTTGGCGGTGGGCGCCCCTTTTGCATTTGGGGGAACGGCGTCTCCCCAGCCCCGTTGAACGAGGCCAAAGGAGACCATGCATGTCCGAGCAGGAAAAGCCCTTCGACCATGATCGTGGCCATAGCGGCCAAGCCTATCACCGCGACGACGAGCAGGCGATGGGGCGTGCCGAACCCTCGGGCAGCGTGACGACCACCCCGCCCGCACCGGGGGACGGGAATGCGGATACGTCGCTGCCGGATGACAATGGCAAGCGGGCCACCGTCGATCCGAAGACGGGCGAGGTGCATGGCAGCGGGGCAGGGGCCGGTGGCGGCAACCGCGGCGACGAGATCGACGAAGTGGACCCCGCGACTCCGCCGGGCGTGGGATCGCGACGGGTGAACTGATCAATCCTCCCCGCTCGCGGGGAGGGGGACCATGCGAAGCATGGTGGAGGGGGCGTGCCGCGAGGGGTGTCGCTTGTGGAAGCCCCCCTCCGTCAGACCTTCGGTCTGCCACCTCCCCGTACCGGGGAGGGTAAATGCGCAGGTGCATTCACGGCCTAAGCGGTGTGGGCAAATCCGGCGATGTCATGAAAAGTGGCAGGAGTGCACGGACTCGAACCGTGGGCCCTCGGTTTTGGAGACCGATGCTCTACCAACTGAGCTACACTCCTGCGAGGCGGCCGCCATTAGCCCGGCTGCGCCGTCGGGGCAATAGCCTGTTTCACTATTTTCGCGATTGGCATCGCCGGCGCCTGTAGGCTCCTCCCGCGCCGACATTGACCATCGGCCGACTCCCGAGTATAGCCCGCCGCTGCACGAAGGGGATTTCTCGGGATTCGGGACTTATCCGTCGGGCAAGCTTGAACATTGCTGGATGCGAATAGGGCCGGGCGAAAGCCACGATGGCCCCTTTTTGTATTCCGAAGTGCTGTGATGGCTCCAGCAAAGTAACCTCATGGAAAGGTGAAGGCTTCAATGCCGACGATCAACCAGCTGGTCCGCAAGGGCCGCGAACTGCAGAAGGCCAAGTCCAAGGTCCCTGCAATGGAGCAGAACCCGCAGAAGCGCGGCGTTTGCACCCGTGTCTACACGACGACCCCGAAGAAGCCGAACTCGGCGCTTCGCAAGGTGGCCAAGGTCCGTCTGACCAACAGCCGCGAAGTCATTTCGTACATCCCGGGCGAAGGCCACAACCTGCAGGAGCACTCGGTCGTGCTCATCCGCGGCGGCCGTGTGCGCGACCTTCCCGGCGTGCGCTACCACGTGCTGCGCGGCGTTCTCGACACGCAGGGCGTGAAGGATCGCAAGCAGTCCCGCTCGAAGTACGGCGCAAAGCGTCCGAAGTAAGCCGGTCGGGCCTCAACTGAGGCTCCTCGACCATCAAAGGCTGAAGTTTTGTAAGGAAATACGAGAATGGCTCGTCGTCGTCGTCCCGAAAAGCGGGAAATTCTGCCGGACCCCAAGTTCGGAGATGAGGTCCTGTCGAAGTTCATGAATTCGGTCATGCTGGACGGTAAGAAGTCCGTGGCCGAAGCCATCGTTTACGGTGCTCTGGAAACCGTCGAGACGCGCGCCAAGCGCGATCCGATCGGCGTGTTCCACGATGCGCTGAACAACATCAAGCCGGGCATCGAAGTCCGTTCGCGCCGCGTCGGCGGTGCGACCTACCAGGTTCCGGTCGAAGTCCGTCCGGAGCGTGCCCAGGCTCTGGCCATCCGTTGGCTGATCGGCGCGTCGCGCGCCCGTTCGGAGAACACGATGGCCGCCCGTCTGTCGGGTGAGCTGATGGACGCTGCGAACAACCGCGGCAACGCGGTCAAGAAGCGCGAAGATACGCACCGCATGGCGGAAGCGAATCGCGCCTTCTCGCACTACCGCTGGTAAGGGTCTTGCGGCGGACCGGATTTATTTCCGGTCTGCCGCAACCTTTTCAGGGTGCGGTGCCGGCGGTCTTCCGCTGGTCACGCAAACAGCCTATATAAGGGGGAGCCGGGCCAACCGGCTCCCCCCTACGCTTGAGGAAGATCGATCATGGCCCGCAGCCATCCGCTCGAGAAGTATCGCAACATCGGCATCATGGCGCACATCGATGCCGGCAAGACGACCACGACCGAGCGCATTCTTTATTACACCGGCAAGTCCTACAAGATCGGCGAAGTGCACGAAGGCACCGCCACCATGGACTGGATGGAGCAGGAGCAGGAGCGCGGCATCACGATCACGTCGGCCGCGACGACCTGTTTCTGGAACGACAACCGCATCAATATCATCGACACCCCCGGGCACGTCGACTTCACCATCGAGGTGGAGCGTTCGCTCCGCGTGCTCGACGGCGCGGTCGCCTGCTTCGACGGCGTGGCGGGTGTTGAGCCGCAGTCGGAAACCGTGTGGCGTCAGGCCGACAAGTACGGCGTGCCGCGCATGTGCTTCGTCAACAAGCTCGACCGCACCGGCGCCGACTTCTATTTCTGCGTGAACTCGATCATCGAGCGCCTGGGCGCGCGTCCGGCGGTCCTGTATCTGCCGATCGGCATCGAGGGCGGCTTCAAGGGTCTTGTCGACCTGGTCGAGAACCGCGCGATCATCTGGCTCGAAGAGTCGCTGGGCGCGAAGTTCGAATATCAGGACATTCCTGAGGAACTGGCCGAGAAGGCTGCGAAGTATCGCAGCGACCTGATCGAAATGGCCGTCGAGCAGGACGACGCCGCGATGGAAGCGTATCTGGAAGGCAACGAGCCTTCGGTCGCCGAACTCAAGGCGCTGATCCGCAAGGGCACGCTGGAAATGGCGTTCGTCCCCGTGGTCTGCGGCTCGGCGTTCAAGAACAAGGGCGTGCAGCCCCTGCTCGACGCGGTCATCGACTATCTGCCGTCGCCGCTCGACGTTCCGGCCATCAAGGGCGTGAAGCTCGACGGCGAGACGCCGGACGAGCGTCCTTCGTCGGACACCGAGCCCTTCTCGGCGCTGGCGTTCAAGATCATGAACGACCCGTTCGTCGGTTCGCTGACCTTTGCCCGCATCTATTCGGGCAAGCTCGAGACCTCGTCGCAGGTCCTGAACTCGGTCAAGGACAAGAAGGAAAAGATCGGCCGCATGCTGCTGATGCATGCGAACAGCCGTGAGGACATCCAGGAAGCCTATGCCGGCGACATCGTTGCGCTGGCGGGCCTCAAGGATACCACGACCGGTGACACGCTCTGCGCGCAGAACGCCCCGATCATCCTGGAGCGCATGGAATTCCCCGAGCCCGTGATCGAGCTGTCGGTGGAGCCGAAGACCAAGGCCGACCAGGAGAAGATGGGCGTCGCGCTCAATCGTCTCGCTCGCGAGGACCCCTCGTTCCGCGTGACCTCGGACGCCGAGTCGGGCCAGACCATCATCAAGGGCATGGGCGAGCTCCATCTCGAGATCCTGGTCGACCGCATGAAGCGCGAGTTCAAGGTCGAGGCGAATGTCGGTGCGCCGCAGGTGGCGTATCGCGAATACCTCAAGAAGCCGGTCGACATCGACTACACGCACAAGAAGCAGTCGGGCGGCACCGGCCAGTTCGGCCGCGTCAAGGTCAAGCTGACCCCGGGCGAGCGTGGTTCGGGCTTCGTCTTCAAGGACGAGATCAAGGGCGGTAACATTCCGAAGGAATATATCCCCGCGATCGAGAAGGGCTTCCGTGAGACCGCGGAAACCGGTTCGCTGGTCGGCTTCCCGATCATCGACTTCGAAGTCCTGCTGTATGACGGCGCGTACCACGACGTCGACTCGTCGGCGCTGGCGTTCGAAATCTGTGCCCGCGGCGCGATGCGCGAAGCGGCCCAGAAGTCGGGCATCACGCTGCTCGAGCCGGTCATGAAGGTCGAAGTCGTGACCCCGGAAGACTATCTGGGCGACGTCATCGGCGACATGAACAGCCGTCGTGGCCAGATCCAGGGCACCGACACGCGCGGCAACGCGCAGACGGTCGAGGCGATGGTCCCGCTGGCGAACATGTTCGGCTATGTGAACGCGCTCCGCTCGTTCACCCAGGGCCGTGCGCAGTACTCGATGCAGTTCTCGCACTATGACGAAGTGCCGCAGAACGTTGCGGACGAGGTCAAGGCGAAGATGGCCTAAGCGTCTCCCGCGCCCCCGGGCAACCGGGGGTGCGGACACGCTAGGGGCTGGCAATCGCTTCAAACACCCGCTATGGGGCCGCGTTCGCGTGGCCTCGGATGCGGCACCGAATTCGATTCAGAAGGTAGGAAAATGGCAAAGGCAAAATTCGAGCGGAACAAGCCGCACCTCAACATCGGCACCATCGGCCACGTCGACCATGGCAAGACCTCGCTGACCGCAGCGATCACCAAGGTTCTGGCTGACAACGTCGCCGGCAACGCGGCGGTGGACTTCGCGAACATCGACAAGGCGCCGGAAGAGCGTGAGCGCGGCATCACCATCTCGACCGCGCACGTCGAGTATGAGACCGAAGCGCGCCACTATGCGCACGTCGACTGCCCGGGCCACGCCGACTATGTGAAGAACATGATCACCGGCGCGGCGCAGATGGACGGCGCAATCCTCGTCGTTTCGTCGACCGACGGCCCGATGCCGCAGACCCGCGAGCACATCCTGCTCGCCCGCCAGGTCGGCGTGCCCGCGATGGTCGTGTTCATGAACAAGGTTGACCTGGTCGACGACGAGGAAATCCTCGAGCTGGTCGAGCTGGAAATCCGCGAGCTGCTCAGCTCGTACGAATTCCCGGGCGACGACATCCCCGTCGTCAAGGGTTCGGCGACCTGCGCGCTGTCGGGTTCGAACGACAAGTTCGGCAAGGATGCCGTTCTCGAGCTGATGAAGCAGGTCGACGAATACATCCCGCAGCCGGAGCGTCCGCTCGACAAGCCGTTCATGATGCCGATCGAAGACGTGTTCTCGATCTCGGGTCGCGGCACCGTCGTCACCGGCCGCGTCGAGACCGGCATCGTCAAGGTTGGTGAAGAAGTCGAGATCGTCGGCATCAACAACACCCGCAAGACGACCGTCACCGGCGTTGAAATGTTCCGCAAGCTGCTCGACTCGGGCCAGGCCGGCGACAACATCGGCGCGCTGATCCGTGGCGTGGCGCGTGACGAAGTCGAGCGTGGTCAGGTTCTGGCCAAGCCGGGTTCGATCACCCCGCACACCGACTTCCAGTCGGAAGTGTACGTCCTGTCGAAGGAAGAAGGCGGCCGTCACACCCCGTTCTTCGCGAACTATCGTCCGCAGTTCTACTTCCGCACGACCGACGTCACCGGCACCGTCGAGCTGCCTGAGGGCACCGAGATGGTCATGCCGGGCGACAACGTCGCTCTGGGCGTGAAGCTGATCGCTCCGATCGCCATGGACATCGGTCAGCGCTTCACGATCCGTGAAGGCGGCCGTACCGTCGGCGCGGGCGTCGTCAGCTCGATCGACAAGTAAGTCTCGGGCGAAAGCCTGAAACTTCTTTAGGAAAGGGCCGGCCCCGGCGACGGGGTCGGCCTTTTTCGTTTGTGGGTGGGAGAGTAACACCCTCACCCTTCCGGCGCTGACGCGCCTCCCTCCCTCTCCCGCCGGGAGAGGGAAGGGGCCCGCCCGCCGTAGGCGGGTGGGAAGGGTGAGGGTGTTCCGATTACCCCTTCCGTTCGCACTGGGCGAAGTCGAAGTGCACGCCAGGCGGACCGGTCAGAGCGTGGCCTTCGACTGCGCCCAGTGCGAACGGAGGGTGGGTTTGCGGCAATCGCCGCCCGGTTCCATCCCCTCCAACAAAAACCCGCATCTGCCCCTTGCAGCCCCCGGCCCATATGCGTATAGGCACACGCCTTGAGGGAATCGGCTGGCACCGGAAACACCGGAGTCGGCCTTTTGCTTTTAGTGAGGGCAGGGTGGTTCGCCGCTCCTGTCGTAACCCAGAGTTTGTTTCGGCCTAGGGTCGCCTTCACGGCGGACGGTCGGGTGCTTGGTCGGATAGCCGATCGCACTTGTCGTTCATCGTGACCGCGAGCCGAAAGCCCGCTCTTTCGCATCGGTAGGGATCATGGACAGCAATATCCGCATTCGTCTGAAGGCGTTCGACCATCGCGTGCTCGATCAGGCCACTGGCGACATCGCCGACACCGCGCGCCGCACCGGCGCCCTCATCCGCGGTCCGATCCCGCTTCCGACGCGCATCGAGAAGTTCACGGTCAACCGTGGTCCGCACATCGACAAGAAGTCGCGCGAGCAGTTCGAGGTCCGCACCTACAAGCGGATGCTGGACATCGTGCAGCCGACCCCGCAGACCGTTGATGCGCTGATGAAGCTCGACCTCGCCGCAGGTGTTGATGTCGAGATCAAGCTGGCGTAAGAGGGCCAGCGTTCCCGTGGTCGACGATTCCGTCCCGCGGGATTTTGGCGTTTCCCGGTTCTGAAGCTACCAGGATACGCGCCGAGGTCGCTCCCGCGATCCGGCACTCTTTAGGGATACCGCCCGGTGGTTTCGCGCAAGCGAGATGGTGCCGGGGCAGCGTCCCCCGTCTGACCGGCTTGCCGGTCGCCAGCCCGGGACGGGGGCTCGTTTCGCTTTAATCGGGCTGGATATGCCCCCCTTGAATGGTTCTTGGGGGCCTCTGTCGAGGAAGGAACAGGATCATGCGTACCGGCGTGATCGCGAAGAAGCTGGGGATGACCCGCCTGTTCCAGGACGATGGTCGGCACGTGCCGGTCACCGTCCTGGCGCTCGAAGGCGTACAGGTCGTCGCTCGCCGCGAGATGGATCGTGACGGCTACACCGCCGTCCAGCTTGGTGCAGGTGTCGCCAAGACCAAGAATGTTGCCAAGCCGCAGCGTGGCCACTTCGGCAAGGCCGAAGTCGAGCCCAAGCAGGTGCTGGTCGAGTTCCGCGTCAACGAAGACGGCCTGCTGGACGTCGGCGCGGAAATCTCCGCCGACCATTTCGTCCCCGGCCAGTATGTCGATATCCAGGGTCGTACCCAGGGTAAGGGCTTTGCCGGTGCGATGAAGCGCTGGAACTTCGGTGGTCTGCGTGCGACCCACGGCGTCTCGGTCTCGCACCGTTCGCATGGTTCGACCGGTAACCGTCAGGATCCGGGCCGCGTCTTCAAGAACAAGAAGATGGCCGGCCACATGGGCGACAAGAACCGCACGCAGCAGAACCTCGAAATCGTGTCGACCGACGTCGAGCGCGGCCTGATCTTCGTCAAGGGCTCGGTGCCCGGCTCGAAGGGTGGCTGGCTGATCGTCAAGGACGCGGTCAAGGTTTCGCGCCACGCGGACGCCCCGTTCCCCGCCAGCATCAAGGCGGCCGCCAACAACAATGCTTCTGCCGAGCCTGCTCCGGAAGCCACCGAGAGCCAGGAGGGCTAAGTCGTGAAGGTCAAGGTTCAATCCTTCGCCGGCACCGACGCCGCGGACATCGAGCTCAACGACGAGGTCTTCGGCCTCGATCCGCGCGCCGACATCCTGCACCGCGTTGTGACCTGGCAGCTGGAAAAGCGTCGCGCCACCGCGCGCGGCACCCGTGAGCGCGCCGATGTCGCGCGTTCGGGCAAGAAGCTCGGTCGCCAGAAGGGCGGCGGTGTCGCTCGTCACGGCGATCGTCGGGCCCCCGTCTTCATCGGCGGTGGTAAGGCGCACGGCGCCCGCGTCCGCGACTTCAACCCGGGTCTGAACAAGAAGGTTCGCGCTCTGGGTCTGAAGATGGCGCTGTCGAGCCATGCCAAGGCGGGTTCGCTGATCGTGATGAACGATCTGGCGGTCGCTGGTAACAAGACGAAGACGCTGCAGGGCGATCTGGCGAAGCTCGGCTTCGGCAAGACCGCGCTGGTCATCGATGGCGACGCCGTCGAGACGTCGTTCGCACTGGCCGCAGGCAATCTGAAGGAAATCAACGTCCTTCCGGCCGCTGGCGCCAATGTCTATGACATTCTGAAGCATGACACCCTGGTGCTGACGCGCTCGGCTGTCGAAAAGCTGGAGGCCCGTTTCCATGGCTAAGCAGCAGAAGGCGGTCGATCCGCGTCATTACGACGTGATCGTTGCGCCGCACATCACCGAGAAGGCGACGCTCCTGAGCGAGCACAACGCCGTGGTGTTCAAGGTCGCCCCCGGTGCTACCAAGCCCGAGATCAAGGCGGCGGTGGAAGCGCTGTTCGACGTCAACGTCACCGGCGTGAACACCATCGTCCAGAAGGGCAAGACCAAGAAGTGGAAGGGCGCTCCGTACCAGCGCTCGGACATGAAGAAGGCGATCGTCACCCTCAAGGACGGTCAGTCCATTGACGTGACGACGGGGATCTGAGCCGATGGCACTCAAGCATTATAACCCGACGAGCCCGGCCCGCCGCGGCCTGATCCTCGTCGACCGCTCGGCGCTCTGGAAGGGTGCGCCCGTCAAGGCGCTCACCGAAGGCAAGCGCAAGACCGGCGGCCGCAACAACAAGGGCCATGTGACCAGCCGCGGCATCGCGGGCGGCCACAAGCAGCGCTATCGCTTCATCGACTTCAAGCGTCGCCAGTGGGACGTCGAGGGCACCGTGGAGCGGATCGAATATGATCCCAACCGCACCGCCTTCATCGCGCTCATCAACTATGGCACCGACGAAGCCGGCAAGGTCGACCAGTCCTACATCATCGCGCCCCAGCGTCTCGCTGTCGGCGACAAGGTGATCGCGGGCAAGAAGACCGACGTGAAGCCTGGCAACGCCATGGAACTGGGCCAGATGCCGGTCGGCACGATCGTCCACAACGTCGAGATGAAGCCCGGCAAGGGCGGTCAGATCGCACGTTCGGCCGGCACCTATGTGCAGGTCGTGGGCCGCGACAAGGGCATGGTCATCGTCCGTCTGAACTCGGGCGAGCAGCGCTACATCCATGCGAACTGCATGGCGACCGTCGGCGCGGTGTCGAACCCCGACAACGGCAACACCAACCTGGCGAAGGCTGGTCGCAACCGTTGGAAGGGCCATCGCCCGCTGACCCGCGGTGTTGCGAAGAACCCGGTCGACCACCCGCACGGCGGTGGTGAAGGCCGGACCTCGGGCGGCCGTCATCCGGTCACCCCGTGGGGCAAGCCGACGAAGGGTGCGCGCACTCGTCACAACAAGGCGACGGACAAGATGATCATCCGTAGCCGTCACGCCAAGAAGAAGGGCTAACACGTAATGGCTCGTTCCGTTTGGAAGGGTCCTTTCGTGGACCTCCATCTCCTGAAGAAGGCCGAAGTGGCCCAGGATGCTGGCAATCGCGCAGGTCCGATCAAGACCTGGTCGCGTCGCTCGACCATCCTGCCGTCGTTCGTCGGTCTGACCTTCAACGTCTACAACGGTCGCAAGTTCGTTCCCGTCTCGGTGAACGAGGACATGGTCGGCATGAAGCTCGGTGAATTCGCGCCCACGCGCTACTTCCCCGGCCACGCTGCCGACAAGAAGGGTAAGCGCTGATGTCGAAGCCCGCATCCCCCCGCAAGGTCGGTGACAAGGAAGCGCTGTCGGTCGGCACGCAGATCCGTGGTTCGGCGCAGAAGCTGAACCTGGTTGCGGCGCTCATCCGCGGCAAGAAGGTCGGCGACGCGATGAACATCCTCGCCTTCTCGACGAAGGCGATGGCCGTCGACGCGCGCAAGATCCTGGCCTCCGCGATCGCCAATGCTGAGAACAACCACAACCTCGACGTCGACTCGCTCGTCGTCGCCGAGGCGTCGGTCGGCAAGTCGATCACCATGAAGCGTTTCGCGACGCGCGGCCGTGGCAAGTCCACCCGCATCCTGAAGCCGTTTTCGCGGCTCCGCATCGTCGTCCGCGAGCAGGAAGAAGCATAATGGGTCAGAAGAGCAATCCGATCGGCCTGCGTCTCCAGATCAACCGTACCTGGGACAGCCGCTGGTTCGCCGAAGGCCATGACTATGGCCGCCTGCTGCTGGAGGATCTGAAGATCCGCCAGTTCATCATGAAGACGCTGCCCCAGGCTGCGATCTCGAAGGTCGTCATCGAGCGTCCGGCCAAGCTGTGCCGCATCTCGATCTTCGCGGCGCGTCCGGGCGTGATCATCGGCAAGAAGGGCGCCGACATCGAAAAGCTTCGCAAGAAGCTGGGTTCGATGACCTCGTCCGACGTGTCGCTGAACATCGTCGAGATCCGCAAGCCCGAGATCGACGCCAAGCTCGTCGCCCAGGGCGTGGCCGACCAGCTGGAGCGCCGTATCGCGTTCCGCCGCGCCATGAAGCGTGCGGTGCAGTCCGCGCTCCGTCTGGGCGCCGAAGGCATCCGTATCACCTGCGGCGGCCGTCTGGGCGGCGCGGAAATCGCGCGTACCGAATGGTATCGTGAAGGCCGCGTTCCGCTGCACACGCTGCGTGCGAACGTCGACTATGCCGAAGCGCAAGCGCACACCGCTTATGGCGTGTGCGGCGTGAAGGTGTGGATCTTCAAGGGCGAGATCCTGGGCCATGACCCCATGGCGCAGGACCGGCTGATGATGGAGGCTCAGACCTCCGGCGTGCGCCCGGCGCGCGACGATCATCGCCGCTAAGGATCAAAGAACATGCTGCAACCAAAGCGCACCAAGTTCCGCAAGGCCTTCAAGGGCCGCATCCACGGCGATGCGAAGGGCGGCACCAGCCTGAACTTCGGTTCCTATGGCCTGAAGGCCATGGAGCCGGAGCGTATCACGGCTCGCCAGATCGAGGCGGCTCGCCGCGCGATCACCCGTCACATCAAGCGCCAGGGTCGTCTCTGGATTCGCATCTTCCCGGACGTTCCCGTCTCGTCGAAGCCTGCCGAAGTCCGCATGGGCTCGGGTAAGGGTTCGCCGGAATTCTGGGCCGCCCGCGTGAAGCCGGGTCGCATCCTGTTCGAACTCGACGGTGTCGACGGCCCGCTGGCCGCCGAGGCATTCGAGCGCGCGGCGATGAAGCTGCCCATCAAGACCAAGGTCGTTGCCCGTCTGGGCGACACCTCGCACCTCGGAGGCGAGTAATGGCCAAGACTGAATATACCGGCCAGAGCGACGACCAGCTCGTCGAGGCGCTGGGCAACCTGAAGCGTGAGCAGTTCAACCTGCGCTTCCAGGCGGCCACGAGCCAGCTCGAAAAGCCCAGCCGGGTCAAGGAAGTCCGTCGCGACATCGCGCGGATCAAGACCATCCAGGCGCAGCGCACCGCTGCGGCTGCCAAGTAAGGACCGAGACACATGCCGAAGCGCGTGCTGACCGGGGTGATTGTCTCGGACAAGACCGACAAGACGGTCGTCGTCAATGTGGAGCGGAAGGTTAAGCACCCCCTCTACGGCAAGATCATCCGTCGGTCGAAGAAGTACCACGCCCATGACGAGGCGAACGAGTACAAGGCCGGTGAGACGGTGCGGATCGAAGAGACCGCCCCGATCTCGAAGCTGAAGACCTGGAAGGTCGTCGAGCGGGTCGATACCCACATGACGCCGGAACGGGCCTCGGCCGAGGGCTGAACCCTTTGACTTCGGGCCCCGTCCCTCCGGATCGGAGGGGCGGGGTTCGGATTTGAAGGCGCCCTTCGGGGCAAAGAGCGGATTGGTCGAAAGCGGCGGGGCGACTCGCTTGCCTTTCGAGCCAGGAGTGGCTATGGGGCCTCTCCCCCTGGCGCGGACACCCGCGCCGGGGGTCGTTTTTTAAGGCGGGGTAGGGTCGGTATCCTCCCCCAGAAGAGAGAAGGAAGCGGATCCATGATCCAGATGCAGTCCAATCTCGACGTCGCTGACAACAGCGGCGCGAAGCGGGTGCAGTGCATCAAGGTGCTGGGCGGCTCGAAGCGCCGTACGGCATCGGTCGGCGACATCATCGTCGTCAGCGTCAAGGAAGCGCAGCCGCGTGGCCGCGTGAAGAAGGGCGACGTTCACCGCGCGGTGATCGTGCGTACCGCCAAGGACATCCGTCGCGCCGACGGTTCGGTGATCCGTTTCGACGGTAACGCCGCCGTGCTGGTCAACAAGAACGAGGAGCCGATCGGCACCCGTATCTTCGGCCCGGTCGTTCGTGAGCTTCGCGGTAAGAAGCACATGAAGATCATCTCGCTGGCGCCGGAGGTTTTGTAATGGCCGCTGCACGCATCAAGAAGGGTGACAAGGTCATCGTCCTGTCCGGCAAGGACAAGGGCAAGACCGGCACCGTGTCGCTGGCGATGCCGAAGGACGGCAAGGTCGTCGTGGACGGCGTCAACATCGCCACCCGTCACCGCAAGCCGACCCAGGCGAACCCGCAGGGTGGCCTGGAGCGCACCGCTGCTCCGCTGCACATCTCGAAGGTTGCGCACGTGACCGCCGATGGCAAGCCGACCCGCGTCCGTTTCGAGACGCAGGATGGCAAGAAGGTCCGCGTGGCCGTCAAGACCGGGGAGAAGATCGATGGCTGATTACAAGCCCCGCATGAAGGCTATCTATGATGATAGCATCGTCAAGGCGATGACCGACAAGTTCGGTTACAAGAACGTCAACGAGATCCCCCGGATCGAAAAGATCGTGCTCAACATGGGCGTGGGCGAAGCGACGCAGGACAAGAAGCGCGTCGACCAGGCCGCCTCCGAGATGGAGCTGATCGCGGGTCAGAAGCCCGTCATCACCAAGGCGAAGAAGTCGATCGCGCAGTTCAAGCTGCGTGAAGGCATGCCGATCGGTGTGAAGGTCACGCTGCGTCGCGAGCGCATGTACGAGTTCCTGGACCGCTTCATCACGATCGCGCTGCCGCGCGTTCGCGACTTCCGCGGCCTGAACCCGAAGTCCTTCGACGGTCGCGGCAACTATGCCTGCGGCATCAAGGAACAGATCATCTTCCCCGAAATCAACTATGACCGCATCGACAAGGTGCGCGGCATGGATGTGATCGTGACCACCTCGGCGAAGACCGACGACGAAGCGCGCGAGCTGCTCCGTCTGTTCGGCTTCCCGTTCCCCAAGGAAGACGCTGCCGACGAGAAGAAGGCGGCGTAACCGGACTGCCCCCTCTCCACGCCGGGGAGGGGGTCCTTACAGAAAGAGCTTAAGTCCATGGCGAAACTGAGTTCAATCAATAAGAACGAGAAGCGTCGCGCTCTCGTCAAGAAGTATGCGGGCAAGTACGCGAAGCTGAAGGCGATCGCGAACGACCAGAGCCTCGATGAGACCGAGCGTCTGATCGCGCGCCTCAAGATGGCCGAGATCCCCCGCAACGGCAATCCGACCCGTATCCGCAACCGTTGCGAGATCACCGGTCGCCCGCGTGCGTATTACCGCAAGTTCCGTCTCGCTCGCGTCATGCTGCGTGAACTGGCCAATAAGGGCCAGATCCCCGGCGTCACCAAGTCGAGCTGGTAAGGACCATTTGAGATGGCAGTGACCGATCCCCTGGGTGACTTGCTCACCCGCATCCGCAACGGCCAGCGCGCGCGCAAGGACTCCGTCCTGACGCCTGCGTCGAAGCTGCGCGTCCGCGTGCTCGACGTGCTTCAGCGCGAGGGCTACATCCGTGGCTACAGCGAAGAGCAGATGGGCCCCGCGGCCGGCATCCGCATCGAGCTGAAGTATTTCGAAGGCCAGCCCGCGATCAAGCATGTCGCGCGCGTGTCGAAGCCCGGCCGCCGTATCTATTCGGGCGCGCAGGACCTTCCCCGCGTTCGCAACGGCCTGGGCATCACCATCGTGTCGACGCCGCGTGGCGTTCTGTCGGACGCCGAAGCGCGTGAGCAGAACGTCGGTGGCGAAGTCCTGGCGGAGGTGTTCTGATGAGCCGCATCGGTAAGAAGGCGGTCCCGGTTCCGGCCGGCGTCACCGCGACCATCGCCGACAAGGTGCTGAGCGTGAAGGGTCCCAAGGGCACCCTCTCCATGCCGCTCGCCGACGAGATCACCTATGACGTCCAGGCGGACGCCATCGCGGTGCAGCCTGCCAACGCCACGAAGCGCGCGCGCGCGTTCTGGGGCATGCAGCGCACCATGGTGCAGAACCTCGTCACCGGCGTGACCGCAGGCTTCTCGAAGAAGCTGGTCATCACCGGCGTCGGCTACCGCGCCGCCGCGCAGGGCAAGACCCTGAAGCTGCAGCTCGGCTACAGCCACGACGTCAACATCGACGTGCCGGAAGGCCTCGAGGTGAAGACGCCGGACGCCACCACCGTCGAAATCAGCGGTGCGGACAAGCAGAAGGTCGGCCAGCTGGCCGCCGAGATCCGCCGCTGGCGCAAGCCGGAGCCGTATAAGGGCAAGGGCATCAAGTACGACGGCGAGTTCATCTTCCGCAAGGAAGGGAAGAAGAAGTAATGACCAAGGGTCTCTCTCTTTTCGAGAAGCGCCGTCGGCGCAACCGTACCACGCTGCGTGCGCGTGCGGGCACCCGTCCGCGCCTGTCGGTGCATCGCTCGGGCAAGCATATCTATGCCCAGGTGATCGACGACGAGGCAGGTCGTACCGTGGCTTCGGCCTCGACGCTGGAAAAGGACGCACGCGGCCAGTCGGGCGCGAACGTTGCAGCGGCGACCGAAGTCGGCAAGCGCGTGGCCGAAATGGCCAAGGCCGCCGGCGTCACGCAGGTCGTTTTCGACCGTGGCGGCTTCCTGTTCCACGGTCGCGTCAAGGCGCTGGCCGAGGCGGCACGCGAAGCGGGATTGGAGTTCTAATATGGCTGACGAGAACAACGTGGCCGTTGCCGGTGCCGAAGGCGCCGCGCAGGACGCGACCCAGGGTCGTGGTCCCCGGGGCGGCCGTGGCCGTGGTCCGGGCGGTGGTGACCGCGGCCGTGGCGGCCGTGACGGCAACCGTGGTCGTCGCGACGACCGTCGCGGTGGCACCGAGGAGCAGGGCGAAGAGCTGATCGAAAAGCTCGTCCACATCAACCGCGTCTCGAAGACCGTGAAGGGCGGTAAGCGTTTCGGCTTCGCCGCGCTCGTCGTGGTCGGCGACGGCAAGGGACGTGCGGGCTTCGGTCATGGCAAGGCGCGCGAAGTGCCGGAAGCCATCTCGAAGGCGACGGCTGCCGCCAAGAAGGCGATGGTCCGCGTTCCGCTGAAGGACGGTCGCACGCTGCATCATGATGGCAACGGCCATTTCGGTGCGGGCCGCGTGACGGTGCGTTCGGCCCCGCAGGGTACCGGCATCATCGCCGGTGGTCCGATGCGCGCCATCTTCGAATCGCTCGGCGTTGCCGACGTGGTGACGAAGTCGGTCGGTACGTCGAACCCGTACAACATGATCCGTGCCACCTTCGAAGCGCTGGGCGACCAGACTTCGCCGAAGGCGGTGGCGCAGCGTCGTGGCAAGAAGATCGCCGACCTGCTGGGTCGCGGTCACGGTGCCACCCAGCAGACTGCCGAGGCGGAAGCCGCGGCCGTCGTGGAGTAAGCGACCATGGCTACCATCAAGATCAAGCAGACCGGTTCGCCGATCCGCCGCACCAAGGACCAGCGCGCGACCCTCGTCGGCCTGGGCCTGAACAAGATGCACAAGGTCTCCGAGCTTCAGGACAGCCCTGAAGTCCGCGGCATGATCCGCAAGGTGCAGCACATGGTTCAGGTGGTGGACTGAGGCTTGTCGTAAGACAGACTCACATCCGTCACATTGAACAGTGACAAACACGGGTAAGGGGGCTATGCGGCCCCCTTCCTTTTATCCAGCGGCCGCGATTCTCAACGATCACGGCCATGCGCGAAACAAGCGAAAGCGAGTGCAAATCATGAAGCTGAACGAACTTTTCGACAACCAGGGTGCCCGCAAGTCCAAGATCCGCGTCGGTCGCGGTATCGGTTCGGGCAAGGGCAAGACCGGTGGTCGCGGCGTCAAGGGTCAGAAGAGCCGTGAGGGCGTGTCCATCGCGGGCTTCGAGGGCGGTCAGATGCCGCTCCACATGCGTCTGCCGAAGCGTGGCTTCAACAACATCTTCGCCAAGGACTATGCCGAGGTGAACCTGGGCGCGATCCAGAAGGCGATCGACTCGGGCAAGCTGAAGACCGACGGCACTATCGATCACGCCGCGCTGAAGGCCGCTGGCCTGGCGCGTGGCGGCAAGGACGGCGTGCGTCTGCTCGGCAAGGGCGAGCTGACCACCAAGCTGTCCTTCGTCGTGCAGGGCGTGTCGGCTTCGGCGCGTGAAGCGGTCGAGAAGGCCGGCGGTTCGGTCGACGTGCCGCACCTCGTGCCCGCCGCCGAGAAGGCCGCCGCGAAGAAGGGCCAGGCCCGCGCCGCGAAGCTCGCCGCCAAGGCCTGAACCGGATAGGATCCGCCGCTGTCGAACGGCTTTGCGCCGGGGTGACAGCGGCGGATTTTGCATCCGGGTTAGACAAGCGCGTCTTCGCGCCTATATGAGCGGCGGGGCGGTTCAAAACGCATCCCGCCGTTTTTCGTTTCCAGGATAACGCAACAGCTATGGCATCCGCAGCCGACCAGATGGCGCAAAGCATCAGCCTGGCGAAATTCGCCAAGGCCACCGACCTCAAGAAGCGGCTGTGGTTCACCATCGGCGCGCTGATCGTCTTCCGCCTGCTCAGCTATGTCCCGCTGCCGGGCGTCGACCCGACCGCGCTGGGCCTGCTGAGCCAGAAGACCACGGGCGGCGTGCTCGACTTCTTCAACACCTTCTCGGGCGGTTCGCTCAGCCGGATGTCGCTGATCGCGCTGGGCGTGATGCCGTACATCACGGCGTCGATCGTCGTGCAGCTCGCGACCTCGCTCAGCCCGCAGCTCGCCGCCATCAAGAAGGAAGGCGAGAGCGGCCGTAAGAAGCTGAACCAGTATACCCGCTACGGCACCGTGCTGCTGACCGCGATCCAGGGCTATTTCATCGCCGTGGGTCTCGAGACGCTGGGCGCCAGCCAGGGGATCCAGGCGGTGATCGAGCCGGGCATGACCTTCCGCATCGCGGCAGTCATCTCGCTGATCGGCGGTACGATGTTCCTGATGTGGCTGGGTGAGCAGATCACCAGCCGCGGCATCGGCAACGGCGTGTCGCTGATCATCATGGCCGGCATCGTCGCGCATCTGCCGACCACGCTGGTCAACCTGCTCGAAGGCGGCCGGACCGGCAGCATCGATCCGGTCCGCCTGATCGGCATCATCGTCGCGGTCGTCGTCCTGATCCTGTTCATCTGCTTCATGGAGCGCGCGCAGCGCCGCATCCTGATCCAGTATCCGAAGCGCGCAACGCAGCGGGGCATGCAGGCCGATCGCAGCCACCTGCCCCTGAAGATCAACACGGCGGGCGTGATCCCTCCGATCTTCGCCTCGTCGCTGCTGCTGATGCCGCTGACCATCTCGCAGTTCGCGGGCCAGCGCGTGGCGGGCGAGAGCCGCTGGGGCGACTTCATCATCAGCCTGAACCAGTATCTGCAGCACGGCAGCCCCGTGTACATGCTGCTCTACGGCGCGGGCATCATCTTCTTCTCGTTCTTCTACACCGCGGTTGTCTTCAACCCGGAAGAGACGGCGGACAATCTGAAGCGCTATGGCGGGTTCATCCCCGGCATCCGTCCGGGCAAGAACACCGAGACCTATCTCGACTATGTGCTGACCCGCATCACGGTGCTGGGCGCGGCCTATCTGACGATCATCTGTCTGCTGCCGGAATATCTGGTCTCCGCGCTCCAGATCCCCTTTTATCTGGGCGGCACCAGCCTGCTGATCGTCGTCAACGTGACGATGGACACAGTGACCCAGATCCAGAGCCACTTGCTGGCGCATCAATATGGCGATCTGATCAAGAAGGCGAAGCTGAAGGGCGGTCGCCTGCGCTGAGGCGTGGGCGGATTTCAGGGTAAAGAGGGGAGAGAGACGTGGGCGTGAACATCATCCTGCTGGGACCGCCGGGCGCGGGCAAGGGAACCCAGGCGCAGCGGCTGGTGGCCAATCGCGGCATGGTGCAGCTGTCGACCGGCGACATGCTGCGCGCGGCGGTCAAGGCGGGCACCCCCGTCGGCCTCCAGGCCAAGGCGGTGATGGACGCGGGCGAGCTGGTGTCGGACGCGATCGTCTCGGCGCTGATCGGCGAGCGGCTCGACGCGGCCGAGGCGGAAGGCGGCGCGATTTTCGACGGCTATCCCCGGACCGAGGCGCAGGCCGAGGCGCTGGACGTGCTCCTGGCCGAGCGCGGCAAGTCGCTGGACCATGTGATCGAACTGGCAGTGGACGAGGATGCATTGGTCGAGCGGATCACCGGCCGCTTCACCTGCGCGTCGTGCGGGGCGGGTTATCACGACAGCTTCAAGCCGACTCAGGTCGAGGGCGTCTGCGACGTCTGCGGTTCGACCGAGTTCAAGCGCCGCCCCGACGACAATGCCGAGACGGTGCGCACGCGCATGGCCGAATATCGCGCCAAGACCGCGCCGATCCTGCCGCTCTATGAGGCGCGCGGCATCGTGACGCGGGTCGACGGCATGGCGGCGATGGACGCGGTGGGGGCGGAGATCGACGCGATCCTCGATCGCTGATCCGAACCAGAATGTTTGAAGAGAGGCGTTCCCGAAAGGGAGCGCCTCTTTTTCCGTTCTGGGTGGGCGCGGAGCCGTACGCAAAGCCCCTCTCCCGGCAGGGGGAGGGGTTGGGGAGGGGCGAGGGCCACAAGCCGAATGCTCGGTGAGGCCCCGATGCCCTCCCCCATCCCCTCCCGCCTGCGGGAGGGGAGCGTTCCGAGGACAGGGCGGGCCCCAGGCTTTTGACGAATGTCGCGGCGTGGCCTTCGACTTCGTTCAGGCTGAACGGAGGGGGGAAGTGGTTCAATCGGCGGTGATAATGCCCTAGACCTGCCCCATGACCGCGCTGATCGCCGACTATTACCGCCACCTCACGGTCGACCTGCGCCGTTCCGACCATACGGTGCGCGCCTATGTCGCGACGGCGGAACGGCTCTGCGGTTTCTTGTCGACCCATTGGGGCGAGGCCGTCGACGGGCCTGCGCTGTCCCGCGTGACCGCCGCCGACCTGCGCGCCTTTCTGGCCGCGCGCCGGGGTGAGGGGCTGACCGCCGCCTCCACCGCGCGGGAATTGTCGGCGGTGCGAACCTTCCTCCACTGGACCGGCGTCGAGCCGCCCCCGCTGAAAGGCCCCCGCCGCAAGCGAAGCCTGCCGCGCCCCCAGTCTCCTGCCGACATCATGGCCCTGGGCGAGGACATGGCCGAGAATGCCGCCGCGCCATGGATCGCGGCACGCGACTGGGCGGTCCTGCTGCTGCTGTACGGCGCAGGGCTGCGCATCGGCGAGGCGATGGCGCTGACCGCCGATATCCTCCCCCTGGGCGAGACGATCCGCGTGCTGGGCAAGCGCGGCAAGACCCGGATCGTGCCGCTGCTCCCCGAATTGCGCAGCGCGATCGAGGACTATGCCCGCCAGTCGCCTTATCCGTTGATTCCGGGTGAGCCGCTGTTCCGGGGTGCCAAGGGCGGGCCGCTATCGCCCGCGATCATCCGCCGATCGGTGCAGGGTGCGCGTGAGCGATTGGGCCTGGGCGGGCGGACGACGCCCCATGCGCTGCGCCACAGCTTTGCCACGCATCTGTTGGGGCGCGGTGCGGATTTGCGGCAGCTTCAGGAATTGCTGGGCCATGCCAGTCTCAGCTCGACGCAAATCTATACCGCGGTCGACGCCGCGCATCTGCTCGACATCTACCGCACTGCGCATCCGCGTGCTTAGCGCTTGACCGCTTTGGGGCATGACCTGATAGTTTTCAGGCCATCGGATGTTGGAGTGGTTCCATGCCATTGGGCCCGACCTGCCCTTGTTGCCATGCCAGAGTGCCGTTCCGGCGAACGCAGATAGGCGTGGGAAAGGCCTTTATCTGCCGGAACTGTGGCACCCCGTTGGTGATGTCGCGATGGCAATCCTTCCTGATCGTCTTTCCCATCATTGCCGTTTACATGATCGTACGGCCGGCCCTGCGGTCCATGAACCTGGCATTCTGGCTCTTGTCGCTGGTCATGGTGGCCGCCGTGGCTGGCATGAGTTGGCTTTTCATGAAGCCCCAACCTGTCGAGAGCGACAAGGCGTAGGCGGGCTAGGCGTCCGGCCTAGCGTTCCCCGCGTGGCTTCCAGGTGAAGACGCGCCAGAGATAACCGCCGACCATCAGCACGGTCATTGCGATGGCCGCGGGGCCGACATAGCGGTTGATCGCCTCGAAATTGGCACCCAGCCACAGGCCCGCATAGGCGAGGATCGCGTTCCAGATCGTGCTGCCCGCAAAGGTCCAGATCAGGAACTTGGCCAGCGGCATCCGCGTGATCCCGGCGGGCAGCGAGATCATCGTGCGGAAGGCGGGCATGAAGCGGAACACGAATACCACCCATCCGCCATGCCGTACGAAGAACAGGTGCAACCGCTCGACGTCGCGCCACTCCATCGTCAGCCAGCGGCCATATTTGTCGACGAAGGGGCGGAACCGTTCATAGCCGATATAGCGGCCGACCGCGTACCAGGCGTAATTGCCGATCGTGGTCCCGGCCGTACCCCACAGGATCAGCGGGATCATCGCCATGTCGCCGCGCGCGACCGCCATGCCGCCCAGGCCCATAATGACCTCGGACGGGATGGGCGGCACGATATTTTCCAGCGCCATCAGCAGGAAAATACCGAAATAGCCGCCCCAGGCGATGAGGTTGAGGATGAAATCGGTCATGGGTGAAGGGATGTACCGATGAAGGGAAGGGCGGTTCCCCTAGGATGGATCGGCATGAGTTTAAAAGGTCTTCTATCCCTCCCCTGGAAGGGGAGGTGGCAGGCCGCAGGCCTGACGGAGGGGTGTCGTGCTATCGAGAGGGAGTGGCAGGTCGGATTGCCCCCGGCAATTCTCGAACCCGCTCGGCGGGTTCGACCTGTCACTCCCCTCCGACGCGCTTCGCGCGCCACCTCCCCTGCAAGGGGAGGAATGGAAGAGACTTGAGGCCTCTGTTCTGCGACACTTGACGACGGGGGCGGCTTGCGCGAACCCGACGCGATGGCCGACACCCCGCAAAAATCACCTGAAACGTCGCCGGAGAAGTCGGAGACGAAGGACACGTTGCGCTTCTTCCTGAAGCTGGCGCTGTTCGTCTTCATCCTGCGCAGCCTGATCGTCACGTCCTTCGTGATCCCGTCGGAATCGATGCTGCCGCGTCTGCTGATCGGCGACTATCTGTTCGTGACCAAGTGGAATTACGGCTATTCGCGCTGGTCCTTCCCCTTCGGCTTGCCGCTGCTGCCCGGCCGTATCCTGGGGCGCGACCCGGCACGTGGCGATGTGGTGGTGTTTCGCTCGCCCGAGCCGGACGACCATGACGTCATCAAGCGGGTGATCGGCCTGCCCGGCGACACGATCCAGGTGCGTGAGGGGCAGGTGTTCCTGAACGGCCGCGCCATCCCGAAGCAGCGGATCGCCGACTTCATCCTGCCGCTGACCCCCAATTTCGATGCGAACAAGTGCGGACCGTTCCTCGACACCGTCTCCGGCCAGCCGGTGTGCCGCTATCCCCGCTTCCGTGAGACGCTGCCGAACGGCAAGAGCTATGACGTGCTCGACCAGGGCAATTTCCCCGAGGCCGATGATACCGGCGTCTATACCGTGCCCGCCGATCACGTATTCCTGATGGGCGACAATCGCGACGACTCGGCGGACAGCCGCTTTGCCCCGCCGCGCGGCATGGGCATGATCCCGATGAACCGGCTGGAGGGCCGCGCCGCCGTCACCTTCTTCTCGACCGACGGCTCGGCCGAATGGATCAAGCCCTGGACCTGGGTGTCGGCCGCGCGCTGGAACCGGATCGGAGAAGGGTTTTGAGCGCCGTCGATGACTGGCTCGCCGGAATCCTGGGTCGCGTGCCGAGCGATGCGACTCCCTTCCACCGCGCGCTGACCCATGGCAGCCAAGCCGCCGAAAATTACGAGCGGCTGGAGTTTCTGGGCGACCGGGTGCTGGGCCTGATCATGGCCGAATGGCTGTGGGAGCAATTCCCCACCGAGCCCGAGGGGCAGCTGTCGCGCCGCCTCAACTCGCTGGTCACGGGCGCGGTCTGCGCCGATGTGGCACGCGACCTGGGCGTGCGCGAGCATCTGCGGCTGGGCAAGCAGGCGCGCGACGACGGCGCGTCGGACAGCGACAATGTGCTGGGCGACGTGATGGAGGCACTGATCGGTGCCTGGTATCGCGAGGCGGGGCTGGAAGCGGCGCGCACCTTCATCCGCAAGGCGTGGGGCGACCGGGTGCATTCGCAGGGGAAAGCCCCGCAGCATCCGAAGTCGGCGCTTCAGGAATGGGCGGCCGCGCATAATCGCAAGGCGCCGGAATATGTGGTGGTGGACCGTTCGGGCCCGCATCATGCACCGCGCTTCACGGTGGCGGTGCGGATCGGCCGCACGGCGGAAGTGACGGCGACGGGGGCCAACAAGCAGGAAGCCGAGACGGCGGCAGCCAAGGCGATGCTGGCGAAGTTGAAGGCTTGAGGGATTCCCTTGGGCTTCGACCTCGCCCAGTCACCGGAGTCACCGCCCCTTGGCGGCCGCCGCTTCCTTCTTGGCCTGGACCTTGGCGCGGTGATGGCCGATCGCGCAGCCTGCGGCCGCACCGAGCACCGCATGGCCCTTGCCGACGAAATGCCCGCCGACGCCGCCCACGGCCGCTCCCTTCAGGCAACCCTTGGCCGAGGCGGGGCCCGCGACGGTCAACAGCGCCGCGGCCGACAGGGCGGTGAGAAGGGTCTTCATAACGTCTCTCCTTGCACGCGAAATCGTGGCCGGAAAAATGCGCGCGAAGCCGTGGCCGTTCCGTGATCCGACCATTACATTCCGTCCATGTGGGCGGACCGTTGCGGGAAGGGGGCGGGACCTGTACCGCTGGCGGTCATGACTGAACAACGTTGCGGCCTCGTGGCCGTCGTCGGCGCGCCCAATGCCGGCAAATCCACCCTCGTCAATGCCCTGGTCGGCCAGAAGGTCGCGATCGTCAGCCCCAAGGCGCAGACGACTCGGGCCAAGCTGCTCGGCGTCGCGATCGAGGGGGATGCCCAGATCCTGCTGGTCGACACGCCCGGTATCTTCGAGCCCAAGCGCCGCCTGGACCGCGCGATGGTCGCCGCCGCCTGGGAAGGCGCGGAGGGCGCCGACATCCTGGCACTGGTCGTCGACGGCAAAGGCGGCATCGGCCCCAAGATCCACGCCATCGCCGAGTCGATCGCCCACCGGCCCGAGCCGAAGCACCTGATCCTCAACAAGGTCGACATCGCCGACAAGGCGCGGCTGCTGACCCATGCGGAAAAGTTGAACGAGGTCGTGAAGTTCGACGAAACCTGGTTCATCTCGGCGCAGACGGGGGATGGCTTGCCCCAGCTCAAGACCCGGCTGGCCTCGCTCATGCCGGAGGGGCCATGGCATTATCCCGAGGACCAGGTGTCCGACGCCACCGAGCGGGCCTTGGCGGCCGAGGTGACGCGCGAGCAGCTCTATCTCCAGCTTCACGCCGAATTGCCGTACGCCAGCGCGGTCGAGACCGAGGCGTATAAGGAGCGCGAGGACGGATCGGTCGAGATTCACCAGCAGATCCTGGTCGAACGCCCGACCCAGCGCGCCATCGTGCTGGGCAAGAACGGCGTGCGGATCAAGGAGATCGGCGCACGGTCGCGCGCGCAGTTGTCCGAGCTGCTGGGGCAGAAGGTACACCTTTACCTGCATGTGAAGGTCAAGCCGGGCTGGGACGAGGATCGTTCGGTCTACAAGGATATCGGGTTGGATTGGGTGGATTGATTTTTGGGGTGGGGGCTCGGTGAGACATCGGTGCCCTCCCCCATCCCCTCCCGCTTGCGGGAGGGGCGTGCCAAGCGTCACCTACATGCGCTTCAACAAATCCTAAGTTCGTGGTTTACGCTTAACGTTCGCCAAACAACGCACCCCTCCCGCAAGCGAGTTTCAGGTCGGTCATGCCCCCGGCATGACCTAAACGATGCGGGGCATCGTTTACCTGAAACTGGGATGGGGGAGGGCAGGGGGCTAGGCCACCCCTTCACCCAACCGCCCCAAAGCCCATTTCGCCGCCTCTACCACCACCGGATCGCCGTCCCCAAGCAACCCCCGCAACATCGGCACCAGCTCCGCCGCCCCGCTATTCCCCGCCGCGATGGCGGCATTACGCACCATCCGGTTGCGCCCGATCCGCTTGATCGGCGAGCCTGAAAATACCTGCCGGAACTCGGCATCGTCCAGCGACAGCAAATCCCCCAGCTCCGGCGCGGCCAGCTCGGCGCGGGGATGGAACGCCATGTTCGTCTGCGCCGCCGCCGCGAACTTGTTCCACGGGCACACCGCCAGACAATCGTCGCAGCCATAGATGCGGTTGCCCATCGCCACCCGGAATTCCTCCGGGATCGGCCCGGCATGTTCGATCGTCAGATAGGAAATGCATCGCCGCGCATCGAGCTGGTACGGTGCCGGAAACGCGTCGGTGGGACAGGCCCGCTGACACGCGTCGCAGCGCCCGCACGTGTCGCGCGCCACCGCATCGGGCTCCAGTGCCAGCGTGGTGTAGATCGCCCCCAGGAACAGCCAGCTGCCATGATCGCGGCTGACCAGATTGGTGTGCTTGCCTTGCCAGCCCAGCCCGGCCGCTTCGGCCAGCGGCTTTTCCATCACCGGGGCGGTGTCGACGAAGACCTTCAGGTCGCACGCCGCCTCCTGCGCCAGCCAGCGGCCCAGCGCCTTTAACTGGCGCTTCACGACATCGTGATAGTCCGCCCCCTGCGCATAGACCGAAATGCGTCCGATCCGCCCCTGATCCGCCAGCCGCATCGGGTCTTCGGCGGGGGCATAGCTGACGCCGAGCGAGATGATGCTCCTCACCTCGGGCCACAGGCTGGCGGGGCTCTGCCGCTGATGCGCGCGGTCGGCCATCCAGATCATCGATCCGTGGCGTCCCTCGGCGAGCCACTGGTGCAGCCGCTCGGCCGTCTTGGGTGCGGCATCGGCATGGGTGATGCCGATCGCGGCAAAGCCCAGTTCGGCCGCCTTTGCCTTGATCCGGGTTTCCAGCTTGTCTTGCGCCACATACGCCCGCTACCACAGGCGATCAGGGAGGGACAATCAGCGTGGATAATCAGTGGGCGGTCACCGCCTCGGGCCTTGCCAAGCGGTTCGGCGACCGGCGGGTCGTCGATGGCGTCGACATCGCCGTACCGACGGGGGCGGTGTACGGCGTGCTCGGCCCCAATGGCGCGGGCAAGACGACGACGCTGCGCATGCTGCTGGGCATTATCGAACCCGATGAGGGACAACGCAGCCTGCTCGGCCATGCCCATCCGCGCGATGCCAGCGATCTGGTCGGCTATCTGCCCGAGGAGCGCGGGCTCTATCCTGCGATGAAGGCGCGCGATGCGATCGTCTTCATGGGCGCTTTGCGCGGGCTGGACCGCGCGACCGGGCGGGTGCGGGCGGACGAACTGCTCGAACAGGCCGGGCTCGGCCATGCCGCCGACAGCAAGATCCGCAAATTGTCCAAAGGTATGGCGCAGCTCGTCCAGCTGCTCGGCTCGGTCGTCCACCGCCCGAAGCTGCTGGTGCTGGACGAACCCTTTTCGGGGCTGGATCCGGTCAACCAGGAACGGCTGGAGGCGCTGATCCTCGGCGAGCGTGACCGGGGGGCTACCATCCTGTTCTCCACCCATGTCATGGCCCATGCCGAGCGGCTGTGCGACCGGCTGGCGATCATCGCCGGGGGACGCCGCCGGTTCGAGGGGACGGTGGACGATGCGCGGGGCACGCTGACCGCCCAAGTGCGCTATCGTCCGCGCGACCCGCAGCGGGTGCTGCCCAAACTGCTGCCCGCCGATGCGGTGCGCGAAGGCGCGGACTGGCGCTTCCCGATGCCCGAGCAGGGAATAGAGCCGATACTGGGCCGCCTGCTGACGGCGGGGGCGGGCATATTGAACCTGTCGATCGAGCGGCCCAGCCTTCACGAAGCCTTTGTCCGCATCGTCGGCGAACAGGAGATGGCGGCATGAGCCAGACCCGCCGATTGATCCGCCAGACGATGACGATCGCGCGCCGCGATTTCATCGCCACCGTCTTCACCCCCATCTTCCTGCTGTTCCTGTTCGCGCCGCTGATCATGGTGGCGTTCAGCACCATCGGTGCCCTGGGCGCGGCACAGGCGGCGGACCATGGCGCCGACCGGGTGCGGATCGTCGCGATCGTGTCCGATGCGACGGCCACCGCCTTTGCCGCCGCCGACCGCCAGTCGCGCACGATCTTCCGCCGGGACGAGGAGCCGCCCGAGCTGGTGACGCTGCCCCCCGCACGCGATCCGGCCGCGCAGGCGCGCGCCGCGTTCGAGTCGCCCGACTATGACGCGACCGCCGTGCTCTATGGCCCGCTCGACCGGCCCACCATCCTCTACGGCGCACGTGGGCAGCGGGCGGCGGATTATCTGGCGGTGCTGGCGACCGGCGCGCTCTCGGCCGAACGGCTGGGCGGCGAACTGCCCAAGGTCACGCCGCGCAAGCTGGCCTTCTCGCGCCAGCGCGCAACGCTGGGCGGACAGAATCAGACGGCGTCGCTGGCGGTCTTCGGCGTGTTCTTCCTGACCCTGTTCCTGGCGGGACAGGTCGTCGGCACCATGGCCGAGGAGCGTTCGAACAAGGTGATCGAGGTGCTCGCCGCCGCCGTGCCGCTGGAGGCGGTGTTCCTGGGCAAGCTGCTGGGTATGTTCGGGGTGGCGGTGCTGTTCATCGGCTTCTGGGGCACGGTGCTGGGCCAGGTGGCGAGCCTGTTGCCACCCGCCTTTGCCGGGATGGTCGGCGAATTGTCGCCTGCCGTGGGCCTGCCGATATTCGTCATGCTGTTCGTCGCCTATTTCACCATGGCCTATCTGCTGCTCGGCTCGGTGTTCCTCACGATCGGGGCACAGGCCTCGACCATGCGCGAGATCCAGATGCTCTCGCTGCCGATCACCATCATCCAGGTCGGCATGTTCACCCTGACGCTGAGCGGGCTGTCGCAGCCGGGCAGCTGGCTGGCGCTGGTGGCCGAGGTGTTTCCGCTCTCCTCGCCCTTTGCGATGGCGGGCGTGGCGGCGGCGAGCGATGCGCTGTGGCCGCATGCGGTGGCACTGGCGTGGCAGGCCTTGTGGGTGGCGCTGTTCGTGACGCTGGGCGCGCGGCTTTTCCGGCGCGGCGTCCTGCAATCGGGCAGCACGCGACCCTTCTGGCGGCGCAAGGGGGCGTAAGATTTTTCCTCCCCTGTAAGGGGAGGTGGCAGAGCGAAGCTCTGACGGAGGGGTGTCCACACCAGCGGTGACACCCCTCCACCATCCTTCGGATGGTCCCCCTCCCCTTACAGGGGAGGAATGTTGAAGGCTTGCCGGTGCGGGCCATCTCCCTATCTTGGTTCGATGACCGCATCCCCTTCCGATCGCCGCCATTTTCTCTCGTTGATGGGACTTGGCACCTTAGGTGTCGGGCTGTCCGCCTGTGGCCGTCAGGCCGAGGCGGCGGAACGTTTTCCGGTTGCGATGAGCGATGCCGCGTGGAAGCAGAAGCTCGGCCCGGCGGCCTATGACGTACTGCGGCGTGAGGGGACCGAACGGCCCTATAGCAGCCCGCTCAACAACGAGCATCGCAGCGGCGTCTTTTCCTGCAAGGGGTGCGCGCAGCCGCTGTTTTCGTCAAAGACCAAGTTCGAGAGCGGCACCGGCTGGCCGAGCTTCTGGGCGCCCTTGCCGCGGGCGGTGAGGACGGAATCGGATCGGTCGCTGATGATGGAGCGGGTCGAGGTGCATTGCAGCCGTTGTGGCGGGCATCTGGGCCATGTCTTCGACGACGGGCCCAAGCCGACGGGCAAGCGTTACTGCATGAACGGCATGGCGATGACGTTCCGGGCGGGGTGATGGCTGGTCCGTCGCTCCGGCGACGGTTTCCCTTGGCCTTCGACTGCGCTCAGGCTGAACGGAGGTTTGAGGGGCTTGTCTTGCCGTGGGCCAGGGGGGCAGGCGGGGTGCTTCGCCACGGCCGTTCACGCTGAACCAAGTCGAAGCGCACGTTCCGCGCTATGGGCCGGGCTTTCACGACGCCCGGCAGGAAATTACTGGATCGGCGCTGCGAAGGTCAGGATGCCGTTGACGCGGCCGGTGTCGCGCGAAGCGATCTGGGTGGCGGGCAGGTCGGCGACGCCGCTCTTGTGGCCCGAATAGATGAAGCCCTTGGTCGGATAGGCCGACGTGCCCAGGCCGCCATTGGGGCCGTACCAGACCTTGACCATCGACCAGTCGTTGTTCGGCGAGACGTCGACGGCGCGGACGTCGCGCTCGATGCCGCCGCGACGCGACCAGTTGGCATGGGTCAGGAGGACTTCGCGGTCGCTGACGACCTTGCTGACCATGGCGACATGGCCGACGCGCATCCGGCTGGTGGATTCGAAGGCGAGGACCGAGCCCTGTTCCGGGGTGTGGCCGCGCTGGTAGCGGCCCTCGGCCTGGCCCCACCAGGTGTTGGCATTGCCGTGAAGATCGATGCCCGAGATTTCGCGGGCATAGGGGGCGCACTGCCAGAACTGCGCAGCAGCGGGGGTGGCCATCATCAGGCCGCACGTTGCCATCAGCGCGAATCGCACTGCGAATGCCTTGAACTTCACTGGACCCCCCGGTCGGAATGTCGGTGTGAGTGTCGATTAACCGGGGCTAAACATGTTGGAAAGCATCGCGGGAACCATATCCGGTGAACGGTGTTTCGGCGGCGATGACCTGAAAAATCGGCGGCGAAACGAGTTTTTCGTTCCTCGTTTCGCCGCTGGCATGGCTCGGTTTATCGTCCGAGCAGGCGATCCACCGTGACCTGCGTCACTGCGTGATAGCCCGGACGCGCCTTGTCATAGATTCGCTTGGCCAGCGCCTGGCCCCATTCGCCCTGTCCCTGAAGCTGCTGGAACAGTGGCGCGACGAACTTGCGGCGGCCTTGCGAGGTCAGGAATTGCTCGGCCGAAGCCTCGGCGGGCGGATAGCGATTGGCGAGCGCGAGGCGGAGCCAGGCAAAGCGGATCTCGCTATTGCCCGTCTCGTTCCAGTGGAACCGCTCGTCGAGCGCGGCAAGGCGTTCGGCCGATAGCTGGCGGGGCAACTGGTCGAGGAAGCGGACATATTCCTGTGTCGTGACCTTGTCGGGCACCGCCGACACCGGGCCACCGGCGGCGAACGCCTTGGCCGCCGCGTCGATCGCGGGGAAGGCGTCGGAGCGGACATGGACGGCGTTGGCTGGGATACCCGGCTGATAGACCCACTGGTCGACGCCGATCTTTGCGTCCTCGCCGGGCTTGAGCAGATTCTTGCGCAGATCGGCCAGGAAGCCCGCGCTGGTCTGCGGCTGGAAGGCATGGCGGTCGAAATAGCCGCGCAAGTAAGCATCCCAGCGGGCGCGGCCGACCACCGACTCGATCGTGCGCAGGAAGGTCGCGCCCTTGTCATAGGCGATCTGGGTCATGCCGTCGTCGGGATCACGCTTGGCATCCAGATCGAGGTGCAGCTTGGTGTCGGGCGACTGCGGGCCGCCTGCCTCTTTCACCGCATTCATCATGTCGGTCCAGGCCAGGTCGGCCTCCATGGCGGCGCGGCGCTTGCCGTACATCGACTCCATGATCCGGTTCTCGAAATAGCTGGTGAAGCCTTCGTTCAGCCAGAAATCGTCCCAGGTCGCGTTGGTGACGAGATTGCCCGACCAGCTATGCGCCAGCTCATGCGCGATCAGGCTGACGAGGCTGCGGTCCCCCGCCAGCACGGTCGGCGTCGCGAAGGTCAGCATGGGGTTCTCCATGCCGCCGAACGGGAAGCTCGGCGGCAGGACCAGCACGTCGTAGCGACCCCAGCGATAGGGGCCGTACAGCCCCTCGGCGGCGGTGACGAACTTGTCGAGCCCGGCAAACTCCCAGGCCGATTTGTCGAGCATCGCGGGTTCGGTCCAGATGCCCGTGTTGGCGCTGAGCGGCTTGAACTTCAGGTCGCCGATGGCCAGCGCGATCAGATAGGGGGCGACGGGCTTGTCCATGCGATAGCTGGCGGTGTGGCGGCCGTCATTGCACGGCGTCTCGCCGGTCCGCTCGCCGCTCATCACGACGGTCAGTGCGCAGGGGGCGTTTACGGTGGCGTCCCAGGTCTGGCGGATGCCGGGTGAATCCTGGGTCGGGATCCAGCTTCGGTTGAGGATCGCCTCGCCCTGGCTGAACAGATAGGGCTGCTTTTTGCCCGCCGTCTGTTCGGGCGACAGCCATTGCAGCGCCTTTGCGCCGGGCGCCGAGGCATAGGCGATCTTGATCGTGCGATTGCCGTTCAGCGTGATGGTCAGCGGCGCGCCGTGCACCTTGTCGACCGCGCCGACCGTGTAGGGCAGGGGGCGGTTCTGCGCGTCGGTGACGGTGACGATGCGCAGGCCGTTATCGTCGACGACCAGCCGCTTGGCATCCGGTTTGGCATCGACCGACAGGGTCGCGATCCCGCGCATCACATGGGTGTCGAAATCGGCATAGAGGTTCAATGAGACATGGGTGACCCGCGCTTCCAGGGGCTGCGCATAGCTGTGAACGTCACGCGCATCGGCGGAGGTCAGGACCGGTGCGACGTTCGGGGCGGGGGATTGGGCGGCGAGCAGCATCGCCAGGGCGGCCAGGGACATGGGCACTCCGAATGGGACAGGATGATTGCACCATAGCCGGATTGCCGATGAATGGGAGGGCTCTGGACGCAGGGGCTTCGTATAACCAGTTAGGCGGCATGGACGAATTGACGCTGGCCGTGGTCGGAATCGACTTTCCCAATGAGGACAAGGCGCGGAGCAATCGGCGGTTCGAGCTGCTCGCCTCGGCCATCGGCGATCCGGTGAGCCTGCGACCCGAGCCGCGCAACCGCCATGATCCCCATGCGATCGCCGTCTTCAGCGCCCGCGATGTGCAGGTGGGTTATCTCTCCGCCGAGCGAGCGCCGCTGGTCGGTACGCGGATGCGGCGTGGGGAGGACGTACAGGCGGTATATCAGGGGCTGAAAGGCTCGGTGGCCTATATCCGGGTGCGTTTCGGCGGCGGTACACCGACCATCCCCCGTGCGGCCAAGCCTCTGCCGGAGAAAGAGGAGGATGATTTCTTCCCCGATCCCGACGGCCCCGAATGGGGGGCCTGAAGCGGACCACAAAAAAGGGAGCCGAAACCGGCTCCCTTTCCGTCCGCCTGAGCGGTGATGGTCCGGGCAGGATTGCTCCCGCCCGCGACAATCAGTTGCTGTCCGCGCTGTCGTCCTTGACGACGGCGACGACGCCGATCGCGACGACGCCCGCGGCGATCAGAGCCGCCAGGATGCCGCCGCCGGCCAGCTTGTTGCCCTTGGCGGTCGGAGCCGAAGCGCGAACCGACTTCGAAACCGACAGGCTGGCGGCCGGGTTGGTCGGCGCAGCGGCGACCGGAGCAGCAACCAGAGCCGTAGCGGCGACAGCAGACAGGAACTTCATCATAATCAATCTCCCATGGCGAACGACCGCCAAGACGCGGTGGTGTTCATCGTCCCGATAGCGCAAAAGCATGGCCGCGTAAATTTGTTCCCGCACTGCATCATTTTTTAGACGAGGGCGTGGAACAAATGTCGCAGTCGCTAATCAGGGCACGATCGTTTCTGGACCTAAATGATTGGGATCAGCGACGAATGGCGGCCGTTGCCAGTCCGGCGAAAATCAATGCTCCACCGCCTGCCCGCTGTGCCCAGGCTTGTGCCCGTGGCGAGCGCAACAGTCCGCCCGCGCTCGACGCCGCCCAGGCATAGCAGCCATCGGTCAGCGCCAGCACCAGCACGAACGTCACCACCAATATTCCGGCCTGGGCCCAATAGGGGCGATGGGGGTCGATGAATTGCGGGGCGAAGGCGGCGAGGAACAGGATGGTCTTGGGATGGAAGGTGCCGACGCCCAGATTGCCCAGAAAGGCGGCGCGCGGCGAAATCAGACGCGGGCGAATCGCCACCCCATCGGCATTGCGTGCGCGCCAGAGCCCTATGGCACCGACCGTGATCAGATAGGCCGCACCCGCCCATTTCAACAGCCCGAACAGAAAGGACGAGGCCGCCAGCACCGCGCCCATGCCCAGCAGGCTGGCGGTCGAGGCGGCCAGATTGCCGAGCATCAGCCCGCCGACCGAAGCGAAGGCGGTCCGCCGTCCCGATCCAATCGCATAGCCCAGGATCGCCGCGACGCCGGGACCGGGGATCAGCCCGATGACCAGGGTCGCCGCGACAAAGGCGAACCACAGGTCGGGGCGCATCAGCGTCCGCCGTCGCGCCGGGTCAGCGCCGCGACGCAGCTTGCCCGGTCGATCGAACTGCCATCGGGCTCGCGCGCGTCCAGATAGGTGACGCGCGGCTCGGCCCCGTCCTTGGGATAGAGATAGGCGTCGAGGACGCAGAAGCTGCCCTGGAACTGCAGCTTGCGTGCCGTGCCTTCACGGACATCGGCATCGGGCGTGCCGAACAACTTGGTCAGCCCGGCGGCGTCCTGTCCGATCACCCGCTCCAGCCCGACACTGGTATAGGGGACGGGCACCGGAGCCATGCCACCGCTGCGCACCGGCGCGGCGGTCTGCGGCACCGTACAGCCCGCCAGCAATGTCAGGCCCAGTAGCGGCAGCGCGATGAGGCGGGTCACGCCTGTCTCCTGTGAAAGAAATGGGTCGCCATGCTCGCCCCCAGGACGGGTGCGAGCAGATTGAGTCCCGGAACCACGAACAGGGTGGCGACGGCAAGCCCCAGCAGGAAGCGCGCAGGCCCGGTCGCCTTGCGCCAGCGACGCATGGCGGCGCGGTCCATGTGTCGCGCCGCCACCATGTCGCCCAAGTCGCGCGATAGCAGCCAAGCATTGACCAGCAGGAACGCCGCCGCCGTGCCGACGCCGGTCACGAGCAGCACGATGTATAGGGGGAGCAGGATCAGATTGACCGCGATGACCCGCGCGGCCGAGCCCAGACCCATGGCCGTGCCGCGTGCGAAGGAAACCGGCCTGCCGCTCGCCAGCGCATGCGGATAATGCCGCGCCTCGACCGCCGCGACGATATCGTCGGCGAACACGCCCACCACCGCCACCGCGACCGCGCGAAAGGCCAGCCACAGCGCCAGCAGCTCGACGACAAAGGTGAAGGCGGCCGACCATCCGTCCGCCTGTGCGCCCAGCCATCCGGTCAGCGCCGCGCGCATGCCGTACCACAAGGCGACGCCCGCCAGCGCGAAGACGCCCAGCGTCACGCCCAGCGAACGGATCAGGACCCGGCGGATCGCCGGATCGCCCAACTGGGCGAGCGACAGGAAAAAGGCGCGGATCATGGCTCTTCGATGGCGCGGGCGGCATGGGCAAGTCAATGCGGTACGAGGCCGTATGGCGGCTCCCTTGCGCGGGGGTAGCGTGCTGACTAGGGCGGCGACATCACAGCTTGTTTCCCGGAGTCCGTATCTTGACCAACCCCACTTACGACGTGGTGGCGATCGGCAATGCCATCGTCGACATTCTCAGCCCGGCCGAGGACGATTTCATCGCCGAGAACGGCATGACCAAGGGCGCGATGCAGCTCGTCTTTTCGCCGGAAGAAGCCGACGCGCTCTATGCCAAAATGGGTCCCGGTCGCGAGATTTCGGGCGGGTCGGCCGCCAACACGCTGGCCGGCATGGCCGCACTCGGCGGCAAGACCGCGTTCATCGGCCAGGTCGCCGACGATCAGTTGGGCGAGGTGTTCAGCCACGACATCCGTGCGGCGGGCGTCAAGTTCCACACGCCGGTGCGTCCCGGCCAGCCGACCACCGCACGCTGCATGATCTTCGTCAGCCCCGATGGCCAGCGGACGATGAACACCTTTCTCGGCGCCTCGCACTATCTGCCCGCCGAAGCGCTCGACAAGGCGCTGATCGCCGATGCGGCCTATCTGTATATCGAGGGCTATCTCTGGGATCCGGAAGAGCCGCGCGCCGCGATGCGCGCCGCGATCGAGGTCGCCCGCGCGGCGGGCCGCAAGATCGCCTTCACCGCCTCTGCCGAGTTCGTGATCGACCGCCACCGCGCTGATTTCCACGCGCTGATCGACGGCGGCATGATCGACGTGATCTTCGCCAACGAGACCGAGATCGTCGCGCTGACCGAAACGGCGGATGTCGAGGCTGCCATTGCCTCGCTGAAGGACAAGGTCGAGACGCTGGTCGTCACGCTCGCCGAAAAGGGTGCGCTGGCGCAGCGCGGGGACGAGCGCGTGACCGTGCCCGCCCATCCGGTCGACAAGGTGGTCGACACCACGGGCGCGGGCGACCTGTTCGCGGCGGGCTTCCTCTATGGCCAGACGCATGGCCATGACCTGAAGGCCTCGCTGACGCTGGGCGCGGCCTGCGCGGCCGAGATCATCAGCCATTTCGGCGCCCGGCCCCAGGTCGACCTGAAGGCCCTGGCCGCCAGCCTCTGAACGAAAAGCGTGGCCTTCGACTTGGCTCAGGCTGAACGGAGGTCAGACTAACCCAATCCTCCCCAAGCTTTGCTTGGGGAGGGGGACCATCCGAAGGATGGTGGAAGGGGCCAGGCCCCAAAGCAAAAGGCCCGGAGGATCGCTCCTCCGGGCCTTTTTTCGTGTCTCTGCGAAAGCTGATCAGCGATCGAGCGGCTTGGCGACCTCCGGCTGCATCGCGGGATCCTCGACGACATCGACAATGCCACGCCCGACATGGCTGCGCTTGCGGCTGTAGAGGAAGTAGATCGCGAGACCCACCGCGCCCCAGCCCGGCAGGACCAGGATCGCGACCAGCGGCAGCGAGAAATACAGATACGCGCAGCCGATCATCGCGGCGGGCGCGACGATGAACACGGCGGGCGTGCGGAACGGACGCTTGCGGGTCGGATCGGTCTTGCGCAGCACCATCACCGACAGCGCCACCATGAAGAAGGCGAACAGCGTGCCCGAGTTGGAATAGTCCGCCAGCTTGCCGACCGGCAGGAAGGCCGAGGCCAGGGTCGCGGCGATGCCGGTCACGATCGTCACGACGTGCGGCGTGCGATAGCGCGGATGCACCGAGGCCAGCTTTTCGGGCAGCAGGCCGTCGCGCGCCATGGTGAAGAACACGCGGGTCTGGCCGAACATCATCATGAGCACGACCGACGGCAGCGCCAGCGTGGCGGCCAGGCCGATCAGGTTGCCGATCTTTTCCCAGCCGATGGTGCGCAGGACATGTGCCAGCGCCTCACGCGAGCAGGACAGCGGCTCGGTCGCGCCGCTGGCGACGATCGCCTTGCACTGCGCGGCCAGTTCCGACGTGCCGGGCGACAGCACGACACCGGCGGCGTCGCGCACCGGCTGTGCGCCCAGCGGCGAGCCGATCGCGCCCGCCGATACCAGCAGGTAGAAGACCGTGCAGAACAGCAGCGAGGCGATCAGGCCGATCGGCACGTTGCGCTGCGGGTTCTTGGTCTCCTCGGCGGCGGTCGACACCGCGTCGAAGCCGACATAGGCGAAGAAGATCGATGCCGCGGCCCCCGCCACGCCGGTCAGGCCGGTCGGCATGAACGGCTCGAAATGCGCGCCGTTGATGACCGGCACCGACAGCGCGATGAACAGGGTCAGCGCGGCGACCTTGATCGCGACCAGGATCGCGTTGAACCGTGCACTCTCGGTGGTGCCGATGACCAGCAGCCAGGTGACGAGCAGCGAGATGATCACGGCGGGCAGGTTGATGTAACCGCCCGACGACGGGCCGTTGACCCATTCCATCGGTATGTCGATGCCCAGCAGGTTGCGGAGCTGCCCCACCACATAGCCCGACCAGCCGACGGCGACGGCCGACGCGCCGACCGCATATTCCAGGATCAACGCCCAGCCGACCATCCAGGCCAGCAGCTCGCCCATGACCGCATAGGTATAGGTATAGGCCGAGCCCGCGACCGGCACCATCGACGCCAGCTCGGAATAGCACAAGGCCGCCACCGCGCAGACGAAGCCCGCGAGCACGAAGGACAACATCATCCCTGGCCCCGCCTTCTGCGCGGCTTCGGAGGTGAGAACGAAGATGCCCGTACCGATGACGGCGCCGATACCCAGCATGGTAAGCTGGAACGCGCCTAGCGATCGTTGCAGCCCCTTCTTCTCGGCGGTCGCCAAAATGGCGTCCAGAGGCTTAACGCGCCCGAAAATCATGAATGTCCAATCCCCCCGAGGGAAGGGCGGCCCCGACATGGGACACGCCCGGCGTTTGGTGAATGATCCGGGAAGTTAGCTGCAATTTTATTACGCGCAATCCCTAAGGTGCGTGGGATGCGGTCGGGGGAGGAGATTAAAGCCCTTCTTCCGCCTGCTCCGAAGTATAGGGCCGCCGTTCGGTATCGCGCGGTAAGCCCCTCCCGCAGGCGGGAGGGGTTTGGGGAGGGCGGGGTGTCTCACCGAGCCTGTCGCCCGTGGCGTTTCCCTCCCCCATCCCCTCCCGTTTACGGGAGGGGATGGGGGAGGTGGCTCGTTCAGCGCGCCAGCATCGGGCCGAGCGGCTTGCCTGCCAGGATATGGACATGGAGATGCGGCACTTCCTGCCCGGCGTCCGGCCCGATATTGGCCAGCAACCGGTATCCGGGCTCGACCGCGCCTGCCTCACGCGCGACATGACCGACGGCCCGGACGAAACCGGCGATCTCCGCCTCGCTGGCGCGGCCTGCGAAATCGTCCCATGACACATAGGGGCCGCGCGGGATCACCAGGATATGGGTCGGGGCGTGCGGCGCGATGTCGTGGAAGGCGACCGCCCATTCATCCTCATAGACCCGCCGGGATGGGATTTCGTCGCGCAGGATCTTCGCAAAGATATTCTGGTCGTCATAGGGCAGGGTGGCGTCGATCGGCATCGAAACTCTCCAGGGGGTCAGCGGGGCCGGGCGGCCTTTTCGTCATGGCCCGACACGCCCTCGCGCCGCGCCAGTTCGGCGCGAACGTCGTCGAGCGTGTGGCCGGTATCGGCGAGCAGGACGATCAGGTGGAACATCAGGTCGGCGGCCTCGGACACGATCTTGTCGGGCTGGGCCATGGCGGCGATGACCGTCTCTACCGCTTCCTCGCCCAGCTTCTGCGCGATCTTCGGTCGCCCCTTGGCGAACAGGCTGGCGGCATAGGAGGTGGCGGCATCGCCCGCATCCCGGCGCGCGCGGATCGTGGTTTCGAGGCGGTCGAACATGTCCATGACGGCGTGGGTGGCGCGGGGAAGCGCTGACGTCAATCCTTGCGGTTGCGGCGGCGCATCAGGTGGCGGAGCAGCCAGACCGCGCCGATCGCGAAGACGAACAGGCCGATGTCGGACCATTCGGGATGACGGCGCGGCTGCGGCGCTCCGGTATGGACGGTGGCGGCGGTCAGGATGGCGAGCGGCATGGGGGTGGTTTAGCAGCGTGTCGGGCTTGGGTCATTCGGGGGTTTTGATTCACGCGAAGACGCGAGGCCGCGAAGAATTTGGGTTCGCGCGGAGACGCAGAGACGCGGAGGGTCCGGTTGTGGGGTTGGCAATTGGCCGCCACACAGCCGGTTCAAGTCTTCCGCTCGCAACCTCCCCCCCTTCCGTTAACGCTGAGCGAAGTCGAAGCGCACGCCCGGCGCTCTGCCCAGTGGCGCGGTTATCCCTTGGCCTTCGACTTCGCTCAGGCTGAACGGGGATTGGGGCGCTTGCCCTATCGATCGGGGGAGACGTTCTCCCGGTCAGATACGCAGGCCACCGTCCACCCAGCTACCAAAGCCTCCGCGTCTCCGCGCCTCCGCGCGAAAATCAATGGGCCCGAACCGGGACCCCCGCTGCCGCCAGCGCACGATGGGCATCGGCAATCGACGCGTCGCCGAAGTGGAAGATCGACGCCGCCAGCACCGCCGAAGCGTGCCCGTCGCGCACGCCCGCGACCAGGTCGTCCAGCCCGCCTACGCCGCCCGACGCCACGACCGGCACGCTGGTCCGGTCGGCGATGGTACGGATGAGTTCCAGGTCGTATCCGCCCCGCGTCCCGTCACGATCCATCGATGTGACCAGCAATTCGCCTGCACCCAGTTCGGCCAGGCGCAGCGCGTGTTCGACCGCATCGATCCCGGTCGCGCGCCGCCCGCCATGGGTGAACACCTCCCAGCCGGTTGCCGTCCGCCGCGCATCGACGCTGGCGACGCAGCATTGGCTGCCGAATCGCTCGGCGATGTCGGAGACGACTTGCGGGTTGCTGACGGCGGCTGAATTGACCGCCACCTTGTCGGCACCGGCCAGCAGAAGCGCGCGGGCATCTTCCGCCGTGCGCACGCCGCCGCCGACGGTCAGCGGCATGAAGCACACCGCCGCCGTCCGCCGCACCACGTCCAGGATGGTGCCCCGCGCCTCATGGCTGGCGGTGATGTCGAGGAAGCACAGCTCGTCCGCGCCCGCCGCGTCATAGGCGCGGGCCTGTTCGACCGGATCGCCCGCGTCGATCAGGTCGACGAAGTTGACGCCCTTGACCACCCGGCCATTGGCGACGTCGAGGCAGGGGATGACGCGCGCGCGGACGGTCATGCGGCCGCCGCCACCGACAGCGCCGCCGCCAGATCGAGCCGCCCGTCATACAGCGCGCGGCCGGTGATGACGCCTTCCACGCCGTCCTGATGATGAAGCGCCAGCATATGGATGTCGCCGATCCCCGCCACGCCGCCGCTGGCGATGACTGGGATACGCACCGCCCGTGCCAGATCGACGGTGGCGGGCACGTTGCAGCCCTTGAGCATCCCGTCGCGGCCCACGTCCGTGAAGAGCAGCGAGGCGACCCCCGCATCCTCGAACCGGCGAGCCAGATCCTCGACCGACACGTCCGACACATCGGCCCAGCCGCGCGTCGCGACCATGCCATCCTTGGCGTCCACCGCGACGACGATGCCGCCGGGATAGGCCTTGGCCATGTCGCGCACGAAATCCGGATTCTCCAGCGCCGCCGTGCCGATCACGACGCGCGAGACGCCCAGGTCGAACCAGCGCTCGACATTCTCCGGCTTGCGGATGCCGCCGCCCAGCTGGACATGGCCGGGAAAGGCTTTGACGATCGCCTGCACCGCCTCGCCATTGACCGACTCGCCCGCAAAGGCGCCGTCCAGATCGACGACATGCAGATGCTGCGCGCCCGCTTCGGCGAACAGCATCGCCTGATGGGTCGGGTCGTCACCATAGACGGTGGCGCGGTCCATATCGCCCTCGGCCAGACGCACCACTTGGCCGCCCTTCAGGTCGATGGCGGGGAAGACGATCAAGCTCACGGATGCCACTCCAGGAAACGGGTGAGGAAGGAGAGGCCATAACGCTGGCTCTTCTCGGGGTGGAATTGCGCGCCGACCACCGTGTCGCGGCCGATCGCGGCGGTGACGGGGCCTGCATGATCGGTAGTCGCCAGCACATGCTCGCCGGTAAAGGCATAGCTGTGGAGGAAATAGGCTTCGCCCGGCACGATCAGCGGATGCTCACTCACAGGCTGGACATCGTTCCAGCCCATATGCGGCACCTTGGCCGACGGGTCGGCGGGGGCGAGTCGCGTCACCCGGCCGGGAATCCAGCCCAGGCCCCGATGCTCGCCCATCTCGTCGCCGGCGTCGGCGAGCAATTGCATACCGACGCAAATGCCCAGGAACGGCCGCGCACGGGTGAGGGCGGCGTCGCGCAACGCCTCCTCCAGTCCGTCGACGGCGCGCAGGTTTGCCGCGCAGGCGCCGAACGCCCCGACGCCCGGCAACACGATCCGGTCCGCTCTGGCGATCACGTCCGGGTCGGCGGTGATGACCACATCGCTCGCCCCCGCCGCGCGCAGGGCATTGTCGACCGAGTGGAGATTGCCCGACTCGATGTCGATCAGCGCCAGCGTCACAGCATGCCCTTGGTCGAGGGGATGGCATCGGCCTTGCGCGGGTCGATCTCCACCGCCATGCGCAGCGCGCGGGCCAGGCCCTTGAAGATGCTTTCGGCGATGTGATGGTTGTTGTGGCCGTGCAGCAGCTCGACATGGAGCGTGATGCCCGCCTCCTGCGCGAAGCTGTGGAACCAGTGCTCGATCATCTCGGTCTGAAGCGTGCCCAGCATCGGATTGGTGAACGGCACTTTCCACACCAGCCAGGGCCGCCCCGAAATGTCGAGCGCGGTGCGGGTCAGCGCTTCGTCCATCGGCGACAGCGCCTCGCCATAGCGGTAGATGCCGCGCTTGTCGCCCAGCGCCTTGGCAAAGGCCTGTCCGATCGCCAGCGCGCTGTCCTCGGTCGTGTGGTGCCCGTCGATATGCAGGTCCCCCTGAACCTTGACCGACAGGTCAATCAGCGAATGCCGCGACAGCTGGTCGAGCATATGGTCGAGAAACCCGATGCCGGTGGCGTTCTGATAGACGCCGGTGCCGTCGAGATTGACGGTGACGTCGATGACGGTTTCCGCGGTGGCGCGGTGGACGGTGGCGGTGCGCATGGCCTCCCCATAAACACCTATCCGTCCCATGCAATCTTGACCCGCGATCAAAGGCCGCTAGTCCAAGGGATATGACCGAAGGATTGCCCGACAGCCTCATCCCCTATGACGACATCGTGCAGGAGGCCCTGCGCGCCGTGGTGGGGCGTGTGCTCGGCCCGGTGGCGGAGACGGGGCACCTGCCCGGCACGCACCATTTCTATATCACCTTCAAGACGCAGGCGCCGGGTGTCGATATCCCGCAGCGGCTGGTCGAGCGATTCCCGGACGAGATGACGATCGTCCTGCAGAATCGCTTCTGGGACCTGACAGTGGACGAGAATCGCTTCTCGGTCGGCCTCAGCTTCAACCAGGTGCCGTCGAAGCTGGTGATTCCCTATTCGGCGATCACCCGTTTCCAGGACCCCGAGGTTCAGTTCGAGCTCGGTTTCCACGTCGCCGACGATCCGCAGAGCGATCCCGATCCGCACGGCTCGGCCGAGAATGACGAGCCGGTCGCCAAGCCGGTCGAAGACGGCAGCAACGTCGTCGCGGTGGATTTCAAGCGGAAGAAGTAAGGGGTTCCCATAATTCCTCCCCTGTAAGGGGAGGGGGACCATCCGCAGGATGGTGGAGGGGTGTCCCCCTCTCGATAGCGGGACACCCCTCCGTCAGGGCTTCGCCCTGCCACCTCCCCTTAGAGGGGAGGAATGGGAGAGGATCACTCCTCCCCGCGCAACGCCTTCAGAAAAAAGGCATATTGGCGCCGCATGGCATAAGCCACCGGCCCTGTGCTGCGTCCTGCCGTATGCTCCCCGCCGGGAATGACCAGCAGGTCGAAATCCTTGTCCGCCTTGATGAGTGCATCGACCACCTGGGTCGTGCTGGCGGGGTCGACATTGGAATCCTGTTCGCCGACGACCAGCATCAGCTTGCCCTGTAGCTGCTTGGCGTGGACCACGCCCGAGGCGTCCAGATAGCTCTGGTCGACCGGATAGCCGAGCCACTGTTCGTTCCAGTCGATCTTGTCCATCCGGTTGTCGAAACACCCGGCATAGGCGACCCCGGCCTTGTAGAATTCGGGGTGGAAGAGCAGCGCATTGAGCGTGCTCTGCCCGCCCGCCGAGCCGCCATAGATGCCGACACGGGAAATATCGACGCCGGAATCCTTGGCCGCCAGCGCCTTCATCCAGGCGATTCGGTCGGGGAAGCCGCTATCGGCCAGGTTCTTCCAGGCGACATCGTGGAACGCCTTGGAGCGGTTGGCGGTGCCCATGCCGTCGATCATCACGACGACGAAACCGAGGTCGGCGAGCTGCTGCATCCCCATGACCTTGTCGCCGCCGGAGAATCCGCCGAACGGCCAGAACGCCTTGGGCACGAAACTGTCGTGCGGGCCCGCATAGATGTTCTCGATCACCGGATAGCGCTTGGCGGGATCGTAATTGCGCGGGCGGACGACCAGGCCGTAAATATCGGTCTTCCCGTCGCGGCCCTTGGCGGTGAAGCGTTCGGGCGGGCGGAATCCGGCGGCATTCAAGGCGGTGACGTCGCCCTTTTCCAGCGTCTGGATCAGGCGGCCATCGCGCGCGTCGTGTAGTTCCATCGTTTCAGGCAGGTCGGTGCGCGAATAGACGTCGACATAGGTCGCCATGTCGGGGGCAAAGCGGACCTCGTGGGTCGCATTCTCAGCCGTCAGCCGGGTCAGGTTGCGGCCGTCGAAATCGACCCGGAACCAGTGTTTGTAATAGGGGTCCTCGCCGGGCACGAAGCCGCTGGCCGAGAACCAGATTTGCCGCTTCTCGTCATCGACGTGTCCGATGTCGCGGACTAGCCAGTTGCCCTTGGTGATCTGACGCACCACCCGACCGGTCGCGCCGTCGACCAGATAGAGATGCCGCCAGCCGTCGCGCTCCGACGCCCAGAGGATTTCGCGGCCCAGTCCCTTCACGTCATGCGACCAGATGCGGTCGCGGAAGACGAAGGTCTTGGCGGTCTCGGTCACGGCGGCGTGCGCCCGGCCGGTATCGGCATCGACCGCGATGATCTTCGTCTCGCCGAAACCGCGCTTCAGGTCGTTGAACGCGAAGCTCTTGGCGTCGGCGCGCCATTCGGGGGCGGAGAGGGTATAGGCGCCCGCGAACAGGCTCGGGTCGATGTCGGTGCGCGTCCCGTCCGAAACGCGGAACAGCACGGGTGCTTCCTGATCAACGGCATCGCCGGGCTTCGGATAGAGTTGCTGGACGACTTGCGGCTGGACCTTGCCCGGCGGCGCGGCGAGCACACGCGTGACCATGCGGGCATAGCCGGGGCGGACGCGCTGAAGCGCGATGTGCTGGCCGTCGGGGCTCCAGGCGATGGTTTCGGGGTCGTAGAAATTGGCGGGGCTGCCGTCCGGGGACCGCCAGACCTCCTTGCCGCCATTCGCTGCCCGCACGACCAGATTGTCGTCGAGGACCAGCGCCTCCAGCCTGCCGTCTGGTGACAGGCGGGGGTGGTTGTCGGCGGCTACGCGCAGGTCACGCACCACGCCGAAGCCGCGCGGACGGCTGGCGTTTTCGGGCGGGATGACTGCGCAGACCGGCTGGACGAGGGTGCAGCGATAGACGGTATCGTCATAGCCGATCGAGAAGCGGATCGCCGAACGGTCGGGCGTGTAGCTGAAATGCTCGAAGGGCAGGCGCAAGGGGGCCACGGACTCGCCCATGACCCTGGCGAGCGCGGGCGCCAAGGCGGCGGCGTCGAAGGCGGGGGCTTTTGCGCGGGTGGCGGCGTCCACATCGACGAATGCGAAGCCCCCCGCCACGGTCTTGCGGTAATGGAAATGCCGCCCGTCCGCGTCCCACTCGGCGGGCGAGGCGATGTCGCGGGTCAGCCATTGCCACTGGTCGCGAAGCGCCAGCGACTGGGCGATCCGGTCGGGCACGGTCTGCGCGGCGACCGGCGTCGTGGTCAGCAACAGGGCAAGGGTGAACAGTCTCTTCAACGCGCCGCTCCGATGGTGAAGCTGTAGGTCAGCGGCTGGAGCGCGATACGGTAAGGCATGTGCGCACGGCCATCGAGGTTCCAGCCGGTATCGCCGCCGACCCCGACCTGGGCGGCGTCGATCAGCAGCGTACCGTCGCCATGCGGCCGGATGTCCGAGCTATGCGCCTGTGCGGGCGGCTTCATCGCGAGGTCACTGTACGGGAAGGGCAGGGCGTTGACCGACAAGGGCTGCGCGCCCGTGACGCGAAGACCCGTGCCGGTGCCGGTCAGCTGAATCCAGCGCACATCGGTCTTGTTGCCGCTCTCCTGCGGCCGGGCATAGTCATGGAATTGGTCCGCCAGCTTGCCGTCCCAGCGCGCGATCATCGCGCCGGTCTTGCGGTCGGCATAGCTTTCCCACGGACCGCGCCCGAACCAGCTGACCTGCGTGAATTCCTGTCCCGGCGTCGCGAAGGCGAGGCCGACGCGCAGCGGATCGGGCAGCGTCATGCGCAGCGGCACGAAGCGCACCGTCGCGGTCGCCGCGCCGTCGGGTGCCATGGTCCAGCGGGTCTGCATCTTGACCGATCCGACGCCCATGTCGTGATCGACGATGATGGCATTGCCCTCCTGCCGGATCGCGTCGAGGCGGCGATGGTCGGAGAAATATTGCCACATCGCATGGCTCTTGGGCACGCCCGCGCCCACGTCATTGTCGGTCGGCGAACGATAGAAATTGGGCGTGCCGCCAGTCAGCAGCGTCTTTCCGTCACGGGCGTAACGGCGGACGAGGCCGGTCGTCCGGTCGATTTCCAGCACGGCATTGCCTGCCTTCAGCGTCATCGCATCGGCGCTTTCTTCGGGGACGACAGACCCGGCGGGGGCTGCGGTGGAGACGGGGGCGAAGGCGGGGGCGGAGAGCGCGAACTGTTCCCAGCCGATGACCTGGCCTGCGGGCAGCGGCGGGATCGCACCCGCTTTGGTCCGTGCGCGCAGGATCAGCGAGCGTTCGGCGGCGGCGTCCTTCGCAGGCGGCAGGGTGAAGGACAGCGGTGCGGCCTGGCCGGCGGCGACCGAAGGCGTCGCGATGCTGCCGCGCGCCGTCTCGACGCCATTCTCCAGCACCGTCCAGTCCAGCGTGAAGCGCGACAGATCGATATGGTCGTGGCGGTTGACCACCTGCCAGCCGCCGCCCTCATGGGTGAAGTGGATCGGCGACTGGACATGCGCCATCTCATAATATTCGGGATCGGGCGTCCGGTCGGACTGGATCACGCCGTCGCCCACGGGGCTGTCGTCGCCGTGCAGACCGGCATCCTTGGGATCGGGATCATAGTCCAGGCCCTGCCCCCAATAGGGGCGCCCATCCTTGTCCTTCAGGATCATCGTCTGGTCGACCCAGTCCCAGACGAAGCCGCCTTGCAGCTTGGGATATTTGCGGAACGTCTCCCAATAGCCTTGGAAGTCGCCCAGGCTGTTGCCCATCGCATGGGCATATTCGCACAGGATCAGCGGTTGGGTGAATTCGGGGCGGGTGGCATAGTCGGCCAGCTTCTCGACATCGTCATACATGGGCGCGAAGATGTCGACATAGGCGTTGGTCGGGTGCCGCCAGCCGCTCATGCTGTAGCCGAGGAAGTTGATCAGCCGCGTCTTGTCATGCTCGCGGACCCATTTCGCCGCCGCCTCGAAATTGGGGCCGACGCCGCTTTCATTGCCCAGCGACCAGAAGATGACCGAGGGGTGGTTGCGATCCCGCTCGACCATCCGCTGCACCCGGTCGAGATGCGCGGCGGCCCATTCGGGCTTGTGGCCCAGGTTCAGGGTCGGATCGCCCTTTTCCTGGGTGAGGCTCAGATAGCCGTGGCTCTCGATATTGGCCTCGTCCATCACGTACAGGCCATATTCGTCGGCCAGATCATACCAGCGCGGGTCGTTGGGATAGTGCGAGGTGCGGACCGCGTTGATGTTGGCGGCCTTCATCAACTCGATGTCCTTACGCATCGTTTCCTCGGACACGATCCGGAAGGTACGAGGATCATGCTCGTGGCGATTGACGCCGCGGATCATGATTCGCTTGCCATTCACCCGGACTTCGCCGCCCGCCACCTCGACGGTGCGGAAGCCGATGCGGCGGCTGGTCGCCTCGATGAGCTTGCCCTTGGCGTCGAGCAGTTCGACCAGCAGCGTGTAAAGATTGGGGTCCTCGGCGCTCCAGGTCTTCACGCCCGGCAATTCGGCGGTGATCGTCGCGCTGGTGCCGCTGGGCGTCGCGGTCTGGGTCAGGACCGTCCGTTTGCCGTCGAGCAGCGTCGCGCGCACGGCGACAGCCTGCGCCGCACCCGCCAGATCGACCTGGGCCGACAGCGTGCCGTCGCGATAGTCATGGGTCAGCCCGGCGTCGATCGTCAGGTCGCGAATATGCGTCTGCGGCGCGGCATAGAGGGTGATCGACCGCTCGATCCCGTTGACCCGCCAGAAATCCTGATCCTCCAGATAGCTGCCGTCCGCATGGCGATAGAGTTCGATCGCGACGACATTCTTGCCCGGTTTGGCGGCGCGGCTGATGTCGAATTCGGTAGGGAGCTTGGAGTCCTCGGAATAGCCGATCTTCTGGCCATTGACCCAGAGATAATAGGCCGCGCCCGCCGCACCGATGTTCAGCAGCAACCGGCGTCCGGCGAAATGCGCGGGCACCGTGAAGTCGCGGCGATAGGAGGCGACCTCGTTGAGGCGGTGCTCGATCAACGGTTCGTTGCGGGGAAAGGGATAGCCGCTACCGACGAAGACCGGGCGGCTCAAACCCTGTGCCTGGAGGATTCCGGGCACCGCCACTTCGCGCCAGCTCGACACGTCGCGGGCCGGGTCTTCGAAGCCGAGCGGCCGCGCCTCGGGATTGGGGGACATGTGCACCCGCCACAGGCCATCGAGCGAGAGGTGATAGCGTGACTTGGCCACGTTACCGGCCAGCGCGGCGGCACGCGATTCGAACCCGGCAAAGCTGGTGTGCATCGGCTCCGCGCCGATATGGTTGACGGCGGGGTTCTCCCAATCGGGCCGCGCTGGGGCGGTTTGGTCGGGGGCAGCCTGAGCGGCCGAAGCTCCTGCCATCAGGACGGACATGCTCGTGCTCAGCCAAAGCCTGGTGCCTGTCTTCATCCTGTCCTCCTGTCCCGTATCATGGGCAACGTTATATTATACGGAATACGAATGCAAAGCCCGGCAATGATGCCTTGCTAATAATGATACAATGTATCAATAGGCGCTCATGGTCGATGATGCACCCCTGTCTCGCAGCCATCACGGCCGGTTCCGGCATATGGATGCCTTGGCTATCTCGGCCTCGACCTTGTGCCTGATCCATTGTCTGGTTCTGCCGGTGCTGATCGCCTTTCTGCCCGCCATCGCCGAATGGGCCGATCTGGGCGAGGTGTTCCATATCGTCATGCTGGCACTGGCCGTACCGCTCAGTGGCCTGACGCTGTTTGGCGGATGGCGGCGGCATCGGGTCGTCTTTCCGATGATTGTGGGCATGTTCGGCCTGATCCTGCTGATGCTCGGGCTGGCGTTCGAGGGGCAGGGGATGGGAACCGCGCTGACCGTGGCGGGCGGGCTGGTGCTGGCCGTCGCGCATGTCGCCAATCTGCGCGCCACCAATCTTCACCGACTGATGACCCTGTAACGAGGACGTGGTTCCCATGTCGAAAGCCGTCGCCCGCGCCATCGCCGCCGCGCTGATCGCGGTAGCCTGTACCGCCGTCATGGCCCAGCCACGGGAAGGCGACGAGCCGTCCCGCTATCTGCCCGCCACCGGCTTCGACCTGCTGGCCATATTGCCGCCCGCACCCAGGCCGGACGATGCGCGGGGGCAGGCCGACCGGGCGATCTTTCGTCAAACCCGCCGGTTCGTCGGCTCGCCCCGCTGGGCGATGGCGACCAACGACGTGAAGCTGGGCGAGGCCGATATGGCGCGTGATTTCTCCTGCGCGCTGGGGATCGCACTGACGCCGCAGAACGCGCCTGCGACGATGCGGCTGATCGACGGCGCAGGCTCCGACACCGCGCGCGGATCGGGCATCGCCAAGCGCTATTACAAGCGCCAGCGCCCCTATCTGATCGATCGTGGCCCGACCTGCCAACCGGCGAGCGAGTTGCAGGGCAGCTATGACTATCCTTCGGGCCATACGACGGCGGGGTGGACCTGGGCGATGCTGCTGGCCGAGATCGCACCCGACCGCGCCGCGCCGATCCTGGCGCGGGGGCGGGCCTTTGGGGAAAGCCGGATCGTCTGCGGCGTGCACAATGCCAGCGCGGTCGAGGCGGGGCGTCTGTCGGCCACCGTGACGCTGACCGCGCTGTCGCAGGGCCCGGCCTTCCAGCGCGACCTGGCCGCCGCGCGCGCCGAAGTCGACGCGCTGCGCCGCGACCCCGCCACCCCCCGCCCCGACGCCGCCGCCTGCCAGCGCGAGGCGGCCTTGGTAGCCCAACCGATTTTCTGATCCCCGCCCCTTGACCACCCGGCGCGGTTTCGCGCAGGCGCGCAGCGATTAAGCAAAGCGTCTGGCGGGAGAATGGAATGACCGAGGCACAGGATCGGATCGTCGCAGGGGTCGAACTGGGCGGTACGAAATCGATTGTGTTGATCGGGCGCGGACGCGACATCCTGGTGTCCGAGCGCCTGCCGACCACGACCCCCGCCGTCACCCTGGCTGCTTTGCGCCAGCGCCTGGCCGAATGGCACGAGCAGTATAAGCCGGAGGCGCTGGGCATCGGCAGCTTCGGCCCGATCGCGCTCGACAAGACCGATGCGGACTATGGCCATATGCTCGCCACGCCCAAGCCGGGCTGGGCGGGTGCGGACGTGGCGGGTGCGCTGTCCGAGGGATTTGGCGAGCGCGTTGCGATCCATACCGACGTGACCGGCGCGGCGCTGGCCGAGGGGCAGTGGGGCGCGGCGCGCGGCCTGGCCGACCATGTCTATGTCACGGTCGGGACCGGCGTCGGCATGGGCATCATCGTCAACGGCCAGCCGGTATCGGGCCGGATGCACCCCGAGGCGGGGCATGTCCGCGTCCGCCGTATGGCGGGTGACGATTTCGCGGGCGCCTGTCCGTTCCATGGCGACTGCCTGGAAGGATTGGTCGCAGGCCCCGGCATCGCGGCGCGCGTCGGTCGCCCGGCGCAGGAGCTGGCGGCGGACGATCCCGCCTGGACCTTCGTCGCGGATGCACTGGCGGAGAGCTTTGCCGGGCTGTTCCTGACGCTGGCATGCGGCCGCATCGTGATCGGCGGCGGCGTGGGCGTGGGCCAGCCGCAGCTGCTCGACATGGTGCGTGCCGCGACGGTCGAAAAGCTGTCGGGCTATCTCCCCTTCGTCAACGCGGCGGAAGTCGCCAACCGCATCGTCCATGCCCAGCTGGGTGACCAGGCCGGGCCGCTCGGCACGCTGGCGCTGGCACGCACGGTGCTGGACTGACCTGAATCCTCCTCGGCACGGGGAGGGGGACCATGCGAAGCATGGTGGAGGGGCGTGCGGCCAGGTACGACCAGCGTGGAAGCCCCCCTCCGTCAGGCCTTCGGCCTGCCACCTCCCCGTGCCGGGGAGGATGAGATTCTGCTGTCCTACAACGAACCGATATGGTTCCTCCTTCCCCGTAAACGGGGGAGAGCATCATGGGGCAGGGGGACGAAGCACGCGTCGATGCGATGATCGCGCAGGTCATCGCGCGCGAGGGGGATTATAGCGACCATCCCGCCGATCGCGGTGGCGCGACGCGGTTCGGCATTACCGAGGCGGTGGCGCGCGCGGATGGCTATGCGGGGCCGATGCGCCGCTTGCCGCTGGGCCGGGCCGAGGCCATTTATCGCCGCCTCTATTGGACCGCGCCCGGCTTCGACCAGGTGGCGGCGCGCGCTCCCCGGCTGGCGGAGGAGCTATTCGACACCGGCGTCAATATGGGGCCGAACGTCGCGGCCGCGTTCCTGCAACGGGCGCTGAATGCGCTTAATCGCGGGGCACGCGACTATCCCGATCTGGCGTCGGACGGGCGGATCGGAGCGGCGACGCTGGCGGCGCTCGACGCCTTTCTTCGCCACCGGGGCGCTGCGGGCGAAGTCGTGCTGCTCAAGGCGGTCGAGGCATTGCAGGGCGAACGCTATCTGACGCTCGCCGAGCGACGCCCCGCCAATGAGGCGTTCCTGTACGGCTGGCTCGCGGACCGGCTGTCATGAGCGGCGAGCCGGACACCGACCTCTGGACCCGCCGGGCGCGACCGACCTTTCTTTATGTCATGTACGCGCTGCTGCTCTGGAGCATCCCGATGGGGCTGCTGGCGGGCGTGCGGCCGGGCATGGCGGCGGCGATGGTGCGCGGCATGGCGCAGTATCTCGCCGCTATCCCTGAGCCGCTCTATGCGCTCTTCGGCACCGGCTATCTGGGCTATACCGTCGCGCGCGAATGGGGAAAGTCGCGTCAGTAGAAGCGCTTGAGCGTCAGCGTCCGGTCCTGTCCGTCACAGGTGCGCAAGGCGACCACCGTGCCCGGCTTGCCCACCGTCCAACGGGCGACGGGGCTGTCGACATAGTCGCGCGGGATAGGCTGTCCGTCGATGGCGCAGATCGTGTCGCCCTCGCGCCAGCCGCTCGCCGCCGCCGGGCCGCCGCGCATGACGTGCAGCACGCGCAGGCGGTCGCCCGCCACGCCCATTAACAGCCCGGCGGTCGATCGCTGGGCGGGCATGTCGGCCTGGGGGCCGGGCTTCAGGATCATGCGGCCCGCGCCGGGGTCGAGCAACACGCGATAGCGTTGCAGGAAGCCCGAGCCGATCCGCCCGGCCGCGCCGACCGATACGCTGAATCCCTGGGCCGGTTCGACCCGCACCTCCACCTCATGCGCGGTCAGGCTGCCCAGCCGCACGCTTGGCACGATGGCCAGGTCGTTGACCGTCGGCCCCGCCAGCCCGAAGCCGATCGCGGTGGTGGTCGGCAAGCCGGTAAGCCTCGCCGCCCGCCAGCCCGCCTGGGTGACGGTCAGCGCGGAGCCGTCGCCGGTATCGACGATGACCGGGGACAGCTTCGCCGCGCCAAGCCCGACCATGCTCTCATAGACGCGCCGCTCGGTCGACACGGTCAGCGGGGCGGTGGCGCCCGTAAAGGGCATGCGACCCGACGGGATCAGGCGAAACCGCTTGGCGGCATAATCGATGTCGAGCGCATGCGGCGCCAGCAGGTCACGCCCGATCAGCAGGTCGACCGGCGTCGCATCCCCGGTCGCGAGCGCAGGCAGCGGCGCGACCACCACCCCGCCGCCCTTGCGGGTCAGCCCGCCCAGCGACAGGCTGCGCGTCGGCATCCACCCGATCGCCACCGCCCCGCCGATCGCGCTGGCCTGTCCCCCGGGGCGCACCCTGGCCTTGGCCGCGATGGGTGAGGCCTGGGACAGCAAGGTGAAGCTGACCCCGGTATCGAGGATCGCGCCGACCTTCTGCCCGTCGATGGTCATGGCGAAACGGATCTGGTTGCCCGGCGTCAGCTGAAACGGAATCCACCGCTCCTCGGCATCCGGCGCAAGCGTCGAAACCCCCGGATCGCGCGCGGCAGCGGCGACGACATCCTCCTGCGCAGGAACCGCCTTGGGCTCGCGGGGCGCCATCATCGCGGCGGTCAGCAATAGGGGGACGGGAAGCAGATAGAGCAGGAAACGCATCACGCCCCAACGCCTAGCGAAGCGGGAAGCTGCGCGCGAGGTGGCGTGCGCAGTATCGGAAAACGCGCGAGGTGGGCGACGTCATGTCGATCCTCTACAGACACGCCTCCAGCAGCGCCTTGTCGAAGCCGAACTGCTTGGCCTTGTCCAGCGTATAGGGGCGCAGGCCCGACGAGCGATACTCGCCGATGATCTTTCCGTCGGTGCCTTCGTCCAGATATTCGAAGGCGAACAGCTCCTGCGTCACGATCACCGGGCCTTCCATGCCGATCACCTCGGTGATGTTGGTCACGCGGCGGCTGCCGTCGCGCAGGCGCTTGACCTGGACGACCATGTCGACCGAGTCGGCGATCTGGCGGCTGATCGCCTCCTTGGGCACCTTGATGTCGGACATCATCACCATATTCTCCATGCGGGCCAGCGCCTCGCGCGGGGAATTGGAGTGGAGCGTGCACATCGATCCGTCATGGCCGGTGTTCATCGCGGCGAGCAGGTCGAAACATTCCGACCCGCGGATTTCGCCCAGGATGATCCGGTCGGGCCGCATGCGCAGGGCGTTCTTGACGAGGTCGCGGATGCTGATCTCGCCCTGGCCCTCAAGATTGGCGGGACGGGTTTCCAGCGGCAGCCAGTGCGGCTGTTGCAGGCGAAGCTCGGCCGCGTCCTCGATCGTCAGCACGCGCTCGCCCGGGTCGATCATCTTGGACAGGGCGTTCAGCATCGTCGTCTTGCCCGAGCCGGTGCCGCCCGAAATGACGATGTTGAACCGCGATGCCCCGGCGATCTTCAGCAGCGTCGCCATGTCCTCGCTCATCGATCCGCCGTTCGCCATCATGTCGAGCGTGATCGGCTTGGCGGAGAATTTGCGGATCGAGATGGCGGTGCCGCGAAGCGACAGCGGCGGCACGATCACGTTGACGCGGCTGCCGTCCTTCAGGCGGGCGTCGGCCAGCGGCGTGGTCTGGTCGACGCGGCGGCCGACCGAATTCACGATACGCTGCGCGACCTGGAACAGATGCTCCTCGTCGCGGAAACGGATACTGGCCAGCTCCAGCCGACCCTTCCGCTCGACATAGGTCTGCTCGGGCCCGTTCACCATGATGTCGGTGATGTCGGCGTCGGCCAGCAGCTCCTCGAGCGGTCCCAGGCCCAGAAGCTCGTCGACCAGCACCTTTTCCAGCGCGAACTGTTCGCGCCGGTTGAGCGTCAGTTTCAGCTCGGCCAGCACCTCGCCGATGATCGGGCGGAATTCCTCGGCCAGCTCGTCCTTACCCAGCGTCGCGGCGGCCTCCGGGTCGACGCGTTCGAGCAGGCGGGGGAGGACCTGTTCCTTGATGCGGTGGATCGAGGCCTCGAACCCTTCGCCGCGTGCCGGGGTCGGATCGATGGAAGCGGCCTGGCGCTCGGCGAGGCGCTGCATCGCGTCGGCGGCCGTGCCGGGCGCGGCGATCGCGCCTTCCAGTGCGGACAGTGGCGGGAATTGCGAGCCGCCACCGGGAGCGGGCGAATCGGGATCGGGGCGCGTGGTGGAACCGGAATTTGGGCCGGGGCCGTGCATCGGACGCGCGACGCCGAAGGCCGGGCGCCCACCGCCTGCGCTTCCCAAACCCTGACGGCGACCGAACGCACTCATCCCGACATTCCCCATGGCATCCGGCCATTCCCTAAATGCCAAGATTTACCATATGCCTAACCGATCCCGGTTGCAGGCGGTGGAAAGGGCGGGATATGGCCCTGTCCCGATGCTCAGCCGGTTCGTCCTTGCCGTCCTCCTGACCCTGGTCGGACTGTCGCCCGCCATGGCCGGGGCAGACGATATCGCCGCGACCGCGCGCGGCGTGGTGCGGGTCGTCACCATCGCGATGGTCGACGATCAGGTGGCCGGGTTCGGCCATGGCTCGGGCTTCGCGGTGGCGCCCAACCGCATCGTCACCAATGCCCATGTCGTCGAACTGGCCGAACGCTATCCCGACAATGTCGTGATCGGCGTCGTGCCGTCGGAGGGCAGCAAATCCTATCAGGGCCGGGTCATCGCCTATGACTCGCGCCGCGACCTGGCGCTGATCGAGGTCAGCGAGGCGAAACTGCCGCCCGTCGCCCTCTTCACCGGCCCCGTGACCGAGGGCGATCAGGTCATCGCGCTGGGTTATCCCGGCAATGTCGACCTGGCCACGGCGCAGTCGGCGGCGGACTATATTCGCCCGCTGTCACCCGTCCGGTCGCAGGGCGTCGCCTCGGGCCGTCGGGCGCTGACGGGCATCGAGGTGCTGCTGCACACCGCCAGCATCGCGCGGGGCAATTCGGGCGGACCGCTGCTCGACCCGTGCGGGCGGGTGATCGGGGTCAATTCGGCGCTGACCCGCGCCGATGACGGCGATTCGACCTTCGGCTTCGCGATCGCCGATACCGAGCTGATGGCGTTCCTGCGCGAGGCGAAACAGCCCTATGCCTCGGTCGGCGTGCCCTGCACCTCGATCGAGGAGCGGTTGCGCGAGGACAGCGCGGCGGATGCCCGCGCCGTGGTCGAGGCGGCCGCCGCCAAGCGAGAGGCGGCCAATGCGGCGGCGCTGCGCCGCGAGGAGGCGCTGAACGCCGCGCGCGGTGAGGCGGAGCGGCTGCGCGAGAATGTGATGGCGGTGGCGGCTTTGCTGCTGGTCGGCGGCGCGCTGGCGGTTGGTGGTGCCGGGCTGCTGGAGTCGCGCGGGTCGCGCCGGGCGGCGATCTGGACCGTGTCGGCGGGCGGCATCGCGATCGTTGCGGCGGTCGTGGTGTTCCTGCTGCGCCCCTCCGCCGAGATTCAGCTGCCGCGCGAGACCCTGGTGACGGCCGCGAGCGCGAATGCGCCCGGCACGGCGATCGGCCCGATGATCTGCACGCTGATCCCCGATCGCAGCCGGATCACCGTCTCCTCGACCGCCGAGACGCGGCTGGACTGGGGTGCCAAGGGCTGTGCCGATGGCCAGGTCCAGTATCTGGAGGGCGAGGGCGGCTGGCAGCGGATCATCGTGCCCGAGGACGAGCCGACCGTGACCGTCGCTCGCTTCGATCCGGTCACGCGCACCTATACCCAGACCCGCTACATGCTGCCCGCCGCCACGATGGATGCGATCCGCAAGCTGCATCAGCCCAGCACGCCCAACGCCTGCGTGAAGACCGACAAGGCGCTCCAGAATCTGGAGGGCGAACAGGCCCAGATCCGCCAGCAACTGCCGCCGCTGCCCAACGAAAAGCTGGTCTATAGCTGCCGCTCGGCCCGCTGAGTGTTCAGGGCGGGATAGCATTCATCCCCGCCTCCTTCCGTCTCCCCTGGACAGGGGAGAGGGTTAGCAAAGCTTGCCAGCCTGCTGGTTAGACCATGATGACATGAGATGGACTCACCCCTCCCCTTCAGGGGAGGGGCCGGGGGTGGGGCACCTCCGCAAGCACGCCGTCTGTGGCGAGGCCCCACCCCAACCCCTCCCCTGAAGGGGAGGGGTTGGGCTTGGTTCAACGCAATGTCATCACGGTCCAGCGCAGCCTGGGGTGAGGGGTCGAGCGAGCCATCAGCTTGCGCGCTCCGCGCTCCACCCCTCGCCCAGCTCCGACTAAGTCTTTGCTTTCGCAGAGACCAAGTCTGCGCAACCCTCTCCCCTCGTGGAGGCGAGAGGGAAAGGGGAAGGTATATGACTGCTGATAGGGCCGAAGAGGCTTGCGCCGCCGCCACCGTTTCGACGACATAACGACCCTGATCGATGCGGCTTGGGAGGGCCGGGGATGACCAAGGGGGCAATAGGCGCGCGCCGCTGGATGGCGGCCGCGATGATGACATGTCTGGGCCTGTTGGCGGCGACGCCCGCCCAGGCCGAATGGCGCGAGGCGCGGGCGAAGCATTTCATCCTCTACGGAAACATGTCCGAAGAGGCGATCCGCGCCATGGCGACGCGGCTCGAGCAGTTCGACGGTGCGCTGCGCTATCTCTACGGCAAGCCCGAGATCGACGGGCAGGAGAGCAATCCCGTCACCGTCTATGTCCTGCCCACGGTGTCGGCGGTGCGGCGGCTCTATGGAAAGGGCGGCGACCATATCGCCGGTTTCTACAACGGCGTCCCAAGCTCGGTCGCCCATCCTGCCCGGGACTTGGAAGGAGCGGCCCACTACTCTGTTTGAGCACTACGGCATACTCAGCGCCGCATCAGGCGACGAGGTGTTGCGATCACTGAAGCAGGTGGGCCACGAGTTACCGTACAAAGCTGATTGGAATAAAGTTATAATCTATCACCGATTTCTTATGCGATGCATCAATAATCGCTTGATGTAGAACGTGAGCGATTTAATAAATTAAATTACACTTATTAGTATTACGTAATATCACTTTATGATATAATGTGATTATATTATTTCGTATTTCGCTGAGTATTTGGTAGTTGGCGTATGTCCTTCGGATCGTCTGGATTGGCTGTTCTTGGATTTACGCCGTCGTCAGATCTGGATTCTCCTGAGCTTGTAACTATAACATCGTCATCCGAGGTTTGCTGACTTTTTTGCTGTGTGGAAACTGTTTGATTATCCCGCTGGGAGAGGGTCTGAGGTGGTGGCGATAGGGTGGAGCCTAAAGCCAAAAGGCTGGTTAAAAGATAGTTATAATACATATGCATTCCCTATCTTAAAGTATGATTTGGAAGTGCATTCGGCCCCCCGAAAAATTTTCATAAGTGAGGGAAAAGAGTCAATAGAAATTATTAGAATGTCATGATTCTGTGAATGGCATTTTAGGATTTGCATTAAATATTAAAGGTCTGTGTAATTTTTTTTGGCTTACTGGTGTTGCAGTGGCGTAAATAATCTGTGTATTTGGACTGGGATCAAAAAACGGGGTGATGCGCTGGGTCGGCTAGGGGGCGGTCGATTTAATCATGGCGACCCTGACGGTGATCAAGGCTTTTGGGAGGGCGGTCGGAGAAGGCTTCGTCCTGCAAGGACCCCGCGCGGTGGAACGAGGCGCGCAGCTGGATCATCCGTGCCAACCGTGCCGATCCCAACGCGGCCGAGCCGCTGGCGGTCTTCTACAGCAGTTTCCGTATGGCGGGCGAGCGTCCGCGCGAATCGGCGGTGAACGGGCTGGAACGGGCCTTCGAGCTGGTGCCACAGGATCAGGGGCTGCGCTTCATGCTAGCCAGCCAGCAGATTGCGGCCGGACAGATCGACCAGGCGAAGCGCACGCTGCGTCCGCTTGCCTATGATCCCCACGCGCGACCCGACAACCCGGCGGCGACACTGCTCGCGCTGCTCGACAGCGGCAATCAGGATGCGGTGAAGGCCGCGCTGGCCAAGGCATCGGGGGAGGACGGCAAGGAATAGCGCGGTTTGCGTATCCGGCCCTCCGTTGCGCAGGCCGATCATGTCCCTGGGGCGGCCTGCGCTGTGCCGATTTTGCTTCTCGCATATCGATCAACGGCTGCCGCGACGCGGGCGCCGACCTGGATGGTCTTGGCAAGCGTGCCGGTAGCTCTGCCTGACGCGGATCGATAAACCGGAAAGAATGGGCGTAGCGCAGAAAGCCACGGGCATAAGCCCGGCCAAATAAAACAGTCCGCCACAAGCGAACCGTCAAAACACCATCAATGTAGGAAAAATGGTGCCCAAGGGCGGGATCGAACCACCGACACTGCGATTTTCAGTCGCATGCTCTACCAACTGAGCTACTTGGGCCCACACCGCGATTGCGATTGGAGGCGTGCCTTTACGGGTGGCTTTCTCCTATGTCCAGCCCTTCTTCATCATTTTCTTTGACCGGGATGCGATAACCTTCGCCCAGCCATTGCAGAAGGTCGCGATCCTTGCACCCGCGCGAGCAGAAAGGGGCGTGGTCCGGGGCGGTCGGCTTGTCGCAAATCGGGCAGGTGGTCATGAGCGTTCCAATTGCAGGGGACGGCCGGTGCGGCGCTCCAGCGCCTCGCGCCAGGCGGGATTGGCCATCAGGCGGTCATGGACGGCGCCGGATACGGGATAGGTCGGCGCGGGGCCGGGCGGCTCGCGCTCCCATTGCCGCAGCAGCGCGCGGGCACGGGCGCCGATGGGGTCGATAGCCAGACGCTCGGGGATCGAGGCGCGGGGGCGTGGGCGGACGATCTGGAGGAAGCCGAAGCCGTTGACCGCCGTCCGCTCGAAGGGGAGGGGGAGGGCGGCGTCCAGCGCCTCCGCCACCGCCTGGCGCGGGCCCTTGCCCTCCAGCGTGGGGAAGTCGATGCCGATCGACCCTCCGATGCCGTGGCGCAGGATGCTTCCCGCCACCGCGCGGGCAGCGGCGATCGACAGCGGTTCGTGCGGGGGGGATCCGTCGACGTCGAACAAGGTCATCGCCGGGGTCGGGGTCATGCGCAGTACGCCCGCACCGAAACCGATCTCGCCGGTCGCCGCCTCGTCGAGCAGTTCGGACCAGCCCGCCGCCTCTAGGTCGTCGGGCTGATGCGGCAGGATTTCACGCACGGGAAAGCCCGTCGCGGCAATTCGTGCGCGCAGATCGAGGCCGGAGGCGGCGCACGCGTCTTCGGGGGCGAGCTGTGCCTTGGACAGCTTGGCGCGGCCGCGCTCGGGAATCGCCTCGCGCGTGACGATGACGGTCAGCGCGGCCCCCTGCGTCATGCCCTTCGGCACCGGCGACAGCAGCACGTCGCCGCCCTGACTCAACGTCACCCGCCCCTGTCGACCGGGGAGCAGCTCGACCAGCCGCCCTTCGGCCACCGTGCCGACGGTCAGTGTGCCGGTCAGCTCGATCGCGGCCTGGACGATGCGGCCATCCTCGACCAGCGCGGCACGGGCCTCGCCAATCCCGGCCTCATAGAGCCATTCAGACAAGCGGCAGCCCGGCGGCTTTCAACAGGGCGCGGGTTTCGAACAGCGGCAGGCCGATGACGCCGGAATGCGACCCTTGCAGGAAGCGCACGAACGCCTCGGCGCGGCCCTGGATGGCATAGCCCCCGGCCTTGCCCAGCCCTTCGCCACACGCGATGTATGCGTCGATTTCGTCGTCGGAGAGCGGCTTGAACGCCACGATGGTGTCGGCCAGCCGGGTGCGCGCCTTGCCGGTGGCGTCGATCACGCACACGGCGGACAGTGCATGGTGCCGCCGCCCGGACATCAGGCGCAGCAGCTTGCGCTGGACGTCCTCGGTCTCGGCGGGGGGCAGGATGCGACGGCCCAGCGCGATGGTGGTATCGCCCGCGACGACGATCTCGCCGTCCGCACGGTCAACCGCGTGCGCCTTTTCCACCGCCAGCCGCAGCGCGTAGACGCGGGGCAACTCGGCGGGGCGGGGGGCTTCGTCGATATCGGGCGAGGCGACTCGGTCGGGCACGACTCCCAGCCGCGCCAGCAGATCGCGGCGGCGCGGGGAGGAGGATGCAAGGACGAGCGGCATGTGGGGCCGGTCGCTCACTTGAAGCGGTAGGTGATCCGGCCCTTGGTCAGGTCGTACGGCGTCAGCTCGACGAGCACTTCGTCGCCGACCAGCACGCGGATGCGGTTCTTGCGCATCTTGCCCGCCGTATGTCCCAGGATCTCGTGATCATTCTCGAGCTGGACGCGGAACATCGCGTTGGGGAGGAGTTCCACCACGCGGCCGCGCATCTCGAGCAGTTCTTCCTTGGCCAAAAAATACCTCGGTTCGTCGTGTTATAGGGTATGTCGAAGAGGCGCCGCCATAGCCGCAATGGGCCGAAAAGGAAAGGCACGCCGAATCAGCCCTCGATATGGGGTTGGTGAGGGGTTGGGGCAAGGCGTTTGCATCCATCAATTCCTCCCCTGCAAGGGGAGGGGTGTCACCCGCGGTGAGTGAAGTCTTCCCTCGCCGAGCAGGACACCCCTCCGTCAGGCCTTCGGCCTGCCACCTCCCCTTGCAGGGGAGGAATTGGGACCGTCACGCCGGGTTATATTTTTCCAGGAACGCGGCCATTGCCTTCAGGAATTCCAGCCGGTCCTCGGCGCGGGTGAAGTGGTGGTCGGCCAGCGGCTGTTCGATATAGTTCACCGGCTTGCCTGCCGCCTTCAGCGCGGACACCATCATGCGCGACTGGTTGACCGGGACTCGTTTGTCCTCCTTGCCGTGGACGATCAGCAGGGGAATCGCCATGTCGGCCGCGCCGAAGCGGGGCGAGACGGCGTGATAGTCGGGGGCCTGTTTCTGCAGCCAGTCGGCACGCGTCTTGCCGAACAGGAAACGCGAATCGTACCGCTTCATCGCCTGAAGATCGGACACGCCAGCATAGGACACCGCGCAGCGATAGAGCGCACTGTTGCGCTGGGCCGCACGCATCGCGGCATAGCCGCCATAGGAGGCCCCGACCATGCAGGCGCGCTTGGGGTCGGCGATGCCTTCCTTGGCCAGCCAGGCGACCGCATCGTCCAGATCGTCCTGCATCTTCAGGCCCCATTCGCCCTGCCCCTTCTTGGCAAAGGCGGTGCCATAGCCCGAGGAACCACGATAATTGGGCTGGATCACCGCATAGCCCAGTTCGGCCAGATACTGGCTCCACCAGTCCCAGCTTTCGGCGTCGCGGGCAAAGGGGCCGCCATGCGGCATGACGATCAGCGGCAGATTCCTGGTCCCGCGTCCGCGCGGCATGGTCAGGATCGCCTCGATCGAGGTGCCGTCGCGTGCCGGATAGCGCAGGGTGCGGACCGGCGACAGCCGCTGGCCCTTCAACTGGGGATTGGCCCAGGACAGGAACTGCATGTTGCCGTAATCGGTATCCCAGTAATAAAGCGACCCCGCCGAGGACGGGCTGCTGACCGTCACCAGGAAGCGGGTGCGGGCGGTGTTCCAGGACACGATCTCAGCGCGGCGCGGCGCCACCGATTTGTCGAGCGCCGCCTGCAATTCCTTGATCCGCGGATCGGTCCAGGCGTCGTGATAATATTGGTCGGTGTAGCGGATCGCCGAAATATCGTCGCCCGAAGCGGTCTTGATGATGCCGTCGATGTCATAGCCGGTGACGGTGCTGAGCTTGCGACCCAGCTTCAGGTCGGGCAGCGAAACCTCGTACAGCGCGTCATATCCGTCGCTGTCATCGATCGCCAGCGCGGTGCCGTCGGTACGAAAGACGCTGGGCACCAGGACCGATTCGTCCTTGCGGCCATTAGCGCGTGCGATGGTGCGGAAGGGCTCGGCATTGGACTGGCGATAGAGGATGCTCTTTTGACGGGTGTCGTCGCTATAGCGGACGCCCATGCGCAACTGGCCCTGGCCATCGGCATACCAGTCCCACACATCGGTCTGCCCGTTCGCGATCCGCTTGACCCGCCCGGTCGAGACGTCCGCTTCGTAGACGGAAGGATAGACCTCGGACATGGAATAGATGCCGGTCGATTTGGCGAACAGCAGGCGCGGGGTGCCGTCATGTGCGGTCCACAGCACCTCGTCGGCGCGGAAGCCCGAATTGTCCCAGTCGATCTTCACCATCTTCGTCATGTCGGCGCGGACGCCGATCAGACGGGTGACATAATATTCCTCGCCCTGGATCGTGTCCTGGCTGCCCAGCCCGACGACCAGCCATTCGTCATTGACCCAGCGCCACCAATTGACGTCGACCTTGTCGCTGAGCGCGGCCAGCGCGGTCTTTCCCTGGCCTTTAATCAGCGGGGCGACCATCAGATATTGCTTGCCGTTCAGCGCCCGCTTGCCCGCGATGCGGGTGCCGTCGGGCGACAGGGCAGGCCCCTCGAACTCGGGCAGCGCGGCAAAGGCCTCGACCGGCAGAGGGCCCGATGCGGCGGTTGGGCTGGCAGGAGTTGGGGCGGGCGGTGTTTGGTCCGCATTCTGCGTCATGCCCGTCAGCGTCATCAATGCGAGCGCCGTCACCGACGCGCCCAGCTTCCTTACCTCACGCATTCCCGATCCCCCCATGTCGGCACCACTCCCCAGGGGCCGAACCGATCCAGATTAACAGCGTAACGAAGGGAGGAAAGGGGATTCAGCGTTCGGGGCGGTGTTCATAGCCCCAGCGGGGCGGCAGCAGGATCGGCTTTCCCGAGTCGGTCAGGGTCAGGCCATGGCCGGGCGCGAAACTGCCGACGCGCGTGGCGGCGACCGGCGGTGTGATCCCGGCGGGCAGGGCGAAGAGCAGTTCGTAATCGTCCCCGGCGGTCGCGGCGGCCAGTCGTGCCGCCCGGTCTGTGCCGCCGAACGCCCGCGCCTCCTCGGACAGCGGGACCCTGTCGAGCTCGACCGTCACCGCCAGCCCGCTGGCCCGCGCCATTCGGCCTGCGTCGATCAGCAGGCCGTCTGACACGTCCATCATCGCATGGACGACGGGGCCGAGCGCACGGCCCTCGATCAGGCGAGGATAGGGGCGGCGATAGGCGTCGCGCAGTGCGATCGGCCCATGGCCCGCCTGCGCGATCGCCAGGCCCAGACCGGCATCGCCGATCGTGCCCGTGACCCACAGCGCGTCCCCCGCTTTGGCGCCATCGCGGGCGGGGGCGGCGGCATCGCGACCGAAGGCGGTGAGCGTCAGGCTGCGCGGCCCCCGCTTTGACACCGTATCGCCGCCGATCAGCCGCGCGTCGAAATGGTTCAGGACCGCCGCCAGACCATCCAGAAAGGCGCGGTCCCAGACGGGATCACCCAACGGATAGTTGAGCAGCACCCCCTCGACCAACGCCCCCTTGGCGGCCAGGTCGGACAGGTTGGTGGCGACCAGCTTCCACGCCATATCGGCGGGCGGGTCGTGGGGCAGGAAATGTACGCCTTCGACCAGCGTGTCGGTGGTGACCACCAACGGCGCGGCGGTCAGCACCGCACTGTCGTCGATCAGTCCGCGCGCACCGGGATGCAGCGGCATCCGGCGCAACGCGGCAATGAAGTCCGCCTCGTTCATCGGGGCGGTCGGGCGTTACGCCCGCGCGACCTTGGCGATCGCGTCGAGCAGGCCGTTGACGAAGCCCGATTCGCGCTTTTCGTAAAAGGCGTGAGCGACATCGACATATTCGCTGATGACCGCGCCGACCGGCACGTCATGGCGTGCGATCAGTTCGTAGGTCCCGGCGCGCAGGATCGCCTTCATCGGCTTGTCGAGACGGTTGAGCGTCCAGCCCTTGGCCAGCTTGCCCTCGATCATCACGTCGATCTCGTCCAGGCGCGCCTGCACGCCCTTCACGACATCGTCGAAGAAATCGATATCGGCATCGGCATATTCGACATCCTCGATGGTCGCGCCGATGCGGTGATTGTGGAATTCGTGGAGCAAAGCCGCCAGCGGGGTCTGTTCCATGTCATGCTGATAAAGCGCCTGAACGGCGGCAAGGCGCGCGGCGGCGCGCGCCTGGGTACGGGCTGGAGGACGAGTCATTGGCGGGCCTTTACCGGGCTGTCGTCAATCCGTCACGTGTTTTGGGTGAGGGGGCGTGGACGAGGCCTTCGACTTCGCTCAGGCTGAACGGAGGTTAGGAACCGGGCCGGATACCAAAACCCCGTTCAGCCTGAGCGAAGTCGAAGGCCAAGGGCCGGACCTTTCACAATTCCCGACGGAAATACACCACCCGCTCGGTCTCCACGAACCCCAGTGCCCGGTGCAGCGCATGGCTGTCGACATTGTCGATCTCGGCATCGGAGGCGAATTCCGTACACCCTCGCGTCCGGCCCCAGTCCGCCACCGCCGCGACCAGCGCCCCGGCGACGCCCTGTCGGCGATGGTCGGGATCGACGAACAGCCCTTCTAGGAACAGCACCGGCGAAGTGTCGCAGCGATTGACGTAATCATGCCGGACCGCCGCCTCGGCAAAAGCGATCACCCGGCCATCCTCCAGCGCGACGAAATTCCCGTCGCTGTCGGGCAAATCCGCCGGATCACCCGCTTCCTTGCCCCAGAGCGCCGCCCGCAACGCCAGCCATCCTTCCCGATGCTCTGGCGCGGCGGGCGCGACGATCATCGATTGAGCCGCAGCCGCAGCGCCACCGACTTGGCGTGCGCAGGCAACCCCTCGGCATGGGCCAGCGCCACCGTCGCGGGGCCGAGTTCGTTCAGCGCCGTCTCGGTCAGGCCCAGGAAGCTCGTCCGCTTCATGAAGTCGAGCACCGACAGCCCGCTGGCGAAACGCGCGCGGCGGCCCGTGGGCAGGACGTGATTCGGCCCGGCGACATAATCGCCGATGGCTTCCGGCGTATGGCGGCCCAGGAAGACCGAGCCTGCGTGGCGCAGCCGGTCGAACAGCGCTTGCGGATCGTCCACCGCGAGTTCGAGATGCTCGGGCGCGAGTCGGTCGACCAGCGGCATGGCGGCCTCCAGCGAATCGACGACGATGATCGCGCCGTTCGCGTCCCAGGCGGTCCGCGCGACGCTGGCGGTCGCCAGTTCGGGAATCTGCCGGTCGACGGCCTCGACCACCCGCTCTGCAAAATCGGCGTCGTCGGTGAACAGGATCGACTGGGTGACGGTGTCATGCTCGGCTTGGCTCAGCAGGTCGGCGGCGATCCAGTCCGGGTCGTTCTTGCCGTCCGCGACGACGACGATCTCGGACGGGCCCGCCACCATGTCGATGCCGACCATGCCATAGACCTGGCGCTTGGCCTCCGCGACCCAGGCATTGCCGGGGCCGGTGACGACATCGACCCGCTGGATGCGCCCGGCGCCATAGGCCAGCGCGCCCACCGCCTGTGCGCCGCCGACGCGCCACACCTCGTCCACGCCCGCCAGATGGGCGGCGGCGAGGACCAGATGGTTGATCTCGCCCTTCGGCGTCGGCGTGACCATCACCAGCCGCTCGACACCGGCTACCTTGGCTGGAATCGCGTTCATCAGCAGCGAGGAGGGATAGGCCGCGCGTCCGCCGGGGACGTAGATCCCAGCCGCATCCACCGCCGTCCAGCGCGCACCCAGCCGCACGCCCTGCGCATCGACATAGTCGGTGTCGGTCGGCTTCTGCTTTTCATGATAGGCCCGGATGCGCGCGGCGGCGAGGTCGAGTGCGGCGCGCAGTTCGGGCTCCAGTGCCTCATAGGCCGCACGGCAATCGGCGGGCTCGATCCGCCAGCCGGTCTCGGCCAGGTCATGGCCGTCGAACTGCTTGGTGAAGGCCGCGACCGCCGCCTCGCCATCGTCGCGGACCGCGCGCAGGATCACCTGCACGTCGCGCGCGACATCGGCATCGCTTTCGCGCCGGGCATCGACCAGTTCGTCGAACGCGGCGGCGAAGCCCGGTTCCTGCGTATCGAGACGGATCATGCGGCTTCCCTCTCGGCCACCGCGCGGCGGAACGCCTCGACCAGTGGCACGACCTGCGCACGCGTCTTCATCGCGGCGCGGTTGACGACCAGGCGCGAGGTGACCTCCTCGATCACCTCCACCTCGACCAGCCCGTTTTCCTTCAGCGTACGGCCCGAGGACACCAGGTCGACGATGCGCGGCGCCAGGCCCAAAGTCGGGGCCAACTCCATCGCACCGTTCAGCTTGACGCACTCCGCCTGTACCCCGCGCGCGGCGAAGTGGCGGCTGGTGATATGCGGATATTTGGTCGCGACGCGGACATGGCTCCACCCGCGCGGATCATCGCTCTCCGCCATCGCGGCGGGCTCGGCGACCGAGATGCGGCAATGGCCGATCTTCAGGTCGACGGGCGCGTAAAGCTCGGAATAGCCGAATTCGGACAGCACGTCCGATCCGACGATGCCCAGCTGCGCCGCGCCATGCGCAACGAAGGTGGCGACGTCGAAGGCGCGGACGCGGATCAGCTCGATGCCGGGGACATCGGTGGCGAAGCGCAGCGCGCGGCTGTCCTTGTCGGTGAAGGCCGGTTCGGGCCGGATGCCGGCGGCGGCGAGCAACGGCAGCGCCTCGGCCAGGATGCGTCCCTTGGGGACGGCGATGATCAGCGGTTGGGCCATGAGGATCGGGGGCTTAACCCCCGCCACCGGGGATCGCAATTCTTATCCTCCCCGGTACGGGGAGGGGGACCATCCGCAGGATGGTGGAGGGGGCGTGCCGCGAGGGACGTTCCGCGCGGCGGCCCCCCTTCGTCAGGCCTGCGGCCTGCCACCTCCCCGTGCCGGGGAGGATTTGAGGCCGTTACACCTTCGCGGCGTAGATCATCCGGCCGGGGCCGAGATTGGCGAACACGCGGTCCAGGTCGTTCTCGCCGACCGCGAAGCAGCCCTGGCTGCGGCCCAGCATCCCGTGGCTGCGGATCATGTCGCGATTGGCGTACCAGGCCGAGTGGATCACGATCGCACGACCCAGCGCATTGTCGTTGGTGGGGTCCAGCCCGACCAGACGCTGCGACCGGCCATGCTTGCCGACATAATAATTGTCGGTCAGGAAGGCGCCCTCGCTGCTGGCGTTCGAATTGAACGCGTTGGAGAAGCGCTGGACATAGCCGCTGTGCGACGGGTCCGACCCGCTGCCGTGCGAGACGAGCAGCGAGGTGCTCTTGCCGCTGATCAGATCGACCAGGTGGAGGCGCGGTTCGGACGAGCCGACCGCGAAATCGACGATCGCCATCCGGTCGCGCTGCCGCACCTGCGAACCATGTTTCTGTAGCGAGGCCATCGCCTGACGCAGCAGCGCCGGACGGACGACCCGCGACGAGGCCAGGATCGCCTGCGGCACTGCCGGAACGGTCGGACGGCTCGGGATCGGAGGCTGGCGCACCGGGCGAAGATCGCCCGCCGTCAGCCGTCCCCGGGCACTCACCGCCCCCGGAACCGCCAATGCCCCGGCGAGCACCAGCGCGTTCTTCAACAGCGCGCGCCGACCCGGCGCCGCGTCCAGATTATCGTGCATTTTGGTCCTTCAACCCCAGAATTCCCGCAAAACCTATGTAGCAAAGGTCAGGCCATTTTTCTGCCCATCGGCCCATCGGTTGATCGCTTGGTTCCATCGATTCAGCGAAAGTTCCGTCGCAGCGCAAAAATTTTCGCTTGGCACCAATTGTCGCTTGACGGGTTTAATATTTTGTGAACTCGCCAAGGAAAAGGGATATGAAGGCTCTCGCTTTTGCCGCCCTGCTGGGTGCTACGACGCTGGGTTTCGCCGCACCGGCGCTTGCCGAGGACGGGCCGGGGACCGCCACGGTGGCACAGGCCGCCTCCGCTCTTGCCCCCAATCGATTCGTCTGGGCCGACCCGCAGATGACGGCGGTCGATCCAATCGCGCAACCGGTGACGGTGGTGGTCAGCATTCCGATGCAGCGCGCCTATGTCTATCGGGGCGACACGATGGTCGCGGCGGCTGCGGTGTCGACCGGCAAGGACGGCAAGGATACGCCCGTCGGCGTCTTCCCGATCCTTCAGAAGCGCGAGATGCATCGCAGCAACCTGTATAATTCGGCGCCCATGCCGTTCATGCAGCGCCTGACCTGGGATGGTGTCGCGCTTCATGCGGGCAACAATCCCGGTTTTCCCGACTCGCATGGCTGCATCCGACTGCCTGCGGCCTTTGCGAAGAAGCTGTTTTCGATCACCTCGGTGGGGACGACCGTGATCGTCACCGATCAGATGGTCGGGGATCATTTCGACCCGGCACTGTTGCAGACGGAGGCCAGCCAGGCGAACGAGGCGCAATTGGCGTCGTTGTCGCGGTGAGGTTCGAGCGTGGCCTTCGACTACGCTCAGGCTGAACAGGACTTGGTATTAAAGGCTGTTCACGCTGAGCGAAGTCGAAGCGCACGGGCCAACTGGGCGGCTAGGTCACCAATCCCAATGCCCGAAGCTGAGGCCGAAGCGTCGCTTCGTCCGTGAAGTGCAGCGCATGAATGCCCAACGCCGCTGCCGCATCGATGTTCGCACGATTGTCGTCGATAAATACCGCCTGCCCCGGCTCCAGCCCGAATCGGGCGAGCGCGAGGCGGTAGATGGCGGGATCGGGCTTCACCAGCTTTTCGGCGCCCGACACCACGATATCGCGGAATCGATCGAACAGCGCCGATTCGCGCACACGAAAGGGCGGCCAGAATTCATGGCTGAAGTTCGTGATCGCGAACAGGGGCACGCCCGCCGCATCCAGTTCGGCGACGAGTTCGTGCATCCCGGCAATCGGATCGCCGATGCTGTCGCTGAAGCGCGGGCCCCAGGCGGCGATCAGTTCCCGATGCTGCGGGTGCAGCGCGATCAGCTCCGCCGAGGTGTCGGCGAAGTCGCGGCCCGCATCATGCTGGAAATGCCACTCGGTGGTGACGACGTCGCGCACAAATGCATCGAGCGCCCGATCGTCTGCGATCAGGCGCCGATACAGGATCCGGGGATCCCAGTCGTAAAGCACACGACCGACGTCGAAGATGACGGCGGTCGGCCGATCGGCGCGCGTCACGGACTGTTCATCCGTCACGTTCGATTCGATCGGCATCAGGGCTGATTAGCCCTGGCGCGCCTTGAAACGACGGTTGGTCTTGTTGATGACATAGGTGCGGCCGCGACGGCGGATCACGCGGTTGTCCCGGTGACGATCCTTGAGCGACTTCAGGGAATTGCGGATCTTCATGATCGATTCGCTTCTTTTGAACTGGAGGGTGATCTGGAAAGCGTCGCCGCCTAGTGGCAACCGGCACTTAAGTCAAGGTTCCGGCATGACGGATGGGTCATGATCGCCGCGCCCTCTTCCGCCGCCGGATCATCCCTCATATGTCATGCGTTGCCCATCCGTAACATCTCAAGGTCTTCGACGCATGAAAGCCCGCTCGCTCCTGATCCTCGCGGCTGCCGCCGGAACGCTGGCCGCCTGTTCCACCACGGGCGGGCGCCTGCCGCCGACCGAGGTGATCCGCTATCATCTGGGGCAGCCGATCGCGCGCGGCACCATCCGGGTCGAGCCGCTGTCGGCCACCGGCCCGGCCAGCATCGAGTTCAAGACCTATGCCGCCGCGGTCGAAACCGCGCTGCTGCGCAACGGCTATTCGCTGGCGCAGGGCGATGCGCAGCCCGACTTCATCGCGACCGTGAACTTCACCCGCGCCAACCGGCTGGGCCCGCCGCGACCCTCGCCCTTCTCGATCGGTCTGGGCGGCGGCAGCTTCTCGGGCGGTCGTGGCGGCGGCGTGGGGCTGGGCGGGGGGCTGAGCTTCCCGATCGGCAAGAGCCAGCCGCAGGAGATCATCGGCACCGAATTGTCGGTCCAGATCAAGCGCCGCGTGGACCAGTCGCCCATCTGGGAAGGCAGCGCGCGCAACATCGCGCCGGTTCAGGCCCTCGCCAAGCTGGACGCGCAGGCGCAGGCCGCCAAGCTCGCCGATGCGCTGTTCACCAAATTCCCCGGCGAATCGGGCCGCACGATCGAGGTGAAGTAAGGCGATGACCCTGACCATCAATGCGTCCTTCGACGGCGGCAATATCCGCGTGGTGGCGATCGAGGGCGACCGGGTCGACCTGGAGATCGTCAAGGACAAGGATTCCGACTTCTACCAGTGGTTCTATTTCCGGGTCGGCGGCGCGAAGGGACGGACGCTGACCTTCCGCATCCTGAACGGGGCGGATTCGGCCTTTCCCGATGGCTGGCCAAACTATCAGGTTCGTGCCTCGACCGACCGGCAGGAATGGCGGATGACGCCGACCCGCTATGCGGGCGGCGTGTTGGAATGGCAGTGGACAGGCGAGTCGGACGTCACGTGGTTCGCCTATTTCGAGCCCTATACGATGGAACGTCACCACGATCTGATCGCGCGAATCGCCGCGAAGGGCGTTCATCACGAAGAGATCGGCCAGAGCCTGGACGGCCAGCCGATCGACTATTTCCGCCTCGGCTCCGGCCCGAAGCAGGTGTGGCTCTATGCCCGCCAGCATCCGGGCGAATCGATGGCCGAATGGTGGATGGAGGGCGCGCTCGACTGGCTGACCGGCCCGGCGGCCGAGTCGCTGCTGGCGGCGGCGACGGTCCATGTCGTGCCCAACATGAACCCCGATGGCACGCGACGCGGGCATCTGCGCACCAATGCGGCGGGTGTGAACCTCAACCGCGAATGGCACGAGCCGACGCCCGAGCGCAGCCCCGAAGTGCTGTGCGTCCGCAACCGCATGGACCAGACCGGCGTCGATTTCGCGATCGACGCGCATGGCGACGAGGCGATTCCGGCCAACTTCATCGCCGGGTTCGAGGGCATTCCGAGCTGGACCGAGGAACATGGCGCCAAATTCTATGAATTCGGCCGCCGTCTGGCCGCGCATACGCCCGATTTCCAGACCCAGATGGGCTATGAGAAGTCGAGCGCGGGCAATGCGAATCTTGCCATGTCGACCAACCAGCTCGCCGAGCGATTCGGTGCGGTGTCGGTGACGCTGGAAATGCCGTTCAAGGACCATGCCGCGAATCCGGACCGCGTCCATGGCTGGTCCGGAGAGCGTTCGGCCAAGCTGGGCGTGTCGTGCCTGGAGGTGCTGTCGGAGATGATCGGGGATATTTGATCGCGGTTTTGGGAAGCCCTTGGGAGAGGGTTTCCCTTGGCCTTCGACTTCGCTCAGGCTGAACGGCGGTTGGGGCAAAAATGTAAACCCCCTCGCTCCGTTCAGCCTGAGCGAAGTCGAAGGCCACGTCCCGAGCCTCGCCAAATTACCGGCGTACCCCCTGCGCCGCCAGATAGCCGTCCAACTCCGCCAAGACCCGCTCCAGTCCGGCTCTATCCCCGGCCTCGGCGCGCACGGTCAGCGCGGCCTGCGTGTTCGACGCCCGTAGCAGCCACCAGCCATCCGCCGTCCGCACCCGGACGCCATCGGTATCGTTGACCTCGGCCCCATCCCGAGCCAGCGCCGCCGCCACCCGGTTCACGATGGCGAACTTGTCCGCCTCGGCCACCGCGATCCGCGTTTCGGGAATATCGACCATCGGGGGCATCGCGCCGCGCAGTTCGGTCATCGAGCGGCCCGCCAGATGGACGCTGCGGATCAGGCGGATCGCTGCATAATGGGCATCGTCGAATCCATACCATTCGCCCGCGAAGAACATATGCCCCGACATCTCGCCGCCCAGCGGGGCTGCGGTCTCCAGCATCTTGGTCTTCATCAGGCTGTGGCCGGTCTTCCACATGACCGGCCGTCCACCCAGCGCCTCGATATGGTCGAACAGCGCCTGGCTGGCCTTCACGTCCGCGACGATCGGGGCGCCCGGATGCTCGGTCAGGGCAGGGCCCGCCAGCAGCATCAATATCTGGTCGCCCCAGATCACCCGTCCCTGTCCGTCGATCGCGCCGATCCGGTCGCCATCGCCGTCGAAAGCGAATCCGAAATCGAGGCGTCTGTCCGCCACCAGCGCCTTCAATGCGTCTAGATTGGCCTCGACCGTCGGATCGGGGTGATGATGCGGGAAATGACCATCCACATCGGTGAACAGCGTATGATGCTCACCCGGCAAGCGCTGGACCAGCTTTTCGATGACGGGGCCCGCCGCGCCGCTGCCGCAATCCCAACCGATGCGATATTCACCGCCCGCATAACCGGCCAGCAGCCGGTCGACATAGGCGTCGAGGATATCGACCTGCTCGACGCTCCCCGCACCCTGGGTCCAGTCGCGCGCCGCCGCCATGCGCGCCAGGTCCTGGACATCCTCGCCGAAAAAGGGGCGATGGCGCAGCACCATCTTGAAGCCGTTGTCGTCGCGGGGATTATGGCTGCCCGTTACCTGTACGGCGCCGTCCACCCCTAACGTCGCTTCGGCGAAATAGACCATCGGCGTGGGGCCCAGGCCGATGCGTACGACATCGACACCGCTGTCGGTCAGCCCGTCGACCAGCGCGGCCTCCAACATAGGGGAACTCAGCCGCCCGTCGCGCCCGACGACGACGCGGGTGCCGCCCGCCCGCCGTACCCGTGTGGCGAAGCCGCGCCCGACCGCATAGGCCGCGCCCTCATCCAGCGTCTCGGGCACGGTGCCGCGCACGTCATATTCGCGGCAGGCGCTGGGGTGGATCGCGGCGATTCGCTCGGCCCCAGGATCAGGCGTCACGGCGCGCCAGCAACAGGTCGCGCGCGGCGTTGACCCGCCGCGTCAGGTCGGCCGAGCCGCCGCGATCGGGATGGACCTGCCCGATCAGGCGACGATGCGCCTGGCGAATCGCGTCGGCATCCGCGCCCGGCGGCAGGTCCAGGATCGCCAGCGCGTCCGCCTCGTCACGCGGCAGCCGGGGTGCGAGTTTCGGCTTGGTCGGGCGAGGCATGTAACGCCACACCAGCCAGATGACCGCCAGCGCGATCAGCCATTTCATGCGGCCCCCATCATGCGGCGGCGTCTGCCTCTTTGGCTCCTGCTTCCGCTCCGCCTTCGGGCAGCTGCAGCGCGGCCATCATCTCGCGCAGTTCCTGACGCGCGGCGACATGGCCCAGGCCCATCGCGCCGAATTCCTTGGCATCGATCATGGTCAGGCCGTTGGGGAACATCTCACGATAGATGACGCGCTCGCCCAGGCCGGGGATCACGCGAAAGCCGACGCGGCGCGACAGGTCGGTCAGCGCATCCGACACGCGGCGCATGTTGCGCGCCTCGATATGCTGTAATCTGTTGCGCAGCACGACCCAGTCGATGGTGGTGCCGTCGGCGCGCGCCCGCTGCTTGCGCGCATCCCAGATCAGCTCCGAATAGAAGCTGGGACGCGTCACCTGGAACGTCTCCGGGTCCACTTGGCCGATCAGGTCGAAGTCGACGAAGCTGTCGTTCATCGGCGTGACCAGCGTGTTGGACAGGGCCGCCGCCGTCCGCGCGAAATGATCGTCTCGGCCCGGCGTGTCGACGATCAGGAAATCGGCATCCTGCGACAGACCGAACCAGAGTTCCTCGAACCCTTCCTCGGTCTGGCTGGTATGAGTCGCATGGGCCGGCATGGGCAGCTTGTGCCCGGTGCGCTTGATCGTCTCGGCCCGATTGTCGAGATAGCGGCCCACCGTCCGCTGGCGATGATCCAGATCGAGGCACGCCACGCGTGCGCCCTTGGCGGCCAGCGCGATCGCCACATGAACCGCCGTCGTCGATTTGCCTGTGCCACCTTTTTCATTGGCAAAGACAATCACGTGCGTTGAAGATAGCCGTTCCGGCAACTCGTCGCTTCCTTATTGATCCCCGTTGCCACCCTACATAGAAGCCCTCGGCGTGGGGAACGAGGGGTAAAATCAGTGCAAGTCATTCGGGATCGCGAAGCCTTGGTAGAGGCACTCGCCGCGTTGCGTGCCGAGGGCGCGCGCGTGGCGCTGGTGCCGACCATGGGCGCGCTCCACGCCGGGCATATCGCGCTCGTCGAAGCGGCGAAGCGGCCGGGCACCAAGGTCGTGGCGTCGATCTTCGTGAACCCCAAGCAGTTCGGCGCGGGCGAGGATCTGGGCCGTTATCCCCGGCGCGAACAGTCCGACATCCGCATGCTGACCGAGGCGGGCTGCGACCTGTTGTGGATGCCCGGCGTCGAGGTGATGTATCCCGAGGGCCATGCGACCTCGATCCGCGTCGACGGCGTCAGCGAAGGGCTGGAGGGCGCATCGCGCCCGGGCCATTTCGACGGGGTCGCCACCGTCGTCGCCAAGCTGTTCAACCAGGTCGGCCCCGACGCGGCCTATTTCGGCGAGAAGGATTTCCAGCAGCTGGCTGTGATCCGCCGCATGGTCGCCGACCTCGACTTCCCCATCGACGTGGTCGGCGTGCCGACCCAGCGCGACGATGACGGCCTCGCGCTCTCGTCGCGCAACATCTATCTCGACGAGGAACAGCGGGCCAAGGCGGTCGCGCTGCCGCGCGCGCTGGGTGTCGCGGCCCGGGCCATCGGGCGGGGCGAGGACGCAGCGACCGTTTTGGGCGATGCCCGCGCGACCCTGACCTCTGCCGGGTTCGAAGTCGATTATGTCGAGCTGGTCGACGCGGTAACACTTTCACTCGATTGCACCGTAGAGCGCCCGCGCCGCCTGGTGGCCGCTGCACGTATGGGATCAACCAGACTGATCGATAATATCGCTGTCACCGACCTGTCATGAGTTAACCAATTTGTGACCGTTATGGCCATAGACCCAGTGTCGGACGCAGAGGGGGTCCGAACAGAGGGGCAGGATATGGCCAATAGCAGCAAATCCGCACAATTCCTGATGGAAAGCCGGTTCGCCGATCAGGTGGCGACCGACGATGGTGCGACAATGTACGACCTGGGGGTCGCCTATTCGACCGGCTCGGGGGGCAAGCGCCTGGACCTGGTCGAGGCGCACAAATGGTTCAACCTGGCGGCGGTCGCGGGCTTCCTGCCGGCGCAGATCGCCCGCGCCGAAGTGGCGGGCGACATGACCGCGCGCGAGATCGCCGAGGCGCAGCGCCAGGCACGCGCTTTCCTTTACGGCAACATGCCACAGATGCGCGCGGCCTGACACCACGCTAACGCAGCATGACTATTGGTGGTCGTGATGACGGGATGTGTGGGACGATGACGGAACAAGGCGTGAGCGATGGCAAGGTGACCGTCAGCTTTTGGCGTCTCGCCGTTCACCTTGTGGTCACGATAGCCGTCAGCCTGTCCGTAACGATCATGCTCGAACGCTATGCTGGCTTGCCGCGCTGGATGGTGGCCAATAGCTCTCATGGCCGGTCACTGGCCGGAATCATCGGATTGGCCGTCGCGCTGCTCTTTCGTCGAGGTTTCGCCAAGCTCTTGCCATTGGTGGAGCAGACGAACTCCTGAGGCGCGACATATATCGGGCGTCGAGACTGCCCTTGATATGTCAACCGCCACCAGGTTTGGTGAAAAGCGCCGGATAGACGCGGCCTGAACCGGCGGACCGCCGCGCGCTGATCTGCCCGGACGGGGCGGGCCGGGATCAGCTCACGGGATCATATTCGACTCAGGCTTCGCTCGCCTTCTTTGCCGGGGCTTTCTTGGCAGGTGCCTTTTTGGCAGGTGCCTTCTTCTCGGCGGTCTTCTTGTCGGCCGTTGCCTTGGCCTTGGCAGGCGCCTTTTTCGCCGCCGCCTTCTTCGCGGGTTTCTTGCGTGCCGGAGCGGCCGCCGCGCGCGCATCGATCAATTGCGCGGCTTCTTCCAGCGTCAGCTGATCCTTGTCGACCGTCTTGGGGATGGTCGCATTCGTCTCGCCGTCCGTGACGTAAGGGCCGTAGCGCCCTTCCATCAGCTTGATCTCCGCCTCGGTGCGCGGATGCTTGCCGAGCACCTTGAGCGGCTCGCGCGACGCAGTGCCCCGCGCGGCACGTCCGCCGCCCGCCGCCGCTTCGGCCAGCTTGACCACGGCGGCGTTCATGCCCGTCTCGAACACATCGGCGGTCGAGGTAAGGCGCGCATATTTGCCGCTATGCGCCAGATAGGGGCCGTAACGCCCGATCGACGCGGTGATCGGCTCGCCCGTTTCCGGGTGGTTGCCGATGGTGCGCGGCAGGCTGAGCAGCTTCAATGCCCATTCCAGATCGAGATCGACATCCTTGGGGATGGAAGCGCGCTTGGCGTCCTTGCCTTCGCCCAGCTGGATATAGGGGCCGAACCGCCCCGACTTGCGCTCGACCGGAAGGCCGGTTTCGGGGTCCTGGCCGAGCGTTTCCGGCCCGGTATCCTCGCCAGCCCCTTCGCCGCCCTGGGCGAATCGGCGGGTATATTTGCACTCCGGATAGTTGGAGCAGGCGATGAACGCGCCGAATCGGCCACCACGAAGGGCGAGCTTGCCCTCGCCGCAATTGGGGCAGAGGCGCGGATCCGATCCATCCGCCTTTTCGGGGAACAGATAGGGTGCCAGGAACTGATCCAGTTCGGCGGTAATCGCCGAGGGCTGCTGCTCCATCACTTCCGAAGTGCGCGGCTTGAAATCGCGCCAGAAGGCGTCGAGCACCGCCTGCCACTGGGCACGGCCGCCGGACACGTCGTCCAGCTCCTCTTCCAGCTCGGCGGTATAGTCATAGCCGACATATTTCTCGAAGAAGCGCTCAAGGAACGCCGTCACCAGCCGCCCGCTCTCCTCGGCGAAGAAGCGGTTCTTCTCGACGCGGACATAGGCCCGGTCCTTCAGCGTCTTGATGATCGAGGCATAGGTGGACGGACGCCCGATGCCCAGTTCCTCCATCCGCTTGACCAGCGAGGCTTCGGAGAAGCGCGGCGGCGGCTGGGTGAAGTGCTGCTCGGCCTTCACTTCCTTCTTGGCGGGGGCATCGCCCTCGCGCAGGCGGGGGAGGCGGCGGGCTTCCTCGTCCTGGCTGTCGTCCTGGCCTTCCTCGTACAGCGCCAGATAGCCGGGGAAGAGCACGACCTGGCCGGTGGCGCGTAAGGTATGGCGGCCGGTGCCGTCGGCCATGTCGATGGTGGTGCGCTCCATCCGTGCCGAGGCCATCTGGCTCGCCAGCGCGCGCTTCCAGATCAGGTCGTAGAGGCGGCCATGATCGCCCGAACCGGCACGGTCGCGGCTGAAATCGGTCGGGCGGATCGCCTCATGCGCTTCCTGCGCGTTCTTCGCCTTGGACTGGTACATGCGCGGCTTGTCGGGGACGTAAGACCCGTCATAGCGCTCGGCCACGGCCTTGCGCGCCGCCGAGATGGCCGACCCGTCCATCTGGACGCCATCGGTACGCATATAGGTGATCGCACCGTCCTCATAGAGCTGCTGCGCGATCCGCATGGTGTGATCGGCCGAGAAGCCCAGTTTGCGCGCGGCCTCCTGTTGCAGCGTCGAAGTGGTGAAGGGCGGCGGCGGGTTGCGCGTCGCGGGCTTGGTCTCGACCGACTGGACCTGGAAACGGCCCGCCTCGACATCGGCCTTGGCGCGGGTCGCGTCGCCCTCGTTACCGATCGACAGGCGGTCGAGCTTCTTGCCCTCCCACTGGACGAGGCGCGCGACGAAGGGCGTGCCGTCCTGTTCCATATCGGCCGTCACCGACCAATATTCCTGCGGCCGGAACGCCTCGATCTCGCGCTCGCGCCCGACGATCAGGCGCAGCGCCACCGACTGGACGCGGCCCGCCGACTTGGCGCCGGGCAGCTTGCGCCATAGCACCGGCGACAAAGTGAAGCCGACCAGATAGTCGAGCGCCCGGCGCGCGCGATAGGCGTCGATGAGGTCGGTATCCAGCTCGCGCGGATTCTGCATCGCGTGCAGGATGGCGGGCTTGGTGATCGCGTTGAACGTCACCCGCTCGACCTTGTCGGGCAGCGCCTTGCGGTTCTTCAGCACCTCCTGCACGTGCCACGAAATCGCCTCGCCCTCGCGATCAGGGTCGGTGGCCAGGATCAGGCGGTCGGCCTTCTTCGCTTCGTCGGCGATCGCCTTCAGTTGGCGCGCCTTGTCCGCGTAATTCTCCCACTCCATCGAAAAATTCTGGTCGGGGTCGACCGAGCCATCCTTGGGCGGCAGGTCGCGGACGTGACCATAGCTCGCCAGGACGCGGTAGTCCGAACCCAGATATTTCTCGATGGTCTTCGCCTTGGCAGGCGATTCGACGATGACAAGCTGCATGAGTGGTAAAACTACGTCCCTTACGTGTGTACGCGAGGATGGGGAGGGGGCGGGGGGAGGTCAAGCGGGGTTGGCTCGGGTGTGGCGGGGGCCGGGGCTTGGCCTTCGACTTCACTCAGGCCGAACGGGGTTTGGGTAAAAGCCCCATACCCCTCCAGCCGTTCAGCCTGAGCGAAGTCGAAGGCCACGTTCAGACCTCTCGTATGAAGCGCATGGCCTCCCCCCGATAATGCGGTCGGTCGTGCAGGACATAACCCAGCTTCTCCGCCAGCCGGATGGATTGCTGGTTGGCGGGTGAGATCATGCACTGGGTCGCGGGCGGTGCATGATGCTCGTCCATCCAGCGATGCGCGGCGGCCGCCGACTCATAGGCATAGCCCTTGCCATGGGCGGCGCTGGTGAAGACCCAGGCGGCCTCCGGCATACTGTCCAGCCTGGGCGCGACCTCTCGCCGGAAATCCATGAATCCGGTCTCGCCGATATATTGCCCGGTTGTCCGATCCAGAACGGCGAACATCCCGTGGCCGAACACCGACCAATAGCCGATGAAGCGCAGCAATCGCATCCACGCCTCCTCGCCGGTCATCGGCGCACCGGCGTGGCGGACCACCACCGGATCGGCAACCATCGCGGCATAGTCGTCGTAATCCGCGACCTCATAGGGGCGCAGGGTCAGGCGTTCGGTCTGGATCATGTCAGCGCCACTCGCCCGCCCGCATGGCGCTCCAGCCGTCCGGCCAGTTCCAGTTCCAGCAGGATCGTCTGGACGATCGCCGGCGGGCGCCCGCTTTGGCGGATGAGTTCGTCGACCGTCACCGCCACCGGGCCGAGCAGATCGGTGACGCGCGCGCGATCGGCATCGCTTGCCTCCTGCGGCGGCGGGGGCGTGTAGCGGCTCTCGGGCGCGCGGACCATGCGGGCGTCGATGGGGCGGATCTGTTCGAGGATATCCCCCGCCGACTGGATCAGTGTCGCGCCCTCGCGGATCAGCATGTTGCAGCCTTGCGCGCGCGGATCGGCGGGGTGGCCGGGCACCGCCATGACCTCGCGCCCCGCCTCGCCCGCCAGCCGCGCGGTGATCAGCGAGCCGGAGCGCGGCGCGGCCTCGACCACCACCGTGCCTTGCGCCAGCCCTGCGATGATCCGGTTGCGCGAGGGGAAATGGCGCGCCAGCGGCTGCATGCCCGGCGGCTGCTCGGCGATCAGCAGGCCGCGCGTGGCGACCTCCTCCTGCAACCGGGCGTTTTCGGGTGGGAAGGCGATGTCGATGCCGCTGGCGATGACGCCGATCGTGCCGCCCTCGAGCGCGCCGATATGCGCCGCCGTATCGATCCCGCGCGCCAGTCCGGAGGTGACGGACACGCGCTGCGCCGCGAGGTCCTGCGCCAGCCCGCGTGCGAAGCGGCACGATGCGGCCGAGGCGTTGCGCGCGCCGACCAGCGCCACGCCGCCGCGCTGCGCCAGGCCGATGTCGCCGCGTATGATCAGTGCGGGCGGGGCGGTGTCGAGTTCGGCGAGCAGCGCGGGGTAATCGGGCTCATCCAGCATGACATGACGCGCGCCGAGCCGTGCGACCGCCTCGATCTCGCGCGCGATCCCCGCCGAGTCGGCGGCCCTGGGGGCTTCGCCGCCGCCGCGCCGGGCAAGATGGGGCAGGGCGTCGAGCGCGGCCTGCGCCTCGCCGAATCGGGCCATCAATTGTCGCCAGGTGACGGGTCCGATGCCATGCGTCCGCAGCAGCCGAAGCTGCGCGAACCGGGCGTCAGTCACGCTTCTTGCCGATACGGGGTTCGGTCCCGGCCAGCAGGCGCTCGATATTCGAGCCATGCTTCCAGACGACGATCAGTGCGAGTGCGATCAGCAGCAGCACCAGATCGAACCGGCCCATCGCCGCCGCCGCCAGCGGTACGCTGACCGCCGCCGTCATCCCTGCCACGGCCGAGATGCGGATGGTGGCGAGCAGGCCCAACCAGACGACCGCATAGACGACACCCAGCGGCCAGTAGAGCGCGGTGACGACACCCATCAACGTCGCGACACCTTTGCCCCCGCGAAACTTCAGCCAGATCGGGTAGCAATGCCCGACGAATGCGGCGGCCGCCGCCAGCACTTCCTCACCGGGCAGCCAGTGCCGGACGAGCAATACGGCGGCGACACCCTTCAGCATGTCGAGGATCAGCGTCGCGGCAGCGAGTCCCTTGCGGCCGGTGCGCAGCACATTGGTCGCGCCGATATTGCCCGACCCGATGCTGCGCAGATCACCCGCCCCAGCGGCGCGGGTCAGGATGATGCCGAACGGAATCGACCCCAGCAGATAGCCGATCAGCAAGGCCCAGGTCGGCGGCCCCCAGATGATTTCGGTCGGCAATAGTCTTCCCCTGTGCTCCGGGACAGACATAGAACATGCGTGCTGGCCTGTCCAATCTGGCGCGGCTCTGGTTTCGGACGCGCACGGCGCTTATGAGGCGGGGATGAGCGATGCGCGTCCCATCCTGTTCTTCGATTCCGGTGTGGGCGGGCTGTCGATCGCGGGGCCTGCACGCGCCGCCTTGCCGACCGCGCCCTTCGTCTATGTCGCCGATAGTGCGGGCTTTCCTTATGGCGAGAAGACCGAGGCGGAGATTGCCGGCCGGGTCCCCGCGCTGCTAGGGCGGCTGGCGGAGCGGTATCGGCCGCGCCTGATCGTGATCGCGTGCAACACGGCCTCGACCATCGCACTGCCCGCCGTGCGCGCGGCGCTGGACCTGCCGGTGGTCGGCACGGTGCCTGCGATCAAACCGGCGGCGGCGATGAGCGAGACGCGCACCATCGGCGTGCTGGGCACGCGCGCGACGGTGCGACAGGCCTATGTCGACGAACTGGCGGCGCGCTTTGCCGGCGATTGTCGGGTGGTCCGGCATGGCTCGGCCGAACTGGTGGAACTGGCCGAGGCGAAGCTGCGTGGCGAGTCCCTGTCCTCCCGAGCCTTTGCGGCGGTGCTGGGCGGGTTGTTCGGGCAAGAGGGCGGCGACGCCATCGACGTCATCGTCAATGCCTGCACCCATTTCCCGCTGGTCGAGGCCGAACTGGCGGCGGCGGCCCCTCGACCGATGCGTTTCGTCGACGGCGGGCCTGGCATCGCACGGCGAATCGCGTTCCTGACAGAGGGACAGGACTGGCCCGCCTCGGCGGGCGAGGGCGTGGCGGTGTTCACGCGGCTCGGCGACCGGGAACATGCGCTGGCGCCCGGGCTGGCGGCGCGGGGGTTCACGCGGATCGAAGCTCTTTGATGGCCCTTCGTTCGCATTGAACGGACGAGGCGCGCGCGCCAAGCCCAGCTAACCCAAGCCAAGTCGAGGCGTAGATGACGTACGAACTCCCGATCGGTCATGCCCCCAGCAGCGCCCGCGACACCGCCTCGATAAAGGCGGTACGCCGCGCGGGTTCGGCAAGCTGCGGGTCGGGAATGTCGGTCGCGGTGACGATCCGGGTGATCTGGCCGCGTCGGGGTTCCTCCGCCGGGCGGATATCGGCGGCGGGCAGCGACCGGACCAGCGCCTGTTCGTCCTCCTCGAAGGCGATCCGGGCGATGCCCCGGTCGGTCGTCGCGACCAGCAGCGGCCCCATCGGCGAAGGCGCGATGGTCCAACCGACGCTCACCCCTTCGCCGCCACGCCGCCATTGTCCCGGCGCCATGCCCAGCCGCTGGTCGCTGTCCGCATAGAAACGGCTGGGGGCGGCATAGCCCGCCTCGTACAGTGCGGCGGTGATGCTGGCTTCGGCGGCCAGCGCCTGCGCGGCACGGGCGGAGCGACGCGCCCTGGCATAAGCGGCGGGCGTCACCCCGGTCGCGCGCTTGAACAGCCGGTGGAAATGATGCGGGGCATAGCCGACCTGCGCCGCCAGCGTTTCCAGCGACGGCGGGGCATCGGCCGCCTCGATCAGGGCGATCGCCGCCGCCACCGCCTGCCGGTCGCGCGTCACCGTATCGGGCAGGCAGCGCAGGCAGGCGCGGAACCCTTCCGCACGCGCGGCCTGTGGATTGTCCAGGAACCGGACATGTTCGCGTCTGGGGCGCCGGGCCGCGCAACTCGGGCGGCAGTAGATACCCGTCGTCTTCACCGCGACGACGAACCGGCCGTCGGAGGACCGGTCGCGCGCGACGAAGGCGGCCCAGGCGGTGTCTTGGTCGATGGCGTCGCGGGCAGGGGCGGGCGGTGTGTCGGTCATGGCCGGACGATTGTGGCAAAATCCATTGTGGCTTTCATCCCACGGCTTGCGGCCAAAGCTCTCACGCTTGCGTCACCAACCTGTCATAACATGTGCCACGCAGCTTGCATCCAAAGGTTCCCGATGCTAACCGCCCGCCAACCCATCGGAGGCGCGTTTTTCGCGCCCCGTTCCCCATGGGGCCAACCCGTTCGTTGTTCGAGGAATTCGCATCCGTGGAGATGTCCGGCGGTACTATAAGCGGCACAGGCGGCATCCAGGCGAGCCTGGGTGGACGTTATGCGCTCGCGCTGTTCGAAACGGCCGCGGAGCGCCGTTCGATCGACACGATCGAGGCGAGCCTCGTGACCCTTCGCGATGCGCTGGCCGCCGATAAGGATCTGGCTGCGCTGACCAAGAGCCCGGTCGTGGCGCGCGGGGCCGCCGTCAAGGCGATCCTGGCGGTCGCCGACACGCTGGGTCTGGACGGGGTGACCAAGAATTTCCTCGGCGTCCTCGCCGAGAATCGGCGCCTTTCGGCGCTGCCGCAGATCATCCGTGCCTTCCGCCAGCTGGCCAGCCGCCATCGCGGCGAGGTCGCGGCCGAAGTGACGAGCGCCCACCCGCTGACGGAAGGGCAGGTCGCCGAGCTGAAGCAGCAGCTGCGCACCCGCGTCGGCCGCGAGGTGTCGGTCGACCTGTCGGTCGATCCCGACCTGCTCGGCGGGCTTGTCGTCCGCATCGGTTCCCAGATGATCGATAGCTCGATCCGCACCCGTTTGAATGCGCTCGCCAGCGCGATGAAAGGCTGACGTTCCCATGGATATCCGCGCCGCAGAAATCTCCAAGGTCATCAAGGACCAGATCGCCAATTTCGGCACCGAGGCCCAGGTCAGCGAGACCGGCCAGGTGCTGAGCGTCGGTGACGGCATCGCGCGCATCTACGGCCTCGACAATGTCCAGGCGGGCGAGATGGTCGAGTTCGCCAATGGCGTGCAGGGCATGGCCCTCAACCTCGAAGCCGACAATGTCGGCGTCGTGATCTTTGGCTCGGACGCCGAGATCAAGGAAGGCGACACCGTCAAGCGCACCGGCACCATCGTCGACGTGCCGGTCGGCCGTGGCCTGCTGGGCCGCGTCGTGGACGGTCTGGGCAACCCGATCGACGGCAAGGGCCCGATCGAGGCGACCGAGCGTCGCCGCGTCGAGGTGAAGGCACCGGGCATCATCCCGCGCAAGGGCGTGCATGAGCCGGTCCAGACCGGCCTGAAGGCGATCGACGCGCTCGTTCCCGTCGGCCGTGGCCAGCGCGAGCTGATCATCGGCGACCGCCAGACCGGCAAGTCGGCCGTCGCGATCGACGCCTTCATCAACCAGAAGACGGTCAACGCCGGCACCGACGAGTCGAAGAAGCTCTACTGCATCTACGTCGCCGTGGGTCAGAAGCGCTCGACCGTGGCGCAGCTGGTCAAGACGCTCGAAGAGAATGGCGCGATGGAATATTCCATCGTCGTCGCCGCGACCGCGTCGGAGCCCGCCCCGCTGCAGTTCCTCGCGCCCTACACCGGCACCGCGATGGGCGAGTATTTCCGCGACAACGCGATGCACGCGCTGATCGTGTTCGACGATCTGTCGAAGCAGGCCGTCGCGTACCGCCAGATGTCGCTGCTGCTGCGCCGTCCGCCGGGCCGTGAAGCGTATCCTGGCGACGTCTTCTATCTGCACAGCCGTCTGCTCGAGCGTGCGGCCAAGATGAACGACGCCAACGGCGCCGGTTCGCTGACCGCGCTGCCGATCATCGAGACCCAGGCGGGCGACGTGTCGGCCTACATCCCGACCAACGTGATCTCGATCACCGACGGCCAGATCTTCCTCGAAACCGACCTGTTCTTCGCGGGCATCCGCCCGGCGATCAACGTCGGCCTGTCGGTCAGCCGCGTCGGCTCGGCCGCGCAGACCAAGGCGATGAAGAAGGTGTCGGGCTCGATCAAGCTGGAGCTGGCCCAGTATCGCGAAATGGCCGCCTTCGCGCAGTTCGGCTCGGATCTCGACGCCTCGACGCAGAAGCTGCTGAACCGCGGTGCGCGCCTGACCGAGCTGCTCAAGCAGCCGCAGTTCTCGCCGCTGCCCTTCGAGGAGCAGACCGCGTCGATCTTCGCAGGCACGAACGGCTATATCGACAACGTGCCGGTGGCGCAGGTCGTCCGCTACGAAGCGGCGATGCTCGCCTATCTGCGCAACGATCACGCCGATGTGCTGGCGATGATCCGCGACACCAAGGATCTGGGCGACGAGGCCAAGGGCAAGCTCAAGGCCGCGCTCGACCAGTTCGCGAAGATCTTCGCGTAAGACGGCATGTAAGCCCTCTCCCCTCGGGGGAGAGGGTTGGGTGAGGGGCGCCACATAGGCCGTCTCATCCGTGGCAGCCCCTCACCCCGGCCCTCTCCCCCGTGGGGAGAGGGAGAAGAAGGACTAAGATGGCGTCCCTCAAGGCCCTCAAGATCCGGATCAACTCGGTCAAGTCGACCCAGAAGATCACCAAGGCGATGAAGATGGTCGCCGCCGCCAAGCTGCGCCGGGCGCAGGACGCGGCGCAGAACGGCCGTCCCTATGCCGAGCGTCTCGAAGCGGTGATGGCCGGTATGGCCGCGCGCGTCGGTGGCGTCGGTGCGTCGCCGCTGCTGGCGGGCACCGGCAAGGACGATGTCCAGCTGCTGGTCGTCGCCACCTCGGAGCGTGGTCTGGCGGGTGCGTTCAACACGAACATCGTCCGCGCCGCGCGCCGCAAGGCCGAAGAGCTGACCGCGCAGGGCAAGACGGTGAAGTTCTACCTCGCGGGCAAGAAGGGGCGCGTGCTGAAGCGCTTCTTCCCGAACGCGATCCTCGCCGATCACGACATGAGCGCGATCAAGGCGCCCAAGTTCGACGACGCGCGCGTCATCGCTGACGATCTGATCGCGCGGTTCGAGCGCGGCGAGTTCGACGTGGCGCATCTGTTCTACTCGAAGTTCGTCTCGGCGCTGGTGCAGGACCCCGTCTCGCAGCAGCTGATCCCCGTGCCGATGCCCGCGCCCAGCAAGGGTGAGACCTCGGTCGAGGCGGTCGCCGAGTTCGAGCCGAGCGAGGAAGATATCCTCGACGCGCTGCTGCCGCGCAACGTCGCGGTGCAGATCTTCCGCGCGCTGCTGGAAAACCAGGCCGGTTTCTACGGTTCGCAGATGAACGCGATGGACAATGCCACGCGCAACGCGGGCGACATGATCCGCCGCCTGTCGATCCAGTATAACCGGACTCGTCAGGCCGCGATCACCACCGAGCTGGTCGAGATCATCTCGGGCGCCGAGGCGCTCTGATGCGTCTTGCGCTCCTTCTGGGCCTGACGGTCGCTCTGGCCGGATGCGGCCAGGCGTCCGACCAGGCGAAGGACGCGCCCAAGGCTTCGCCGACGCCGTTCGTGACGGGCGGCTGGGCGACCGTGTTCGGCCATGCGCCCGAGACGGTCAGCCTGCTCGACCGGATGGGCTTTCGCATGAGTGGTTACGCGCCCGTCCAGGGTGTGCACCGCGCGATCGCCCAAGCCACCCCGATGGCCGATCCGTCGGTGTCGCCGGTCAATATGGGCAATCTGATCGTCGAGGGCGACGCAGCGCGGCTGAATGAAGTCCGCTTCTCGCTCGACCTCGTCCATCTCGAGACCAGCCCGTTCGCCAAGACGCAGTTCATCCGCTGGGTGACCAAGCCGATGGATCAGCTGGGTCTGGACGGCAAGGATGCGGTCACGGCCGCGATCCAGAATGAAAGCGCCACCACCGGCCACCTGACCGGCGCCGATTACCGTGTTACCCGTGACAAGATCGACGGTGGCCGCCGTCTGGTCGTAACCTTTACCCGCCCCGAAGCCCGCCCCGAAGCGATTTCGGGCTCTACCGAACCAAGGAAGCAATGATGGCAACCGCCGCTGAGGACATCCGGCCGACCACGGCCACCAACAATGTCGGCACGATCGCCCAGGTCATCGGCGCGGTCGTCGACGTTCACTTCCCCGATCACCTGCCCGCGATTCTGTCGGCGCTGGAGACGGACAATAACGGCACCCGTCTGGTGCTCGAAGTCGCGCAGCATCTGGGCGAGAACACCGTCCGCACGATCGCGATGGACACGACCGAGGGGCTGACCCGCGGCCAGACCGTGACCGACACCGGCGCGCAGATCCGCGTGCCCGTCGGCCCGGCGACGCTCGGCCGCATCCTGAACGTCGTCGGCGAGCCGATCGACGAGCGTGGCCCGGTCGCCACCGACCTGCGCGCGCCGATCCACGCCAAGGCGCCCGAGTTCATCGAGCAGTCGACCGAGAGCGCGATCCTGGTCACCGGCATCAAGGTCATCGACCTTCTCGCCCCCTATGCCAAGGGCGGCAAGATCGGCCTGTTCGGCGGCGCGGGCGTCGGCAAGACGGTTCTGATTCAGGAACTGATCAACAACATCGCCAAGGGCCATGGCGGCACCTCGGTGTTCGCGGGCGTCGGTGAGCGGACCCGCGAGGGCAACGACCTGTATCACGAATTCCTCGATGCGGGCGTGATCGCCAAGGACGCCGAGGGCAATGCGATCAGCGAGGGCTCGAAGGTCGCGCTGGTGTACGGCCAGATGAACGAGCCGCCGGGCGCCCGCGCTCGCGTCGCCCTGTCGGGTCTGACCATCGCGGAATATTTCCGCGACCAGGAAGGCCAGGACGTGCTGTTCTTCGTCGACAACATCTTCCGCTTCACCCAGGCGGGTGCGGAAGTGTCGGCGCTGCTGGGCCGCATTCCGTCGGCCGTGGGCTACCAGCCGACCCTGTCGACCGACATGGGCGCGCTGCAGGAGCGCATCACCTCGACCAACAAGGGTTCGATCACTTCGGTGCAGGCCGTGTACGTGCCCGCCGACGACTTGACCGATCCGGCGCCGGCCACCTCGTTCGCCCACCTCGACGCGACGACCGTGCTCAACCGCGCCATCTCGGAGCTGGGCATCTACCCGGCCGTCGACCCGCTCGACTCGACCAGCCGCGTGCTCGAGCCGCGCATCGTCGGCCAGGAGCATTATGAGACGGCCCGTGCGGTCCAGTCGCTGCTCCAGCGCTACAAGGCGCTGCAGGACATCATCGCGATCCTGGGCATGGACGAGCTGTCCGAAGAGGATAAGCTGACCGTCCAGCGCGCCCGCAAGATCCAGCGCTTCCTGTCGCAGCCCTTCCACGTCGCGGAAGTCTTCACCGGCATCTCGGGCAAGTTCGTCCAGATCGAAGACACGATCCGTTCGTTCAAGGCGGTGGTCGATGGCGAGTATGACCATCTGCCGGAAGCGGCCTTCTACATGGTCGGCGGCATCGACGAAGCCGTCGCCAAGGCCGAGAAGCTGGCGCAGGAAGCCTGATGTCCGCGCCGCGCCGCGAGGACGCGGTCAACGATGTCTGTCCCTGGTCGGGTAAGCCGATCAGCGACGACGGGTTGACGGTCTATCGCGGCGCGGTGGTCGGCTTCTGCAATCCTGGTTGCCGGGACAAGTTCGACGCGGCCGTCGCCGCGTTCGACCGCGCGATTGAAACGAGACCCTGACATGCTGCACTTCGAACTCGTGACCCCCGAAAAGCTCCTCCGCTCGGAGGAGGTGCATATGGTGGTCGTCCCCGGCACCGAGGGCGATTTCGGCGTGCTGGAGGGCCATGCGCCTTTCATGTCGACCGTTCGCGACGGCGCGATCCAAGTCTATCGCACCGAAAAGGGTGAGCCGGAATCGATCCAGATCCGTGGTGGCTTCGCCGAGGTAGGGCCGAAGGGCCTGACCGTTCTGGCGGAGCATGCGGGGTAAGGGTTTTTCGCCTTTATACCGGGTTTTGAGACGGTCGCGGCGGTAGCTGCGGCCGTTTTCGTTTGTGGTGAGGGCGGGGCGTGGCCTTCGACTTCGCTCAGGCTGAACGGGGCGAGGGGAACAGGGTCTTACACCAACATCCGTTCAGCCTGAGCGAAGTCGAAGGCCAAGGGAAAACCCGTCCCCACGCGGTAAGCCCCTCCCGCAGGCGGGAGGGGTTTGGGGAGGGCAGGGCGTCTCGCAGAGACCTACGCCCACGGCCTTTCCCTCCCCCATCCCCTCCCGCTTGCGGGAGGGGCGTGTTTGGGGCGATCGGCGCGCTTACAAAAAGCTGTACGGATCCACATCCACCGCGACCCGCACCTTGGCCGACCATTCCAGCTCGCCCAGCCATTCGCGAATCACATCCTGCACTGCCAGCGCCCGCCGGGCATGGACCAGCAGCCGAAACCGATGCCGCCCGCGCAGCATCGCCAACGGCGCAGGCGCGGGGCCGAAGACATGCATCCCGTCGACCTTGGGCGCGGCCCGCGCGATCATTCCGGCCGCCGATTGGGCCGCCCCCTGATCCTCCGAGGACACGATGATCGCGGCATAGCGGCCGAAGGGCGGCGCATCCGCATCGCGGCGCGCCTCGGTCTCGGCAGTGTAGAAGGCCTCCGCATCGCCCGTCACCAGCGCCTGCATCACTTGTGCCTTGGGGCTGTGCGTCTGAATGAAGACATGCCCCGGCTTGGCCCCGCGCCCGGCACGCCCCGACACCTGCCGGATCTGCTGGAAGGTCCGTTCCGCCGCGCGCAGGTCGCCGCCGTCCAGCCCGAGGTCGGCATCGATCACGCCCACCAGGGTCAGGTTGGGGAAGTGATAGCCCTTGGTGATCAGCTGAGTGCCGACGACGATATCGATATCGCCCGCCTCCATCCGCCCGACGAACTCGGCCGCCTTGGCGGGGGACCAGATGGTGTCGGAGGTGACGACCGCGATCTTCGCTTCCGGAAACAACGCCGTCGCCTCGTCGGCGATCCGCTCGACGCCGGGGCCGCAGGCGACCAGCGTATCCTCGCCGTCGCATTCGGGGCAGGCGCGCGGCGTGGGCAGGACATGGCCGCAATGATGGCAGGCCAGTCGCCGGACCAGCCGGTGCTCGACCATCCAGGCGGTGCAGTTGGGACACTGAAACCGATGCCCACAGGTCCGGCACAAGGTCAGCGGGGCATAGCCGCGCCGGTTGAGATAGAGCAGCGACTGTTCGCGCTTCTCCAGCACGTCCTTCATCGCCGCGACCAGCTTGGGCGCGATCCAGCGGCCGCGCTCGGGCGGGTTCTGGATCAGGTCGATCGCCTCGATCGTCGGCATCTGCGCCGGGCCGAAGCGGCCGGGCAGCTTGACCTCGGTATAGCGGCCCAGCGCGACCTGTTGCCGCGTCTCGATCGCGGGGGTGGCCGACGCCAGGATGACCGGGCATGGCTCGAACTTGCCGCGCATCACCGCGACGTCACGGGCGTGGTAATGAACGCCGTCTTCCTGTTTGAAGCTGGTCTCATGCGCCTCGTCGACGACGATCAGCCCAAGATTGCGATAGGGCAGGAACAAGGCCGAGCGCGCGCCGACCGTCACCAGCCCCTGGCCGCTGGCGATGGCCCGCCAGGCGCGGCGTCGCTGCGACGAACGGAGGCCCGAATGCCACGCCACCGGCTCGCAGCCGAAGCGGTCGTGGAACCGCTTGAGGAACGGCTCGGTCAGCGCGATCTCGGGAAGCAGGACCAGCACCTGCCGCCCCTCGGCAATCGCCTGCGCCACCGCCTCGAAATAGACCTCGGTCTTGCCCGATCCGGTCACCCCGTCGAGCAGCACCGGCTGGAAACTATGCGCGGTGACGCCCGCGACCAATATGTCCGCCGCCGCGCGCTGGTCCTCGGACAGGGTCGGGCGGTGATGGTTGGGATCCGGCAGGGGGAAGGGGCTGTCGATATCGACTTCCACGCCTTCGATCGCGCCGTTCTTGACCAGCCCCCGGATGACCGCGTCGGAGACGTCGGCCATCGTCGCCAGCTCGCGGATCAGACCCTGGCGGTCGCCGATCCGCTCCAACGCCTGTGCCCGCTGCGGGGTCAGGCGGTCGGGGACATGGCCGGTGACGCGATATTCGGTGACGGTCCGTGCGCCCTCCAGCGCGGAGGTGGACGAAAGGGCCATGCGCACGACGGCAGCGGGCGGCGCAAGATAATAATCCGCAGTCCATTCGATCAGCCGCCGCAGCGCATCGGGCAGGGGCGGCGCGTCGGCCACGCCCAGCAACGGGCGCAGGCGGTTGTCGCCGACCTCGGCGTCGGAGGGCATCCGCTCCGGCTCCCACACCACGCCGAGCAGTTGGCGGGGACCCAGCGGCGCGACGACGATCGACCCCGGCTCGACCGTCATCCCGTGCGGCACACGATAGTCGAGGGGGCCGAGCGCGGAGTTCAGGACGAGGACGCGGGCGCGCGAAGACATGGACCCGCTATATGGGGCGGCACGGTGGCGAGGGAAGGGGCCAGTGCTACGCAGTCCAGGGCGGATCGACATTTGAAGACATGTACTTCCCTCGCCACTCGCAGAGGGGAGAGGGTTGCGCAGACTTGGTCTTTGCGGGAGCAAAGGCCTAGTCGGAGCTGGGTGAGGGGTGGGCGCTCACGACGTGAGCGCGCGAGCCGAAGGCTTGCTCTACCCCTCACCCCAGCTGCGCTAGCCAGTAAACTGGCAAGCTCCGCTAACCCTCTCCCCTGTCCAGGGGAGAGGGGAGGATAAAACAAGACGCATGCCGATTTGACCTAACCCGCCCGCCGCCGGTCGCCGCGTCGGCGTTCGCCCACCCGGTCGCGCTTGGCGCCATAGAGGCGGCTATCGGCATGGTGCATGAAATCGCGGTTGGTCCGGCAATCCTCGGGGCGCAGCGTCACCGCGACCGTGCCCGCACAACTCATGGTCAGCTTGTCGATGGTGATCGTGATGGTCAGCAACGCCTCGATCCGCGCGCGCAGGGCGTCGATATCGGTCAGCAGCGCAGGGTCGCGGACGATCAGTCCGAACTCGTCGCCGCCCAGTCGCGCGACGAAGCTGCCGTCCAGCCAGTCGGAGCGCAGGCGTTGGCCGACGATGCGCAGCACCTCGTCCCCCGCCGGGTGGCCCAGCGTGTCGTTGATCAGCTTGAAGCCGTCCAGATCGATCAGGACCAGCGCCAGCGGCTCGCCCTTGCCGACGGACTCCGCGATCGCCGCCTCCAGCGTCCGGTCGAAGGCGGCGCGGTTGGCGAGCAGGGTCAGCGCGTCGGTATCCGCATTGCGGCGCAGCTGGGTTTCCAGCGCGTGGCGCTCGGTCACGTCCTGGAACATGCCGACCAGCCCGTGCGGCTCGCCGTCCAGCATCTCGCGCTCGCCCATCACGCGGACCCGTCGTTTGCGGCCCAGCGCGGTGATGAAGTCCAGCTCGATGTCGAACGGATCGCCGGTCCGCACCGTCTGCGCGATGGTATTGCGCAGCACCTCGCGCGCGGCGGGCGGGTAATAGGACAGGCCCTGGTCGACCGTGAAATGCTGGCCCGGGTTCAGTTCGTGAATGCGGTATACCCCCTCGGACCACATGGCCTTACCGTCAGCCAGGGTGATCCGCCACGATCCGATCATCGCCAGCCGCTCGACCTGGCGGACGGTACGGTCCTTGGCGCGCAGATCGGCGGCCTGTCGCTCGCTGAGTTCGGCCATGGCATTGGCACGTCGGGCGATGGCGCGGGCGGCGATCAGCGCCTCGGCCAGCCGCGCCAGATGGCGCAACGTCTGTTCCCCCGCCGGGCTGAGCGAGCGCGGCGTGGCGTCCATGACGCAGAGCGAGCCGATCGCCTGGGGCGCGCCGTCCAGATCGGGCACACGGATCGGCATCCCCGCATAGAAACGCGTCCCCGCCTCGCCCGTGACGAACGGATTGACCGCGAAACGCGGATCGCGGCTGAGGTCGGGGACGATCGTCACATCGCTTGAGTGGATGGTATGATCGCAAAAGGCGACGTTGCGCGGCATCTGTCGGGGCAGGTCGCCGATCGCCGACTTGACCCAGAAACGGTCCCGGTCCGCCAGGGTCAACGCCGCCACTGGGCAGCCAAGCATCTCGGCGGCCAGCGAGACGAGCGCATCGAACTCCGCCTCCGGCTCGCTGTCGAGCAGCGCATGCGCCTGGAGCGTGGCCAGGCGGCGTTCCTCGTCGAACGGCGCGGGGATGGTAAGGGGGGCTTCCATCATGATGTGCGAACCATAACCAAAAGAGTTTTCAGAACCTTAAAAATGGACGGAAGCATAAGAATTTATTCGGCTTTTTGTGTGATCGAAATTACAGAACGCGACCGGCCGAAACGCGGATGGGGTGGATGACGCATTTGTCACATTGTGGTCACCCCGGGGTATCCCGACGGGATGTAGCCCTTTGCCCCACGGAGTTCGAAGAGCTCGGCACCCGACACTCCCGGGGGTGCCGTCGCGGCCGGCGGGAAGAGCGCTTCCCGCCGGTCTTTCCTTGGCGGCAGCAGCGGTGAGCCGGGATCGAGCGACCTCGCGATGCCGCCGCAATGATGAATGTCGCCCAATGACGGAGCAGACGAGCCGATGAGCCGCAAAATCCTGATCGTCGAAGATGACGCCTCGACCGCCGCCTATGTCGCCAAGGGGCTGGCCGAGGCGGGTTATGCCGTCGAGCAATGCGGGGACGGCCGCGATGGCCTGTTTCTGGCGAGCGAGGGCATATTCGACCTCATCATCGCCGACCGGATGCTGCCGCGTCTTGACGGGCTGGCGATGGTCAGCGCGATCCGCGCCGCGGGTATCTCGACGCCGGTGCTCGTGCTCTCGGCGCTCGCCACGGTCGACGACCGGGTCGACGGGCTGAAGGCGGGCGCGGACGATTATCTGTGCAAGCCCTTCTCCTTCGCCGAGCTGTCGGCGCGGATCGAGGCGCTGGTCCGCCGCTCCGACCGCGCCGCGTCCGAGCCGACCCGCACCAAGCTGAGCGTCGGCGATCTGGAGATCGACCTGCTGGCGCGCACCGTGACGCGGGCGGGCAAGATCATCCCGGTCGGCGCGCGCGAGTTCAACCTCCTGGAGTTCCTGGCGCGTCATGCGGGCCAGGTCGTCACCCGCACGATGATGCTGGAGAAGATCTGGAACTATCATTTCGACCCGGGATCGAACGTGGTCGATGTCCATATCGGGCGGCTGCGTCGCAAGCTGGAAGAGGGGTTCGGCAGCCCGATCCTGCATACGGTGCGCGGCGCGGGCTATAGGCTGGCCGTCGAAGGGTGAAGCCCCGGCTGACGATCTCGGCGCGGATCGCGCTGCTGTCGATCATCCTTGCGCTGGTGTCCAATCTGGCGCTGGTCGGCTTCATCTGGAAACAGACCAGCGCGGATGCGGTGGCGGCGCTTCACCGCGAGATCGTCGAACAGGCCGATGCCCTGCGCGCCGTATGGCGGACCGGGGCGCTGCCCGCCCTCGCCGATGCCATCAAGGAAGCACGCGAGCCGGGCGACGTATCGCTGGTGCTGGCGATCTTCGATCCGCAGGGGCACCGGATCGCGGGCTATGCGCCGCGCCATCTGGCCGTGCCGCTGGCCGACACGCCGTTCCGCATCGCTGTGCTGGGCCGCGACGGCGTGTGGAACGCGCGGGAGGCGGGGTATACGCTCCATCCCATCGGCCATGACTGGCTGCTGGTCGGGCGTCCGCTCGACCTGATCGAGGCGCAGCAGGTGGCGATCGAGCGCGCGCTGGCGCTGGCGGTGTTCCTGTCGCTGATGCTGGGGGTGGGCACCGGGCTGGTGCTGGCGCGCTATGTCACCGGGCGGCTCAATACCATCGTCGCGGTGATCGATGCGGCGGGCGAGGGCGACCTGACCCGCCGCGTGCGATTGGTCCGCGACGGGAATGACGAAGGGGATGCCTTCGACCGGCTGGCCGAGCGGCTGAATGCGATGCTCGGCAAGATCGAGCAGCTGATGGCCGAGCTGCGAGTCGTCACCGACAGCCTGGCGCACGACCTGCGCTCGCCGCTCGCCCGCCTGCGCACCAAGACCGAGCAGGCGGTGCTGATCGCCGACCCGGCGCAGCGCGAGGCCGCTTTGGGCGGCTTGCTGGTCGAGACCGATCTCATCATGCGGATGCTGACCATGGTGATCGAGATCAGCCGGTCCGAGTCGGTGACGCGCGACCGCTTTACTTTGGCCTCGCCGGTCGAGCTGGTCGAGGAGATCGGCGAACTCTACGCCCCGGTCGCCGAGGAGGCCGGATTGCGCTTCCTGATCGACGTGGAGGCGCGCCCTGCGCCCTTGCCGCTGCACCGCGAACTCATGAGCCAGGCGCTGTCCAATCTGATCGACAACGCGCTGAAGCACGGCGCGTCGGGCGGTGAGGTGACGCTGCGGCTGAGCGAGGGGGCGGAGGGAATCATCTTCCAGGTCGAGGATCACGGCCCCGGCATCGCCGAGGCGGACCGTGCGCAGGCGCTGAAGCGCTTCGGCCGACTCGACACCGCCCGCACGACTCCGGGGGCCGGGCTGGGCATGGCGCTGATCGAGGCGGTGGCAAGGTTGCACGGCGGACGATTCGATCTGGCCGACAATGCGCCCGGCCTGATCGCGCGGCTGGTGATTCCGTAAATCCTCCCCGGCACGGGGAGGGGGACCAGCGAAGCTGGTGGAGGGGGCGTGCGGCGAGGGGCGTCCTGTGTGGAAGCCCCCTCCGTCAGGCTGCGCCTGCCACCTCCCCGTGTCGGGGAGGATCGGACTTGCCCCGCTGCCTCAGCGCTTTACACCCGCGCGGCATGGACACGCTTTCCCTGTTCGGCCTGCTCGCCGTTTCCTTTACCCTGGTCTGCTATGCGATGGAATCGGGGTCGCACCGGTGGACGCTGGGCTTCTGCCTGGGGTGCGTCGCGGGGTCGGCCTATGGCTTTCTCCAGGGCGCCTGGCCGTTCGGCGTCGTGGAGATCGTGTGGGCGGTCGTGTCCTTCCGCCGCTGGCTGACGCTCAAGCGGCTGCAATCGGCGAAGTTTGTGGAACCGATCGCTTGACAGGGTGTTGCGCGGGGCCTAACTGACCGTCCTTCCAACACCCCCGGTTGAACGACGCGCGCGTTACGTGCGTCGCCATTCCGCGTGGCGGAACCATCGCGTTGAGATGGAGCATGTGCGGCCATGCCATGCTCCGTGGAGCTAGGAGAACAAGTTTCATGGCACGTATTGCGGGTGTCAACCTCCCGACCAACAAGCGCGTATTGATCGCGCTGACCTATATCCACGGCATCGGTCCGGCCAAGGCGAAGCAGATCACTGCCAAGCTGAACATCGCCGCTGATCGTCGCGTCCAGGACCTTTCGGACCAGGAAGTGCTGCAGATCCGTGAGACCATCGACGCCGATCACACGGTGGAAGGCGATCTGCGTCGCGAAACCGCGATGAACATCAAGCGCCTGATGGACCTGGCCTGCTATCGCGGCCTGCGTCACCGCAAGGGCCTGCCGGTCCGCGGCCAGCGCACGCACACCAACGCGCGCACCCGCAAGGGCAAGGCGAAGCCGATCGCAGGCAAGAAGAAGTAATTCGTCCGGGGGACGAATTACTCCGCCGGAGGCAGGCTTGTGGCTGACCGCCCGCCGCTCTCCGCATCAGGATACTAGGTCAGGACTTTCATTCAATGGCACGTGAACCGCAGCGCATTCGCCGTCGCGAGCGCAAGAACATCACCGCCGGCGTCGCCCATGTGAACGCCAGCTTCAACAACACCATGATCACCATCACCGATGCCCAGGGCAACGCCATTTCGTGGTCGTCGGCCGGCATGATGGGCTTCAAGGGCTCGCGCAAGTCGACCCCGTATGCGGCGCAGGTCGCAGCGGAAGACGCTGGCAAGAAGGCTGCCGAGCACGGCGTCCGCACCCTGGAAGTCGAAGTGAAGGGTCCGGGTTCGGGCCGCGAGTCGGCGCTGCGCGCGCTGCAGGCGGTCGGTTTCCAGATCTCCTCGATCCGCGACGTCACCTCGATCCCGCACAACGGTGTGCGGCCTTCCAAGCGTCGCCGCGTCTGATGCTTCCCATGGCCGGCTGACGAGTCGGCCATGCCTCTCTCCATGGCTGGAACCGTCCCCGTTCCGGCCCACAACTCAGGGGAACCACGTGTCTGTCAACGCAAAGAACTGGCAGGAACTGAAGAAGCCCAACGCGCTCGAGAAAAAGGGTGGCGATGGCAAGCGGAAGGCGACGTTCGTTGCCGAACCGCTGGAGCGTGGCTTCGGCCTGACGCTGGGCAACGCGCTTCGCCGCGTGCTCCTGTCGTCGCTCCAGGGCGCGGCGGTGACCTCGATCAAAATCGAGAACGTGCTGCACGAGTTCTCGTCGCTCGCCGGTGTGCGTGAAGACGTCACCGACATCGTGCTGAACGTCAAGCAGCTCGCGATCCGCATGCAGGGCGAAGGCCCCAAGCGTCTCCAGCTGTCGGCGACCGGTCCCGCCACCGTCAAGGCCGGCGACATCGCCGTGTCGGGCGACATCGAGGTCATGAACAAGGACCTGGTGATCTGCCATCTCGACGAAGGCGCGACGTTCAACATGGAACTGACCGCCGACATCGGTAAGGGCTATGTCCCCGCCGCGTCGAACCGTCCGGCCGATGCGCCGATCGGTCTGATCCCCGTCGATGCGCTCTACTCGCCGGTCCGTCAGGTGTCGTACAAGGTCGATCCGACCCGCGTCGGCCAAGACCTGGACTATGACAAGCTGACGCTCTCGATCGAGACCGATGGCACCGTCACCCCGGAAGACGCCGTGGCCTATGCCGCGCGCATCCTCCAGGACCAGCTGGCGCTGTTCGTGCACTTCGACGACTCGGCGCTCACCCGCGCGGCCCCCGTGGGCCAGGCGGCGATCCCCGCCGCTGGTGGCGAGCCGCAGAGCGACGCGCAGCAGATCAACCGTTACCTTCTCAAGAAGGTCGACGAGTTGGAACTGTCGGTGCGTTCGGCGAACTGCCTCAAGAACGACAACATCATCTATATCGGCGACCTGGTCGGCAAGACCGAAGCCGAGATGCTGCGCACCCCGAATTTCGGCCGCAAGTCGCTGAACGAAATCAAGGAAGTGCTGTCGTCCATGGGTCTGCGCCTGGGCATGGAAATCCCCGGCTGGCCGCCCGAGAATATCGAGGAAATGGCCAAGAAGCTGGAACAGGAGATCATGGGCTGAGCCGCACGCGGATAGCGACGCTATCCGCGACACGGCGCAAGCCCGGCCGGCGGGTCGCCCATGGGCGACCCGTTCGACGTCAGGATCGCGGCTTTGCCGTGATCCGGCCCGGCTCTCCAGCAGCTTTGCTGACCCGCTCCCCGGTGAAAGCCGGAGGGCAACAAGACAGGCGAAGGTGACGGCCTTGACGGTCACCGGCTCTGGGGTTCCGTGACACGGCCCCTTAACGAACGAAGGAACTACCCATGCGTCATCGCGTCGGCGGCCGTAAGCTGCAGCGTACCTCGGCTCATCGTACCGCGCTTTTCCGCAACATGTCGGCCGCGCTCATCAAGCACGAGCAGATCACCACCACCGTCGCCAAGGCGAAGGAACTGCGTCCCTACGTCGAAAAGCTGGTGACCCTGGCGAAGAAGGGCGGTCTCTCGAACCGTCGTCTGGCCCATGCCCGCCTGCTCGACGACGCGCAGCTGGTGAAGCTGTTCGACGTTCTGGCGTCGCGCTATGCCGATCGTAACGGCGGCTACACCCGCATCATCAAGGCCGGCATCCGCGCGTCGGACGCCTCGCCGATGGCGATCATCGAGTTCGTCGATCGCGACGTCTCGGCGAAGGGCCAGGATTCGGGTCCGGTCATGAACGAGGAAGATTTCGACGAAGCCGCGTAATTTACGCGCTTCTCGAAGACCTTCGAGGAAGGGCCGCTCCAGCGATGGGGCGGCCCTTTTTCGTTGTCCCATTCCCTCAGTCTCCGCTCCCCCTCCCGCAGGCGGGAGGGGGCCGGGGGGAGGGCGGCGTGTCTCACCGAGACCATTGCCTGTGGCATGCCCTCCCGCCTGCGGGAGGGGCGTGCCAAGTATCGCTGTCCGACGTAGCGACAGCGTTGCTAGCTTATTCATTGCCGCTATCCACACCACGCAAAACACGTCCGCCCCGGTAGCTTTTCGCAAAAGACATCGCTATCGGACCGCCATGGAGCACCCGGACAGCATCCTCATCGTCGATTTCGGCAGCCAGGTCACCCAGCTCATCGCGCGCCGCGTGCGCGAGGCGGGGGTCTATAGCGAGATCGTTCCCTTCCAATCCGCCGCCGAGGCGTTCGCGCGGATCAACCCCGCCGCGGTCATCCTGTCGGGTGGTCCCGCCTCGGTCGTCGACGAGAATAGCCCGCGCATTCCGCAGGCGATCCTCGACAGCGGCCTGCCGATGCTGGGCATCTGCTATGGCCAGCAGGCGCTGACCGAGCAGCTGGGCGGCAAGGTCGAGAAGGGCGACAGCGGCGAGTTCGGCGAGGCGTTCATCACCGTCGAGGGCGAATGCACGCTGTTCGACGGCCTGTGGGCGACGGGCGAGCGGCATCAGGTGTGGATGAGCCATGGCGACAAGGTCACGGCGCTGGCGCCGGGCTTCCGCGTCGTCGCGACCAGCCCCGGCGCGCCCTATGCGATCATCGCCAATGACGAGCGCCGCATCTATGCGATGCAGTTCCACCCCGAAGTCGTTCACACGCCCGACGGCGCCAAGCTGATCGCCAATTTCGTGCGCCATGTCGCAGGGGTCTCCGGCGACTGGACCATGGCCGAGTTCCGCGCCGCCAAGATCGCCGAGATTCGCGAGCAGGTGGGTGAGGGCCGGGTGATCTGCGGCCTGTCGGGCGGGGTCGACTCGTCGGTGGCCGCACTTCTGATCCACGAGGCGATCGGCGACCAGCTGACCTGCGTGTTCGTCGATGGCGGCATCCTGCGCCAGGGCGAGGCAGAGCAGGTCGTCAGCCTGTTCCGCGGCCATTATAACATCCCGCTGGTCCATGTGGACGCGCAAGACCTGTTCATGGACGGTCTGGCGGGCGTCACCGACCCGGAAGCCAAGCGCAAGTTCATCGGCAAGACCTTCATCGACGTGTTCGAGGCCGAGGCCAAGAAGATCGGCGGGGCCGAGTTCCTGGCGCAGGGCACGCTCTATCCCGACGTGATCGAGAGCGTCAGCTTCACCGGCGGCCCGTCGGTGACGATCAAGAGCCACCACAATGTCGGCGGCCTTCCGGCACGCATGAACATGAAGCTGGTCGAGCCGCTGCGCGAGCTGTTCAAGGACGAGGTCCGCGTGCTGGGTCGCGAACTGGGCCTGCCCGACGTGTTCGTCGGCCGTCACCCGTTCCCCGGACCCGGCCTGGCGATCCGCATCCCCGGCGAAGTGACGCGCGAGCGTTGCGACATCCTGCGCAAGGCGGATGCCATCTATCTCGAAGAGATTCGCAAGGCGGGTCTGTACGACGCCATCTGGCAGGCCTTTGCGGTGCTGCTGCCGGTGCGCTCGGTCGGCGTGATGGGCGATGGCCGCACCTATGACTCGGTGCTGGCGCTGCGCGCGGTGACTTCGGTCGACGGGATGACGGCGCAGGCCTTCGACTTTCCCGGCGACTTCCTGCCGCGCGTGACGACCCGGATCATCAACGAGGTGAAGGGCATCAACCGCGTCGTGTACGACTATACCAGCAAGCCGCCCGGCACGATCGAGTGGGAATAACCAAGGCTCGCGGCCCCGCGGGGCGGGGCTGCGGCTTGGTTATTCGGTGCCGCAAGGCACCGCGGATGTAGAGGCCGTTTATTCCTCCCCTGTAAGGGGAGGTGGCAGGGCGGAGCCCTGACGGAGGGGTGTCACCATTCGCGAGGGTGGACCGTTCCCACGAACCGGGACACCCCTCCACCATGCTGCGCATGGTCCCCCTCCCCTACAAGGGGAGGAATGCAATGATGCCGATCATAACCCAATCCAGTCGCCCTCGGCTGGTGCTGGCGATGCTGCTGGTCGTCTATATCTTCAACTTCGTCGACCGGCAGATTCTCGCGATCCTCGCCGCGCCGATCCAGCAGGAGCTGGGGCTGAGCGACCGGCAGTTGGGGCTGCTCGGCGGAATCGCCTTCGCCCTGCTCTATTCGACGCTGGGCGTGCCGCTGGCGTGGCTGGCCGACCGGACGAGCCGGAGCCGGGTCGTCACGGGCTCACTGATGCTGTGGAGCGGCTTTACCGCGCTGTGCGGGCTGGCGACCGGCTTCTGGCAGATATTCCTCGCGCGGCTGGGCGTCGGCATCGGTGAGGCGGGGGGCGTCGCGCCGTCCTATGCAATCATCAGCGAGTATTTCCCGCCGCGTCGCCGCGCGCTGGCGCTTAGCGTCTATTCGCTGGGGATTCCGCTGGGCTCGGCGGCCGGTGTGCTGGCGGGCGGCTATATCGCCGCGCGGATCGACTGGCGGACGGCCTTTATCGCGGTCGGGCTGGCCGGGATGTTGATCGCGCCGCTGGTCCGCCTGATCGTCCGCGACAAGCCTAGGGCAGCCCCGGTGGCGAGCAAGCCCGCCTTCGCCACGGTCGCGCGTACCCTGGCAGGCAAGCCGTCCTTCTGGCTGCTGTCCTTCGGCGCGGCGAGTGGCTCGATGATCGGCTATGGCCTGGCCTTCTGGTTGCCCAGCCTGATGCGACGCAGCTTCGGGCTGGACCTGATCGCGACCTCGCATTTCCTGGCGGGGCTGCTGCTGATCGGGGGTGTCGGCGGCATCGTGGCGGGCGGCTGGCTGGCCGACCGGCTGGGCGCGCGGGATCGGGCGTGGTTCGGCTATGTCCCCGCTATCGCCTATCTGATCAGCATTCCGCTGTTCGCGGGCGGCATGCATGGCGGGGATGTGCGCATCGCCTTTGCGCTGTTCCTCCTGCCCCAGGCGCTGTCCTATGCCTGGCTGGGGCCGGTGCTGTCGGCGGTACAGCATCTGGTGGCACCGCCCGAACGCGCGACGGCCGCCGCGCTCTTCCTGCTGATCAACAACCTGATCGGGCTGAGCGGCGGCATCTATGCGCTAGGGGCGCTGTCCGACGCGCTGACCCCGCTCTATGGCAGCGACGCGTTGCGCCATGCGATGCTGGGTGGCCTCAGCCTTTACGCGGTCGCGGCGCTGCTGGTCGGGCTGGCCGGTCCCCATCTGCGCCGCGACTGGGGGGAGCCGCTCACCGCGCCGGAATGACGTTCCAGGCGAGCATCGCGAAGACCGCCGCACCCGCAACGATGCGATAGATCACGAAGGGTAGATAGCCGCGCGTCGATACCAGCCGCAGGAAGACGACGATCACGCCGTAACCGCTGACAAAGGCGACCAGGGTGGCGAGCAAGGTCGGCCCCGGTCCGAACGTCCCGAACCGTCCCCAGCTATCGGCCAGCTCGAACAGGCCCGACGCCAGCACCGCCGGGATCGCCAGCAGGAAGGAGTAACGCGCCGCCGCCTCGCGCGTGTAACCCAGCAAAAGTCCCGCGCTGATCGTCCCGCCGGAGCGCGACACGCCGGGGACCAGCGCCATTGCCTGCGCAAAACCCAGGATCAGGCCGTCGCGCCACCCCAGCCGCTCCAGCGGCTTGCGCTTCGCGCCGATCCGGTCGGCTGCGCCCAGCACCAGCGCAAAGACGATCAGCATCGTCGCGGTGATGCGCAGGTCGCGCAGCCCCCCTTCGATCTGATGCTTGAACAACAGGCCGAGGACCGCGATCGGCAGGGTGCCGAGGATCACCAGCCAGCCCATGCGCGCGTCGGGCGACAGGGTGGCGGGACGGCGGATCACCGAACCTAGCCAGGCCATGGCGATGCGCCAGATATCCTTGCGGAAATAGAGCAGCACCGCCGCTTCGGTGCCGATCTGGGTGATGGCGGTGAAGGCCGCGCCGGGATCGTTGCCGGAGGGGAGCAGGGCGCCCGCGATGCGCAGATGCGCGCTGGACGATACCGGCAGGAACTCGGTGATGCCCTGCAACAGGCCCAGGAACAGCGCTTCCAACCAAATCATTATGAGTACGAACCTTTATGTGCGGTGCCTGCCATAGGCCCGGGGACTATCAGGGGGCACCCCGAAAGTCGCCCGGTCCATCATTCCGCCGGATCAGCCGTCCTTGCGATGCGCCTCGGCCAGTCGCCAGCGCTCCAGCTGGGTCAGCACATCGTTCGCGATCTGCCCGACAGTAAAGCCGGTCAGGTCGCGGAAACCCGTTTCGCCATTGGTCTGCGCGGCCAGCATCCAGGCGAGGCTGCGGCGACGCTCGGGCGCCTCCAGCGCGGTATAGGCGGGCAGCGGGCGCGAGCGGGGGGACAGGCGATAGACGAACGGGCGACCGTCGCGCGCGGTGATGGTCAGCTCGACCTTGTCCTCCGCGCTGTCCAACTGGCTGGCGGTCCAGCCTTCGGCCTCCAGCGCCTCCTTGACCGATTGCAGCGCCGGTTCGCCCTGCGCTTGAAGTTGCGCCAGGATGTCGGTGCGGCGGGCGGGCACGATCAACCGCTTGATCCGCTCGCTGATCGCCGGGCCGTCACCGGGCAGCGTCACCCCCGCCAGATCGGCATTGGTCTGGCGCACCAGCCCCACCGCGAGCAGCAGCATGATGAAGCAGAAGGGCAGGGCGGCCAGCAGGGTCGCCGACTGCAACGCGCCCAATCCGCCCGCAACCAGCAACAGCGTCGCCGTGGTGCCCAGCAGCACGCACCAGTACATACGCTGCCAGCGCGGCGTCTCCTCGGTGCCGCCCGAGGCCAGCGTGTCGATGACCAAAGCGCCGGAATCGGCCGAGGTCACGAAGAAGAAACCGACCAGGACGATGGCGAGCGTCGAGGTGACGCTGGCGGCGGGCAGATATTCGAGGAACTTGAACAAGGCGGTCGACAAATTCGCCTGCACCGCGTCGGCGATCCCGCCATGCGCACCGCCGAGATCCAGCGAGATCGCGGTGTTGCCGAACACCGTCATCCACAGAAAGGTGAAGGCGGTCGGCACGAACAGCACGCCGATCACGAACTCCCGGATCGTCCGTCCGCGCGAGATGCGGGCGATGAACATGCCGACGAAGGGCGACCAGGCGATCCACCACGCCCAATAGAACAGCGTCCAGTCCGCCATCCAGGCGCGCGGCTCATAGGCATAGAGGGTGAAGGTGCGCTTCACGAAATGATCGAGATACAGGCCGAAATTCTGGACCAGCGCGCGCAGCAGGAACAGGGTCGGGCCGACCGCCATCACGAACAGCATCAGCAGGACGGCGAGCACCAGGTTCAGCTCGGACAGGCGGCGAATGCCCCGATCCGCGCCGCTCAGCACCGACAGGGTGGCCGCGCCCATCACCAGCACGATGACCGCGATCTTCACGGTCAGCGTGTCGGGCACGCCATATTCGTAATTCAGCCCCGCCGTCATCTGCGACACGCCGAAGCCCAGCGAGGTCGAGACGCCGAACACCGTACCGCACACCGCGAAGATGTCGATCGCATCGCCCAGCGGGCCGTTGATCCGCTTGCCCAGGATCGGCGACAGGCCCGACCGCAGGGTCAGCGGCATGTCCTTGCGATAGGTGAAATAGGCCAGACTCATGCCGACCAGCGCATAGATGGCCCAGGCATGGACGCCGTAATGGTGGAAGGTGATCGCCATCGCCTCGCGCGCGGCCAGGATGGTGCCGCTGGGCGCTTCGGGGGGCGAGATATAATGCTGGATCGGCTCGGCGACCGCGAAATACATCAGGCCGATACCCATGCCCGCCGCGAACAACATGGCCAGCCACGACAGATAGGGAAAGTCCGGCTCGGCATCGTCCGGCCCCAGCTTCAGCTTGCCCGCAGGGCCGAAGCCCAAGGCCAGCACCACGACCAGGAAAGCCGCGACCGCCGAGATATAGAACCAGCCGAACGTGTCGATCGCCCAGGCCTGCGCCGCCTTGAACGCGGCATCGGCGGTGCCCGGCATGGCCAAAGTCGTCACCAGCAGCAGCGCGATGATCCCGGATGCGCCCCAGAAGACGCGCGGGTTGATTTCACTCTTCATCATATCAATGGGTTAGCATTGGTGGGCCGGAATGGCGAATGGGCGGCCGGAAGCAGGCACGGCACGGGATCGGGCCACAGCGTGCGGCGACCGGGAGAAGAGGGCAGGGAGACAGCCATAATAACGGTCGAAATGGTCGTAAGTCCCTGTATCGGCGTCCGGCTTAACCGGCCGGTATGATTGTTCCGTTATGCCCTGGATCAACGACATAAGATTCTGGGGAGTACGTCATGCGACTATGGGGGCTGCTGCTGGCATCGACGGCGGCGTTGGCGGTAACGGGAACGGCTTCGGCCCAGGGTTTGCGCGGGGTGGCATCCGCGCCCGCGCCGAAGGACAAGCCGGACGAGAAGAAGCCCCAGGCCGAGTCGCCGAATAACGGGGATATCGTCGTCACGGCCACCCGCCGCTCGCAACGGCTGTCCAGCGTGCCGATCGCGGTCAGCGCCTATGGCACCGTCGCGCTGCAGAATTCGGGCGCGACCGATATCCGCCAGATGACCCAGCTGGCGCCCTCGCTGCTGGTCAGCTCGACCGGCTCGGAGGCGAATGCCACGGCGCGGATTCGCGGCATCGGCACGGTGGGCGACAATCCCGGCCTGGAAAGCTCGGTCGCGGTGTTCATCGACGGCGTCTATCGCAGCCGCACCGGCTCGGGCCTCAACGATCTGGGCGAGGTCGAGCGTATCGAGGTGTTGCGCGGGCCGCAGGGCACGCTGTCGGGGCGCAATTCCTCGGCGGGTGCGATCAGCATCTACACCAAATATCCCGCCTTCAAATATGGCGGCTATGGCGAGGTCAGCTACGGCAACTACGATGCCGTGCGCGTCGCAGGCGGCGTGACCGGTCCGGTGATCGGCGACACGCTCGCCTTCCGGATCGACGGTGTCTACAACAAGCGCGACGGCTTCCTGTACGACGTCGTCAACCAGACCGACTATAACGACCGCAAACGCGCATTCGTGCGTGGCCAGCTATTCTGGAAGCCGACGGACGATTTCTCGATCCGCCTGATCGGCGACTATACCCACCGCGACGAGAAGTGCTGCGGCGCGGTCTATATCGACACGCGCGAGAAGGTCGATCCGACGCCGGGCGTGCCGGGCGATGCGGCGATCGCCCCGCAGAACCGCATCGTCAACATCCTGCGCAGCCTGGGCGGCGTCCTGCCCAGCGCGGGCGATCCCTATAACCGCCGGATCGCGCAGACGCCGGGTCACGCCTATTCCAACGTGACCGAGGATTATGGTGTGTCGGCCCGCGTCGGCTGGGACATCGGCAAGGTCCAGCTGATCTCCATCTCCGCCTATCGCGAATATAAGGCAGGCGGGGCGGGCGATGTCGACTATAGCAATGTCGACATCATCGATCGCCCGAATAACGGCCTGGCCTATCGCCAGTTCAAGACCTTCACCCAGGAAACACGGCTCAGCGGCTCGATCCTGAACAACCGGCTCGACTGGCTGGTCGGCGGCTATTTCGCGCATGAAGACCTTCAGGTGTCGGACAATTTGACCTTCGGCTCGCAATATGGCGCCTTTTCCGCCTGCCGCGTCGTCGCGACGATCAACCCGACGGCGGCGTTGCAGAACCCCGCCAATCCGGGCTGTCTCAGCGCGGCGGGGCGTGCCGTCCTGACCGGTGCATTGGGGCCGACGCTGGTCGGAACGATCGACCGGCTGAGCACGATCAACAATGTCGGCTCGCTGCGCGATCTCTATGACCAGACCAGCACCAACTATGCCTTCTTCACCCACAATATCTTCCGCGTGACCGACACGCTGAGCCTGACCGGCGGCCTTCGCTACACCAACGAACGCAAGAGGCTGCGCGCGAGCTTCGAGAACAACAACACCGCCTGTCCGTTGCAGCAGGCCGCGCTTCGTCCGTTCCTGTTGAGCGGCAATCCGACATTGGCCAATCTGGCCGGGGGCATCGTGACGTTGAGCTGCAACGGCAATTCCTCGTCCGCGCTGACCGGGCTGCCGCTATCCGACTCGATCAGCGAGGGGCAGTTCACCGGCACCGCCGTGGTGTCGTGGAAGCCGGTGGCCAGCACGCTGGTCTATGGTTCCTATGCGCGCGGCTACAAGGCGGGCGGCTATAATCTGGAGCGGTCGGACCTGACCCCGAACGTGTTCGGGATGCCGACGGCGGCGTCGGTCACCAATTTGCGCTTCGATCCCGAAACGGTGAACGCCTATGAGCTGGGCGTGAAGTTCACCTCGCGCACCTTCACGCTGAACGCCGCCGCCTTCCGCTCGGAGTTCAAGAACTTCCAGCTGAACACCTTCAACGGCACCGGCTATATCGTCCAGAATATCAGCGCGTGCGACAGCGATCTGGGCGGGGCCAACCGCGACGACTCGCCCAATACGGGGCGCTGCACCGGCAAGGTGAAGGCCGGTGTGGTGACGCAAGGGATCGAGCTGGAAGCGGGCATGTACCCGACGCGCGACGTCACCTTCAACTTGGGCTATACCTATGCCCATACCAACTATGCCCGCAACCTGGTCGGCAGCGACGCGGGCGAGCCGCTCAGCAACGCGCTGTTCCTGCTGCCCGGCAGCATGATGTCGAACGCGCCGCGCCATGTCGTGACCAGCTCGGCCAGCTGGACGCCGCCGATCGCCGGGACCGGGCTGACGGCGTTGTTCTATGTCGATGGCCGCATGACCAGCGACTACAATACCGGCTCCGACCTGTTCGCCGAAAAGAAGCAGGACGGCTTCTTCCTGATGAATGCGCGCATCGGCCTGCACGGCAAGGACCAGCGCTGGGCGCTGGAATTCTGGGGCCAGAACATCCTCAATGCCAACTATCAGCAGGTCGCCTTCAACATGCCCTTCCAGGGTTCGGGCAGCCTGTCGCAGGTCCAGCGTTTCGGCGCGCCGACCTATGCGACCGCCAATACGCTGTTCGGATCCTATCTGGCCGAACCGCGCACCTATGGCATGACGCTGCGCACACGCTGGTAACGGCCATCCGGGGGAGGGCGAGCGTGGCGCTCTTCCGCCAGGGTTCGTCCGGTGATGGATGATTGGCGCGCCCGGAGGGATTCGAACCCCCGACCGAGGAGGTAGAAGCTCCTTGCTCTATCCAACTGAGCTACGGACGCGCGGATGGCGGTGTCCCTAGCGTGGTTTGCGTGGGTTGGGAATGGCGATAAATGTCGCCGCTCACGGTGAAAGGGATCGGTATGGGCGTGGAACGGGTGGTGGCGGACCGCGACATGGAACGCGGTGCGTTTCGCTGGTTCGACTTCGTCATGGCCGCGTTCGTGACCATTCTGTTGCTGTCCAACGTCATCGGCGCGGGCAAGGTGGCGGTCATCGACCTGCCGCTGGTCGGGCAGTGGCCGTTCGGGGCGGGCATCCTGTTCTTTCCGTTGAGCTATGTCATCGGCGACGTGCTGACCGAGGTCTATGGCTATGCCCGCGCGCGTCGGGTGATCTGGGCGGGGACGGCGGCGGTGCTGTTCATGGCGTTCATGAGCTTTGTCGTCGTGGCGCTTCCCCCGGCACCGACCTGGACCAATCAGGCCGCCTATGAGGTGATCTTCGGCCAGGTGCCGCGCATCGTGCTGGCCAGCGTCTGCGCCTTCTGGGCGGGCGAGTTCGTCAATGCCTATGTGATGGCGCGGATGAAGCTGTGGACCGGCGGGCGGCACCTCTGGTCACGCACCATCGGCTCGACGCTGGTGGGGCAGGGGGTGGACAGCCTGATCTTCTATCCGCTGGCCTTTTGGGGAGCCGAAGGCTGGACGACGCATCTGGTGGTCGTGGTGCTGTTCACGCAATGGGCGCTGAAGGTGGGCTGGGAAGTGCTGCTGACGCCGGTGACCTATCTGATCGTCGGTTGGCTGAAACGGGCCGAGGGGGTGGATGTGTTCGACGAGGGCACGGACTTCACGCCGTTTCGGGCGCGGGTTTGAGTTGCGTTCATGCGAAGACGTGATGACGTGAAGGGTTTTAGAGATTGGGTTCACGCGGAGCCGCGGAGACGCGGAGGTGATGTAGCCGGCGATAGCCAGCCTATGTCTGCCACCGGGCGCGGCAGAAGGGATAAGGTTTCCGCGAGGCCGGACACCTCCGCGTTCTCCGCGCCTCCGCGCGAACCAACATCTTCTTCGCGGCTTCGCGTGAATAAAGAGGGGAAGCGAGTTGCCTCACTTCCCCTTTCCAAATGCCATCCCGTGGCCTTCGACGTCATTCGGGCTGAACGGCTGGATGGGGTCAGGCCCCCACCATCTCCAGCAGGCCTTCGAACAAGCGGCGGCCATGGTCGCCGCCGTGTGCGGCCTCGATGCGGCGCTCGGGGTGGGGCATCATGCCTAGCACGTTGCGCTTCTCGTTCAGCACGCCCGCGATGTTGCGGGCCGAGCCGTTGACGTCCTCGGCATAGCGGAAGGCCACGCGCCCTTCGCCTTCCAGGCGGTCGAGCGTGTCGGCATCGGCGAAGTAGTTGCCGTCATGATGCGCGACCGGAATTCGGATCGTCTCGCCCTGTTCGTACAGGCGGGTGAAGGCGCTGTCGGTGTTCGCCACCTCCAGGTTCACGTCGCGGCACACGAAGTTCAGCGAGCGGTTGCGCATCAGCGCGCCCGGCAGCAGGCCGGTCTCGGCCAGCACCTGGAAGCCGTTGCAAACGCCGAACACCGGCGTGCCCTTGTTCGCCGATTCCACCACCGCGCGCATGATCGGCGAACGGGCCGCGATCGCGCCGCAGCGGAGATAGTCACCATACGAGAAGCCGCCCGGCACGCCGATCAGCCCCAGCCCTTCGGGCAGTTCGCTGTCGCCGTGCCAGACCATGGCCGGCTTGACGCCCGTCACCGCCTCCAGCGCGACGGCGAGGTCGCGGTCGCAGTTCGAGCCCGGAAAGACGATCACGGCGGTCTTCATCAGGCGCGCTCCACCCGGTAATTCTCGATCACGGTGTTGGCGAGCAGCTGGCGGCACATCTCGTCGATCTGCGCGTCGGTCGTCGCGTCGGCGACTTCCAGCTCGATCAGCTTGCCTGCGCGCACGTCATTGACGCCCGCAAAGCCCAGGCTCTCCAGCGCATGGTGGATCGCCTTGCCCTGCGGGTCGAGCACGCCGGGCTTCAGGGTGACGAAAATCTTCAGCTTCATTACTTGCCCCGGCTCTTGCGGTGTTCTTCCAGATCGAGGACGGCGGTGTCGCCACCCTCGGGCAGCAGGCCCAGACGGCGCGCCACTTCCTGATAGGCCTCGACCTCGCCGCCGAGATCCCGGCGGAAACGATCCTTGTCCAGCTTCTCGTTGGTGGTCATGTCCCACAGGCGGCAGCCATCGGGGCTGATCTCGTCGGCCAGGATGATGCGACCGAAGTCGTTGTCCCAGATGCGGCCGAATTCCAGCTTGAAGTCGACCAGGCGGATGCCGATCGCGGCGAACATGCCCGACAGGAAGTCGTTCACGCGGATCGCCAGGTCGGCGATGTCGTGCATCTCTTCCTGGCTGGCCCAGCCGAAGCAGGCGATATGCTCGTCGGTGACCATCGGGTCGCCCAGCGCATCGTCCTTGTAATAATATTCGATGATCGTGCGGGGCAGCTTCACGCCCTCTTCGATGCCCAGCCGCTTGGACAGCGAACCGGCCGCGACGTTGCGCACCACGACCTCGATCGGCACGATCTCAACCTGGCGGATCAACTGCTCGCGCATGTTCAGGCGGCGGATGAAGTGGGTCGGAACGCCGATATGGTCGAGCATGGTGAAGACATGCTCGGAGATACGGTTGTTTAGAACGCCCTTGCCGTTGATCGTGCCCTTCTTCTGGGCATTGAACGCGGTGGCGTCGTCCTTGAAATACTGGATCAGCGTGCCGGGCTCGGGGCCCTCGTACAGGATCTTGGCCTTGCCTTCGTAGATTTGGCGGCGGCGAGCCATGCGGCGGTCCCCTGAAATGAGTACAGCCCCGGCGCCCCCATGCTGAGGCCCGAGGCGGGATGGCGCGCCTATAATGGAAGGGGCGCGGCGGCGCAATGGAGTTGGGCGGCATATGGGCATGGCCTGATGGACGGTATCGCCAAGGATGACGGCGCCGTCATCCGCAATACATGATGAACAATTTTTGGAAGAGGGATTAAAGAATTGTAAGGTATAAAGTAAAGGAAACCCATCGGGCAGATCACGGGTTTTGGCTATGCTTGCAAAGGAGGTAGTCATGAACAAGCTGATGATCGGTGTTGTTGGTGGAGCCCTGATGCTGACGGCGGGAACTGCCGTGGCGCGCCCCATGCATGCGGCGCAGCAGCCGCAAATCTGGGAGCAGGCGCGGGTCCCGCTCGCCAATGGCATGGAGGCCATCGCGGTGGTGAAGAACGGCAACACGGAGCGCACGGTCGCCTGCCGCGATACGGCGGATGTCCTCGCGACCTTCCGTCCCGAAGTCGTCGCCTTCCAGCCGGTGCGTGGGCCACATGGCAAGGTGAAGACCGATGAGGATATCGCCGGGGTCGAGACCTTCACTCCCGTCGCCTTCCAGAACTGCACGGTGGCCGCGGGCGATCACTTCCAGCAGGATGTGACCCAGGCGCAGGCGAGCCAGGCGTGACCCCGGTCCATTTGCCGGAGAGGAAGCGGGCGTGATGAGAATCGCGCCCGCTTTGCCGCATCGGTCGTAATCGTTCCCGATTTGATCCGCCCGATTGCCCCGGCCCCACGGGCTTGCTAGAAGCTGGGCTTCCATGGCGATCGATCTCCGCGACAATCCTCCCGTCGGCATTCTGGACGCACCCTTCGACAGTGCATTGTCGGAGCGGTATCTCGTCTATGCGCTGTCGACGATCACCGCGCGCTCGCTGCCCGATGTGCGCGACGGCCTGAAGCCCGTTCACCGGCGTCTGCTCTGGGCGATGCGGCTGCTCAAGCTCGACCCGGCCTCGGGCTATAAGAAGTGCGCGCGCGTCGTCGGCGACGTCATCGGTAAATACCATCCGCATGGCGACCAGTCGGTCTATGACGCGATGGTCCGTCTCGCACAGGATTTCGCGCTGCGTTACCCGCTGGTCGATGGGCAGGGCAATTTCGGCAATATCGACGGCGATAATGCCGCCGCCTATCGCTATACCGAGGCGCGGCTGACCCAGGTCGCGATCGACTTGATGGACGGGCTCGATGAGGACGCCGTCGCCTATCGCCCGACCTATAATGGAGAAGAGCAGGAACCGGAGCTGTTCCCCGGCCTGTTCCCGAACCTGCTGGCGAACGGCGCGAGCGGCATCGCGGTCGGCATGGCGACCAGCATCCCGCCGCACAATGCCGCCGAACTGCTGGAGGCCGCGATCCTGCTGGTCGATCAGCCGGACGCCGATGACGATGCGATCCTGGCGCTGGTCAAGGGGCCAGACTTTCCGACCGGCGGCATGGTCGTCGATGCGCCCGCCATATTGCGGGAAAGCTACACGACGGGGCGGGGCGGCTTCCGCGTTCGCGCCCGCTGGGAGATCGAGCGCGAGAAGGGCGGCGGCTGGCAGATCGTCATCAGCGAAATCCCCTACGGCGTCGCCAAGGGCAAGCTGATCGAACAGATTGCCACACTGATCAACGACAAGAAGCTGCCGATCCTGGCCGATGTTCGCGACGAATCGGATGCGCAGGTCCGCATCGTCCTCGAACCGCGCGCGCGCACCGTCGATCCGCAGGTGCTGATGGACGGGCTGTTCCGCTTCTCCGACCTGGAGACGCGGGTCAGCCTGAACCTCAACGTGCTCGACAAGGATCGCACCCCGCGCGTCATGAGCTTGCGCGAGGCGTTGGCCGCCTGGGTCGAGCATCAGTTCGTCGTGCTGCGCCGCCGCTCCGAACACCGTCTGGGCAAAATCGCCGACCGGATCGAGCTGCTCGACGGCTATCTGGTTGCCTATCTCAACCTCGACCGGGTGATCGAGATCATCCGCACCGAGGACGAGCCCAAGGCGGTGATGATCGACGAGTTCCGCCTGACCGACCGGCAGGCCGAGGCGATCCTCAACATGCGCCTCCGCTCGCTCCGGCGGCTGGAGGAGTTCGAGATTCGCGGCGAGCGCGACAAGCTCGACAAGGAACGTGAGCAGCTGACGCTGCTGCTCGGCTCCGAACAGCGTCAGCGGACGCGGATGAAGAAGGATCTAGGCAAGATCCGCGACCGCTATGGCCCCGAAACCGCTTTGGGCGCGCGTCGCACGCTGATCGAGGAAGCCGCGCCGACTCGCGACATTCCCCTGGAGGCGATGATCGAACGCGAGCCGATCACCGTCATCCTGTCGCAGCGCGGCTGGATTCGCGCGATGAAGGGGCATGTCGACCTCGCCTCGGCCGACACCGCCAAGTTCAAGGAAGGCGACGGCCCGGCCTTTGCCTTTCATGCGCAGACCACCGACAAGCTGCTGCTGGCGGCGGCGAACGGGCGGTTCTTCACGCTGGCGGCGGACAAGCTGCCCGGCGGGCGCGGATTTGGCGAGCCGGTGCGCGCGATGATCGATCTCGACGGATCGATCGGGATCATCGGTTTCCTGCCGGCGGCCCGCGCGACCAAGCTGCTGGTCGCGGCGTCGGACGGGCGCGGCTTCGTCGTGCCGACCGCCGACACCATTGCCGAGACGCGAAAGGGAAAGACCGTGCTGACCCCGCGCGCCGGGTCCTTGCTGAAGGTCGTGCGTCCCGTCGGCGCCGAGGACGATTATGTCGCGGCGATCGGCGACAACCGCAAGCTGCTGGTCTTCCCGCTGACCGAGTTCGTCGAGCTGTCGCGCGGCACCGGCGTCCAGCTCCAGCGCTATCGTGACGGCGGGCTATCGGATGCGACGACGTTCGTCTTCAAGGATGGGCTGAGCTGGCCGATGGGCGGCGATACCGGGCGGGTAAGGACCGAATCCGACCTGTCGGCCTGGCGCACCGCACGCGGGGCGGCGGGGCGGATGCCGCCGACCGGCTTCCCGCGCGACAATCGGTTCGATTGAGCCACCCGTACATCCTTCCCTGCGGGGAAGGGCGAAATCAGTCGCGGATCATGTCGATCCAACGGTGATGCCGGAAGACTCTGCCACACGACGTTAACCGTAAAATTCTTGGAATTTTAGGCGCTCTTAACGTTCGCGGGTTACGCGGATGAGTGATGGCAACGATCGCTCATCCGCTGCAACGCTCTTCGAACCGGAATTTCGGGTCGCTGACGTCGTGCGCGATCAGCATCATGGCAATTCCGGCGGCCGAAATCCTGATCGAGAAGGGCGTGCCGGTCGTGGCCGCCAGCAACGATGCCTATCGCCGCGCCGCACTGAACGACTCGCGGACCCAGGCTGGCCTGCTGGCCGAAGTGGCCAAGCGAATCGACGGGTTCCTGGCGTCGAACCAGGCCTCGATCGAGTTTCCGCTGGCCGTCGGCGAGGTCATCGACTGCCGCTATTTCCAGGCGACTCTGACCCACGCCGCCGAAGGGGATGGCGAAGGCTATGTGCTGATGCTGGTCGATCATACGGCACAGCACCACACCGAACGCAGCCTGCGTCGCGAAATGATGACCGACAGCCTGACCGGGCTGCCCAACCGACAGGGTTTCGGCGACCTGATCGAGGCGATGGTCTCCAACGGCCAGCGCCATGCGGTGCTGGTGATCGATCTGAACCGGTTCGGTCGGTTGAACGCCTGTATGGGCTCGCTGGTCGGCGATGAACTTCTGATCACCGTGGCACGCCGCCTGAAGGGAGCCCTGCGGTCCCGCGACTCGATCGGGCGGATCGGCGGCAACGAGTTCGGCATCCTGATGTTGATCGACGGCACCGAGGATGAGGCGCATATCCTTGCCGAACGGATCGACCGGGCCCTGCGTTCGCCGTTCCGGCTGACCGACTATGAGGTCAATGTCGAGGCTTCGGTCGGCATCGCCTTCAACCAAGGGCTGGACGAGGACGCCGAGGAGCTGATCCGGCACGCCCAGTTTGCGGTCAAGCATGCCAAGGCGGCGGGGCGGACCGAGGTCTATCATCCCCAGGCCTTCACCATCGCACGCGCCCAGTTCGCCATGGAGACCGCGTTGCGCCGCGCGATCGAGCAGGAGGAACTGCACCTCGCCTATCAACCGATCTGCGACCTGAGCACCGGCCGCACCATCGCGTTCGAGGCGCTGGCACGGTGGCGCGATGCCGAGGGGCGCGATCATTCGCCAGCCGATTTCATCCCCGTGGCCGAAGAATCGGGGCTGATCGTGCCGCTCGGCCGCTGGGCCGCGAACCAGGCGCTGCTCCAGCTGGCGGACTGGGACCGGCGGGCGGGCGGGGACTGCGGCGTGCGCATGTCGGTCAACGTCTCGGCGATTCAGTTGCAGCGCGACGACATTCCCGCGCTGATCGAATCGGCGCTGGCCAGGGCAGGCGTCGCGGGCGAGCGGCTGATCCTGGAATTGACCGAAAGCGCGATCGTGGGTGATCCCGACCGGGTCAGCGCGATCATGAATGCGCTGAAGAAACTGGGCCCCACCATCGCGATGGACGATTTCGGCACCGGTTATTCCAGCCTGGCCTATCTCCAGAAACTGCCGATCGACATATTGAAGATCGACCGCAGCTTCGTCTCCGGCATGCTGGCCGACCGCGACAAGATCGCAATCGTCCGTGCGATCCTGGGCCTGGCGCAGGCCCTGGGCATGAAGACCACCGCGGAGGGAATCGAGGCGGTCGAACTCGGGCAGACGCTGGCCGCCCTGGGGTGCAGCCATGGACAGGGATATTATTACGCCCGCCCGCTCGATCCCGATGCCGCCTGGGCGATGATCGCCGATCAGGCCTGAGCCACCGCCTCGTCGGCGATGCGGCCGACTCGTTCGGCATCCGGAAAGCCTTCGGCGATCCACTGAGTTTCGATCCGGCGGAGCAGCCGCGCCACCTCCGGCCCCTTGCCGATCCCGCGTTCGACCAGTGCACCCCCGGACAGTGGCAGGGCAGGGGGCGTCCAGTCGCGAATCGGCTCGATCGATTCGCCCGCCAGCAACAGCCGGTCGATCGCGCTCACCAGCCCCGCGCGATAGGCCAGCGCCTGCGGTCCCTCGTCGCCCGATCCGGCGGTCGCGGCGATCAGCCGCTTGCGGTCGCTATTGGACAGTTTCAGCCGCGCCCCGACATTCTCGGCGGCTTGTGGAGGTAGGAGGGCGGCGAGTCGCCGGATCGCGTCGGGCGCGATTTCCGCTGCTACTTCGCGCTCGGCCAGCCGGGTCAGCCGTTTCACGCCCTCTGCATCGATCTCGGGGATGACCGCGCGGAAGATGCCATGCTTGACCATCAGCGCGACCACCGGCACGGCGCGGGCGGCGACCAGCAATTTCAGCAACTCCGCCGCGATCCGTTCGCGCGACAATGCCATAAGGTCGTTGGCGCGCGCGGCACAGGCGGCCAGTCCGGCCTCGTCGACCGCCTGGCCGAAGCGCGCATGGAAGCGGAAGAAGCGCAGGATGCGCAAATGATCCTCGGCGATCCGCTGCAACGGGTCGCCGATGAAGCGCACCCGCCCGGCCTTCAGGTCGTCCAGACCGCCGAAATAGTCGAACAATTCGCCGGTCGCGGGATCGGCATAGAGCGCGTTCATCGTGAAGTCGCGCCGCGCCGCATCCTCGCGCCAGTCATCGGTGAAGGCGACCACGGCATGGCGGCCATCGGTCGACACGTCGCGGCGCAGCGTCGTGACCTCGACCGGGCCCTCGGGCAGGACGGCGGTGATCGTGCCATGCGCGATGCCGGTCGGCACCGGCTTGAACCCGCTGTCGCGCACCCGGTCGATGACGGTTTCGGGCGAGAGCGGCGTCGCCAGATCGATATCGGCAACGGCCAGGCCCAGCAGCATGTCGCGCACCGCCCCGCCGACGAACCGCGCCTCCAGCCGCGCGGCCAGCGCGATCAATGCGGGTCGGTCGGCCCAGGGTGCGGTGCCGGGCGTCATGCCGCCCATTGCATCCGCCGCGACAGGTTGACGATCATCGCGGCAGTCGCGCCCCAGATGCGCCGGTCGTTCCATAGGATCTCATAGAAATGGCGGGTCCGTCCGCGCCACGGCGCGCTGACCCGGTGGTGATGGGCAGGATCGAGCAGGAAGGACAGCGGCACCTCGAACAGGTCCGCCACTTCCGCCTCGGCGGGGGTCAGTGTCAGGTCGGGCGGGATGACGCCGACGATCGGCGTCACCTCGAACCCGGTGACGGTGCGATAGCGATCGGCCAGGCCGACGACCGTGACGGTGGCGGGGGAAAGCCCGATCTCCTCCTCGGCCTCGCGCAACGCGGTCGCGACCAGATCCACGTCGCCGGGATCGGCGCGGCCGCCCGGAAAGGCGATCTGCCCGGCATGGTTGCGGAGCGTCTCGGTCCGCTGGGTCAGCAGCACGCCCGGCTCGGCCCGATCGGTCACGGGCACGAGCACGGCGGCGGCGGTGGGCGTCGCCATGATCTCATGCGGCTCGACGCCGTCGCCGGTCAGCAGGTCGGTCGCCGGTATCCGCGCCATCGCCGCTGCCAGCCTTTCGGCCAGCGTCATGCGGCGGGCGACGCCGCCAGGGGAAAAAAGACGCCGTCACTCCACACGCCGGGCGCTTCGCCCTCGTTCGCCAGCGCGCGTTCGGCCAGTTCGTAATAGACCGGCCGCGCGATCAGCGCCTCCAGACCGTCCCGGACATGCACATAGGGGCGGGGGCCGTCCTCGCCCTCCACGAAGCGCAGGCCATGGTGCGGCCCCGCCGCGACCAGTTCGCCGGTGTTGAGCTGGAATACCAGGCGACCGTTTTCGCCCTGTCCTTCGGCCTTCAGCGTGGTGGCGACGAAGGGAGCGTCCTCGACCGCGATGTCGAGCTTTTCGACCGGCGTGACCAGCACGTGACGGCCATCGGGCTCCCGCCGCAAGATGGTGGAGAACAGGCGCACCATGGCGGGCCGGGTGATCGGGCTACCCTGATGGTACCAAGTGCCGTCGCGCGCGATCCGCATCTCGCTGTCGCCGCAATGGCTGGGATGCCATTGCGAGACGGGGGGCAGCTTCTGCGCCTCCATCGCCTGGACGATTTCGGCCAGGCTCAGCGCGGACAGATCGGGGGGCGGTGCCATCGGCATGATGGACCCGAGTTAGGGATGCGGGGCGGGCAGGTAAAGGCCTGCGCGATTCAGACCTGCCCCTGATCGGGGCCGAGCATGCCCGCAAGCGCCGGCACATCCGGCCCACGCGCCAGCAGCCGGTGCCGCTCGACCGGGCCGGGCAGTCGCCAATCGGCGGTGTGCTCTGCGGAGAAACCGAAGAAGCGGCCATAATATTCCGGGTCGCCGATCAGCATCATCGCGCGGTCCAGCCCCTGTACCGCCGCCGCGTCCAGCATGTGATGCAGCAATTCGCGCCCGATCCCGCCCTGCTGGCGATCCGGATCGACCGCGACCGGACCGACCATGACCATCGGATGCACGCGGCCATCGTCTTGGGTCAGCGCGACCGGCCAGCACTGGATCGACCCGATCAGCCGATCCTCCTCGACCGCGGCGAAGCACAGCGAGGCGATCGGCCGCACGCTGCCCCGCACCTTATAGGCTGTGCGTGCCTGCCGTCCGGGCGGAAAGGCGCGGTCCAGCAGTGCCTCGACCGCCTCGGGTGCGACCGCGTCGAGCGGGACAAGGGCGGTCATTACGGTCAAGAGGCGAAGTCCGGTGGTACGGGGAGGGGGACGCGCGCCCTTAGCGCGACGGCGGGGGGATGCAAGCTTTCCTTCGGCGTGCGCTCTGCTACAGGCGCAGGAATGGAAGACCGTCTCCAGCTCGAAGTCCACGACCTCGAAGTCCAGGTGCTGACCGGCATCTACTCCGAGGAAACGCACCTGCCGCAGCCGCTGCGCATCTCGCTGACCGTCGATCTCGACTGTCCGGCGCGCTACACGCCCGACAGCCCGCTGACCGAGTCCAAAAACTATCTCGACCTGAAACATGCCGCGACCCAGCTGCCCGAGGGCGTACATTTCACGCTGATCGAAGGGGTTGCCGACCATATCTGCGACACGCTGTTCCTTCAGGACAAGCGGGTCCGCCGCGTGCAGGTGAAGATCGTGAAGCTGGCCATTGCCGAGGATGGCGAGGCGATCGGCATCACCCTGGTCCGCCACCGGCGCTGAGCCACATGACGGCGCGGCGAGTCGATCTGGCGCCCGACGCCGATATCGCGGGCGTCGTCGCCGGGTATCCTGGCGAGGATCTGGTGCTGGTGATCCGTCCCGGTCGCGACGCGCTATCCCAGGCGATGGTCGAGGCGGCGATCGCCCCGCTCGCCATCGCGGCGGCGCCGGGCGCGCGGATCAACGCGGTGATCCCGGCCGAGGGGGCGGCGGACGAAGCGGTCGCGGCGGCGGTCGATTATCTTGCCGCCGCGCACGCGGTCACGGGTCAGTCGCTGGTCGTCGGCATCTGACGCTCGCGCCCGCACGGGCCGAGCTTCTGCAAGATGAACCGATAATCCTCGCGCGCGGCCTGGGCATTTTCCGGCCCCAGCGAGGCGGTGCTGCGATCGGGCAGCGATTCCGGCAGCGCGCAGGCCAGCCGATACCAGAGCAATGTGTCGCGCGCCGGGGGGGCGGCGGATTCGTCGACGATCTCGCTCAGCGCCACGGCATAGCGCCGCTCCTCGCCTGGGCGACGCAGTACGGATAGCGAGACGGGCCGGTTGTTGGCGGTCGTCAGGAAAATCTGCGTCTCGCCTTCGCCGGGCAGGCTGCCGGGCACGTAAAAGGCATTGCCGACGCCGGTGATGACCGGCGGCGCGTCAGTGGACAAAGCGTCGCGGACGATGGTCCGGCTGCGTTGCTCGGTATCGGGCGTCCAGGGCAACTGCGCATCTGGCGCGACGAGTTGAAGCTGGTCGGCGGCATTGGGCACCCGGCGGGCATAGATCAGCACCCGCATCTTCTTGAGCTTCGGCGCACGGCCCCGCGCATCGGTGGCGGCGTCGAACAGATAGCCGACCCGCGCGGGCAGGCCGCCCGCGCCGCGGATCAGCGTGCCGATATCGGCCTCTATATAGAAACGCTGATGGCCCGGGGCGACCCCGGCGGCCTCGGCGCCCTTGATCGCGGTCGCCGATCGGATGGTGGCATCGGCGATGACCGGGGCCGACAGCACCAGGTCGGCGAGGTCGGCATAGCCCGGTCCTGTTTGCGCTACCATCGAATCACCCGGCCGGGCCGATGGCGCGGTCGCCATCTGGGCGGGCAGGGCGGCGGCGAACAGGGGAATCGACAGCGTCAAAGCGCCAGCGCGAATGGCGTGGGACAGGGGATTCATAGCTTCGCGCTACTCCTTTGCTCATTAACGGTACAGAAATAATTTCGTCATGCGCAGGTTGTACGTTTATTACGTCCGACAAACTGATTGCACCGCGCCAGCCGTCACGATAGGGTCCAAGGCTCTGCCGCATGCCGAAAGAGCATGGCAGGAGTTTCCCACGTCCCCACGCTACGGCGAGGCGAAACTGGCAGACTGAGGAGTTTCGTTGCTGAATGGCCTATACTGACCAGAAGATGTCCGGGGGCAAGGTGGTCGCGATCGTTATCGTCGTGCTCATCCATGCTGCTCTGGGCTATGCCTTCGTCACGGGGCTGGCTTACCAGTACGTGAAGAAGGCGACCGAAAAGCTCAACACGTTCGACGTGCAAGAGCCGCCACCCCCACCCCCGCCGGAGGAACCGCCGCCCCCGCCGCCGCCGGAACAGCCCAATGTTCCGCCGCCGCCGACGACGGTTGTGACGCCGCCGCCGATCGTCCCCGTGCCGACCCAGGCGCCGACGATCGCGACGACGACCGTGATTCCGCTGAGCCAGCCCACTGCGCCGCCGGCACCGCCTGCGCCGCCGTCGCCGCCTGCTCCGCCGGCCCCGCCTGCGGTGTCGAAGGCTGCTGGCCTGAAGGGCAATCCGGGCCAGTTCTTCGGTCCCGACGCTTATCCGCCCTCGGCCCAGCGCGAAGGCGCGGAAGGTCGCGTGGTTGCCAAGCTGACGGTCGGCACCGACGGACGCGTCACCGATTGCGTCGTGACGACGAGCAGCAACAATCGTGCGCTCGACGATACGACGTGCCGGATCGCAAAGGCGCGCGTGCGCTTCTCGCCCGCGCTCGATCAGAACGGCAACGCGATCACGTCGTCCTACACGCTTCCGGTACGCTGGCAGCTGCCGCAGGAATAACGGCTCAGGCCACCTTTAAAAATTTAACGCTTTAGTCAGAGGACCTAACCAACCATGCTCACCACCATCCTCGCCGCGGGCGGCGCCGCGGCCGGTGCCGAAAACCCCTACGGTCTCGGCCAGGCTCTCAAGGAAGGCGGCCTCATCTCGCAGTCGGTGTTCACCATCCTCTGCTTGATGTCGATCGTGTCGTTCTACATCCTGTTCTCGAAGCTGTTCGAGCAGCAGAAGATCATCAACCAGGCGAAGCGCGTCCGTCAGGGCTTCTGGTCGGCGAACTCGCTGCGCGAAGGTTCGGCCAAGCTCGAGAAGAACTCGGCCTACAAGCAGATCGTCGACGACGGTCTGGCCGCGCAGGACCAGCATTCGAAGCTGACCGATCCGGTCGAAGCGCATGACTGGCTGCACGGCTCGCTGGCGCGTTCGGAAGCCGCGATCAACTCGAAGCTGGGCGGCGGTCTCGCCTTCCTCGCGACCGTCGGTGCGACCGCGCCGTTCATCGGTCTGTTCGGTACCGTTATCGGCATCTACCGCGCGCTCATCAAGATCGGCTCGTCGGGCCAGGCCTCGATCGACGCCGTCGCCGGTCCGGTCGGTGAAGCGCTCATCATGACCGCTCTGGGTCTCGTCGTCGCCGTTCCGGCGGTGCTCGCCTTCAACTGGCTGCAGCGTCGTAACAAGGGCATTGCGGAAGACCTGTCGTCGTTCTCGAACGACGTGCTGGGCTTCCTGGCCTCGAACGGTGCGGTTCGTCCGGCGGTTGCCGGTGCGGCCAAGCCGGCCGCCGTCAAGGCTCCGGCTGGCACCACCACCGCCGGTCAGGCCGGTGGCGTTCAGACCCGCGCCTGAGCTTAAGGGGGCGGGGCGGCAGTCTTCGGACCGTCGCTCCGCCACCCCCCGCCGTCCATTTCGGGGCGGCGCAAGAATGCATGGATAGGATAGCTCTCTCATGGCGATGAGCGTTGGCGGTGACTCCGCCGAGAAACCGATGTCGGAGATCAACACGACGCCCCTCGTGGACGTCATGCTGGTGCTCCTCATCATCTTCCTGATCGCGGTTCCGGTCGTGATTCAGACCGTTCCGCTGAAGCTGCCGAACGTCCGCTTCGATCCGACCACGACGAAGCCGGAAAACGTGTCGCTCTCGGTCACCAGCGAGAATGGCCAGTGCAAGGTGTACTGGAACCTGACCCCGGTCAGCTCGGACGAACTGCGCACCCGCGCGGTCGAAAAGCTGAAGGCCGAGGTCGAACGGCTGGGCGGTGTGGGTAACATCACGCCCGACCAGCTGCCCGAAGCGCATATCCGTGGCGACGTGAACACGCCGTACCGGTGCATCGGCGGCACCATCTTCACGATGCAGCAGGCCGGTTTCGCCCGGGTCGGCTTCATCTCCGAGCCGCCCCCCGGCGGCAACCCCCGCGCCTGATCGGCCGGGCGGACAGAATAGGAGTTAGCACGCCATGGCAATGAGCGCCGGATCTGATGATGGCGAGCCCATGATGGACATGAACACGACGCCGTTGATCGACGTCATGCTCGTGCTCCTCATCATGTTCATCATCACCATCCCGATCCAGACTCACGCGGTGAAGGTCGACCTGCCGGTCAACTCGAACACGCCGCAGACCGTCGTGAACACCGATAAGAACAAGATCGGTATCGACGCTGCCGGCACGGTCACCTGGAACGGTGCCCCGGTCGACGAGGTGACGCTGCGCCAGTTCCTGGACCAGAGCGCCGCGATGAACCCGGAACCGGAACTGCACTTCCAGCCGGCCCCCGACGCCAAGTACGCCAAGGTCGACGAGACCCTGGCCGTGATCAAGCGTTCGGCGGTGACGAAGCTCGGCTTCATCGGCAACGAGCAGTATCGCAACGACTTCTGATCCTTTCGATCAGGTCGGTGATGAAATGGGGCGGTCTCTCCGGAGGCCGCCCTTTTTCGTTTGCGGTGGAGTAGGGGGGCGGCATGGTGATGGTGTCCCGTGGCCTTCGACTGCGCTCAGGCTGGACGGAGGGTGGGCCTGTGGCTGATTTTAGGCCCAAGCCCAAGCCCGAGCCTGGGCCTGAGCCTGAGCCTGAGCCTGAGCCTGAGCCTGAGCCTGAGCCTGAGCCTGAGCCTGAGCCTGAGCCCTAAGCGGGATGACGTGAGTTAGACCCACCCCTCCCCTTCAGGGGAGGGGCCGGGGTGGGGCGCTTCCGCAAGCGCGGCGTTCGTGGAAAGGCCCCACCCCAACCCCTCCCCTAAAGGGGAGGGGCTCGTATTGATTCAAAGGCTTTGCCATCGAAGCCTAAGCCTGTGCCCCACCCCATTGCATAGTTGATAGGATCGTACCCCACTTGCGCTCAGCCTGAGTGAAGTCGACGGCCAAGCCCCCAGTACCCCCTCATCCGCGATGCATGATGATCGCCAGACAGGCGGGTTGCTGAGGCGTCCTAAAAACCAGCCCGTCTCATCCTGAACCTACAAATGGCCAGGCCCATCGAACGCAACGGGCGACCATCGCCCCCACTCGAGGCAGGCGCTCCGCCTCCCAAGATGCGACCTCTCACCCGCTTCCATCGCCCCAAAATTGCGCATCTTTCCCCGCTTGCGCATGTTTCACAAAAGTGACACTCTCAAGTCACAAAAGTGAAACATAGGAGATGAGATATGCGTGGAATGTTTTCGGTGTTGCTTGTGGCGGCGGCGGGCATGGCAGCCCCGGCCATGGCCCAGGACTCATGGCCGCAGCGCACGGGGTTTCAAGAAATTGCGGCGGGCAATTTCACCGCCGCAGAGCGGACGCTTCTCGAGGAACGTCGCACCGATCCGAACAGTCCGGAGCTGATGCTCAACCTGGCCGCGGTCTATGCCAAGACCGGCCGCGCCGCCGATGCGCGCGCGCTGTATGACGCGGTGCTGCAGGAAAAGGCTATTGCGATGGATATGCCGTCGGGCGCGATCCTGTCGTCGCACACCGTGGCCCGCACGGGTCTGCGCCATCTGCCGCAGACGATCGCCTCGCGGTAAATCGATAAGGGCACGTCCGGATGCCGAGGCGTCTGGACATGCCCGACCGGCGTGGCGCGGACCGATAGGATACCGCGCCAGCCCGCCTCTTACTAAATTCCCGCCTAAGAGCTGACCGGAACCGCCTCCGGGCAATTCGCGCAATTACAGCCGAGGCAACGTCACCCCGCGCTGGCCCATATATTTGCCCGCCCGGTCGGCATAGCTGGTCTCACAGGGCTCGTTACCCTTCAGGAACAGGAACTGGCAGGCGCCCTCATTGGCGTAGATCTTGGCGGGCAGCGGCGTGGTGTTGGAAAATTCCAGCGTCACATGGCCTTCCCAACCCGGCTCCAGCGGCGTGACGTTCACGATGATCCCGCACCGCGCATAGGTCGACTTGCCGAGGCAGATGACCAGCACGTCGCGGGGCACCCGGAAATATTCTACCGTCCGCGCCAGTGCGAAGCTGTTGGGCGGGATGATGCAGCAGTCGGTCTTGCGGTCGACAAAGCTGTTCGACGCAAAGTCCTTCGGGTCGACGACCGCGCTGTCGACATTGGTGAAGATCTTGAACTCGTCCGCCACCCGCGCATCATAGCCATAGGACGACAGGCCATAGCTGATGCAGCCGTCGCGACGCTGGCTCTCGACGAAGGGTTCGATCATGCCTTGGGTCTGCGCGGCTTCGCGAATCCAGCGGTCGGACAGGATCGACATCTTCATTTCCTTCAGGTTTGGTCGCTCATCGCCGGATCGCGGGGGGAGGGCAAGCGGCAACCGCCAAAAAGGGTGTTGCGGTTGACGCAACGTCAAGCGGTACGGTGCGGCGCATGACCGCCATGCTCGACATTACCGAAATTGCCCGCGCGACCGGCCTGAGCAGCCGGGCGCTGCGCTTTTACGAGGCGCGCGGATTGATCCGGCCACTGCGCAGCGAGGGCGGGCGGCGGATATTCGGCGCAGGCGAGTTGGAGCGGCTGCACGCCATCGTCGCGCTGAAACGCGCAGGTTTCACGCTGGCGGCGATCGGACAGATGCTCGACCGGCCAGGCGCGGCGCTGGGGCCGATGATCGCGGCCCAGGCAAAGGCAGTCGAGGCCGAACGTCGGGGACTGGCCGAGACCGCCGCGCTCCTGACATCCATCCAGTCCCGCATCGATGCCGGCGAGCGCATCGACGTCGCGACGCTGTGCTCGCTGATACGAAAAGGGAATGCCATGACGACGACACAATGGAAATCGGTGGTCGACCGCCATTTCACCGCGGAAGAACAGGCACATTGGGCGACGCGGGTGGAGGCACTCAGCCCCGAATTCGACCAGAACGTCTATCAGGCGCGCTGGGCGGATCTGGGTCAGCGGATCGCGGCGGCGCTGCCGATGGATCCGGACTCGGAGGCGGCACGAGGCTTTGTGCGCGAATGGTTCGCGCTGCTGGCGCCGTTCCGCGCCGTGGCGTCACCGGAGATGTGGGCGGGTGCGACTCGGCTGCACGAGAATCGCGCGGATTGGGATGGACAGGCCGATCCCGGCTTTTCGGCCGATGTGTGGCAGTTCATTCAGGCCGCCGGTGCGGCGATGCGGGCGCGGGGCGAAGAGCCGGGGGGCTGAGGCGGTTTCTTCACGCGAAGCCGCGAGCCCGTGAAGAAGGATGATGTTCGCGCGGAGGCGCGGAGACGCGGAGGGGGCGTATCCGATCGTGAGCGATGCCGGTCATCGCCGGGGCTCGGGAGACTGGAACTCTTCTTCTCCGCGCCTCCGCGTCTCCGCGTGAAAAAATCTTAGCGTCTTCGCGCCTTCGCGTGAAGAATCAGCCGTGGCACCAAGCTATGTGCTCGCGCGAAGCCGCGAAGTTTTAGGATTGGTTCGCGCAGAGGCGCGGAGGCCGCAGAGAGGGAGCGTGAAGTTACTGGCGATCCCCAGCTATCGCTGAATATAGAGGAGCTCCAAACTTCTTCTCTGCGCTCTCTGCGCCTCTGCGCGAACAAGATATCCGCGCTTTCGCGCGAATTCAGCCGATCCCCAAATCCGCCGGGCCGAACGCGTCGGGAAGCAGTTCCGACAAACGATAGGTCCGCACCGCATCGCCCTCCGCCGCGCCGCAATGGACGGGCAGGTCGCGGCCGCCCATCTGCGCGGCTTCGTTGATGACCTGGCGACAGCGGCCACAGGGACTGACCGGGGTGGTGCCGGTCGGCACGCCGTCCGCGTCCATCGCGCCGCCGATCACGCCGACCGCGACGATCTCGCGCAGTCGCCCCGCCGCCGAGGCGGTGGCGATCGCGACGGTCTCGGCGCAGAGCGACAGGCCGTAGCTGGCATTTTCGAAATTGGCGCCCGTGATGACCGAGCCGTCCTCCATCAGCAACGCCGCTCCGACCGCAAAGCGGCTATAGGGCGCATGGGCGTTGCGCGCGGCGTCGCGGGCGGCCGTGATGAGGGCGTGAGGATCGGTGGCATTCATGGTGTAACGACGTCCCAGTTGACGGGGCCTTCCACCCCCTCGACCCGGCGGAAATCGCTGGCACGCCACATGCGCCAGGGGCGCGCGGCATAATCGGGCTTGAACAGATTGCCGATCGCCCAGACCGGACGGTCGAGCGCGGTGGTGATGTCATATTCGCGCTCGAACGGTTTGGACACGCGCAGCATCACCGGCTTTCGCGTATGCGTCTCGACCATCGCCACGAAGCGGGTCAGGTCGGCGACCAGCTGCGCACGCTCGGGCCGGGCGGCGCAATCGTCGTGAAAGGACAGGTCGATCGCGGTGGGCAGCGCATCGCCCGCGCGCGGCACGAAGATGTTGAAGGCATCCGCCTGTGCCGCGGCAGGCTGGCACAGCGAATAGATATGGACCGCGCCGCGCCGCATCCCCGCCTCGGGCAGGGCGTCCCAATTGCCCTCGAACGAAGGGTCGCGCCGGTCGGTGCCCGAAGTGGCGACCAGATAGGCGAAGTCCGCGCCGTTCGCGCGCAGCGTGCGCCATTCGACGGCGGGCGGGTTCTCGGGCAGGTCGATGCCCTGCAGCGCATAACGCTCGGTCGGCGGCTGCCAATGGGTGGCCCAGTGCCGCCCGCCCGCGCTGATCGCGCCAAGGGCCAGCAGGCCCGCGCCGATTTTCCAGAGAATCGCCATCAGTTGCGGATATGCAGGACGCAGAGCAGCGTGAACAGACGGCGCGCGGTGTCGAAATCCACCTCGATCTTGCCGGTCAGCCGCTCCTTCAGCATCTGCGCGGCGTCGTTATGGATGCCGCGCCGGGCCATATCGATCGTCTCGATCTGTTGCGGCGTGGCGGCGCGGATCGCTTGGTAATAGCTGTCGCAGATCGCGAAATAGTCCTTGATCGGCCGCCGGAAACGCCCGAGCGCCAGCACCAGCGTCTCGATATGCGTGCCGTCCTCGCGGTGCATATGGATGCCGAGTCGTCCTTCTTCCGACTCCAGCTTGATGCGATAGGGCCCGGCATAGCCGTCCGCCTGCGGTCGCTGCGGCGCGAAGTAATTTTCCTCGATCAGGTCGAAGATCGCGATCCGCCGTTCCTGCTCGACATCGGCCGAGCGCCAGCCCAGGCTGCGCTCGTCGAGATCGATGGATATGATCCGGGGATCGGCCATGGGACGGGGATAGTCGCGAAGCGCGTGCGCCGCAAATCCCCCGCTGATCGACGCAATGCGTTTTCATCCCGGGCCTCTTCGCGCTAACGCCGGAGAAATGGCCACCCTCGCATTTCAGAACCCCGCTGCCGCCACCGAGTCGCAGCAGCTTCCCCATAATACCGAGGCGGAGGCCGCGCTGCTGGGCGCGATGATGATCGACAACCGGCTGGCCGACGATCTGGTCGACCGGCTGGACCCGGACCATTTCTTCGACCCGGTCCATGGCCGTGTCTTCTCCGCGATCAAGAACCTGCGCGCCACCGACATGCTGGCGACGCCGGTCACCCTGCGCCCCATGTTCGAGGCGGATGAGGGGATGAAGGCAATGGGTGGCCCGTCCTATCTGGCGCAGTTGACCGGGTCGGGCGCGGGCCTGATCGGAGCGCGGCAGTTCGCGACGCAGATCTATGACCTGGCGATGCTCCGCGCGCTGGTGACGGTGGGCCGCACGTTGGTCGACCGGGCGATGGACACCTCCGAAGAGGTGAACCCGCGCGCCCAGATCGAGCTGGCCGAGAACGAGCTGTTCAAGGTCGCTGCGGACGGCGGCTCCGAGAATGCGGTCAAGAGCTTCTCCCAGGCCACCACCATGGCGGTCAAGAATGCCGAGCGCGCGCTCAATTCGGGCGGCCATGTCTCGGGCATCACCACGGGTCTCGACTCGGTCAATGCCAAGATCGGCGGTATGCACCGTTCCGACTTGATGATCCTGGCGGGCCGTCCGGGCATGGGCAAGACCTCGCTGGCGACCAACATCGCATTCAATGCGGCGCGCCGCTGGATGCGCGACATGCAGGACGGCATTCCGCCCTCCGAGTCGGTCGGCGCCAAGGTCGCGTTCTTCAGCCTCGAAATGTCGGCCGACCAGCTGGCGACGCGTATCCTGGCCGAGCAGTCGGGGATCAGCTCCGAAGCACTCCGCATGGGCAAGATCAGCCGCAATGAGTTCGCCCAGCTCGCCGCCGCCGCCGCCGAACTGGAGCAGTTGCCGCTGTTCATCGATGATACCGGCGGCCTGACCATCTCCGCGCTGCACACCCGCGTCCGGCGGTTGCAGCGGCGGTTGAACAACGAGCTGGGTCTGGTGGTGGTCGACTATCTCCAGCTGCTGACCGGCTCGGGCAAGTCGTCCGAGGGCAATCGCGTGCAGGAAATCTCCGAGATTTCGCGCGGGCTGAAAACGCTGGCCAAGGACATGAACGTGCCGGTGCTGGCGCTGTCGCAGCTGAGCCGTGCGGTCGAGCAGCGCGAGGACAAGCGGCCGATGCTGTCCGACCTCCGCGAATCGGGCTCGATCGAGCAGGACGCCGACATGGTCTGGTTCGTGTTCCGCGAAGACTATTACATGATGCAACGCGAGCCCAAGCGTCCGATGGAAGGCGATGACGGCAAGGTCTTCGAGGACCACGCGAAGTGGGCGACCGAGGTGGAGCGGGTGTACGGCCTGGCCGAGCTGATCGTCGCCAAGCAGCGTCACGGTGCGACCGGCAAGGTCGTGATGAAGTTCGATCCGACGATCACGCGGTTCACGGATTTCGCGGGATATTGATCCGCTGCGGTTGAGGGCTGGGGTGTCTAACCCCGCCCTCCGTTCAGCCTGAGCGAAGTCGAAGGCCAAGGGAGTCCCTCGCCGCATGGTCCGGAGCGTGCACTTCGACTTCGCTCAGTGCGAACGGAGGGTGGGGGCAGGCGAGGGGTAGGCGAGGCTTCTCGCAACCTCACTCCTGCGGTGCGAACAGCCAGGTGCGGGCTGCCTCCTTGCAGTTGAAGAACCGAAACTCTTCGTGGTCCTGATAGGCGCGTACCGCCTGAAACCGCGTCAGCGCGCCCGGGGTATAGACGGCGACGCGGCCCGAACGGACGGCGGGATTTTGCATCATTTGGATAAAGGCGGCGACGACCTCCTGGCTCTGGATCATCGCACCCGATAGATCGCACAGGCTGACAGGCGTGCGGCCGGTGGCGCGGATGCGGTGGACGGTCTGTTCCAGCTCGCGGGCGAAGTCGGCTATGGTGTCCAGGGTCCAGAACCCGTGCGGCGTCACTTCGAAATAGCCGCGGGCCAGGTCGACCGTCACCTTGTACATGGAAGGCTCCTTCATCCTGTCCGGCGACTTGTGTCGCGGCGCGGTTAAGACAGGATGAAATGGAAGCCCCTCACGCTCCGGTTTATATCGCCGAAACAGGCCGGTGGATGCCGCATTCGACCTTGTCGAACCCGCGCCAGCGGCCCGCGCGCGGGTCTTCGCCCGGCTTGACCTTGCTGGTGCAGGGTGCGCAGCCGATCGAGAGATAGCCCTCCGCCTCCAGCGGATGACGGGGCAGGTTATGGGCCGCGAAATAGCCGTCCAGCGCCGCCTTGTCCCAGTCCGCCAGCGGGTTGAGCTTCAATCGCCCGTCCTCAACCTCGAACCGGGGCAGCGCGCGGCGGGTGCCCGCCTGGAAACCCTTGCGGCCCGAAATCCACGCCTCGAACGGCGCGAGGCCGCGGGCCAGCGGCTCGACCTTACGCAAGTCGCAGCAGCCATCGGGGTCGTATCCGTGGCGGATACCTTCCGGGTCCTTGGCGGCCAACAGCGTCGCATCGGGCTGGATGACGCGGACGTCCAGCAGGCCCAGTCGCGCGACCAGCGTGTCGCGGTATGCCAGCGTTTCGGGAAACATCTTCAGCGTGTCGGTAAAGACCACCGGCGTCGCGCGATCGGCGCTTGCGACCATATGCAGCAGCACGGCGGACTCGGTGCCGAAGGACGACACCGCCGCGATCTGCCCGTGCAACTCGCCGGTCAGCAGGGTGCGCAGCATGTCCGGCGCGGGCACGCCAGCGAAGCGCGCTTCATACGCCGCCGCATCCTCGTCCCTATAGGTCGGCCGCACGTCGATCCGGTCGAGTGCACGCTCAGCCATGGCGTAGCTTCCACACCGGCACGCGGGCGTCGGCGGCCTTCTGATAGGGCTGGGGATACAGCGCCAGCAGCTTGGTCAGCGTTGCCGCATCGACCGGCTTTTCGGGCGCGAAACTGTCGAAGCCGCAGCGGCGCATATGCGGGATCTGGTCGACCAGCACGTCGCCCGCCGCACGCAACTCGCCCTCGAACCCCGCCTCACGCAGGATACGCGCCGCCGAATAGCCGCGCCCGTCGCGGAAGGTCGGGAAGCTGATCTCGACCAGCGCAATCTGTCCCAGATGCTCCAGCAGCTCGCGCGCATCGTCGCCCGCCTCCAGCCGGACGGCGGTGGCGTTGGTCTGGCCCAGAAAGGCGTCCAGCGTCACCGCCGGTTCGTCATGCACCACATCGTCGCGAAAGCGCAGCAGCGTCTCGCCCGCATTCGTGTTCACGGTGATGGGATCAACCATAGATCGCTTCCTTGAACGGCTGCATGCCGACACGGCGATAGGTGTCGAGGAAGCGCTCGCCGCCCTCGCGCAATGCGACATAGCGGTCGGTCACGCGCTCGATCGCGTCGACCACGCCGTCCTCGTCGAAGCCGGGGCCGGTGATCTTGCCGAGCGAGACGTCCTCCGCCCCCGATCCGCCGAGCAGTAGCTGGTAATTCTCGGTGCCTTTCTTATCGACGCCGAGGATGCCGATATGCCCGGCATGATGGTGGCCGCAGGCGTTGATGCAGCCCGAAATCTTCAGCTTCAACTCGCCCAGCTCGCGCTGCCGCCCGGCGAAACGCTCGCCGATCTTCTGCGCCAGCGGAATGGAGCGGGCATTGGCCAGGCTGCAATAATCCAGGCCCGGACAGGCGATGATGTCGGAGATCAGGTCGAGGTTCGCCTCGGCCAGCCCGGCGTCGCGAAGCGCGGTCCAGATGGCGTACAGGTCGGCCTTGCGGACATGCGGCAGGACGATGTTCTGCGCATGGGTGACGCGCAGCTCGTCATGGCCGTACCGCTCCGCCAGGTCAGCCATCAGGTCGATCTGGTCGGCAGACGCATCGCCGGGGATGCCGCCGATCGGCTTCAGGCTGATCGTGACGATGGCATGGCCCGGCTGCTTGTGCGCCGCGACATTCTGATCGAGCCAGACCGCGAAATCGGGGTCGGAGCGGTCGACCGCGTCGGGCGCATCGCTGGCGAAGTCGGGTCCCGCGAACATGGCGGTGATCCGCTCCAGCTCGGCGAGCGGCGGGTCGATGCCGAGGTCGCGGATGGCGGCGAACTCCGCCTCCACCTGCTCGCGATAGGCATCGACGCCGATCTCATGGAGCAGGATCTTGATCCGCGCCTTGTAGATATTATCGCGACGGCCATAGCGATTATAGACGCGCAGGCACGCCTCGAGATAGCTCATCAGATGGTCGGCGGTGATGAAGTTCTTCACCTCATGCGCGATCATCGGCGTGCGACCCATGCCGCCGCCGACGAAGATCTTCGCGCCCAGCACGCCGTCGCGCGTCAGCAGCTGGATGCCAATATCGTGCAGCCGCATGGCTGCGCGATCCTCGTCCGCCGCGATCACCGCGATCTTGAACTTGCGCGGCAGGTAGGTGAACTCGGGGTGGAAGGTCGACCATTGCCGCAGCAGCTCGGCCCAGGGACGCGGATCGGCGACCTCGTCGGCGGCCGCCCCGGCGAACTGATCCGACGAGATGTTGCGGATGCAATTGCCCGAGGTCTGGATGGCGTGCATCTGCACCGTCGCCAGCTCGGCCAGGATGTCAGGCGCATCGGCCAGCTTGATCCAGTTATACTGGATGTTCTGCCGCGTGGTGAAATGGCCGTAACCGCGATCGTATTTGCGCGCGATATGGCCCAGCATCCGCATCTGGCGGCTGTCCAGCGTGCCATAGGGCACCGCGACGCGCAGCATATAGGCGTGCAACTGGAGATAGAGGCCGTTCATCAGCCGGAGCGGCTTGAACTGATCCTCGGTCAGCGCGCCCGACAGGCGGCGTTCCACCTGGTCGCGAAATTCCTCGACACGGGCATCGACGATGCTCTGGTCATATTCGTCATAGCGATACATGGCGGTTCTCTCAGATAACCCAGGCGCCGGCATCCGCATCGGCGGGCTTCAGCGTCAGGTCGGGGCGCACCGTGGGGCCGAGCGCGCGAATACGGTCTTTGATATGGGCGGGGCGGGGGCCTTGTTCGGTCGCCTCGGCATCGATCAGATAGGGCACGTTGACCCGGCGCGCGCCTTCCTCGGCGCGAAGGATCGCCTCGCCTTGTCCGCCGACATCGACCGCGTCCTCGATATGACGCGACCAGTCGCGCCCCGTCCACCAGACGACATCGCCGGTGCCCAAGTCATTGCCCGTCAACAGCTTCATGCGCTCATTCCTTCCGCCACGCGGGCCCAACGCGCGAGCTTGTCTTCGGCATCCGACAGGGTCACGACTTCGCCGACGACGATGATCGCCGGGCTCTGCACCGCCTCGCGCTCGACCATCGCGCCGAGATCGGCGAGCAAAGTGCGGATGGCGCGATGCCCCTCCAGCGTGCCGCGCTCCAGCACCGCGACGGGCATGTCGGGGGCGACGCCGTCGGCCATCAGCTTGTCGGCGATGCCATTCGCGGTCGCCACGCCCATATAGATGACCAGCGTGCGCCCCTGGCCCGCCAACCCGGACCAGTCCTGATCGGTCAGCCCCTTGCACTGGCCCGCGACGAAGGACACGGCCGAGCTGTGGTCGCGGTGGGTCAGCGGCAGCATCGCCTCTGCCGCGCAACCGAGCGCCGCCGAGACGCCGGGGATCACCTCGACCGGCAGGCCGGCGGCACGCACCGTCTCCACCTCTTCGCCGCCCCGTCCGAAGATGAACGGGTCGCCGCCCTTCAGCCGCACGACGATCGCACCCGTCTTCACATGCGCGACGATCAGCGCGTTGATCGCGTCCTGCGACAGCGTATGCCGCGCGCGCCGCTTGGCCACCGAGATACGCTGGGCCTGAGGCGGCGCGAGATCGAGGACGCGGGGATCGATCAGCCCGTCATGCACGACGACATCGGCGGTCTTCAGCGCCTCGACCGCGCGCACGGTCAACAGGCCCGGATCGCCGGGGCCTGCACCAACCAGGATCACGCGGCCACGCGCGGTGGGATCAAGAAGACTAGCCATGCTCCAAAGATGATCCCCCCGACCACAATCGACAACCGAGCGATGCTTGGGGCGGGGGTAGATCAGCTATGCGGGCGCAGGCCGACCGGGATCGTTGCGGCGGCGCTGTCGCTTTCGGCGCTGGCGACCGGATAGGCGCAGTAATCGGCGGCGTAATAGGCGCTCGGGCGGTGATTGCCCGACCAGCCGATGCCACCGAACGGGGCGGTGGACGCCGCGCCGTTGGTCGGGCGGTTCCAGTTGACGATCCCGGCATGGATGCCGGTCCAGAATGCGTCGTACCGCTCGCGCGAGGGCGAGATCAGCGAGGCGGACAGGCCGTAGCGGGTGGTGTTGGCCTGCGCGATGGCGTCCGCGAAGTCGGATGCGCGGGAGACTTGCAGGACAGGGCCGAACAACTCGTCGTCGGGACGCTCGGCGACGGTGCCGACGTCGAGGATGGCGGGGGTCAGAAGCGGCCGATCGGGCGAGATGCGCTCCAAGGGGCGGATGGTCTTCGCGCCACTCGTCACCAGTTCCTCGACCCGCGCGAGCAGATGGTCCGCTGCGTCATTGTCGATTACCGGCCCCATGAAGGGCGCGGGCTCGTCATGCGGCGCGCCGAGGATCAGCCGGTCGACCAGCCCGGTCAGCGCCGTCATCAGCGGATCGAACAGCCGGTCCTCGACGATCAGCCGTCGCCCGGCGGTGCAGCGCTGCCCGGCGGTGGTATAGGCCGACTGGACGATCAGCGCGGCGGCGGCGTCGAGGTCGGGATCGTCCCACACGATGATCGGGTTGTTGCCGCCCATTTCCAGCGCCAGGATCTTTTCCGGCCGCTCGGCGAACTGGCGGTTGAGCGCCAGGCCCGTGCGCGCCGAGCCGGTGAAGAGCAGCCCGTCGATATCGTCATGCCCCGCCAGCGCACGGCCCTGATCCGGTCCGCCGATCAGCAGCCGCACGACCCCATCGGGCACCCCCGCCGCATGATAGCATCCGACCAGGAACGCGCCCGTCGCGGGGGTCTTTTCCGATGGTTTGAACACCACCGCATTGCCCGCCAGCAGGGCTGGCACGATATGGCCGTTGGGCAGATGGGCGGGGAAATTATACGGCCCCAGCACCGCCAGCACGCCATGCGGCCGGTGACGCAGCGCCATGCGCCCGCCGCCCGGCTGCTCGGTGAAACGCTCGCCTGCGCGCTCCGCTTGCGCGGTGATCGAGATCGCAACCTTAGCGATCACGGTGTCGACCTCGGTCCTCGCTTCCCAGAGCGGCTTGCCCGTCTCGCGCGCGATCAGGTCGGCAAAGGCGTCGGCGCGGCCCCGCACGATTTCGGCAAAGCGGCGCAGCGTCTCGATCCGCTCGGCCAGCGGTGTCATCGCCCAACCGGCCCATGCCGCCCTGGCGGTAGCGACCTCCGTACTGGCATCGCCGACGGGAAGCTCGGCAATCAGCGCGCCGGTTGCGGGTTCGTAGGTCGATAGCGTTTCGGTCGTGCGCGGTGATGACATGGCATTGATCCAGGCAAGCCCCTCTCCTTCAGGGGAGGGGTTGGGGTGGGGCCTCTCCACCGATGCCAGGTCTGGGGCGGGCGCCCCACCCCCCGGCCCCCCCCCCGAAGGGGAAGGGGGAGTCAGGCCCTTGTGATGCGATGCTAGGCCGCCGCAACCGGGTCGGCAAGCGCCCGGCCCATGGCACGCACCCGCGCGACCTTGTCATGGAGCAGGGTCCAGTCGTCATGCTCGGCGATGGGGGCCCAGATCGACTCGACTTCGTCGATCAGCATCGATTCCGGTTCGCCCTGCCAATAGGCATCGTCGCGCGCGCGGCGTGGGGCATAGGGCTCGATCAGGTCGCGAAGCGCGTTCCAGCTTTCGTCGTAATGATCCGGCACCTGTCCGCCGAACAGATCGAAATAGACACGGTCGAGGCTCGCCTGGCTCTCCCGCAGGGCGCGTTCGAAAGTCTGGACGAGCGCGCGGTCCTCGGTGCCGCCGCGCGGGATCAGCCCCAGCCGCCAGAGGATCGCGGTCACGATCTCTGTCTGATAGGTCGTGGCAAAGCCCTCCAGCGCGGCGATTAGCGGATCGCTCTCGGCGATCAGGCGCAGGCTGGAGGCGAGCTGCATCACGTCCCACTGGATCGCCTCGGGCTGGCGGGCGAGCGCGTAGAGGCCGCTATGGTCGAAATAGGCGGCGGTGAACTCCGGATCCCAAGTGGGGGCGAACCGCCAGGGGCCATAGTCGAAGCTCTCGCCGGTCACGTTGATATTGTCGGAATTGAGCACGCCATGGACGAACCCGGCGGCCATGTAACGCGCCGCCAGCGTCGCGGTTCGCTGCGCCACCAGGGTCAGCAGCCGGACGGGATCGTTCGAGTTCTCGCCGTAAAAGTGGCGAAGGACATAAGCGACCAGCCGCTTCATTCCCGCTTCGTCGCGTTCGAAGGCCAGCCGCTGGAAACTGCCGATACGGATATGGCCATGGCTCATCCGCACCATCACCGCCGAGCGGGTGGGGGAGGGTTCGTCGCCCCGGTGCAGCGCCTCGCCCGTCTCGATGATCGACAGCGTGCGCGAGGTGGGGACGTTCAGCGCCTCCAGCATCCCGGTCGCCAGGATTTCCCGGACCCCGCCCTTCAGCGTCAGGCGGCCGTCGCCGGAGCGGCTGTACGGCGTCTGCCCCGACCCCTTGGTGCCGAGTTCGAGCAACCGGCCATCGCGGGCCGTCATCTGCGCGAAGGTAAAGCCGCGCCCGTCGCCCAGATCGGAATTGTAATGGCGGAACTGATGCCCGTGATAGCGCATCGCGAAGGGCCCCGGCAGCGTGTCGGGCAAAGGCTGGAACCGGCCGAGGTGCGCGGCCCATTCCGTATCGGTCAGCGTCTCCAACCCGATCTCGGCCGCCGCCCGGTCGTTGCGGAAGCGGATGATCGTCTGCGGGAAATCGGCGGGCGCGACGGGATCGGCGATGAAATCGGCGATCTCGGTCAGGGCGGTCGAAGGGCGATAGGCTTGCGGGGATACGGGCATGCCGCGATATGGAGGCGGCACCGGAGGACCTTCAAGCATGATCCCTCATGAGAATCGATATTGGTGGTCGAAGGACGGCCTGCGGCTCCATGCACGGGATTATCCGGGGGATGATATGCTGCCCCCGGTCATCTGCCTGCCGGGCCTGACCCGCAATGTCCGCGATTTCGAGGGGCTGGCCGAGGCGCTGGCGGGGCGCGCGCGCGTCATCGCGGTCAGTTTCCGGGGGCGGGGCGAGAGTGCCTATGCCAAGGATCCGATGAGCTATGTGCCGCTGACCTATGTGCAGGACGTCGAGGCGATGCTGGACGAGTTCGGCATCGGGCGATTCATCGCGGTCGGGACCTCGCTGGGCGGGATCGTGACCATGGTGCTGGCGGCGACCGCGCGCGGGCGGCTGGCGGGAGCGGTGCTGAACGATATCGGGCCGGAGATCGAGGCGGCGGGGCTCGGGCGTATCCGCGGCTATGTCGGCAAGGGGCAGAGCTTTCCCACCTGGCTGCACGCCGCGCGCTGCGTCCAGGAGAATAACGAGGACGTCTATCCCGGCTGGGGCGTCGAGGACTGGCTGGCCATGGCCAAGCGCACGCACCGCCTGACCAGCGCGGGGCGGATCGTGCTCGATTACGACCTCAAGATCGCCGAGCCTTTCCGCGTGCCCAATACCGAGGGCGGGCCGGACATGTGGGCCGCCCTCGATGCGCTGAACGGCGTGCCGACGCTGGTGGTGCGCGGCGAGCGGTCGGATATCCTGAGTGCCAGTGTCGCCGAGCGGATGGTCGCGCGGCTGTCGCCGTCCGAACTGGTGACGGTGCCGAGCGTCGGCCACACGCCGCTGCTGACCGAGCCCGAGGCGCTGGCGGGGATCGGCCGCTTGCTCGACACGGTGGCGGGGTAAGACCGGCAAATTCCTCCCCTGCAAGGGGAGGGGAACCAGCGAAGCTGGTGGAGGGGTGTCCCCGGTCGCGAGCGATCCCCAACCTCTCCAACCGTGACACCCCTCCGTCAGGCCTTCGGCCTGCCACCTCCCCTTGCAGGGAGGAAAATGGCGCCAGCGGTTTTCAACGCCGCCGCCGCCCGCTAATCCGGCGGGCATGGCCCGTCCGCTGAACATCCTGCATCTCCACTCCTCCTTCTCGCTGGGCGGCAAGGAGGCGCGGGCGGTCGCGTTGATGAACGCCTTTGGCGATGCCGCCAAGCATACCATCGTCTCGGGACTGCCCGACGAACTGGGCGCGCGCGATGCCATCGCCAAGGGCATTCGCTACGAGATCGCGCAGGATGCGCCGCCGCTGACCGGCAAGCCCTCGGTCAAGCGATACGAGGCGATTGCAGGCTATATGCGCCGCTTCGACCTGGTGCTGACGTATAATTGGGGTGCGATCGACGGGGTGATGGCACGCCGCGTCTATTCCAAGGGCGCGCCGCCGCTGGTCCATCACGAGGACGGTTTCAATGCCGACGAGGCGCGGGGCCTCAAGATCGAGCGCAACATCTATCGCCGCATCGCGCTGTCGGCCGCGGACGCACTGGCGGTGCCGAGCCATATCCTGGAGGGCATTGCGCGCCAGACCTGGAAACAGCCTGCCGAGCGCGTGCATCGCATTCCCAACGGCATCGACACCCGGCTCTATGCCCGCGATCCCGATCCCAAGGGCATTCCCGGTTTCGTCCGCCAGCCCAAGGAGATCGTCGTCGGTGCGCTGGCAGGACTTCGGACGGTCAAGAACCTGCCCATGCTGGTCCGCGCGATGGGCGGCATACCCAATCGCTTCCGGCTGGTGATCGTCGGCGAGGGGCCGGAGCGGGCGAACATCATGCAGGCCGCCGCCGCCATGGGCATCGCCGACCGGCTGGTGATGCCGGGCTTCTTGGAGCGGCCGTACAACTACATCCGCCATTTCGACATCGTCGCCTTGTCCTCGCTGTCGGAACAGGCGCCGATCTCGGTGCTGGAGGGGATGGCGGCGGGCTTGCCCATCGCCTCGCTGCCGGTGGGCGACGTGCCGATGATGGTGTCCGAGCCCAATCGCCAGTTCATCGCCGACGCCCCCAATGAGGTGCGCCTGCGCGACGTGATCCAGGCGCTGATCGCGCATCCCGAGTTGCGCGCCCAGGCGGGGGCGGCCAACCAGGCACGGGTGCGTGCCGAGTTCGACCAGGCGCAGATGGTTGCGCGCTACAAGGCGCTCTACGAACAGGTGCTCGGACGACCCGGCGCGCTTGGCTGAATGTCGTGGCGGAACCCGGCACGGAGGGGTGCCGTTAATTCCCCTCGCATAGCGATCCTAACACGCTATATGAAACCCTTTCGGACCAGTAAGGTGAAGACGTGTTCAAAGGCCTAAGCCCCATCCTGTACAACGGCCGTGAGGTTTGGCCGCTGATCGAAGGCGGGAAGGGCGTTGCTGCGACCAATCACGCTTCTGCCGGTGCCTGGGCGGCGGCGGGCGGCGTCGGCACCGTGTCGGCGGTGAACGCGGACAGCTACGACGCCGAGGGCAAGATCATTCCCCAGATCTACCGCGCGCTGACCCGGCGCGAGCGGCACGAGGAACTGATCGAATACGCCATCGAGGGTGCGGTCCAGCAGGTGAAGCGCGCCTGGGACATTGCCGGTGGCAAGGGCGCCATCAACATCAACGTTCTGTGGGAAATGGGCGGCGCGCAGCGGGTGCTGGAAGGCGTGCTGGCGCGCACCAAGGGTCTGGTCGCGGGCGTCACCTGCGGTGCGGGCATGCCCTATAAGCTGTCCGAGATCGCGGCGCATCACCAGGTCAGCTATCTGCCGATCGTGTCGTCGGGCCGCGCCTTCCGCGCCTTGTGGAAGCGCGCCTATTCCAAGGCGTCGGAATGGCTGGCGGCGGTGGTCTATGAAGACCCCTGGCTCGCCGGTGGCCATAACGGCCTGTCCAACGCCGAAGACCCGTTGCAGCCGCAGGACCCCTATCCGCGCGTGAAAGCGCTGCGCGATACGATGCGCGAGGGCGGTATTTCGGACGAAGTGCCGATCGTGATGGCGGGCGGCGTCTGGTATCTTCGCGACTGGAACGACTGGATCGACAATCCCGAGCTGGGCAAGATCGCCTTCCAGTTCGGTACGCGCCCCCTGCTGACCCAGGAAAGCCCGATCCCCGAAGAGTGGAAGCAGCGGCTGATGACGATCGAGGAGGGCGATGTCCTTCTCCACCGCTTCTCGCCGACCGGCTTCTATTCCAGCGCGGTGCGCAATCCCTTCCTGCGCGGCCTGGAGGCGCGTTCGGAGCGCCAGATCGCCTTCTCGACCCAGGAAGCGGGCGATCATGTCTTCCAGCTCGACGTGGGCGTGAAGGGCAAGAATTTCTGGGTGACGAAGGGCGACCTGCTCCGCGCGCGCGAATGGTTCGGCGCGGGCTTCACCATGGCGCTGAAGACGCCCGACAATACGCTGGTGTTCGTGACGCCGGAAGAGGCCAAGGAAATCCGCAAGGATCAGGCCGACTGCATGGGCTGCCTGTCGCAGTGCCTGTTTTCCAGCTGGGCGGACAGCGAAACCAATTCGACCGGCCGTCTGGCCGACCCGCGCAGCTTCTGCATCCAGAAGACGCTGCAGGAGATCGCGCATGGCGGGGATGTCGAGCAGAATTTGATGTTCGCCGGCCACGCAGCCTATAACTTCAAGCGCGATCCCTTCTACTCGAACGGGTTCGTGCCGACCGTGAAGCAGCTGGTCGACCGCATCCTGACCGGGGACTGATCCATCATGATGACGCCGGAACTCTGCGCGACGTTGCACAGCGTCGCAGGGGCGATGGCGTCATTCCCCGATGGCTGGTGGATCATCGGCAGTGCGGCGCTGACGTTGCACGGTATCGATGCCGGTCCGGTTGACGATGTCGATCTGCTGATCGAGGCCGGGCTGGCCGATGCGGTGTTCGATCGGCTGGGTATCGTGCCGGTCCTCTTGCCGCCTGATCCGCTGTTTCGCTCGACGGCCTTTGCGCGGTGGCAGGCCGCACCGGTTCCGGTCGAGGTGATGGCCGGTCTCGATGTCGCCGTCGCCGGATGCTGGCAGCGCGTCGAACCCCGCACGCGTCAGCGGATCATGAAATCCGATGGGCCCCTGTTCGTGCCCGACCAGCAGGAATTGCTCGCACTGTTCCGCCTTTTCGGGCGGCCCAAGGATGCGCCGCGTATCCGGGCGCTGATGGCAGAAGCGGCGGGGAAGGCCGCCGCTCCCGCACGATAGATTAGTCGGCGACTGTCCCGACGACCGCGCCCGCCGTGCCGCCGACCGCCGCGCCACGCTCGACACTGCCGCCCGTCGCCGCCGCCACGCCTGCGCCGCCCGCACCACCGATGGCGGCCCCCTTCAGCGTCGAGCAGGCCGAGATCGACATGGCCGCGGCCGCCAGGGTGAAGGTAATTGCCAGCTTTTTCATGGTGGTAGCTCCCGTTAAATGACAGGAGGGGAATGCAATCCCGCAGCAACGGTTCCGCATTGCAACAATTTGACATGGATCAGGGGCGGCTCTTCCCGGCAGCCTGTCACCATCGTCGAGCGCAAGGTTGATCCGGTTCATGGGCTGTGTCAGTCGCACGTCATGCAACCAGATATCCGCGCGATCATCGCCGCTTCGTCCCATGCGCTCGTGACCGGCAGGAAGGTGGCCGGTCTCTATGACCAGGCGCAGGACCGGCACCGCCGCATCGCGGCGGAGGCTCGGGGCGAGCATCTGCAGGGGCTGGACGGCGACCGGAACGTGAAGTTCGGCGGCACGCTTCCCGAACTGCGGGAAACCGGAACGGGGGCCGCGATCTATATGGAAATCGCCGATGGCGAGACGAAGGGCTTCGACCGCAGCAGTTCGGGCCACTTCACCTGCCGGATCGAGGATCAGGTCGTCCAGCTTTACGATCACGCCGACAGCGCATGGTTCACTTTCGTCGTGCAGGCCGCCGAGTAATCCCGGTCAGCAATGCTCTCATCCCTCTCCCCCTTTCCAGGGGAGAGCGAAGACAGTGCCGATCGCGTTTAAAGCCACCCCTCCAGCACCTGATCCGGCGGGCGGTGGCCATCGGCCCAGCTGCGGATATTGGCGATGACCTTTTCGGCCGAGGCGACGCGGCCCTCCAATGTAGCCGAGCCCATATGCGGGGTCAGCACGACATTGGGGAGGGCGAGCAGGCGCGGGTCGATCTCGGGTTCGTGCCGCCATACGTCCAGCCCGGCCCCGGCCAATTGCCCCTTCTCCAGCGCCTCGACCAGCGCGTCCTCGTCGACGATCCCGCCGCGACTGGCGTTGATGAGATAGACGTGGGCACGCATCAGCGCGATGCGGCGGCGATCGATCAGGTCGTGGCTGTCGGCGTTGAGCGGCGTGTGGATCGACACGATGTCCACCGCGCCCAGCATCGCGTCGAGGTCGTCGTGCCAGGTTGCGCCCAGTTCCTGCTCGACGCTGGCGGGCAGGCGGCGGCGGTTGTGGTAATGGATGGACAGGCCGAAGGCGCGAGCACGGCGTGCGACCGCCTGGCCGATCCGCCCCATGCCGACGATGCCCAGCGCCTTGCCGCCGATCCGGTGGCCCAGCATCCCGCCGGGGCTCCAGCCCTTCCACGCGCCCGAACGGACCAGCTTTTCCCCTTCGGGCAGGCGGCGCGGCACCGACAGGATCAGCGCCATCGTCATGTCGGCGGTGTCCTCGGTCAGCACGCCGGGCGTGTTGGTGACGATGATGTCGCGCGCACGCGCCGCCTTCAGGTCGATATGGTTCACGCCCGCGCCGAAATTGGCGATCAGCTTCAGGCGCGGTCCGGCATTCGCGATCAGGTCGGCATCGATCGGATCGGTGACGGTCGGGACCAGCACGTCGCAATCGGCCATGGCAGTGGCCAGTTGCTCGCGGCTGAGCTTTTCGTCGCTCTGGTTGAGCTGTGTCTCGAACAGCGCGGCCATCCGCTCCATCACGGGATCGGGCAGTTCGCGGGTGACGACCACCCTGGGGTTCAGGCAGCGGCGTGGATCGACCATGACCATCGGATTGCGGCAAGCCCGCGGGTCCGTCAACCGGCGATCGCGCGCCCGAACATGGTTGAAGCGGCCCCCCGGCTCGGCGTAGAGCAACGCGCAGGCGAGCAAGTAAAGGTACGGATGATGCGCAGGTCCATGGCCGGGCTGGCTATTTTGGCGGCGACGCTGGCGAGCGGAATGCTGGCGGTGGGGCCGCTTGCCCCGGTGGCGAAGGCCGCGACCGAGAAGCGGGCATTGCCCTATTATGGGTCGATCGGCGCATCGGTGGCGCGGATGCGGACCGGCCCGGCGCGTACCTATCCCGCCAGCTGGAATTACCGCCGCGCCGACCTGCCCGTGAAGGTCGTCGCCGTGTTCAAGGAATGGCGCAAGGTCCAGGATCCGGACGGCACGGAGGGCTGGATGCTCGCCGTCCTGCTGCGCAACACGCGCACCGCCATCGTGCGCGGCACCGAGCCGCTGCCGATGCGCTCGGCCCCGGATGAGGGCGCCAAGACGCTGTGGCGCGCGGCCCCCGGCGTGGTCGGGCGGATCAGCGAGTGTAACGGCGGCTGGTGCCGGTTCGACGTGAAGGGGCAGGCCGGGTTCGTGCCGGTGGGCTCGATCTGGGGTGTCGAGCCGGGTGAGGTTCTACCGTAAGCTTCTTGGCGCGCCCCTCCCGCCTGCGGGAGGGGAGAAGCGTCGTGGCACTATCTGGCTTTGAGGGCTGCGCGTCGCGCCGTGGCAGTTGTAAGGATTCCTTCGCTCGCCGCGCAACACACCCCTCCCGCTTGCGGGAGGGGATGGGGGAGGGGGGCCGCAGGCGATGGTCTCGGTGAGACTCCGTGCCCTCCCCCGACCCCTCCCGTTTACGGGAGGGGAGTAAGAGGAAGGATGCCCTCCGGCCTGCGGGAGTGGAGAAAGAAGGGGAGCTTACATCAACTCCACCGCCATCGCGGTGGCTTCGCCGCCGCCGATGCAGAGCGACGCGACGCCGCGCTTGGCGCCCTTCGTCTCCAGCGCCGACAACAGGGTCGCCAGCACCCGTGCGCCGCTGGCACCGATCGGATGCCCCAGCGCGCAGGCGCCGCCATGGACGTTCAGCCGGTCGTGCGACAGGTCCATGTCCCGCATCGCGATCATCGCCACCGCCGCGAACGCCTCGTTGACTTCGTAGAGATCGGCGTCGCCGGTTGCCCAGCCTGCGCGCTCCAGGGCCTTGCGCATCGCAAAGACCGGGGCGGTGGTGAAGCGGGCGGGGGCATGGGCGTGGCCCGCCTGCGCCACGACCCGTGCGATCGGCGTCAGGCCCAGCTTTTCGGCGACACTCAAGCGCGTCATCACCAGCGCCGCCGCACCGTCCGAAATGGACGAGGCGTTCGCCGCCGTGATCGTGCCGTCCTTGGAGAAGGCGGGCTTCAGCGTCGGAATCTTGGCGGGATCGCCCTTGGCGGGCTGTTCGTCGAGGGTGGTCCGTTCCTCGCCCTTGCGGGTCTTGACCGTGACCGCCACGATCTCGCGGTCGAACGCGCCCGCGCCCTGCGCCGCCTTAGCGCGTTCCAGCGAGGCGATGGCGAAATCGTCCTGCGCGCCCCGCGTGAACTGATATTCCTGCGCGGCTTCCTCGGCGAAATGGCCCATCAGGCGGCCGCGCTCATAGGCGTCCTCCAGCCCGTCGAGAAACATGTGATCGTAGAGCGTGTCGTGCCCGATCCGCGCGCCGCCGCGATGCTTGTGGCTGAGATAGGGGGCGTTGGTCATGCTCTCCATGCCGCCCGCGACGATCAGATCGGCCGATCCCGCCGCCAGTGCTTCTGCCGCCATGATCGCGGCCTGCATGCCCGACCCGCACATCTTGTTGACCGTCGTCGCCTCGACATGTTCGCCAAGGCCCGCAAAGATCGCCGCCTGGCGCGCGGGCGCCTGGCCCAGCCCGGCGGGGAGGACGCAGCCCATATGGATACGCTCGACAAGCGCGGCGTCCACGCCCGCGCGCTCGACCGCACCCTTGACGGCGGCGGCACCCAGCTGGGTTGCGGACAGGCCCGACAGGCTGCCCTGGAACGAGCCCATGGGGGTGCGGGCATAGGACAGGATGACGATGGGATCCGTCATGGCATACTCTCCGATTGGGTCTGTTTTGATGTCGTTGTTTGGCGCGCGCCTTACGCCTTTTGCTCAGGCCACGCAAAGGGGTTAGGGGGCCATGGAAGCCCCCCCTCTTCGGGGGAGGGTTTGGGGCGGGGCGTCGCCACGCGCGTTGCGTTCGTGGAAGCGCCCCACCCCCGGCCCCTCCCCTGAAGGGGAGGGGAGACGATAAGGGATCGGCATGACGTTCGGGGCGGCATCGGCGGCTTGGGCCGCGATCTATGGCGTGGCGGGGGCGATTATCGGGTCGTTCGTCGCGGCGCTGGTGCTGCGCTGGATGGACGAGCGGTCGGTGCTGACGGGGCGGTCGGCCTGTGACCATTGCGGCAAGACGTTGCGGGCGTGGGAGCTGGTGCCGGTTGTCAGCTTCGTCGCGCTGCGCGGACGGTGCGCGCGGTGCCGCCAGCCGATCGATCCGGTGCACTGGCGGATCGAGGCAATCGCCGCACTGATCGGCGTATCGGCGGGCTGGGTCGCGGGGCCGGATGGCTGGACGGGGGCGCTGTTCGGCTGGACGCTGCTGGCGCTCGGGGCGCTGGACGCGTTGGCCTTCTGGCTGCCCGACCGGTTGACCGTGTGGCTGGCGGGGGCGGGTCTGCTGACCGGGGTGCTCGGCCATGCGCCGTTGCTGAGTGAGCGGGTCATCGGCGGAGTGGTCGGCTTCGGCGCGCTCTGGACGATTGCCGAGGGTTATCGCCGCTGGCGTGGGCGCGAGGGGATGGGGGGCGGCGACCCCAAGCTGCTGGGCGCGATCGGACTGTGGCTGGGCTGGCGGATGCTGCCGGGCGTGTTGCTGGCGGCGTGCGTCATCGGGCTGGGCTTTGTCGTCATGCGGCATCTGCTGGGGCAGCGGGCGAGCGGGCAGGACATGGTGCCGCTGGGATCGCTGCTGGCGCTGGCGGCTTACCCGGCCTGGGTGTTGATGATAGGAATGGCCGCATGATGCTTCTGTCGATCCTCGCTTTGGCACAGGCGACCCCGACCGTGCCCGCGCCCCCGGTTCTGGGTGCACTGCCCAAACAGGCTCTGCCCCAGCGCGGCTGCGCGGCCTATCTCTGGGCGGTGCAGGACCAGCGTTTCGTTGCCATGGTCGAGCCGGGTCGGCTGCGCATCATGCTGGACGGCAAGCCGACCGACCTGACCGCGGCCGAGGCCGGGGGCGGCGCGACTCTGGGGCTGGCGAGCACGACCCGTTATGCCGGGGCGGGTGTCACCGCGACGCTCGACATGACGATCACCCAGCGCGAGACCTTGCAGGATGGGGCGATCGTCTCCGATGCCAGTATTCGCCTAACGCGCGGGAATCAGGATGAAATCATCGTGCCCGTCGGCGGTCTGGTCGGATGTGCACCTGCCGAGCGCTGATCACCCGAGGGAACTTCACGGCTTCTGTCGGCGTTATGGCGCGGTGGGGGATCATTCCGAATTGCGGAAGAGCCCTGTCGGAAAGGGGCTTTTGACGGCGTGGCGGAACGGATCGGCAGACACACCTGGCTTGCGTTCGCGCTGATCGCTCCCACCCTTTTCTCCTCCCCGGTATCGGCACAGCTGTCCAAACCCGGCACCGCCCCCGCGCAAGGACCGAGCCTGCCGCAGGACCAGCGCGAGGGTAGCACCGACCCGCAGGGCAATGCCCCGATCGTCCCCGATGCGCAGTTCAACGCCGCACTGCCGCCGCTGAGCGGCGATATCAACGCACCGCTGGAGCCCATGTCGGCCATGGCGAAGGACCAGCCCCCGGCACTGACCAGTCCGCAGGCCATTCCTTCCCCGCAGACCGCGCCGCCGCTGCCGAGCGCGCAGACCAACCAGCCGCTGTCGACCGGCGAGACGATCGGCGCCATCGCGCCCGAAGACCCGCAACTCGCCCAGCCGCTGACCCCGTTGAGCAGCTTCGACACGACACCGCTCGACGCCATGGCCGATGCCAAGGGGCAGCGCGCGCCCGATATCCGTTATGACATGGAGGTGCGCGGGCTCGCCGAGCTGAAGCTGGACGACGAGTTCAAGGGGCTGTCGGCACTGCGCGAGGGCAAGGGCAAGGCGGCGAACGCGACCCAGGTCTCGGCGCGGGCGCGCGAGGACGAGCAGCTGGCGATCCGGCTGATGAAGTCGCTGGGCTATTACGACGCCACCGCTATCTCGACGCTCCAGCGCGAAGGGGCGGAGGGCGGTGAGGCCGGGCGCCTGAAGGTCGTGCTGACCGCGACGCCGGGGCGGCTCTATCGCCTGTCGTCGATCACGGTGAACGCGCAACCGACCGTGCCGACCGACCTGATCCGCTCCAACCTGCCGCTGAAGGTCGGCGATGCGATCGAGGCGGCGCGGATCGAGGGGGCGGAGGCCAATGTCAGTCTAGTCCTGCCCCAGCGCGGCTATCCCTTCGTCAAGGTGGGACAGCGCGACATCCTGCTGGAGGATCAGGGGCCGGAGCCGGTCGGCGCCTATACGCTGCCGGTCGATACCGGGCCGCGCTCGTCTTTCGGCAAGCTGACGACGGTGGGCGATACCGTCTTCGACCTGAATCACCTGAACGTCTTCCCGCGCTTCGACGCGGGGCAGCTGTACGATTCGCGGCTGACCGACGACCTGCGCAACGCGCTGGTCGCCACCGGCCTGTTCAACGGCGTCGCGGTCGAGCCGAAGCGGACCGGCCGCATGAATCCCGACGGTACCGAGCAGATCGACCTTCAGGTCACGCAGACCAAGGGGCCGAGCCGTACCCTGTCGGGGGAGGGCGGCTATTCGACCGGCCAGGGCGTGCGGTTGCAGGGCAGCTTCACCAACCGCAACGCCTTCCCGCCCGAGGGTGCGATCATCGCCTCGGTCATCGCCGGTACGCAGGAACAGGGCTTGAGCGGCACCTTCCGTCGTTCCAATGCCGGGCGGCGTGACCGGACCTTCCAGGTCATCGCCTCGGCCAGCCATCAGAATTACGATGCGTTCGACGCGTTTATCGGCACGGTCGCCTTCCGTTGGAGCTATGACTCGACGCCGATCTGGCAGAAGAAATTCACCTATGCCTATGGCGGCGAGCTGACCGGCACTAACGAAAGCGTCTACGACTTCGCGCTCGGCGACCGGCGGCGCGCGACCTTCGGTATCGCGGCGATCCCCGGACAGGTGGTGTTCGACCAGTCCAACGACCTGCTCAATCCGACGCGCGGCTATCGCCTGAAACTGAACCTCAGCCCCGAAACCTCGGTGCGCGGGGCGGTGCGGCCCTATGCGCGGACCATGATCGAAGGGACCTTCTATTATCCCTTCAACGACAGCCTCGTCCTTGCGGGCCGGGCGCGGGCGGGCGCTATCTTCGGGATCGACCGCGATGACCTCGCCCCCTCGCGCCGCTATTATGGCGGCGGCGGCGGGTCGGTGCGCGGTTACGGCTTCCAGCGGCTGGGGCCGCTCGATCCGCAGGGCAATCCGGTCGGCGGACGCAGCCTGAACGAGTTCGCGCTGGAGGCGCGCTATCGCTTCGGCAATTTCGGCATCGTGCCCTTCATCGATGCGGGCAACAGTTATGAAAGCACGCTGCCGACCGGCAAGGACCTGCGCTTCGGCGCGGGCATCGGCGGGCGCTTCTACACCAATTTCGGGCCGCTGCGCGTCGACGTGGCGACGCCGCTGAACCCGCGACCGGGTGACGGCAAGGTCGCCCTGTACATCTCGATCGGGCAGGCCTTCTGATGGCGGACGAACAGACCATGGCCGCCGAACCCGTCAACGAGACGGTCATCGTCCGTCGCCCCGTATGGCAGCGCGTGCTCAAATGGATCGGCATCGCGATCCTGGGGCTGATCCTGCTGGTCGGGGCGATCCTTCTGGGCATCAACACCGATCCGGGCCGCCGCTTCGTCGCGGACCAGCTGGGCGGCTATACCACCGCCTCGGGCCTGAACATCAAGGTCGGGCGGATCGAGGGTTCGCTCTATGGCCGGATGAACTTGGTCGACCTGCGGGTCAGCGACCCCAAGGGCGTGTTCCTGTCGAGCCCGCGCCTCGCGGTCGACTGGCGGCCCTTCGCCTATACCAAGAACCATGTCGATGTCCGCTCGCTGACCGCCGACCTCGTAACGCTGGCGAGGCGGCCCGAGCTGAAGCCGACGCCCAGCGATCCCAACGCGCCGCTGCTCCCCGATCTCGACATCGACGTGAACCGTCTGGCCATCAAGCGCTTCGTGATCGGTGCGCCGGTGACGGGGCAGCGTCACATCCTGGCGATCGACGGCAAGGTGCATATCGCCGACCGCCGTGCGCAGGTGACGGCGAGCGCGGATGCGCTGCGCGGGCCCGGTATCGCGGGCGGCGACCGGCTCCGCCTGGTCCTCGATGCGGTGCCCGATGCCGACCGGCTGGCGGTGGACGTCAAGCTGACCGCGCCGACCGGCGGCGTCGTCGCCTCGATGGCGGGGCTGAAGGCGCCGATGACCGTGACCGTCGACGGACGCGGCGGGTGGAAAGCCTGGCAGGGGCGTGCCATCGCCACGCTGGGCGGCGGCGAGCTCGCCAATCTGAACGCCACGGCGCGCGATGGTCATATCGAGGTTCGGGGCGTGACCCGCCCCGGCCTGTACCTTGAACGCCCGGTCGAGCGGCTGACCGCGCCTGCGCTCCAGGTCGCGATCGACACCACGCTGAACGAGCGGCGGGCGGACACGCGGATGAAGCTGCGTTCCTCGGCGCTGCTGGTCGATGCGGGCGGGCTGATCGATCTGGCCAAGAGCCAGTTCGGCAATTTCGCGGTCGATGCCAAGCTGCTGACGCCCGGCGCCATCGCTCCCAATCTGACGGGCCGCGACGTGCTGGCGCGCGTGGTGCTGAACGGGGCGTTCGCGACGCCCACGGTCGACTATAAGCTGCGCGCCGCCGCGCTCGGGTTCGGCGAAACCTCGGTCCAGAATCTCTATGCCGAGGGTCTGGCGAAGGTGAATGCCGATCGCATCCTGGTGCCGGTCAAGGCGCGGGCGAAGCGGATCGCGGGGCTGAACGCCGCCGTCGGCGGGTTGACCACCAATGTCGCGATCCAGGGCGATTTTGCGATCGCCATGCCCAATATCCTGTCGGACAATCTGCGCATCCGGTCGGACAATATCGATGCGACCGCCGTGGTCGTCGCGAATCTCAATACCGGCCGCTACACCGGTGCGCTGAAGGGCCGGGTCAACAATTACCGGGTCGAGAGCATCGGCATCATCAACCTGACGACCGACGCCAATCTGGTGGCGACGCCGGGCGGCTTCGGGATGAAGGGTCGGGTGGTCGCCCGCACCTCGCAGATCTTCAATGAGGGCGCGCGCAACTTCCTGGGCGGCAATGCGATCGTTCGCGCCGATGTCGAGTATAGCCCGCAAGGCATCGTGACCTTCAGCGGCCTGCGGCTGGCCGCGCCGCAATTCCGCGTGACGCGGGGCAGCGGGCGCTACAATCCCGCCAACGGCGCGCTGGCGGTCGAGGCGGATGCCTATTCCAACCAATACGGCCCGATCACCGCACGGGTGACGGGGTCGCAGACCAATCCGGTGATCGTGCTGCGCGCGGCCAGGCCAGGCGTCGGGGTCGGCCTCGCCAATCTCCAGGCGCGGGTCGTGGGGCAGAACGGCGCCTATGCCGTTAATGCCAGCGGTGACACCAATTACGGTCCCTTCACCGCCAATGTGCTGGTCAGCACCGGGCGGCAGCTGGCGGTCGACATTCGCAGCCTGGTCTTTGCCGGGATCAACACGACCGGGCGGCTGGTGCAGACGGCGGCGGGGCCATTTGCGGGGACGCTGCAATTTGCCGGGCAGGGGATCAACGGCCGCGCCCAGCTGTCCGATCAGGGCGGCAACCAGCGGGCCGATATCGCTGCGCGGGCCTATAATGCCCGCGTGCCCGGCATGGTCGATTTCACCATCGGTCGCGCCATCGTCAACGCCAGCGTGGTTATGCTGCCGGGCGCGCCGCAGATCGTCGCCGACGCGCAACTGGCCGACACCCGCTATGGCGAGGTGGTGATCCAGTCGGCGCGTGCGAAGGTCAATTATACCGGCGGACGCGGCACCGCGCAGGCGGTGCTGACCGGATCATCGAGCATTCCGTTCAATATCGCGCTCAATGCGCAACTTGCGCCGAACAATTATCTGGTCGCGGCCAAGGGGCAGGCGAACGGCATCAATTTCCGCACCGCCAACCCCGCGCGCATCCAGAATGTGAAGGGCGAGTGGCAGGTGACGCCGACCCGGATCGACTTCGGGCGCGGGTCGGTGCTGGTCGCGGGGTCCTATGGCAATGGCCTGAAGGCGCAGGCGCGGCTGGACAAGCTGCAACTGTCGATCCTCGACGCCTTCGTCCCCAATCTCGGCATTTCGGGCGAGGCGAGCGGCGCGCTCGACTTCGCGCAGGCGCGCGACGCCAGCTTCCCCGCCGCCGAGGCGCGGCTGACCATCGCAAATTTCCGGCGCACCGGCCTCGCCGCTGTGTCGGAGTCGGTGGACATCGTATTCGCAGGCCGTCTGGTTCCCGATGGCGGCGAGGCGCGCGCGCTGATCCGGCGTGGGCAGATGGTGGTCGGCCGTATGGTCGCGAACTTGCGTCCGCTGCCGCCGGGCAATGGCGGCTGGGTCAACCGGCTGATGCAGGCGCCCCTGTCGGGTGGCATCCGCTACAACGGTCCCTCGGCGGTGCTGTTCTCCTTCGCGGCGCTTCCCAACCAGCAGTTGAGCGGCCCGATCGCGGTCGCCGCCGATTTCGGCGGACGCGTGTCGTCGCCGCAGCTCAACGGCCTGATCCGCGCCGACAACCTGACCTATGACAATGAGGCATACGGCACCCGCCTCACCAACATGCAGCTGGCGGGCCGCTTCAACAACGACCGGCTGGAGATTACCCGGTTGCAGGCCAAGGCGGGCGAGGGGACGATCCAGGCGCAGGGCTCGATCGGCCTTGCGGCGGACAGCGGCTATCCCGTCGACATCCGCGCGCAGCTCAACAATGCACGGCTGGCCGACAGCGATGCGCTGGCCGCGACGACCAGCGGCACGATCCGCCTGACTCACAACCGCGACGGCGGCCTGATCCGGGGCGACCTGACCGTGCCCAATGCGCGCTATCAGATCATCCGCCAGGGTCAGGCCGAGGTGCCCGAGCTGACCGGCGTGCGCCGTCGCAGCGAGATTCGGACCCCGCGTCCGACCGACCGACCCGCGCCCGCCGCCCCCCCGGGGCTGTTCCGCCTCGACCTGCGGGTGCGGGCGGACAACCAGCTGTTCGTCTCCGGCATGGGGCTGGAGTCCGAATGGGAGATGGACCTGCGCATCGGCGGCACCAGTGCGGCGCCGACGATCAATGGCGGGCTCGACCTGGTACGCGGCACCTACAGCTTTGCCGGCAAGCGGTTCGAGGTGAATCGCGGCACGATCCGCTTCCGTGGCGGCGCGCTGACCGATCCGGACATCAACATCCAGGCGACGACGACGACCGACGGCATCACCGCGGTCATCAACGTCACGGGCACCGGCCAGCGTCCGCAGATCAGCTTCACCTCGACGCCGACCCTGCCGCAGGACGAAGTGCTCAGCCGGTTGCTGTTCGGGACCAACCCCGAGAACCTGTCCGCGACCGAGGCGATCCAGCTGGCCGCCGCGCTCAACTCGCTGCGCGGGTCGGGCGGCGGCGGGCTGAACCCGCTGGGCAAGCTGCGCTCGGCGACCGGGTTCGACCGGCTGCGCGTGCTGGGTGCCGACGAGGCGACCGGCCGGGGCACCAGCCTGGCGGCGGGCAAGTACATCACCGACAATATCTATGTGGAGATCGTCACCGATGCGCGCGGCTTCACCGCCACCCAGTTGCAGATCGCGCTGACCCGCACGCTCAGCCTGCTGACCCAGACCGGCTCGTTCGGCGGATCGGCGGCGAGCCTACGCTATTCGCGCGATTTCTGAGGTAGACAATTCCTCCCCTGCAAGGGGAGGTGGCGCGCATCGCGCGTCGGAGGGGTGTCCTGCTATTGAGAGTATGACACCCCTCCGTCAGGGCTTCGCCCTGCCACCTCCCCTTGCAGGGGAGGAAGGTGACGTCCCCATCAGGGTTTCATCAAAATGAAACATCCGGCAGGATGTCAGCATGACCCCGGACCAGCTCTCCGCCCAAGCCACCGCCATCCTGGCCGACCTGATCGCGATCGACACCACGTCGCGCGAATCGAACCTGGCGCTGATCGACTATGTCGAGCGGCATCTGGGCGGAATCGGCGTCACCGGGCGGCGGGTGTTCAACGCCGATGGCAGCAAGGCCAATCTCTACGCCACGGTCGGCCCGATGGAGCCTGGCGGGGTCGTCCTGTCGGGACATAGCGACGTGGTGCCGGTCGACGGCCAGCCCTGGACCAGCGATCCCTGGCGGCTGACCCGGCGCGGCGACCGGCTGTTGGGGCGGGGGACCTGCGACATGAAGGGGTTTCTGGCACTGTCGCTGGCCCTGGCGCCGCATGTCGCGCGGGGCGGCATGACGCGGCCGCTGCATCTGGCCATTTCCTATGACGAGGAAGTGGGATGCCTGGGCGCGCCGTCGATGATCGCCGAGATCGCGCGCGAGCTGCCGTCACCCGCCGCCGTGGTGGTGGGCGAGCCGACCGAGATGGTGGTGGTCAGCGGGCATAAGGGGATCGCGACCTGGAACGTCAAGATCACGGGGCATGAGGCGCATTCCAGCCTGATCCATCTCGGCGCCTCGGCCAATATGGTGGCGGTGCGGTTGATGCAGCAATTGGCGGACCTTGCCGACCGGCTGGCGGGGGAGGGCGATCCACATGGGCCCTTCTGCCCGCATCACGCCACACTGACCATCGGCCAGATGAACGGCGGTACGGCGGTCAATATCCTGGCGCGCGAGTGCCGCTTCGCCTTCGACCTGCGCACCCTGCCGGGGCAGGAGCCCGAGGCGATCCTGGCGCCCTTCTTCGCGGCGTGCGAGGCAGCAGATGCGGAACTGCGCGCCCGCTTTCCCGAAGCCGGGGTCCGGGTCGAACGACGGTCACGCACCCCCTCCTTCGCGCCCGAGGCGGATGGTCTTGCGGAGCAACTGGCGCGGCGCTGGGCGGGCGATAACGGCCCGGCGCGGGCGGTGCCCTATGCGGCGGAGGCCGGGCAGTTTCAGGGGGCGGGTTTCTCGACCGTGATCTGCGGTCCGGGCTCGATCGCGCAAGCGCATCAACCGGACGAATATATCGAGGTGCAACAGATGGAACGCGGTGCCGCGTTCATGCTGCGGCTGGCGGATGATCTGATCCGTTAACGGACGCGATCATTACTTGGGTTAGTCAAAAATCATGAGGCGATCGACGGCGTTAACTCCGCCGCGATCGCCCCATGACTTAACTTGGATTACCAAGGGCGCATCGTCTCGCCGTGAATCAGCGCCAGAATGAACTTCAGCATGGGTTTTCTCCCTCGAAAGCACCCTTTTGAGTGCCGTGATATAGTTAATTCGGCATTAACCATTACGCAATGGGTAAGCGACGAACGGACAAATAGTTGGTTTGGCGGGGCTAACGGGGTTAACGCCTTGTTTAACCCCCGACCCTAGTGTCGCGGGCGTGAAGAACGGCCCTCCGTCCGCCGCGCCTGACGCGTCTCCGTCCACCACGGTGCCCGCCGCCGCCCATGGCGATTCCCAGTGGCAATCGCTGGTGCTGATCGGCATCGGCAACTTCACCCTGCTGCGCCGCCAATTGGGCCGCACGCTGAGCGCCACGCTGGTCGAGGCGGTTGCCGAGCGGGTTGCCCAATATATCCCCGACGCGATCGCCCGACCGACGGCCCCCGCCCAGGTCGAGGTCATGGTCCGCGCCGAGACTCGCAAGTCGCTGGATTCGCATCTGGTGACGCTTTCCGAGGTACTGGGGCATCCCTTCGCGCTGCCGGAGGGCGAATGTCGCATCGAACCCGTGCTGGGCGCCGCCGTCGCCGCCGTGCCGCATGACGACGATATCCGCCTGCTCGAAGAGGCGGAGCAGGCCTTGGCGGATGCGCAGGTCGAGGGGCGATTGGTCGTGCGTGAAATGGCGGTCCCCACCGGACGGCTCGACCGCATCGCGCTGGCGCATGAACTGACCGGCGCCATCGCCAGGGACGCGCTGTTCGTTGAATATCAGCCCAAGGTGCATGTCCGCCAACAGCGGGTCGCAAGCGTCGAGGCGCTGCTGCGCTGGCGGCACCCCAGCTATGGCCTGATCAGCCCGGTCGAGTTCATCCCGGTCGCCGAGGAATCGCGGATCATCGGCCCGCTGACCCTGTGGATCCTGCGTCACGTCATCGCCGACCAGCGTCGTCTGGCGGCGGCGGGCCACCCGCTTCGCATCTTCATCAATATCTCGGGCATGTTGCTGGGCGACCCGCATTTCGTGCGCGAGGCCTGTGCGCTCGTCCTCGACAGCGGCGCATGCATCGGGTTCGAGATCACCGAGACCTCGGTCATTCGCGATCCCGACAGCGCGATGGCCAATCTCCAGGCCTTTGTCGACATGGGCATCGCGGTGGCCATCGACGATTACGGCGCGGGGCTTTCCTCGCTTTCGTATCTCAAGCAGCTTCCGGCGTGCGAGCTGAAGATCGACAAGCTGTTCATCACGCAACTGACCAGCAGCAACCGTGACCCGCTGATCGTGCGTTCGACGATCGATCTGGCTCATGCGCTGGAGATGGAAGTGGTCGCCGAGGGGGTGGAGACGCCCGCGACGCTGGCGCTGCTCAGCGTCATGGGGTGCGACATGATCCAGGGTTACCTGATCAGTCGCCCGATCGGGTTGGAGGCGTTGATCCACTTCCTGGACGAACAGGCGCATCAGGCCGTGACGGAACTGGCCCGGCCGACGCCGTTGGCCCGGTTGGTGACCCGTGCGCGCGCTTAGGATCGCGCTGGTCATTGCCGGATTGCTGGTGGCGGCGGCGGAGGTCCGTGGCCAGAGCAACGCCACCGCCTTTCAGCCCGCCTTCGACCGGGCGGTCGATACGGCCAAGGCCGAGATGCTGCGCGATCCGGCGCGCGCCATGCAGGAGGCCGAACGGGCACGCCTGCTGGCCCGTGGCATCGGCGATCCGGGGCAGCGATCGCTGGCACTCGCCACGGCCGACTGGCTGCGTGGCGAGGGGGCCAGCCGCCTCGGGCAGCATGAGGCGGCAAAGGCCGCCATTGCCGGTGCGTTGCGCACGGCCCGGCAAAGGGCACCGCAATCCGATCTCTACGGCAATCTCCTGCTGTCCGCCGGGGGGCTGGACACCGATGGCGGCCGGATCGCCGACGCGCTGAGCACCTATCAGGCCGCCTATCGCATCTTCCAGCATCTGAACGACATGCGCGGACAGGCGCGGGCGCTGGTCCAGATCGCCAATCTCTATCTCGACGCAAAGGATTATGTCTCGGCGTTGCGCTATCTGGAGCAGGCGCGTGCCATCTATCGCGGCGACGACGCGCTGCGCATGGTCATCCTGAACAACCGTTCGGTCACGCTGAGCGAATTGGGACGGATCGACGATGCCCTGGACCAGCTTCGCGAAGCGGCGAGCCTGGCCCGCAAGATGGACAGCCCGACATTGCTCGCACAGGTTTGGCGCAACATGGCGCGCTCGGAATTGCGGCGGGGCCATGTCGCGGCGGGGGAGGGGGCGATCGCCCGTGCCCGGCGCGCCGACCCGTCCGACCAACGCGCCCTGGATGCGATTGCCGCTCAGGCCGCGTTTCAGCGGGGGCGGGCGGCCGATGCGGCGCGGCTGATCGATCGCAGCTTTGAAAGCGTCGATCTTACGGAAACCCCGGTGGCGCAGCGCGATGCGCATCAAAGTGCCTATCGCATCTATCTGGCGGTCGGGCGGACCGCCGATGCACTGCGCCATTTGCAGGCGCTGAAGCGGATCGACGACGAATCGACACGGCTCGCGACCTCGACCAACCTCGCCCTGATGGGCGCGCGCTTCGACTTCGCCAATCAGGAACTGCGCATCGCGCGGATGAAGGCGGCGGACCTCCAACGGAACATCGCGTTCGAGCGGGCGCAGTTGCGGACCGAGCGGTTCATCCTGATCGGCTCGGTCGCGGGCATCATCGTGGTCTTGGCGCTGCTCGGCATCTGGCTGGTGACGCTGGGCCGCAGCCGCAACCGCATCCGCGCCGCGCATGGCGAACTGGCCGTGACCAACGACCAGCTGGAAAAGGCGCTGGCAGTCAAGACCGAGTTCCTGGCGACGACCAGCCACGAGATTCGCACCCCCTTGAACGGCATATTGGGCATGACGCAGGTGATGCTGGCCGATGCCGCGCTGGCCAGCGAACAGCGTGAGCGGGTGGAGGTGATGCACGGCGCCGGTCTGACCATGCGCGCGCTGGTCGACGATCTGCTCGACGTCGCCAAGATCGAGCGCGGCAAGCTGACGCTGGAGCACACGCCCTTCGACCTGGCGATCACGATCCGTGACGCCTCCCGCCTGTTCGAGGGGCAGGCGGCGGCCAAGGCGATCGGCTTCGCGGTCGATCTGGACGATTGCCCCGCCACGGTGATGGGCGATCCGGCGCGTATCCGGCAGATCGTGTTCAACCTTTTGTCCAATGCCTTGAAATTCACCAGCACCGGGCAGGTCCGACTGGTCGCGCGTCGGGACGCGGACGGGGTGTCGGTCAGCGTCATCGACTCGGGCATCGGCATCCCGCCGCACAAGCTGGAGGAGATATTCGAGGCATTCCGTCAGGCCGATGCCAGCACCACCCGCCAGTTCGGCGGCACCGGACTGGGGCTGGCGATCTGTCGGCGGCTGGCGCGCGCCATGGGCGGCGACGTGACGGTGGAGAGCGAGCAGGGCCGGGGATCACGCTTCCTGCTGACCGTGCCGCTGACCGAGGTCGAGCCTGCGGCCCGGCCGGAGCGTCCGCTGGTGCTGATCCTCGACCGCAATCCGATCCGCCGCGCCATGTGGACGCAATTGTGTGCGCCGCACGCGCAGGTCGCCTTTGCCGCAACCGCCGGGGAGGCCGCGTGTCGGCTGAGTGACGGCGGCGTCACGCAGATACTGATCGACGACAGCGCGATCCGCGATGAGGGCGTCATCGCCGCCCTGGCCCGGATCGTGACCGCCAGCGACCGCCCGATGCCCGTCCGCCTGTTGTGGCCGGAAACGGAACCGATGGAGGGGAACGAGTTCCTTGGTGAGGGATTGATCGAAATCATCGTCAAGCCGATCACGGGGGCCGAGCTGATGCGGAAGATGTTCAACACCTCACCGCAAACCGCCGCCCAACCCCTTGTAACGCAAGCGGCATGATCGTTAGGGCGCCATAATGACCGCGATGACATATGCGATCCGGCGGGACGGGCGAAGGGGACGGGGATGAACGTCCTTTTCATCGAGGACGACCGGATGAATCGCCGCGTCGTGCGCGACATGCTGGATGTGGCGGGCGCGAGCATGGCGGAGGCGGAAAATGCCGAGCTTGGCCTGGAGATGATCGACCGCGATCACTATCACATGATCCTGATCGACCTGCGCATGCCGGGCATGGACGGCATCACCGCCATCCGCCACATCCGCGCGCGGGGCGACCAGAAGGCCGAGGTGCCGATCATCGTGGTGACTGCCGACAGCGGCGTCGACCTGCGCGAACGCTGTCTGAGCGCGGGGGCCGACGACGTGATCGTGAAGCCGGTCGCGATGGATCAGCTGTTCGAGGCGATGGGCCGTATCCTGGCGGGGGATCGCGGCGCGATCATCGGCTGATCATTTGCCCGTCTCGGGCTTGGGCTTCAGCGCCTCGGCCAGCGACGCGGTCGCGCTGCCGCGCTTGGCGGGCACCGGCTGCGACGGGTCGGGTGCCCAGCCGGTCAGGAAGACCAGGTTGAACTGTTCGGCCACGCGACCATCGGGATCGGCTAAGTCGGCAAAGGCCCCCGCCGCCGCTGCCAGCGCGTCCCGCCCGATCGGACGCCGCTCGGCCAGCAGGTTGCTCGCCCCCATGCCGCGCAGATCGCCCAGCAGCCGCCCGAAATCGCGGTAGCGGACCGCCAGCGTCTCGATATCCGCGACCGGCAGGGTAAAGCCCGCGCGCATCAGCAGGTCGCCCGCCGACCGCACATCGACCTGCGGATGGAGCCGCGCGACCGGCCGTTCGGCCTCGGCGACGCGCAGCGCGGCGCGCAGGCGGGGCAGCGATCCGCCGCCGACGAACGCGCCCAGGAACAGGCCATCGGGGCGCAGTACCCGGCGGATCAGCGTCAGCGCGCCGGGCAGGTCGTCGATCTGGTCGAGCACGCCCGCACTCACCACTAGGTCGAAACTGCGATCGGCGAAGGGCAGGCGGTCCTCGTCGCCCTGAACGCCCTGCGCGGCGCGGGCAAAGGCGAAGCCGGGGTCCAGCCGCGCCACCCGCGTCCCCGGCGGGGGCAGGAAGCTGCCGTCGAAACAGCCCAGGTCCAATATGTCGTGGAACGGCCGGGTGACGGCATCCAGCCGCTCGGCAAGCCCGTCGAGCATCGCGGCGCGCAGGAAATCATGCTCGGCGAAATCGGGCTGGGCACGGTCGCGCCGCAGGCGGCGGGCGCGACGGTCGAAGATGGTGGACATGCTCACCCGCGCGCTTGTGCGCGCTCGCGCGATCGGGGACAAGGCACAGCCGATGGGGGCGGGATCGAAACAGACCGGATTTGCGATGGAGCGGGGCCGCGCCGTGCTCGCCGCCCCGCTGCTGGCCCTGGCGCACTGGGCCTTGCCGCCGCGCTGCCCGGGCTGTGCCGAGCCGGTCGAGGCGGATCATCGTTTCTGTGGGCCGTGCTGGGGGCAGTTGCGGTTCCTGGACACGCTCGGCTGTACGGGTTGCGGAATGCCGCTGGGCGGGCTGACGGGGCGATGCGGGGCATGTCTGGCCGATCCGCCGCGCCACACGGGGGTGTATGCCGCCGTCGCCTACGGCCCCATCGCGCGCGAACTGCCGATCCGGCTGAAACATGGCGGGCGGATCGGCGTGGCGGAGACGATGGCGGGGCCGATGGCGCGGCGGATGCCGCCGGGGGCGGACCTGCTGATCCCCGTCCCGCTTCACCGTTGGCGCTTGTGGCGGCGCGGCTTCAATCAGGCGGTGTTGATCGGCGAAGGCGTGTCGCGGCGCAGCGGGGTGTCGATGGCGCGGCAGGTCCTCCAGCGGGTACGCGCGACGCCGCTGTTGCGCGGACTGTCCCCCAAGCAGCGGCGCGCAGCGGTGACGGCGGCGTTTCGCGTCACCGACCCAGCGGCGGTGAAGGGGCGGCATGTCGTGCTGGTCGACGATGTCTATACCACCGGCGCGACGGCCGGGGCCTGCGTCCGGGTGTTGCTGGCGGCCGGGGCGGCATCGGTGGCGATCCTGTGCTGGGCGCGGGTCATCGAAGGGGCGGGCGATTGACAAGCGGCGTCCCGCGACACACCTGAAGGGCATGGCAAAGGTCGAAATCTACACCAAGGCGTTCTGCCCCTATTGCACGCGGGCCAAGGCGCTGCTCGCCTCCAAGGGCGTCGAGCCCCAGGAATATGACATCAGCATGGGCGGCCCCCAGCGCGCCGAGATGATCCAGCGCGCGAACGGTCGCACCACCGTGCCGCAGGTCTTTATCGACGGACAGCATATCGGCGGCTCGGACGATCTGGCGGCGCTGGACAAGCGCGGAGGGCTCGACCCGCTTCTGGCGGCATGACCAAAATCGCGGTGTTGCAGATGACGGCGGGGATCGATCCCGCCGCCAATGCCGGGGTTCTGGAGCGTGCCATCGCCGAGGCGGCGGCGAAAGGCGCGGCGATGCTGTTCACGCCGGAGATGTCCGGGCTGATCGACCGCGATCGTACGCGAGCGGCGGCGCATCTGGTGTCCGAAGGCGAAGATCCGGTGCTCGCCCGCGTGCGCGCGGCGGCGGCGGCGCATGGCCTGTGGGTCCATCTCGGCTCGCTGGCGGTGCGGGAAGCGGACGAGCGGTTGGCCAATCGCGGCTATGTCATCGACGGCCGTGGCGACATCCGCGCCCGCTATGACAAGATGCACCTGTTCGACGTCGACCTGCCCAGCGGCGAAAGCTGGCGCGAATCGGCGGCCTATGCGCCGGGCGCGCAGGCCGTGGTGGTCGATACGCCGGTCGGTCGTCTGGGCCTCGCCATCTGTTACGACCTGCGTTTCCCGGCGCTGTTCGCCGCGCTGACCGAGGCGGGGGCGACGATCCTGTCGGTGCCCGCCGCCTTTACCCGGCCGACCGGCGCGGCGCACTGGCATGTGCTGCTCCGCGCCCGCGCGATCGAGGCGGGGGTGCATCTGGTCGCCGCCGCCCAGACCGGCGAGCATCAGGACGGTCGCGCCACCTATGGTCATTCACTGATCGTCGGCCCCTGGGGCGAGGTGCTACTCGACATGGGCGAGGCGGCGGGGCTGGGCTTTGCCGAAATCGATCCGGCGCAGGTCGAGTCGGTCCGCGAACGCCTGCCCGCCATCCGCCATCGCCGCGCCATTCCGCCGGTGGTGCAGGCATGATCGTCTTCGATCTGCGCTGTGCGGGCGGCCATGTGTTCGAGGCCTGGTTCGCCTCCTCGACCGCCTATGCCGGACAGCGCGACAAGGCGCTGGTCGAGTGCCCGCTCTGCGGCGACCGCAGCATCGAGAAGGCGGTGATGGCGCCGCAGATCGCCGCCAAGGGCAATAGCAAGCCCGATCTGCCCAGCCCGCAGGCGATGAAGGCCGCGCTCGAACATCTCGCCCAGGCGCAGGCGAAGATGCTGGAGACATCCACCTGGGTCGGCGGTGCCTTTGCCGAGAAGGCACGCGCCATGCATGAGGGCGAGGCGCCCGTGACGCAGATCCACGGTCAGGCCAGCCTGGCCGAGGCCAAGGCGCTGATCGAAGAGGGGGTGCCGGTCGCCCCCTTGCCCTTGCCCGTGGTGCCGCCCAAGCTCGCCAACTGACCGGCCATCGCGCCCGACAAACCGCTCTGGACCACGCCGCGCGCCGCCTGTATCACCCGGCCTGCATGGGGCCCCGTAGCTCAGCAGGATAGAGCATCAGATTCCTAATCTGAGGGCCACTGGTTCGAATCCAGTCGGGGTCACCATGCAAGATGTCGGCCTCGTCCGTGAAAAATCGGCAATCATAACGATTGCGAAACGGCTTTCCGGCAAGTCAATCGACAATCATGCCATGAAACGCGATCTTAAGAGGTCGATGCGATAACCGCCTCATATTCCGGGTGGTGCATGATGAAAAACCTCAAGATCAGCGGCAAATTGTTCGTGGCGTTCGGCATCCTTGCCACCGCCCTGGTCGTCACGATGGTGCTGTCCATCATGAGCCAGCAGCATCTGAACAGCGTGGCCGAGAATCTGGGGCGCGTTCGCCGCGACAAGCTGGTCGCCATTTCGCAGATCAACACCGCGACGTCCGACTACCGCGTCTCCGAGGCGACGGTCGTTCTTTCGACCGAACCCGATCAGATCGACGCCGCCTATCGCGACCTTCAGGAACGGTCGCAGATGATCGCCAAGAGCGAAGCCTTTCTGGACCGGGCTTTGTCATCGCCCAAGGCGATCGAACAATTCCGCAGCTTTCGAGACCATTGGGGTCAGTTCGAGCAGCAGTCGCGCAAGACGATCGATCTCGGCCGCCAGAATCTGAATACGGAGGCGCTGGCCAGTTTCCGGGCCAGCAAGCGTATGTATGATACGGCGAACAAGGACGCCTCCATCATGACCGACATTCAGGTCGCTTTGATGGACAAGGAGATGAACGAGGCGAATCAGGACTATATCTGGTCGCGTAATGCCTCGATCGCCATTTCGGTGCTGGTGCTCGCCCTGACGGCCTATCTGCTGATGACCCTGATCCGCGGTATCGCCAATCCGCTGGCGGCGATGACCACCGCGATGCGGCGGCTGGCGGCGGGGGATCTGAACACCAGACTGGAGGTCGAACCGCGTCGCGACGAAGTGGGCCAGTTGGCCGACGCGATGGTCTCGTTCCGTGACCAGCTTGTCGGGGCGGAGCGCGCCAAGGCCGAACAGACCAGCCTGATCGTCAGCAGCATCGGCAGCGGCCTCGACGCGCTGGCGCAGGGCGACCTGACCAAGCGGATCGAGGCGGACCTGACCGGGCCGTTCGCAAAGCTGAAGCAGGATTTCAACAACGCGATGGACTCGGTCTCCGCCACGCTGACCGCCGTGAACGCCAGCGCGCAGGGGATCACCAACGGCGCCGCCGACATCCGCGAGGCGTCGGACGACCTGTCGCACCGCACCGAGCAGCAGGCGGCCAGCCTGGAGGAAACCGCCGCCGCGATGCACGAGATCACCGAGACGGTGCGCGAGACGGCGGAAAACGCCAAGCGCGCCAATCAGGCGGTCACCGAAACCCGTGCCGATGCCGACCAGTCGACCGATGTGGTGCGCAAGGCCGTCGAGGCGATGCATGGCATCGAACGCTCGTCGCATGAGATCAGCGAGATCATCGCGGTGATCGACGGCATCGCCTTCCAGACCAATTTGCTGGCGCTGAACGCCGGCGTCGAGGCCGCGCGCGCCGGGGATGCGGGCAAGGGCTTTGCGGTCGTCGCCTCCGAAGTGCGCGCGCTGGCGCAGCGTTCGGCCGACGCGGCCAAGGACGTGAAGGAGCGGATCACCGCTTCGACCCAGCAGGTCGATACCGGGGTGCAACTGGTCGCGCAGGCGGGCAATGCGCTGACCCGCATCACCGGGCGGATCGGCGAGATCAACGCGCTTGTCTCCGACATCGCCTCGGCCGCGGCGCAGCAGGCGACCGGCCTGCAGCAGGTGAACACCGCCGTCGCCGAGATGGACGGCGTGACCCAGCAGAATGCCGCGATGGTCGAACAGGCGACCGCCGCCGCGCGCAGCCTGTCCGAGGAAACCGGCCACATGACCCGCGAGGTCGGCCGCTTCCGCCTGATCGACGGCGGCATGGTCGCGCGGGCCCCCGCGCCGATGGTCCATCACTCGCCGGTCCACCAGCTTCAGGCCCGGGTGGCGCAGGCGACGCCCCGCATCGCCGCCGCTCCGCGCGTCGCCCGCGCATCGAGTGCCGCCGCCGCGGTCGTGGTCGACGACGGCGACTGGTCGGAATTCTGATCTCCCCAAAGGGGGAGGCGGCAAAGCCTGTTCGTTACAATTGCCCGACGATCGTCCCGGCGCGGATCGCTTGTCCCTCGACCAGCGATCCCGCCAGTGTCATGCCCTTGGGCAGGAACAGGATGATGGTCGAGCCATGCTCGAACCAGCCCATTTCCTCTCCCTTGCCGATGCGGGCGGAACAGGCGGTGCGGCCGGGGCCGTGGTCGCGGAGTGTCGCAACGGTATCCAGGCAGTGGAGGCGGATGCTCGCCACCAGGATCGCCGCGACCGGCACGATCAGCAGCGGCTGGCCCGAGATCAACATCCGCGCCTCGATCACCGCGCGTTCGTTGCGGCAGAACAGGCGCTCGACCCGTTTCAACGCGATCGGATTCACGTTCCAGCAGTCGCCCGACAGATAGGTCACGCCCTCCACCACGATATCCGTCGGCGCATGGAAACGGTGATACATGCCCGCCGTCAGCCGCAGGGTCAGGAACGACCCGTCGCGGAAACGCTCGACCAGTTCGGGATCGGGGATCAGGTCGCCCAGCGTGTAGGGGAAGCCCTTTACCTGATAGAGCCGGTCGCCCTCGATCCGGCCATGTGCGCCGACCAGTGCGTCGCAGGGGGAGGCGATGGTATCGGGGTCGCTGTCGAAGACGCGCGCGCCGTCGCGCAAGGGACGGACGAAACCGTCGCGCAGCGATCTGAACCGGGTCGTGCGCGCATCCGACAGGTCGACGCCTGCGAAGAATTTCCAAAGCGCAAGGCTGGGCCTGGCGATCAGCGGATGCTCGATCCGGGCAAGCCACCCGACCAGTTTCGTCGCGAATCGACGCGGCAGGCGGTTGGTGACGAGGAAATTGATGTCCTCGTTCAGGAAGAACCGCATGATGGGTCCGCGCATTGTCATGCCTCCGTCATGGGTACGCGGTCAAAGGCCGCATGAACCCGATTCTCACTGGCCTGCTGGCCGCTTCCGCCGGTGCCGTTGCCCTGACGAAGGGGCATCGGCGGCTGACCCTGTCGCGCGCCAAGCATCCGGGGCTGGGCGGGCATGTTCGCATGGCCAAGCGGATTGCCGGGCAGATCCCGTTCTACAGCTATGGCGAGGACCGCTTCTTCCGCGTCGACGATGCGCCGGGCGCGATTGCCGACCAGCGGCGCGCGGGCTTCGAGCGGTTGGGCGCGCTCTTCGCCGAACGCTATGCGAAGACGCTGGCGCTGACCCGCGAGACGCGCGGCGGCCTCTCCGACCTGCAATTCACCGGCGCGTACCGCGTGCCGTTCCAGTTCCGCGAGAAGGTGTGCACGACGCTGGCCACGGGCGCTTTCTATCAGCGATCGGAAGGGCCGATGCTGGTGGATCTGGACGGCAACCGGCTGATCGACCTGACCGGCTCCTACGGCGTCAACCTGTTCGGCAACGACTTCTACAAACGGACCATGGCCGAGGGGGCGGCGATGGTGGCCGATCTGGGCGGGGTGCTGGGGGCCTTCCACCCGGTCGTCGCCGACAATGTCCGCCGCCTGACGATCCTGACGGGCATGGACGAGGTGTCGTTCCACATGTCGGGCACCGAGGCGGTGATGCAGGCGGTGCGGCTCGCGCGTTACCACACCAGGCGTCCGCGCCTCGTGCGCTTCGCAGGGGCCTATCATGGCTGGTGGGGCGATGTTCAGCCCGGCATAGGCAACCCGGTGCCCGCCAACCGGACGCTGACGCTGGCCGACATGTCCGAGCGCACGCTGAAGGTGCTGGCGACGCGCAAGGACATTGCCTGTGTGCTGGTCAATCCGCTCCAGGCGATGCATCCCAATGGTTCGGCGCCGTCGGACGGGCAGTTGGTCGATGGCGGGCGCAAGGCGGGGGCCGATCTGGCCGCCTATCGCGAGTGGCTGCACAAGCTGGCCGAGACCTGTCGCGCGAACGGCATCGTCCTGATCTTCGACGAGGTGTTCATGGGCTTCCGCCTGGCGAAGGGTGGGATGCCCGAATATTTCGGGGTGAAGCCCGACCTGATCACCTATGGCAAGACGCTGGGCGGCGGCCTGCCGGTCGGCGTGTTGTGCGGCCCGGCCCATCTGATGAAGCGCTGGCGCGAGGATCGCCCGGTCGACATCTGCTTTGCGCGCGGGACCTTCAATTCGCACCCCATGGTGATGGGGGCGATGAACGCCTTTCTCCAGCGGCTGGAAACGCCTGAGGTGGCCGCCCTGTATGACGGGCTGGACGAGCGATGGAATGCGCGGGCCGCGATGTTCAACGCACGGATGGCGGAGGTCGGACTGCCCCTGTCGGTCGCGCATGTCCAGACGATCTGGACCATCCTCTATTCGGTCGCCTCGCCCTATAACTGGATGCTGCAATATTATCTCCGGGCGCACGGCTTGGCGTTGAGCTGGGTCGGGACCGGGCGGCTGATCTTCAGCCTCGACATCGACGACACCCTGTTCGCCGATATTTGCGACCGCTTCGTTGCAGCGGGACAACAGATGCGTGACGATGGCTGGTGGTGGACGTCGCCCGATGCACCGCAGGCGTTGAAGGCGGCGAACAAGGCGATCCGGCGGCGGATCTTGAAGGAGTCGCTGGCGGTTAGGTTGGGGCGGGGGAAGGGCTGACCTCTCGCATCTTAAAAGCCCCTCTCCCGGCAGGGGGAGGGGTTGGGGAGGGGCAAGGGCCACGGGAGTTGGTCTCTGTGAGACTCCGTGCCCTCCCCCAACCCCTCCCGCCTGCGGGAGGGGAGCGGCCAGGGGCAGGCCGTTTGGAAAAAATGGGCGGCGGTCCCCTTGGAACCGCCGCCCCGTCCGTCAAACCGCAGCAGAAATCACGCCGCCTTCAAATCCTCGAAATCATCGACATCGTGATGATCCATCCGCTCGCCTTTCATCAGGCGGCGCGGCGCGCTCTTGTACATCTTGAAGTCGTTGAACGGGTCGGTGACGATCTTGGTCGCCCAGACCAGGCCGGTCTCCAGATCGCGCGCGACCCAGAGCTGCATCACCCGCACGAAGATTGCGCTGACGCCCAGGCCCAGCCAGCCGACGCCGACATGGCGCAAATAGCCCATGAAGCCGTCCGGATATTCCAGCGTGCCGAACAGCGTCGGCTGGATCAGCAGCACGACCGGGATCGCGCCCCAAATGGCCATCAGCACATATTTGCGCGCCAGATTGTAGCCGACCTTGATCTCTTCCTTATGCTCATGCGTCGCCTTGTTCACATGGTCATAGCCCTTGGGTTCGAAGAAGAAGTGCCCGGCTTGGCGGCTGGTCATCGCCACGCCCCAGGCGAGCAGGCTGGCCACCGCCGGGTCGATGAACAGCAGGACATAGGCGGTCAGGAAGGTACAGGCGCTGACGAAGTGCAGGCTCTGATTGACCAGACTGTGATGATAATAACGATGATCGTCCCACCGCTGTTCGGCGAGCTGCGCGCGAAAACCCGTCATTGGACATGTCCTTGGAGGGAAGGCTGACGCTTGGCGAAGCGGACCAGCGAGAAATGGCCGAGCGGGGGCAGGGGGCGGCTTTCGACCAGCTCCACATCGCCGCGCGTCGCCGCCCAATTGGTGTAGCGCTCGAACGGAAAATCGGTGCGGAAGCCCAGGCGGCTGGTGATCGGCATTAACGTCTTTTCGATCCGGCCGCGCAGGCCCTCGCCCGCGCCGACGCGCGTCGCGATCACGATCTCGCCGCCGGGGCGACAGATGCGCGCGAACTCGTCGAGCGCCTTTTCCGGGTTGGGCACCGCGGTGATGACATATTGCGCGACCACCACGTCGAAGCTGTTGTCGGCGAATTGCAGCGCCTCGGCATCGCCGTAAGCGATCTGCTCGACATGGGAGAGGTTGCCGCGCTTCACCCGTTCGCGCGCCTTGTCGAGCATCGGCTCGGACAGGTCGACGCCGACGATGCGGTTCGCCCGCGAATATTGGGGCAGCGAAATGCCGGTGCCGACCCCCACCTCGATGATGCGACCGCCGATGCGTTCGGCGGCGACGATGGCGGCGGAACGGCCTTTCTTGAAGACGGGGCCGAAGACCAGATCATAGACAGGCGACCAGCGATCATAGGCCTTGGTGACGCTGGCGGTACTCATCTGCGTTGCCATCGAAAGGGGCATCCCGTTGAACGACGATGCGATCCCTGTTTGCAGCAGGCGGTGACAGTTTCACGACAAATCAGGCTTGGCTTGCGAGATTTTCGCAATAGCGCAACGAATATGTCATCATACGTGCATGAATATGTCGCACATGTTGGATAGAGGATAATGTAGAGGTGCTGTCTCCTTGTGACGGCGATCTAATCTAAACTGCACGCATGCCGCGGAATGCGGATGCCCTGATCCTCTATACTTGGTTGATTTGAATATATTTGGTGCTGCGACTCGGCTGTTCCGAGTCGGTGAGCCCATCCGCCAATGGTGACGGCGGCCCATCGCACGGCCATGGCAGCACGGGATGACCCGATTTTTCGGCAGGCCATAACGCATGGTGCGTTTTGCCATTCGCTTGGCGTTTTCTACCACGCATTGGCATTACACACCGGTGCAAAAACTGCTAAGCCATTGAAATACCGTATTTCATGTGTATGGCATGACTAATGCAGTAACTCACATGCCGGGGTGATCCGGCATAAAGGGAGTTACCACCATGTTGCTGACACTGCTGATCGCATTGACCCTGTCCGCCGCTCCGGCCCGCCCGGCCGTCGAGCCCGCGCCCACCACGCCGAACGCCGTCACGCTGAACACGGTCGCCGTCGCGACGAGCGGCGCTGAGCCCTCGGTCATGCCGTCCAAGGCGACGCGCTACTGCGTCGTCGCGCAGATCACCGGCTCGCACCTGCCGATCAAGGTCTGCCGCACCGCCGACGACTGGATCGCGATGGACGGCCAGATCCCCACCGGCCGCATCGCGCGTCGCTGATCCTCGAAAAGCGGAGACCCATCATGATGTTCGCCGTACTCGCCGCCGCTGCCGCCCTGTCGGCTCCGTCGTCCGCCCCGTCGCCGCGCGAGGAAGCCGTAAGGCCCGCCGCCGCCGCCGTCGAAACCGCAGCCCTGCCGACCGCGCCGACGGCCGCCGCCAAGCCGACCCGCTATTGTTTCCTGAATGTCGAGGAAGACCATATCATGCGCGGCAAGGTCTGCATGACGCGCAAGCAATGGCTGTGGCGCGGTGTCGACCCGCTGACCTATATCGGCCGCACCAAGTGAAGCACGGGAAAAGGGGCCGCCTTTCCAAGGACGGCCCCACCCGGCGCGATCAGACCAGATCGCGCGAATAGACGTTGTAGATCTTGTTGACGTCGCTCTTGATGGTCTCGGCGATCGAACGCATCCCCTGATTGTCGTCGAGGACCCAGCCGATCTCGCCGCGCGACGCGCCATATTTGGTGACCGAGGCCTGGCGGATATATTCGATCATCATGAAGGCGAGCTGGCCTGCCATGCGCGACGCCTGAAGCTCCTTGACCACGCCCATCAGCGGCACGCGCATCGTCCGCACCTTGGGCGCGCGCAGCCACAGCAGCAGCTTGGCCCAGCCGAAGGGGAGCAGGCTGCCCTTGAGCGGCTTGATCGCCTCGTTCAGATCGGGGAGCGTGATCATGAACGCCACGGGCTTGCCGTCCAGCTCGGCGATGCGGATCAGGTCGTTGAAGACGATCGGCTTCAGCTTGACGCCGACATCCTTGATCTCGGGCGGGGTGAGGGGGATGAAGCCCCAGTTATCCGACCAGGCATCGTTCAGGATGCTCAGGATGATCGCGGCCTCTTCCTCGAACTTGGCCTTGTTCACCTCGCGCACGCGGATGCGCTCATTCTTTTCGCCCGACTTGATGATCCGCTGGACGATGGGCGGAAATTCCTGCGTGATGTCCAGCTCATAGGTGAAGAGCTGCTTGACGACGCCGTAACCGGCCGCCTCGATCCAGCCCTGATATTCGGGGCGCGCATGGCCCATCATGATCGTCGGGTCCTGGTCGAAGCCCTGGACCAGCAGACCTGGCTCTTCCCAGACCGATTGCGAGACGGGGCCGATCGCACGGGTCATGCCCTGCTCGCGCAGCCAGCCCTCGGCGGCGGCAAGCAGCGCCCGGAACACGTCCTGGTTCACCGCATCCATCAGGCCCCAGAAGCCGACGCCAGGCCCGAAGCCCTTGGACGGCTCCATCTCCAATGCCAGCGTGTCGAGATGGGCCGAGATACGCCCGACGACCTTGCCATTCTCCTCCGCCAGGAAAAGCTGCGCCTTGGCATGGCTGTACCAGCCATTCTTCTCCGGCGTGATCAGTCCCAGCGCCTCGCCCTTCAGCGGCGGAACCCAGTGGGGATCGTCGGCGTAAAGGCGAAAGGGGAAGTCGACGAAGATCTTGCGATCCGACTTCGACGAGATGGGGCGGATGGAAACGGTCATGGGATACGGTCCGGCAATGATTTTGCCATCGTTCCTAACCGTCCGCGTCGATCATAGCGAGTGAGGATTCCGTCATGGCAGGGCGTGGGAATGCCACCGTGTCGCCACTATGTGGGGGCAAAGGATAGAGCTATGGAATCGACGCTTTCTTTTGAACGGAGTGCGCAGGCCGTCGCAGCGGCCCCTTCCGTGCGTGTCCCGATTGCGGACGACAAGGCGATGCTGCGCGCCGCCGCCGAGCTGACCCGCGACCTGATCGCGCCGCGTCCCGGCCTGTACTGGGGCGATATGGTGGGCAGCGCGCTGGTCGGTTATGCGGCGCTGGCCGTGGCGGTCATGGCATCGTCGACGGGCGTGGTCGTGGTGGCCTCGGTCGTGGCGGTGCTGGCGCTTTATCGCGCCTTGCTGTTCATCCACGAAGTCAGCCATATGAAGCATTCGGCGCTGCCGCGTTTCCGCGAAGGCTGGAACGCGCTGGTCGGCGTGCCGCTGCTGACGCCCGCCTTCATGTATGAGGGGGTGCACAACCTCCATCATGCCAAGACGCGGTACGGCACGGCGGACGATCCCGAATATCTGCCGCTGGCGCTGATGAAGCCGTGGACGCTGCCGGTGTTCATCCTGGTGTCGGCGCTGGCGCCGCTGGGGCTGCTGATCCGCTTTGCGATCCTGTCGCCGCTGTCCTGGGTCATCCCCGGCCTGCGCAAGATCGTCGTCGAGCGTTATTCGGCGCTGGCGATCAACCCGCAGTTCCGCCGCCGCATGCCCGAGGGTGAGGCGCTGGTCCGCTTCAACCGCACCGATGCCGCCGCCTCGATCTGGGCGATCGCGCTGATCGCGATGGTCGCGACCGGCGTGATCCCGGTGCGCGGTTTTGCGATCGGCTTTGCGATCGGCTCGGCGGTCGCCGTGCTGAACCAGGTCCGCACGCTCGTCGCCCATCTCTGGGAGAATGAGGGCGAGCAGATGACCGTGACCGCGCAATATCTGGACTCGGTGAACGTGCCGCCGCCCGCGCTGCTGCCGGGCCTGTGGGCGCCGGTGGGATTGCGCTATCACGCGCTGCACCACCTGCTGCCGTCGCTCCCTTATCATTCGCTGGGCGAGGCGCACCGCCGGATCAGCGCGGCGCTGACGCCGGAATCGCCCTATCACAAGGCGAGCTACAAGGGCCTGCCGGGGCTGGTCGCTAAGATCGGATTGAGCTCGATCCGCCGGGGGAAGTGACTTTTCCCTGCTGGGCGAAGGACGGGGCGTGCGCTTCGACTTCGTTCAGCAGGAACGGGTTTCGGGATTTTTTCCTCCCTCCGTACAGCCTGAGCGAAGTCGAAGGCCAAGGGAACACCTCCGCCAAGCCGCTATGCCTGACCCGTGCACTTCGACTTCGCTCAGTGCGAACGGACGGTGGGATTGAGGTCGGTTAGCGAGCCTACGCCCCTCATTCCTCGGTCCGGAACAGCACCGCTTCGCCGATCAGGAAGAACAGCAGGATCGGCGCCCAGGCCGCGAGGAAGGGGGGGTATGCCCCCAGATCGCCCATCGCCATCGAGAAATTGTCCGCCACGAAATAGGCAAAGCCCAGCGCCATGCCGATCACGGCGCGGACGAACAGCTTGCCCGACCGCGCGATGCCGAACGCCGCGACCGCGCCCAGCAGCGGCATCAGCATGGCCGACATCGGCGCGGACAGCTTGTGCCACAGCGACCCCTCCAGCGACTTGGTCGGCCGTCCCGCTTCCTGCAGGTCGGTGATCGCGCTCGACAGCGCACCGAAGGACAGATTGTCGGCGCTGACGCTGGCCAGCGTCAGCTGCTCGGGCGACACGCCGCGCCCGACGATCAGTGAGGGATAGTTGGTCAGCTTGCCCGACTTCACCTCGAAGCGCGTCGCCGGGCCGATCTGCCAGCCATCGCCCGAGCGCACGCCGCGCGGAGCCCGCACGATCGCCTGAAGGCTGCCGCCCGCGCGGTCATACAGCGTCACGCCGCCCAGCTGGGTCTTGGCGCCCCGGCCCTGGATCAGATCGACCGAGATCAGGTCGTCGCCGTCGCGCACCCAGACATTGGCCCGGTCGCCGCTGTCGATGGGCAGGGGGCCATATTGCACCTTCTGCCAAGCCGACAATGTCGCGCTGGCGCGCGGCACGATGCGGTCGTTGAACGCGAAGCTGAAGGCCGCCACGCCCGCGCTGGCGATCAGCAGGGGGGCGAGCACCTGATGCGCCGACATGCCCGCCGCCTTCAGCGCGATGACCTCGGAATTCTGGTTCATCGTGAAGAAGGTCAGGATCGTGCCGAGCAGCACCGAGAAGGGTAGCAGGAACGAGATGATCTGCGGCGCGCGCAGCGAGACGTAACGCCACACCTGCGCCTGTCCGTTGCCCGGCGCCGCCAGCACCGCACCGGATTCGCTCAGTACGTCGAGCGTCTGGAGCACCAGCGCCACCGCGAACAGGATGGCGAAGGTGCGGATCAGGAACATCTTCGCCATGTAGATGGCGATCGTCTTCGACGGGAAAATGTTGGACAGGCTCATGCCGTATAGGCCTTTTTACGGCGGCGGCCGGGTATCCAGCGCCCGATCGCCTTGGCCAGTTTGGCCACCCCGCGCTCCAGCGCGCCGATCGGCTGGCCGCCGGGCACATAGGCGGTGACATAATACATCCACAGGACCAGTCCCGCGAACACCGCGAATGGCCCCCATAGCGCCAGGATCGGGTTCACCCGCCCCAGCGCGCCGATATCGGCGGCATATTGGTTCACCTTGAAATAGGTGACCAGCATCACGATCGACAGGAACACGCCCAGCGCCGAGGTCGATCGCTTCGGCGGTATGCCCAGCGACACCGCGAGCAGCGGCAGCAGGAACATCGTCACCACTTCGACTACGCGGAAATGGAATTCGGAGCGGCTGCCTGCGCGCGCCTCGGCGCTCTGCGCCTCCTGACCGTGACGGGCCAGTTCGGGCAGGGTGAACTCCAGATCGCGGCCGCCGCGTTGGCGGAAATTGTCGAACTTGGGTAGGTCGATCGGCAGGTCATGGCTGGAGAAGGTTAGCACGCGCGGCGCCTTGAACTCGGGCCGGTTGTGGATCAGCGTGCCGTTGGTCAGGCGGAAGATGATGACGTTGGGGTCGTCGGTCGCCAGGAAGCGTCCGCGCGCCGCCGTCACGCCGATCCAGTCGCCCTTCGACGTGTTGGCATGGACGAAGATGCCCGACAGGTCGCGACCATTCTCACGGCTTTCCTCGATGCGCAGGGTCATGCGGTCGCCCAGATGGGTGAACTCGCCGACCTTGATCGACGCCCCCAGCGCGCCGGTGCGCAGTTCGTAGCGCAAGCCCTCGTAATAATAACGCGCGACCGGCTGGATATAACCGACGATCGCCAGGTTCAGCGCGGCGAGCACGATGGCGTACATGTACGGCACGCGCAGCAGCCGGGTATAGCTCATGCCCACGCCGCGCATCACGTCCAGCTCGGACGAGGTGGCGAGGCGACGGAAGGCAAGCAGGATGCCCAGCATCAGCCCGATCGGAATGCCCAGCCCCAGATATTCGGGCAACAGGTTGGCGAGCATCCGCCACACCACGCTGATCGGCCCGCCTTCGGTCGCGACGAATTCGAACAGGCGGCGGATGCGATCGAGCACCAGCAGCATCGCCGAGATGAGCAGCGTCGCGAACAGCGGCAACGCGATCAACCGGGCCATGTAGCGATCGATAGATTTCATGCCGGGGACATCACTCGCGCGATAAAACGGCCATGGCTATACGGGGGTGGGCAGGGCGCGTCACCCCCTTCGTTTTTTGAGGGGTTTCCCTTGAGTTGGTCTTTGGTGTGGCGTGGGATTCCCTTGGCCTTCGACCGCGCTCAGGCTGAACGGAGGTGGTGTTTCGGTCTTGATACAAAAGGCCGTTCAGCCTGAGCGCAGTCGAAGGCCACGCCCAACCCTCGCCCCAAACCTCTCAAGCCGCGGCGCTGACCGGCCCTTCCGCCCGCTTCAACGCCGCCGCCACCGCACGTTCCAAGCCAACCAGCGTGAACGGCTTGCGCAACACCTCATGCCCCTCGAACCCCGTGGCCTGCGCATCGCCCGCAAAGCCGGTGACGAACAGCACCGCCAGATCGGGATGGCTCGGGCGGATCGTGGCGATCAGTTCGGGGCCGGTCAGGTGCGGCATCAGCACGTCGGACACGATCAATCGGATGCCCGGATGCCGCGCCAGCAGTCCTTCCGCCTCGCGCGGGTCGTTGCAGGGGATCGGGTCATGGCCCAGTTCCCGAAGCGCGCTCATCGTCGCGGCCAGCACGCGGGGATCGTCCTCGACCAGCAGGATGCGCAGCGCATCGTTCGCCTCGGCCTGGGTTTCGGCCGCAACCGGCACGGCCTCGACCGGCAAGGCGGGGGCGGGGGCCGAGTGGCGGGGGAGATAGAGATTGACCGTCGTGCCCTTGCCCGGTGCGCTCTGGATGGTCACGTCGCCGCCCATCTGGCCGACCAGCCCGAAAATCTGGCTGAGCCCCAGCCCGGTGCCCTTGCCCGCGGGCTTGGTGGTGAAGAAGGGCTCGAACACCCGTTCGATGACCTCGGGCGTCATGCCCTCGCCGGTATCGGCGACCGACAGCACGACATAATCGCCCGCCTCGCCGCGCGGCAGGGCATGCGGCCCCATCTTCATCTCGGCGGTGCGGATGGTCAGCTCGCCGCGCCCGTCCATCGCGTCGCGGGCGTTGACCGCCAGGTTCAGGATCGCATTTTCCATCTGGGTGCGATCGCCGAACAGCGTCCATCCGGTCGTCCAGTCCTGGATCGTCACCTTCACCCCGTCGCCCAGCGTCCGGTCGAGCAGGTCGCGCATCCCCTCGACCAGGCGGCGCGGCACCAGCGTTTCGGGGGCCAGCGCCTCTTCGCGGCTGAACATCAGCAGGCGGCGGGTCAGCGCGGCGGCGCGGTGCGCGCCTTCGGTCGCGCTTTCCAGATGGCGCGCCATGTCGTCCGGCGATCTGGTCCGGCGGGCCAGTTCGAGCCCGCCCAGCACGACCGCCAGCATGTTGTTGAAGTCGTGCGCGATCCCGCCGGTCAACTGGCCCAGCGCGTCCATCTTCTGCGCCTGACGCAGCTTGGCTTCCTGAACCTTCAGTTCCTCTGTCGCGACTTCGACTGCGCTGGCCAGTTCCTCGGCCCGGGCGCGTTCGGCGCGCGCTTCGGCATGGGCCTTGGCCCGCTCGCTGACCGCGCCGACGATGATCCAGGCCAGCGCGATGCCGCCCAGCACCAGCACGATGCCGAACACCACCAGCCCGCCCGCGATCCGGTTGGAATGCTGGATCGTCTCCTCGGCGGCTTCGGAGCGTTGTTGCAGGAGCACCCGCTCGCCATCGGTCAGCCGGGCGAGCAGATCGTTGATCTTCAGCAGCGCCTCGGCCTGGCGGGCCTGGTAATAGAGACCATAGGCCTGACGGTTGAGGTGATAGGTGGTCGACAGCGCGATCGTCGACAATTCACGGCCGCGCGTGCCATAGGCTTGGCGAAGCTGGTCCATCAGGCGTTGCTGCTGCTGGTCCTCGATCATCCGGTCCAGCCGGTTGAGCTGTACCCCCGCCGTCGTCCATTCGTCCTGATAGAGCTGGCCCAGCTTGCGGTCACCCGAGATGACGTAGCGGCCCAGCGACGCCTCGGACCGGGCGATGGTGCCCGCCAGCGTGCGGGCGGCGATCATCACGTCATAGCTGTGGCTTTGCCGCTCCAGCGCGCGGTCGCGCTCGCGATTGGCATGGCCCAGCGTGATCACGAGCATGGCCAGCGTCACCGCACCCGCCACCGCCATCGCGATCAGCGCAAAGGTCCGCCACCGGCCGACCCCGCCAAGCTCGTCCTGATCCATCACGGGCGCGACGCTATCCTCGACGGTCGGATATTGTAAAGTCGGGCCGACACTGCATTCGGCCCGACCATGGGGTCAGGCGATGACGCCGACCGCCTGACCGGCGGCGCGGAACATGCCCAGCACGGTCTGGATCTGTTCCGGCATATGCTCGGCGCAGATCGAGCAGCGCAGCAGATAGGTGCCTGCCGGGGTCGCGGGCGGACGCGCCATGTTCACATACAACCCGCCGTCGAGCAGCGCCTGCCACATGATGACCGCCTGTTCCTGATCCTCCAGGATGACGGCGACGATCGCGCTGTCGCAATTCTCGGTGCCCAGCTTGAAGCCCATCGCCTTCAGCCCGCCATGCAGCGCGCGCGCATTCGACCATAGCCGCTCGCGCTTTTCGTGCGCGGTCATCAGCTTGCGGATCGAGGTCGCGGCGGTTGCGACGACCGAGGGGGGCAGCGAGGCCGTGAAGATGTACGGACGGCAGGCCAGGCGAACCGCCTCGAACTTCGGATGGTTGGACACGACGAAGCCGCCGACCGTGCCGACCGACTTGGAGAAGGTGCCGACGACGAAATCGACCTGGCCTTCCAGCCCCTGCGCTTCGTACACGCCGCGCCCGTTGGGGCCGAAAAAGCCCATCGAGTGCGCCTCGTCGACCAGCACCATCGCGCCATGCTTCTTGGCGACGGCGACCATCTCCTTCAGCGGGGCGATATCGCCCAGCATCGAATAGACGCCCTCCAGCACGACCAGCTTGGCCGGTTCCTTGGGCAGGCGGCCGAGCCGCTTGTCGAGATCCTCGACCGAATTGTGGCGGAAGCGAACGATCTCGGCATTGCCCTGCTGGCAGCCGTCATAGATGGACGCATGGCTGTCGGCGTCGAGGATGACATATTCACCCTTACCTGCCAGCGTCGAGATGATGCCCAGGTTCGCCATATAGCCGGTCGAGAAGACGATCGCGCCGGTCGTGCCATAGAACTCGCGCAGCGCCTGTTCGACGTCCATATGGTCGTGGAAGGTGCCGTTGAGCATCCGGCTGCCGTTCGTGCCCGAGCCGAACTTCTCCAGCGCGTCCTTGCCCGCCGCGATGACGTCGGCGTCGAAGGTCATGCCCATATAATTATAGGTGCCGAGCAGGATCGTGTCCTTGCCGCGGATCACCGCCTCGGTCGGCGACTTCACCTGTTCCATCACGATCGCGAAGGGATCGGTGACCCCTGAGTCGAGCAGCTTCTGCCGCTCGGCGATCAGACCGTCGAACTTGGAGAGCAGGTCACGCTCGGGCGCGATTTCGGGCGCTTCGGCGGGCAGGGCGTGGGGCTGGGCAGCGGCTTCGGTCATGTCGGTGTCCGTTTGAAGGCGATCAGGCTTGCTTCAGCTTTTCGACCGCGTCGACCAGCTGGCCGACATTCTCGATCTCGGCCTGCATGTTCATCGAGATGATGATGTCGAACTCGTCCTCGATCGCGGCGACGAAATCCATCACGGTCAGGCTGTCCCACTCCAGGTCGCCCTGGAAGGTCGTCGCCTCGGTCAGCGCGACGCCCTTTTTGTTGAAGGGCGCGATCTGGGCCGCGACGGTGTCGAAAATGGCTTGGCGGTCGCTCATGATGATCCTTTCAGTCGGGCGCCCAGTGGCACCCAAATGCGGCGGCTTTTCGACCGCGTGATGGTGTTCGCTATAGCAAGCCGTTGGCACGATACCACCGTGCCGTATCCGCCAGCCCCTTGGCCAGCGGTATGGCGGGTTCCCACAGCGCCGGGTCGGGGCGCAGGGCGGGGTCGGCGGTCCAGTCGGGGTGGCAGAGATAGCCGACCCGGTCGGCGGTCAGCTTGGCGCCAGGCCCGCGCAGCTTGCGGTCGATCTTGGCGCCCAGGCTCAGCAGCCCCTTGGGCAGGTGCAGCGTCATCACCCTCCGCCCTACCGCCGCACCCATCGCCTGGGCGAGTTCGGCATGGGTCAGGACCTGGCCGTCATCGACCTCCAGCAACGCGCGGGGGCCGTTGGTGGCGACCAGCGTGGTCAGCAGTCGGGCGAAATCCTCGACCGCGATCAATGACAGCTTGCCCGGCGGCGGCATGAAGGCGAGGCCGAGCCTGGCGGTGCGGAACACGTCCAGCCACTCGGTATCGTGCGGGCCATAAATGCCGCTCGGCCGGACGATCGTCCAGTCGAGGCCGCTCCCCGTCACCACATCCTCGGCCTGTCGCTTGGACCAGCCATAGACGGACAGGTCGGGCTCCCGCGCCGACAGCGAGGAAACATGGACGAAGCGCTGGATCCCGGCTGCTTTCGCCGCCTCGACCATCGCGCGCGTGCCGTCGATATTGCCCGCGACAAAGCCTTCGCGGTCGGGCGCGTTCACCACGCCCGCGATGTGCAGCACGGCGTCGGCCCCCTCGACCAGCGTAGCGAGGCTGTCGGGCTTGTCGAGCGCCCCCGCGATCCAGGTGATCCCGGCGCGCGACGGCTGCGCCCGGCGGGTCAGCGCGCGCAGGGTCAGGCCGGACCCGGCGGCACGGTCCACCACCGCGCGACCGACGAAGCCGGTCGCTCCCGTCACCGCGACGATCATAGCAGGGCCAGATGGTTGCGATGGATCAGCGCGGCGCGCGGGGCGTGACCCAGTATCTCGGCCTGCTGGTCAGAGCGGGTGCCGACCAGCGCGCGCGCCTCGGTCGAGTCATATTCGCTGAGCCCCCGTGCGATGGTGCCGTTCGGCCCCTCGATGGTGACGAGGTCGCCGCGCGCGAAATGGCCCTGCACGGCCGTGGCGCCCGCCGCGAGCAGGCTGTTGCCCTCGGCCAGCGCCCTGGCCGCGCCCGCATCGACCGTGATCGCGCCGCGCGCGGTCAGCCCGCCCGCCAGCCACGCCTTGCGGGCAGGGGCGCTCTTCTCGGCGACGAAGATGGTGTGGCGCGCAGGCGTCGACAGCGGATGGTCGATCCGACCCGATGCGATGGCGAGATGCGCCCCTGCGCTGACCGCGATCCGCGCGGCGGCGATCTTCGACACCATGCCGCCCGATCCCATGCCCGAGGCGGAGCCGCCATCGGCCATGCCGCTGACCGCATCGATGCGCTCGACCCGCTCGATATGGCGCGCATCCGGGTTGGTGTGCGGGTTCGAGTCGTACAGCCCGTCCACGTCGGAGAGCAGCAGCACGCCGTTCGCGCCCGCCGCCTGTCCGACCCGCGCGGCGAGCCGGTCATTGTCGCCGAAGCGGATTTCCTCGGTGGCGACGCTGTCATTCTCGTTGATGACCGGCACCACGCCCAGACCCAGCAGCCGGTTCAACGTCGCGGCGGCGTTCAGATAACGGCGGCGATCCTCGAGATCGTCGAGCGTCACCAGCATCTGCGCGGCGGTCAGGTTTTCCGCGTGCAGCAGTTCCGCCCAGGCCTGGCTGAGCGCGATCTGGCCGGTCGCGGCGGCGGCCTGCGCATCCTCCAGGCTCGCCCGGCCGCCCTTGGGCAGGCCCAGCCGACGCGCGCCCAGTGCGATCGCACCGGAAGAGACGATCGCGATCTGCTGCCCGGCGCGTACCCGTGCGGCGATGTCGGCGACGAGTCCGGTCAGCCAGTCGCGACGGACTTCGCCCTCGGGCGTGACGAGGAGGGCCGAGCCGACCTTGACGATCAGCCGCTGGCAGGTCGTGGGGGGGAAGATCATTGTGGAGTGGAGTGCCACGATTGTCGGTCTCTGCGAGGCTCTTTTCCCTCCCCCGGCCCCTCCCGTTTACGGGAGGGGAGAAGAAAGCGTGAATAGCTCGCCAAGTATCGCTCCCCTCCCGCAGGCGGGAGGGGATGGGGGAGGGCAGGGTGTCTCACCGAGCCCACCACCCGACGCATCAGCCCAGCGGCGACCACGTGATCTCGTCCTCGCCCTGGTCGTTCTCCGGCACCGCATCCGCCCCCGGACCCATCTGCTCCAGCAGCTTGTCGAGCACCCAGTCGACACCGATGCCCGCCGCGCCCGACAGCGGGATCACGTCCGCGCCGCTCGCCTCGGCCAGTTCGGCCGACAGCGCCTCGATCAGTTCGTCGTCGAGCGTGTCGATCTTGTTCAAGGCGATGATATGCGGCTTGTCGATCAGGCCCGCGCCATAAGCCTCCAACTCGTCGCGGACGATGCGGTAACTTTCGGCCACGTCCGCGTCATTGGCGTCGACCAGATGCAGCAGCACGCGGCACCGCTCGATATGCCCCAGGAAGCGGTCGCCGATCCCGGCCCCGTCCGCCGCACCCTCGATCAGGCCGGGAATGTCGGCGACCACGAACTCGCGCTCGCGATGCCGCACCACGCCCAGCTGCGGCCGGGTGGTGGTGAAGGCATAGGCGCCGACCTTGGCCTGCGCGTTGGTCACGGCGTTGATGAAGGTCGACTTGCCCGCATTCGGCAGGCCGACGAGCCCGGCATCGGCGAGCAGCTTCAGGCGCAGCCAGACCCATGCCTCTTCGCTGGGCCAGCCGGTGCCATGCTGGCGCGGCGCGCGGTTGGTCGAGGTCTTGTAGGTGGCGTTGCCGCGCCCGCCGTCGCCGCCGCGCAGGAACACCTCGCGCTGGCCGACCTTGGTGAAGTCGAGCAGCACCTCTTCCTTGTCCTCGGACAGGACCTGGGTGCCGACCGGAACCTTGATGACCAGGTCCTCGCCACCGCCGCCGGTGCGGTTCGAGCCCGATCCGCCATGCCCGCGCGGCGCCCGGAAATGCTGGGTGTAGCGGAAGTCGATCAGGGTGTTCAGGCCCGCGACCGCCTCGAAGACGATGTCGCCGCCCTTGCCGCCGTTGCCGCCGTCGGGACCGCCATATTCGATGAACTTTTCACGGCGGAAGGATACGGCGCCGGGGCCGCCCGCGCCGGAACGGACGAAAATCTTGGCCTGATCGAGAAAATGCATGGCGCCGCCTTTACCGCTGACCGCGCCGACTGACCAGCCCGGCCGTTTATGACGGGGACGATCAGGCGACCAGCGTGGCCGCGCCGCATCGCACGCCGTTGACCGTCACATCCGCCTGGCCGACATGCAGGCCCAGCAACTCGGTCAGATCGCCGATCAGCGCATCGAGTATCGGGGCGACCGGCGTCAGCGCCGCTCCGACGATCCCGGTCAGCCCCGACAGGTCGAACCCCTCCAACCGCAACGTCACCTGCTGGATCAGCGACGCGGCGATCCCGCGTACCGCCGAATTGGCGGTGACCGTCCTGGTCGTCCGCTGGCTGATGTCGTCCTGATCGAAACGAACCTGTTGCCATGCGCTGTCGCTCGCCAGATCGAGCTTGGCATAGCCCCAGACCCGCGCCAGCAGCAGCTGGAGCAGCACGGTCTGGCCGGTGATGGGCGAACGGCTCATATCGTCGAAGCGGTTCTGGTCGACCTGGGCGATGGCCAGCGTGCCGGGGGAGGGCAGGGCGTCGATCGTCACCGTCTGCACGGGACCAGCGCAGGAGACACTGTTCAACCGGGCCTGGGCCGCGGCGGTTTCGACGAAGATCGGCAGGCGGATATTGGCGAGCAGGGGAACGCCGATCTCGCTGTCGATCAGGAATCGTTGCTGCGCGGTCCGCATGATGGTCGAGCCGTCCTGCGCCACCGCCAGCCATGGCGTACTGGCCGGGCGCTCGCCGATCGCCACCAGAATCCTGGTCGACAGCAGTCCCTTGATCGAACCGCCCAGGTTCAGCGCGACCTGTCGCTGCCCGTTGGCGACCGACAGCGATTCGCGCAGCATCGCATAGGCGTCGACCTCGATCAGATCGCGCGCCGGCACCCTGGCCGTATTCTCCAGCGGCCCCAGATCGATCAGCCGGGTCAGCGGGACCTTCGATCCCGGTACGCGCAGCGCTATCCGCCGCAATATGCCCGCTGCATCCGGCTTGTCGGTCGCATCGGCCATGGCCCCCAGCAACTGCGGCAGCGTGACGTCGGCGGCCAGGATCGTGTCGAAACTTGCCCCGGTCAGGCCGATCTTCGTGCCCAGCCCCTGAATCATGGGTAGCAGGTCGAGCTGTGCGCTCACCAGCGCCTGATAATCGCCTATCGACAGCGACAGGTCGCTGCCCGCCAGTCCGTTGAGCAGCGCACCGGGCAATCCGCCCGACACGTTGACCAATCGGGTGCCGAGCGAAAAGGCGGCCATGTCGATTCGCCGCGCCACCGCCCTGGCGGAGACGGGCGCGGTGTTGCGCCCGGTGAGTACTCGCCCGAAGAACAAGGGGACGGGGCGGCTGAGCGCGACACGCAACGCTCCGGCATCGGCGCCCGGCACGAATCGGTCCTGTGGCACGATCGCGGCATCCGCGCGGTAGCGACCCGGCGTGATGGTGCTGGTCACGTCGCTCAACCCATTGGCGGCGAGCAGACGGCGAATCGCTTCCTCGCGCCGATCGGGGCTGGACGAGGCCGCCGCCAAAGCAGCCTCGTCGGCGATGCCCTGCAAGCGGCGCTGCGACAGGGTCAGCATGCCGATATCGACCCCCAATGCGGAAAAGCCGATCAGCGCCATGGTCATGATCGCGGTCAGGATGCTCACCGCGCCGCGCCGATCGCCCCACAGCCTACGCATCACAGCCCGCCGATCATCGCGATACCCTTGGCGGTCATCGTGCGGCCCGGGGTGGGGACGAAGGGCAGGTTGAGCAGCGGATCGGACGTGGCGTCGTAGCGGATCGACACGGTCATTATGTTATCGACCTCGACCGCGTCCACTTGCCCCCGGCTGCTGCGCAGAATGCCGGTCGAATCGATCATCCGCTTGGCGGTGTCGACGGCGATGCCCTTGCGCTCGGTGGCGCTCATGCCCGCCAATGCGGCGCGGGCGGCGTCGTTCGCGGCCTGCTGAACCAGATGCGCGGTCAGGAAATATTCGCCAAAGCTGACGATCCCCATCAGCATCGTGAGCAGGATCGGCAGGACCAGCGCAAACTCGATCAGCGCCGCGCCCCGCCGGTCACGCAGGACTTGGGGCCGAACGACGCGGCAACGGTGCGGCACGGATCGGGCGATAGAACAAAACACCGAAGGTTCCCCTTCCTGCGGTAGAATTGAAGTTCCACACAAGTAGAGTACTGAATCCTTATCGGTCTATTACCATGCTGTATCGGCTATCAATTTCGATGTTATAATGTGGATCAGTGGCCATATTGGCTTGGTAGAGGTGGTTCCATTATTTGGTCATGACCGATATGGGCATGACGCTGGCGTAACGAAATCAAGAGGCCGCGAATCGCGGCTTTCGACCGCAATGCTGTGATCGACCTGAAATTAATTTGGATCAATGGCTCCCGAATGTCGGGAGTTGTCGAGCATGATTGTTCGCTGTGCGCCTCGCCCAAGCGTGGCTGTCATCTCCACATCCCGGACGCCGATCCTTGGACCGTGTAAAGCAGGCTGGCGGCATGGTTCGAGCGGCCTGGCCGGACATGTCCGGCCAGCCGCAAATCATATGACGCCATCTCATGGCGACGCCGCGCTGGCGGACAGCGACTTGGTCATACCGGCTCTGCCCGAATCCCTCCCTTCAGGAGCGGGGATTCGGGCAACGCGTCATTCAGGCTGCGAGCGGCATCGCGGGATTTCGCTCGTCTTCCAGGTCCAGCGCATAATGGAGACTGGGCGACAGCATGTCGCGCCCGGCCGAGGCGCGGGCCATGCGGTGTCCGGTGGGACGGAAGCCGAGCTTTGTCAGTACCCGGCCCGAGGCAGGATTGTCGGCGAAGTGCCACGCCCCGAGTCGCGCGATGGGCAGGGCATGGCGGGCCATGGCGATGACCGCATGACCTGCCTCGGTCGCATAGCCGCGACCCCAGGCCGCCGGTGTCAGCCAATAGCCGAGTTCATGGCCGGTATCGCCCGCGATGATCGCGATCCCGCCGATCAATTCGGGCGCGCCGCCACGATCGAGCGCGGTGATCAGGAACTGCGGTTCGGTCGGGCCGCAGGGCCGGGCCAGCCACTGTTCGGCATCGCCGATGGTATAGGGATAGGGAACGCGCGCCGCCATGCGGGCGACGGCTTCATGGCCGATGGCCTGGGTCAGGGCGGCGGCATCTTCCGGCCAGGCTGGCCGTAACAACAATCTTGGGGTCCGCGCGAACATCACTCGACAACTCCTCGTCGCGTCGGGCGCTTGCCACACGCCCATGACGGGACGGCGACATTGGCCCAAACGGTGGAGGGAGCATGAAAAAAGGGAGCCGGGGTGACCCGTCTCCCTTTTTTGCTGGTTCCTGCGCGGAACCCGGGTCACCCTGGTGGGCAACCCGGCGCGGTTGCCCGATTATTCGGCCGCTGCGGCCAGTTCGACCGAGCAGAATTTACGGCCGAGCTTGCCTTCGTGGAACGCGACGCGGCCATCGACGAGCGCGAACAGGGTATGGTCCTTGCCCATGCCCACGTTGCGACCCGGATAGAACTTCGTTCCGCGCTGACGCACGAGGATGTTGCCGGCGATGGCTTCCTGGCCACCGAACTTCTTCACGCCAAGGCGACGGCCGGCCGAATCACGACCGTTACGCGACGAACCGCCTGCTTTCTTATGTGCCATTGCGAACTACTCCTGGATTTCGTTGGGGTGGCGCGGCTGAAATTCAGGCGCCGACCGACACGATCTTCAGGATCGTGTGCTGCTGACGATGGCCGTTGCGACGACGATAGTTGTGGCGACGGCGCTTCTTGAAGACGATGACCTTGTCGGCCTTCGCCTGAGCGATGATCTCGGCGGCAACGGTGATGCCGTCGACGGCCTTCAGCTCCGAGCCTTCGCCCGCCAGCAGAACGTCACCAAGCGTTACCGACGCGCCGGCTTCGCCCTCGATCTTTTCGACGACGATCTTATCTCCGGCGGCGACGCGATACTGCTTGCCGCCCGTGCGCACGACTGCGAACATGGCTGTTATCACTTCCCAAATACATGGCTCCCGCGCGGGAATGCCCGTCGGGAAAGAACGGCCAGCTAGGCAAAGGTGGCCGGATTGTCAACCGGGGATTCGCATTTTCGGGCCACAAACCGGCCCCGCCAGCACGCCCGAAAGGCCTTAGTGCCGGTGTTCGCGCTTCAGCAGATAGCGGCCATCGGCATAGCCCGTGAACAGGCCCGCAATGGCAGGGTGCTCGATCGGTTCGTCGCTGTCGTCGTGCAGCAGGTTCTGCTGGCTGACATAGGCGACATAGCTCGATTCGGCATTCTCGGCGAGCAGGTGATAGAAGGGCTGGTCCTTGGCCGGACGAATCTGTTCGGGGATCGCGTCATACCATTCGTCGCTATTGGCGAAGACGGGGTCGACGTCGAAGATGACGCCGCGAATATCGAACATGCGATGCCGCACGACATCCCCGATCGCGAACCGCGCGGTTGCGATCATCGGAGCCTCCACGTCCAGGCGCGAGGTGAGGGGGAGGGTGTCGGTCAGGTCCATGCCCCATGATTTAATGTCTTTGTCGCGCCGCACAAGTTTAGGCGCTTGCAATGCGCAAAAAGCTGATCTAACAGCGCGCCTCCAATCGATCAGCCCCGGCGGTTTCCCACTGCCCGGATCGTCCTCGCGGAGAGGTGGCAGAGTGGTCGAATGCACCGCACTCGAAATGCGGCGTACCGGCAACGGTACCGAGGGTTCGAATCCCTCCCTCTCCGCCATTGACGCCCCTTACGGGGCTCGCAAAAATTCTCTCAAATTTTCTATGCAAAGCCGAGAAATCACCGGCTTTTCGTTCCGCTGAACTCCACGTGATCCGACACCATCCCGCGAAATGTGTGGGGTAATGTGGAGTGTGGTGCGATGGGGAGGCTCACCGCAACCAAGGTCCGGGCACTGAGCGAACCGGGGCGATATTCCGATGGCGAAGGCCTGTTTTCTGAACGGAACGGCCAGGAGTAGGGCCGCTGGCTGCTTCGAGTGCAATCTGAAAGCCGGCGCAGGGATATCGGCTTGGGCTCGTTGCAAGCCGTTTCGCTTGCTGATGCCCGAGAGGCAGCGCTCCTGATCCAGGAGAAGATCGCGCAAGGCATCGACCCCGTCGTAGAGCGGAAGCGGGGGCGACAGGTCATTCCGACGCTCCGAAAACGCCCCCTGACCGCTGCATGACAAGAGCCACCACCTTTGCGGTTGGATAGACAATTTCAGCTTTGGTGCTTGGGGCGGGCTATCCGAATGCCCTGTGCTCGCGCTTCCTTTGTCCTTTCGTCACATCCCGGATGCGGCGGGCGGCTTAGCGCTATTCGCGCTGATTTTAGGCGTCGCCTGTGCTGCTACGATTTGTGGTGAGCCATGTTTCCGCGATGCGCCATGCCCGTTCGTCGTCCACATCGATCCATCCAAGATCGCTGCAATCACGGATGCCAGCAGCCTGGTCGGATGCCAGGCACCGCATTCCTTCGGTCAGAGAGGGTTTTTCCAGTCCGCGGAGTGCGTCGAACAGGCCCTTGCCGACAGCGAAGACACCCGTATCGAAGCAATCATATACCGCGAGGCCCTTGCCAATGCCGGTCAAGCGGTCGCCATCCGTCTGAGCGCATGTCACATCGTCCAGATCGATCCAATCGTGATCGATTCGACGGTCGATTCCGAGCGACGCACCACCCCCCGTATCGGCGTGGATCATTCGCCGATAGAATTCCGGTTCGACCAGATGGTCGCACATCGCAAGGATCGCCTCCTCACCGTGCAGCAGAGGCTCCGCTGCGAGCAACGACGAGCCGTTGGGATGGCGATGATCTTTTACCCGTACTGTTTCGACTTTGATCGGCCAGTCTTCCGCCGCGACATAGGCTTCGATCGTCTCTGCTTCATAGCCGACGACCACGACCGTTCTGGCCAGCCCCGCCTGCGCCATGCCAAATACGGCATGGGCAAGCAGTGTCCGCCCGCCCACGCGGCAGAGCGGCTTGAGTGGGGCGACAGCGCGAAGGCGGGAGCCTTCGCCTGCCGCGAGAACAATACCGGTTTCGATCATTCCGCCGCTACGGCAATGAATTCGTCGACCGCCTGCGCCGCAAGGTCATCGGTCATCTGGATACGCGGATGCTTGCAGAAATAGGCCGAGGCCGCGTCGATCGGCCCCGCCAAACCGCGATCCTTTGCCAGCTTGGCGCACCGGATCATATCGATGGCGACGCCCGCACTGTTCGGGCTGTCCTCGACGGACAGGCGCAACTCCAGGTTCATCGGCACACCGCCGAACATCGTGCCTTCCATCCGCAGGAAGCAGATCTTGTTGTCATTTTGCCAAGGCACATAGTCGGACGGGCCGATATGAACATTGTCGTCGTCCAGCCGCTCCGCAGCGACCGACTGCACCGCCTCGGTCTTCGAGATTTTCTTCGAGGCAAGGCGGCGATGATTGGACATGTTGAGGAAGTCGGTGTTGCCGCCGGTATTAAGCTGGTAGGTCCGCTCCAGCTTGACGCCGCGCTTGGCGAATAGATCGGTCAGCACGCGGTGAACGATGGTGGCGCCGAGCTGCGCCTTGATGTCGTCGCCGATAATCGGGACACCAGCCTTGGTGAAGCGGTCCGCCCATATGGGGTCACTGGCGATGAATACGGGAATGTTGTTCACAAACGCCACACCCGCCTCGAGCGCGCATTCGGCGTAGAACTCACTGGCGGCCTGCGAACCCACCGGCAGATAGTTCATCAGCACATCGGTCTTGGTCTCACGCAGGGCCGCGACCACTTCCGCTTTGGACGCCTCCTTTTCCTGCGCGAGCAGGAATGTCCGATGATCGTCATAATCCGACATATGTTCGGCGACGCCGTCCAGAACATGCCCCATCTGCACCTTGGTCCCTGTGGGAGGCACGGTTTCGCAAAAGACGGTGGTGCAATTGGGCTTGGCGAAGATTGCCTCTGCTACGTCCTTGCCGACTTTTCGTTGGTCAATATCCCAAGCTGCAACGACTTGGATATCGGTCGGCTTATACCCGCCCAAGTCCCAATGCATGAGACCGACCGTTTCGTTTGCACCCTCGCGGTAATAGGAAAGCCCCTGCACGAGAGAGCTGGCGCAGTTGCCTACCCCGACAATGGCAATATTAATGGCCGGCATTACCTTTTGCTTCCTTCTATATCTGGGAAATAATTTTCCGGCACTGTGAGGTGATTTTCGACGGTGCGATGCTGGAAAAGTCCAAGGATGAGGATGATGTTCAGTGGGATAAGCTCAAACCACCAGAACAGGCGTGGATTACCAAAAAGACAGGCAAGGAAAATGGCATAGACCCGCACATTGGCGGACAGCAGACTCATCAGCCGCATGGGCCTGACGGCCAGGGTGGCATAGGTCGCCGCGAGCTCAGAGGGAGCTTGGTGCTGCCCCAGCGCGTGGTCGAACCGCGCCGCCACGCGATCCAATAATCCCCAGCAATGATCATAAAGTTGGACGAGCGGATTGCGGCTCGGTGTAGGGCTGACGATCTTTGCCACCGCATCCCGGCGCCGGTGAAAGCGGGCTCGCTCGCTCTCGTACATATTGGATTGGACCATATGTGCGATGCCTGCGGCGACCGCCAAGGCCCAAGCTTCCAACGTGCCGATGGAGAAGGCCAGCGAGACATAGATCAGGACGAAAACGCCATGGTCGCACAACCCATCCAGCGCGCGTCCGAGCGGACTGGCTGTGCCTGTGGCCCGCGCGATCATCCCATCCATCCCGTCGGCGACAAGCCAGCAGACGGACAGCAGCAGGCCGACAACGGCAAAAGGCCATATTTCCCACTGGCTGTAGGCCAGCGCGGCCGATGTGCCCAAAGCCAGCCCGGCCAGAGAAACGGCGTTGGCGGAGATTCCACGCTTGATGAACCAGGGCACAAGAAATTGTGCCGCTGGATGAATAACCCAGAGATTTGTCGGATCTTCTATCCGACGGTCCCGTGACGTGTCAGGGATGGTAAATGTCATTAAATCGTAATGTATGAGCTTAGGTGCCTGACTTGCAAGCGATTTGCAACGAGCCCGTCACGCGTCCGATCAGGCCGGTCGTTGGGGCAGGCTGGGGTTGGCGGTCAGCTCTGCGGTACAAGGGCGGGCGCGATGGATGGCGCCGTCATGCCGTCCCTAGCTGAACAAGCGGCGGCTGGTCTGCGATTGATGAAAGTCCGCTTGCCGGGGGCGGTTGGGGACCTCTGAACGACCGCAATCGGGTCTTCACGCCGTGTCAGGCGCGGACATAAAGATGTCGTTTTCCTAGGCCCGATTGACGATCTCGCGGACCGAACCATGCCAGCGTGAGTTTGCCCATTCCGAAGGGAATGCAAATGGGAATCGGGACGGGGAAGGCGGTAGAGGCAAGCGGCGTCGCCGCGGCAAAGGTACCCAGCAGGGACGGATTGTTCGGCCTCGCGGTCGCCGTGGTGGTGGTCGCTGGGCTATTCCTTGCGAAAGGCGTCCTGGTTCCCATCACCCTGGCGATCCTGTTGTCTTTCGTTCTGTCGCCGATCGTCCTGTTGCTGCGTCGTTTGCGGGTGCCGAAGGGTTTCGCGATTTTCGTGGCTGTGCTGAGTGCCTTTGGGGCGCTGGGCGGGATCGGCACATTGGTCGGTACCCAGGCCGCGTCACTGGCCGACAAGGCACCGAGCTATGTCGCGACGATACAGACCAAGATCGATGGCGCTAGCGGGTATCTGACGAAGCGCCTCCCGTTCCTGCGCCCGACGACCACCCCGGCGGTGGCGGCCGCCGATCCGAATGTCCAGCGCGGGACCAAAAGCCATCCCGTGAACGTCCGTGTCGTCGAAGAGCAGACGCCGGTCCTGGAGGAGGTCGGTGCCTATCTGAGCCCGGTGATGGCGCCGTTCGAGACGTTCGTGATCGTGCTCGTCGTTGCCGTCTTCATCCTCATGCAGAAGGAAGACTTGCGCGACCGCCTGATCCGATTGTTCGGCTCGTCTGATCTGCATCGTACAACAGCGGCCATGGATGAGGCCGGGGCGCGCCTGAGCCGCTACTTCCTCTCGCAGCTTGCCGTGAATGCCAGCTTCGGCCTGACGGTGGGCATCGGCCTGTGGCTGATCGGCCTGCCTGTACCGGCGCTGTGGGGCATCTTGGCGGGCGTATTGCGCTTCGTGCCCTATATCGGGGCGTTGCTGGGCGCGGCGCTTCCCTTGGCGGTGGCGGCCGGTGGGGACCCGGGCTGGTCAACTATGCTCATGGTCGCGGCGCTGTTCCTGACGCTCGAACCACTGATCGGCTATGTCATCGAACCGCTGCTTTACGGCCACTCTACTGGCCTGTCGCCGTTGTCGGTCGTGTTGGCAGCCGTGTTCTGGACCTGGATCTGGGGACCGGTTGGTCTCGTGCTGTCAATGCCGCTCACCTTGTTGCTGGTCGTGCTGGGCCGACACATTCCAAGCCTTGAGTTTCTGGACGTGCTGCTCGGCGATCGTCCAGCGCTTACACCGGTAGAGCGTTTCTATCAGCGCATGCTCGCAGAGGACCCCGACGAGGCGCTGGAGCAGGCGGAGAGCCAGCTCACGACCCGCTCGCTTACGGCCTATTATGACGAGGTCGCACTGGCGGCTCTGAAAATGGCGGCCGCGGACGTCGAACGTGGTGCGATCACGCGCGATCGCGCCACGAGGGTCGTCGATTCGATGCTCGTGCTAGTCGACGAACTCCAGCAGCAGGACGATACCGCCGCCCCTCCCAAGGCGGGTGGCGGCCTGCTGACCCCGCTGCCCAACAGCGATGCGGGGTTTCAAGAGACGGCGCCGCCCATGCTACCCCGTGCGCCGGCAGCATGGCACGCCGACGGTAGCATCCTGTGCATCGCCGGCCGCGGCGTCCTCGACGATGCGGTCACGGCTATGCTCGAGCAATTGCTTGCCAAGCGCGGCTTTGGCGTCAACCGCGTTTCGCACGAAGCAGGATCCCGGGCCAATGTTGACCGGCTCGATGCCTCGCAAGCACGCTTGGTCTGCATCTCCTACCTCGAGATCGGCGGATCCCCCTCTCATCTCCGCTATCTGGTCCGTCGGATCCGATCGCGGGCGGGCAACGTCCCAATCCTCGTCGGCCTTTGGCCGGAAGGCGAGGCGGCGCTGACCGATGAAGAGATTCAACGAACCTTGGGTGCAGATTTGTATGTCGGCAGCCTCGGCGCGGCGGTGGAAGCGTGTCTTGATCATGCCGGCAGCCATCTGGAGCAGGCAGCATGATCGCGCCGAAAGCGCGCGCTGGCCGGGGCGCGCGGTCGCCATTGGAAGTGCCGGCGAACGGATGGCTCGCGATCGCGCAACGCACTTGGAAGGAAATGGACGAGGACAATATCGGTATCATCGCAGCCGGCATCGCCTTCTATGTCTTCGCCGCGATTGTTCCGACGCTAGGCGCGGTCGTCCTGAGCTACGGGCTGTTCGCCGACGCGGAGACGGTGCGGCAAAATGTCGAGGCGGTCTTTGCGTCACTGCCGCGTGATGCCGCCTCGATCATCACCGATCAGCTGCTGACGGTGTCCGATAGTGCGAAGGACAAGCAGGGCATCGGCTTGATCATCGCGTTGGCCTTGGCTTGGTACGGGGCGACGAAAGGTTCGTCTGCGATCATAACGGGCCTAAACGTCGCCTATGATACGGAAGAAACTCGCGGTTTTGTCCGGATTAACCTGCTCCGTCTCGGGATTGTCGCGGGCGGCGTGCTAATGATTTTCCTCGCGGTCGGAACGACCACGCTGCTCGCATTCCTCGGGGGCTTGGTCCCTGACGCGCCGGGAGTGATGCTGGTGATAATCCGGATCGCGGGGTATCTCGTGCTCGCGTTGCTCGTCGTCACGGCGTCTGCGGTGCTCTTCCGCTACGGTCCCGACAATCGCCAACCTCGCTGGGTCTGGCTGTCCCCAGGCTCGATCGGCGCGACGCTGCTATGGCTGGCCGGGACTGCGGCCTTCGGCTTCTACGTATCGCGTTTCGGTAATTACGGGGCGACGTACGGGTCGCTAAGCGCCGTTATCGTAACGCTCACATGGCTCTGGCTGACTGCCTATGTCTTTCTGTTAGGTGCCGAACTGAACGCAGAGCTTGAACGACAGGTCGAGGGCGAGCCTGTTGCGGGCCAGTTCGCGGACGACGACCGTACCGACTTGTCGTCCGATCGCGCGAGCCTCGCGACGCCAAAGGACGAAGGCTTTGAAGCGGTTAAGCCAGGCAGCATTTCTGTTGCCCCCCAGGAGGGCCGGAAGGAGGTGCATGTGGGGTCCGGTATGCAAGACAAGACCGGATTGCTTGCGTTGGCTGTCGTAGCAGTTGCCGCATTTGCAACATGGCGGCGAGGGGGCCGCACGGTGGCAGGCCGTCATTAAATCATGGGGTTGACGGTAGCGCATACCGTCATCTCTTTTTCTGCGATCGGCCTATTCGATCCAATGCGTGACGATATGCGCCGGTGAGTGCTTTAGGTCGGCGCAAAGTTGGGTCTAAACGTCTGCTCAGGGGGCCGTTTTTTTTCATTCAACATGTTGGATTGATGCCGCAGGCTAATCCCCGCCGGACGCGCTGCCGCGGTTGAGCGCCTGACGAACACGGTCGAGCAGGTCGCTTCGTCGGTACGGCTTTCCGAGAACGTCTAGGCCAGCGCGCATCGGTCCTTCGGCCACGAGCTCCTCATTATATCCCGTCGTCATCAGAACGGGTAGATTTGGTGCGCGTCGTGCGACCTCTCCAGCCAAAACGATCCCGTTGATGCCGCCCGGCATGATCAGATCGGTGAATAACAGGTCTAGCGTCCCGGACGGCATTCCCTCAAATAGTTCAAGCGCAGCCTCACCGGTTTCGGCGGTCGATACACGGTAGCCCACACCTTCGAGGATCTCGCGTGCCAATGCGAGCACCTCGGCGCTGTCTTCGACGATGAGAATATGAGCACCGGAACGGGCGCCGTCCGTGTGAGCCGAAATGGTCGCGTGCTTTGTGCCGGGATTGTCCGGCTGATCTTCGGTTGCCGACGGGAACAGCATCCGTATCGTCGTCCCGTTACCAGGGGTACTGTCGATCTCTAGCCTTCCCCGAGACTGCTGAACGAAGCCGGAGGCCATGGCGAGGCCTAGCCCGGTACCTTTACCGGTTCCCTTCGTCGTGAAGAAGGGCTCGGTCGCGCGATCCGCCACATGCTGCGGCATGCCCTGACCCTGGTCGCGGATCTCGACGACGACATAATCGCCTGGCGAGAGTTCACGGGCGGCGGCATCGCCGTCGAGTTGCAGCTTGCTGGTGACGATGTCGATCAGTCCACCGTTCGGCATGGCATCGCGAGCATTGATCGCGATGTTCAGCACCGCCATTTCGAATTGCTCGGGATCAAGGACGGCCCGTGGTAGGCCGCGCCGCAGCGTCAACTGCAGTTCGGCTTGCTTGCCGAGCGAACTCTCTAGGACATCGCAGAAGCCGTTGATGGTGGCGTTGATGTCGACCGGTCGCGGATCGAGACGGGTCTTTCGGGCGAATGCCAGCAACTGTCCCGTCAGCTTGGCACCTTTTTCGGCCGCCGTCCGGGCGCTTTGAATGTAGCGACGCAGGCGATCATCTTCAGCGCGTGCGGCAGCCAGTTCCAAGTTACCGTTCACGACCTGAAGGAGGTTGTTGAAATCATGTGCAAGCCCGGCAGTCAGCTGGCCTACGGCCTCCATCTTCTGCGTTTGCAGCAGCGTCCTGTCGCTTTCCCGGCGGCGGGTGACGTCGATCTGACTGGCAAAGAAGTAAAGCAGCTTGCCGGAGGCGTCGTGGATGGGACCAATGAACACTGCATTCCAGAACGGGGTGCCGTCGCGCTTGTAGTTGAGCAGTTCGAGCGCGATGGACTCCTGGGCTTCGATCGCGTCCCTTAACTTAGCGACTTCGCTGCGGTCGGTCTGCGCGCCTTGCAGGAAGCGGCAGTTGCGTCCCACTACCTCCTCCTTCTCGTACAAAGTGAGGTCGAGAAAGGCGTTGTTCGCGAAGACGATCGGGTTGTCGTCCTGGTGCGGGTCCGTGATAACCATCGGCATACGCGTCATTTCGATGGCCGCAAAGAAGACGTCGCCGCGGTCGTCGAGGCCGGGGCGGGTTATGGTGGCTTCCTGCCAGTGATGCACGCCAGAGGTTTCGATCGGCTCACGCGCGCCGACGTCCATGCTACCGTCCGCAGGCGTGCCGGCACTTTGACCCTTGCCCTCCCCGTTTGCCTCATTGGCTAGATCGTCTCGGCCCACCACCTGCTCCCACCTCTGTCCTTCGATCCGAAACAATCCGAAGGCAAGTTAGGGTCCCTAGCGACGGACTGTAGCAGAGCGGAGGTCGGCCTGCGCTTCCAATTGCGAACGGTTAGCCTTCCCTACCCTTCGAACGAAATGGTAACGAAGGCGTAGGCTGCGACCGGTCGACCACCGCGTCGCGCATGATCGGCGAGCGGCACGGTATCCTCGATCCGAACCACGCGGTTGCTTGCGGATGACCGCTTCGGTATCCCGTCAGCAGTGACGATGAACCAACCTGACGCTCGGCAGGAGCTTGTCAAAGCCCTGGTCGCAACCGGGCGCGAGGATCGTGCCGCTTTCCGCAAACTTTATGCCCTCACGTCCGCGAAGCTTTTCGGCATCTGCCTTCGTATATGTCGCGAGCGACAAGCGGCGGAGGACGTTCTGCAAGAGGTCTACGCCATCATCTGGCGACGTGCCGGTGCCTATGAGCCGGGGCAGACCAGTCCGTTCGCCTGGCTTGCCACGATCGCCCGCAATCGCGCGATCGATTATCACCGGGCCCTTGGTCGGCGCCCGACCGCGCCGTTGGACAACGTCGCCGAGCCCGTCGCCCCAAATCGTCTGGCACTCGAGAACATGCTGCTAGACGAGGAGGAGCGCAAACTGCACGGCTGTATGGATCGCCTGAGTGAAACGCAGCGCGACGCCATTCGAACGGCCTTTTTCGAAGGGATCACCTATGCCGGGCTCGCCGATGTCCTCGGGGTTCCGACGAGTACCATAAAGAGCCGGATCCGGCGCGGCCTCGAACGGCTCAAGGAGTGTCTCGACGATGACATCTGACGAGACCGATCTGACCGCGGCCGAACTGGCGCTTGAGGTCCTCGACGGCGACGAGCGGAGCGCTGCGTTGCGTCGGATGCTGGACGATCCGGCCTTTGCACGGGATGTCGCCCGGTGGAGACGGCATCTGGCCGCCTTGTATCTCGAGGTCGAGCCGGTCGCGCCAAGCGCCGATCTGGGACGCCGGATCCTGGCGGTCGGCGACAATGACAATCACCGTACCGGACCTTGGCGGGCGATCGCGGGCATTGCCGGTCTGGCGGCTGCGATCCTGCTGACGGTCGTCGTAACCCGTCCCGATACGCCAATGGTCGTACCGCATGCCAGCAAGCCTGCTCCCTTGCTCTTTGCCGTCCTCACGCCCGAGCGTGCCGCGCCGATCACGGTATTCTTCGATCCTGCCACCCGCACCCTGAAGCTGCGCGACGCGCCGTCCGTGAAGAGCGGGCAGGATGCACAGCTATGGGCGATCGGGGGCGACGGGGTTCCCCGCGCAGCGGGCCTGCTGCCTCGTGGAGGCGGGCCTGCCCTGAAGATCGCTCCGCAGGTCACGGTCGTTCCCGGGACCACATTGGCGATATCGATCGAGCCGCTCGGGGGATCGCCGAAGTCGACGCCGACGGGGCCGGTGGTGGCTGCCGGGAAGCTGGCCGAAATTTAAGGGGTCGCGCCGCGTCGCTGCGTCCAACGGGCTGTTGGCGTCGTAATCCGAAAGCCGCGCTCCATGCGGCTGGAGAGATCTGATGACCCTGATGATCCGTGGTGCGATGATGGCTGTCGCGCTCAGCGTCGGCGCTGCCGCCGGTGCTGCCCCGCGCAACCCGATGGTCGGCGGTGCGGCGATGTACCCCACGAAGACGATCGTGGAGAACGCCTCGCAGTCGAAGGACCATACCACCCTGGTCGCCGCGGTGAAGGCGGCCGGCCTCGTCGACACGCTTTCCGGCCCGGGCCCTTTCACCGTGTTCGCGCCGACCAATGCGGCATTCGCAAAACTGCCCACTGGCACCGTCGACACCCTGGTGCAGCCTGAAAACAAGGATAAGTTGACGTCGATCCTCACCTATCACGTCATACCCGGCCGGATTACCGCAAAGGATATTGCCGCCAAGGCAAAGGCGAATGGCGGGACGGCGACCTACACCACCGTTCAGGGCGAGCCGATCATGTTCAAGAAGGCGATGGGCGGCTGGGCCATCATGGACGGCAAGGGGGATACCAGCCGCATCACCACCGCCGATGTCATGCAGTCGAACGGCGTCGTGCATGTCATCGACACGGTGATGATGCCATAAGGGCGGCAGATCATTCCCACGGGTGGGGCAGCACATGGTCGCCCCACCCATGCGACGGAGGGGCAGTCTGTCGCGCCGACTCGGAGGCGCGAATTGGCCCTCATCGCAAATGCGCTTGAACGACGGCGCAGGTGAAGGTGCTGGTCAATCTTGCGCGCATGGACCAACATTTTCGTCGCAGGCCACTGGCACACCGGTAGGAGACGATACGTGCTGTTTCACACGATGATTGGTTCGAACGACATTGAACGGTCGAAGCGCTTTTACGATACCGTGCTGGGAACGCTCGGCATTGGGGAGCCGATGCGGAACGTGGCCGATAGCGGCCACATCCGACTGATCTATCGGGGCGAGAGCGGAACCGCCTTCATCGTTACGCAGCCGATCAATGACGAACCGGCGACCGTTTCGAACGGCAGCACGGTCGCCTTCCAGTGCAATTCTCCCGAGCAGGTCAGGCAATTCCACGACGTCGCCGTGGCAGCCGGGGGTACGTCGATCGAAGCGCCGCCCGGTCCTCGTCATACGGCATCCATGGGAACGATCGAACTGGCCTATGTTCGCGATCCGGACGGCAACAAGCTTTGCGGCATTCACTTTCCGGGATGACCGATAGGGCATCGGGCTTGCCACGAATGTCGACGGCGAGCCCATGTCCCACCAGGCCTTCCCTTTCCTCAGGCAAGGAAACCGCCATGACACATGGAAACATGCCCGATGTTTTCTAATCGACATTTCAACTTGCAGCGCGTGGGATTCGCCAGGCTGGTCGAAGACCATATTCTTATCGAGTCGAGCATATCGGCCCTGCTGGACGATTTGAGGGACGAGGCCGCATCCCCCCACGAACTATCGGTTCAGCTTGACGCCCTGGCCGTCATCATCCGCAAGCACCTGCGTGAAGAGTCCGACGTCATTCAGAATATACGCCTGGAAACATTACCCGATACATGGCGAGCGACCTGGGTCGAGGGTGAGGCCGCTCTTCTGCAGCTGAAGGTCGATTGGAGTGATTTCCTCGATCACTGGACCGAATGCCGTATTGCCAACGATATGCCGGGGTTTTCGGATGCTGCGAATGCGATCCTGGCCCGATTGAGCGATCGCGTCAAAACCGAAACCCAATGCTTTTATAAAACGGCCCTGTCCACAGGCGGTATCGAATACTAGGTCGTGAACCCATAAATGAGTTGTGACTAGCTCCCTAGCTGCGTCTCGTCGACTGCAGGGCCATGCGCGCCATCTGCCAGCTTGCCGCAATATATTAGATGACGATTGACCCGATGAGCATCGCGAAAGGCAGGATTAGCAACAGGCCCAACCCGGGCGGGCCTTCTCCATCGTCGTGAGCCGCGAAGAATATCGCGCGAACAGTCACCCACGCGGTCGCCATAACACAAGGAAGGAAGAGCAGGTGAGCCAACCATGGCCTTCCTCTGTCGGTAGCCTGACGCCAGAACCAAAGCGCCAGGAACGGAGGCCCAAGTAGCGCCACCAGCCATGCCACCAGACCAAGAACGAAAAAGCCTAACGCTTCCATGATGTCATCCTTCCATGGTGCGGCTTGCTTTGCCAGAGGTTTGAAGCTGGCGACTTCCATATTGCTCCGACCTATGATTCAGCCGCGGCATGAGCCGATATGATCTGACCGACTTCGAGTGGCGCGTGATCGAGCCGCTGCTACCCAACAAGCCGAGAGGCGTCCCGCGCGTTGATGACCGACGAGTGCTGAACGGCATCTTTTGGGTGCTGCGGTCCGGTGCACCATGGCGTGATCTGCCGGAGCGCTATGGCCCGCGTACGACCTACTACAACCGCTTCGTGCGACGGCGAAAGGCGGGTGTCTGGGGCCGGCTGATGGATGCTATCACCGCCGCGCACGACGGTGACATACAGATGATCGACAGCACCTCCGTTCGCGCCCACCAACAGGCCGCGACGGCAAAAAGTGGGATGCAGATCATTGTCTCGGTCGATCGCGCGGCGGGCTCACAACCAAAATTCACGTCGTCGTCGACGCGCAGGGCCTCCCTATCCGGCTCGGCCTGACCGCAGGTCAGACGCATGACGGCCAGATCGCAGGTCAGACGCATGACGGCCAGATCGCAGGTCAGACGCATGACGGCCAGATCGCAGATGCGCTGCTTGACCGCCTCGGCCCACACACCATCGTGCTGGCCGACAAGGCTTACGACGCCGATCGGATCCGCGAGCTGATCCAGGACCAAGGCGCCACACCCAACATCCCACCCAAGAGCAACCGGCGCTGGAAACCGTGCTTCAGCAAGCGGCTATATCGCGAACGCAACCTGATCGAGCGGTTCTTCTCCAAGCTGAAGCACTTCCGCCGCGTCGCCACCCGCTACGACAAGCTCGCCGCCAACTTCCTCGCTATGGTCCAGCTCGCGTCAATGCGGCTGTGGCTTCGAGCTTATGAGTCTACGGCCTAATTCTGAAGTTCTTAGACACGGTTTTATTCCGCCGATCATCGACGAAGCCATCCTTTCCCCGTGCTTGTTTTCAGCGGGGTTGGCGACCATCGGCTGTGACACGGTCGATGACGGAATCGTGCAGCTATCACGTTCGCTGATCGCTACCGGTCATAGCGGGTGGCGACGCGGTGCCAGTCCCCGGCCTTTGCCGGGGCAGGGTCTTGAGGCGGCCGAACATGATCTCGATGCGGCTGCCGCGCCGGTAGCCTACCAATCTCCATCGACGCCCCAGACCAGGCTCGGCTTCGTCCTGGGTCGTACACGGGCGACCCGTGCCGTGCTGAAGACAAGGGATGTTCCGGAACGCGCATAGCGCGTCGCGCATTGGCTCTCTCATAGGAGAGCAACCATGGCCGACCCGATCAAACCGACGACCGAGACCCGCGATCCCAATCTGTCGACCGAGCATCAGCGTGACGGCGATGCCCGCCGTCCCAGCGATACGCTCGACCGCGGCCAGCCCAGCACCGAGGGGCAGGACGCGCCGAAGCGAAAATCCTCGCTGACCTGATTTTTCGGCAAGGGGCAAAGGGACGCCCCGTTCATTCCGTAGTGACACAGTGCCTGAACGGGGCGCCGAGGACGTGCGGAAGCTCGACCTCTCACGCCCAGTAACGTGCTTTGGTGACAAAAGCTGCGCCTTCCTTTGCGCCGAGCAAAATAAAGCGGCCGGGAAGGGGTGTGGCAACCCGTTGGATGGGCGCCGATGTCACGAAAGTGACTCATATCTGTCACGGAAGTTTCTCTCAAACTGCATCTTCGCGTCATGAGACGCGCCTAACGCCCGGGCCGGGATCGACAGGGGGACTTGTCTTGAGTCGGTCATCGGGCGGCGTTCGCCCGGCTTAGCAACGATAAGATCGGGAGTTTTTCGGCGATGAGCAGCTTCAAGCGCTTCGGCCTCATTCTCATGACCAGCTCGGCCTGTGCGGCCCTTTCCGCATGCGGCGGAGCCGACAGCGTGGCCTCGCCCGGCGCGGGCGAAATCGTGATCGTCCAGCCGACGCCGACGCCCGCCCCGTCGCCGACCCCGACGCCGACCGCGAACATCACCGCCGCGCAGTTCGCCGCCGTGACCAAGGTCAACGACTTGACGATCACGGCCGACGAGCAGCTGGCGATCGTGAACGCCGGGTCCAACAACAACGTCAACGGCACCGGGGCTGCGCTGAACGGCATCTATCCGACGAGCAGCACCTCGCTGGTGACCGCGACCGACCCGTCGACGCTGAACAGCTTCTTCACCTCGACCAACTATGTCGGCGCGCTCAACGGTCCGTCGGACACCGCCTTCCAGGGCTGGACCTGCAACTCGACCTCGGCCGAATTCGGCGGCTCGGGCGCACGCTGCACCGCGGTTCCCTCGATCGGCACCTATGCCGCGGCGACCTCGGTCTGCCCGACCGGCACCACCGATGACGGCACCAACAGCTCGTCCTCGCCGACGCTGCGTTACTGCCGCCTGCCGCAGAACATCACCGCCGACCTGACGCTGCCGAAGATCGCCGGTGTGGTATACCGCCTGCGCGGCCAGACCGAAGTCGGCACCGATCTGGGTTCGACCGGCGGCACCGGCGTCACGCTGACCATCGCGCCGGGCGTCGTGGTCGCGGCGGACTCGTCGGAGGCGACCAACGACCTGCTGCTCGTCAATCGCGGCTCGAAGATTTCGGCGGTCGGCACGCGCGATGCGCCGATCATCTTCACCTCGCAGCAGAATCTGGCGAACAATGGCGTGTCCGACGCGAGCCAGGGCCAGTGGGGCGGCATCATCCTGCTCGGCCGCGCGCCGACCGCCGTCTGCGCCACCGGCACCGGCCCGAACAATGCATCGGGTTCGTCGACCACCTGCCAGCTGGCGATCGAGGGCGTGACCGGCCGCTTCTATGGCGGCGCCAACCAGGCCGACTCGTCGGGTCAGATGTCCTATGTCCAGATCCGCTATTCGGGCATCGCCATCTCGGACGGCAACGAGCTGCAGGGCCTGACCCTGGGCGGCACCGGTTCGGGCACGGTCCTGGATCATATCCAGAGCCACAACTCGGCCGATGACGGCATCGAGATCTTCGGCGGCACGTCGAACCTGAAGTACATCGCGATCACCGGCGCGGACGATGACGGTTTCGACATCGACAATGGCTATCGCGGCTTCATGCAGTTCCTGATCGCGGCGCAGCGGACCATCGGCGCGACCGCCGACAGCTTCTCGACCGAGATCGACTCGAACAATGCCGAGGACCTGCTGCCGCGCACCTTCGGCCGTTACGCCAACTTCACCTTCGTCCAGACCGCGCTTGCGCCTGCCGCGATCCGTCTGCGCGGCGGTGCCGACATGACCTTCATCAACGGCATCGTGAAGGCGCCGTCGAACGTGGCCTGCATCAACCTGATCGCGGGTGAGGGTTCGGGCTCGGGCCGCACCACGATCCGCGCTGCCGACTCCTCGCTGCAGGATGTCGGGCCGCCGGTCTTCACCTCGGTCTATTTCAGCTGCAACGGCCGCTAAGGCCCCGCTGACCATGCGTCCGGCATCGTTCGGACGCTCTCGGCAGGCCGGGGTGGCGATCATCGCCGCCCCGGCTTTCCTCCATGAAAATCTGATACGGGATGACCCGGCCATGCAGCGACGCCTCGCTTATGCCTCCCTCCTTCTGCTGACCTCGCAACTCGTCGCGCCCGCTCTCCTGGCGCAGACGGCGGGCGGGGCGACGCCAGCTCCGGCGCAGACCAGCACCACCGCGACCAGCCCGGACGGGCAGGCCACCCCGCAGAGCCAGACGCCCACGGGCCAGGACGGTCAGGCGGCGGAAGAGCCGGTCGAAATCTCCGCCCCCGGCATGGACTCCACGGCGGGCAACGAGATCGTCGTCGTCGGCCGCAACATCCCCAACACCATCCGCGCCACGCCGCAGATCGTCTCGGTCCTGTCGGCCGCCGACATCGCGCGCACGGGCGAGGGCGACATTGCGGGCGCGCTGACCCGCGTGACCGGCCTGTCGGTCGTGGGCGGCGGCTTCGTCTATGTCCGGGGTCTGGGCGATCGTTACTCCTCGTCGCTGCTCAACGGCTCGCCCTTGCCCAGCCCCGAGCCGCTGCGCCGCTCGGTCCCGCTGGACATCTTCCCGACCACGATCGTCGGCTCGGCGCTGGTCCAGAAGACCTATTCGGTGAACTATCCGGGCGAGTTCGGCGGCGGCGTCATCAACCTGACGACCAAGGCGATCCCGGCCAAGAACTTCATCTCGGGCGGCTTCACCGTCGCGGCCGACGATGCGACGACCAGCGAGCTGGGTTATACCTATGCAGGCGGCGATGCCGACTGGCTGGGCTTCGACGACGGCACGCGCGGCGTGCCGCAGTTCGTGCGTGACGTGCAGGCGGGCAAGGGCTCGGGCATCGTTCCCGCCGCACAGGTGGCGGGCCTGTCCAACGCCTCGACCACCCTGCTTCAGCGCAACAATCAGCTGCCCGCCAATCTGTCGGGTGAGCTGTCGGCGGGCTCGGTATTCGACATCGGCAGCGACCGTCTGGGCGTGATCTCGTCGCTCTCGCTCTCCAACACCTTCCGCACCCGCTCGGCGATCCAGCAGGACTCGGTGTCGGCGGACGGCACGATCCGCAACGATTTCCGCACGCTGCTGACCGACAACCGCATCGTCGCCAATGCGCTGGTCGGCCTGGGCTATGAGTTCGGCGACAACACGGTGCGCTGGACCAACGTCTACATCCACGACACGCTGAAGCAGGCGCGTGGCTCGGCGGCCGAGGTCTATAACAACGCCAGCGGGCTGCGTTTCCAGCAGAACACCAACTGGTTCGAGCGTCAGCTGATCGAAAGCCAGCTGGTCGGTGAGTTCAAGCTGACCGACGCGCTGAAGTTCGACGCGCGCGGCGCCTTCGCCAACTCGAAGCGCAACGCGCCCTATGAGCGCCAGTTCGACTATCTCTGCTCGAACCGCACCACCACGGGCCTGCCGATCAGCTATGACGGGGGCAACGGCGCGGGCGGGTTTCAGTGCAACGGCGCCTATCAGGTGACGCAGCGCTTCACCCCCTTCGCCTCGATCATCTTCTCGGAACTGAACGAGAATCTATATACGGGCCAGGCGGACCTCTCCTACAAGATCGACGGAGATCGTCCGATCACGTTGAGCACCGGCTATTTCTACCAGGGCACGGACCGCTATTCGAGCCGTATCCAGTTTAACTACCAGACCAGCGACGGTGCGGGCACCGCGCCGGGCTTCCCGTACAATCTGTACCGCCCCGACTATCTGCTGAGCCCGGGCGTCATCAACAATGCCTGTCCGTTGCGTGGGCAGGGGGCATGTACCCTCCAGCTGCAATTCTCGACCCAGGCCGGTGCCTATGCGTACGACGCCAAGCTGAACGTCCATGCCGGTTACGTCCAGGCCGAGGCGGAAGTCGCCAATGGCCTGCGCGCCGTGGCGGGTGTCCGCTACGAAACGGCGGTCGAGACGGTGACGCCGGTGCAGAGCGCGACGACGCGGTTGAAGAACGACTATTTCCTCCCCGCCGGCACGCTGACCTGGAACTTCGCCGCCGACATGCAGCTGCGCGCGAGCGGTGCGAAGACGATCTCGCGCCCGCAGTTCCGCGAATTGGCGCCGCAGCAGTTCCGCGACCCGGACTCGGACCGCCTGTTCTTCGGTAACCCGAACCTGCGCGACAGCGAGCTGTGGAACCTCGAGGCACGCTACGAATGGTTCTACGCGCGCGACCAGCGCTTCACGCTGGCGGGCTTCTACAAGCGGATCAAGAACCCGATCGAGCAGGTCGGCTTCTACACCGGCGCGGACGACCGGTTGCAGACGGGCTTCACCTATCTGCCCTCGGCGACGCTCTACGGCGCGGAAGTCGAGTTGCAGAAGTACGTGCCGCTGGCCGGGATCGGCGGCGACTTCTTCGCCACGCGCCGCCTCGTCGCCATCGCGAACTACACCTACACCAAGTCGCAGATCAACGCGGACGCCTCCTGCGTGCCCAATCCGGCGGCGGCGCAAGGCTCGCCGGGTCTGGCGGGCTGCGCCTCGGGCTTCGGCCCGGCGCGGTTGCTGTTCCGCGACGGCGCGTCGCTGACCGGCCAGTCGGACCATCTGGTCAATCTGCAGCTGGGTATGGAGGACACCGCGGCGCTGTCGCAGATCACGCTGCTGTTCAACTATGCCAGCAATCGCGTGACCAATCGCGGTCCGTCGAACCTGTCGGGCACCGGCTTCCAGCCGGACATCGTCGAAGTGCCGGGCATCCGCCTCGACCTCGTGGCGCGCCAGGGCTTCGAGCTGATGGGCGGCAAGTTCGAACTGAAGGCCGAGGCCCGCAACCTGACCCGCACGCGGTATAACGAGCGGCAGGACTTCGGGAATGGCCGGTTCGTCTATCTGAACCGCTATAATCTGGGCCGCATATTCTCGCTGGGGATCAGCACGACCTTCTGATCCTTTTTGCGGGATGGCGTAAGGGGCCGTCGTCCGGGTGATCCGGGCGGCGGCTCGTTTCGTTTGGGAGAGGATGGTGCGTGCACTTCGACTTCGCTCAGTGCGAACGGAGGTTGGGGATTAGGGCGGGTCGGGAGGGAATATCACCCCCGCCACGGCAACTCCCGATACCATTTGGTGATGACGTACTTCACCCCCGCCCGCACCTTCATCGCCTGATGAAGGGTGGCGGCATTGGTCGAGCCGTCCGCGCGCCGGTTGCTCCAGGCGACCATCTTGCCGGGTTCGGGCTGGATCATCTTGTCCACTACCTTGAACCGCGTCGCGCCGCCCGCCTCCGGCGTGTTCAGGTATAGCATCACCGTCCAGGTCCGATTGCCCGACAGCGCGCAATAGCGGTGATAGTCCAGTCCCCTGGGCTCGAAATAATCGGTATGCTGCTTGAATTCCTGGCCGACGGCATAGCGTTGCCCCTGGATCGGCTCGCCATATTCGCCCGACAGGCCGGTCAGCATCGCGATGCGGCGTTCGGTGTCGATCACCGCCGGATCGTCGGCGGGCAAATCGCCCGTCTCGCTGGTGCGATAGGCATGGTCGCCATTGGCGTCGGCGATAGTCGACGGGCGGCGCACCGCGTCGATTCGCGCGATCAGCGCCGCGCACAGTTCGGGCGGCAGCACGTCGCGCTTCACGAACAGGGTCAGCTTGGGACTGGGCAGCCGCTGGACACCCGGCGTCGCGGCCAGCCGCGCGATGATCGGGGTCGGATCCAGGCCATTGCCCAGCCTGGGCACGTCATCGGTCAAGGCTTGCATCCGGCTCTCCCATCCTGTCCCTCATGTGAAACCGATATGACCAACATGTTTCAGGGCTTTGACGCCGTGCTGTAACATGCCATGCCTAGAGCCCGAAAATGCGTACGGGGTGGGTTTCATGCGGTTGAGGCTCGACGCGCGCGGACGTCGCTGGTTGCGACGCCTGCCGGTCGTGAATGTCTATTCGGTGGCCGAACTGGCGCTGATGGCGGTTCTCGCCGTTCAGGGCGCGCGGCTGCTATGGGTGATCGCCACCCCCGTCTCGCCGCTGGGCGAGTGGCGGCCGCTGGCGCCCGCCATTGCAGGTTCCCCTGCCGCCATCCTCGAAGGCTTCGACCCGTTCTTCCGCTTGCAGGGGCAGCAGGCCGCGCCTGCCGCCGTCACCACGCTGCAACTGACGCTGTTCGGCACCCGGCTGGACGAGGCATCGGGGCGCGGCTCGGCGATCCTGGCCGGGCCCGACGGGGTGCAGCGCTCGGTGTCGGTCGGCGAGGAGATCCAGCCCGGCGTCACGTTGAAGGCGGTGGCCTTCGACCATATCACCATCGATCGCGGCGGCGCGACCGAGGATCTGTATCTCGACCAGTCCGATGCGCCGCCCGCCGCCGCCGGAGCACCCACCCCGGCCGCGCCGTCCGTGCAAGCGCCCGGATCGGTGCCCCCGGCGGGCGGCGTGGCGATCGCGCAGTTGCGCAGCGACATCGGCTTCATCCCCCGGCTCGACGGGGCGCGCGTCTCGGGCCTGGTCGTCCGGCCGCAGGGCTCGGGCGCGGCGTTCCGTGCGGCGGGCCTGCGCGAGGGCGATATCGTCACCGCGCTCGGCGGGCGTCCGGTGACGGGGCCGGGCGATCTTGACCGTCTGGCGGCGGATTTCGCACAGGGCGGTTCTCTTTCCATCACGGTCGAGCGGGGCGATCAGACGCTGCCGCTCTCCCTTCAGATTGCGGCACCACGGCCATGAAGAAGCTCGTCCTCGGTTCGGTTCTGGCGCTTGCACTGGCGGCGGGCGCTCACGCCCAGACCACGCTCAACGTCCGCGACGCCGATATCCGCGCGTTCATCGCCGATGCCGCCAAGGTGACGGGGCGGACCTTCATCATCGACAGCCGGGTCAACGGCAAGGTGACGGTCGTGACCGACCGGCCGCTGTCCCGGTCCGAATATTTCGAGATTTTCCTGTCGACCCTCCGCTCCAACGGGCTGGTCGCGGTGCCGACCTCGGGCGGGGCGTTCCGGGTGCAGCCGGTGGATAACGCCGCGTCGCAGCCGAGCCGGATCGGGTCGGCGGGCGCGAACCGCAATTCCTACGTTACCGAGATCATCCGCCTGCGCGCGATCGACGCGAACAGCGCGCTGGAGACGGTGCGTCCGCTGGTCAGCGCGCAAGGGTCGGTGACGGCGAACCGCGGGGGCAACAGCCTGGTCGTGGTCGACTTCGCCGACAATATCCGCCGTATCCGCGAGGTCGTGCGCCGGATCGACGCCGACAACGCCTCGACCCGCGTGATCGCGCTGCGCAATGCGGGCGCGCGCGAGATCGCGACGGCACTTCAGACGCTGGCGGGCGGCGGTGGCGGCGGGCAGGGCGGTGCGCCCGCGCAAGGGGCGACCGGCGTGTCGGTGGTCGCCATCGACAGCTCCAATTCGATCGCGCTGCGCGGCGATCCATCGAGCGTGGCGCGCTTCGCCCAGATCGCGATCGATCTGGACAACAAGGCGAAGAGCGGCACCGAAATCCGCGTCGTCTTCCTCGAAAACGCGGACGCCGAGCAGCTTCTGCCCGTGCTCCAGCAGCTGGTCGGCCAGCAACCCGACCCGGTGCAGGAAACCACCCTGTCGCGCGGCAGCTTCACCCAGACCAACAGCCAGTCCGGCTCGTCGGCGGGCACCTCGATCGCGCAGCGTATCCAGCCGGTCGCCCAGCCCCAGGCGGCAAGCGCGCCGGGTGCCGGTGGCCAGAATGGCCAGCCGCCCGCGATCAGCACCCAAGGCGGCCGCACGGCGGCGGTCGTCACCCGCTTCACCGGCGCGAACGCCATCGTGATCGCCGGACCCGCCGACATCCAGCGCCAGATCGGCGAGGTCATCCGCCAGCTCGACGTGCGCCGCGAACAGGTGCTGATCGAGGCGATCGTGGCCGAAGTCTCCGACCAGACCGCGCGGCGGTTGGGTGCGCAGTTCCTGCTCGGCAGCCTGTCGGGCGGGGCGTTCGCCGCCTCGACCTATGGCAACACCGCGCCCAACATCCTGCAGATCGCAGGGGCGGTGGGCGCAAACACGATCGGCGGCACGACCACGACCGTCGTCGCCCCCGATGGCACCCGCACCACGACCAATGTCCCCAACCAGGCCTATAGCCAGCTCACCCAGTCGGCGGTGCAGTCGATCCTGGGCACGACGGGTGGCTTTGCGGGCTGGGGTGGCAAGATCGGCGACACGGTGTTCGGCGCGATCATCAACGCGGTGAAGAGCGACACGACCTCCAACCTGCTCCAGGTCCCGCACATCATCACGCTGGACAACCAGCAGGCACACAGCCTGGTCGGTCAGGAAATCCCGATCACGACCGGCCAGGCACTGTCACCCAATTTCGACAATGCCTTCCGCACGGTGCAGCGTCAGAATGTCGGCATCCAGCTGGACGTGAAGCCACAGGTCAATGCGGGCGGCTCGTTGAAGCTCTATGTCCGCCTCGAAGTCAGCTCGATCGCAGGACCTGTGTCGAGCAACAATAGCGAGTTGATCCTCAACAAGCGCGCGTTCGAAAATGTCTTTACCCCCGATGACGGCCAGATCACGGTCATCGGCGGTCTGCTCGACGATAACGAGCGTCGCACGATCGAAAAGATCCCTTTCCTGGGCGACATTCCCGGCCTGGGCGCGCTCTTCCGGTCCAAGGCGCGCAGCCGGTCGAAGACGAACCTGATGGTCTTCATCCGCCCGACGATCCTGCGCACGCCCGAGGACAGCCGCCGCGTCACCGAGCAGCGGTACGGCTATCTCCGCCAGCTTCAGGGCTATGCCCAGCCCGGCGTCGAGCCCTCGATCGACGAGCTGGTCCGCGATTACATGAACGCCGCGCCGCCGATCCCGCACGCACCGATGCCCGGCAATATCGAGGACCCGCGCATCGCCGTCCCCGTCGCCAAGTCGGTCGAACCGATCAAGCGCCGTGACTGACGACGCGCAGCCCCTCCCCACGGGCGACACCGTCCCCCTGCCGCTGGGCACGCCCCTCCCGCAGGTGGGAGGGGATGGGGGAGGGCCACCCGCTCTCCCGCTCCCCACGCCCGACGAAGCGCTGGAGCTGGTCGCCCCGCTGACCATTCCTTACGCCTTCGCGCGCAAGTTCGGCACGGTCGTCCACACCGCCGACCCGCTGACCATCGCCCTTCGCGAAGGCGCCGACCCGCGCGCGCTGATCGAGCTGCGCCGCCATATCGGCCGCCCCTTCGCCATCGCGCGCGTGGAAGGCCCCGCCTTCGACCGGCTGTTGTCCGACGCCTATGCGATGGACGGACAAGCGACCGCCATCGCGGCGGTGGGCATGGGCGACGAGCTGGACATGCTGGCCGACGGCATCCCGACCGCCGAGGATCTGCTCGACACCGCCGACGACGCGCCCGCGATCCGGCTGATCAACGGCATCATCGCCGATGCTGCGCGCAACGGCGTGTCGGACATTCATATCGAGCCATACGAGACCGGCCTCGTCGTCCGGATGCGGATCGACGGCGTGCTGCGCGAGACGTTGCGCATGCCGCCGCATGTCGCGCCGGTGGTGGTCAGCCGTATCAAGGTCATGGCCCGGCTCGACATCGCCGAGCGGCGGGTGCCGCAGGACGGGCGCATGGCGCTGACCTTGGGCGGCAAGCTGCTCGACGTGCGCGTCTCGACGCTGCCCAGCCGGGCCGGGGAACGCGTGGTGCTGCGTATCCTCGACAAGGAGAATGCGGGGATCGACCTCGATGCGCTGGGCATGAACCCGGCGATGTACGCGCTGCTGCGCGAGGCGCTGAGCGAACCCAACGGCATTATCCTGGTCACCGGCCCGACCGGTTCGGGCAAGACGACCAGCCTCTATGCGGCGCTGCGCCTGCTGAACGATGGCAGCCGCAACATCCTGACCGTCGAGGACCCGGTCGAATATGCGGTCGAAGGCGTGGGGCAGACCCAGGTCAACGCCAAGGTCGGCCTGACCTTCGCGGCGGGCCTGCGCGCGATCCTGCGCCAGGATCCGGACGTGGTGATGGTCGGCGAAATCCGCGACCGCGAAACGGCCGAGATCGCGGTGCAGGCCTCGCTGACCGGCCACCTGGTGCTATCGACGGTCCACACCAACGACGCAGTCGGGGCGATCACCCGGATGCGGGACATGAAGGTCGAGCCGTTCCTGCTCGCCTCTACCTTGCGGGCCGTGATCGCGCAGCGGCTGGTGCGGCGGCTGTGCCCGGCGTGCAGGCGCCCGGTCGAGGCGAAGGAAACCGTCGCGCCGCTGCTCGGCATCGATGCCCATGCCACCGTGTACGAGGCGGTCGGTTGTCCGCAATGCAACGGCAGCGGTTACAAGGGGCGGACCGGCGTCTATGAAGCGGTGCGCGTCGACGACACCATCCGGCGGTTGATCAACGAAGGCGGCGACGAACAGGCGATCGCCGCGCACGCCTTTGCCCGGCAACAGCCGTTGGCGGCGGTGGCGCGGACGCTGGTGCTGGACGGTGTGACCACGGCGGAGGAAGCCATCCGCGTATCCCGCCGCGATTCCGACGCGGGGTGAGGGGGATGGTCGTATTCCCATCTTCAGCCGCCACCCCGGCGAAGGCCGGGGTCCAGTTGTCATGCCGTTTGTGGTTGGGAACGGACGGCGGCTCAAAGCTCCTGGGTTCACGCGGAGACGCGGAGACGCGGAGAGATAATGAGTTCGCGCAGAGGCGCAGAGGACGCAGAGACGTCGTACCCGCCGCGCCAGCGGCCCTCTTGCCTTTGCCGGTTATAGATGCAGTGCGCTGCCGCGCACGAGACACCTCTGCGCCCTCCGCGCCTCTGCGCGAACATCTCTTTCTTCTCCGCGTCTCCGCGTCTCCGCGTGAGATAGAATGGCGATCCCGCATGCCTCGAAGTCCTTGGGCCCCCGCCTTCGCGGGGGAACAGGGGTGTGGGAAGGGGCACTGACATGGCCGGGTTCGACTATGTCGCCATCGACACCAAGGGCGCGGAGAAGCGCGGCTTCATCCCCGCCGAAACCGCCGACGCCGCCCGCGCCGCGCTGGAGAGGCAGCGGCTCTATGTCGTCTCGGTCAAGCCGGGGAGCGGCGATACAGCCGAGCGCCGCCCGCTGTTCGGGCTCAAGCTCGGCCGCGCGCGCATGTCGGTCAAGCAGTTGACGTTGTTCACCCGCCAGTTGGCGACGCTCAACCGCGTCTCGCCGCTGGAGGAGTCCCTGCGCACCATCACCCGCCAGACCGAGCAGGAGCGGGTGCGTGCGATCGTCGCGACGGTGCACCAGGGCGTCACCGAAGGCCGTCGCCTGGCCGACGCGATGGCGCGCGAGCCGAAAAGCTTCCCCCCGCTCTACCGCGCGATGGTTGCGGCGGGTGAGAGTTCGGGGACGCTGCCGACCATCCTCGAACGGCTCGCCGCGCTGCTGGAGCGGCAGGCGGAGATTCGCGGCAAGCTGATCACCGCACTCGCCTATCCGACGATCCTCGCGGTCGTCGCGCTGGGCGTCGTCACCGCGCTGATGATGTTCGTCGTGCCGCAGGTGGTCGAGCAGTTCGATACGGTCGGGCAGGAGCTGCCCTTCCTGACGCGCATGGTCATCACCGTGTCGGACCTGTTGGTCGGCTGGTGGTGGCTGATGGCGGGGATCGTCGTTATCGCGGGGGTCGGTTTCTGGCGCGCGCTGAAGGTGCCGTCGATCCGGCTGTCCTTCGATAGCTGGTTGCTGAAGCTGCCGCTGCTCGGCCGGTTGCTGCGCGACCTGCACGCGGCCCGGATGGCACGCACGCTGGGGACGATGGTGGCGAGCCGGTTGCCGTTGCTGGAGGGGCTGACGCTGACCGCTGGGACGATCCACAATCGCCGGTTGCGCGTGGCGTCCGACGCCATCGTCGATTCGATCCGGGGGGGCGGCAGCCTCTCGGCCGCGATGCGGCGGGCCGGGGTGTTCCCGCCCTTGCTCACCTATCTGGCCGCCAGCGGCGAGGCGGCGGGGCGGCTGGACGAGATGCTGGAGCGCGCCGCCGACTATCTGGAGCGGGAGTTCGACCGCTTCACCGCCACCGCCCTGTCGCTGCTGGAGCCCGCGATCATCGTCGTGATGGGCGGCGTGGTCGCCACCATCGTGCTATCCATCCTGCTGCCCATTCTCCAGCTCAACACGCTGGCCGGTCAATAAGAGGACATGTTGATGCGTAACCCCCACCGCCGTCCAATCCGCCGCAAGCGTCCGGCCAACGGCTTTACTCTGGTTGAGCTGATGGTCGTCATCGTCATCATCGGCCTGCTGGCGACGATCGTGGCGCTGAACGTGCTCCCCTCGGGCGACACGGCCAAGATCCAGAAGGCCAAGGCCGATATCTCGAACATCGAGACGGGGCTAGAGATGTACAAGCTCCAGAATCTGACCTTCCCGACCACGGCACAGGGGCTGCCCGCGCTGGTGTCGATGCCTGCCGGGCTTGCCGATCCGTCGCGCTATCAGAAGGGCGGTTATCTGAAGAAGCTGCCCGACGATCCCTGGGGCCGCCCCTATCTCTATGCCTCGCCCGGCCAGCATGGCGAGGCGGATATCTGGACGTACGGCGCCGACGGTAAGGAAGGCGGCGAAGGCGTCAACGCGGATATCGGCAACTGGAATAAGTGATGACGCGGCCCCGCCTCGATGCCGGGGACGGAAGCGGGCGGGGCCTGCTTGGCGAGGACGAAACGTGGCCTTCGACTTCGCTCAGGCTGAACGGGACGGAGGATCCGTACTCAACCTCCGTTCGCACTGAGCGAAGTCGAAGTGCACGGGCTGACCTTACCCCAAGGCGCGCTACCGGCTTCACCCTGGTCGAACTGATGATCGTCATCACCGTGATCGGCCTGGCCTCGGCGGTGGCGGTGCTGTCGCTGCCCGACCGACGGGGGCGAGTAACCGACGAGGCGTTGAAGTTCGCCGCCCGCGTCCGCGCCGCGCATGACGTGGCGGTGGTCGAGGCGTCGCCGGTCAGCATCTGGGTCACGCGCGGCGGCTATGGCTTTGATCGACGGGCGGACGGTGCGTGGAGCCCTATGACCGCCAAACCCCTGCGGGTCGCGCAATGGGAGGACGGCACCCAGGCCACGATTCCCGACGCCAGTGGCCGGGTGCGGATCACTTTCGACGTGACGGGGCTGGCGGACCGCCCGGTCGAACTGCGTCTGACGCGCGAGCGGGCGAGCAGCATCGTGCGGATCGGCGCGGACGGAACGGTGCGCGTCGATGGGTGAGGGGTATTTTGATCCTCCCCGGCACGGGGAGGGGGACCATGCGCAGCATGGTGGAGGGGGAGTGCCGCAAGGGACGTCCTTTGTGGAAGCCCCCCTCCGTCAGCGCTGCGCGCTGCCACCTCCCCGTGCCGGGGAGGATGGCTTCACGCTAATCGAGATCATGGTCGCGCTGGCGGTCTTCAGCCTGGCGGCGATGGCGCTGGTGCGGCTGGAGAGCGCAACGATCCGCGGCGCGTCGATCCTGGACGAAACCGTCGTGGCGCAGATGGTCGCCCGCAATGTCGCCATCGCCGCCGTCACCGATCCCCAGGCTCCGGCGCTGGGTCGGACGACGGGCGCGGAGGTCAATGGCGGGCGCAGCTGGAAATGGACCCGGATCGTCAGCGGCACGGGCGACGCGCGGGTCGTGCGGATCGATGTGGCGGTGGCGAATGCGCGTGGCCGGATCACCGGGCGGATGACGATGGTCCGCCCGCCCATGGCCGCGCCGCCGATTGGGGTGGCGGGGTCGTGACCTGCCGTTCAAAGGGCAATCCGTTCCCCGGCGGAGGCCGGGGCCCAGTTGCCATGAACCCAAAGGGTAGGGGTGAACGTCACTGCTCTCCTCGAATGACATCGCAACCGGGCCCCGGCCTCCGCCGGGGAACAAGGGCTGGGTGCCCTAACGGCTTCACCCTGGTCGAGGTGCTGGTCGCGCTGCTCATCTTCTCGATGCTGGCGGCGGCGGCCGTCGCGATCCTGTCGCTCAGCGTCCGGGCGCAGGGGGTGACGGGGCAAAAGCTCGATGCGATGGCGGCGGTCAGTCGGACGACCGCGATCCTGTCCGCCGATCTGGCGCAGGCGGTGGACCGCCCGACGCGCGACGAGGGCGGTGTGCTGACCCCCGCCATGGTGGCGGGGCCGGACGCGATGCGGCTGGTGCGCGGCGGCTGGAGCAATCTCGACAATGCGGCGCGTCCTTCGGTGCAGAAGGTCGCCTATCGCCTGAACGGTGACGTGCTGGAGCGGGTGGCCTGGCCGCTGCTCGACGGCGCCGCACCGATGGAGCCCGCCGCACTGATGGACCATGTCCGCGAATTGCACCTTCGTTATCGCTTCAATGGCGCGTGGCTCGACCAGTGGCAGGGGCAGCCGGGCGTCGCCCTGCCGCAGGCGGCCGAGGTCACGATCGTGCGCGACGACGGCATGATCTATCGCCAGCTGTTCCTGGTCGGCACCGGCTATGTCGGCGTCCCGAACCTGCCGAATCCTGCGCCGACGCCCAGCCCCACGCCGACTCCCAATGGCTAGACCCATGCCGCCAGCGGGCGAGCGCGGGGCCGCGCTGCTGACCGTCCTGATTCTCGTCGCCGTCATCGCGGTGCTGGCCGCGACCGCGCTGGAAAAGCTGCGCCTGTCGACGCGGCTCGGCGGCAATGCGGTGGCGATCGAGCAGGCACGCGGTTTCGCCTATGCCGCCGAAGCGCTGGCGATCATCCGGATCGGCGATCTGCTGGAGCGCGCCCAAGGCAAGGTGTCGCTGCTCGGCGGGTGGAGCGACCGGCCCTTCGTATTACCGCTGGGTGAGGTCGCGGGCGGAAGCAGTGCCGTCGCGCGGGTGACGGATGGGGGGAATTGCTTCAACCTGAACGGCCTGGCGCAGGAATTGCCCGGCCAGCCCGGCACGCTGATCGGCAATGCGGTCGAGGTCGCGCATTTCGCCAAGCTGATGCGGCTGCTGAACGTGCCCGGCCAGGTCGCGCAACAGGTCGCGACCGCCGCGTCCGACTGGATCGATAGCGACCAGAACCCGCAAGGGGGCGGCGCGGAGGACCCCGTCTATCTGGCGCGTGATCCGTCCTATCGGACCGGCGGCGCGATGATGGCGGATGTCAGCGAGTTGCGCATGGTCAGTGGCGTCACGCCCGAACTCTATGCCCAGCTTCGCCCCTGGCTCTGCACCCTGCCCGAGGCGAAGCCGACGACCGTCAACATCAACACGCTGGCCCCCGAACAGGCGCCTTTGGTCGCCATGGCGCAGGCCGATACGATTTCGCCCGGCGCCATCGCCCAGGCCCTTTTGCGCCGCCCGCCGCAAGGCTATGCGGACGTGAGCGCCTTCTGGGCGCAGATACCGGGGGCGAGCGGGGGCGGCGGCGTGGCGGTGACGACGCGCTGGTTCAACTTGCGGATCGATGTCGGTCTGGGCAGCGTGACGGTGCAGGAACGCGCACTGGTCGACGCCACGCGACAGCCGCCGCGTCTGGTGGCGCGGATTTGGGGGGAAGAGTGATGAGTGCGACCAACCTCCTGTTCCTGCCGCCGGGCGAGGGCGGCGACTATCGCTGGATGCGGATCGAGGACGAACGCGTCGCCGCTGCCGGAGAGGGCCTGCCGCAGGGGGATGGCGACGTCGTCGCGGTCGCACCCGCCGATGCGGTGTCGCTGCACTGGGCCGAGATTCCAGCCCGTTCGACGGCACAGGCCGCCGCCGCCGCGCGGCTGCTGGCGGCCGAGGTGAGTGCCGCGCCGATGGACGAACTGCACGTCGCGGTCGGCGAGGACGAGGCAGGCAGCCGCCCCATCGGCATCGTCAATCGCGGCGCGATGGCGGGCTGGCTGGCGCGGCTGGGCGCGGCGGGGGTCGACCCGGTCGCGGTCGTGCCCGCACCGCTGCTGCTGCCGCGCCCCGAAGAGGGTTATGTGCGTGGCGACCTGGCTGGGCAAGGCGTGGTGCGCGGGCGGGCCTCGGGCTTTGCCGACGAGCCCGGCTTTACCGAGATCGTCACGGGTGACGCACCGCTCGACGAGCTGGACGATGCGGCGGTCGCGGCCGCGCTGGGGGCGGTGGCCGCCGCGCCTGCGCTCGACCTGCGGCAGGGGCCGTTCGCGCGGCGGCGGGGCTTTTCGATCGACTGGCGGCTGGTCAAGCGACTGGCATGGCTGGGCGTCGCCATCGTCGTCGCCACGCTGGCGATCGATTTCGTGCGCTGGACCAAGTACAGCTTCGCCGCCGACGCGACCGAGGCGAAGATCGAGCAGATCGCCCGCACCGCCCTGCCGCGTGGTGAGACCTTGGTCGATGCCGACCGCCAGCTGACCGAGCGATTGTCGGCGGTGCGCGGGCCGGGGCAGGGGTTTAGCCGGACGGCGGCGGCGGTGTTCGCGGCCGTGCGCGCGGTGCCGGGCACGGAGCTGACCGCCCTCGATTTCCAGCCCAATGGCGACGTCCGGCTGGGCGTCGCGGTCGACCGCGAGGCGCTGGCTACCGATCTGAAACGCGCGATCGAGGTGGGGGGCTTCACCGTCCAGCCCAGCACCTTCGTCGCGGCCAATGGTCGGATTACGGGAGAATTCACGGTGCGCGTACGATGAAGGCGCTGAAACTCTGGTTCGATGGCCGCTCCCTTCGCGAGAAGCGGCTGCTGCTGGTCATGGGCGCATTGCTGGTCGTGACGCTCCTTTGGGGCGGGATATTGCGGCCGCTGGGCGACGGACTGTCGAGCGCGCGCGAGCGTCATGCCGATGCGGTGATCCGACTGGGCGAGGCGCAAGCCGTCGCCGCCGAGTTGAGTCAGCGCCGCCGCCGTCCGCCCGCACTTTCGGGCACCCTGGCCGATACGGTGCGGCTGTCGGCGGAACAGGCGGGCTTCAGCCTTTCCGCCCTGACCGAGGACGGCCCCGGCCGGGTGCGGGCGCAGATCGCCTCGGCCAGACCCGCCGCGCTGACGCCGTGGCTGGCGCGGCTGGAGCGGGGCGGCGTGCTGGTCGAGCAGGCGACCCTGACCGACAATGGCGACCGGACGGTGGGTGTCGCGCTTCTCTTGCGGACGCGGGTGTCCTGATGCGGTTGCGGATGACCACGCGGCCTTCGGTGCTGTTCGCCGCCATGCTGGTCGTGGCGCTGATCGTCTTCCTGCCGATGCGGTTGGCGCTGGGCGCGACGGGGCTGGCCGATCAAGGGCTGACCGCGCGGCGGGTCGGCGGCACGATCTGGGGCGGCAGCATGAACGAGGCGCGGTTCGGCGACGTGGCGCTGGGCGACCTGCGCGTGTCGCTGTCGCCGCTGGCCCTGTTGCTCGGCTGGGCCAGGCTGGCGTTCGAGGGAGCCGGGGCGGATGGTCGCCCGATCGCCGGGTCCGCGACGATCAGCCGCCATGCGATGGGCATCGACGGCGTGACCGCCAGCCTGCCCGCCGCCACGCTCTTTGCGCCGCTGCCGGTGACGACGCTGGCGCTGGAGGATGTGACGGTCCGCTTCCGCGACGGCGTGTGCGAGGAAGCGGCGGGCCGCGTCCGCGCCACCGTGGTGGGCGAGGCGGGCGGCCTGCCGCTGCCGCCGATGATGATGGGCACCGCACGGTGCGAGGCGGGCGCGCTGCTCTTGCCGATGACGGGGCAGGGGGGCACCGAGGGCGTCAACCTGCGCATACGGCCCGATGGCCGCTACACCGCAGACCTGGTCCTGACGCCGGGCGATCCGGCGGCGGCGGCACGGCTGGAGCAGTTGGGTTTTGTCGCCGGTACGGGCGGCGGATACCGACTTTCCGCAGAAGGACGATTTTGACCGCTTGACGAAAGCGGGTGATCCCGTTTAGGGGCGCAAGCCTTCGCGGCGACCGTAGTTCAATTGGTTAGAGCGCCGGCTTGTGATGCCGGAAGTTGCGGGTTCAAGTCCCGTCGGTCGCCCCATTCTTCTCCGGCCATATCCTGGCCACGGCACCGGCCCCTTTCTCGCCCGTGTCCCCCCTCAATCCTTGCCGATAGGGTGGCCGGGTCGAAAGTCTCGGTCCGGTTCCGCTTTTGTCGGACCGAAGGACGAGCATGACGAACTGGGGCTTTCCCGATTTCGACGCGCATGAAGGCGTGCACCTGTTCACCGATCCCGCTTCGGGTCTGCAGGCGGTCATCGCCGTGCACTCGACGCATCTCGGCCCGGCGGCGGGCGGGGCGCGCTTCTGGAACTATGGCACGCCCGCGCTTGCCATCACCGATGCGCTGCGCCTGTCGCGCGGCATGAGCTACAAGAACGCGATGGCGGGGCTGGCGCTGGGCGGCGGCAAGGGCGTGGTCCTGGCGGCCAAGCCGGGCGACATCATCACCACCGCACAGCTGGAAGCGTTCGGCCGCGCGGTAGAATCGCTCGGCGGTCGTTACGTGACGGCCGAGGACGTCGGCATGTCCGAGGAGCGGATGAAGGTCATCGCGACCCAGACCCGCTATGTCTCCGGCCTGCCGGTGGCTAGCGGCGCGGCGGGCGGCGACCCCGGCCCCTACACCGCGCACGGCGTCTATCTGGGCGTGAAGGCCGCCGCCAGCCGTGGTCTGGGCGCGACCGACATGAAGGGCGTGCGGGTCGCGATCCAGGGCGTCGGTTCGGTCGGTGGCGGTCTGGCCAAGCTGCTGGCGAAGGACGGCGCGATCCTGACCATCGCCGATGTGAACCAGGCCCGCGCCGAACAGATGGCGGCCGAACTGGGTGCCAGCGTCGCCCCGGCGGACGAGATCCTGTTCGCCGATGTCGATCTGGTCAGCCCCAACGCTTTGGGCGCGGTGCTGAACGCCGATTCGATCCAGCGGCTGAAGGCCAAGGTGGTCGCGGGCGGTGCCAACAACCAGCTGGCGACCCGTGAGGACGGCGCGCGCGTGGCGGAGGCGGGCATCCTCTATGCCCCCGATTACGTCATCAACGCGGGCGGCATCATCAATGTCGGCCTGGAATATCTGGGCCAGGGCGACGAGGCCGAAGTCATGGCGCGCATCGCCAAGATCCCCGAGCGTCTGGAACAGGTCTGGCAGCGCTCGACCGAGACCGGCCATCCGGCCTCGGACGTGGCGGATGAAATCGCGCAGGGCCTGATCGGGCGTTAATTGAGTCTCACGCCCCTCCCGCAGGCGGGAGGGGATGGGGGAGGGCAAGGCCACGGGCGACAGGCTCTGTGAGACTCCATGCCCTCCCCAACCCCTCCCGTTTACGGGAGGGGCTTAAGAAGTGGCCGAACCACTCACACCCATCGAAATTCCCGCACCGAAACCCGGTTGACGAACCGCCCCCTCGCGCCCATTTGCCAATCGGACCAAATCCATCCGATTGGAGACCATGCGCCTTTCCAGCCTAGCCGATTATGCGGTCGTGATGATGACCGCCGCCGCGCGCGAAGGTGCCGGTGGGCGGAGCAACGCGACTCTGCTGGCCGGGCAGACGGGCGTGCCTTTGCCCACCGCGCAGAAGCTGGTCAGCCGTCTGGCGGGCGCGGGCCTGATCGAGAGTACGCGCGGCACCGGCGGCGGCATCCGTCTGGCGCGCGACGCCGATACGATCAGCCTGGCCGATATCGTCGAGGCGGTGGACGGCCCGATCGCGCTGACCGCCTGTGTCGAGGGTGCTGCGCACGATTGCGGGCTGGAAATGCAATGTCGTGTCCGGCCGCATTGGCATGTCGTCAATCAGGCGGTACGCGCCGCCTTTTCCGGGGTGACGCTCGCGACGCTCGCCGCCGATCCTGTTGAATCGCAAGTGATGGACGCCTCCCCGCGTCCGGGGGTATTCGCCTGATGGCCACGAAGAATGCAGAGGCGCTCGCCGCCGCCAACAAGAAATATGAGTGGGGCTTCGCCACCGAGATCGAGCAGGACTTCGCGCCCAAGGGGCTGAGCGAGGATACGGTCCGCTATATCTCGGCCAAGAAGGGCGAGCCGGAATGGATGCTCGACTGGCGGCTGAAGGCGTTTCGCCTGTGGCAGACGCTGGAGAGCCCGGACTGGGCCAAGCTGAACATCCCGCCGATCGACTATCAGGACGCGTATTATTACGCGGAACCGAAGCAGAAGAAGACGATCGCGTCGCTGGACGAGCTCGATCCCGAGATCCGCCGGACCTACGAAAAGCTGGGCATCCCGATCGCCGAACAGGAAGTGCTGGCGGGCGTCGAGGGTGCGCGCAAGGTCGCGGTCGACGCGGTGTTCGACAGCGTCTCGGTCGCGACGACCTTCCGCAAGGAACTGGAAGCGGCGGGGGTGATCTTCCGTTCGATCTCCGAGGCGATCAAGGAATATCCCGATCTCGTCCGCAAATGGCTGGGCAAGGTCGTGCCGCAGCGCGATAACTATTTCGCGACGCTCAACTCGGCGGTCTTCTCCGACGGGACGTTTGTTTACATTCCCGAGGGCGTTCGCTGCCCGATGGAGCTGTCGACCTATTTCCGCATCAATGCGGAGAATACCGGCCAGTTCGAACGCACGCTGATCGTCGCGGACAAGGGGGCCTATGTCTCCTATCTCGAAGGCTGCACCGCGCCGATGCGCGACGAGAACCAGCTGCATGCGGCGGTCGTCGAGCTGGTTGCGCTGGACGATGCCGAGATCAAATACTCGACCGTGCAGAACTGGTATCCGGGCGACGAGAATGGTGTCGGCGGCATCTACAATTTCGTCACCAAGCGCGCGCTGTGCCAAGGCAAGAACAGCAAGGTGTCGTGGACTCAGGTCGAAACCGGCTCGGCGGTGACGTGGAAATATCCGTCCTGCGTGCTGGCAGGCGACGGCTCAGTCGGCGAGTTCTACTCGGTTGCGGTCACCAACAATCGCCAGCAGGCCGATACCGGCACCAAGATGATCCATCTGGGCAAGAACACCCGCTCGACCATCGTGTCGAAGGGGATTTCGGCCGGGCGCTCGGACAACACCTATCGCGGGCTTGTCCGCGTGGCGGCGACCGCCGAGAATGTCCGCAACTTCACCCAGTGCGACAGCCTGTTGCTGGGCGACCAGTGCGGCGCGCACACCGTACCGTACATCGAGGTGAAGAACCCCAGCGCGCAGATCGAGCACGAGGCGACGACCAGCAAGATCAGCGAGGACCAGCTCTTCTACGCGATGAGCCGTGGGTTGGACCAGGAAGCGGCGGTCGCGCTGATCGTCAACGGCTTCGCGCGGGAAGTCTTGCAGCAACTCCCGATGGAGTTTGCTGTTGAAGCGCAGAAGCTGCTGGGGATTTCGCTCGAAGGGAGCGTGGGGTGATTTTGTTCGCAGCGCTTTTGTCATTGGCGGGATCGGTGGGGCAGCAAATGCCTGCGCAGCCCGCCAACGAGATTAGCGTGGTGGGCAACAAGCTGCGTAAGTTGCAACTAGACCTCAATGTCGATGGAGGTCGGATGACGGTTTGCCGTGCCAAGGTTTCGAGTGGCGACCGCTTCATCGACGACGTTGCCTGTGAATCGGCCCGTGTTTGTATAGGCAAGCGCTCCTCTGCCCGGATCGGGCTTATGAATTGCATCAATGATGGTGTCGTCGCGGCGGTGGCCCGCGAGCGCGCCAAGGAAGAAAGCCGCAATGCTGAAAATTGAAAACCTCCACGCCGAGATTGACGGCAAGCCGATCCTCAAGGGCCTGACGCTTGAGGTGAATGCGGGTCAGGTCCATGCGATCATGGGGCCGAACGGCGCGGGCAAGTCGACGCTGGGCTATGTGCTGGGCGGGCGTCCCGGTTACGAAGTGACCGAGGGTTCGGTGACGTTCGACGGCGTCGACCTGCTCGAACTGGAGCCGAACGAGCGCGCCGCCGCCGGGCTGTTCCTGGGCTTCCAATATCCGGTCGAGATTCCCGGCGTGTCCAACGTCCAGTTCCTGCGCGAAAGCCTGAACGCGCAGCGCGGGCAGCGCGACGAAAAGCCGCTGTCGGGCGTTGAGTTCTTGAAGCTGGCGCGCGCGCAGGCGGATGGGCTGGGGCTGAACCAGGACATGCTCAAGCGTCCGGTCAATGTCGGCTTTTCGGGCGGCGAGAAGAAGCGCAACGAGATGGTCCAGATGGGCATCCTGAACCCCAAGTTCGCGATCCTGGACGAAACGGACTCCGGCCTCGACATCGACGCGCTGCGCATCGTCGGCGACGGCATCAACCGGATCATGCGCGCGCCCGACAAGGCGGTGCTGCTGATCACGCACTATCAGCGGCTGCTCGACTATGTGCAGCCCGACCGGGTGCATGTGCTGGCCGATGGCCGCATCGTGCGCTCGGGTGGCCCCGAACTCGCGCTCGAACTGGAGCGGGAAGGCTATGCGGGCGTCGAGGGAGCGGCGGCGTGACGACCACGCTGGAACTCCCCTCGACCCGCGAAGAGGCGTGGCGCTGGGCCGATATCGACGCGCTGCGCCGCGCGGCGGAAAGCGAGCGGGCGGTGCCGGTCGCGGGGGCGGATCGCTTCCTCGATCTGCCGGGCGCGCGGTTGCTGTTCGTCGACGGCGTGCTGGATGAAAGCGCCAGCAGCCTCGGCCCGGTGCAACTGACCCAGATCGATGCCAGCAATCACCCGCTGGGCAAGCAGGCGCTGGGGCGTGGCTGGTCGCTGCGGCTGGATCGCGATGCTGTCGCCGAGCCGGTGCAAATCGTCCATGTCGCCAGCGGCGCGACCAATCATCTGCCCGCCGAGATCGTGCTGACTGAAGATGCGGCGGCGCAGGTCTATGAGACCTATGTCGGGCGCGGCTGGACCAACCGGCTGACGCGGGTGAAGCTGGCGGCGTCGGCGCGGCTGATGCGTGCGGTGCGCTTGTTGCAGAATGACGGCTTCGTCTCGCTGCGTGAGGAAGCCGAACTGGGTGAGGGCGCGAGTCTGACCGCGACCTTCCTGGCGGCGGGGACGATGGGCGTGCGGATCGACGGCGGGATCACCCAGACCGGCGATGGCGCCTATGCCGAGTTCGGCGGCGCGTTGCTGACCAAGGGCGAACTCAAGCAGGAATGCGCTGTCGCTCTGCGCCATGCCGCGCTGAACGGCCAGAGCCATCAGTTGTGGCGCGCGGTCGCCGCCGATCGCAGCCAAGCGAGCCTCGCCGCGCGGGTCGAAGTGGCGCGCGATGCGCAGAAGACCGATGGCGAGCAGAGCTTGCGCGGCCTGCTACTCCAGCGGACGGCGACGGTGAATTTGAAGCCCGAGTTGGAGATTTTCGCCGACGACGTGAAGTGCGCGCATGGGGCGACCGTGGGCGAACTCGATGCCAAGGCGCTGTTCTACATGCAGAGCCGTGGTATCCCGAAGCCGCGCGCGCAGGCGCTGCTGACCCGTGCTTTCGTGGCCGACGCCATCGACCGGATCGGCAACGAGGTGGTGCGCGAAGCCTTTGCGGCGGATGCGGACGCTTGGCTGGAGGCGGCGCTTTGATGGCAACTACCCAATTCCTCCCTGCGTGCAGCGCGGGGAGGGGGACCGCTCGCGAAGCGAGGGGTGGAGGGGCCGGAGGCGCATGCCCCTCCACCACCGCTTCGCGGCGGTCCCCCTCCCCATCGAAGATGGGGAGGATTGGGTGATGGCGACCGCGTCTCCCCTGGACCGGGTCGCGGATTTCCCCGCGATCCCGGACAGCTGGGCCTATCTGGACACCGCCGCGACCGCGCAAAAGCCGCAGGTCGTCATCGACGCGATCACGCGGGCCTATGACACCAGCTACGCCACCGTGCATCGCGGCGTCTATCAGCGTTCGGCCGATATGACGGTCGCGTATGAGAAGGCGCGCGAGGCGACGGCGCGGTTCATCGGCGCGGGGTCGCCGAACGAGATCGTCTTCACGCGCGGCGCGACCGAGGGGATCAACCTGGTCGCGCAGTGCTGGGCGGCGACGCAGTTGAAGGCGGGCGACCGCATCCTGTTGTCGATGCTGGAGCATCACTCCAACATCGTGCCGTGGCAGATGGTCGCCGAGCGGCTGGGCGTCGCGATCGACGTGCTGCCGTTGACGGCAGACCACCGCATCGACCTGGACGCGATGGAGCGGATGCTGACGCCCGCGCATAAGCTGGTGTCGCTGGGCCATGTGTCGAACGTGCTGGGCTCGGTGCTCGACGGCCGCCGTGCGGCCGATCTGGCGCATGGCGTGGGCGCGAAGATCCTGCTCGACGGGTGCCAGGCGGTGCCGCGTATCGCGGTCGACGTGAAGGCGCTCGATTGCGACTTTTACGTCTTTTCCGGCCACAAGCTCTATGGCCCGACCGGCATTGGCGTGCTGTGGGCGCGGCCCGAACTGCTCGACGCCATGCCGCCCTATCAGGGTGGCGGTTCGATGATCGACCGGGTGAGCTTCGAGAAGACCACCTATGCCCCGCCGCCCGGCCGGTTCGAGGCCGGGACGCCGCATATCGTCGGCGCGCTCGGGCTGCATGCCGCGATCGATTATGTGTCGGCGATTGGGCTGGACGCGATCCATGCGCATGAGGCGGCTCTGGTCGCCCAGGCGCGTGAGGGGCTGTCGGCGATCAACTCGGTGCGGTTGCTGGGGCCTGAGGACTCGGCGGGTATCGTCAGTTTCGCGGTCGAGGGGGTTCATCCCCATGATATCGGCACCATATTGGACGAGAGCCGGGTGGCGATCCGCGCAGGTCATCACTGCGCCCAGCCGCTGATGGAGGCGCTCGGCCTGCCCGCCACCGCGCGGGCGAGTTTCGGCGTGTATAACGGACCCGATGACGTCGCAGCGCTGGTGGATGGCGTCCGGCGGGTCACGAGGATTTTCGGATGAGCGATTACAAGTTCGAGGAAGTGGACAGCGTCGCATCGCCGCCCAAGGCGCGCGTGCAGGACGTGGTCGAGGCACCGGCGGAGCGCCAGCGAGATTACCTGTCGGGCTTCCTCTCGCAAAAGCCGACCGCCGAGGATCCGACCCAGCCGGGCGGGGCACTGTATGACGGCATCATCGACGCGTTGAAGGATATTTTCGACCCCGAGATTCCGGTCAATATCTATGATCTGGGCCTGATCTACGGCGTCGAAGTGACCGAGGGCGGCCATGCGGTCGTCACCATGACGCTGACCACCCCGCATTGCCCGGTCGCCGAGTCGATGCCGGGCGAGGTGGAACTGCGCGTCTCGGCGGTGCCGGGGATCGCGACCGCCGACGTCAACCTCGTCTGGGATCCGCCTTGGGACCCGCAGAAGATGTCGGACGACGCCAAGCTCGAATTGGGGATGCTCTGACCATGGCGACCACCTTGCGCCCGCGTCCCGCCGCACTGAATCTGACGCCCTCCGCCGAGGCGCGTGTTGCCGAGCTGATGGCGCGCGCGCCGGAAGGCGCAATCGGGGTGAAGCTGTCGACGCCGCGCCGCGGCTGTTCGGGGCTGGCCTATTCGGTCGATTATGTCACCGAGGCCAAGGCGTTCGACGAGAAGATCGACACGCCAGGGGGCACGCTGTTCGTCGATGGCGGGTCGATCCTGTACCTGATCGGCTCGACCATGGACTGGGTCGAGGATGACTTCACCGCCGGGTTCGTGTTCCAGAACCCCAATGCCAAGGGCGCGTGCGGGTGCGGAGAGAGCTTCACGGTTTGAGGGGACGCTTGGGCGTCGCTTAGATCGAGTAGGCTATTCCTATAGCCGTTCCCCGGCGAAGGCCGGGGTCCAGTTTCTATTCGACCGAGATGGCGGGATGTTGTTGCGTGGGAGGCAAATGCCTCGCGCTGTCGAGAGTACACCGCAACTGCGCCCCGGCCTTCGCCGGGGAACAGATGGGATCAGACCCGGTGCTCCAGCTTCAAACTCGCGCCATCCCACTCCACCGCCAGGTCGCGATAATCCGCCACCGTCGCATGGGGCGTATCCATCGCCCCCCGATGCGTCTCGGTAATCACCACCACCGTCATTCCCGCCGTCTCGGCCGCCGCGATCCCGGCGGGGGCGTCTTCGAAGGCCAGGCAATGCTCCGGCGCGACGCCCAGCCGCTTGGCCCCGAGCAGGAAGCCATCGGGCGCGGGCTTGCTCCGCTCCGCATCCTCCGCCGTCACGAACACGCCGGGTAAAGGCAGCCCCGCCGCCTTCAGCCGCACCTCCGCCAGTCGCTTGGGCGCGGATGTCACGATAGCCCAGCGATCGGGCGGCAGAGCGGACAGAAACGCAGCCGCGCCGCCGATCGGCACCACATCGCCGACGTCCAGCATCTCCGCCTCGGTCAGCGCATGCGCTTCCGCCACCGGATCGATGCCGGGCAGGTTCAGCCGCCGGATCGTCTCGACCGACTGAACCCCGTGGATGGTCGGCAGGAACGCCGCAACGTCCAGCCCCTGCCGTGTCGCCCACACGGTCCAGGCGCGTTCGGCCGAGGCGATGGAACTCAGGATCGTCCCGTCCATGTCGAACAGGAAACCGCCAAAGGCGCGGGTCGGCAAGGGGGTGGTCATCGGCTGAGGATCAGTTGGCCTGGAACACGCCGCAGGCGATGCGGCCGCCGCTATTGCCGCTGGGATCGGTCTTCAGGTCGTCGGCGGCGGCATGGATCACGATCGCCGAGCCGTCCGCATCGAGCAGGCCCGCCATGGTGGCCCCCGGCAGCACGACGCCCAGCGTGCCGCGCCCGTCATTGCCGACGGTCATGTTGGGCATGTCGCCCTCATGGGGCCCCTGCGGGTTCATGCTGCCATGCTGGCGCTGGCTGGGGTTCCAGTGGCCGCCCGCCGTGGTGAAGTCCGGCGCGTCGCAGCGGCCGACGGTGTGAACGTGGACGCCATGCATGCCAGCCGGCACGTTCATCGCGTCGAGGGTGATGCGCAGTCCTCCGGCGACTTCGGTCGCGGTGGCGCGGCCCGCATCCGCGCCGGTGCCGGTCCGCAGGCTCGCGGTCGCGCTGGCGCCGTTCGGCGTGGGGGAGCCCGTCTCCATCTTCGTCTGATCGCAGGCCCCCAGGCCCAGCGCGACGGTGCCGATGGTCAACAGCGTGAGATATTTCATGACGCAAGCTCCCTGTTCGATACGCGTAGTTGCGGCGTGTTACCCGCCGGTTTCAAGCGGCCAACGCATTACGGGTTCATAGGATGCGCCGCCATGCCCCAGATGGCTCTGGTAGAGGACCAGATGCCCCATGGTAAAAGGCTCGCTCGACAGGCCCGTATGGACCGCGCGCCACCCGTCGATCTCGGGTGCGCGTCCCGCCGAGCCGGGCAGGCGGGCGAGTGTGATGTGGGGCAGATAGGCCCGCGATTCGGGCGATAGGCCGGCGCGGAGACAGGCCTGGTCGACCTTGCGATGGAGATGGGCCAGCGCATCGTGCGGCGTGACGCCCGCCCAGAGCGTGTCGACCCGCCCCCTGCGATCAAAGGCTCCGACGCCCGAAATCCGAATGGTTGGCGCGGGAGCATGAACCTGGCCCAGTGCGGCGGCGATGTCCTCCCCCACGGGGCGATCGACCTCGCCGATGAAGCGCAGGGTCAGGTGCAACTGGTCGTCGTCCTGCCAGCGCGCCTGGGGAACGCCGTCCATCGCATCGGCAAGCATGTCGCGGATGGCGGGCGGCGGGCGGAGGGCGACGAACAGGCGGACCATGACAAAATATGTCTATCGCATTCCGTCGCGCCCACGGGAACCTCCCCCGCTTGAAAAGCGTCCCCAACAGAGCGATATTTCGCTTAACCGGCATATGGCCGGGCAAAGGAGCAATAGTTCACCATGGCAAACTGGTCTGATCCACGGCCGAGCGCCGCGCCGTTCGGTACCACAGCCAACACGGGCTCGACCGCCTATGATGCGGGTCTGCGTTCGTACATGCTGTCCGTCTACAATTACATGACGTCGGGCGTGCTGCTGACGGGTATCGTCGCGCTGCTCTTCGCATGGGGTGGCCGCGACAGCATGGCTGCGCAGGTCTTCCTGAACGGCGGCGCGCTGAAATACGTCATCATGTTCGCGCCGCTGGGCTTCGTCTTCGCGCTGAGCATGGGCGTGAACCGCATGAAGACCTCGACGATGCAGCTGCTCTTCTGGGCGTTCGCGGTCGTCATGGGCCTGTCGATGTCGACCATCTTCCTGGTCTATAGCGGTGGTTCGATCGCGGGGGCGTTCTTCGCGACCGCAGCGGGCTTCGCGGCGCTGAGCCTCTATGGCTACACCACCAAGCGTGACCTGTCGGCGTTCGGTACCTTCCTGATCATCGGTCTGGTCGGCCTGATCGTCGCCAGCATCATCAACATCTTCCTCCAGTCGGGGACGATGGGTCTGGTGATCAGCTTCGTCGGCGTGCTGCTGTTCGCAGGCCTGACCGCCTATGACACGCAGCGTACCAAGTCGCTCTATTACGAGGTGCGCGGCACCAGCATGCAGGACCGCGTGGTCATCATGTCGGCGCTCAGCCTGTATCTCGACTTCATCAACATGTTCATGTTCCTTCTGCGTCTGACCGGCTCCAGCCGCGACTGATCGGATCGACAGAGCCAATCCAACGGGCCCGGCGGGATATCCGCCGGGCCTTTTTTCATGAGAAGGGGATGCGGCCATGCGCCTGTCGATCGACGTGACGCTCGACTATGTCCTGAAGCAACCGGCCGATATCCTGCTCCAGATCGAGGCGGCGGCGACCCCCGACCAGCGGCTGGAGCATCAGTCGCTGACCATCTGGTCCGATCATCCCGTGGCGGCGGTGCGCGGCGAGGACGGGATCGGCCAACGCTGCTGGATACGTGCCGATCATGGCCTGCTCGCGCGCTATGAGGCGGTGGTCGTGGTCGAACGCCCGGTCGTCCGGCTGGAAGGACTGGTGGCGACCCCGGCCAGGGGGCTTTCGGGCGACCTCATCCCCTATCTGCTGCCCAGCCGTTACTGCGAGTCGGACCGGCTCGAGGGCTTTGTCCGCCAGCGTTTCGCTGGGCTTTCCGGCGGCGCGATGGCGGCGGCGCTGACCGATTGGGTGGCGACCCGCATGACCTATCAGTCGGGCGGGTCGAGCGGCGTCACGACCGCGCTGGATACCTTCGGATCACGCAGCGGGGTATGCCGCGACTATACCCATTTGCTGGTGGCGCTGGCGCGGGCGGCGGAGATTCCGGCACGCTGCGTCGCGGCCTATGCGCCCGGCGTCGACCCGCCCGATTTCCACGCCGTGGCCGAACTGTGGCTGGAGGGCGGCTGGCACCTGGTCGACGCGACCGGCATGGCGCAGGCCGACGAGATCGCGCGGGTGTGCGTCGGCCGCGATGCGACCGACATCGCCTTCATGACCGTATTCGGCGAGGCACAGCTTTGCGATCAACGGGTTACCGTGCGGCGATTGGACGGATCGGCTTAGGAACGCTTGTCCGATCTGGCTCGTTGATCCTGTCCACTATGATGGGGAAGTGACATGAACGACAGCATCGACGATCGCGCGCTGGACAGCGTCTCGGTCGCGCCGGGCGGCGAGCAGGCCGAGCAGGGCAACCGCCCGCGTCCCCCCGAACAGGATGCCGGGCAGGATCCCGCCATCACCGAGGATCTGCAGAAGAATCCGCAGGATGTCGACGCCCAGCTCGACGAGAGCCTAGACGAATCGATGGACGCCAGCGATCCGCCCTCGATCACCCAGCCCGGCCGCGACGGCCCGGCCGAGTCGTCGGGCTATAGCGAAGAGGATCGCTGATCCGCATCGCATGACCGGGGGCGGGGGCCGGACAGGGCCCTCGCCTCGGCTTTTTCACACGGAATTTGCCTGCCGTTGCGAGATCGCAACAAACTTGCCGAATATGTCGAAGACGGGCGTCATTGGGGAAATTGATTGCCGCGATGGCCATTCGTCGCAATCTATGTTGCGGCGCGGCGTTTTTCATGTTCGTCTGTCCTGGCTCGTTCAGCGTTGCGTTAACCAAATGGGCGCATGATGATCGGGTCAGTTTCGATTGGGCGGGGTGATGATATGGGATCGAGGAGCAGACCGGCCGAAGGCGCAATGACCTTGGCGGAAATGAAGGAATTTGCAGGCTTCGCGGCGGCGACGCAGCGTTATATCCGCCGGTCGCTCGATATCGGGCTGGACCGTGAAGACGCGATGACCCGCTGGTCGCGCGATGTGGTCGAGGCGGCGAGCATCCGCGCCCAGGCCCGGCTGTACCGCAACCTGCCGGAAAGCCGACACCTGATCCCGGTCGATAGCGGCCTTGAGGCGCTGGAGCCCTTCATGGCGCCGTTCGTCACGATTGCGGCCTTCGATCTGGGGCAAGGGCGGCTGACCAGCTTTTCGGCCTTCCGATTCCTCTATGAGCGGCTGATCGGTGCCGAGGTGCGGCCATGGCTGCCCTCGATTTTCTGCGCGGCAGCGGCCTTGCCGCATCTGCACCCCGAATTGCGGCGGCAGCTTCTCCAGTCGATCAGCGAAGCGGCGGCCACCGCAGCGGGCTGGTCGAGCCGTCAGCCTGCCTTCTTCCCGCACTGGGTCGAAAAGGTCGACACCAACGGGACGTCGCTGGCCAACTGATGATGCGCGATGGCGGGCCGGGGGGCTCCGCCATCGCTCCTGTTCCTCCCCTTGCAGGAGAGGAATTTATCCTCACCGGCACGCGCGCCAGCCCATCGGCCCGCGATAGGCCTGATCCAGATGGAAATGGTCGGCATGCGCCGCATTGTAATCGGGCGATAGGGTCGTCGCGAACAGGTCGCAGGCGCGGTCGCGGACACGGCGCAGGAACTGGCCCTTCGCCCCCTGATCCTTCCAGTCGCGCAGCACGCTGATCCGCCGCCCGTCTTTCAGGCGAAAGCCTGCTATGTCGACCGCATTGGCGCGGGCATGCTCGCTCCAGTCGCTGGTGCTGCGGCCGCTGATCCGGCGGCAATTATAGCTGCCCAGATGATCGACCGCGACGACCTCGCTGCCCAGCAGATCGCGCGCGGCGGGCTGCACCGCATCCCATTCCCACAGCGCGAGCGAGGCCGCGACCGGACACGACACGCCCAGTGCCGCAGGGCGATAGCCGATGGCCCTTGCCCCACCGACCGTAAAACGCACCGCGTCGTCATACCCGCATTGCGCGCCGTCCGACCGAGCGGGCAGTGCGGTGTAGCGGATGCCTGCGCGATCGAGCAGTCCGAGGCATTGTGGTCTGTCCTGGGTCAGTGCGGTCAGCTTGCGCCCGGTGAACATCCCGACCGGCTGGCCCAGATCGAGCGGTGCCCAGGGCACATCCTGCGGATTCCGCCGCGCCCAGCCCCAGAGCAGCAGCGCGAGCATCGCCAGTCCGGCGACCACGACCAGTACGGTCGTCCATCGCCGGAGCGCCCGCATCAGCCGCGTCTCGCGCTGGCGACGGGTTCCGCCGTGATCGGATAACCCAGATCGTCGGGGATGCAGATACAAGCCACGCCGTCACGCTCCGCCTGAAAAGGGGTGATCCGTCGTATCGGCCAGGCCCGCGCGTCGGCGGCGGCCGAAGCGAAATCGCGGTAGAGCGCCAATCGTTCCAGCGTCCGGCGGGTGGGAAGGATGATGCGGATCGCCCCGTGGTCCCCTGCCGCCAGCGCGTCGCGGGCGGTCATCCACATGGCCCCGACCGTTTCCGAACCGTCGATCGCGGGGGTCGACGCCTCACGCGCGATCGCCGCCAGATAGAAACGGGCATCGAACCGGCGGACCGGCACATGTTCGGGGCACCAGCGGGCAAAGGGCGTCAGCGCTTGTGTGTCGATCGTCAGGCCGTGCTCGGCGAGTGCCTCGGCAAAGGATCGTCCCGCCGCCATGGTTGCACGCAAGCGGGTCAGCGTCGCCGCATCGGGAGAGGGCGACAGGCCGATGCTCAAGCCCACTTCCTCAATCGTCTCCCGGATCGCGGCGATGCGGGCGGCGGTTTCCTCCCGGTCGGGGGCGTCGGCGGGGACCAGCGCATGATCGCCCGGATCGACCCGCCCGCCCGGAAACACCATCGCACCGCCTAGAAAGGCCAGTGCCGCACCCCGCTCGACCATCAGGATTTCGGGAAGCGCATCGGCGTCGGGCCCCTCGCGCATCAGGATCAGGGTGGCGGCGGGAATGGGATCGGGTGTCATCGCGGGGTCAACGCATCAGAGGCGTTGGCGGGTATCAGCGATGGAAGGGAAGGCGGGGTGGTGGAGCTGAGGGGAATCGAACCCCTGACCTCTGCAGTGCGATTGCAGCGCTCTCCCATCTGAGCTACAGCCCCGCCCCTTCACCCGACCATGGTCGGGAGCGACGCCATTAACCCGTGATCCGGGGCGACGCAACACCGCTTTGACGGCCAGACCCAAAAATTTTGGCCTGCTTTCGGCCTTTCGCATCACTCCATCCGTCGCGGCTGGAACCTCGCCAACGGAACCTGTCTTGATCTGCCTCATTGAAACACGCGGAAGGCACGGCCCGCCAGACGAGCGGCGTCGGCCCCCGCAGGATCGAAATTCAGGAGGGTTTAGGATGGCTTACGACCGCTATTCCCGCGACGCCAATCGTGGCGACCGCGACTTCGACTATGGCCGGGACTACGGCTCGGGGCGCGACTACACCTATTCCAGCGCCCGTGACTATGAAGCCGCCGGTGCGTTCGACGACGACCGCAACGACAGCCGGAACGACAGCCGCCGTGGATACGGCGCGCGCGATTACGGCAACCAGGGCTATGGCCGTCAGGGCTATGACCGCGGTAACCATGGTACGTCTCGTCAGGATTTCGGGCGCCAGGACTTTGGCGGCCGCCAGAATGAAGGCCGTTACGGCGAAGGCCGCTCGGGCAATTACGGTGCCTATCGTGGCGGCGAGAACCGCTATGATCGCGACTCGGGTCGTGAAGGTTATCGCGGCACGTCGAGCTACGGCGATTCGTCGCGCGGCTATGGCTATACCGGCGACCGTTACGGCCGCGACGACCGTCAGGGCCGCAACGACTATGGTCGTTCGGACTATAATCGTTCGGACTATGGCCGTCAGCAGCAGTCCGGCCGCGACTATGGTCGCCAGCCGCAGGGTTATGATTACGAGGATCGTGGCTTCTTCGCGCGCGCCGGGGACGAGGTCCGCTCGTGGTTCGGTGACGAGGATGCCGAGCGACGCCGTGAAGCCGATGCGCGCTTCGACGAGCGTTATTACGCCCAGCAGGACCATGACTATAACCACTGGCGCTCGGGCCAGATCGCCGCGCTCGACCGCGACTATGACGAATATCGCAGCGAGAACCGCACCAAATTCCAGAACGAGTTCTCCAGCTGGCGCACCGAACGCGAAGGTCAGCGCGGCCTTCTGCCCAAGGTGAAGGAACATCAGGAGGTCGTCGGCTCGGACGGCAGCCATGTCGGCACCGTCGACAAGGTGCGCGGCGACCGCATCCTGCTGACCAAGAACGACAAGGATGCGGGCGGCCAGCACCACTCGATCCCGTCGCGCTGGCTGAAGTCCGTCGAGGACAAGGTCACGCTGACCAAGACCGCCGAGGAGGCCAAGGCCCAGTGGCGGGATGAGGAAAATGCGCGCGCCATGTTCGGCGATCGCACCAACGAGAACGACCGCTACGGTCAGGCCAATCGCTATGGTCAGACCGCTACGGGCGGCCAAACGGGCGGTTACGGCCAGAGTGCGACCGGTACGACCAGCTCGGCACAGAATAGCAGCAGCACGACGGGTGCGACCTCTACCACCGGTACCACGACCGGCACGGGGACCAGCACCACCGGCATCGGCACCACGTCGGGCAGCACCTCGGACACCAGCCGGGGTTATTGATAAAGAAAAACGTCACTGAATGGTGACTTTTCTTGAAGGGCTCGGGTGGACATCACCCGGGCCCTTTCCCATGTCCGCAAACATCGATGAAAAGGATATGATGATGAAGGCTTGGACCCTGGCGGCCCGCCCCAAGGGCACCCCCGTGACGGGCGATTTCGCCCTGGTCGAGCGCGAACTGCCCGCCCTGAACGACGGCGAGGTGCGGGTCGCCAATCGCTGGCTGTCGGTCGACCCCTATATGCGCGGTCGGATGAACGACACGAAGAGCTATGTCCCGCCCTTCCAGCTCGGCGAGCCGATGCAGGGCGGCGCGATCGGCGAGGTGGTCGAGAGCCGTGCGGATGGAATCGCGGTCGGCACGCTGGTCAGCCACATGGCGGGCTGGCGCGACGAGGCGGTACTGTCCGCTGCGCATGTCCAGCCGCTGCCCGATCTGGGTGTCGATCCGCAGGCCTTTCTGGGGCAGTTCGGCATGCCGGGCATGACCGCCTATTACGGCCTGCTCCAGGTGGCCGAGGCCAAGCCGGGCGAGACGGTGTTCGTCTCGGCCGCAGCCGGGGCGGTGGGCTCGACGGTGGTCCAGATCGCCAAGGCCAAGGGCATGACGGTCATCGGATCGGCCGGTGGCGCGGAGAAGTGCGACTGGGTCCGCTCGCTGGGGGCGGATGCGGTGATCGACTATAAGTCGGGCCAGTCGGTGGTCGAGGCGCTTGGCGAAGCGGCGCCCGACGGCATCGACGTCTATTTCGACAATGTCGGTGGCGATCACCTGGACGCTGCGCTGGCCCATGCCAGGCAGAATGCGCGTTTTGCGATCTGCGGCATGATCGACGTCTATAATGACGCCAAGCCGACGAGCCTGAAATATCTTGCACGGATGATCGGCAACCGCGTGCGGATTCAGGGCTTTATCTTCGGCGACTTCAAGGACCACGCGGCCTTTTATCGCGACATGGCTGCGATCCTGAAGGATGGCGGTTTGCAGCGCGAAGAGACGGTGTTCGAGGGTCTGGACAAGACGCCCGAGGCATTCCTGGCGCTGTTCACCGGCGGCAACAAGGGCAAGATGCTGGTGAAGCTGTGAGGCAACTCCCCTCTTCTACTCCCCTCCCGCAGGCGAGTTTCAGGTCGGTCATGCCCCCGGCATGACCTAAACGATGCGGGGCATCGTTTACCTGAAACTGGGCTGGGGGAGGGCGGTACGTAGAGCGGCGTCGCTTGGGGCCTGCCCTCCCCCCGGCCCCCTCCCGCTTGCGGGAGGGGGAGCGTAAGCAGCGGAGTTAGTCGCGAAACCCCTCAGATCGCGCCCGAAAACGTATCGCACTGGGCCGGATCGCCGGTCTCGATACCTCGGCGCAGCCAGCGCATCCGCTGCTCGGAACTACCATGCGTAAAGCTGTCGGGCACGACGCGGCCCGTGGCTTCGCGCTGGAGCGTGTCGTCGCCGATGGCGCGGGCGGCGGTCATGCCTTCTTCGACATCGCCGGGTTCCAGCCGGTCGCGGTTCTTCGCGGCCCAGACGCCCGCATAACAGTCCGCCTGCAATTCCAGCCGGACCGACAGGGCATTGCCCTCCGCCTGGCCCGCCGCCTGCTGCGCCTGGCGCACCTTGTCCGACGTGCCGAGCAGCGTCTGGATGTGATGACCGAACTCATGCGCGACGACATAATAACGGGCAAAGTCGCCCTTCGCGCCGAAGCGGTTGGCGAGCTCGTTGAAGAAGTTGGTGTCGAGGTAGATCTTGCGATCGGTCGGGCAATAGAAGGGGCCGACCGCCGATTGCGCGACGCCGCACCCCGACTGGGCGCTGTTCGCATCCGGCTTGAAGAAGCGCAGGCCCGGTGCCTGGAAACGCTGCCCCGACTCCGCAAAGATCTTTTCCCAGGTGTTGTCGGCATTGCTGAACGCGCGGCAGGTATCGCGGCGCTCGGGCGAGGCTTCGCAAATTTGGCGGACGCTCTGGCCCGAGGATGAGTCCGCCGACCGGGTGACGGGGGCGTTGCCGCCGCCTCCGCCGGTCAGCAGGCCGAGCGGGTTCATGCCGACCACCGCCAGAATGATAAGCACGACGACGATGCCGCCGCAACCGAAGCGGCTGCCGATCAGCGGCAACAGCCCGAACAGCAGTCCGCCGCCGCCGCCGCCGCCAAAGCCGCCGCCACCGCTCTGCGCCTCGCCGACATCGATATTGTTGTCATAATCGTCGAGCCGCATCGTCTCACCCCTTTGTCATAGTGCCCGCCTATGCGGGTCTTCGCCGGATGGTTGAACCCGCAAAGCCTTCCGGCGGTTGCACGGGTCGGTATCTGATCGCATGGTGCGGTGCATAGCACGGGAGAATGGCATGTTCCTGAAGGGCAAGACGGCGGTGATCTCGGGTTCCACCTCGGGCATCGGCCTGGCCTATGCCAAGGCGCTGGCGGCGGAGGGCGCGGCGGTCGTGCTGAACGGCTTCGGCGAGGCGGACGCAATCGAGGCGAACCGCGCCGCCCTGGAACAGGCCAGCGGTGCGGCGGCGCTTTACGACCCGGCCGACATGACCCGGCCCGACCAGATCGAAGCGATGATCGAGCGCGCCGCGAAGGAAACCGGCTCGGTCGATATCGTCATCAACAATGCCGGTATCCAGCATGTCGCTCCGATCGCCGAGTTTCCAGTCGAGAAATGGGATGCGATCATTGCGATCAACCTGTCCTCGGCCTGGCACATGATGCGCGCCGCGATCCCGCATATGCGGCAAAAGGGCTGGGGGCGGATCATCACCACCGCCTCGGCCCACAGCCTAGTCGCCAGCCCCAACAAGTCGGCCTATGTCGCGGCCAAGCATGGCGTCGTCGGCATCACCAAGACCGTGGCGCTGGAGGTCGCGACCGACGGCATCACCGCCAACTGCATCTCGCCCGGCTATGTCTGGACACCCCTGGTGGAGAACCAGATTCCCGATACGATGAAGGCGCGGGGCCTGACCCGCGAGCAGGTGATCGACGATGTCCTGCTGAAGGCACAGCCGACCAAGGAATTCGTCACCATCGAACAGGTCGCGGCCCTGGCGCTGTTCCTCTGCCGCGACGAAGCGAAGTCGATCACCGGCGCCAACCTGTCGGTCGATGGCGGCTGGACCGCGCAGTGAGGTGGCCGCTGGTCCTGCTCGGCACGGCACTGGCGGCGGGCGGCGTGGCGGCCGCGCAGGCGCAGCGGGTCGAAGAGGCCAATGACTGGCGGCTGGCGGCGACCGAGGATGACCGTATCCGCCTGCGCGGCTGGCGCAGCGCCTGGGTCAAGGGGCTGGCACAGGCGCGGGCGGGCGGGGCGACGGCCGAGATCGCCGCGCTGGGGCAACTGGCCGATCCCGACTATTCGATCGCCGACCCCAAGCTGCCCGATGGCGATTATCGCTGTCGTACGGTCAAGCTGGGGTCTCAGGGGCGCGCGACGCTGACCTATGTCGCCTATCCCTATTTCCGCTGTCGGGTGGCGGGCGGCGGCCAGCAGCTGGCCAAGATCGACGGGTCACAGCGGCTGACCGGGCGTCTCTATCCCGATACCGATGCGCGCAGCATCTTTTTAGGTACGATGATCCTCGGCGATGAGGAGCGGTCCTATGCCTATGGCCGCGACCGGGCGCGCGACATGGCGGGCGTGGTGGAGCGGGTCGATGCGACCCATTGGCGGATCGCCTTTCCCTATCCGGCTTATGAATCGGTCGTCGACATACTCGAACTGGAGCCGTTGGCACCCTGAACCGGGGCGAGAGACGGCATGACCGGCGCTGCGGGCAGCGGCGGGAGCGAGGCGAGATACTCCTTGCCGTGCTGGCCGATCGGCGTGACCCGGCCAGCATTGGCCTGTGCCACGGCCTTCAGATAGGAGCGCGGCTTCTTCATCAGGTCGGGATGGTCGAGACCGACCAGGCCCAGCCGCCGCGCCGCTTCCTGCACGAAATGCACGCAGTTGCGGTCGTTCAGATTGTAATGCGAGTCGCCCGTCTTCTCGTCCCAGGCCGCGACCAGCGCCAATATGTCGCCATATTGCGCATCGGTCATGACATAGGAAAACTGTGCGTCGCTGGTCGAGACGTAGAAGGGCTTGGAGATGTCCAGCCGTCCCTTGACCGTGCCCATCAGGATGGCGGGTGACACCGATCGGGCGGTGAAGCCGTAATTGGCGTCGACCGGCTGGCCCGTCGCGTCCACCGTGCCGCGCAGCGAGAAAAAGGCATGGGGGAAGCTGTTGCCCAGTTCATGGCTCCAGAAGGTGATCGTGACCGCCGCCTGCGCGGGCAGCGCACAGCCGAACGTCAGGGCCAGGGCCATTGCGAGTCGCAGGAACATCGTCATGACCGCCCTCATAACCTAGGTTGCGGGATCGCCGCAGCCGCATTCTCGTATTTTTCGGGCCGGATATAGATGGACGACAGGCTGGGCACGGCACGCCGCAGATCGTCCTCCAGCCCCTCGATCATCGTCTCCGCTGCACCCATGGGCAGGCTGTCGACGAAATCGGCGCTGATCGCGGCGAAGATGCTGTCGGGTGCGGTGTGGATCGTGCGGACATGATTGACATGGGTGATCCAGGGACGCGCAGCGACGATGCGGCGGATCGTCTCGACCACCTCCGGGTCGGCACGCTCGCCGATCAGCAACCCCTTGGATTCGCGTGCGAGCAGGATCGCGACCAGCCCCAGCACCAGCCCGATCAGGATCGAGGCGATCCCGTCGATCCGGGCATCGCCCGTCTCGTGCGACAGCCAGACGCCGAGCGCCGCGATGACGAGGCCCGCGAGCGCCGCCGAATCCTCGAACAGGACGATGAAGCCCGGCGGGTCCTTGGAATCATGGATGGCGCGCCACCAGCCGCTATTGCCCTTGGTGCGGGAGAATTCGCGCACGGCGATGGCCCAGCTTGCCCCCTCCAGTGCGAAGGCGATGGCGAGGACGATATAGTTGACGGTGGGATCGCGCAGCGGCTCGGGCGACTTGATGTGCAGCCAGCCCTCATAGATCGAGATGCCGGAGCCCAGCGCGAAGATCAGGATCGCGACGACGAACGCCCAGAAATACAGCTCTCGCCCATAGCCGAAGGGGTGGATTGCATCCGGGCCGCGCTTGGCGCGCTTCTGGCCGTAGAGCAGCAGGATCTGGTTGCCGCTGTCGACCACCGAATGCACGCCCTCGGTCAGCATCGAGGAGGAGCCGGTGATCCCGGCCGCTACGAACTTGGCGACGCCGATCGCCAGATTGGCCGCCAGCGCGCCGTACAGGACGATATTCTCACGGATGCGTGCGGTCAGGCCGGTGTCGGGCATGGCCGGTACAGCGTGCGATGGGGGCGGTTGTTCCGTGGGGTTAACGAAGGGCGTTTTTGGGGGCGCTTATCCCCAACCTCCGTTCAGCCTGAGCGAAGTCGAAGGCCATGGGAATCCCGGCGCAGGTTCGGGCATGCACTTCGACTTCGCTCAGTGCGAACGGAGGTGGGGGAGCTTGGTACCGCCCTCCGTTCAGCCTGAGCGAAGTCGAAGGCCAAGGGATTACCTCAGGACGCGATCCGCCCCAGCCGGTGGTAGAGATGCGCGAACTTGATCGAGCGGGGGTCGTCGGCGACGCGCTTGACGTGTTCGGCGATGGCTTCCTTCATCAGCGCGAAATCCTCGGTGGAGAAGACGGCGCGGCTGCGTTGCGGTTCGGTCGGCATGGCATATTCTCCTTCGTTATGGGTGTCAGGCGGCCTGGACGAACTGGGCGGCCTCGGTGGATTCGGCGAGCGCGGTGGTCGAACTGTCGCCGCCCGCCGCGATCTGCGCGATCAGGTCGAAATAGCCGGTCCCCACCTCGCGCTGGTGGCGGGTCGCGGTGTAGCCGTTGGCCTCGGCGGCGAACTCGGCCTGTTGCAGCTCGGAATAGGCGGCCATGCCGCGATCCCGATATCCGCGCGCCAGCTCGAACATGCCGTAGTTGAGCTGGTGGAACCCGGCGAGCGTGACGAACTGGAACTTGTACCCCATCGCCCCGATCTCGCGCTGGAAACGCGCGATGTCGTCGCGGTCGAGATTGGCCTCCCAGTTGAAGCTGGGCGAGCAATTATAGGCCAGCATCTTGTTCGGATGCTCGCGCCGGATCGCCTCGGCAAACCGCCGCGCGTCCGCCAGATTGGGTTTGGACGTCTCCCACCACAACAGATCGGCATGCGGCGCGAAGGCCAGGCCGCGCTGGATGCAATGGTCGACCCCGGTGCCCGGCTTCAGGCGGAAAAAGCCCTCCGCCGTCCGCTCGCCGGTCAGGAATTCATGGTCGCGCTCGTCCACATCCGAGGTGATGAGCCGGGCGCTCTCGGCGTCGGTGCGCGCGCAGATGACGGTCGGTACGCCCGCCACATCCGCCGCCAGTCGCGCGGCATCCAGGTTGCGGATATGCGCCTGTGTCGGGATCAGCACCTTGCCGCCCAGATGCCCGCACTTCTTTTCCGAGGCCAGCTGATCCTCGAAATGCACGCCCGCCGCCCCTGCCGCGATATAGGCCTTCATGATCTCGTGGCAGTTGAGCGGACCGCCGAACCCGGCCTCGGCATCGGCGACGATGGGCGCGAACCAGTCGCGCGTCGCGCCGCCCTCAGCATGTTCGATCTGGTCGGCGCGGGCCAGCGTCGCGTTGATCTTGCGCGCCAGCTCCGGCCCGGCATTGGCGGGGTAGAGCGACTGGTCGGGATACATTTGTCCGGCGGTGTTGGCGTCCGCCGCGACCTGCCAGCCCGAAAGATAGATGGCCTTCAGTCCGGCGCGAACCATCTGCATCGCCTGATTGCCCGACAGGGCGCCCAGCGCGGGGACATAATCCTCCGAATGGAGCAACTCCCACAGCTTCAGCGCACCACGCCGGGCCAGCGTATGCTCGACCGTGATCGATCCGCGCAGCCGTGCGACATCGGCGGCGGTGTAGGGACGGGCGATGCCGTCGAACCGCCCGGCGGGGGCGGGTATCAGATCCTGGAAGCTCGGCATCGCATCGTCCTTTACAATTTGACTGTTCTTGACCGGGAGATTGCCGCGAAGATGCGCGATCTAGAAGACGCAGTGCGCCTCCGACCGCGTCGTGCCGTCGCCAATCCTGCCGCTGTAAGATGTCGCCTTGTAAAGAATTGACAGTCTCGCGGGTGCGGCGCAGCTTGGTGTGCAAGGAGAGCGGCGATGAGCGGAGCCAAGGTCATTGCGGGCCATGTCGTGCGGCGGCTGCGGCGGCAGAACGGCCTGTCGCAGGCAGCGATGGCGGAGATGCTGGATATCTCGCCCAGCTATTTGAACCTGATCGAGCGCAACCAGCGGCCCGTCTCGGCCGCATTGCTGGTCCGGCTGGTCGAGACGTTCGACTTCGATCCACGCGCGCTGACCAGCAATGCGCCGGGCGGCGGCGCGGCGGCGATGCGGCGGCGGCTGGCCGATCCGCTATTCGCCGATCTGGAGATCGACCGCGCCGAGCTGGAGGAATGGCTGGCGGCCGCGCCCGGCGGGGCGGAGGCATTTGCGCGCGCGTTCGACCGGCTCGCCGGGGCTGGCGGTGGAGGAACGGAGGCTCCGGCAATCCCCGACCCGACCGTGAGTGTCCGGCGCGAGATCGAGCGGTGGCGCAACCATTTCCCCGATCTGGACGCCGCCGCCGAGGGGCTGGCTGACGAACTGCGCATGGGGGCAGGCGATCTCTATGCCACGCTGGCCGAACGGCTGCGCGTCCGCCATGCGCTGACCATCCGTATCCTGCCGATCGACATATTGCCCGAACTGTTGACCCGGCTGGACCTCCATGCGCGCCAATTGCAACTGTCCGAGATGCTAGACGGTCCGGCGCGGGTCTTTGCCCTGGCGACGCAACTCGCCCAGCTGGAGGCGCGCGCCGAGATCGAGGCGCTGGCGCGCGGCGCGGCCTTTGGCGACCGGCTCGCCGAGCGGCTGTTCCGGCGGTATCTGCACCGCTATTTCGCGGCCGCGCTGGTCATGCCCTATGCCCGGTTCCTGCGGGCGTGCGAAGCGACCGGCTATGATCTGGAGATCCTGGCACGGCGCTTCGGCGTGTCGCACGAGCAACTGGCCCATCGGCTGACGACGCTGGGGCGGGTCGGCGCGCGCGGACTACCATTTTTCCTGATGCGGATCGACCGGGCGGGGCAGGTGTCCAAACGCTATGCCGGGTCGGCGAATGCGGTGCTGGTCGAGGCGGAGGGACGATGCCCGCTCTGGCAGGTCTTTGCCGCGTTCGAACGGATGGGGGAGGCGATATTCCAACTGGTCGAGATGCCGGACGGCAGCCGCTTTGCGACGATCACCCGCGCGCAGGAGCGGGCCGGGCGTGACGCATCCGGGGTGCGGGCACGGTTCGCCATCGTCCTGGGTGTAGAGGCCGGGCTGGCGGGGCAGGTAGCGGCGGCGCGCGGCCACCCGCTGACCGAGGCGGCAACGCCGATCGGCCCGGGGTGTCGCCAGTGTTCGCGCCCCGCCTGTCCGCAACGATCCTTGCCGATGAACGGCCGGGTCTTGACCGTCAACGAACGGGACCGACCCATCAATACTTTGGTCTTTGCGCAGGACTGAACCAGAATTGGGCAGGCTCGCCGTGATTGCTTCACCTATTTTAAGAGAAAACTGTATACGCGACTGACCATGATCTGGCTTCGTCGTCGCATCCAATCCCTGGAATTCCGTTTCGCGACGATGCTGACGGTCGTGCTGGGCGTCAGTCTGGCGCTGGGTGGATGCGGACTTCTGCTGAACAACCAGTTGCTTAGGATGGTCCGGTCGACCCATGAGATCGCATCCCTGCTGGACCAGCATGACAAGAGGGACGCGCGACTTCGCGACTTCCGAATCCAGGTCGGCGACCTGACGCGCCGGTCGGAAAGGGGACAAAGCGTAGCTGCCGAGCGCTGGCAGGGGCTGGATGCGACGGCGCGGACATGGCTGGCGGAGCCGGTGGTCCGCAACGACCGGATGTCACGCCCTATCCGTTCGGCCCAGCTTGCGGCGGTGTCGGCGGAACGGCGCTTTCTGCACAGCGCGCGGCGCGTGATCGCCGAGGCTGCGGCCGACCCGGCTTTGCTGAAGCGCACCATGCCGCTGTTCATCGCCCGGCTGCACGACATGGAGCATCATCGCGAGATGGTGCACGGAAAGCTTAGCCGCCGCCTGACCTGGCAAACCCGTGAGGTGGAGGCACTGGCGCGGCGGGTGCTCGCCCGGATGATGCTGGCCGGACTGCTCCTCGTCATCCTGGTCAGCGGGCTGATCCTCTGGCTTCGCATCCGGGTGATGCGGCCGCTGATGGACATCGTTGCGGGGATGCGCGCGATGAGCACCGGAAAGCCGCTGGTGCCGTTATGGCTGCATCGCCGCGACGAGCTGGGCGAGCTGGCGCGGGGCATGGACATGCTGGCCCGCGCCGTCGAGGAACGCGAACGTATCCAGCGTCAGGTCGAGTATCTGGCGCATCACGATTCCCTGACCGGGCTGGCCAACCGCGTCGTTTTTGCCGATCGGCTGGATGCCGCACTGCAGGCGGGCCGCAGGATCGCGTTGCTGGCGATCGATCTCGATGGGTTCAAGGGGGTCAACGACACGCTTGGCCATGCGGCCGGCGACATCCTGCTCAAGCGCGCCAGCGACCTGTTGGCGTCGTCGGTCGGTCGCGACGACACGGTCGCGCGCATCGGTGGCGACGAGTTCGCGATCATCCATCATCTGACCACCGAAGAAGAGGATGCCGAGGCGCTGGTGCGCCGCATCTATGCCGTCATTGCCGAAGATCTCGCGAGCCCGGCGGTGCGGATGAGCATCGGGGTCGCGCTGTCGCCCCGCCACGGGCTGGAGGCCGACGAGCTTCAGGCCTGCGCCGACATCGCGCTATATCGGGCCAAGGCCGATGGTCGTCACTGCGCCCGCCGTTACGACATGGCGATGGATGAGGAGCGGCGGCAGCGCCACTGGCTGGCGCATGAACTGCACGAGGCCGTCACGCGCGGCGAACTTCATCTGGTCTATCAGCCGATCGCCGACTGTGCGTCGCGCCGGATCATCGGGCAGGAAGCGCTGGCGCGTTGGGATCATCCGGTGTTGGGGCCGGTCAGCCCGGATGTGTTCATCGGTCTGGCGGAGGAAAGCGGCCTGATCGGCGAGATCGGGCAGCGTCTGTTTGTCGATGCGCTGGCCACGGCGCGGGCCTGGCCCGCCGAATGGATGCTGGCGATCAACCTGTCGCCGGTACAGCTTCGCGAACCGAACCTCGCCCAGCGGATGCTGGCCGCCACCGCTTCCCAGGGCATCGACCCCTGCCGGATCGAGGTGGAAGTGACCGAAGGCGTGCTGATCGACAATCGCGAGGCCACCACCGCCAATCTGGCGACTCTACGCGCAGCGGGCGTCGGAATCGTGATGGACGATTTCGGCACCGGCTACGCCTCGCTCAGCAGCCTTCAGCAATTTCCGTTCGACAAGATCAAGATCGACCGCAGCTTCATCCAGGCGATGGACCAGGACGGCCCGGCCCTGTCGATCGTTCGCGCCTCGATCGGGCTGGGGCGCAGCCTGAACATCCCCATCGTGGCGGAGGGGCTGGAGACCGAGGCGCAATACCGGACGCTGTGCGATCTGGGATGCGATCAGGTGCAGGGCTATCTGATCGGCCGCCCGATGGCGTATCTGGCCGAGGCGGCGTGATCCGGAACGGAGGTGGCCAAGCCCGTGGTCAGCTAACGCATTCTCCGATCATGCGGATGATGTCGTGCCCGGTATAGGGCTTGGGTACGAACTGGACCCCGGCGGGTAGGTCGGCCGCGACATGGCGCTGTTCGCCCGACGTGACGATGATCGACACATGGGGATGCGACTTGTGGGCCTTGGCCGCCAGTGCGGCGCCGTCGATCGAACCGGGCATCGCGACGTCGGTGAACATCGCGCAAATTTCCGGGTGACGATCCAGCGCGACCAGCGCCTCATCCGCGCTGTCCGCCTGGATCACCACATAACCCGCATCTTCGAACGCGAACTGCACGTGCATCAACAGAAGCGGCTGGTCGTCGACGATCAAAATGGTCGGGGCCTTCATATAACGTGCATTAATTCTGCGCCGCCGCATCTGTTCCGAAAAAGGTGTAATTTTGCGTTCATTCGATTGTCAGGCGCCACTGTCCGTCAGCTGGGCCAGCTGAGCGTCCGACAGGGACAGGCGCATGGCGGGCGTCAGCTCGGACAGCTGCTTCACGCTCGTCGCGCTGGCGATCGGCGCAGTGACGCCGGGCTGCGCCATCAGCCAGGCAAGCGCGACCTGCGCCGGGGTGGCCCCAGTCTCCTCCGCCACCGCGTCCAGCGCCGCCAGTACCGCAGCCCCCTTGCCATGCAGCAGCTCACCCATTTTCGCGCCGCGCACGCTTTGCGACAGGTCGGCGTCGCTGCGGTACTTGCCGGTCAGGAATCCGGCCGCCAGCCCGTAATAGGGGACGACGCCGATATTCTCGGTGACGCAGTAATCCTGCAACTCGCCCTCGAACTTATGGCGGCTGACCAGGTTATATTCGGGCTGCAGGACATGATAGCGCGGCAGCCCGGCGTCGCGGGCGGCCTCGTTCGCGGACTTCAGCCGCGCGGCGTGGAAGTTGGAGGCGCCGATCACCCGCACCTTGCCCGCCTCGACCAGCTTGGCAAAGGCCTCCATCACCGCGTCCTGCGGCTGATCCTCGTCGTCCTGATGCGCGAAGTACAGGTCGATCCGGTCGGTGCCGAGTCGCTTCAGCGATGCCTCCGCCGCTGCCGCGATCCGGGCGGGGGCCAGCTTCTCGCCGCCTTCGCCGGGCAACATCCCGACCTTGGTTGCGATCAGCACCTGGTCGCGCTTGCCGCTGGCCTTCAGCCATTCGCCGATCATCGCCTCGGACTCGCCGCCCTGGTGCCCGTCGACCCAAGCGGAATAGACGTCCGCCGTGTCGATCATCACGCCGCCCTGATCGACAAAGGCGTCGAGCACCGCAAAGCTCGCCGCCCGGTCGGCCGTCCAGCCAAAGACATTGCCGCCCAGCACCAGCGGCGCGATCATCAGGTCGGTCGAGCCCAGGCGGCGAAGCGGCGTGTCGGTCATGGCGTATCAGCTTTCGTTATCGATGGGATTTTCGTCCTCAACGTCCGAAGGCGCCATCGCGTTCAGATCGACCGCATTGGCATCGAGCATGGCGACGGCATCGTTCAACTGATCATTCTCCGCCGCGCTCAACCCCTTGGGCTGGTCGTTGGAGGAACAGGCGGCCAGCGTCAGCAGCGCGGCGGTCATCAGGATACGGATCATGTCGCCATCATGCCAAAAGCGGGGGGCGGTGGGAAAGGGGGAACCCGGCGGCGGGGTGGGTGCGTTGTCGCGGCCTGGATTTCGATCATGAGGTCAATGCGATGCCCGCTTCCCGATACGCCATGTTGCTCGCGCCGTTCAAAATGGGCCTGGTCGGCGGACAGCGTGCCATGACGCCGCTGGCCGCCGTGTCGATTGCGGCGGCACGCGGACAATTGCCGGTCGGCAAGGGCGTGCTCCGCTGGCTGGCCAACCCCGTCGTTGCGGCGGGCACGCTGGCGCTCGCGATCGGCGAGATGGCGGGCGACAAGCAGAAGACCGCGCCGGATCGCGTCGTGCCCATCGGCCTGGCGGCGCGCTTCACGACCTCGGCGATTGCGGGCGCGGCGCTGGCCAGCCCGAAACAGCGCTGGCTGGGCGCGGCGATCGGCGGCGTGACGGCGGTGATCGCCTCCTATCCCGGCTGGCGCGGCCGGATGGCGGCGCTGGGGCGCTATGGCCAAACCAAGACGGGCTTTGCCGAGGATGCGGCGGTTCTGGCCGGTGCGATCGGCGTGGTGCGAGGACGCGCATCGGCCTGATTCGATGCGGCCTCCGATCAGGAGGTGGGCCGGGGTGGCTGAATGCCGGTATATTGGACCGACATCATCTTCCACTCCCGGCCGATCCGCTGCTCGACATAGGTCACCCGGACGCTGCGCGTGACCGTGCCACCATTGGGATTGGGCAGCGTATAGTCGACCGAGCCGATGACGATCGCGCTATCGCCATGTCGGCGCACGTCCTGCGTCTGAAAGTTCATGGGCGGCACCTGCCTCGCCTTTTCGGGCGCGTAGAAGGTAAGGACCGCCGGCCGCCGGTCGATCTCCCCCAGCGGAGAGACCTCGATATAATCCGCCGCCAGCAACCCATCGAGCGCCTTCGCATCATAGCGGTTGCGCGCCTCGTTGAACGACTGGACAAGCTTCAGGATCGCCGGATCGCTCGGCCCTTGCGCCGACGCCGTGCCTGCGAGCAGCGCCAGACCGGCGACGATGTACCAAGACCGCATGTTTCTTTCCCCCAATGGGGGGAAGCTATCCGTGAAGCATCGCCACGTCTACCGCAGGAAATGCGGTCCACTTCTCCTGCGATCGCGCGCTTTCCAATACGGCCTCGACGAAGGCCATGGTGCGCAGGCCCGGCTCCAGGCCCGGATACCAGTTCGCCTCGCCCGGGGCTTCGCCATTGGCCGGACCGCCATCGCGCAACGATCCCGCCACCGCGCGATAGAGGTTCCCGAACGCCTCGATATAACCTTCCGGGTGGCCCGAGGGGGTGCGCAGGCGGGGCAGGGTGGTGGGGCTGAGGCCCGGGCCACCCGCGCGGACGATTTCGGCGGGGCGGTCGAGCCAGCGCAGGGTGAGGGTGTTGGGCTCCATCTGCGACCATTCCAGTCCGCCGGTTTCGCCATGGATGCGGATACGCAGGCCGTTCTCCTCGCCCGCCGCCACCTGCGTCGCGCGCAGCGTGCCGCGTGCGCCATCGGCGAAGCGCAGGAGTACGTTCACATCGTCGTCGAGCATCCGCCCCGCGACATGAGTCGTCACGTCGGCCGACAGCGCCTCGACCTTCAGGCCCGTAATATGCTCCGCCAGCTGGAAGGCGTGGGTGCCGATATCGCCCAGCGCCCCGCCAAGCCCTGCGCGCGCCGGATCGGTGCGCCATTCGGCCTGCTTATTGCCCTCGCGGTCGAGCGCGGTGCTGAGCCAGCCCTGCACATATTCGACATGGACCAGCCGGGTGGTCCCGAAATCGCCGCGCGCGACGCGTGCTCGCGCCTCCTCGACCATCGGATAGCCGCTATAGGTGAAGGCCAGGCCATAGAGCTGCCCCGAAGCGCGCGCGGCGTCGGCAATGGCACGCGCCTCTGCCAGATTCATCGCCATCGGCTTTTCGCTGAACACCGGAAAACCGGCCTTCAGAGCGGCGATCGCCATCGGTGCGTGGAGGTGGTTGGGGGTGACGATGGCAACCGCATCGATCCGCTCGCCATCGGGCCGCGTGCGTTCGTCGGCAAGGAGGGCGTCGATGGTGGCGTGGACCCGGTCGGGAGAGAGGCCGAGTTGCTCGCCGCTACGCCGATTGCGCTCGGGATCGCTGCTGAAATTGCCTGCGACCAATTCCCAGTCGCCGTCCAGCGCCGCCGCCATCCGGTGCACGCCGCCGATGAACGCGCCCTCGCCGCCGCCCGCCATGCCCAGCCGCAACTTCCGTCCCGCCATCATCCTCTCTCCTGTCATCCTAATCGCTTATAACGCGATATTCGGTGCTTGCATGGCATCGGTTTAGCGGTAAACTCCGGCAACAACCAGCGAGTCTGGGTAAGAAAATTTCGGGAGAGAGAGGATGAGGCAGCTGATCGGGCTGGCCGCCGCCGTACCGGCCATGGTCGCCGGTATGCTGGCCGTGCAGGCACCGTCTACCGCGCAGACCGCCCCTGCCGCGGGCGCGCAGGCCTTTGCCGCGTGCCGGGCCTGTCACACGCTCAACAAGGGCGGGCGAAACGGTGTCGGCCCCAATCTGAACGGTGTATTCGGGCGGCAGGCGGGCTCGGTCGCGGGCTTCAACTATTCGCCCGCGATGAAGGCGTCGGGCCTGAAATGGGACGACAAGACGCTGGACGCGTTCATAGCCGCGCCGATGAAGAAGGTGCCGGGCACCCGGATGCCGATCGGCGTCGCCGACCCCGCCAAGCGCACCGCGCTGATCGCCTATCTCAAGGCCGAGACCGCCAAGTGACCGCCGCCGGAGCCCCCTCGTCGGCGATGCGCGGCCCGGGCATTTTCCTGGCGCAGTTCATGGGTGACGCCGCGCCGTTCGACACGCTCGACTCGGCGGCGCGCTGGATGGCGGAGGCGGGTTATGAGGGTGTGCAGATTCCGACCTGGGACGCGCGCTGCATCGACCTGAAGCTGGCTGCCGAAAGCCAGGATTATTGCGACGACCTGGCCGGGCGCTGTGCCGAGGCGGGTGTCGCGATCACCGAATTGTCGACCCATTTGCAGGGGCAGCTGGTCGCGGTCCATCCGGCCTATGACGCCGCCTTTGATGGCTTCGCGCCGGAGGCCGTTCGGGGCAAGCCCGCCGAGCGGCAGCTATGGGCGGTCCAGCAATTGCGTTACGCCGCCAAGGCCAGTCGGCGGCTGGGCTTGAGCGCGCATGCGACCTTTTCCGGCGCGCTGCTCTGGCCCTTCGTCTATCCCTGGCCGCAGCGACCCGGCGGGCTGGTGGCGGAAGGCTTTACCGAGCTGGGCAAGCGCTGGCGCCCGATCCTGGATGCGTTCGAGGAAGAGGGCGTCGACCTCTGCTATGAGCTGCATCCCGGCGAGGATTTGCACGACGGCACGACCTTCGAGCGGTTCCTGGAGTCGGTCGGCGGTCATCAGCGCGCCAATATCCTCTACGACCCCAGCCATTTCGTGCTGCAGGCGATGGATTATCTCCAGTTCATCGACTTTTACCACGACCGAATCCGCATGTTCCACGTCAAGGATGCCGAGTTCAACCCGACCGGTCGGGCGGGCGTCTATGGCAGCTATAGCGACTGGGTGGACCGGCCGGGGCGTTTCCGTTCGCTGGGCGACGGACAGGTGGATTTCGGGGGCATTTTCTCGAAGCTGACCCAGTATGGCTATGCCGGTTGGGCAGTGCTGGAATGGGAATGCTGCCTGAAGCACCCGGAAGACGGCGCGCGGGAGGGGGCGCCCTTTATCGCCGCGCACATGATCCGCCGGCCGACACGCGCCTTCGACGATTTCGCGGGTGGCGGCGATCCGGCCGCCAATCGGCGCTGGCTGGGACTTTAACGATTACAAGGACTTGACCATCCGCCCCGGAAGGTAAAGTCTGACAAAAAACATAAGCGGGAGAGGGGCATGGAAGCGATACCGGACAATCGGTCGCGTCTGTTCTGGCTGAGCGTGCTGGCGCTGTTCACGGCCGCGGCGAGCGCGGCGTTGCGCGCGGCGGTGGCGAAAAGCCTGAGGGTGGAGTGGATCGACCCGATCGCGCCGGTCGAGGCGGGCGAGTTGATCGGATCGGCCCTGGGATCGGCATTTCTCGGCTTTGCCGCGACCCTGTTCGTGGCAAGCGCGCTGCTCGACCGGATCGGCGCGCGACAGATGCTGATCGGCTGCGGCCTGTGCTTCCTGGTCGGCACCACCGCAATTATCGGCGCGGGCCATGTCGCGACCGGCATGGGCGTTTATCACATCGTCTGGGGTGGGATGCTGCTCAGCGGCATCGGCTGGGGGCTGGCCGAGGCGTCGATCAACCCGCTGACCGCGCGGCTATACCCGGAAGAGACGACGCACCGGCTGAACGTGCTTCATGCCTGGTATCCCGGCGGGCTGATCGTCGGCGGGCTGGCGGGCGTGTTCCTGGCCGAAGCCCTGTCGTGGCAGGCGATCATGGCGCTGGTGCTGATCCCCGCGCTCGGCGTACTGGTGATGGCGGCGACCACGCATTTCCCACCGGTGCCGCGCGAAGTACGCGACGTCGGCTTTGGCGGCATGATCGCCGAGGTGTTCAAGCGCCCGAGCTTCTTCGTCTGGTTCGCTGCGATGTTCCTGACCGCCGCGTCCGAACTGGCGCCTGGCCAGTGGCTCGACGTGGCGCTGAGCAGCCGGGTCGGCATGCGTGGCATCCTGCTGCTTGTCTATGTCAGCGCGCTGATGTTCGTGTTCCGCCATTTCGCCGGGCGGATCGCGGGGCGGCTGTCCAATCCGGGGCTGCTTTGGGTGTCGAGCCTGATGGCGGGCATCGGCCTGTTCCTGCTGTCGCGGGCGCAGTCGCCGGTGGCGGCGATCCTGGCCTCGACCGTGTGGGGGCTGGGCGTCTGCGCGATGTGGCCGACCATGCTGGCTTCGGTCGCCGAGCGTTATCCGCGCGGCGGCGCCTGGGCATTGGGGCTGGTCGGATCGGCGGGCGCGCTGTCCAGCTTCTTCGTCTTGCCGCGACTGGGCGCGATGTTCGACGCCGCCAAGGTCGAACTGGCCGGTGGGCCGGAGGCGTTCAAGCGGCTGACCGGCGAAGCGCTGCGTCAGGTCGAGGATGCGGCGGCGTCGCAGTCCTTTGCGCGGCTCGCCATCGTGCCGGTGATCCTGTTGTTCGTCTTCGGCGGCATCTGGCTGGCCGAGCGCCGCCGTCCCCGTCGCCCCGTTGCGGAGAGTGTCGCATGAGCTGGTCGCGTCGCACCGTCATGGGTGGCCTAGCCGCCGCCGTGCCCGCCGCCGCGCTGGCGGGGCAGAAATCGGGCCGATCGTCCAACGCCGCGCGCTTTTCGCTGGGCTTCGCACCGCATCTGGGCAGCTTCGCCAGCCGCGGCGACAGCTCGGTCGAGCAGATCGCCTATGCCGCCGATCAGGGCTTCTGGGCGTGGGAGGATAATGAATATCGCCTCCGCCCCGTCGCCGAACAGGAGGCGATCGCCAAGGCGCTGCGACAGCGCAACATGACGATGGGCGTGTTCGTCGCATCCATGCCCAAATGGTCGGAATCGCGCCCCTTGCTGGGCGGCGATGACGATGCCGAGCGGCAGGCTTTCCTGGCCGATGTGACCAGCGCGGTCGATGTCGCCAAGCGGGTCGGTGCGACGCGGATGACCGTCGTCACCGGCTTCATGGACAAGCGTCTGCACCCGGCGATCCAGATGGGCCGGATCATCGACGTGATGCGTCGCGCGGGCGATATCGTCGCGCCACACGGCATGGCGCTGGTGATGGAACCGCTCAACACCCGGACCAACCATCCGGGCGTCTTCATGCAGTCGATCGCGGAGGGCTATGCGGTGGCGCGCGGGGCGAACAGTCCGGGCGTGAAGGTGCTGGCCGACCTGTATCACGAGCAGATCCAGTCGGGGAATCTGATCCCGACGATGAAGCTCTGCTGGGACGAGATCGGCTATATCCAGTTCGGCGACAATCCCGGCCGTAACGAGCCGGGCAGCGGCGAGATCAACTACGGCAATGTCTGCCGCTTCCTGAAAGCACAGGGCTACACGGGCGTGATCGGCATGGAGCATGGCAATTCGGTCAAGGGCCGCGCGGGCGAAGACAGGCTGATCGCGGCGTACCGCGCGATCGATCCGAGAATATGAGGAGGGGAGCGATGCGGCTGATACCGTTGATCGCATTGGCCGTGGCGAGCGGTGCCATGGCGCAAGAGCATAAAGCTGACAGGCCGGGCATGGGCTTTCGCGATACGCCGATGCTGCCCGGCGGCAAATGGCATGTCCATGATCCCGACCGGCCCGCACCGAAGGTCGTCACCCCCGCTGCGCAATTAGGTGGCGCGCCGTCCGATGCGGTGGTGCTGTTCGACGGACGCTCGATGGAGGCCTGGACGCCCAGCGGCAAGCCTTGGGTGCTGAAGGACGGCGCGATGACCGTGCCCGCGCGCGACGGCAAGGCCGAGAGCGTGCTGGTCAGCAAGCAGAGCTTCGGCGACGTCCAGCTTCACCTCGAATTCCGCTCGCCCAACCCGCCGCAGAAAACGTCGCAGGACCGGGGCAATAGCGGCATCTGGTTCATGCAGCGCTACGAGGTCCAGATCCTCGACGGGTATGACAACCCGACCTATGCCGATGGCCAGGTCGGCGCGGTCTATGCCTGGAAGCCGCCGTTGGTGAATGCCGCGCGCAAGCCCGGCGAATGGCAGAGCTACGACATCGTCTTCGAGCGGCCGCGCTTCGCGGCGGACGGCAAGCTGCTCCGCCCCGCCTATGTCACGGCGTTTCTGAACGGCGTGGTCGTCCAGAATCACCAGGCGATGCTGGGCACCACCATCTGGCGGCAGGTCGAGAAATATCAGGCGCATGGCGATGCCGCGCCGATCCAGCTTCAGGATCACGACGCGCCCGTCTCGTTCCGCAATATCTGGGTCCGCCCGCTGCCGCCCGAGGCGATCGCGCAGGACCTGCCGGAGGATGCCCGATGACCCCCCATATCGACCGCAGACACGCCCTGGCGGGGATCACCGCCATGTTCGGCTCCGCGCTGTTCGCGCCCATCGCGCGGGCGGCGGGCGCGGTGGAGCAGGCGCGCGGTACCATCCCCGTCATCTCGGATGGACCGCCCAGCGTCGCGGTCTTCACCCCCGTCCAGCGCGCGACGATGACCGCGCTGGCGGAGCGCGTCCTGCCCACTACCGACACGCCCGGCGCGATCGCGGCCGGGGTGCCTGCGTTCATCGAGAAGATGCTGGCCGACTGGTCGCTGCCCGCCGATCGGGTGCCGATCATCGCCGGACTGAACGCGATCGAGGGGCGCAGCCAGAGCGTCAACAAACTGGCCGCCGCCAAGGCGACCCCGGCGCAACAGGACACGTTGCTGACCGAGGCGATGGAGGGCGTGCTGCCGGAGGGGCGGGCGTTCTTCGAGCCGTTCCGGCAACTCGTCATCACCGGCTATTACACGTCGGAGATCGGCATCACGCAGGAACGCGAATATCTGCCGGTGCCCGGCGAATATGACGGCGCCTATCCCTATTCCAAGGTCAACAAGGTGTATTCGGCATGATCGATCGTCGTTCGCTGATGGGCGCGGGGCTGGGGCTGGGCGCGGCCGCGCTGCTGCCGGGCATGGCGCAGGCCGCGCAACTCGGGGCCATCGGGCTCCAGCTCTATACGATCCGCGAGCTGTTCGCGGCCGATCCGGTCAAGACCTTGGAGGCGGTGGCCAGGATCGGCTATCGCGAGGTCGAATATGGCGGGGGCGGCTATGACGCGATGGATCATGTCATGCTCCGCCGCACGCAGGACCGGCTGGGCCTGAAAGCGCCGTCGATCCACGTCCCTTATGAGTCGCTGCTCGGCAAGTTTGATGCGTGCGTGACCATGGCGAAGACGCTGGGCGCCGATACCGTCATCCTGCCGTACATGACCGACGAGCATCGGACCGAGGCGGGCTGGAATGCGGCTTTGCCCAACATCAACCGCTTTGCCGCGCAGTTGAAGAAGGCGGGGCTCGGCTTTGCCTATCACAATCACGATTTCGAATTCACCAACAAGCCCGGCGGCATCAGCCTGTACGACCGGCTGTTGAAGGGCACCGATCCGACGCTCGTGAAGCTGGAGATCGACCTCTATTGGGCGATCCATGCGGGCGAGGATGCCGCGGCGCTGATCCGGCGGCTGGCCGGGCGAATCTATGCCTATCACGTCAAGGATGCGCGTGCCGATGGCAGCATGACGGCGGTGGGTGCGGGGCAAATCGACTTTGCCGCGCTCTTCAAGCTCAACCGGCTGGCGGGCGTGAAGCATTTCTATGTCGAGAATGATCAGGCGCCCGCGCCTTATCTGCCCGACATCACGACCAGCTTCCGGACGCTGCAAGCGCTTCGATTCTAAAACGATAAGACAGATATAGGGAGGACAGCCATGGCGGCGACGAACCGTTTCGACGCGATCGTGATCGGGTCGGGGATCAGCGGCGGGTTCGCCGCCAAGGAACTGACCGAAAAGGGCCTGCGCGTCCTGATGCTCGACCGGGGCGTCATGGTCGAGCATGGCGAGGGTTATCCGTATGACGGCAAGCCCGCCTTTGAGGTCCCGGCGCGCAACATCATGCCCAAGCCGTTGCTGGACAGCGATTATTTCATCGCCAAGCAGGGCTATGTCGCGCCCAGCAACCAGAAATTCTACAATGACGACCGGCTGAACCCCTATGCCTATGACGAGGGGAGCAAATTCTACTGGATCCGGCCGGGCGCGGTCGGCGGCAAGTCGCTGATCTGGGGCCGCTGGTCCTTCCGCTGGAGCGCCGACGATTTCGAGGCCAACAAGCGCGAGGGCGTCGCCGCCGACTGGCCGATCCGGTACGACGATGTCGCGCCCTGGTATTCCTATGTCGAGAAGTACATCGGCGTGTCGGGTTCGCGCGAGAACCTGCCCTATCTCCCCGACAGCGAGTTCCAGCCGCCGATGCCGATGAACGTTGCGGAAAAGTGGCTGAAGGAACGGCTGGAAAGCCAGTTTCCGGGGCGCAAGCTGATCCACACCCGCCTGTCCAACATGACCGAGGACAAGCCCGACAAGAACCGCACCAAATGCCAGTTCCGCAACCAGTGCGGCAATGGCTGTTCGTTCGGCGCCTATTTCTCGACCCAGGCCGTGACCCTGCCCGCCGCGCGCGCGACCGGGCGGCTGACGCTGCAATCCGATGCGGTGGTGACGGGGATCGATTATGATCCGGCAAAGAAGAAGGTCACCGGCGTTCGCTATGTCGATGCCAAGACCGGACAGGCGCAGACGGTTCAGGCCAATCTGGTCTTCGTCTGCGCCTCGGCGATGGGGTCGGTGCAGATCCTGATGAATTCGCGGGCGCCGGGTTCGGAGCGGAGCCATTTCGACAGCAGCGGGACGCTGGGCCGCTATGTCATGGACCATATCTTCCGCGTCGGCGTGTCGGGCGAGATTCCCGGCATGGACGACCTGATCGAATATGGCCGTCGTCCGGGCGGCGTGTACGTGCCGCGCTTCCGCAACCTGAAGGGTGACGAGGGGCTCGGCTTCCGGCGCGGCTATGGCTATCAGGGTTCGGCCTATCGCAACGCGGCCAAGCCGGTCGGCTTCGGGGCGGAGATGAAGCATGGCATGCGCCGCTATGGCCCGTGGCAGTTCAGCATGGGCGCGTTCGGCGAATGCCTGCCCTATGAGGATAATCGCGTGTCGCTGCATTCGAGCAAGGTCGATCGCTTCGGCGTGCCGCTGATGAAGTTCGACGTGACCTTCCGCGACAATGAGCTGAAGATGATGGCCGACGCCCGGCGCGAGGGCGAGGCGATGCTGCGCGCGGCGGGCATGAAGAACGTGACCAGCGGGGAGTCCGAGCATGTCCCGGGCGATGCGATCCACGAGATGGGCGGCGCGCGCATGGGTGCGGACCCGCGCCAGTCGGTGCTCAACAAATGGAGCCAGGCACATGACGCGTCGAACCTCTATGTGACGGACGGGGCGCAGATGGCGTCGGTGTCGTGCGTGAACCCCTCGCTGACCTTCATGGCGCTGACTGCACGCGCGGCGGATCATGCGGTCAAGGGGCTGAAGGCGGGGGCGGTTTGAGGTCGGAGGCTGTCGGATTTATCGGACGAAAGCCCCTCCCCTTCAGGGGAGGGGTTGGGGTGGGGCCTCGCCACAGGCCACACGCTTGCGGAGCCGCCCCACCCCCGGCCCCTCCCCTGAAGGGGAGGGGTGAGTTTCTGTGACATCTTCTTCCAACCATATCCTTCCGGCCAAACGCCCCGAAGGCGTCACCATCCGCGCGGTCGGCGAGCGGGCGGGGGTGTCGGCGATGACCGTGTCCAACGTCATCAACGGCGCTGGCCGGGTCAGCCCGACGACGCGCGCGGCGGTGCTCGCGGCGATCGAGGCGCTGGGCTATGTCCCCAATGTCGCGGCGCGGCGACTGGCCAAGGCGCGAGCGACGACGCTGGGGCTTTTGTACAGCGACAAGGGTACGCCCTTTATCGACTCGGTGCTGCTGGGCGCGCTGCGGGCGAGCAATGCGCGCGGCCTGCAATTCATCGCGCAAGGTGAGGAAGGACTGACCCGCGAAGCGGCGGAGGCGGCGCTGCGCACGCTGGTGCAGAGTGGTGCGGCGGCGGTGCTGCTCCTGCCCCCCTTTGCGGAATTACTGAGCGGGTCGGGACTGTTCGAGGAACTGGGCGTCGCGGCGGCGGCGATCGCGACGGGGCAGACCATGCCTGACATGGCGACCGTCCGGATCGACAATCGCGCGGCGATGGCGGCGATGACCGCGCATGTCGTGCAGGCCGGGCATCGCCGCATCGGCTTTTTGGCGGGGCCGCAGCATTTCTCCGTCGCCGACGAGCGGCTGGCGGGGTTTCGCGACGGGCTGGCGGCGAGCGGACTGGATTACGACCGGTCGCTGGTCGTGCGCGCCGGGTTCGATCCGGCGGCGGGCGCGGCGGCGGGTCGGGGGCTGCTCGACCGGCCCGACCGACCGAGCGCGATCCTGTGCAGCAGCGACGACATGGCGGCTGGGCTGATCGGCGAGGCGTCGCGCCGGGGCCTGCGCCTGCCGGACGAACTGGCCGTCACCGGGTTCGACGATACCGCGATCGCGGCGCGGCTCTGGCCGCCGCTGACCGTGATCCGCCAGCCGGTCGGCGACATGGCCTTCCGCGCGGTCGAGCAGGTACTGGCGGCGCTACGCTCGCGGGTGGTGGAGGACCAGGTGGTGGATTTCGAACTGGTGGCGCGGGAGTCGGTGGGGCTTGCGGCCCGATAACCCCACCGCCGTTCGCACTGAGCGAAGTCGAAGTGCACGCCCGGAGGCTGCCCGTATCCCTTGGCCTTCGACTTCGCTCAGGCTGAACGGCGGTGGGGGAATGGGCGTTTCACAAACCCCCGTTCCCCGGCGAAGGCCGGGGCCCAGGCGCCATCAAGTGCATGGAGCGCACCGCGAGGCGGGGGAGGCCAATCCACCCCGCCCCCGATCATCCACCGGAACTGGGCCCCGGCCTTCGCCGGGGAACTAAGTAGAAGGAAGGGCGACCGGGTTACCCTGTCCGCCCATAATCCGCGACCAGTGCCACTTCCTCGGGATCGCCAAGCACCACGCCGACGCGCTGGTGCAGGCCGACCGCCTCGACATCCATGATCGGGATGGCGCCGTCGATCGACGCGCCGCCCGCCTGTTCGATCAGGAAGCTCATCGGGTTCGCCTCATAGAGCAGGCGCAGCTTGGCCTTGCCGTCCTTGCGGTGGTCGCCCGGATAGAGGAACACCCCGCCGCGCTTCAGGATACGGTGCACGTCCGCCACCATCGAGGCGGTCCAGCGCATATTGTAATCCTCACCCAGCGGCCCTTCGGTGCCCAGGATACGCTCCTCGATATAGCGGGCGATGCCGGGCGACCATTGGCGGCGGCGCGCCATGTTGATCGCGAATTCCTTGGTGCCGGTGGGGATACGCATCGGCCCGTCGGTCAGCCGCCACGATCCGATCTCGCGGTCCAGTGTGAACTCATAGACGCCGGTGCCGACCGTCAGGACCAGCAACGTCTGCGGCCCGTAAATGGCATAGCCCGCCGCCACCTGCGCGCGGCCGGGCTGGAGGAAGTCCGCCTCGGTCACTTCGCGGCCCGCGCAATCCTCGGGCGCGCGCAGGACCGAGAAGATAGTGCCGACCGACAGGTCGACATCGACATTGCTCGACCCGTCGATGGGATCGAACAGCAGCAGATATTCGCCGCGCGGGAAGCGATTGGGGATTCGGTGGATCGTCTCCATCTCCTCCGACGCCATCGCGGCCAGATGCCCGCCCCATTCATTCGCATCGAGCAGCAGGTCGTTGGCGATCACGTCCAGCTTCTTCTGGACCTCGCCCTGCACGTTTTCGCTGCCCAGGCTGCCGAGCACATCGCCCAGCGCGCCCTTGGAAATCGCCTGATTCACCGCCTTGCACGCGCGGGCGACGGTTTCGATCAGCAGGCGCAACTCGGCGGGGCAGGTCTCTTCGGAGCGGCGCTGCTCCTCGATCAGGAAACGGGTCAGCGTCGTCTGGCGCGGTGTCGTCATCGTCGCGAATGCTCCCAGAAGGGCCGGGGGATGGGCCGGGAAATGATCGGCCCCGCAGGCTCCCTCCCGCCGGGCCAAGCCATGGTGGCGGGCGGACCATGGACCGGCCTCCGCCCGCGCGCAACCTGACGTTAAGCAAAGCTGGCGCTTTATGGGACCGTAGCAAATCTGTTATATCCCACTCCACAAATGGGATATGATGGAAGTCGGAGGATCGCATATGACGACCGGACGGCTGATGACGGATACCCCCGTGCAGGGTCATGCCCCGACGGGCATTGACGGCATCGTATCGGGCTTGCGCACCGCCCGGCATGGCTGGCGGGTGCGGCAGGATGCGGGCCGCGATGTCGAGCGTTTTCCGTCGCGCAGCGGGGTCGAGGATGTCGTCGCGCTGGTCGCCGCCGCGCTTTATCCGCGCCGCCTGGGTCATTTCCGGGGGGCGGCGCAGGAGGAGGATCGCTTCGTCGCGGCCAAGCTGCTCGCCGCGCTGACCGCGCTGGAACGCGAAATTGGGGCCGAGCTGGCCTATTGGCAGAAGGATGTCGACGCGGCCTTCCCGCCCGAACAGGCGGCGCTGGTGTCGCAGCTGTTCGGCGCGACCCTGCCGCAGGTGCGCGAATTGATCGACAGCGATGTCGAGGCCGCGTTCCTGGCCGATCCCGCCGCGCGCAGCGTCGACGAGATCCTGCTCTGCTATCCCGGCGCCATCGCCAGCCTGCATCACCGTATCGCGCATGAGCTGAACGAGCTGGGCGCGCCGATCGTGGCACGGATGATCTCCGAACTCGCCAATGAGCGGACCGGCATCGACATTCATCCGGGCGCGACCATCGGGCGGCATTTCTTCATCGACCATGGCACCGGCGTCGTCGTCGGCGAGACCGCGATCATTGGCGAGCGGGTGCGGGTCTATCAGCATGTGACGCTGGGCGCGCGTTCGGCGCTGGGGACCGCGCCGCGTTCGCCGCGCGACCGCTTCTCGCGCCATCCCATCGTCGAGGACGATGTCATCATCTACGCAGGCGCGACGATATTGGGGCGGGTGACGATCGGGGCGCGCTCGGTGATCGGGGGCAATGTCTGGCTGTTGACCGATGTCGAGCCGGACAGCGTGCTCGTCCAGCCCGAGGCGCTGGCCCTGCCGCGCGCGGACGCACGGGCGCTGCGGCAGGAATTGGAGGGGACGGCATGAAGCAGGGGCGCAAACCGGTCATCGGCCTGATGTGCGGCAACGAGGTTGCGAACCGCCCGATCCAGGCCGTCGCGACGCGATTTATCGAACCGCTGGTCCAGCTGTGCGGCGCGAGCGTCCTGATCGTCCCCGCCGTGCCCGAAGCGGTCGACACCGCATTGATGGCGGACATGCTCGACGGGCTGCTGCTGACCGGCGGGCGCTCGCATGTCGCGCCTGCCCAATATGGCGACTGCGCCGAACTGGCGCCGCAAGCCTGCGACCCGCAGCGGGACTCGGTCGCGCTGGCGCTGGCCGGGCGCATGATCGAGCGCGGCAAGACGGTGTTCGGCATCTGCCGGGGAATGCAGGAAATCAACGTGCTGTTCGGCGGCTCGCTGACCTGCCTGGGCGGCCTGCCGCGTCATCATCGCGGATCGTGGGAAGGCGATTACGACACGCTGTTCGGCCATCATCATCCGGTCGACCTGATGCCCGGCGGCGCGCTGGCCGGGCGCAGCGGGCATCGCCGGGTCGAGGTCAACTCGGTGCATCAGCAGGGCGTCGACCGGCTGGGCTATGGTCTGGTGGTCGAGGCGCGCGATGCCGAGGACGGATTGATCGAGGCGTTCCGCGCACCCGGCTGCGGCGCGGACGTGCTGGCGGTGCAGTGGCATCCCGAATGGGACATCGCGACCTGCGGCGTGGCGCGCGGCTTCTTTACCATGCTGGGCGAGTCGGTGCGCGGCCACGCCTGACCGCCATTTTTCCCGGCCCTCCATCGATTGTCGCACGGACGGTTCGCGCCGTCCGATAGCGCTTGCCTTCGGCGCTTCGCTCGCCGTACATTTGCGCTCATAAAAGAAGACTTTCATGGAGAAGGAGTCGTGATGGCGACAGTCGGCACGGGACGGCATAAGCGAGGACATGGCTGATGGCGCTGCCTGTCGATCTACCCCCCATGGCCATAACAGGGCAGGGCGGTGACGCCGCGGGCCATGGCGATACGGTCGCGCGCGGCTATCTCCCCGCGCTCATCATCACGGTCAGCCTGTTCTTCCTGTGGGGGATGGCGAACAACCTGAACGACATTCTGATCGCGCAATTCCGCAAGGCCTTCACGCTCAGCGATTTCGGGACCAGCTTTGTCCAGCAGGTCTTCTATCTCGGCTATTTCCTGCTCGCGGTGCCCGCCTCGATGGTGATGCGCCGTTATGGCTATAAGGCGGCGATCGTGCTGGGGCTGACGCTCTACGGCACCGGCGCGCTGCTCTTCTATCCGGCGGCGGCGGCGAGCCTGTACCAGCTGTTCCTGCTCGGCCTGTTCGTGATCGCGGCGGGCCTCGCCTTCCTGGAAACATCCGCCAATCCGCTGATGGGCGATCTGGGCGATCCGGCGGGGGCGACCCGGCGGCTCAACTGGGCGCAGGCGGCCAATCCGCTGGGCGCGATCACCGGCATCCTGATCGGGCGCTTCTTCATCCTGTCGGGCATCGAACATGACGAGCGGGCGCTGGCCACGATGGACGCCGCCGCGCGCACCGCCTTCTACAAGGCCGAGGTGCAGGCCATCGCGCCGCCCTATGTCGCGATCGCGATCGTCGTCCTGCTGTTCGCCGTGGCGGCCGCCTTGGTCCGCTTCCCCAGCGGTACGCCGGTGCATGCGGAGGAAGGGCGCAGCGGCCGCTTCGTCGACGTGTTCCGTCAGCGGCGCCTGATGGGCGCGGTCGTCGCGCAGTTCTTCTATGTCGGTGCGCAGGTCGGCGTGTGGAGCTATACCATCCGTTATGCGCAGGCCAATGTCGGCCTGAACGAGCGGGGTGGCGCGGATGCGCTGTTCGTCTCGCTGGTGCTGTTCGCCGCCGGGCGTTTCCTGGGCAGTGCGCTCATGGGTCGCGCCGCTCCGGTGAAGCTGCTGGCGCTGTTCGCGGGGCTGTCGGTGCTGCTGACGGCGGTGGCGGCCGTGCTGGGCGGCTGGCCGGGGCTGATCGCGCTGGTCGCGGCGAGCTTCTTCATGTCGATCCAGTTCCCGACGATCTTCGCGCTCGGGATCGAGGGGCTGGGGCCGCTGCGCCGGGCGGGGGCGTCGCTGATCGTGATGGCGATCATCGGCGGCGCGGGGCTGACCGCGCTGATGGGCTTGGTGTCCGACCATGCCGGCATTACCAGCGCCATGCTGGTCCCGACCGTCAGCTTTGTGGTCGTGACACTCTTCGCCCTGATGCTGGGCCGCCGGAAGGAGATGAAGGAATGAACCGTCTGCAAGGTAAGCGGGCGATCGTGACGGGCGCCGGACAGGGCATCGGCCGCGCCGCCGCCGAGCTGTTCGCCGCCGAGGGGGCGCAGGTGATCGCGGTCGATCGCAACGCCGACGCGCTGGCCAGCCTTCTGGGCTGCACGACCGAGATACTGGACCTGACCGACCCGGCGGCGATCGCGGCGTTCGGCGAGCGGACGGGGGCGGTCGATGTGCTGTTCAACTGCGCGGGCTATGTCGATGCGGGCGATCTTCTGGCCACGCAGGACGGGGGATATCGCCTGTCCTTCGACCTGAACGTCCATGCGATCACCCATATGCTCCAGGCGTTCGTGCCCGCGATGATCGCGCAAGGCGGCGGCTCGATCGTCAACATGGCCTCGGTCGCGGGGGCGCTGATCGGCGTGCCCAATCGCTATGCCTATTGCGCCTCCAAGGGGGCGGTGGCGGGGATCACCCGGTCGGTCGCGCTCGACTATGTCGGCAAGGGCATTCGCTGCAACGCGATCTGCCCCGGCACCGTCCAGTCGCCCAGCCTCGACGAGCGTCTGGCTGCGACCGGCGATGCGGAGGCGGCCCGTGCCGCCTTTGTCGCGCGCCAGCCCATGGGGCGGCTGGGCCGCGCCGAGGAGGTCGCCGCGCTCGCGCTCTATCTCGCCTCGGACGAGAGCGCCTATACCACCGGCCAGATGCACGCCATCGATGGCGGTTGGACGATGGCGTGACGCACGCGCGCCCGCCTTTCGTCGACGCGCATTTCCATCTGTGGGATCACGCGGTGCTGCGCTATCCATGGCTGGATGCGCCCGAGACGGCGCCGATCGCCGCAAGCTATCGCATCGCCGATTACCGGGTGGAGCTGGCGTCATGGAATCCGGCGGGCGCGGTGCATGTCGATGCGGGCGCGCGCCCCGATCAGGGTGCGGACGAAACGGTCTGGCTGAACAAGGTCGCGGATGAGGACGGCCTGCCCAGCGCGATCGTCGCGCGGGTCGAACTCGACCATCCGGCGGTCGAGGCGCAACTGGCATGGCAGGCGGCGCAGCCACGGGTGAAGGGCATTCGCCACCTCATCAACTGGCATCCGACCGACCCCGCGCGCCGCGCCTATGAGCGTGATCTGACCCGTGATCCACGTTGGCGGGCGGGCTATGCGCTGCTCGGTCGTTATGGGCTGAGCTATGATTTTCACGGCTTTCCCGCGCAACTGTCCGGACTGGCCGAAGTGGCGGCGCAGCATCCCGAGGTGCCGGTCATCCTCAACCACCTTGCCTTGCCCATCCCGGCGGACGGGCTGGAGGAATGGCGCGCCGGGTTGATCGCCTTTGCCGCCATGCCCCATGCCGCGATCAAGCTGTCCGGGGCGGGTTTTGTCGGGCCGCGCTTCGATCCCGCCGGTTTCGCCGATATCGTTGCCGAGGTGATCGATCGCTTCGGCACGCAGCGCGTGATGGTCGCGACCAACTTCCCGACCGACCGGCTCGCCGCCGATCTCGACCGTACGCTCGGCGCTTACGAGGCGTTGCTGACCGGCTTTTCCGATGACGAGCGGCGCGACCTGTGGGGGCGCAATGCCGACCGGATCTATCGACTGGGCCTGAACCTATGACCGACATTCCCCGTCGAAAGATGGGCCGGACCGACTGCCTATTGCCCGAGCTGGGCTTCGGCGCGGCGGCGATGGGCAACCTCTATGCCGCGATCGACGATGAAAGCGCGGCCGCGACGCTGGACGCCGCGTTGTCGGCCGGTTTCCGCTATTTCGACACCGCGCCGCATTATGGCCGGGGGTTGAGCGAGCGGCGGCTGGGCGACGGCTTGCGCGGGCGGGGCGACGTGATCGTTTCGACCAAGGTCGGGCGGTTGATGGACCCGGATGCCAGCACCACCGACGACCGCGAGCGTGACGGCTTTCACACCGCCATGCCGTTTCGTGCCCGCTACGACTATAGCTATGACGGCATCCTGCGCAGCCATGAGCACAGCCTGCAACGGCTGGGCCTGGCGCGGGTCGATATGCTGTTCGTCCATGACATCGGCCGGGTCACACATGGCGAGGCGGATGCGCGGTATCGCGAGCAGCTGATTACGGGCGGGGGCTTCCGTGCGCTGGAGAGCTTGCGCGATCAGGGCGCGATCTCCGGCTTCGGGCTGGGCGTGAACGAGGTCGAGGTCTGCCTCGACCTGATGCAGGCGGCGCGGTTCGACGTGATCCTGCTCGCCGGGCGTTACACGCTGCTGGAACAGGGCGCGCTCGATGCGCTGTTTCCGACGTGCGAGGCGGCGGGTACGTCGATCGTGGTCGGCGGCCCGTATAATAGCGGCATCCTGGCGACCGGCAGTGCGGCGGCCGGGCGTTACAATTATGCGCCTGCGCCCGAAACCGTCCTCGCCAAGGTCCGCGCGCTGGAGGCGGTGGCCGCGTGCCACCAGGTCTCGCTGCCCGCCGCCGCGCTTGCCTTCGTGCTGGCCCATCCACTGGTCGCCAGCGTCATTCCCGGTATCGCCGATCCGCAACAGGTATCCGACACGATGCGCCTCTACGCCGAACCCATCCCGTCCGCCTTCTGGACGGACCTGCGTGGCCAAGGGCTGGTCCGCCCCGACGCGCCCCTGCCGGGAGAGTGCGCATGAGCGTCGCCGCCATCCGGCTGACCCCGACCGACAATGTCGCCGTCTGCTGCCGCACGGTCGAGCCGGGCGAGCAGATCCTCGTCGACGGCCATGCGCTGACCGTGACCGAACGCGTCGCGCTGGGCCACAAGCTGGCGGTCGTGCCGCTGGCAACCGGCGACAAGGTCATCAAATATGGCATGCCGATCGGATCGATGACGCATGACGCGCCTGCCGGAGGCTGGGTCCATATGCACAATATGCAAAGCGACTATATTCCCGCGCATCTGCGCGACGCGCATGGAGATCATGCATGACCTTGGGCATGAACACGGGCCTGACCGAACGGAGCTGGCAGGCCTGGGCGCGCCCCGACGGGCGCAAGGGCATTCGCGACGCCATCGTCGTCGTCTACCTCGTCGAATGCGCGCATCATGTCGCGCGGCGGATCGTCGACAGGATGGACGATCCCCGCGTGCAGCTGATCGGCTTTCCCGGCTGCTATCCCAATGATTATGCGCTGGCGATGATGAAGGCGCTGACCACGCATCCCAATGTCGGCGGCGTCGTCCTGTTGTCGCTGGGCTGCGAAAGCTTCAATCGCGAGGCGCTGGCCGCCAACGCGCGCGAGCAGGGCCGTCCGGTCGAGACGATCGTGATCCAGCAGTCTGGCGGCACACGCGGGGCGATGGAGGCGGGGATCGCCGCCGTCGAGCGCGTTCGCGCGGCGGCGGATGCGCAAGGAGTGCGCGTGCCGATGACCATGTCGGAGCTGGTGATCGGCACCATCTGCGGCGGGTCGGACGGGACCAGCGGCATCACCGGCAACCCGGCGGTCGGCCGCGCCTTCGACACGCTTTATGACGCGGGTGCGATCTGCATCTTCGAGGAAACCGGCGAGATGATCGGCTGCGAGGGCCATATGGCCGAGCGCGCCGCGACGCCCGAGGTCGCGCAGGACCTGATCGCCTCGGTCGCGCAGGCCGAGCGTTATTACCGCGCCATGGGCTATGGCAGCTTCGCGCCGGGCAATGCCGAGGGCGGCCTGTCGAGCCAGGAGGAAAAGTCGGCGGGCGCCTATGCCAAGTCGGGCAGCCGTCCGATCACCGGCGTCATCCTGCCCGCCGAACAGGCGCCGGGGCCGGGGTTGTATCTGCTCGACGTGGTGCCCGCGGGCGACCCGAAGTTCGGCTTCCCCAACATCGTCGACAATGCCGAGATCGGCGAACTGATCGCGTGCGGGGCGCATATTAACCTGTTCGTGACCGGGCGCGGCTCGGTAGTCGGATCGGCCATCTCGCCGGTGATCAAGGTCGCGGCCAATCCGGAAATGTATGTCCGGATGGAGGGCGATATGGACGTGAATGCCGGGCGCATCCTGTACGGCGACGCGACGCTGGACGAGGTGGGGGCGGAGATCGTCGACCTGATCGTCGCGGTGTCGGGCGGCGCCCAGACCAAGTCCGAAGCGCTGGGGCATCAGGAGTTCGTGCTGACCTACAAGGCGGCGGGGGCGAAGGGGCCGGGCTGTCTGCCCAACGCGGCGTAAGGAGGACTGAATCTCCCCTCCCCTTCAGGGGAGGGGCCGGGGGCGTCGCCGCAAATGCGACGCTGGTGGACAGGCCCCACCCCAACCCCTCCCCTGAAGGGGAGGGGCTCGCATTGATCCAGGGCAACGTCATCTCACTATAGCCTTCGACTTTGCTCAGGCTGAACGGGGTAGGGAAGGTTAGGCGTGGTGCGTCGCCAGTGCACGCAGTTCCGGCATCGCGACCGTCTGGCCCGAACCATCGACCCAGCGGACGAACCCACAGACCCGTTTGTCGATCTTGGCCGCGTGCCCCTGGAAGATGTCCGACAGCCGATGGTCGAGGAAAGGATTGGCGAAGCGTTCCAGCGTCGTGGCGACATAGGCCTGCGCCTCCTCCGCCATGCCATGTGCGGCAAAGCCCGGCAGCACTTCCTGCGCCATCACCCGCTCCAGCGTCGCGCGGGTGTCCGCATCCGCCAGCGCCTCGCGGACCGTCAGGTCCGCCGCGCCGCCGCCGTCATGCCATCGCGCCGCCAGCCAGCTATGGCCGAGATTGAGGATGTGCAGCTTCAACCGCTCGTACCGGTCCAGATCGTCGGTCAGCACGATGTCGGGATGGGTGAAGGGCAGGGACAGGCCCGGCTGGCGCTGGATCGCCCAGAGCGCATAAGGCTCGGCCACCGCGCCCGCCGGATGGAGCGGCTCGCTGACGATGCGGTCGACCAAGGTGTTGGCCCAGACGCATTCGCGCTCCAGCCAGTCGAGGAACGCCGCCTCGCGCCCCTGATCCCGCGCAAGCCCCCGGATCGCGGCCCGAAGCACGTCGCCGTTGCGCACCACCAGTTCGCAGGGCAGCAGCGTGACACCCGCGCCCCCAGCCTGCCAGCGCTGGTGCAGCAATTCGGTCAGCATCCCGCAAAAGCTTTTCGGCACCTGACCATGGGCGGGCGCGGTCTGGTCCTCGTCTGGTATGGCATAGCCGCTGTCGCCGGTGTTGGAGACGATATGCGTCGCCGCCCCGACCGCCAGTTCGACCAGCCGGTCCCAGTCGCCCGCCGCGCTCAGTCCTTCGCGCACGCTGCGCACCCGGATGGTCCGCTCATGGCGTGCGCCGTCGCGCAGGCCGCGAAGGATGACGGGAAAGCCCGCCGGGTCGGCAAAACCGGCCAGCCGCCGCGCCCGTTCGGGATCGCGGGTGGTCTGGACGATGACGATCGGCGGCACCGCCTGTCCGGCCGCGCGGGCTTCCTCGGCGAACAGGTCGACATGGGCTTGCAGGAAGCGGCTGGTGCCGAATTGCAGGATGACCGCCGCTTCGCTCATTGCGCGTCCAGCGAGAAGATGCGGTCCATGCCCACCCATTTCTCGCCCGGCGCGGCATGGGGCAGGACCTTCTGGAAACGGTCCATCGCCGCTTCCCACCGGGCGTCGACCGCCGCCAGCTCGGCCGGAATGGCACGCGGAAAGTCGTCGGCCACCTCCGCGATCATGAACAGCCGGTCGCCGGTGCGCCAGATTTCCATCGACAGGAATCCCTTGGCCCGGATTGCTTGGGTCACTTCGGGCCAGGCCGCGCCGGGGGCATGGGCCTTTTCATATTCGGCGATCAGATCGGCGTCGGCGACCAGATCCAGGGCGAAACACAGGCGTCGGGCCAAGTCGGGCCTCCTCTCTCAAAAGGCGGCAGGACCCATTCTTCGCGTCCCATCCGCCGGAGGGTGTTTTAGCGTTCCCATCCCAGGCCATCAATGGCATATGTGAGAGTGAAATCGCATATGGGAATCTGGAGAGGATCGCAATGAAGGCACTGGTCTGTGTCGAGCCGCATGACATCCGCGTCGAGGATCGACCCGTGCCGGTGCGGGGAGAGGGCGAGGTCCTGATCAGGATGCGCCGCGCCGGAATTTGCGGTACCGACTATCATATCTATGGCGGCAAGCACCCGTTCCTCGAATATCCCCGGTTGATCGGGCATGAGCTGGCCGGGGAAATTGCCGAGGTTCCAACGGGTTCGGCCTTCACGGTCGGACAGGTGGTGACCGTGAACCCCTATATCGCGTGCGGCACCTGCCGCGCCTGTCGCCGGGGCAAGCCCAATTGCTGCGCCCGGATCAGCGTGCTGGGCGTGCACGGCGATGGCGGCATGTGCGAGCTGTTGGCGGTGCCCGAAAGCGCGGTGATCGATGCGGTCGGCCTGTCGCTCGACCAGGCGGCGATGGTCGAGTTTCTGGCGATCGGCGCCCATGCGGTACGCCGAGCCGGCGTTACCGAAGGGGAGAGCGTTGCGGTGATCGGGGCGGGGCCGATCGGCGTGGCGGCGGCCTTGTTCGCGCGGATCGCGGGCGCGGGCAGGATCGTCTTGGCCGACACGCGCGCGCCGCGCCTGGCCTATGCGCGCGACCATCTGGGTTTTGCGGAGGGTGTGGTTGCCGACGATGCGCTGGGCGCGACGCTGGCCGAGATGACCTCGGGCGAGATGTTCGACCATGTGTTCGACGCCACCGGCAACATTTACGCGATGCGCGCCGGGCTGAACTGGGTGGCGCATGGCGGCAGCTATACGCTGGTGGGCGTGTGCAAGGACGATCTGGTCTTCCCCGATCCCGAATTCCACAAGCGCGAGACGACGCTGATCGCCAGCCGCAATGCGCTGTCGGTGGATTTCGACCATGTCATCGCCAGCATCCGCAGCGGCGCGGTACCGACCGACGCGATCCGCACCCATACGCTGACGCTGGACGACGCGCCGATGCGCCTGCCCCAACTGATCGACGAGGCGGATTCGGTGTTGAAGGCGATCGTCACCATCGCCTGAGCGGACCGGCAGCTTTGGGCAACATCGCTTGCCCGTGGCGGGCCATCGCCCTAATCGTCGATGGGTGAGGGACGATATGACGGGCGACGGGGCAAGGACCAGCGAAGGACGGACGCGCAAGGGAAGCTATGCCGCACCCGCGCTGGACAAGGCGTTCCTGATTATCGAATTGCTGGCCAACCATCCGGGCGGGATGCTGGTCAGCGAGATGGCGACGGCGCTGGGGCGTTCGCTGGGCGAACTGTTCCGCATCGTCGTGGTGATGGAGGAGGCGCGCTACCTCGAAAAGTCGCCGATCGACGATCGTTACCGCGTCACCTACAAATTCCTCGACATCGCGTACCGCGCCACGCCTGCCCGGCAACTGACCGCCGCCGCACTGCCCGAGATGCAGTCGCTGGCGCTGCGTGTCGGCCAGTCCTGTCATCTGGTGGTGATCGAGGGCGGGGCGGGGCTGGTCATCGCGCGCGAGGAAAATCCCGGCACGCGCGGCTTCGCGCTGCGCATGGGCGCATCGATCGATATCGTGGCCAGCTGTTCGGGCAAGGTGCTGCTCGCCTTTGCCGCGCCGGCGCAACTGGGCCGCATCCTGGACCGTGCGGAGGCGGCGCAGGGCCGTGTCATCGACCGCGCGCCCTTGGCCGAGGAGCTGGAGCGGGTGCGCGTTCAGGGGCATGGCCTGCGCGAAAGCCCGATCACGCGCGGCGTGACGGACATCAGCGCCCCGGTCTTCGGTTTTGGCGGCGACTGCATGGCGGCGCTGACCATCCCCTTTCTGGAGACGATCGACGGATCGCAGCAATGCTCCATCCCGGAGGCGACGCAGATCCTGGTCGAAACCACCGCCCGCATCTCGCAGGCGCTCGGCTATCGTGGGGACGATGCGGGCAACGGGCTGCCCGCATCGCACGGATAGGGCCGGTCAGTTGGGGCGTGTTTCCGTGCCCCGGTTCGTCCCGTTGCCCATCGTCAGATACAGGTGCTGCAACATCGCCGTCATCGCGTTGATGCCCCGATCGGTCAGGGTGACGGCCAGCCGCCGGTGATCCGCCGGGTCGGTGCGGCGCCGCAGCAGTTCCGCCCCCTCCAGCCGATCGATCCGGCGCAGCGCGCTGGTGGCGCTTTCGCCCGAGACCAGGATCAGTTCCTTGACGCAGATCGGCCGGTTCTGCTGATCGGCGATGAACAGCTCCAGCATCATGTCCCAGGCGGAGTCGCGGAACACGTCGCGCGGAAAGAACTGCGCGGTCGAGGCGCGCATCAACTGGGTCTGCCGGGCCAGATCGAGCAGGCTGGGGGCGGTGACCTCCCGCATTGCGGGCGGCCGGATTCCGCGATGGGCCGGGGGATGATAAAAAGCGGCAAGGTCCTTGGGCATGAGCTGATCCTTGGCTGAGGGCAATGGACGGTCATGTCCATGGCATGGCGGCGGATGGGAGGAGCGGGGCTGGCCGGTCATCGTTCGCGCAATCCTTCGCGGGCGCGGTTGAGCGGCTTGAGGAGATATTGCAGCACGGTCTTGCTGCCGGTGTGGATGTCGGCGGTGGCGATCATGCCGGGCACGATCGGAAAGCGCTTGCCCGCCTTGTTGACCAGCGAGTCCGCGGTCGTGCGCACGAAGACGCGGTAATAATAGACGTCCGGGTTCACCTCGTCGCGGATCGTGTCGGGCGAGATGCTGCTGACCTTGCCCTCCAGCCCGCCATAGATCGCATAGTCATAGGCGGTGATCTTGACGCTGGCACGCTGGCCGGGGCGGATGAAGGCGATGTCGCGCGGCTGGATGCGCGCCTCGACCAGCAGCCGTTCGTCGAGCGGCACGATCTCCATGATCTTGCCGTTCGGGGGCACGACGCCGCCGATGGTCGACACCTCGATATTCTTGACCACGCCGCGCACCGGCGAGCGCAGGGTCAGGCGTTGCAGCGTGTCGGAGCGGCCGCGCACGACCGGGGCGAGCGCCTCCACCTCCTCGCTGACCTTGGCCAGGTCCTGCCGCGCCTCGACGATATATTGCGAGCGCAGGTCGGACTTCTTCAGGTCCAGGTCGGCGCGCTGGCGCTTCAGGCGCAGCACCTCGACATTGCTGGCGGCACCGACCTCGATCAGCGACTCGCCGATGCCGACCTCGCGCCCGATCAGCGCGAGCGACTCGTCGATCAGTCCGATGGAGCTGGCAAGGCTGCGGCGGCGCGCGTCGTAGAGCCGCTGCTGCTCGGCCTTGAGCGCGGGGAAGGCGTCCAGCTCGCGCGAGAAGGTCGGGGGGGTGCCGTTCACCTCGGCCTGCAACCGCGCCTGGGCGGCCAGCGCGGCGCGATATTTGGCGGCGCTTTCCTCGACGGTCGATCCGGCCTGGGTCGGGTCGAGCTGGGCGAGGATCTGGCCGGGCTTCACGATATCGTCCTGGCGAACGAGCATCTTGGCGAGAATGCCGCCCTCCAGCGATTGCAGCACCTGTTCGCGGCTGGTCGGCACGACGCGGCCGGTGCCGGTCGCCACCTCATCGAGCTTGGCGAACCAGGCCCAGACCAGCAGGACGACGAACAATGCGGCGAGCGCCCAGTTCATCCGCTTGGCCGCCAGCAAAGGTGCTGCGCCCTCATCGGCGAAGGGCAGGTCGGCGGGATGGGTGAGCGCGGTCATGCCGCCTGACTCCGGCCAGTCTGACTCCGGGCCGCACCCTGCATCGTCGCGAGCGCGGCGGCCTTGGGCTGGTCGAGCAGGATCTGGCCCTGATCGATGACGATGATCCGGTCGACCAGTTCGAGCGCGCGCATCCGGTGCGTCGCGACGACAACGGTGCGGCCCTGGCCCCAGCTGCGGAAGCGGTCGATAAACAGGCGTTCGGCGGCCTCGTCCATCGCGGCGGTGGGTTCGTCGAGCAGCATGACCTGCGGCTGGCGGATCAGCAGCCGCGCGAGCAGCAGCGCCTGTTGCTGGCCGCCCGACAGGCCCAGTCCGCCCTCCAGGACGACATGCTCCAGCCCGTCACGCAGGCGGCGGATGAAGTCGATCGCCCCCACCATGTCGAGCGCGGCGAGGATCGTCTCGTTGCTCGCCGTCACCGCGCCCATGGTCAGGTTCTCGCGCAGCGTGCCGTGGAACAAGCGGCTATTTTGGGTCAGCAGCGCGACGTCGCGACGGACATCGGCGGGGTCGATCTGGTGCAGCGCCAGGTCGTCGAGCAATATCTCGCCCGACACCGGCTGCAACATGCCCGACAGCCCCTGCAACAGCGTCGACTTGCCTGCGCCGTTGCGGCCGAGCAGCGCGATCTTCTCGCCGCTCGCGATCTCCAGCTTGGGCACGGTCAGCGCTGGCGGGGCATTGGGGTCGGCATAGGTGAACACCGCGCCACGCAAGGAAAAGCGTCCGTCGACCGAGGGCAGGGGAATGCGATGCTCGGCATCCGGATTGTCGACCGGCAGGCCCATGATCTGGTCCAGGCTGTTCGCCGCGACCTTGGCATGTTGATAGCGGCCGAGCAGATGCGACACCTGTCCCATCGGCGCCATCATCCGGCTGGCCAGCATCGAGGTGGCGACCAGTGCGCCGGTCGTGATGTCGCCCGCGATCACCATCGGCGCGCCGACGAAGATGACGGTGGCGTAGACCGCATTCTGCACGCTCTGCGCCCAGGTCGACAGGCTGGCGGTCAGGCCGCGAAGCCGCAGCTGCGCCTCGCCCGCCACCGCATTGCAGTGGTTCCACTGGCGCTGGAAACGCTCCTCGGCCTGAAGGGTCTTGATGTCCTCGATCCCCTGCACCGATTCGATCAGCAGGGCGTTGCGCAGCGAGGTCTCGCGCATCGACTCGGTCGCATAGGCGCGCAGGCGGCGCTGGGCGAGCAGGCTGGGCAGCAGGAGCGCGATCAGCGCCACCACCGGCACCAGCGCCAGGGAGCCACCGATAAAGGCGAGGATGACCAGGAACAGGAAGAAGAAGGGCAGGTCCGCCACCGCCGCGACGGTCGTGGAGGTGAGCATGTCGCGCACCTGATCCAGATCGCGAAGCTGCGCGATGAAGGTGCCCGTCGAGGTCGGCCGCGCCCGGTTGCGCACGCGCAGGGCATGGCCGAACACCACGTCCGACAGACGCAGGTCGGCGCGCTTGCCCAATATGTCGGTGATCCCGACGCGCAGCCGCCGCAGCACGAAGTCGAACCCCGTCGCCAGAATGACGCCGATGAACAGGATGTAGAGCGTCGGCATCGACTGGGCAGGGACGACGCGGTCATAGACCTGCATCGAGAAGAGTACCCCCGCCAGCCCCAGACAGTTGGTCACGACCGAGGCGATGGCGACATGGCCATAGCCCTTCATGTCCTGAAGCAGCAGGCGGCGAAGCCAATGCTCCTCGAAGGGGCGGATATAGCTGTCCACCCGAACATCCTTGGCCGAGCGGGCAGGGCGGGGGACGACGAACATTCGCGTCTGTTCGACCAGGGTGGACAGCGGGCGCCGCGCGCTCTGCCCTTCCTCGCCCGCGACCGAGAAGACCGCCTGGCCATCGGCGTCGATGCCGGTGATCAGCGCCAACTCGCCGTCATTCAGCCATGCGATGACCGGCAGCCGCCAGCTGGTCAGCCGCATCGCGCCCGGCACCACGAAGCGGACCGACAGGCCGCTTGCCCGCGCCAATGCACGGACCCGCGCCTCTTCATCGCCGCCGCCCTGCCACAGCGTCGTCAGCCGCGCGCGCTGCTCGGCAAAGGGCATGCGGTAATGACGTGCGACCTGGCCCATCATGTCGATCCAGGCGAGCGGATCGGTCTGGGGCTGGGTCTGGGTTGGGCCGCTCACAGCGTCACGCCCCGGATCGAGGTGCCGGTCAGCCCGAAATCGTCACGCGCCCGGCCCGAATAATAAAGGCATTCGATCGCCAGCCGCCGCAGGTCGTGGGTGGTGTTCACCGCATCGAAGCGCGCCTGCTGCAACTCCTGTTCGGCGTTGAGCAGGTCGACCAGCGTGCGGGTGCCCATGTCGAGATATTGCAGGCGATAGAGCTTGCCGGTCTCGACCATATTGTCCTGTCGCTCGGCCAGCGTGCCGAGCAGCTGCGACAGTCCGGCGATCTGCTGTTGCGTGGCGGCCAGCGCCTGGCCCACCTCGTTGCGTGCGGCCTGTTCGGCGGCCTGGGCGGCGCGGACGCCGTAATCGGCGCTGCGCGCGCGGGCGCGCACGGCATTGCCGCCGAACACGTCGCTGCTGACGTTCAGCCCGAAATTGTAAAGGCTGCGGTCGGAAAAGGGGGAGGCGACATCGGTCGCCGCATCGCCCGCCAGCGCGATGGTGGGCAGGCGGGCGGCATGGACACGGCGGCTCTCCGCGCTGGCCTGTTCATATTGCGCCCGTGCGCGCATGATCGCGGGGATATCGGCCCATTCGACGGTGGCGGCGCGGGTGCAACTGGCCATCAGCCAGTCGGGCACCGCCGGATCGACCGCAGGCGACGTTTCGCGGCCGAGCAGAAAGGCCAGGCTGGTGGTCCAGCGCCGTTGCTCCGCCTCGATCCGGGTCAGCGTGGCCTCGGCAGCGGCGACGCGCGACTGGGCCTGAAGCGCGTCGGAACGGGTCGTTGCGCCCTTGCCGAACCTTTTGTCGACCAGCGCGCTGATCTCGCGAATGCGGCCCAGCTGTTCCATCGCGATCCCGCGCAGCGCGGCGTTGCGCTGCACCTCGACCAGCGCGAACCCGGTGTCGCGGATCAGCCCGTCGACCGCCAGCAACAGGTCCGCCCGGCCGATCCGGGTGCCCGCGCGCGCGGACTCGACCGCGCCCGCGACCTTGCCGAAATCATAGATCATCTGCGAGGCGGAGACTTGCGGACGGGGCCGCCAGGCACTGCCCAGCCGGTTGTCATAGCCGCTGCCGACACCCGCGCTGATCCGGGGCAGATAGCCCGCCCGCGCAACCTCGATATCCTCGGCCCGCGCTTCGATGGTCGCCGTCGCCTGGTCGACCGAAGGGTGCCAGGCCAGGACCTCGTGCATCGCACTTTCCATCGTCACGACGGCGGGTTCCGCCGCTGCCGTTGCCGTGATGGCGCTCATGGCGATCATCACCCTCCCGAACCGTACCGATCGCTTCTGGTAGCGTTCTCGCCGCTCTCGCTTCATCGACCGCATTTTCGACCTCTCCTGACAAAGAGGCTGACTAAACTATTTAAACAAAAAGGGATTAGACGCCGAAGGGAAACCCCTTCGGCGTCCGAAATCAACTCCGCTTTCGGATGTATGCGCAAGATGGTCAGACCAGATGCAGGGTTGCCAACCTTTCCTGTTCGGGATCGACCGAAACGGTCAGATAGCCCAGCGGATCATGCGTCACCGGGTCCTGGGCGCTGATGTCCGAAGCGCTTGACATCACGGCAGAATCACCCGTGTCGGCAAGAGATTCGCTTGGTAGCGGTTCGGCTGCCGGGCTCTGCGCGTCGAGATAGCGGGACAGCACATCCTCGACGCTGCCCTGGTCCTCCATCAGCGACAGCGCGATCTTGGCATCCGCCTGGTCCAGGGACAGCGGCGCCGCGTCATGACCGACCGCCAGCGTCATCGGCACCACGTCGCTGTGCACCTGCACCGGATCCTCCAGCACGAAGGCGGTCAGCGTCGTCGGGAAGACGGGGGCGACGCCGTTGTTGATGTCGATCGCCACGTCCAGCCGCGCGGTCGATACCTGCCCGTCGGGCTGCACGATCTGATAGGTGAAGCGGTCGATCGGATCGGTCGCGGCATAGCCCAGGTTGGCGAAGGGCCGGTAGGCGTACTGCCCGATCTCGCTGATGGTCAGCGTGCCATAGGTGCCGGTCAGGGTGCGGCCCGCATCGCCGATGTCCACGAACGTGCCGCCGACCAGCATCTTGATGCCCAGGAAATCGCTGCCCAGCGTATCGTTGGCGAGCAGATTGCCGCTGGTCGGCGTGGTTCCCGACAAGGTGAACTGATCGAGATGGGTGATCGTCCCGCCGACATAGACGTCGGTGGTATAGCCCAGCCCCACCGTGTTGGTGCTGGTGACGGTGTAGTTGTACGTGCCCGAGGGCAGGTCGTTCATCGTCACGCTGATGCCCGAGCCAATCAGTCCGCCGACCCCGGCCAGCGCGGTGCCGGTCTGGGAGCCGACGACGGTCCCGGCCGCATTGGTGACGGTGATGGTGAAGCTGGGCACGACCGACAGGCCCGGCGCAATCACGGCGGACAGGGTGATGTTTCCGCGGCTGTTCGCATCGACCGTGAAGCTGTCGGTGATCTGACCGGTCCGCGAGCCGGTCAGCACGGCGGCCGTCGGGGTCGCGAACGACGAGTCGACCATGGGGGTACGCGTTTCCACCACATTGACGAAGGTCGCAGCGGCGGTCGCCACGTCGTTGACCGCGACCGGCGCGCCGATGATGTCCGGGCTGCCGATCGAGATGGTCAGCGTCGCGCTCTCCCGCTCGCCGTCGCTGGCATCGAACAGGGTGTAGGTGAAGCGGTCGGTCTTGCCGAGCACGGCGGCATCGGCATTGGGGGTGTAGCTATACCGGCCGTCGCTGCCCATGATCAGCACGCCCCATTGCCCGACCACCTGCGTATTGCCGGTGACGACGGTCGTCACCCCGTTCAGCGTGACGCTTTCGACGCGGGTCTGCGGGCTGACCGCATCGACCTGACCCAAGGGGCCGGGATCGGTGATGACATTGCCGTTCGTCACCAAGGGCACGATCTGGCCGACATCGGTGAAGTCGGAGTCTACGCCTGTGACGCTGAGCCCGCCGAGCAGACCGACGCCCGCCGTATTGTCGAAGGTGACGAAGGCCCGGTACTGGCCCGGCGCCAGATCATCGGCGGTGGCGACAAGATTGCCGCCGAGCAGGCTGACCTCCAGCAGCGAGGAACTGCCGCCGCCGTTCACCGCGACCCAGCTGGTGCCGTTGAACCGCTGGAGCACCACCGAATAGCCGCTGGCGACACCCAGCGACAGGGTGGCGTCATAGGTGAAGGTCGCATCCAGCGTATGGCCCTGTTGCACCGTGAACTGGACATTGGGGATGGCCAGCACCTGGGCATTCAGATTGACCAGCCCGAGCGAGACGAGCGCCGTGTAATTGGCGTTGCCCAGGGTTTCGTTGGTCTGCACGGGGACGAGGTCGACCTGTGCGGCGGCGACATTGTCGAAGGCGCTGATGTCGAAGGGCGCGATCACCGTGACCGTGCCCGACACATTGCCCGTTCCGTCGCGGAGACCGATGTTCAGCGTCTCGCCCGCGAGCTGCGGCGTGGCGAGCGTGACGGCATAGGTGCCGCCGCCCGCCACCGTGCCGGTGCCGATGACGGTGCCGCCCGCGTTGCGCACCTCCACCGTGGTACCGGCTTCGCCCGTGCCGGTGACGATCGTGCCCGTGGCGTTGATCGCGGCCGTGGGGGTCGCCGGGGGCGTGATGTCGGGTGCGGCCAGCGGTGCCTGGGGCGAGACATTGCCCGCCGCGTCCGCCTGCGTGACGGTCAGCGCCTGGCCATTGGCCTGCGGGATGAGCAGCGTGGCGGTATAGACGCCGTTCGCATCGACGATCGCAGTGCCGACCAGCTGTCCCTGCGCGCCGAGGATGCGCACCGTCGCGCCGGGCTCGCCCGAGCCGGTGACGATCGTGCCGGTGCCGTTGATCGTGGCGATGGGCAAGGCCGGTGGCGTGATGTCCGGCGCGATCAGCGGGCTGGGCAGGGAGGTGTTGCCCGCCGCATCGGCCTGGGTCACGGTCAGCGCCTGGCCATTGGCCTGCGGCGTGGTGAGCGTGACCGTATAGCTGCCGTTCGCGGCGACGATAGCGGTGCCGATCGGGTTGCCGCCCGCGTCGCGCACGGTGACGGTCGCGCCCGCCTCACCCTGACCCGTCACCAGCGTGCCGACGCCGTTGATCGCGGCGGTCAGCCCAACGGGCGCGGTGATGTCGGGCGTGCTGGCCTGGGCGATGGGCGAGACATTGCCTGCCGCATCGACCTGGGTCAGCGTCACGACCTGCCCATTGGCCTGGGCGGGGTTCAGCGTTGCGGTGAAGTTGCCGTTGGCGTCGACCAGCGCGGTGCCGATGACCACGCCGCCCAGACCCCGGATGGTGACGGTCGCACCCGCCTCACCGGTGCCGGTCAGGGTGGTGCCGTTGCCCGACACGGTGCCGATGGGCGCGAGCGGGGCGGTCAGGTCCGGTGCGATGACGGTGGCGGGCGTCGAGACATTGCCCGCCGCATCTGCCTGGCTCACCTGCAGCAACTGGGCATTGAGCTGCGCCGGGGTCAGGGTCGCCGCATAGCTGCCATTCGACGCCACGATGGTGGTGCCCACTACCGTGCCGCCGGGATCGCGGATGGTGACGGTCGCGCCCGCCTCGCCGGTGCCGGTCATGACGCTGCCCGTCCCGTTGATGACGGCGGTCAGGCCGACGGGTGCGGTAATGTCGGGCGCGGCGGCCTGGCCGAGGGGCGAGATATTGCCGGCCGCATCCGCCTGGGTCAGCGTCACGATCTGGCCATTGGCCTGGGCCGGGGTCAGCGGAGCGGTGAAATTGCCGTTCGCATCGACGATGGCGGTGCCGATGACCGCGCCTCCGACACCCCGGATGGTGACGGTGGCGCCGACCTCACCGGTGCCGGTCAGGCTGGTGCCGTCGCCCGACACCGTGCCGATGGGCGCGAGCGGGGCGGTCAGGTCCGGTGCGATGACGGTGGCGGGTGTCGACGCGTTGCCCGTCGCGTCCGCTTGGGTCACCTGCAAGACCTGTGCATTCAACTGCGCCGGGGTCAGGATCGCGGCATAGGTGCCGTTTGCGGCGACGACCGCCGTGCCCAGCACCGTGCCGCCCGCGTCACGAATGGTGACGGTAGCACCCGCCTCGCCCGCGCCGGTGACCAGATTGCCCGCCCCGTTGATCGCGGCAGTCAGGCCGATGGGCGCAGTGATGTCGGGCGCGATGGCCTGGCCAAGGGGCGAGACATTGCCCGCCGCATCCGCCTGGGTCAGCGTCACGAGCTGGCCGTTGGCCTGGACCGGGGTCAGCGGAGCGGCGAAATTGCCGTTGGCGTCGACCACGGCGGTGCCCAGTACCGCACCGCCCAGGCTGCGGATGGTGACGGTCGCGCCGACCTCACCCGAGCCGGTCAGAGTCGTGCCATCGCCCGACACGATGCCGATGGGGGCGAGCGGCGCGGTCAGGTCCGGCGCGATGACGGTGGCGGGCGTCGAGACATTGCCCACCGCATCGGCCTCCGTGACCTGCAAGACCTGCGCGTTGAGCTGCGCCGGGGTCAGGATCGCGGCATAGGTGCCGTTGGCGGCGACGACCGCCGTGCCCAGCACCGTGCCGCCCGCGTCGCGGATGGTGACGGTGCCGCCAGCCTCGCCAGTGCCGGTGACCAGGTTCCCTGCGCCGTTGATCGCGGCGGTCAGGCCGATGGGCGCGGTAATGTCGGGCGCCGTGACCTGCGCGATGGGCGAGACATTGCCCGCCGCGTCCGCCTGGATCAGCGTCACAAGCTGGCCGTTCGCCTGCGCCGGGGTCAGCGGTGCGGTGAAGTTGCCGCTCGCATCGACGACGGCGGTGCCGAGTACCGCACCCCCTGCGCCCCGGATGGTGACGGTCGCGCCGACCTCTCCGGTGCCGGTCAGACTGGTACCGTCACCCGACACGATCCCTATGGGCGCGAGCGGGGCGGTCAGGTCGGGCGCGATGACGGGGAATGCGGGCGAGCCATTGCCTGCCGCGTCGTTCTGCACGACGGTCAGCGGCTGGCCGTCGACTTGCGGTGTGACGAGCGCGGCCACATAGGCGCCGTTCGCGCTCACAATGGCGGTGCCGAGCGTCGCACCGTTGGCGTCGAGGACCTGCACCGTCGCACCGACCTCGCCGGTTCCCATGACCAGCGAGCCGGTCGGATCGATCATCGCGGTGGGCGCATCGGGGGCGGTCAAATCGGGGGCGATGACGGTGGCCGGGGGCGAGACATCGCCTTCGGCATCGGTCTGGGTCACGCGCACCGTCTCGCCGTCACGCTGCGGCGTGGTCAGCGTCGCGGTGTAGGTGCCGTCCCCGGCGACCTGCGCATTGCCGATCACCGCGCCATTCACATTACGCACGATGATCGCGGCGCCGACCTGTCCGGTGCCCGAAACGCTCGCACCGTCGAGGGCGATGATCGCGGTCGGAGCGCCGGGCGTGTCGTTGAGGATCAGATCGGGTGCGGTCGCAGTACCGGCGGCGGAGACATTGCCCGCCGCATCCGCCTGGGTCAGGGTCAGCAGCTGTCCGTTGGTCAGCGCGGTGGTCAGCGTCACGCTGAAGCTGCCGTCCGGGTTTACCGGCACGATGGCGAGGACCAGCCCGACCGGATCGGTGATCGTCACCGTCGCACCGATCTCGCCTGAGCCGCTGATCACCGTTCCGTCGGCCGAGACGGTCGCCACCGGTGCGTCCGGGGCCGTGCGGTCGAGTGCGGTGACGGTGGTCGCGAGCGATCCGTTGCCCGTGGCGTCCGCTTGGGTGACGCGCAGTATCTGGCTGTCGAGCTGGGGCGCGGACAGGATGACGGTGTAGGCGCCCTGCGGCCCGACGATCCCGGTGCCGAGCACGGCACCGCCCGCGTCGCGCACTGTGACGGTCGCGCCGACCTCTCCCTGGCCGGTGACGATGGAACCCGTCGCATCCAGCGCCGCCACGGGCGCTGCGGGCGGGGTGATGTCGGGAGCGGCGACAATGGCCGGGATAGAGACATTGCCCGCCGCATCGGTCAGCGTCGCACTGACCGTGCCGCCATCGGCCTGGGCGGGGTTGAGCGGCACGCTGAAGCTGCCGTCCGTGCCGACCTGGCCGGTGCCGATCACCGTGCCGCTGGCGTCACGCAGGGTAACGGTCGCGCCGACCTCGCCGCTGCCGGTGGCATTGGCGCCGGTGCCGTCGAGCGCGAAGACGGGGCCGAGCGGTGCGGTCAGGTCGGGCGCGGTGGCGGAGCTGGGCGGCGAGGTGTTGCCCGCCGAATCCGCTTGCGTCACCTGAAGCACCTGGCCGTTCAACTGCGGGGTGGTCAGGGTCAGCGCATAGTCGCCGGTGGCCGCCGCCGTGCCGGTACCGATGATCGTGCCATCGGGCGCGCGCACGGTGATGGTCGCGCCCGCCTCCGCCTGGCCGCTGACGATGATGCCGGTGGCGTCGACGCTGGCGGTCAGCCCGATCGGTGCGGTGGTGTCGAGCGCGGTCAGCACCAGCGGCGGCGAGACATTGCCCGCCGCATCGGCCTGGACGACCGACAGGATCTGGCCGTTGAGCTGTGCGCTGGCCAGCGGGACCGAGAAGCTGCCATCCGCGGCGACCCGCGCCGTACCCAGCACCTGCCCGGTGGCGTCACGTACCGTGACGGTCGTACCCGCTTCACCCGTGCCCGTCACCAGCGTTCCGTCGGCCGAGACGGTGCCCAGCGGGGCGAGTGGCGCGGTCAGGTCGGGCGCGGTGGCGGGGCTGGGCGGGGAGGTGTTGCCCGCTGCATCCGCCTGCGTCACCTGAAGGACCTGACCGTTCAGCTGCGGGGTGGTCAGGGTCAGCGCATAGGCACCACCGACACCCGCCGTTCCGGTGCCGATGATCGTGCCATCGGGTGCGCGAACGGTGATGGTCGCGCCCGCCTCCGCCTGACCGCTGACGATGATGCCGGTGGCGTCGACGCTGGCAGTCAGCCCGATCGGTGCGGTGGTGTCGAGCGCGGTCAGCGCCAGCGGCGGCGACACATTGCCCGCCGCATCGGCCTGGACGACCGACAGTATCTGACCGTTGAGCTGTGCGCTCGCCAGCGGGACCGAGAAGCTGCCATCGGCGGCGACCGTGGCCGTACCGAGCGGCTGTCCGGTGGCGTCACGCACCGTGACGGTCGCGCCTGCTTCACCCGTGCCGGTCACCAGCGTGCCGTCCGCCGAGATGATGCCGACGGGCGCAAGCGGTGTGGTCAGGTCCGGTGCGACGGGCGCGAGCGGCAGGGAGACATTGCCCGCCGCATCGGCTTGCGTCACCTGCAGCGTTTCGCCGTCGATCTGCGCAGGGGTGAGCGGCACGGCATAGCTGCCGTTCGTGCCGACCACGGCGGTGCCGATGACCGTGCCATCGGGATCGCGGACGGTGACGGTCGCGCCGACCTCGCCCACGCCGGTCACGAAACTGCCATCGCCGCTGATCGTGGCGGTCAACCCGGTCGGGGCGGTAATGTCGGGGGCGGTCACCGCGACGACGGGCGAGGCATTGCCCGCCGCATCGGTCTGGACCAGCTGAAGCGCCTGGCCATTGGCTTGGGCGGGGTTCAGCGTCACCGCGAAACTGCCGTCCGGGGCCACCTGGCCGCTACCCAGCAGCGTGCCGTCGGCGGCGCGGATGGTGGCGGTCGCGCCCGGCTCGCCGGTGCCGGACAGGGTCGCGCCCGCATCGACGACCGATCCGGTCGGCGCAAGCGGCGGGGTGGTATCCGGCGCGAGGACGCTGGCGGGGGCGGAGACATTGCCCGCCGCGTCGGCCTGCGTCACCTGAAGCGTTTCGCCATTGGTCTGCGGCGTGGTCAGCGTCGCATTGTAGATGCCGTTGGCGGCGACCGTGGCGGTGCCCAGCACCGCGCCGTTCGCATCGCGGATCGTCACAGTTGCACCCGCTTCGCCCGAACCGGTGACGATCGCGCCGTCACCACTGATCGTGGCGGTCAGGCCGGTGGGGGCCGTGATGTCGGGCGCGGTCAGCGGCGTGGCGGGCGACAGATTGCCGCCGCGATCCGTCTGGTCGAGCGACAGCGCCTCGCCATTGGCCTGGGGCGGCGACAGCGGCGTGGTGAAGCTGCCGTCCGCGCCGACCGTCACCGTCGCGATCACCGTGCCATCGGCGGCGCGCACGCGGACGGTGGCGAAGGGCTCGCCGGTGCCGGTCACGCTGGTGCCATCGGCGGCGATGGTCGCGAGCGGGGCCGGGGGCGCGGTCAGGTCGGGCGCGGCGACGGTGGCGGGCTGCGACGGGTTGCCCGCCGGGTCGGTCTGCACCGCCGACAGGGTCTGGCCGCTGGTCTGCGGCGGGGTGAGGGGCAGGGTATAGCTGCTGTCCGCCGCCACGACCGCACTGCCGAGCAGCGTGCCGTTGCCGTCGACGACCCGCACCGTCGCACCCGGCTCGCCATTGCCATAGACCGCCGAGCCATCCGCCGACAGGATGGCGACCGGCGGGGCGGGGGGCGTGATATCGGGCGCGGTGACGGTGGCGACGGGCGAGACATTGCCCGCCGCATCGCTCTGCGTCACGGACAATGCTTCACCATTGGCCTGCGGCGTGGCGAGCGGCGCGCTGAAGCTGCCATCGGCGGCGACGGTGACGGTGGCGAGCACGCTGTTGTCGGGCGCGCGTACGATCAGGGTCGCGCCCGGCTCGCCGGTGCCGCTGATGCTGGTGCCGTCCGCGCTGACCGTCGCCACGGGGGTGGCGGGGGCGGCGAGATCGGGCGTGACCGTCGTCGTTGCGGGCGAGGCATTGCCCGCCGCATCGGTCTGGATCGCCGAAAGCGTCTGGCCGTTGGCGACACCCGTTGGCAGGGGCAGACTGAAGCTGCCGTCGCTGCCGACCGTCGCGGTGCCCACCGGCTGGCCGCCCGCATCGACGACCTGCACCGTGGCACCCGGCTCACCCGTGCCGATCAGTTGCGTGCCGTCCGCGCTTACGGTGACGACCGGCGCGGCAGGCGCAGTGATGTCGGGCGCACTGACGCTGGTGGCCGGCGAGGTGTTGCCTGCCGTATCGCTCTGCGTGACGGTCAGGGTTTCGCCATTGGCCTGCGGCGTGGTCAGCGGCAGGGTATAGTTGCCCTGCGCGTCGACCGTGACAGTGCCGAGTGGCTGCCCGGCTGCGTCGCTGACGGTGACGGTCGCGCCGGGTTCGCCGGTGCCGGTGATGCTGGTGCCGTCGCCCGCGATGGTCGCGGTCGGGGCGGCGGGTGCCGTGATGTCGGGCGCGGTGATGGTTGTGGCGGGCGAGGTGTTACCTGCCGGATCGCTCTGCGTGACGGTCAGGGTCTCGCCATTGGCCTGCGGCGTACCCAGCGGCAGGGTGTAGTTGCCCTGCGCGTCGACCGTGGCGGTGCCGAGCGGCTGGCCAGCCGCGTCGCTGACGGTGACGGTCGCGCCCGGTTCGCCGGTGCCGGTGATGCTGGCACCGTCGCCAGCGACGGTGGCGGTGGGGGCAGCGGGGACGGTGATATCCGGAGCACTGACCGATGTAGCGGGGGAGGTGTTGCCCGCCGGATCGTTTTGCGTGACGGTCAGGGTTTCGCCATTGGCCTGCGGCGTGGTCAGCGGCAGGGTGTAGTTGCCCTGCGCGTCGACCGTGACAGTGCCGAGCGGCTGTCCAGCGGCGTCGCTGACGGTGATGGTCGCGCCGGGCTCACCGGTACCGGTGATGCTGGTGCCATCGCCCGCGATGGTGGCGGTCGGGGCGGCGGGTGCCGTGATGTCAGGGGCGGTGACCGTCGTGGCGGGCGAGATGTTACCCGCCGGATCGCTTTGCGTGACGGTCAGCGTCTCGCCATTCGCCTGTGGCGTGCCCAGCGGCAGGCTGTAGTTACCCTGCGCGTCGACCGTGGCGCTGCCGAGCGGCTGTCCGGCGGCATCGCTGACGGTGACGGTCGCGCCGGGTTCGCCGGTGCCGGTTATGGTGCTGCCGTCGCCCGCGACAGTCGCGCTGGGGGCGGCGGGAGCAGTGGTATCGGGTGCGCTGACCGAGGCAGCGGGAGAGGTGTTGCCCGCCGGATCGCTCTGCGTGACGGTCAGGGTTTCGCCATTGGCCTGCGGCGTGGTCAGCGGCAAGGTGTAGTTGCCCTGCGCATCGACCGTGGCGGTGCCGAGCGGCTGGCCAGCGGGATCGCGCACCGTGACGGTCGCGCCGGGCTCACCGGTGCCGGTGATGGCGCTGCCGTCCTCGGCGATGGTCGCGGTGGGCGTGGCCGGGGCGGTGAAGTCGGGGGCGGTGAGGGTGATGGTGGGGGAGACATTGCCCAGCGTGTCGCTCTGCACGACGGTCAGGGTTTCGCCATTCCCCTGCGGCGTGGCCAGCGTCAGGCTGTAATTGCCGTTTGCGTCGACCGTCCCCTGGCCGATCGTCTGACCGGCCGCGTCGCGCACGACCACCGTCGCACCGGGCTCGCCGGTGCCGCTGACCGTCGTCCCCTGCGCATCGATCTGGGCGGTGGGCAGCGGCATGGTGCCGGTATCGACGGCGTCGAGCTGGGTCGTGGGCGAGACATTGCCCGCCGCGTCCGTCTGGGTCACGACCAGCACGCCGCCGCCCGTCTGCGCGGTGGTCAGCGTCACCGTATAGCTGCCATCGGCGGCGACGATGGCGGTGCCGATCTGCTGGCCGTCCGGGCCGATGACGCGCACGGTCGCGCCGGGCTCGCCCGATCCGGTCACGGTGGTGCCGTCTGCCGACAGGGTTGCGGCGGGAGCGGCGGGCGGCGTGATGTCGGGCGCGGCCAGCGTGACGGCGGGCGAGACATTGCCTGCCGGGTCGCTCTGTGTGACGGTCAGGGTGCCGCCATTGGCCTGCGGCGTGGTCAGCGGCAGCGTATAGCCGCCCTGCGCATCGACGATCGCGGTGCCCAGCACCTGCCCGGCGGCGTTGCGCACGGTGACGGTCGCGCCCGCCTCGCCGGTGCCGGAAAGGCTGGTGCCGTCGCCGTTGATGCTTGCGGTGGGCAAGGCGGGCGGGGTGGTGTCGGGCGCCGTCAGGGTGGTGGCGGGGGAAACGTTGCCCGCCGGATCGGCCTGGCTGACGGTCAGCGTGCCGCCATTCGCCTGGGGCGTGGTCAGGGTCAGCGTATAGGCACCCTGCGCACCGACGACGGCGGTGCCCAGCACCTGTCCGGCGGCGTTGCGCACCGTCACGGTCGCGCCGGGCTCACCGGTGCCGCTGACCGTGCGGCCGTCGCCCGTGATCGTCGCGGTCGGGGTGGCGGGTGGCGTGATATCGGGCGCCGCCGTCGTGGCGGGGGGCGAGACATTGCCCGCCGCATCGCTCTGCACGACGGTGACGGGCTGGCCGTTGGTCTGGGGCGGGTTGACCGGGATGGTGAAGGTGCCGTCGGCGCCGACCGTGCCGGTGCCGATCACATTGCCCGCGCCGTCGGTCACGCGGACGGTCGCGCCCGCCTCGCCGGTGCCGCGGATGCTCGAGCCGTTGGCCGTGAAGCTGGCGGTGGGAGTCGCGGGCGGCTGGGTGTCGACGGTGGGGCCGCCGGGCTGGCTGCCGCCATTGCCGCCGCCGCCAGACACCGCCGCGACCAGACCGCCGACCCCGGCCACGCCCAAGATGGCGGGCAGGACGAAGGACGAGCCGCCGCCCTCGCCGGTCGCCGCCGCGCCCATCAGGTCGTCGAGATCGGTGATCGCCCGGAACCGCCCCGTACCGCTGGCGGAAGGATTGGCGAGCCACTGGCTGCCCTGATCGTCGCGCAGCACCAGGTCACTGATCTTGCCCTGCTGCTGGTCATAGAAATGGTCGATGCGAATGGTCTGGCCATCGGTCAGGCGGATGATCAGGTCGTTACCCTCACGCTCCATCGTCGCGACCTGCGACCGGTCGATATTGAGCCGAACGACGCTGGGCGCGCTCAATTCGATGACGTTGGCGCTGGTCGTGGTGGTGGTGCCGGTCGCCTTTGCGATGATCTCGGTCTGCATGGCCTGTTCCTCCCATTGCATGTCGTCATGCCCCGGCACGCGGTGCCGGGCAGGGGGGCGCGGTCATGGCTGTCCTTGCGCAGACACGCGGCCTCCCCTTGCGCAAATCCTAACCGCGAAGAGGAGGCAGTGATGCGAGCGGACCGTTTTCGGAATTAATTCAGATGGTTAACGGTTGTTAACTTATTTTGTGCGGAAAGGGCGTGCAGGCAGGACCGGCGCGTCGTCATCGGTCATCCGCACGGGCCGGATGCGGCCATCGGGGGCATAGGTGATGCGGTCGATCGCCACGACCCGCTCACCCTGGAACGGACCGGGGCTAGGTGTGCGGTCCCAGCGGTGATAGACGATCAACGAGCGGCCGTCGGGCAGCGTGACGAAGCTGTGATGCCCCGGCCCCTGATGCCGCGCATCGCCGGTCAGGATTGCACCACGATAGCGCCATGGCCCAGTGGGCGAGGGGGCGGTGGCGTAGTGGACCGAATAATCGGGACCATTGAACCGGCCATGGCTGTAGGACAGGTAATAGATACCGCCGCGCTCGTGCATGAAGGCGCCTTCGGTGAAGTTCGGCGGGGTCGCGACCTTCACCTCCCGCGCGATGGTGACCATGTCGGGTTGCAGTTCCCAGACGTGCAAGGTCCCGCCCGCGCTGCCGCCTGCATAGAGATAGGTCTTGCCCGACCTGCGATCGGTGAAGACCATCGGGTCGATCGCCTCGAACCTTTTGTCGCCGGTGATCAGCGGGCGGCCGCTGTCGCGATAGGGGCCTTCGGGCCGGTCGGCGACCGCGACGCCGATGCGGCTGGGCGTCGGGTTCTGCGGCCCGACCGAGTAATAGAGGTAATAGCGTCCATTCCGGGTCGCGACGCCGGGGGCCCAGAGGAAATGCTCGGGCGCGCCGTCATCCGTGATCCAACCGATCTGGTCGCGCCGGATCAACTCGCCACGTGGCCGCCATGTCTTCAGGTTCCGGCTGGAAAAGGCGCCGAAACGGTCGGCCGCCCAGCTTCCGCCCGGCCCTCCGGTCGGGAAGATCCAGAGTTCGTCGCCGATCATCATCGCATGGGGATCGGCTCCCTCGAACTGCGGATTGCGGGCGATCCCCGCCGCCGCGACGGTCAGTGCGAGCCCGGCGGCGAAGGCGCTCAGTGTCTTCATGGTCGTGGTCCTCCATGTTCGGGGCAGCCCATGCGGTAGCTTAATGGGCTCAGCGTGCCCGCAGGCGGTACAACCCGGCACCATGCGGCGGCAGCGTCTGCGCGAAGCGGTCTTTCGCCCGGTCGAGCGACGCACCGCTCCACAGATCGGTCACGCCGACTTCCCCCGACAGCCCCAGAGAGTGGAGCGCCAGCCCCACTTCCTTGGGCTTATCGCCGGTGTTGAACAGCGCCAGATAACGGTCCTGGGCTGCGCCCTCGGGTTTGGCGGACCAGATGCGCGCGCCGTCCTGAACGAAATGCGGCTGGTTGTCGGTCGAGGCCTGGTTGACCGCGATGACCGCGCGGTTGGTCAGCAGCGCCAGCGTGGGGGCGTCCAGATAGCGCAGGTCGCCGCCCATGATCAGCGGCGAGCGCGCGATCGACCACAAGGACATCAAGGTGCGCTGTTCGTCGGGCGTGAACTTGGTGTCGCGCTTGCCCAGTGCCAGCCGTCCAAGCGGCAGCATGTCGGCATCGGGCCATGACCCCGGCCCGCGATAGGGCGTCCAGTTCTCCAGCCGGGTGAACTGCGCCTCCAGCATCGACCATTCGTCCCAGAAATCGTCCGAGATGCGCCACATCTGCGCAAAACGCCGGACATGCGGGCCACGGATCACCGGCGTTTCGCCAGGCGACAGGCTGAGGATGATCGGGCGGCCGCTGTTCCGGATCGCCTCGTGCGCGGCCTCGATCTCGGGCGCGTGCGCGTCATAGGGGCGGCTCATATCGTCCATCTTGACGAAATCGACGCCCCAGGCGGCATACAGCGCGAACACGCTGTCATAATAGGCCTGCGCGCCGGGCCTGGTCATGTCGACGCCGTACATGTCCGGGTTCCAGGTGCAGATGCTGGACGTGTCGGCGATGTCGGCGGCGCGGTAGCGGGTGCCCAGGATCGGCAGGTTCTTCTTCACTGCCAGCCGGGGGATGCCGCGCATCAGGTGGATGCCGAACTTCATGCCCATCGCATGGACGTCCGCCGCCAGCCTGGTGAAGCCCGATCCGTCCGCGCTGGACGGAAAGCGGTTTGGCGCGGGGATCAGCCGGCCATGGCCGTCCATCGCAGGCACCGGCGCGGCGTTATAGGTGTAGCTGGACGCCTCGGGCTCATACCATTGGATGTCGACGGTGAAGACGTCATAGCCGAAGGGCAGCAGCTTGGCCCGCATGATCGCGGCGGTTTCGCGCGCCTGCGCCTCGGTGATGGTGGTCGCAAAGCTGTTCCAGCTGTTCCAGCCCATGGGCGGGCGCGGCGCCAGCGTGCCGGAGCGTTCCGCCGCCGTCGCGCCCTGCACGCCACCCAGGGCCAATCCGCCGGTGATCGCCGCGCCGCCGGCCCCCATGCCGACCAACGCCTGTCGACGGCTGATCCCGCCCCCGGTCTTGCTCATCCATCCACTCCCGTTTTCTTGTCGAACAGGTCTACGGGGTGTCACGCGGATGGCAAGGCGGCGGGAGCTTTATATGTCTGACAATCGAATGCGGCTCAGAAGCGCCCCTCGAAGCTCAGGCCCAGGATGCGCGGCGGCGACATGGTGCCGCGGACCCGCCCGTCGAAATCGGTGAAGAAGGAGGTCGGCTGCTGCCGGTCGAAGATATTGCTGGCGAGCAGATAGGCCCCGAAATGCCGCCCCTGCCAGCCCAGCTTGGCATTGACCAGCGTGATCGGGCGGATGTCGCGCACGGTCTGGTCGATGGTGCTCTGGAACACCGCATCGCGATAGGTGGCGTTGAGATTGGCGAACAGTCCGCCCGCGCTGCGCCAGGTGCCGCCCCATGACGCGGTCCAGCGCGGCGCGTTGGCGAACTCGTTGCCCGTGGCCGACCATTTCGCGGTGCCGATCGGCACGGTGAAGTCGAGGAACTCGGTCCGGCTGTGCCCAATGCCTGCGTAAAGATCGAGGTGACGCGTCGGCCGCCCGCGCAGCTCCGCCTCGAAGCCATAAAGGCGCGACTTGCCCGCATTGACGACCTGGCTGTCGAACACCGCGCCGGGGGTCAGCTGCACCGATACCTGCTGGTCGCGCCAGTCGATATAATAGGCATTGGCGTTGAAACTCAATCGGCGGTCGAACCAGTCGGAGCGCAACGCGATCTCGTAATTCCAGGTATATTCGGGCGCATAGGTGAAGCTCTGGCCGCGCTGCTGATTGATCCCGGCGCCCCCGGCGCGATAGCCGCGCTGCGCCGTCGCGCTCAGCGAGGCATCGGAGGTCACGTCCCAGGTCAGGCCCAGCTTCGGCAGCCAGGCGTCGTAGGTGATGGCGCGTGTCGGATCGACGCTGGTCGCCCCCGCCGCCGTCGCCATCAGCAGCGCATTCAGCCGGGTGACGATGGGGGCGAGGGCGGGGACGGGCAACCGGGCCGGATCGGGCAGCGTGCCGTTCAGCGCGACCGACTGGCTCGCCCCGCGCATTTGCCGTTCGTTGTCGTAGCGCAGCCCTGCGCGCAGTTTCAGGCGGGTGGTCAGCGGGAAGGTCAGGTCGGTGAAGCCCGCCAGATTGCGCGTCAGGCGCGGCTGGGTCAGCAGGTTCCTGATCGGAACCACGCCGCCATAAAGGCCCAGTACCATGTCCACCATCGGCTGCGACAGGCCCAGTGCCAGCAACTGGCGATCGACGCCCAGCCGCCTCAGGTTCATATTCTGCGTCGCCTCGAACCGATAGTCGCGATTGTCCTCGCGCAGGTAATAGGCGCCGATCAGGCCCTGCACCCAGGGCAGGTCGATACCCAGCCGCACTTCCTGCTGCACCGTCCTGGCGGGGTCGCTGGTGCGGCTCAACTGGCCGGGGGTGGGGTTGCGATCCGGGTCGGCGATGTAGAGTGCGCGGACATCGGAATAGTTGGTGATCGAACTCAGGTCGAAGCCGCCGCCCAGCGTATAATGCGCCTCCAGCGTGGCGATGTCGCTCAGCGCACGGGTGTTGGTCGCCACATCCTCGGTGACGATGCGATCCCGGCGCGCATAGGGCGGATCGAATTCGGAGGAATAGGCGCCGCGCACATGGCGGTCGTGCATATAGCTCGCGATGATCCGCAGCCCCGGCACCGCGTCGGGGGTGAAGAGCAGCTTGCCGCGCAGCGTCTCCGACTGGCGGGGATCGGCGTCGCGGTGCAGCGTGGTGTTGTAGAGCAGGCCGTCCGACCGCGCGATTTCACCGGCCACGCGAAACGCGAGCTGGTCGCCCAGGATCGGCCCGCCCAGCGCGGCGGCGGCGCGGCGCTGTCCGTCGGGGCCGGTGAGTATCACTCGGGCCTTGCCGTTCCATTCGTAGCCGGGGTCGGTCGTGCGGATGACCACCGCCCCGGCCAGCGCGTTGCGGCCCTGTACCGTGGATTGCGGACCGCGAAACACCTCGACCTGCGCAATGTCGTACAGGTCGAGCGGCCCGGTGTTCAGCGCCGCGCGCGGCAGGACCGCCCCGTCGAGATAGACGCTGGCCAGCGCCCCGTCGCCCGCGCCCGACACGTTGAAGGCATCGATGCCGCGAATGGTGAAGCTGGTCCGGTCGGCATTGATCGCGACATTGGGCGTGCGTTGCAGCACGTCGTACATGTCGATCAGATTTTGGTCGGCGATGGTCTGTCCGGTCGTCACCGCGACGCTGGCGGGCGTGTCGCGCAACGTCCGGTCGGCTTTCTCGCCCATGACCACGATGTCGTTGCCCGCCTCCGTCGACGCCGTGTCACGGCCCTGCGACGCCATGCTTTGCGCCAGACAGGGTGCCGCCACCGAAGACAGCATCATGGCCAGCGCCGCCCGAACCAACATGTCATACCCCCCAAATTCGTTGCGGGGGCGGACTAATATCTGTGATTATGCGAGTCAATTGCAATATAAGCAGTGTCGGCTCAGGAGCGGTGCCGGCGTCACGTCGCGCAGTGGCAAATTGACGCCATGATCGTTACGTTAGGCGCGGCGGCGGAGCGGCTGCCATCCCGGATCGGGAAGGATGAGCGAGCGATGCACGGACGACATGTCGAGTTCCAGCCCAGCCACGAATTGCTGCAGGCGACGATGGACGCGTCGACCGACATGATCCAGGTGTTCGAGGCGATCCGCGACGAGGCGGGCGGCATCGTCGATTTCCGCTGGGTGCTGAACAACCACACGTCCGAACGCAAATATGGGGAAGTGCGCGGCGAAAGCCTGTTGCAGCGCAATCCCGGCGTCATCGAAGAGGGTATTTTCGACACCTTTTGCCGGGTGACCGAAACCGGTCTGCCCGAACAGGCCGAGCGTCATTATGTCCATGAGCAGTTCGACGGCTGGTTCTTCCAGACGGTCGTGAAGCTGGGCGACGGTGTCGCCACCACCACGCGTGACATCACCGAATGGAAGGATTCGCAGGCCGAGGTCGTTCGACTTCGCGAAGAGGTGGTGAAGGTCAAGCTGGCCGAGACCGAGGGACAGCTTGCGGCGATCTTCGCCACCGCGCCGATCGGTCTGTCGGTCCTGTCGCTCGACGGGCGCTTCCTGCGCGTCAATGACGAGCTGTGCCGCATTCTGGGCCGTTCGCGCGAGGCGGTGCTGCACTTGCGCGTGCCCGATGTGACGCATCCCGACGACCTGCCGCCCAGCCTCGTGGCGATCGAGGAAGCGGTGTCCACCGGCCGTCCGGCGACCCTGGACAAGCGCTATTCGCGCCCAGACGGCTCGCTGGTCTGGGCGAGCAGTACGCTGTCGGTCCTGCCCAAGGGGGACGGCCAGCCCGACCGGCTGCTGGTCGTGACGGCCGACCTGTCCGAGCGGCGCAAGGCGGACGAGGCGCTGCGCCGAAGCGAGGCGTTGCAGCGCGTGCTGATCGCCGAGTTGCAGCATCGCACCAGCAATTTGCTGGGCGTGGTCCGTTCGATCGCGGAGAATACGGCGCGTGGCTCGACCAGCCTGCCCGATTTCCGGGCGCGGTTCGATGACCGGCTCGACGCGCTGTCGCGGGTGCAGGGGCTGTTGTCCCGACTGAACGAGCAGGACCGAGTGACGTTCGACGGACTGCTCCATGCCGAACTGATCGCGATGGACGGGAGGGCCGATGCGGTGACGCTGAGAGGCCCGACGGGTGTGCGGCTGCGCTCCTCGACCGTCAATACGCTGGCCATGGCGATCCACGAGCTGGCGACCAATGCGATGAAATATGGCGCGCTGGGGCAGGGCGGGGGACGGCTGGCGATCAGCTGGGCGCTCCAGGCGGAAGGGCCGAACGGCAAGCCCTGGCTGCACATCGACTGGCGCGAAAGCGGCGTGCGGATGCCCGAAGGGGCATGGCCCACGGGCACGGGACAGGGGCGCGAACTGATCGAGCGCGCGCTTCCCTATCAGCTGGGCGCGCGGACGACGTACCGCTTGGGCGAGGACGGCGTGCATTGCACCATCGCCATCCCTGTATCGACCACGGTCGGCGCGGACGAGCGCGGTTCGGCGAACGGCGACGAGGTTGCGACGGCGGCCTAGGTCACGCCGCCAGGGTGCGATCCTCGGCCAGCGTCAGGCACAGATCGGCACGACCGGGCATTTCGGCCCATATGTGGCGGGTCAGCCGCTCATAATGGCTGACGAAGCGGGCAAGCTGCGCATCGTCCATCACACCCGCGCCGGAGCCGCGCGTGCGGCGCAGCGCCTCTTCCTGCTGGGTGCGCCAGCGCAGGACGGTGGACCAGTCGGGCGGAATCATCAGCATCAGCGCATTGATGGGGGCGAACAGGCGCGGATAGTCGGTCGCCAGCGCGGTGTTCCCATGTCGCCGCCAGATCCCGTCGGCATCCTCCGATGCTTCCAGTGCGTTGAGCGGTGCGATCAGTGCGGCCTCCTCCTGCGCCCGCGCGCCGACGCACCAGCCCTCGAAGATCAGCAACTCGCATCCCTCCGGCGCGCGGGGCCAGGTCGATTGCGGCGCGCGGTCGTCGATCGCCTTGTCGAAACGCGGCAGGGGAACGGCCTCGCCCCGCGCGACCGCCGCGATCGTCTCGACCCCCAGCGCCACGTCATGCGTGCCCGGCACGCCGCGTGTCGCGAACAGCGGATGCACCGCGCGCGCCAGCTTCTGCCGTTCGGCACGGGTGAGGTAGAGATCGTCGAGTGACAGGATCGCGCTGCGCTCGACCTGCTTCGCCAGCCGCGCGGCGATGGTCGACTTGCCGCTTCCCTGCGCCCCGCACAGCCCCAGGATCAGCGGCGGATCGCCGGACCGCTGCCCCGCAAGCCGATCCGCGACCAGCGTCGCGATGGCCGTTTCAGGCGACACGATCGGCCGGTTCCTCGCCACGAGCAAAGGCGGCGAGATTGGCCGCCGAGCGCATGCCCATCGCGGTTCGCGCCTCGATGGTGGCGCTGCCCAGATGCGGCAGCAGGACGGCACGCGGATGCGCGAGCAGGCCGGGATGCACCTTCGGTTCGTGTTCGTAGACGTCCAGCCCGACGCCGCCGATCCGCCCCTGATCCAGCGCCTCGACCAGCGCGCCTTCGTCGATCACCGGCCCGCGCGCGGTGTTCACGACGATCGCATGTGGCTTCATCCGGGCCAACAGGGCGGCATCGATCATGTGCCGGGTCGCGTCGCCGCCGGGAACGTGCAGCGACAGAATATCGCATTCCGCTGCCAGGGCTTCGAGCGATTCCGCCCGCGTGGCGTCGAGCATGCGTTCCACCTCGGGCGCGGCGGCGGAGCGGCTGGCATAGCGCACCCGCATCCCCAGCCCGCGCGCCTTGACCGCCGTCGCCTGCGCGATGCGGCCGAAGCCGACCAGCCCCAGCGTCTTGCCCGACAGTCCCTGTCCGATCAGGTGCGAAGGGCGCCAGCCGGTCCATGCGCCGCTGCGCAACTCGCGTTCGCCTTCGCCCGCCCGGCGTGCGGTCATCAGCATCAGGAGGATTGCGATCTCCGCCGTCGCCTCGGTCAACACATCGGGCGTGTTGGTCACGACCAGCCCGGCGGCGCGCGCGGCGGCCAGATCGATATGATCGACCCCGGCTCCGTAATTGGCGAGGATGCGGACCCGGCGGCCCGGCGTCGCGATCAGATCGGCATCGATCCGGTCGGAGATCGTCGGCATCCAGGCGTCATATTCGGTCATCGCCCTGGCCAGCGCGTCGCGGTCCCGCGGCCGGTCGTCGGCGCTGAGCGTCGTGTCCCAGCTTTCGGACAGATGCCGTTCGACATCGTCCGGCAGGCGGCGGGTCACGAGCAATTTGAGCCTGTCCGTCATGATGATCGCTCCTCCTCCGCCTCGTTCGCCCGCGCCTGCCCGATCAGTTGCCGGCGAGCAGCGCCGCCATTTGCGCGGCATGGGGCCGCCAATCGATGCCGCGCGCGTCCAGCCACGCATCGTCATAATAGGTGCAGCCGTATCGCTCGCCCCCGTCGCAGAGCAAAGTGACGATCGAGCCGCGCTCCCCCGCCGCCGCCATTTCGGCGATCAGCGTGGCGCAGGCGATCAGGTTGGTGCCGGTCGACCCGCCGACCCGCCGTCCCAACCGGCGGGAAAGCGCCCGCATCGCGCCGATGCTGGCGGCATCCTCGACCGCGATCATCCGGTCGATCACCGAGGGGATGAAACTGGGCTCGACACGCGGCCGCCCGATCCCCTCGATGCAACTGCCGCACCCCTCGGGCAGCGACAGCGCCCGGCGGTCCGCAAAGTGCCGGTGGAAGACCGAATGGACCGGGTCCGCGACGCAGAGCCGGGTGCCGTGCCGCTGATAGGCGATGTACCGCCCGATCGTCGCGGAGGTGCCGCCCGTTCCCGCGCCGCAGACGATCCATTCGGGGACGGGATATTCCTCCGCCGACATCTGCGCAAAGATGCTCTCGGCGATGTTATTGTTGCCGCGCCAGTCGGTCGCCCGCTCGGCATAAGTGAACTGGTCGAGATAATGACCGCCCGTTTCCGCAGCCAGGGCGTTGGAGACGTCGTACACGGTGCGCGGATCGTCGACCGTGTGAATCTCGCCGCCGTGAAAGCGGATCGCATCCAGCTTGGGCGCAGCGGTCGAGGCGGGGACCACCGCGATGAAGCGAAGGCCCAGCATCTTGGCGAAATAGGCTTCGCTCACCGCCGTCGAGCCGGAGGACGATTCGATCACGCAGGTATCCGGCCCGATCCAGCCATTGCACAGCGCATAGAGGAAGAGCGAGCGCGCCAGCCGATGCTTCAGGCTGCCGGTCGGATGGCTGCTCTCGTCCTTCAGATAGAGCGTGATCCCCGGATAGCGCGGCAGGTCGACCCGGATCAGGTGCGTGTCGGCCGAACGGTTATAGTCCGCCTCGATCCGTCTTATCGCTTCCATACGCCACGCGCACAGATCGGCCTTGCTCCGCTCGACGGTCATGCTTGCCCCATTCGTCCCCATCGCGCGGCTCTTAGTCGCGAATGGCCGCTTTGGGAAAGATGGCATGCCCGCGCCGCCGCTTGCGGGCGCGGATGGCTTGGCCCATGCTGGCCCCATGATCGCCTCTCGCCGCTCCGTCCTTGCCGCCGGTCTCGCTCTGGTCGCGGCCCCCACCCTTGCCGACGCGGCGGAGACGACGCCGCGCCTGCGCCGCTTGTCGCCGGGGCTCGACCGGATGATCGCGCCGGGCACCGAACCGGAAGTGATCGCCACTGGCATACGCTGGGCGGAGGGGCCGGTCTGGGTGCCGGGCGGCGGCTATCTGCTGTTCGCCGATCCGCCCGCCAATATCGTTCGCCGCTGGCAGCGGGGGCGGGGCGTGTCGGTGGTGCTGAACCCCTCCGGCGCGGCGGGAACCGATCCGGCGCTGGTCCGCGAACCCGGCGCCAACGGGCTGGCGCTGGACGCCAAGGGCGCGCTGCTGATCGCCAATAGCGGCGGGCGGACCATCGACCGGGTGGACCTGAAGACCGGTCGCCGCACCGTGCTGGCCGATCGTTATGCGGGCAAGCGGTTCAGCAGCCCCAACGACCTGCACGTCGCGAAGGACGGTGCGATCTGGTTCACTGATCCGCCTTACGGTTTCAAGGATGGGGATACATCGCCGCTGAAGGAACAGGCGGTCAATGGCGTCTATCGGCGGCGGCCCGATGGCAGTGTCGACCTGATCGACGGCACGCTGACCCGCCCCAACGGCATCGCGCTGTCACCCGACGAACGACGGCTTTATGTGTCGGTGTCGGACGAGGCGGCACCCGCGATCATGGTCTATGACGTCGATGCGCGGGGGCAGGTCGGCAATCGCCGGACGCTGCTCGATGCGCGTGCGATGCTGGCGGCCGGAGGGGCTGGCCTGCCCGACGGGATGAAGGTCGCGCGCGACGGCACGCTGGTCTGTTCCGTCCCCGGCGGCATGATGCTGATGACCCCCGAGGCCGAGCCGCTGGGCCTGATCGAGCAAGGAGCGCCCATCGCCAATTGCGCGTTCGGCGAGGCGGGCCGCGCGTTGTTCATGGCCGCGAACGACCGGATCCTGCGCATCGCGCTCCGTCCCGGCTGGCAAGGCTGATCGGCGGATCGGTTATGGGGCGGGATGTCGGGGGCGCGACTCTGATAGCGCTAAAAAGGACGAGCCGGTAGGGAAGGGGGCATGGCGCAGTCCGCCTGGCCCGTTCGCGCCCGACCGGGTGCTGCGCAAGATTCATGGCCGTCACGGTGCGTGGCGGCGTCACGCATAAGGAGACGGATCGATGAAGTTGTTGCGTTATGGCGAAATGAACCGCGAGCGGGCCGGGCTGCTGGACGATCAGGGCCGCATCCGTGCGCTGCCCGAAGCGCTGGGTGATCTGGCGGGCGACCGGCTGACGCCGCAGGGTCTGGCGGAGATCGCCGCGCTCGACCCCGCCACGCTGCCCGTTGTCGAGGGCAATCCGCGCCTGGGCTCGTGCGTCGCACGTCCCGGCAAGTTCATTTGCATCGGCCTGAACTATCGCGCGCACGCTGCCGAAAGCAATCTTCCCATCCCGGCCGAGCCCGTCGTGTTCGGCAAGTGGAGCAGCGCCGTCGTCGGCCCGAACGACGATGTCGAAATCCCGCGCGGATCGGAAAAGGCCGACTGGGAAGTCGAACTGGGCGTCGTGATCGGCACGCGCGGCCGCTACCTGACGGAAGCCGAGGCGCTGTCGCATGTCGCGGGCTATTGCGTCGTGCATGACGTGTCGGAGCGTGCGTTCCAGATGGAACGCGGCGGCACCTGGGACAAGGGCAAGGGCTGCGACACGTTCGGTCCGACCGGCCCGTGGCTGGTCACGGCGGACGAAGTGGGCGATCCGCAGAATCTGCGCCTGTGGCTGGAGGTCGACGGCAAGCGTTATCAGGACAGCAGCACCGCCGACATGATCTTCACCGTGGCCGAACTGGTATCCTATGTCAGCCAGTTCTGCACGCTGGAGCCGGGCGACATCATCTCGACCGGCACGCCCGAGGGCGTCGGTCTGGGCCAGAAGCCGCCGGTCTATCTGCGCGCGGGCCAGACGGTGAAGCTGGGTGTCGATAAACTGGGCGAACAGACGCAGCGCATGGTCGCGGCGGGCTAAGTCTTCCCTCTCCCCTCATGGAGGGGAGAGGGTTGCGCAGACTTGGCCTTTGCGAAAGCAAAGGCTTAGTCGGAGCTGGGTGAGGGGTGGGCGCTCGCCTGGGCGAGCGCGCGAGCCGGAGGCTCGCTCAACCCCTTACCCAAGCTGCGCTAGCCAGCACGCTGGCAAGCTCCGCTAACCCTCTCCCCTATCCAGGGGAGAGGGATTATTCCTCGGCGTCGATCTCGCTATCGACGCTGTCCATGAAGTCGCGTGCGGCTTCGCGGTCTTCCTCGTCGTCAAAGGCTTCGTCGATGTCGGGCGCGACGCCGATCATATAGGCCAGGCACCACAGCGCGAAGCGGCGGCCGCTGTCGCGCTCCAGCCCGAACTGCACGCGTAGCCGGTCGATCCCCGCGCCGAGCTGTTCGGGGGCGAGGTCGGCAATCTCTTCGGTGCCGAAGAAGCGGACGAGCAACTGGTCGAAATCCATGGCCGTCCATAGCCGACCAGCCGCCCGTTCCCAAGCCTCAGTTGCCCGACTGGATCCGATCGCCCGCCGCCCGCTGCTCGGCGGCGCGCTTCGTCAGGGTCTTCAGCGTCTCGTCGAACTTGCCCTCGCGTTCGGCCATGCGGAACGGGCGCACCTCGTCGACCAGGATTTCCGAGGGCGTCGGGGTCTGCGCGAACTGCGCCGCGACCGCATCGGCGAAATCCTGGAGTGGCACATAGCCCGGACGATGCGCCTGGCCCGGAGTCAGGTCGGTCTGCACCCCCGGCGGGGCCAGCTCGATCACCTCGACCTTGCCCTCCAGCTGGGTGCGCAGCGAGACGGTATAGGAATGGATCGCCGCCTTGGTCGGCGAATAGGTCGGTGCGGCGACCAGCGGCACGAAGGCCAGGCCCGAGGTCACGTTGACGATCGCGGCATCAGGCTGCTGGATCAGATGGTCGATCAGCGCATTGGTCAGTCGGATCGGACCCAGGATGTTGGTGGTCAGCGTCGCCTCGGCATCAGCCAGGTCGCGGTGGCCGGTCAGATCCTCGAACTTCATGATGCCTGCGTTGTTGAACAGCACGTTCAGCGTGGGGAAGTCGGCAACGATCTGCCTGGCGAAGGCGTCGACCGCCGCCGCATCCTCGACATCCAGCGTGACGACATGGATGCGATCGCGCCCTTCCGCCGCCTTTTCCAGCGCCTCGCGGCGTCGCCCGGCGATGATGACGGTGTCGCCCCGGTCATGGAAACGATGGGCCAGCGCCTCGCCGATACCGCTGCCGCCGCCCGTCATCAGGATCGTATTGCCGCTGGTCTTCATCGATGCGTCTCCGGGTCGGGTGGAATGATCCTTCGCACAATGATCGCGACCGGCTTTCGTTCACGCCGCGTCGCCGGTGATCCGATGCACGATGTCGCTGATCGCATTTCGGTCCAGGGGGGCGGGGTCGATCGAGTTGTGGATGCCGATCCCCTCGACCAGCGCATCGAGCGCACGGGCGGTCAGCGGATCGAAGAACCGCTCCAGCGCGGCGCGGCTGTTGTTCATCCACCCCTGCATGACGGTCGAAACCGAAGGATGGCGCGCGGCAAAGGCATAGAGTTCGTAACTGAGCAGCAGCGTGCGCGGTTCGGCCCAGACCGACCCTGCGATGATGTCGATGATCGCCTCGCGCGCATCGTCGCGGCTCTGGGCCTGGGCCATGCGGGTGGCGAAGGCGTGCGACGATTCCTCCGCCAGTTGCGTGAAGGCGTCGGTCAGCAACGCCTCCAGCGAGGTGAAATAATAGGTGACCGAGCCGAGCGGCACCCCCGCCGCCGCCGCGATCCGGCGATGGGTGGTGGCGGGCACGCCATGTTCCGCGATCACCTCCAGCGCGGCGGCGATGATGCGTTGCCGACGCTCCGGGTCATTTCGTCGCGCGGATCGGTCGGCCATGCAAAAACTCCGTTGCATCGAATATGTACAAATGTACACATGCTGTCGAGAAAGTCAGCAAACGGCTCTGCCGTAGCGCGAAACGGGAAAGAAGAACCATGGACGAACCGCAATTGTCCCGCCGCACGATCCTGGGCAGCGCGGTCGTGTTGACCGTGCCACAGATGGCAACGGCGGCGGGGACTCCGGTCGGGACGGCCGTGCTGGGGCGAAAGGACGGCGTCTGGCTGAATGCGCCCAAGGTCTGGCGGGCGGAGGCAAATGGCGATCTGGTGATGACCACCGATCGCGGAACCGATTTCTGGCGCGAGACCCATTATGGCTTCACCCGCGACAGCGGCCATTTCCTGGGCTTCCCGACCGGTGACGCCTTCACCGCGCAGCTGCGTATACGGGGGCGCTACGACAAGCTGTACGACCAGGCGGGGATCATGGTCCGCGTCGACGAGCGGCGCTGGGTCAAGGCAGGAATCGAGCTGTCCGACGGCCGCGCGATGCTGAGCAGTGTGCTGACCGACGGCCGTTCGGACTGGGCGACCGGCCCCTATGAGGGCAATGCGGCCGATTTCTGGATGCGCGTGACGGTCGCCAAAGGCGTGCTGCGCCTGCAGGTGTCGGCGGACGGCAAGCACTGGCCGCTGGTTCGGCTGGCGCCGTTTCCGGTCGCGCCAGGCTATCGGGTCGGGCCGATGGCCTGCACGCCCGAGCGGGAAGGGCTGGAGGTGCGCTTCTCCGACCTGCGCATCACCGCGCCGCTCGGCAAAGACCTGCACGATCTGAGTTGAGCATGACCAGTCAGAAACAAAGGATGCTGGCGGGCGAATTGTACATCGCCGACGATCCCGAGCTGGCCGCCGATGCCGCGCGCGCGGCGGCGTGGATGGTCCGCTACAACGGTTCGCTTGGCCAGGATGCCGCCGATCGGCATGCGCTGCTGGCCGAAGGGCTGGGGCGGGTGGGGGCGGGGGCGGTGGTCCGGCCGCCCTTTCACTGCGATTATGGCTATAACATCATGCTGGGCGAGCGGGTCTTCCTGAACTTTGCCTGCGTGATCCTGGACGTGGCGCGGGTCGAGATCGGCGCGGGGACGCAGATCGGGCCGGGCGTCCAAATCCTGACCGCCGACCACCCGCGCGATCCGGCGCTTCGGGCGCAGGGGTGGGAGTGCGGACGGCCGATCCGCATCGGTGCCAATGTCTGGGTCGGCGGTGGCGCGCTGATCCTGCCGGGGGTGACGATCGGCGACGATGCCATCATCGGCGCGGGCAGCGTGGTGACGCGCGACGTGGCGCCGGGGCAGACGGTGGCCGGCAATCCGGCGCGCGGCCTCGCCCGATGACGACGCCCGACACCACCCGGCGGGGCAAACCGCATTTCGAGGTGCTGGACGGCCTGAGGGGCACGGCGGCGCTGCTGGTGGTGGCGTTCCATATCCAGGGCATCACCGTGTTGTTCGAGGCGGACCGGCTGTTGCTGCCCCATGCCTATCTGGCGGTGGATTTCTTCTTCGCGCTGTCGGGCTTCGTCGTCGGCTATGCCTATGACGATCGCTGGTCGCGGATGCGTGTCAGGGGCTTTCTGGCGCGGCGTCTCGTCCGGCTGCATCCGCTGGTCGTGCTGGGCGCGATATTGGGATTGGCGAGTTACCTGCTCGATCCCTTTGCCGGGGATCGGCAGGATGCGACGCCATGGCTGGTGGGACTGGCCTTTGTCGCGGCGCTGCTCGCCTTGCCATCCGCGCCGCTGCCCAATCGGCTGGGGGACAGCCATCCGCTGAATGCGCCCGCCTGGACGCTCTTGCAGGAATATATCGCCAATCTGGCCTATGCCCTGGTCCTGCGCCGCCTGGGTCTGGGAGCGCTGGTCGCGTTGGCAGGCCTGGCGGCGATTGCGTCGGCCGCGACCGCACTGACGCTGGGGTCTTATGATACCGGCTGGGGGCTGCACAATTTCTGGGGCGCGCCGGTGCGTCTGGCCTATCCGTTCCTGGCCGGGTTGATCCTCTACCGTCTGGGCGACCATTTGCCACGCCTGCGGCTGGGGTTCCTGCCGCTCAGCCTGATCCTGTTGCTGCTATTCGCCGCGCCAGTCCTGCCCGAAGTCGGCGGGGTGAAGTGGAACGGTGTGTATCAGGCAGTCTGCGTGCTGATGCTGTTTCCGCTGATCCTGATCGCCGGGCGGCATTCGGCGGGCAGCGCCACCACGCTGCGCTTGTGCAAGGCGGCGGGGCGATTGTCCTATCCGCTGTACATCACCCATTATCCGTTCGTGTATGTCTATATGAACTGGGTGGCGAACGGCCCGGAAACAGGCAGCAAGACGGCGCTGGTCGCGGTTTCGCTCTATCTGTTCACGCTGGCCTTCGCGGCGGCGGCGTGGCGCTTCTGGGACGTGCCGATCCGCGCACGCTGGGTCGCATGGCGTAATCCGCCTTTCGGCACGCAGGGTTGCTGAAGGCGGATCGGCGCAACTCCGCTTGGGGCGGTGGGCCACGTCCTACCGTGTCGCCGCCGTCATTACGTTTCCACACCATTACATTTCTTGTCTGCCTCCCCGTCCGGGTTGACCATGGACACCCCAATATCGCAGTCGGCCCGCGAATGCTAATCACTCGCAAGAGTAACAGGGGGCGTAATGGTGGTACGAATGGGGGCAGCGGTCTCGGGATTGGCCATGGCATGGGCCGTGGCGATCGCTCCGGCGGGCGCACAGACGCAGGCGGGGACCAGCGACACGGGCGATACGGCGGCAGGCCATGAGGTGGTCGTGACCGCAGCCGGTTACGAGCAGCGCATCGTCGAGGCCCCGGCGAGCATCACCGTGCTCGACCGCGCGAACCTGGAGGAAAAGCGGTTCGGCAGTCTGGCGGAGGCGTTGCAGGACGTGCAGGGCATCGATGTCGGCGGCGAAGCGGGCAAGACCGGCGGGTTGAACATCTCCATCCGTGGCATGCCCAGCGACTATACCCTGATCCTGCTCGACGGGCGTCGCCAGAATGCGCCGGGCGGGGTCACGCCCAACGGCTTCGGCGAAACCGCCACCAGCTTCCTGCCGCCCTTCTCGGCGATCGACCGGATCGAGGTCGTACGCGGGCCGATGTCGACGCTTTACGGGTCGGATGCGATGGGCGGGGTCATCAACATCATCACCCGCAAGGTCGGCAGCCACTGGGTCGGCACCGCCACCGCCGAAAGCACGGTGCAGGGGGATGATCGGTTCGGCAACATCCAGTCGGTGAACGGCTTTGCGCAGGGGCCGGTGATCCGCAACCTGCTAGGCCTGACGCTGCGGGGCAGCGTGTTCCACCGCGAAGGTTCGGACATCCCGATCCCCGGCGATCCGGCGCTGACGCTCGGCCGGAACCCGGTGCGCTCCGACATCTATAATTATGGCGGCCGCCTGTCGCTGACGCCGCATACCGATCACGATCTGTGGATCGAATATGATCGGAATACGCAAAGCTATGACAATAGCGAAGGGCGGCTCGGCACGCTGGGGTCGGGCGGCTATGCGCCGGAGCAGCGTTTCAACCGCTCCAACTATGTCGTCGCGCATAGCTGGCGGACCGGGCTGGGCACGCTCGACACGACGCTGACCCGCAACGAGACCGAGACGATCGGTCGCCTGATTCCCCGAGGCACGCCGGGCAAGGTACCGGGCAGCCCGCGCGAGTTGCAGGCGCGCAACGACATCGTCGACTCCCGGTTCGCAGGCAAGCAGGGGCCGGTCGCCTTCACCCTGGGTGGCCAATATTGGCGTGCGCGCATGGTCGAGGGGGTCGCACCCGAGCCCTTCGCCTTCACCCAATGGGCCGGGTTCGCCGAGGCGACCGTGACCCTGACCGAGGGTTTCAACCTGACCGGCGGCGTGCGCTATGACGATCACTCGACCTTCGGCAACAAATGGTCGCCGCGCGCCTATGCGGTGTGGAACATCAACGACGCGCTGACCGTGAAGGGCGGCGTGAGTCGTGGTTTCAAGACGCCGCGCGTCGAACAGATCGCCGAGGGGATTATCGGTTTCGGCAATCAGGGGCGCACGCCGCTGCTCGGCACGCCGAACCTCATTCCCGAAACCAGCACCAGCTATGAAGCCGGTGTCTATTATGACGACAAGGGCCTGTTCAGCGGCAACGTCACGCTGTTCAACAACGACTTCACCGACAAGATCGCCGCCGGGCCGGGCATTCCCAACTGTCGGTTTGCCGGCAATCCGAACCGGCCGAACTGCCTCGACGTCGGACCGTTCCCGGCGGTCGACCTGTTCAGCCAGTCGGTGAACATCGACAAGGCGCGGGCACGCGGCATCGAGGCGGCGGGCAAGATCGCGTTCAGCCGCGCCGTCTCGCTGACCGCCAACTACACCTATACCGAAACCGAGCAGCTGAGCGGCGCGGACCAGGGGCGACCGCTGATCGGTATTCCCAAGCACATGCTGAACGGCAATCTGCGGTGGAAGGTGACGGACAAGGCGAACCTGTGGACCCGCGCCGAAATCCGGTCGAGCCGGTATCGCGGCAATAACGACCAGCAGCGCGCGCTCGGCGATTTCCGCGGTTACGAGCTGTTCCACATCGGCGGCGCGTATCAGGTGACGGACGCATTCCGCCTGTCGGCGGCGATCTACAACATCTTCGACACCGATTATGCCGTGTACGAATCCTATCGCAGCGGCGCGAACACCATCTTCACGCCCGCCTATGCGATCAACCAGGAAGGCCGCCGCTTGTGGCTGTCCGCCAATGTCGATTTCTGACGGGCGGCAATCGACGTTCGTTGCGGCCCATTCTTTCCTCTCCCCTGGACAGGGGGGAGGAGAATAAGGGCATATCCGAAGGTCGGTACGACCCAAGTCGTAGACCGATCAGCTTACCGAAATTTCGTGATTTCCACCGCGTTCATCGAACTTCGCGACATATCGCCGAAGTGGTGACCCCTACGAGAATCGAACTCGTGTTTTCGCCGTGAGAGGGCGACGTCCTAACCGCTAGACGAAGGGGCCGTGCAGTGGAGGGGCGCTATTAGCGGGGGTGGGGTGAGGCGTCAAGCGCTTCCCTGCCGAAACCTTGATAAAAGTGAAAGGGGCGGAGCGACATGGTGTCGTCCCGCCCCTTTCCGGTATCGATCAGGCGGCGTCCTTGCGGCGCTCGGCCATTTCCTCGTTCAGCATTTCGGCGAGCAGGAAGGCCAGCTCCAGGCTCTGGCCCGCATTGAGGCGCGGGTCGCAATGCGTGTGGTAGCGGTCGGCCAGCGACTGCTCGGTCACGTCGATCGCACCGCCGGTGCACTCGGTGACGTTCTGGCCGGTCATCTCGGCATGGATGCCGCCCGCATGGGTGCCCTCGGCGCGGTGGACGGCGAAGAAGCCGCGCACTTCGGCCAGGATGCGGTCGAAGGGGCGGGTCTTGTAGCCGGTCGCCGCCTTGATCGTGTTGCCGTGCATCGGGTCGCAGGACCAGACTACCGGATGCCCCTCGCGTGTGACGGCGCGGACGAGCTTGGGCAGATGCGCCTCGATCTTGTCATGGCCGTAGCGGGTGATCAGCGTCATGCGGCCGGGCACGCGGCCCGGGTTCAGCGTGTCGAGCATGCGGAGCAGCGCCTCGGGCTCGAGGCTGGGGCCGCACTTCACGCCGATCGGGTTGCCGATGCCGCGCAGGAATTCGACATGCGACGAACCCTCGAACCGGGTGCGGTCGCCGATCCACAGGAAATGGGCCGAGGTGTCGTACCAGTCGCCGGTCAGCGAGTCCTGACGCGTCAGTGCCTGCTCATAGGGCAGCAACAGCGCTTCATGGCTGGTGTAGAAGCTGGTCTGCGCCAACTGGGGTACCGACGCCGGGTCGATGCCGCACGCCGCCATGAAGTCCAGCGCCTCGCCGATCCGGTCGGCCATCTCGCTATACTTCTGCGCCCAGGGGCTGCGGCCCATGAAGTCGTGCGTCCAGCGATGCACCTGGTGCAGATTGGCATAACCGCCCTGCGCAAAGGCGCGCAGCAGGTTCAGCGTCGCCGCCGACTGCGCATAGGAGCGCAGCATACGCTGGGGATCGGGCACGCGGGCTTCGGGGGTGAAGGCGATGTCGTTGACATTGTCGCCGCGATAGCTGGGCAGTTCCACGCCACCCACGACCTCGGTATCGGCCGAGCGCGGCTTGGCGAACTGGCCCGCCATGCGACCCAGCTTCACCACCGGTAGCTTCGAGGCGAAGGTCAGGACGACCGCCATCTGCAGGATGACGCGGAACGTGTCGCGGATGTTGTTCGCGCTATGCTCGGCAAAGCTCTCGGCGCAGTCGCCGCCCTGGAGCAGGAAACCCCGGCCCTCGGCCACCTCGGCCAGTTCGGCGGTCAGGCTGCGCGCCTCGCCCGCAAAGACCAGCGGCGGATAGGTCGCCAGCGTCTTGGTCGCGGCATCCAGCGCATTCTGGTCGGGATAGCGGGGAAGCTGGCGCGCTTCGGCGTTGGTCCAGCTGTCGGGGGCCCAGTTCGCGGCCATGATCGTCCTGCTCTTTCGTCTTCTTTGGTTTCGAGCATCGCCCATGCGCCGATTTAACCCCATACGCAATGAAGTTGGCGTTTGAGGCCCCCAAGTCGCGTGCTTTGTTGCGCCTGATACGAGTTTGCGCCGAACGGTGGCCGATTGCGGCGACCGGCTTTGCGGATTCGGGGCAGAGGCGGTAGCGGAGACGCGATGTCGCGTGCCTCTATCCTGTCGTCGGCGGTCGTCGCCCTGTCCGCCTTCCTGCTGTCGGTGCCGGACCAGGCGCCAGCGGCCCCCTTGGTGTCGGTCGAGAAGACCGACGACACCGCCTTGTTCGGGGCGATGCGGGACGCCGATCTGCGGCTGGCGACGATCGCGTGGAAGCTGGCGACGGCCAACGCCGCGATCTGTCCCGACCGGGCGCCGACCCCCGGCATCGTGATCCATGCGATCGACCAGTATGACCCGGGGGTGCGCAAGGACCTGCCCGCGATCTTCGGCTTCGAGGGGCCAGTCGCGGTCGAGGCGGTGGTGCCGGGCAGCGCGGCGGCCAATGCCGGGGTGCAGGCGAACGACACGATCGAGGCGGTCGACGGCAAGCCCTTCACGGTCAATCCGGCCGGTGCGTCGCAGGCGAACACCGCGACCCGCGATGCCGCGCAGCGCCAGATCGCCGCGGAGCCCGCCGACCGGCCGCTGCGCCTGACCCTGCTGCGCCATGGTCGGAAGCGGGACGTGACGGTCGCGGCCCAGCCCGGTTGCCGATCGCGTTTCGAGATGCTGATGGGGCCGGGGCTGACCGCATCGGCGGACGGCGATATCGTCCAGATCGGATCGCGCTTCTTCGAGCGGTTCGACGACCGGATGATCGCGGTCGTCGTCGCGCATGAATTCTCGCACAACATCCTGCACCATCGCGACCGGCTGGACGCAGCGGGCGTGAAGCGCGGCATCCTGTCGGAATTCGGGCGTAACGGGCGGCTGTTTCGTCAGACCGAAACGGAGGCGGACCTGCTGGGCGTCAACCTGATGCGCAACGCGGGTTACGATCCGCAGGATGCCGTGCGCTTCTGGCGCGAGCATGGCGGCGAGGTCGATGGCGGCATCTTCCGCAGCCGCACGCATCCGTCCTCCTCGGCGCGGGCCGATGCCGTCGCGGCCGAGATCGCGGCCATCCCGGCGGGTGCGCCGACACCCTATCGCCCGCCGCTGCTCGATCGAACAGGGACGGCATTACAATAGGTTGGAAGTGTAGGCATTTAACCAACCGTTTGCAGTTGGCGCCTATGCCCGATCGAAATCGCCGGCATGACAGCCCGCGACGTGTCGGGAATCGCCATGCTTTCATCCTTGCCCATACCGAAGAAGATCGGCCTGTCCTTCGCGCTCGTCATCATGACGGTGTTCGTCATGATCGGCGTGCTGTGGTGGGCGTTCGCCCGCATTCAGGCGACGACCACGGAAAGCAGCCATGCCCAGGACATCTATGGCTATACGCTGGAGATGGAGGGCGGGGTCCAGCGCGAAAACAGCCAGATGCGCGGCTTCCTGATCACCTCCGACGAAGCCTATCTGAAGCAGTATTTCGAGTCGCGCGCGACCGAGATACAGTCCGCGTCCAAGCTCGACGCGCTGCTGGACAATGATCCGAAGGCCCGCGCGGAGGTCGCCCGGTCGCACGAGCATATGCAGGAATGGCGCCGCACGATCGGTGATCCGCTGATCGAGCGCAGTCGCACCGACCGCGAGGGCGCACAGCAATGGCTTCGCGACAATAGCGAGCGGGTTCGGGTCACCTCGGTCCTTCAGGCGCTGCGCGATGTCCGGGCGCAGACCGTCGCGGAATTGAAGAGCGTGCGGGCCGCACGGAAGACGGCGCTGCTGACCGGGCAATGGAGCCTGGCCATCGGGGCGGTGGTGATGATCGGTGTCGCGGCGGCAATGGCGATGCTGTTGTCGCGTGCGCTGGGGCGGCCGATCGTCCGGCTGACCGGGATCATGGAAGCCTTGTCGCGCGGTCGCAACGATATCGCCGTCCCCGATGCCGACCGGGGCGACGAATTGGGCAGCATGTCGCGCGCCGTCGTCGTCTTCCGCGACGCGGCCGTCGCCAAGGCGCGAGCGGATGCCGAGCAGAATGAGGTGGTCGACCGGATCGGCTGCGCGCTGGGCCAGTTGGCCGATTCGGACCTGACGGCCCGGCTTTCGGGTTTCCCGCCTTCCTATGCGGCGATCGAGCGCGACTTCAACACGGCCGTCTCGCGTCTGTCGGGCTCGCTGGGCGCGGTACGGGTCAATGCCGCCGGGATCAGCAGCGGCGCGGTGGAGATGAACGAAGCCGCCGACGACCTGGCTCGCCGTGCCGAGCAGCAGGCGGCGAGCATCGAGGAAACCTCGGCCGCGATGAACGAGATCGCCCAGTCGGTGACGGCGGCAGCGACCAAGGCCCAGTCTGCCGAGGGCATCGTCCGCAAGGCGAGCAGCGACGTCGCCAATAGCGAGGCGATCGTCCGCCGCACCGTCTCCGCGATCGGCGATATCGAACGTTCGTCCAACGAGATTGCCGAGATCATCGCGGTAATCGACGGCCTGTCCTTCCAGACCAACCTGCTGGCGCTGAACGCGGGCGTCGAGGCGGCGCGGGCGGGCGATGCGGGCAAGGGCTTTGCCGTCGTCGCCTCCGAAGTGCGTGCGCTCGCGGAACGCTCGGCCGAAGCGGCGCGCGACATCAGCGCCCGCATCACGACCACGGTCGAGCGGGTGCGCAGCGGCGTGGAACTGGCCAACAAGACCGACGAGTCGCTGCGCCTGATCGCTACGGGCATGCATGACATCAGCGGGCTGGTCGAATCGATCGCGGGCGGGGCGTCCGAACAGGCGACGAGCATCCAGCAGGTCAATCTGGCGATCAATGACATGGACGGCGTGACCCAGGCCAATGCCGCGATGGTCGAGGAAGTGACCGCCGCCGTCCGCGCGCTGTCCGCCGAAGCCCGTGCGCTGGAGGAGCAGGTCAACCGCTTCCGCGTCGACGAGACGGTGATGGCACCGGCCGCGTCGGTCGCTCCCATGCGCCGCGCGCCCGCCCCGGTGCGGCGTGTACCGAGCCCGGTCCAGGGCAATCTTGCCGTGAAGCAGGATGACGACGATTGGAGCAGCTTCTGATCGCCCACTGACATCGCCGCATGGCTAGAGAACCGATTGGCATTCGACCGTGCCCTTCTTCCCTCGCCCCTCATAGAGGGGAGAGGGAAGAAAGCGGGGCAGCCTGATAGGTCCACGATCCCACTCGACAGGTCGCGGGCTTTCTTACATTTCAACGCGGAGCAGGGGCCCCATGCGGCGCGGGGATTGTAAGTCGCGTCCTGCCGGGGCAAGCGGCGGCCATGGATATTCCCCAACGCTATGCCGATTTCATCCAGTGGATCGGTGACGGCACCGGCATGGCCGACAGCCTGTTGCACGTTCATGCAGGCATGGCAGTACTGTTCTTGGCGCGCATCCTGACCCGAAAGTCGCTGGCCACGCCGATCCCGCTCGCCTGCGTCGCGCTGGCCGAGGCGGCGAACGAGATCCTCGACCGGCTGCATTACGGATCGTGGCGCTGGACCGACACGCTGGGCGACATCGCCAACACGATGTTCTGGCCGACCGTGCTGTTCATCGGCCTGAGGATGCGATCCCCGCGCGGACGGCGTTGAGCGATATTTTTACAATTCCTCCCCTGAAAGGGGAGGAATAGGTCTTATCAACCTTCCGGTAGCACCGGCTTCCAGTCCCAGCCCAGCGGGTCGCCGTCCATCACCTCGACCCCGGCGGCGAGCAGCGTGTCGCGAATCGCGTCGCTCCTGGCGAAATCCTTGTCCGCCCGCGCCGCGCGACGCTCGACCAGTTGCGCCTCGATCTCCGACTCGTCCAGGGTCGCGGTCCTGGGCCGGGTGCGCAGGTCGGCGCGGGTCAGCGTCGTCAGTTGCAGCCCCAATGTCGCATCGAAATCGGCCAGCGCGGCGAGTCGCACGCCCGGCGACAGCTTCTTGTCGCCCAGCATCTCGTCCAGCACCGGCAGCGCGCGGGGCGTCGCCAGATCGTCGGACAGCACACTGTCCAGCCGCTCGCGATAGGAGGCCGCATCGCCCTTCTCGGGCGCGTCGGCGCGGGCGCGAAGCCCCTCGACCGTCTGGACGAGGCGCTTGAGCCGCACCTGCGCGGCCGCCAGGCCATCCCAGCCGAACTCCATCTCCGACCGGTAATGCGCCTGGAGGCACATCAGGCGATAGGCGAGCGGGTGGAAACCGCGATCCATCAGCGCCTGGAGCGTCAGGAACTCGCCCGACGACTTGGACATCTTGCCGGTGCGGTCGACCAGGAAATTATTGTGCATCCAGATATTGGCGCCGCTGTTGGGGGTGCAGCTGTGCGCCTGGTTCTGGGCGATTTCGTTCGGGTGATGAATCTCGCGGTGGTCGATGCCGCCGGTATGGATGTCGAACTGCGCACCCAGATACTGCTTGCTCATCACCGAGCATTCCAGATGCCAGCCCGGCGCACCCGGACCCCAGGGGCTGTCCCATTCCATCTGACGATTTTCGCCCGGCGCGGAGGCGCGCCAGATGGCGAAGTCGGCCGGGTGGCGCTTGCCCGCGACCGGATCGATGCGGCTTTCGCCCTCGTCATCCTGATGCCGGGCGAGGCGGCCATAATCGGGCACGGTCGTCACGTCGAAATACAGGCCGTCGGGCAGGCGGTAGCAATGCTTCGCCTCGATCGCCTTGGCGAAGTCGATCATCTGCGGGACATGCTCGGTCGCCAGCGGGAAGCGGGTGGGCTCGGCAATGCCCAGATCCTTCAGGTTGCGCTTGAAGGCGTCGGTGTAATGCGCGGCGATCGCCCAGATGTCCTGGCCACTCTTCTTGGCGGCGGCCTCCATCTTGTCGTCGCCCGCATCAGCGTCCGAGGTCAGATGGCCGACATCGGTGATGTTGATGATGTGGGTGAGCGGCCAGCCCTTCCACCGCAGCACGCGCGACAGCGTATCGGTGAAGACATAGGCGCGCAGATTGCCGATATGCGCATAGTTGTAGACCGTCGGCCCGCAGGAATAGACGCGAACATTGGCCGGATCGATCGGCCGGAACGTCTCGGCCATGCGGGTCAGGCTGTTGTACAGGGTCAGCGGCGTGGCGGGGGAAGCGGGGACGGTCATGGCGCTTGCCTTAGCCATGTCGGCTCCGGCCTGAAAGAGGCCCCGGTCCGGCGGGTACCGGACCGGGGCTGACGCGGTGACAGGGGAGGCACCGTGCCGTTTCGTTCCTGAGCCTGAAAGGCCCATGAACATGTCAGGGTGCCCGGCATACGGGAGTTAGCCGGACAGCGACGCTTCTAGGGGGCGGGGGATCACCGCAGCATGGCCGCCACATGACAAGCGCGTTCATATCCGGCACTTCGGCGCCGAGCGGAGGATGCCGTGCGGCAGAGCGATTTGCGATCCGACGGGTTGTAATCGGACGACCGCGCTGCTAGGAGCGCCCGACGATGCGGCCACAGTTGTTCTGCGGCCGCTTTATCCTGTTTTGCCGGAGCAATTCGTTTTTATGCAGATCATCGTTCGCGACAACAATGTGGATCAGGCCCTTCGCGCGCTCAAGAAGAAGCTGCAGCGGGAAGGCGTGTATCGCGAAATGAAGCTCCGTCGCCATTACGAGAAGCCCTCGGAAAAGCGCGCTCGTGAGCGTGCCGCGGCGGTGCGTCGTGCCCGCAAGCTGGAGCGCAAGCGCGCCGAGCGCGACGGCGCACGGTAAGCGTCTCGCCGGGCGGCCGTGACCCTTTCGCATCTGGCGGAGGGCGCGGTGCGGCCCGGCACCGGCCGAATCGCATGAGGCGAATCGGCCCGCGCTTCGAGCGCCGCATTCCCTGAACGCCCACGCACAGAGCGAGAAACAGGCATGTCCGTAACCGCTGTTCCCCTTCGTCCCGTCCGGCGTTCCTATCTGGTCTGGATATGGGTTGCGGTGGTGGCGGCCGTGATCGCCGCTGCCTTGCTGGCGCGTCAGGGCGATGCCGCCCTGGTGCGTGAGGCGCGCGGCGCCGGCGTCACGACGACTGCGTCTGGTCTTCAGTATAAGGTGATCGAGCCTGGTCAGGGCGGGGCGCATCCGACCGCGACCGACGTGGCGCTGGTCAACTATACCGGCCGCCTGATCGACGGCACCGTCTTCGACGCCTCCAAGCAGCCGACCCCGATGCCGCTGTCGAGCGTGCTGCCCGGCTTTGCCGAAGCGCTGAAGCTGATGCCCAAGGGTTCGAAGTATCGTTTCTGGCTGCCTGCCAAGCTCGGCTATGGCGACCATGCGAACGGCCCGATCCCGGCCAATTCGGAACTGGTGTTCGATGTCGAGATGATCGACTTCATCCCCGAATCGGTCCTGCGCCAGATGCAGGCGCAGCAGTCGATGATGGGCGGCGCCGGTGGTCCTGGCGGGATGCCCGGCGGTGCTCCCGGCGCACCGTCGCCCCGCTAAGGGCGCAGACCGAACCCCAAGCGTTTCCAATCGGATCGAGATCGCCGGAGCCCCACAGGGTTCCGGCGATTTTGCGTTTCAGGCTTGACCTGGGACCACCGCATGCCAGGCGAGCGACGATGTCGCCCACAACTGGCGTGCATCTCCAAGGTTTGGCCTTAGAGGGCTTGCTGCAATAGCCGGATATTCGCCCCGTACGCTCGATTCGGTGGAGGTTGTGGTGGTTCCTACCGGGGTTGTTACCGCCGATCCCACTTATTCTGTGAGGGAGATGACAGTAATCGGGCTCGATCGTCTGCGTCGCGCGGGCAGGGGGGCATATGACCAGCGCTCATGGGGAGGTTCTACCCTGATCTATCCCTGAAAGGAGAGGCTTACTCCCATCAAGGCCAAGTCATCGCGCCTGTCAGAAGCCAACCGATGGCTTGTGTCTCATACAAGGCGTCAGTGAGGGAGCATGTTTGGCGGATAACCCTGATGCTTCGTCCGCCCCAGACAAGTCCTGCACCCAGCTATGCGCTGATACCCAACGCGCTTGATTGGCAGATCATCATATCCGTTCAGCGTTGAATGCGTAGGTCAAGGCCGACCGCGCGTCGGTGAGAGCCTCGGCGGTCCCGATATGCCGGTCATGCCTATCGGGCCGTATCTCACCGATGAAGCAAACGCACCCCATCCCCACCAGGCAAAAAAATAGCGGCCCGAAGGCCGCTATTCCTTTCAACCGTGAGGCTGAAGCAACTTAGTTGCTGTCGGCCGAGTCGTCCGAGTCGGCAACAACAACGATGCCGGCGACGACGGCAGCAGCCGCCAGAACGGCGACGAGGATGCCACCGCCGGCCAGGCCGTTCTTCTTGGCAGCCGGAGCCGACGCGCGGACCGACTTCGAAACCGAAAGGCTGGCAGCCGGGTTCGCAGCCATTGCCGGAGCAACGGTCATCGAAACGGCGGCAGCGGCGACGAGAAACTTCCCAAGACGCATGTCTAACTCCCTTAAAAATGTCAGCAGGCCCATGGCACGCAAGCCGTCCCAAGGCAACCCCACCAACGAGTATGGGGCAGTTATGCTCCCACACTGATGCGGCAATGCAACATTACTTTACCGCCCTGCGGCTATACGTTGCTTTACCGCTCAACGGAATGCCCCCGCAAACGTTTCGCCTCAGTAAAGAGACATCAGGTGGAAAAAATCTCTCGTGCCTGATCTTCCAGCATCAGCGCGGTCAGTCGGTCGCTCTGATAGGCACCAGTGTCAATTCCGATGCGATGCGGCAGGATTTCTGCCTCTTCGGCGACCGTATGGCCATGCACGACCATCTTCTCCAAAGGCGCGCGGTGATCCAGAAAAGGATCGCGAATCCAGCGCGTTTCGGTCAGCTTCTGTTCGGCGATCGGGATACCGGGACGGATTCCCGCATGAACGAAGGCATAGTCGCCCAGAACCATGATCTCCTTCAGGTTCGACAGGAACAACTGATGCTCATGCGGCACCACGGCCTTTAGCCGGTCCGCAACCTCGTTGTAATCGAGCCGCTCATAATCCTCGCTGGAGACGCCGTAACTGAGCATCGTCTCGCGCCCGCCGATTCGGCAGAAGAGGCGCAGCGCCTTGTCGTCGCCGTCGATCGCGCGGAGGAAAATCTCCTCATGATTGCCCATCAGGCAATGGACGCGGCGATCGCTGGCGCCAAGCTGGCGGATGCGCTCCACGACTCCGGCCGAATCGGGGCCGCGATCGACCAGGTCGCCGAGGAAGATGATGTGGCGTTCGGCGGGTGGACGCGCGCCGTGATCCGCCTCGATCCGGGTCAGGATGGCGTCGAGCAGGTCCAGCCGACCATGGATATCGCCGACGGCATAGACCCGAAGACCGGGCACCATGGCGGGTACGAAATCAGGAACGCGCTTTCGTAGATTCAACAGCTTGGCAAGCATGGATGGTCTGATATCCGCTATAGGCGGTTGTGCTTAGTCCCGACCATGCGCTCGCGCAATGCGACGTGGGCCTCAGCTCTGGTCAGGCCATAGCCCGCGCGTGTCCAGAACGGTCTTGCCCCGACGCTCGTCGAGCGGGACGGATCGGAAAATGTCGTGGTCGACTAGAACGATCATCGCCTCGCAAGTTTCCAGCGCGGTGTCGATATCGATCAGCCGTGCGCCCGTCCCGTCAAAGGCGCGGGGCAGGGTGGCGGCATAGGGCTCGACGATATGGACGCGCTCGCCGAACCGGGCGGCGAGGGCGGCGGCGACCTTCAGCGCGGGGCTTTCGCGGAAGTCGTCGATATTGGCCTTGAAGGCGAGGCCCAGACAGGCGACCGGCCCGTCCTGCGCCTCGATCATCGCGGCGGCGCGGGCGATGATATGGTCGGTCTTGCCGTCGTTCACTTCACGCGCGGTGCGGATCAGCGGCGTGTTGGCTGGGTCGGCCGCGACCAGGAACCAGGGATCGACCGCGATACAATGTCCGCCGACTCCGGGGCCGGGCGACAGGATGTTGACGCGCGGATGGCGATTGGCCAGCCGGATAACCTCCCACACATCGACCCCCAGCGTGTCCGCCACCAGGCTGAGTTCATTGGCGAAGGCGATGTTGACGTCGCGAAAGGCGTTCTCGGTCAGCTTGGTCATTTCGGCCGCGCGCGCGGTGGTGGTGACGCACGCGCCACGCACGAAGCGCCGGTAAAAGGCCAGCGCCTTGCGCGCGCAGCGCGGCGTGATGCCGCCGATAACGCGGTCGTTGTCGATCAGCTCGACCAGGATACGCCCCGGCAAAACGCGTTCCGGGCAATAGGCGATGGCGAGATCGGCCTGCTCGCCCGGCCGGGTGGCGCCCGGCAGCTTCAGGTCCGGGCGTTCGCGCGCGATCAGGTCGCGGACCTGCTCGGTCGTGCCGACGGGCGAGGTCGATTCGAGGATCACCGTGTCGCCGGTCTTCAGCACCGGCGCGATCGCCCGCGCGGCATCGAGGACGAAGGTGATGTCTGGCTGGCGATCCTCGGTGAAGGGCGTCGGCACCGCGATGACGAAGACATCGGCCGGGGCGACGGTCAGCGAGGCCTTCAGGCTGCCGCGCGCCACCACGCCCGATACCAGGCCGTCCAGATCGACCTCCTCGATATGGACGCGGCCCGAATTGATCGTCTCGACGACCGAGGGGGTGACGTCGACCCCGGTCACCATCGCGCCGGTCCGCGCGATGATCGCGGCGGTGGGCAGGCCGATATAGCCCAGCCCCATCACCGTGACCGAGAGTTCAGAGTCCAAGGGCATGGGTCATGATCCTGTTGATCTGCTCGGCGGTATTCCCTGCGCCGAATGGGTTATGCGCGCGCGCCATGGCGGCATAACGGTCTGTATCGTCGAGTAATGCGAAGACTTCCGCAGCGATCCGGTCCTCGTCGGTGCCGATCAGCCGGGCCGTGCCCGCCGCCACGCCTTCGGGGCGTTCGGTCGTCTCGCGCATGACGAGCACCGGCTTGCCGAGCGCAGGGGCTTCCTCCTGCACGCCGCCCGAGTCGGTCAGCACGATATGCGCGGCGTCCAGCGCATGGACGAATTGGGGATAATCGAGCGGCGCAATGCGCGCGATGGCGGGATGGTCGCCCAATATCTCGTCCATCACCGCCACGACATTGGGGTTGGGGTGCATCGGGAAGAGGATGCCGACATCCTCCCGCTCGGCGATCCGGCGCAGCGCACGGGCGATCGCGGCCATGCCGTCACCGAAATTCTCGCGCCGATGGGTCGTGACCAGCAGGATCCGCTTGCCCGCGAGCCGCGCCAGTACGGGATCGAGGCCCGACGCCAGCATCGGATCGGCGGCGATCCGTGCCTTGGTCCAGTGGAGGGCATCGATCACGCTGTTGCCCGTCACATGGACCCGGGCCGGATCGATCCCCTCGGCGCGCAGGGCGGCGGCGGCGGTTTCGGTCGGCGCGAAGTGCAGTTCGGCGATCGGCGCGATCATCCGCCGGTTCACCTCTTCGGGCCAGGGCTGATAGATATCGCCCGAGCGCAGCCCCGCCTCGACATGGGCGACCGGAATCTTGCGGTAATAGGCGGCCAGCGCCCCGGCCATGGCGGTCGCGGTATCGCCCTGCACGACGACCATGGCAGGACGCTCGCTATCCATCACCTCGCCCAGCCCGGTCAGCAGCCGCGCGGTCAGCCGGTCGAGCGACTGGCCCGGTTCCATCAGGTCCAGATCGTGATCGGGGACGAGCCCGGCGATATCCAGCACCTGGTCCAGCATCCTGCGATGCTGCGCGGTCACGCAGACCCGGACCGGCACCGCGCCCGAATCACGCAAGACCCTGACAACAGGGAACAGTTTGATCGCTTCCGGCCTTGTGCCGAAGATGATGAGGATCGGGGGGCGCGTCATCGTGCGATTCGTAACCTGTCGCTTTTAAGGACATCCTAACCGCATCCCGCTGGCGCGAGGCTATGTTGCGCTGCACGATGCGGCTAGAGGCAGATTGATTCAGGGAGTGTTTCATGACGATCAAGAAGGTTCGCAAGGCTGTTTTTCCGGTGGCCGGTCTGGGGACGCGCTTTCTGCCCGCGACCAAGTCGATGCCGAAAGAAATGCTGACCGTCGTCGACAAGCCGTTGATCCAGTATGCCGTCGAGGAAGCGCTGGAAGCGGGGATCGAGCAGATCATCTTCGTCACCGGTCGCGGCAAGGGCGCGCTGGAGGATCATTTCGATATCTCCTACGAACTCGAAGCCACGATGAAGGCGCGCGGCAAGAGCCTCGCCGTGATCGAGGGCATCCGCCAGAAGCCGGGCAGCCCCGTCTATGTCCGCCAGCAGGAACCGCTGGGCCTGGGCCATGCGGTGTGGTGCGCGCGTGAAATCGTCGGCGACGAGCCCTTCGCGGTGCTGCTGCCCGACGAACTGATGGTCGGCGGCTTCATGAAGCAGATGGTCGAGGCCTATGACCAGGTCGGTGGCAACGTCATCGGCGCCCTGGAAGTGCCCGACAGCGAAACGGACAAATACGGCATCATCTCGCCGGGCAAGCAGGACGGTCGTCTGACCGAAGTGACCGCGCTGGTCGAAAAGCCCAAGGGCAAGGCGCCGTCGAACCTGATGATCCCCGGCCGCTACATCCTGCAGCCCGAGGTCATGCAGATCCTCGACGCCCAGGAGCCGGGTGCGGGCGGCGAAATCCAGCTGACCGATGCGATGGCCAAGCTGATCGGCAACCAGCCCTTCCATGGCTTCACCTTCGACGGGCAGCGTTACGACTGCGGCGACAAGGCGGGCTGGCTGACGGCCAACCTGGCGCTGGGGCTGGCGCGCGAGGACATCGGTCCGGCGGTGCGCGAGTTCGCGACGAAGCTGCTCGGCTGATTTCAGTTTTTCGAGTTGACGAAGGGGGCGGGGCCGAAAGGCCACCGCCCCTTTTTCATTCCTCCCCTGCAAGGGGAGGGGGACCAGCGAAGCTGGTGGAGGGGTGTAGCCGGTTGCGAGTGAGACCCGCTCTTGCCGAGCGGGACACCCCTCCGTCAGGCCTTCGGCCTGCCACCTCCCCTGCAAGGGGAGGAATGAGCATTAACGCTCCCGCCGGTCCGCCCGCCGCGACAGCCAGCCGAAGGTCAGCAGGATTACCGTCGGACACAGCATCGTGTTCCAGATGTCGAACCAGCTGGCGGGCAGATTGCCTTCATCCGTGGCATAGAAGGGTTGAAGCAGGTCATAGGCTTCGTTGACCGTCTCGATCACCAGCACGGTCAGCCAGCAGCGCCAGTCCCAGGGCTTGCGCCGTAGGACCAAGGCCGAAAGAGTGAGGATCGCCATCCCTGCATAGGCGTGGAGCGTACTGTCGGGCAGGCCGGTGACCTGCCCGATCCAGCCCTTGTCTCCCGTCCAGTCGAGCCAGCCGGACGGCGGCGTCGGCCGCGCGCTCATGCCGCCACCGCGACCATGTGAGCGCAACGACAGCCGGGGTCCTTGGGCAAGGCGAGCGTACGGAAACGCATGGTCAGCATGTCGGCGATCAGGATGCTGCCCGCACTGTCGCGCCCGAACGGTGCGGCGGCGCGTAGAGCCTCCAGCGCGGCGAGGCTTCCCATTACCCCCGTCACCGGCCCCAGCACGCCGTCATCGGCGCAGGTCAGCCCGGCCTGGTCGGCCGCCTCGCCGACGAAGCAGCGATAACAGGGCTTGTCCGCTTCCCAGCCGCGATAGACCGCCAGCTGCCCCTCGAACTGCCCAACCGCCGCCGAGACGAGCGGGATGCGCAGGGCCAGCGCGGCATCGGCCACCGCCAGCCGGGTCGCGAAATTGTCGCAGCCGTCCAGGACGACGTCGGCCCCCTCGATCAGGGCGGCGGCATTGTCCGGCGTCACCCGCGTGCGGTGCACGGCCACGGCGACATGCGGGTTCAGCCGCGCGACATGGGCGGCGGCGGCCTCGACCTTGGGTGTGCCGCGATCCTGGGTGGTGAAGATGGTCTGGCGTTGCAGGTTGGACGGCTCGACCACATCGTCATCGATCAGCACCAGCGATCCGATGCCCGCGGCGGCCAGATACTGGATAGCGGGAGAGCCGATGCCGCCCGCGCCGATCACCGCGACCTTGGCCTGTTTCAGTTTCAGCTGCCCGCCGCCGCCGAACTCGCGGAGGACTATGTGGCGGGCATAACGGGCGAGTTCGTCGTCGCTCAGGATCATCCCGGCCCCGTACCCAGCCAAGTATAGGTGATGACCGTCCGATACCAGCGATCGCCCGGGATCATGGTCCGGTGCGCCAGGTGGCGCACCATGCGCTGTGCCGCGCCTGCGCTGAACTGTTCGACCGTGGGGCAGCCGATAGCGAGCGGCACCACGCTGTCGGCGTTGCCGTCAGCGCTGATCCGGATGGCGAGGGGCACGACCAGCACCATCTGCGCGTCGTCCTGCCGGGCGCGGGTGCAACGCCCCGCCGCCACTTCGTCACGGACGAAACGGACCATATCCGGTCCGGCAGGCGGCAGGGTGAGCACGCCGAGCGTCGACCAGTCATGCGGCGGCTCGGCCGGGCCGGGGGCGGCCAGCCGGGGTATGGGCGTCACCGGCGACGCGGGCGCGATCGCCTGGGTCGTCGCGGCGGCGAGGATCAGCGCCACGATCACCGCCCGGTCGATCCGAAGCCGCCATCTCCCCGCTCGGTCGAGTCGAGTTCGTCGACCCGGGCCAGGGTCGCGCGCTGGACGGGGGCGGGGACAAGCTGGGCGATGCGCTCGCCGCGCACCACCTCGAACGGCTGATCGCCCAGATTGGCGAGGATTACTTTCACCTCGCCGCGATAATCCTCGTCGATCGTGCCGGGCGTGTTGAGGCAGGTGATGCCGTGTTTCAGCGCCAGACCGGAACGCGGGCGCACCTGCACCTCATAACCCGGCGGGATCGCGATGGCGAAGCCGGTGGCGATAGCGGCGCGTTTGCCGGGCTCCAGCGTCAGCGTCTCGGCGGCGACCACGTCCATGCCCGCCGCGCCGGGGGTGGCATAGGCGGGCAGGGGAAGACCCTCGCCATGGGGCAAATATTTGATGGCAATGGAGATTGGTGCGGTCGTCATGACCGTGCTTGTAGCGCATCCGCGATACGTTGCGCGAGCCCCCTGGCCACCGCGTCCTTGCCCATCCGTTCCCAGCTCTCGACGCCGTCGGCGGTGACGAGGTGGACGCGGTTCGCATCGCCGCCGAACACGTCGCCCGATACGTCGTTGGCGACGATCCAGTCGGCGCGCTTGCGCAGGCGCTTGGCGACGGCATGGTCGATCACATGCTCGGTCTCGGCCGCGAAGCCGACGACCAGCGCGGGGCGGTCGGGCGCGGCGGCGACGGTGGCGAGGATGTCGGGATTCTCGACCAGCGTCAGCGCAGGGGCGGCGCCGCCGTCCTTCTTCACCTTCTGCCCTGCCGCCTCGACCCGCCAGTCGGCGACGGCGGCGACCATGACGGCGGCATCGGCGGGCAGCGCCTGGGCGACGGCCTGTGCCATGTCGCGTGCCGTCTCGACATTCACACGGGTAACGCCCGGCGGGGTGGGCAACGTCACCGGCCCGGCGATCAGGGTGACCCGCGCGCCCAGGGCCGCCAGCGCGCCCGCCACCGCAAAACCCTGTCGCCCCGAGGAGCGATTGGCGATGTAGCGGACGGGATCGATCGGTTCGTGAGTCGGGCCCGCCGTCACCAGCACATGCCGCCCCGCCAGCGGGTGATAGGCGGGCGTCAGCTTCGCCTCTATCGCGGTGAGGATCGCAGGCGGCTCGGGCAGGCGGCCGGGGCCGAACTCGCCACATGCCATTACGCCTTCGTCGGGTGCCATCACCTCGACCCCATCGGCACGCAGCTGCGCCACGTTGCGCTGGGTCGCGGGGTGCAGCCACATGCGCACATTCATGGCGGGGGCGACCAGCACCGGCGTATCGGTGGCGAGCAGCAGGGTCGTCGCCAGATCATCGGCATGGCCGTTCGCCATGCGCGCCATCAGATCGGCGGTGCCCGGCGCGACGACGACCAGATCGGCCTCGCGGCTGAGCTGGATATGGCCCATCTCCGCCTCGTCCTTCAGGTCCCAAAGCGTGGTGAAGACCTGGTTCTCCGACAGCGCGGCCAGGGTCATCGGCGTGACGAAATGGCTGCCCCCCTCGGTCAGGACGCAGCGCACGCTGTGCCCGGCCTTGCGCAGCAGGCGGATCAGCTCGCAGCTTTTATAGGCGGCGATCCCGCCCCCGACGATCAACAGGATATGGCTCATCGCACGACTCGCGTCACGGTAATGCGTCGCCGGTCGCGCGCGGCGGCGATCAGCTCGCGGACCGCATCGGGGGCGAAGACGACGCCGAGGAAGATAAGCGGCGCGACCGCCAGCGCAAAGGCAGGCGCGCCGGTCAGAAGGCCGAGCAGGACATAGGCGGCAAGCGTGATCCCCGCCCGCCGGGCCACCGGCTGCCTCCAATGCGCCCAGCCCAGCGCGGCGAGCACCGCCAACGGCAGCGTGATTGCCATGGGCAGCACCCCGACTCCGCTCGCCGAGGCGATCGCCGCCAGCCACGCCCCCGGCGACTGTAACGCGATGGGCGAGGCGATGGCGGGGTCGATCGGGCCGACCATCGCATTCAGCCTATGGGCATGGGCGGCGTAGAGGATCATCGCGACGGCGGTCGCTCCGATCCACCCCGTTGCCTCGCGCTCGGCCCCTGCGCGCCAGGCGAGAAACCCCATCAGCAACGCATGGAGAAGCGCCACGGGGCTGAGGATCATCGCGGTCAGCCCGAGCGCGACGGCGGTGGGCATGGCGTCGGGCCGCCGCTGCACCAATGACAGTGCGATGAGCAGCGCAGTCCAGACCTCGGGCACCGACACCATTGTCCGGTCGAGCGCCGGATAAAGCCCGGCGACGAGCAGGATGATCGCCAATGCGCGGGGGCCGCGCCCCTCGAACAGCGGCCAGCAGCGCCGCGCCCAGCCCGCGACGACGGCCAGGCCCAGCAGGATGAGCAGCAACTGACCGACCAACGGCGGCATCAGCGCCAGCGTCACGGGTAGCGCGGGCAGCGGCACCGCCAGCAGCACGGGGCGCAATGGCCGCCCATTCTCGCGAAGGGCGTCGATCGCGGCCGCGTAAAAATCCTGCCCGTGCCGCACATGGTCGAGGATCGCCGCCGAAACCGGCGTCAGGCGGTCGGCTACCGGATCGGCATCGCCACCGGTCCAGAGCAGCCCCGCGATCAGCACGAACAGCAGCGCGAGCATCCCGATCGCGACCGGTGGCGTCATGCCCGACAACCGCCCCGGCTGGCTCAGCCAGAGCGGCCGCGAGATGCGGCGCGGGGAAACGGGGGGCGCGCTGCCCGGCATGCCTATCCCAGCATCCTATCGAAGCACGGCGATGGTGGCCGCGACCCCGGCAGCGGCCGACAGCATCGAGATCAGCGCATAACGCCAGCCGCCGCCGATCCGCACGACCTCGATCTGCTTGAGGGGCGGCGCAGGCGGCTCGCCACCCGGCGCAGGGTAACGCGCCTCGATCCGGCGGACCAGTTCGGGCAGGCGGGCGAGCGTCTGCACATCCTCGATCAGCCGGTCGGCGATCTTGGCCTCTGGCCCCAGCTCGGTGCGAATCCATTCGCGCACGAAGGGCGCGGCCGAGTCCCACAGGTTGATGTCGGGATCGAGGCTGGTCGCCACGCCCTCGACCATCACCATGGTCTTTTGCAGCAGCAGCAAATGTGGCTGCGTCACCATGTCGAAATCGCGGGTGATCGAGAACAGGCCGTCCAGCATCATGCCGATCGACATGTCCTTGACCGGAAGCCCCCGCATCGGCTCGCCGACCGCCCGCAGCGCGGTGGCGAACTCGGCGACATTATGGTGGGCGGGGACATAGCCCGCCTCGAAATGAATCTCGGCGACGCGCTTATAATTGCCGGTGATCAGGCCGTATAGGATCTCGGCCAGCCATACCCGCGCGCGCCGGTCGATCCGGCCCATGATGCCGAAGTCGATCGCGGCGATCTTGTTGCCGGGCAGGGCGAACAGATTACCCTGGTGCATGTCGGCGTGGAAGAAACCTTCCGCGATCGCCTGGCGCAGGAACGCGCGCACAAGGGTCTGCGCCAGATGCGGCAGGTCGTACCCCGCCTCGACTAGCGCCTGTCGGTTGGACAGCTTGATCCCGTCGATCCACTCGACCGTCAGCACCTTGGCGGTGGACCGTGCCCAGTCGATCTGCGGTACCATGAAGTCCGGCTCGGCGGTCATCGCCTCGGCCAGTTCGGAGGCCGAGGCTGCTTCGCGCCGGAAGTTCAGCTCGCGCAGCGTCCAGCGGCGGAAATTCTCGACGGTCAGGCGCGGGCGCAGGCGCGCGGCCTCGCCGCTCATCCCCTCGACCTGCGCGGCAGCCCATTGATAGGTGTCGATGGCGCGGGCAAAGTCTTCCTCGACGCCGGGGCGCAGCACCTTGACCGCGACCGTGCGGCCATCGGTCGTCACCGCACGGTGCACCTGCGCGATCGAGGCGGCACCGACCGGCACCTCCTCGATCGAGGAGAAGAAGTGCGAGGGCGGGCGACCCATGCTCGCCTCCATCGCGGCGCAGATCGTCGCGAAGGGGACGGGGGGCAACTGATCCTGAAGCCGCAACAGGTCGTGCGCGGCATCGTCGCCGACCAGATCGGGCCGAGTCGCCAGCGTCTGGCCCAGCTTGATCGCCGCCGGGCCGATCGCCTGGAACGCGTCGGCATAGGCAGGCTTGGCGGGCACGCGCGCGCCGAAGCGGGCGACACGCGCCAGCCGCCGCACGGGCGCGGGCGTGTTGGGATCGCGCTCGATACCCTGCAACGCGCCATGCCGTGCCAGCGTCCGCCCCCATTTGAGCAGACGCCAGAGATGCACCACCGGCTGGGTCACAGGGCGTTTCCGCCCATGCCTGCCAGCATCAAATCTTCCAGCCCGAATGGATCGCGACCAGGCCGCCCATGATCGGTTCGACCTTGGTTTCGACGAAACCGGCTTCGCGGATCATGGCTTCAAAGGTCGGCATGTCGGGGAAACGACGGATCGATTCGATCAGATAGCGATAGCTGTCCGCATCGCCCGCCAGCATCTGGCCCAGCTTGGGCACCAGCTTGTGCGAATAGGCGTCATACACTTCCGAGAAGCCCGGCCAGACGGTGGTCGAGAATTCCAGACAGAAGAACCGCCCGCCGCGCCGCAGGACGCGGTGCGCTTCCTTCAGCGCGGCCGGGATGTCGGTGACGTTCCGGATGCCGAACGCGATCGTATAGGCATCGAAGAATTTGTCGGGGAAGGTCAGCTGCTCGGCATTGGCCTCGGTCCAGACCAGCCCGTCCAGCCCGCGCTCGGCCGCGCGCTTCATGCCGACCTCCAGCATCGCCGGATTGATGTCGGCCACCGTGATGCTGGCACCCGACTCGGCCAGGCGGAAGGCGATGTCGCCGGTGCCGCCCGCCATGTCGAGGATCTGGTCGCTGGCGCGCGGCTTCACCCGGCGCACGAAGCGGTCCTTCCACAGGCGGTGCATGCCGCCCGACATGGCATCGTTCATCAGGTCATATTTGGCGGCGACATTCGTAAACACGCTGCCGACACGGGCGACCTTTTCGTCGCGGGGCACATCTTCATAGCCGAAGGAGACGGTATCGCTCATGGGGATGCCCTAGCCCGGCCTTGCTGGCGGGGCAAACGCTACCTAGCTGTTTGCCTAAGGAAACCCAGACAGAGAACCGATGCCCGAACTTCCCGAGGTCGAAACCACGGTCCGCGGCCTGACCCCGGTGCTGGCGGACGCGCGGCTGACCCTGGTCGAGCCGCGCCGCCCCGACCTGCGCCATCCCTTTCCGGCCGATTTGCGTCAGCGGATGACGGGGGCGACCGTCACGTCGCTCGGTCGTCGTGCGAAATACGGGCTGATCGATACCGATCGCGGCGATACCATGGTCTTCCACCTCGGCATGTCGGGGCGCTGGCGGATCGATCCCGGCGAGCCGCAGACGCATGACCATCTGCTCTTGGAGACGGCAGCGGGGCGGCGGCTGGCGCTGAACGATCCCCGGCGATTCGGTTTCGTCGATCTGTGGTCGACCGCCGACCTGGCGAGCTACCCGCCGTTCCTCGCCATGGGGCCGGAGCCGCTGGGGCCGGACTTCACCGCCGCCTATCTGGCCGAGGCGCTGGAAGGGCGGGCGGCGCCGGTCAAGGCAATGCTGCTCGACCAGCGGATCGTGGCGGGCCTTGGCAATATCTATGTCTGCGAGGCGCTGCACATGGCGAGAATCACGCCGGGCCGGGCGGGAGGGCAGATATCGAAAGCGCGACTCGCGCGGCTGGTCGAGTCGATCCGCGCCGTACTGGAGGCCGCGATCCTGGCGGGCGGTTCGTCGCTTCGCGATTATGTGCGGCCGGACGGCGAACTGGGCTATTTCTCCAAGGAGTGGCGCGTCTATGGTCGCGAGGGCGAGCCGTGCGAATGCGGCACCATTGTGCGGCGGCGAACCGATTCGGGGCGCTCGACTTTCTGGTGTGCGACCTGCCAGCGTGGTTGACGCCAAGGCCGTCAGCCGGTAAGGGCGGCGGCTTCAAAGCTGGTGCGTCGCGCCGCTATCCCTTTTGATCGAGATTTAGAGGTTTTCATGGCGAACACGCCGCAGGCCAAAAAGCGTATCCGTCGCAACGAGCGTCGCGCCGTCATCAACGGCAACCGCGTCAGCCGCATCCGTACCTTCGTGAAGAAGATCGAAGCCGCCCTGGCCGCCGGTGACAAGGAAACCGCGACGGTCGCTCTGGCCGCGGCGCAGCCGGAAATGGCCCGTGGCGTCGCCAAGGGCGTGCTGCACAAGAACACCGTCTCGCGCAAGTTCTCGCGCCTGACCAAGCGTATCGCCGCACTGGCCTAAGCCTCTCGGTTTCGCGACGAATGAAACCCGCCGGGGGCGGTCCCCCGGCGGGTTTTTTCGTGCGCTCGCCATCCATTCATTAACGCTTCGCGGAACGTGATCCGTGGGAACAATCCCGCGTTTCGTGCAACGCCAGCTTTGCCCGCGATTCGAGAGATTCGACTTTCGGGACGATGGCGCTCGCCTTGGTTAATATCCAACGATTTCAAGTGTTTGTGAGATAGTTGGACGGGTTTCTGCGGGCTTTTGGCTGTCAATCCGGTTTATTTCAGATTTATGGCCGGACATGGTCTTGATCAGACCCCGTCATCGCTCATAATCGGTTTCCCAGCGGCGGTGCTTCGTGCCCCGCGTCATGGACATCGCGAAGTGACAGACCGGGTCGAATCCGTTTGATTCGCCGATGGGCTACGTGTCGCCAAGTGGAATAGGGGCTCGACCGCCCATCATGGGGGTCGGCAGAAGTGGAGTGCGCGG
>NZ_JBSLMQ010000002.1:0-258680 GCF_057004845.1 Sphingomonas sp. SphC10
ATGACGCCGCTTCGCCTCGCCCGCGATATCGCAACCGGCGCGCCGATCGACCGCGACACCCGGCGTGCCCGCCTCCTCGCGGCGCGGCGCTATGCGATCAACTCGGTCCCGCGTCGCGGTATCCTCAGCGGTCACTGGGACGCGGGCACCGTGGTCGGCGCGTTCCGCGACGGCAAGGCAGGCTGACCAGGGCTCGGCCCGATGCGCCGATGAAGGAGAGAGGGAGCGGGGAGGGAAGGCGTGACGGACGCCTGAGCCCTTTTCCAGGAGCGCACTCCCATGATTCCCGCCACCATCGCGACCGCGGTCGCCCCCGAAACGATCGCCAAGGTCACGCGCCTGTTCAACAATACCGCGTTCGACGTCATCTGCGAACTCCTCCAGAACGCGCGCCGCGCCGGTGCGACCGGCGTCGCGCTCGCGCTGAACGGCGCCGGCGCCGAGCACTTCCTGCACATCACCGATGACGGCCACGGCATCGCCGATCCGGTGAGCATCGTCACGCTCGGCCGCTCGGGCTGGTCCGACGAGACGCGCCGCGCCGAAGATCCCGCCGGCATGGGCGTGTTCAGCCTCGCAGGCCGCGACGTCATCATCCGCTCCTTCTCGAAACCCGACCGCCAGGGCTGGATGGCGCATATCCCGGCCTCGGCGTGGGAGACGAGCCGCCCGATCGCGATCGAACCCGATCCGATCATGCGCGGCACCGCGATCACCGTGCGCGTGCCCGACGAGTGGCTGAAGACGCTCGAGCGCGACGTGGCCCGCGCCGCCAAACATTATCCGGTTCCCGTGACCTGGAACGGCGCGGTCCTTCCGCAGGAGGACTGGCTGAAGGACGCGGTCCATGTCGAGGAATGGTACGGCGTGCGCATCGGCGTGTTCCAGAAACACCCCTCGCATTATTCCTCGCGCGACGGACGCCTCAACTTCCACGGGCTGACCATCCCGTGCGACCTGCCGTATGTTCAGGAAGTCGACCGGGGCGGCCACTGGATCGCGCGGGTCGACATCTTCGACGCGCCGCAAATCCAGCTCGTCCTCCCGGCGCGCAAGGAAGTGGTCGAGAACACCGGCATCGCCGCCCTGCGCGATGCGGTCCGGCTCGCGATCTACCGCGCGATCGAGGCCGCGGGGACGCACCGGCTGTCGGCGCATGACTGGCGCGAGGCGCGCTCGCTCGGTATCGCACTACCCGAAGCCGAGCCCTATCTGTTCGCATGGACCGCCTATGCGGCCGACAGCTCGCGCAACTACGAGAGCGGCGCACGCGTGACCGACACCGGCATGGTGCTGATGCCCGACTTCGATGCGCTGATCGGCCAACCCGCGCAGGCGGCGATCGCGAAGCATAATCCGTTCGGTGGTCCGCTGGTCGAGGCCCAGGACGCGTTCAAGGGCTATGGCTGGTACGATATCCTCGCCCGTGTCGAGGATATGCGGTTCCGCGTCACCCAGGGCGACCGCACCTTCATCGTCTCCGACAGCCGCGAAGCCCCCGCCGAGGCGGAAAACGGTTGGGTCGAGGCTATCACGCTCGAGGCGACGATGAGCCACGCCGGCGCATTCATCGAGGTATCGACCGACGCGGATGTCGCCTTCGCACCCGACCAATGGTCGTGCAACTCGGTCGACGAGACGTCCGTCTTCGTCCGCCGGGGCAGCGAAATCACCGCGCTCGGCGTCGCCGACATCCTCGAAAGCGCGATCTTCTATGCCAGCGACGACAGCGATGCCGACAGCTACGATACGCAGCTCGAGCGCTTCCAGGCCGATGCCGCCGAACGAATCATCGGCCTGCTCGAAGGCGACGATGCCGCGCTTGAGAACCGCATTCGCGACAAGCTGGCGGGGCATTATTTCCTCGTCCCCGAGGACCGGACGGTCACCGTCGTCATCAATCGCGACCGGCTCGACGTGACGATCACGCCCCGCGCGGTTCCCGCCGCGCCCAAGGCCGCGGCGGAGGACGCGTGACATGGCGCGCTACAACCACGCCTACACGCTCGCCTTCAGCCTCGTCTCGAACGACGACAAGGGCCACGACGTCGATGCGCGCCAGCTGAAGGCGGCGCTGCTCGCACGGATCGAGAATCTCGACGAGGAGGGTAGCTGGATCGAGTCTGCCGGTGCGCCCTATGACACCTATCTAGAACCGGAGGAGGCGCCATGACCGGCGCGCCAGTTCCGGTCGTGCCGCTGGCGCCGCCGCCACCAGTGGTGCTGGCCTACGGCATCGGCGTCGACAGCACCGCGCTGCTGATCGAGAAGCACGCGCGCGGCGAAGCGCCTGACCTCGTGCTGACGGCCGATACCTCGGTCGAGAAACCGGCGACCTACGAATATCTCGACGTGATCCGGCCCTGGATGCGCGACCGCGGTATCCGTTTCGAGCTGGTCAGCTATGTCCCGAAGCGATTCAAGCACTGGCCGCCCTATTACGGCATCCTCGAGATGTGCCTGACCAATGCCACGCTGCCGAGCAAGTCGCTCGGCGGGTCGAGTTGCAGCCTCAAATACAAGAAGGCGCCGCAGGACAAATTCCTGTCGACCTGGCAACCAGCGGTCGACGCTTGGGCGCGCGGGCAGCGCGTCGTTCGCCTGATCGGCTATGACGCCGGACCGCGCGACACCGCGCGCGCCAACCATGCGCTGTCGATCGACGATCCGCTGTACGACTGCGAGTACCCCTTGCGCGAATGGCGATGGGACCGGCCCGACTGCGTCGCCCGCATCCAGGCCGAGGGTCTGCCGGTGCCACCCAAATCGGCGTGCTGGCTGTGCATCGCCAACCATCCGAGCGAAATCCGCGGCCTCCCGCAATGGTGCCTGCGACTCATCGTGCTGGTCGAGGCACGCGCCGCCCCGCGACTGCACACGGTCGAGGGCCTGTGGCGCAGATCGACCCGCGCGCGCCCGGGATCGATGACCGCCTTCATCCGCGACGAGCACCTCCTGCCGGCTGACGAGATCGACCGGATCATCCGCGATGCGCCGCTCGACCTCATCCGGTTCCAGGATGTCGCGGCCGTCATCCCGCTCGGCGAGCGCCCGACGATGGGCGACTGGCTCGACCGCTTCCATGCGGCCTTTCCCGAACGAGGCCGGGGACGAAGCGACGCGCTCGCCGCCTGAAGTCCCCGCCACCATCGCTATCGACCAAACGGAGGATCATCACATGATTTCGACCGCCACCGAAACGCGCCTCGAAGCCGTGGCCAGGCTCAACGACCGTTGCCGCCAGGGGTTCGACCGCACCGCGAAGATCGTCATGACGCGCGCGTGCCTCGGCGCGCTGTCGAACGGCACGCTCGCCTCGGAAGCCGTCGCCCAGGCGCATGTCCTGCAGGCGCTGCGCCGCTACACTTTCCCCGCCGACTGTCCCGAGCGCGATCGCGGCCAGTTCGAGCTGTCAGGCGAGACGATACACTTCCGTATCGATTATTATGACGTGGCGCTGGAATGGGGATCGGAAGACCCCGCCGACGCCAGCATCACGCGCCGTGTTCTCACGCTCATGCTGCGCGAGGATCTGTGATGCGTATTGTCGGAATGGCCGACAGCTATCAGCTAGCTGGCCGCTAGACGATGACGATCGAGATCATCCTCGGCCTGCCGCATCTCGCAAACGGGCCTATCCTTCAGCGCGCGGTCGCGCTGCAAGCACCGGTGCTGATCTCGGCCAATTGTCTGTCGCGCTGGCGCAAGGCCGATGGCTGGCGCGAGTGGTCGGGATGGCGCACCGGAACGCTCGCCAACGCGCGACCGCTCGCCAGCGTCGACCTCGATTCCGCCGGTTACACCATGATGGTCCGCTATGGCGGGCTTCCCTGGAGCATCGCCGATTACATGGCGCTCGCCGCGTCATGGCCGTTCCGACGCATCTCGTCGGTCGATTACTGCTGCGAAGAGGGCGTTGCCCACGACCGCGAGGAAGTGCTCGACCGCATCGCGCGCACCACCGCCACCAACCGAGAATGCTTTGCCCGCGCCGACGACTTGGCCATCCGCGACCGGCTGATGCCCGTGCTGCAGGGCCGCGTGCCCGACGACTACGTCCGTTCACTCGACGCGATCGGCGGTCTGATCCTGCCCGGCACCGTCGTCGGCATCGGCAGCATGTGCCGGCGACCGATCCACGGTCCCGAAGGGCTGATCGCCGTCGTCGAGCGGCTGACCCGCATCCTGCCGATCGGCGTCAAGGCGCACCTCTTCGGGGTGAAAGGCGATGCCCTGCCGTACCTCACGCCGTTCGCACGCTGGATCGCCTCGATAGACAGCCAGGGATGGGGCGTAGGCGTGCGACAGCACGCGCTCAGGCATCGCATCGCCAAGACCGACGCGCTCGGCGCCGACTTCATGGAACGCTGGTATCGCACGCAATGCGCGCGAACGCTCGAAACACCGCGACACCTGCCCGAGGCCGCGGCGTCTGCTCCACCGCCACCAACCGCCGACCCCTGGGAACGCGCGATCGCGCAGGCTCGCGCCGAGATCCGCGCCCTGATCGAGAGCGGCGATCTCGATCACGATGAGATCACCACCGGATGGATCGAGACCTGGGCGGCCGAGATCTACGCCGACGCGGCCTGACGGAGGTAACCATGCTCACCGACCGCTCCCAGCGCTGGCGCGACCGGCGCAGCTTGTTCGTTGCCGGCGACAGCGTGATCGACCCGCGCCGCTACGCCGTCGATGTCGTCGCCCATGATACTGCCCGCGCATTCCTCGCCGACCATCATTACCTCCCGCGCTATCCCGCCGCCCAGCTCGCCTGCGGGCTGTTCGGTCCGGGCGACCCGGGCAGATCCACGTTGGTCGGTCTCATCGTGTTCGGCGTGCCGGCGACCGGCGCGGTCATCACCCGGCACACCGGCTATGCCGATCCCGCTCGGGGCTGCGTACTGCAACGGCTCATCTGCCTGCCCTCGGTCGCCGCGAACGGCGAAAGCTTCTTCACGTCGCGCGCCTTCCGCCTCCTGCGCCTCGCCAAGCCCCGGATCGACGCTGTCGTCAGCTTCTCCGATCCCGCCTTCGGCCATTGCGGCGTCGTCTATGCCGCGCTGTCGGGCGCCTATCGCGGCCGCACGAGGCCGCGGACGGTGCTGCGCATCGCCGGCGAGACGATCTCGGAGAGAACGCTGTCGAAGATCCGCAACCTCGAATCCGGCCATGCCGGGGCGATCGACCAGCTGTTGCGGCTCGGTGCGCCGAGGCCGGAGGCGCACGAACACCCCGCCGACTGGCTCGCGCGGCTCCGTGCCGACAATCTGCTCCGCCCGCACCGGCAAAGCCCGCTATTCACCTATTGCTTCGAGCTGACGCGCGACGCCCGGCGCACCGCGCGCGATCTGCCCCGGCTTGCCTATCCGCGCCGGAGCGACGCGATCCGCGAAATCCTCGCGGCATGATCCCCGCGCCAGCGGCGCGAGGGAAGGGGAGCGGGAGCGGGCGGCATGTCACCGACATGCCGGAAGGAGCACCGCCCGTGGATATCCATCTCGCCATCGCCAGCGTCCAGGCCGACGCTGCCCGCATCGCGCGCTACACCGATCGACGCGACCGTTTCCTCGATGCGCTGGACTGGTCCGCGCTCGACGAACAGACCGCGCGCGAGGCCGCGATGCTCGACGATCTGCTCGCCGGCGATCTCGCCGACGCCGCGCTCTACATCCTCTGGCTGGAAGAACGCCTCGCCAGCGGCGAAACCGATGTTCCAGGCGTTCTTCGCTTCTACCCGCACCCGCGCCCCTGGCACGGCGAGTGGATCTCGCTGCACTGACCCTGAAAGGATCGCCATGAGCCGCCACCAGTTTCCCGGTATCGAACCCGGCACCAGCGTCAGCATCGGGTGGGACCGCCCACTTGGCACCTTCTTCGTCCAGGTGCTGCGCCCGCACCCGCATCTCACGGGTGAGGACGAAACCGTCGCATGGCATGGCGCGCACCCCGGCGAGCTGACCACAGCGGCCGCCGCGGTCACCATCGCCTCACGCTGGGCCGATCTTCCCGCCGATCTCGCGATCACGCTCGAGACCGACCGGCTGATGACCCTCGGCCAGTCCGATGGCGAGGCGCAGATCGCCATCAAGCGCCGCTTCTTCGGCGACTGAGTACCCGACAAGAAAGGGGAGGGGGATGGGGCGCGTCGATCAATGACGATCGACGGAGAGCCCCATGCCATATTTTATCGATCTCGGTGCCGGTCCCGCCGAGGAGGATTGCGCGCAACTCGGCCAGTCGCCCAACTTCGACAGCCTCAACCGCCTCGAAATCGCGGTCTACAAGTCCGCGCTGATCGCACGCTACGGCCCGCCGCCCCCGGGATGCCGCCTCGCCGGCCTGTCCAACCGACACGATTTCGGTCGCTATGTCGAACTCGTCCTCCATATCGAGAACGAGCTCGACGAGGCCGTCGCCGACTATGCGACACGCGTCGAGGAGGGACTCGCCACCTGGCGCGAGGCGGGCTTCACCGCGCCGGTCGAGTATAACGGCGAGACGCCCACCATCGTCCATGCCGATCCGGCCGATGCCGTCATCAGCGCGCTGCTGATTACCCGGCCCGGGCCGAACGGTCTTTTCCCGATCCCGGATTTCGCGGTCCTGCACGGCAATCTCACGCAGGCTTACCCCGCCGAGGCCGCGGCCGCCAACGCGCGTCTCGCCGAGGCCGCGGACGCCTGAGCGCGACCGCACAGAGCGATTTCCCATCATTTCGGAGCATTCCCATGGCGAACACCTACACCAAGGCCGCGTTCACGCTGACCATGAGCCACGCCGACGCGGCGTTGCTAACCATTGCCGAACAGGCAGTCGATATCCTCGGCACCAACGGCGACGATGCCGACCTCGCCCACGAATATGACGCGCTCGATCCCGCGTTTCACGCCGTGTTCCCGGCGAAGGGGCCGATGAAGTTCGAAAGCTTCCTCGAGATATTCGACGATTGGCATTTCCCTTATCTCGACTGCGCGATCGACATCGACTGGAAAGGCGAAGACGGGAACGCGCGCGTATTCTTCAGCGGCGATCAATTCGGCGTCGAACAGGTCGCCCAGCTCATCTTCCGCGCTTGCAAGTCCGCGCTCCCCTGCGGGTTCGCATGGATCTCCGACTGCGACCGGCTGCGCCCCGGCGAGTTCGGAAGCGGCTGCGTCATCATTACCGACGCGGGGCTGACGTTCCACAGCACCCAGGACATCCTCGATCGCGCCGCGCGCAGCGCCGCAGCCGATCCCGACACCCATGGTCACGAGGGTCGCTTCGGTTTCGTGCTCGCCTCGCGCGACCAGGACGGCCACGCCGTCTTCTGGAACAACGACGACGGCTTCGGGGCACTCGCCAGCGCGACCGTGTTCTCGAAAGCCGAGGCCCGCGCACACGATCCGGTCATCGCCAACGACGAACCCGAGTGGCTGGCGCTGCCAGCGCCGCTCGCGGCCTGAACGGCCATGTTCATCGACATCGGACGCGGCCTGGTCGCCGGCCTTCCGGCCCTCGCCCTGCCGCCCGCCATCCTCGACGCGGTCGAACGCGGCGCATGGATCGTCTTCAACCTCTCGGGCGGCAAGGACAGCTCGGCCGCGATGTTCGCGGTCAACCTGATCCTCGATGCGCTCGGCCATCCGCGCGAGCGGCGTATCGCCATTCACGCCGACCTCGGCCGTGCCGAATGGGACGAAACGCCCGCGACGGTCGAGGATCTCGCGGCCCACGCCGGCGTCCCGCTGACGATCGTCCGGCGCAACGCCGGCGACCTGTTCGACCGCTGGGCCACGCGCTTTGCCAACGGCAAGGCGCGCTACGAGGCACTCGAAACCTATAATCTGATCGGTCCCTGGTCATCCTCGGCGCTGCGCTTCTGCACCTCAGAGATGAAGGCCCATGTCATCGGGCCGCACCTCGCCAGACTGCTGCGCGGCCAGACTATCATCAACGTGCTGGGACTGCGCCGCGACGAGAGCATCGCTCGGTCACGCACACCCGAATGGAAAGCAGACGCGCGCTACGCCGCTGCCGGCAATCCGCACGGCACCGCGATGATGCTGTGGAACCCGATCGCGCACTGGACGACACCACAGGTCTTCGCCGCGCACGATACGCTCGGCATCCCGCTGCACGTCGCCTACACCTGTTACCAGTCGTCACGACTGTCGTGCCGCTTTTGCGTCCTTCAATCGCTCGGCGACGCCCAGGCATCGGCTTCGGCACCGGCGAACCGTCCCGCGCTGCTCCACCTGGTCGGCCTCGAGGCGACCTCAACCTTCTCGTTCCAGCCCGCACGCTGGCTCGCCGACGTCGCACCGCGTCACATACCGGGTAATTTGAGGAACCGGATTTCCCTCGCCAAGGCCGATGCCGCCGAGCGGCGACGGCTCCAAGCCGCGATGCCGCCCGACCTGCGCTACGTCAAAGGCTGGCCGCCGCGCATTCCCACCATCGAGGAGGCCGGCATCATCGCCGCGTCCCGCGCACCGATCCTCTCGCGGCACGGTCTCGCCGATCTCTATCCCAATGCCGGCGCGGTGCGAGACCGCTTTTCCGACCTGATCGCGCTGAAGCGTGCCGCCTGATCCAGAGCAAGGAGCTTTCATCATGCCCGATATCACCGATCTCCCCGTCATGACGCGCGCCGACGCGATCGCCGCGGGCTTCGCCGGCTACAACGACGTGCCGCACAAACCAATCGACGTGCCCGACGGCGCGTTCACGATCACGGCGAAGACCAGCGAGGGTCGCCGCGTCACCTTCTGCTTTCTCGAATCCACTTATGGTGGCCCGCCCCGCTTCATCGACATCCAGTTCCACGACCGCGGCACCACGATCCCCAACGCCGATAACGGGGTATCACCCACCTTCAACGCGTTCGCGATCACGCGTGGCGGCAAGTTCGTCGCCGACAGTCGACCGCTCGACGAAGAGATCAAGCCCTCGATCCTCGTGCTGATGCTCGACAAGGCCGGGGAAGAACCCGCGCGATCCGCGACCAACCCGGCGCCGATGTCGGACATTGACCTCGCTGCGCTGCTGACACGCGCGGCCGAAGTCGTGGCTGCGCCCGACAGCCGGATCGCGTCGCATCGCAACACGCTTGCCGGCCAGCTCATCGCCGAGGCCGCGATCAGGCGGGCGCGCCCGTCATGACCACCCCCTCGCGCAGCGACGGGATGCACGTCGCCCATACCGCAACGGGCTGGGTCGTGTTCGACAACAGCTTGTCACACCCCTCTCGCCTCTCGGGCGCCTATCCGTCGCGCGCCGCGGCGACCGCCCGCAAGCGGGCGCTCGCGCGTGCGCTGCGCCACCAGCGTCCCGACGAAGCACCGGACGTCTGAGGAAGGGGAAGGGGGACCGGCTGTTATGAACCGGGAGGATCATCCGACCCGGTGACAACCGGAGCTGACCCCATGCGCAGCATCCTCGCCTTCTACGAAATCGACCGTGCCTGGGGCGGCCCCGAGGAAGGGGGATGGTGTGCGCCGTTGTGGCGCGAGAAAGGAGTGCGTCTGATGACGTGATGCTTGTTGGCAATGGCATCTGCCCACCGAGCTTACCGGTGCCCTCGGGCTGAAACTTCGAAAGGAGAACGGGACCATAGCATGCTCGGAAAAGGCCCAAAGTGAATAGTCGCATTGAAGCAACGGGTCAGGGCAAGACGGTTATGGTGAACGCTACACTGCGTGAAGCCCAATCTCTCGCGGCCTAAACCCTTGGCGGCGAGGAAAGCGACTGAAACCCCGCACCGACGCGTCGGGTCCACTCTACCAGCTCGGACCCGAGAAGCGGCCAAGTCCGTACCATCGACTTGACCGGCCAACCTTGTCGGCGTGACCTCCTTCGGAGGACTAGAGATGAAAAGGCCACCTAAGACCGTTAGCTTATCTCCTTTCACGCGTAACTACGGGACCGCCTGTAGCTGGTCGAGTTATCGACCTGTATGGCGGCGGAGCCGCAATATTACCCGAACACCCGGCGTAATTGCCGGGACAGCCCTTGCCTCGGTGAGGGACGGTCGGCCGTATAAGTTCGGGGTGACCCGAGCGAAAGCGCAACCGAGCGGGGGAAGTGCGGCAGCTTCGATCCAGCATCGAACCAGGGCGGAGGTCTGCTGATGCAACCCTGTGCCGCCTTGAAAAGGCTGGAATCACTTGGAACGATTGCCTTGACCGGCAAACGTGTGAACGGTGTGTTCCGACTGCTGCTATCCCGCTCCTTGTGGGTGGAAGCTTTGGGCCGCATCCAACAGAACCGTGGGGCAGAGACCCCCGGCATCGACCGTGAGGCCGTAACCGATCTCGACGAAAGCCGGATCGATGCGGTGATCGCGCAACTCTCGGCGGGCACGTATCGCCCGCAGCCGGTCAGGCGCGTCCACATCCCCAAGACCAACGGTAAAACAAGACCGCTCGGCATCCCGACTGCAACCGACCGACTGGTGCAGGAAGTGGTCAGGATGATCCTGAACGAAGTCTATGAACCGATCTTCTCTGATCGGTCACACGGCTTTCGACGGGGGCGGTCGTGTCACACGGCGCTCGACCATGTCCGCAAGACATGGAAGGGCGTGAAGTGGCTGATCGAAGTCGATGTCGAAGGATACTTCGACAACATCTCTCACGAGAAATTGTTGAGCCTGCTTGAACGTCGCATTGATGATAGGCGGTTTACCGCTCTCATCAGTGCGATGCTGAAGGCAGGGTATCTGGAGCAGCAGCGTTTCCACGAAACCTATAGTGGCACGCCGCAAGGAGGCATCGTCTCGCCTCTGCTCGCGAACGTCTACCTGCACGAGCTTGACCATTATGTGGAAGGGCTCGTCGCTGGCTTCGACAAGGGTGCCCAACGTCGCAAATCGGCGGAATACAGGCACCTTCAGCGCCGTTCCGAGTACGCCCGGAAGCGCGTGGCTGCGCTGCGTGACAAAGGGCAGGTTGATGAAATCCAACCATGGCTGGACCGAATAAAGGAGACGCTCGCGGCGATGCGCAAGCTACCCGCGACGGACCCGTTCGATCCAGACTTTCGACGCCTTCGCTACGTCCGGTACGCCGACGACTTCCTTCTGGGGGTTATCGGCAGCCGGGCCGAGGCCGAAGAGATCAAGGCCGCCATCGAGGGCTTCCTCGCGAGCGAGCTTGAGCTCCGAACGTCCCCGTTGAAAAGCGGGATCCGCGAGGCTCGGAAGGGAGCAAGGTTCCTTGGCTACGACGTGCGCACTCGCACGGCGTCCGACCGGCTCGTCAAACAACGGGCACGGACGGGCATCGTCGCAGTCAAGCGGACGGTGACGGATCAAATTCAGTTGCTGGTCCCGCGCGACAAGGTGCAATCGTTCAGCCAGAGGCACGGCTATGGTCAGTTCGACTTGGGACGGGCTGTGCACCGTCCGGGCCTGCTTCACATGGATGATGCGGAGATCGTCAAGGTCTACAACGCCGAACTTCGCGGCTTTGCAAATTACTATGCCTTGGCCGTGGATGTGAAAGGCGCACTCAACAAGCTCGAGTTTCTCTGGCGCGGTAGTCTGTTCAAGACGCTCGCGCACAAGCATCGGACAAGCCTAATGGCTTCGCTCCGGCGCCTCAGGGTTGGCCCGGGCAGGTACGTAGTGCGTATCGGCGTTGGGAGGGATGAGAGGAGGATCGCGGTTTGGCGACTGGCGGAACTCGATCGTAGGCCGGTGTTCTGGCCGTCGGTCGACAACACGCCTCGCACGGAAGCTCTTCGGTTAAGCAGGACCAACCTGACTGACCGAGTGCTCGCCCAAGCATGCTCCGCATGTGGCGGCACCGATGGACCGTTCCATCTTCACCACAGCAACCCCGTGCGTCGCATGAGGGATGGGCCGGTGTTCCGGAGGCTTCACGCCGAACGGGCCCGGAAGACGAGGCCGCTTTGCGCGCCCTGTCATCAACTCCTTCATGCAGGGAAGCTGCCGGACTTTCGTTCTACAGTGCCCGGAGCGGAGAGCCGGATGCAGTGAAAGTTGCACGTCCGGTTCGGAGGGGGGCAGTGGGGTGTTCTCTCGTAGACGCCACCCTGCCTACCCTACGGTACGACAGCGGCACCTTCGTCCGTGCCATCGCCCTCCACTTCGACGATGCCGCCGCGATCGCCGCGCAGCAGCGCGCCAACCGGCTTCTCGAACGCCTCCAGCGGCATCGCCCCACCATCGATTCCTGCCTCTATGCGGGCGGTCGATACCGGGCTTTGACCTTCACCGGCCTGCCGCCGGAGCGCTTCCCGGCCGAGCGCCCACGCTACGCCTGAGCCCGGCCACGGTCATTCACCACAGTCACGAAAGGATCGGTCATGCACCGCGTCCATTATTTCGCCACCAGCGCCGACGCATTCGATGCCTGCTTCGAGACACATCCGGGACTTGCCGAAGGCGATGTCATCGTCGCGCTCGCCGAAGGTGTCGTCGGCCTCGCCTCGGTCTATCCGATCGCGGTGACGCGCCAAGGCGGTGCGCTGCACCACATGCCGGCAATGACGCGCGAGGTGCTGCTCGGCGAGATCGTCCACGATGCCGCGCAAATAACCAACGCCGTCGAAACCGCGCTCGTGCACCGTCTGCCCGTCGAACCTCATTACCTCCCGTTCGCCAGCAGGCGGCATATCCTGCGCGCCGGCGAGGCCGCCGTCGCCTTGCGGCCCGATGACATCCTCGCGGTCGCCGACGCGATCGACCACCGCCTGCGCGCGCTGCGGACACGCCTCGATGGGGCCGTACCCGACAGCTCGCAGGCGCTGTTCCTCGAACGCGGCATCGCGCAGCTCGCCGAGGCTCGCGACCGCCTGGCGGCTTATGCCCGCGATCCGCGCTGACCGCTCGACCAGGGAGCCCGCCATGCTCGATACGCTCGACCCCACCGCGACCCGAACGGGCGAACCGCCGCGCACCGCGACGCGCGTGCCGATCGGCCGTCACGCGACCGGCACGCTCGATCTCGATCTCGACCGGCTGCTTGCCGGGCGGATGTTGCTCCAGGGCGGTTCGGGCGCCGGCAAGAGCCGCACCATGCGGCGCATCGTCGAGGAAGCGTTCGATTACGTCCAGACGATCATCGTCGATCCCGAAGGCGAGTTCGGCAACCTCGCCGCGCACATCGGTGCGACGACCCTGAAAGCGGTCGAGATCGCATCGGACGGTCTGACCGCCGCGGCACTGCGCGCCCGACGTCACCGGATCGCGCTCCACCTCGACCTTACCGACCTCGATCCCGAACAGCGCATCGTCAAGGCTTCGGCCTTCTTCGCCGGACTGATCGGGGCGCCACGCGAGGACTGGACGCATACCGTGCTGGTCGCGATCGACGAGGGGCATCTGCTTGCCCCGCATATCGCGGGCTCGGCGCGCGATGCCGAAACCCGCCGCCTCGGCGTTGCGACCCTCACCGATCTGTGCGCGCGAGGCCGCAAGCGGGGTATCGCGCCGGTGATCGCCACCCAGCGGCTCGCCAAACTGTCGGCCTCGGTCATCTCCGAGCTTCAAAACTTCCTGATCGGCATCAACGTCTTCGACCGCGATATCGCGCGCGCGGCCGACATCCTCGGCTTCGGCGCGCGCGAGGCAGACCGTCTGCGGCTGCTCGAACCAGGTGAGTTCTACGCCTTCGGCCCGGCGCTCACCGCCACGCCGACGCTCGCCCGGATCGATCCGACCATCACCAGCCATCTGGGGCAAACACCCGCCCTGCACGGTGCGGCCGACATCGAAGCGGCCGAGGCGGAACGGCTGCTCGACCTCGATGCCTTGCGCGAAGCACCGGCTCGCCGCGATACCGCGCTCGCCATTCGCGGCACCCGCGCGCTCGATACCTTCCTGCTTGACGATGCCGCGCCGGTCGCGGCCGCGATCTGTCTTGCGCTGCGCCGGATCGCGCCCAACGCGACGACCGCGACCGAGCTTGCCCGCCACCTCGCGCTGGACGCCGAGGCCGTGGATGCCGCGCTCGACCTTCTGGCACTTCTCTCCGCGATCGACACCATGCCGCGCGGCACCGACCGCATGGCGAGGCTTCATGCGCGGCTGCGCGCCCGCCTCGGCGACGTGCCCGTGGTCGGTCTGTCATGACCCGCATCGCCGCCTTTCCCGACGACGCGGAGGCCCACGCTCCCGTCATCGTCGAACTGGTCGCCTGCCCGGCGCCGGTGATACCGGCCGAGGGGACTGCCCTTGCCGAGGTGCCGTTCAGCCAGCACGCCTGGCTCCCGGGCGAGATCGACACGCTGCGCCATCTGTTCGCCGGGGATGCCACTATCCCCGATATCGCCGCTGCAACCAGGCGATCGATATGGGCGGTACGTGAGCGCCTGGCAGTGCTCGGGCTTCGCCGCGCCAGCAGCCGGCCTTGGGGCGAAATGGAGGACGATGAACTGGTCCGGCGCTACGGGCAGGATGCGACCGCGGACATCGCCTCGGACTTCGGGCGAAGCTGCGGGGCGGTCTATGCCCGTGCCGGATCGCTTGGCCTGACCGAGAGCCATCCGCCACCATGGACACCATGGGAAGATGCCCAACTGCGCACCGGGTATCTCGCCGGCGTCGCGCTGGTCGCGATCGGGGAGATCATCGGGCGTTCGACCGGCGCGGTGTCCGCGCGTGCCGGCGCGCTCGGCTGCAAGCATCCCGCGCGCAGTGCGCCGTGGCCGAGCGATGAACTCGCCCATGCCGTCACCCTGATCGTGGCGGGACACCGCTACGAGGCGGTGCGGGGAATGCTCACCGCCGAAGGCTATGCCGAACGATCACTATCCGCGATCAAGCAGCTTGCGGGTCGCCTCGGGATCGGGCGGGGCTGGGGCCGGAACTGGACCCGTGAGGAGGACGATCTGCTGCGCGAGGCGTACAGGGATGCGGCAAGCCTCCCGGCCGTCGCCGCTCGCCTCGGTCGCCCCCCCGGATCGGTGCGCTGGCGTGCCGGTCACCTCGGCCTGCGCGGCACCCATGCGAAGGCTGACGGCTTTCGCGCCGGCCCGGTATGGACCAAGACCGATATCGCCACCCTGCGCGCGCTCTACGGGACGATGCCGATGGATGCGCTCGCGCACCGGATGGGACGGACCAGGGCCGCGCTGTTCACCCGCGCCAACCTCCTTGGACTGGTACACGGTTACCACCGTGCCTTCACGCCTGACGAGCGGGCCGCGGTGCGCATCGCCCATGCCAATGGCATTGCGCTCGCCGACCTCGCGACTGCGCTCGGGCGCAAGGCGGCGACGCTCAGCAAATATACCGGGAGCCACGGGCTGTCGTTCGGTCGGCGGGAACGGCTTGTACCTCCGCCGACGCTTGCGACCATCCTCGCCCTTGGAGCATCGGGCGATCAGGACCCTGGCTCTTGACGCGTGCCGAACTGCATTGCCGCCAGATGTAGCTCCTCGCGCCACTTCTCCTCGTAACCTTCGCTCAGATCCTGTCCCGAAAGCCGTTCGAGGTTCCTCGTGACCTTCGCCGGATCGAAGGTTTCTCCGGTACGGTCGGCGAACACCATCCGCATCGTCTGAAGATGCTGTAGCTGCGCGGCGGTCCGCAACGCGGCGCGTATCGCTTCCTCGCCTGAATCCCGATCCGGCCCGAGCATAGCGTTCAGCCGGCCATAGTCCGACAACGTGAGCGGTTCGGGCATCGGCACCATGTCAAACTCCTTCGGGTTCATCACGACAGCATCAACGATCACGCGCCGTCATCGGTGCACGAGGCAGCAAAGGGGAGCGGGATGGGGAAGGGCGGGCCGAGAGCCCGCCAGAACGGAGCATTCCCATGATCCCAGCCACCATCGCGACCGCGGTCGCCCCCGAGACGATCGCCAAGGTCACGCGCCTGTTCAACAACACCGCGTATGACGTGATCTGCGAGCTGCTCCAGAACGCGCGGCGTGCCGGCGCAAGTGTCGTGGCCATTGCGCTCAACAGTGCCGGCAGCGAGCACTTCCTGCACGTCACCGATGACGGTCACGGCATTGCCGATCCCGCCAGCATCGTGACGCTCGGCCGTTCGGGCTGGTCCGATGAGACTCGCCGCGCCGAAGATCCCGCCGGCATGGGCGTCTTCAGCCTCGCCGGGCGCGATGTCATCATCCGCTCCTTTTCCAAGCCCGACCGGCAAGGCTGGATGGCGCATATTCCGGCCTCCGCCTGGGAAACGAGCCGCCCGATCGCGATCTCGTCCGATCCGATCGCGCGCGGCACCGCCATCACCGTCCGCGTTCCCGACGAATGGCTGAAAACCCTCGAACGCGATGTCGAGAAGGCCGCCAAACACTATCCGGTGCCGGTCACCTGGAACGGCAATGACCTGGTGCAAGAGGACTGGCTGAAGGACGCCAATCATATCGAGGAATGGCAAGGCGTTCGCATCGGCGTGTTCCAGAAACACCCGTCGCATTATTCCTCGCGCGACGGCCGCCTCAATTTCCACGGCCTGACCATCCCATGCGACCTGCCCTACGTCCAGGAGGTCGATCGGGGCGGCCACTGGATCGCGCGGGTCGACATCTTCGACGCCCCGCAGATCCAGCTCGTGCTCCCGGCGCGCAAGGAAGTCGTCGAGAACGACGGCATCGCCCGCCTGCGCGATGCGGTCCGCGTCGCGATCTACCGCGCGATCGAGGCCGCGGGCACGCACCGGCTGTCGGCGCATGACTGGCGCGAGGCGTGCTCGCTCGGCATCGTGCTCCCCGAGGCCGCGGCCTATCTGCTGTCCTGGACGCCGAACGCGGCAGATTCCTCGCGCAACTACGAGAGCGGCCAGCATATCACCGATCCCGGCATGGTGCTGATGCCGGACTTCGACGCCTTGGTCGGCCAGCCCGCCAACGCAGCGATCGCGAAGCACAACCCGTTCGGCGGACCACTGGTCGAAGCGCAGGACGCGTTTCAGGGCTATGGCTGGTACGACATCCTCGCTCAGGTCGAGGATCTGCGCTTCCGCGTGACGCAAGGCGACCGCACCTTCGTCGTCTCCGATACCCAAGAGGCGCCCGCCGAGGCGGAGAGCGGATGGGTTGAGGCGATCACGCTGGAAGCGACGATGCGCCACGCCGGCGCGTTCATCGAGGTGTCGACCGAGGCCGACGTCGCCTTCGCACCCGATCAATGGTCGTGCAACTCGGTCGATGAGACGTCGGTGTTCGTCTTGCGCGGCAGCGACCAGACCGCACTCGGCGTCGTCGACCTCCTCGAAAGCGCGATTTTCTACGCAAGTGACGATAGCGACGCCGATAGCTACAGCACCCAGCTCGAACGCTTCCAGGCCGATGCCGCCGAGCGCATCATCGGCATGCTCGAAGGTGACGACGCCGCGCTGAAGAACCGGGTCCGTGACCTTCTGGCGAGCCACTATTTCGTGGTTCCCGAGGATCGCAGCGTGTCGATCGTGATGACGCGTCGCGGCGTCGAGATCACCGTGTCACCCATCGCCGCGCCCGAGGCCGCGTGACATGGCCCGTTACAACCACGCCTATACGCTCGCGTTCAGCCTGGTCTCGAACGACGACAAGGGGCATGACGTCGATGCCCGCCAGCTGCGCGCCGCGCTGCTGGCGCGCATCATCGATCTCGACAACGAAGGCACCTGGATCGAGGCGACCGGCGCGCCCTTCGACAGCTATCTCGAACCGGAGGAGCCGTCATGATCCTCCCAACAGCCCCGTCGACCGTCCTCCCGCCGCCCCCGGTGGTTCTCGCCTATGGCGTCGGCGTCGACAGCACCGCGCTCCTGATCAAGAAGCACGCCCGCGGCGAAGCGCCCGGCCTCGTGCTCACCGCCGATACCGGCGTCGAGAAGCCGGCGACCTATGAGTATCTCGACGTGATCCGGCCCTGGATGCGCGATCGCGGCATCCGGTTCGAGCTGGTCAGCTATGTGCCCAGGCGCTTCAAGCACTGGCCGCCCTATTTCGGCCTCCTCGAAATGTGCCTGACCAACGCCACGCTGCCGTCCAAGTCGCTTGGCGGCTCGTCGTGCAGCCTCAAATACAAGAAGGCACCACAGGACAGGTTCCTCAGCCTCTGGCAGCCGGCGATCGATGCGTGGGGCAGGGGTCAGCGGGTGACGCGGCTGATCGGTTACGACGCCGGCCCGCGCGACACCGCGCGCGCCAATCACGCCATGAGCATCGACGATCCGCTCTACCATTGCGAATATCCGCTTCGCGAATGGCGCTGGGACCGGCCCGCCTGCGTTACCCGGATCGAGGCCGAAGGCCTCCCCGTACCGCCCAAGTCGGCGTGCTGGATCTGTATCGCCAACCACCCGGACGAGATCCGCGGCCTGCCGCAATGGTGTCTGCGCCTGATCGTCCTGGTCGAGGCGCGCGCTGCGCCACGACTCCATACGGTCGAGGGACTGTGGCGACGCGGCACCCGTGCGCGGCCCGGATCGATGACCGCGTTCATCCGCGCCGAGCATCTCCTCCCCGGTGACGAGATCGACCGCATCATGCGCGACGCGCCGCTCGACCTGATCCGGTTCCAGGACGTCGCCGCTGTGATCCCGGTGACCGAACGGCCGACCATGGCAAGCTGGCTCGACCGCTTTCACGCGGCTTTCCCCGACCGCCGCCCGCGCGATGTGATCTCGCTCGCCGCCTGACCAACACGATCCATCATCGTATCGAACAAGGGAGCATCATCATGATCGCTGTCACCGACGAGACGCGCACCGAGATCATCGGCCGCCTCAACGACCGCTGCCGCCAGGGGCTCGACCGCACCGCCCGCATCGTTGTCACCCGGACCTGTCTCGCCACGCTGGCAGGCGACACGCTCGCCTCGCGGGCAATCGCCCAGGCCCACCTCATGCAGGCGCTACGCCGCTGCACCTTCGATCCGCGCGATACCGAACGCAACCGCGGCAGTTTCACGGTGCGCGACACCGAGGTGTTCTTCGCGATCGACTATTACGATGCCGCGCTCGAATATGGTTCGGAAGATCCCGCCGACGCCGGCGTCACCACCCGCGTCCTCACGCTCATGCTGCGCGAGGATCTGTGATAACCGCCCGCTCACAGCGCTGGCGTGACCGCCGCGCCTCGTTCGTCTCCGACGACACCGTTATCGACCCGCGCCGCTACGCCGTCGATGTCATCGACCATGCGACCGCGCGTGCCTTCATCGCCGACCACCATTATCTGCCCCGCTATCCCGCCGCTCAGCTCGCGGTTGGCCTGTTCGGACCCGGTGCGGGTGAGCGCGCATCGCTGGTCGGGGCTATCGTCTTCGGCGTTCCCGCGACAGGGGCGGTCATCACCCGCCACACCGGCTTCGCCGATCCGGCGCGCGGCTGCGTTCTGCAACGCCTGCTCTGCCTGCCAAGCGTCGCGGCCAACGGGGAAAGTTACTTCGCCTCACGCGCCTTCCGGCTGTTGCGGCAGGCTCGATCCCGCATCGAGGCCGTGGTCAGCTTCTCCGATCCGGGCTTTGGTCACTGCGGCTGTGTCTATGCCGCACTGTCAGGCGCCTATCGTGGTCGGACGCGCGCCCGCAACGTCCTTCGCATCGCCGGCGAGACGATCTCCGAGCGCACGCTGTCGAAGATCCGCAACCTCGAAACCGGCCATGCCGGTGCGATCGACCAGTTGGTCCGCCTCGGCGCCCGCCGGCCCGCGACCGGCGAGCATCCCCGCGCCTGGCTCGATACGCTCAAGGCAAACGGGGTGCTTGCGGCACAGCGCCAAAGCCCGCTGTTCACCTATTGCTTCGAACTTACCCGCCGCGCGCGCACGGCCGGGCAAAGCCTGCCACGGCTCGCCTACCCACGCCGCAGCGACGCCATCGCCCAATATCTTTTAGCGCCGCATCAATCACATCGCTGACCGGGGAGTTATATCACTATGACCCTTTCCACCGTCCCCTATGCCCTCGCCGTCGATGACGATCCCCTGATCCTCATGGATGCCCGCTCCATTCTCGAAGATGCCGGCTATCGCTGCCACGAAGCCGACGACGGCGATGGAGCCATCGATCTGCTTGGCCAGAAGGCCGAACAGATCATGCTCCTCTTCTCCGATGTCGAGATGCCCGGCAGCCTCGACGGCTTCGAGCTTGCCCGGAAGGTTTTCGCCACCTGGCCGTGGATTGATATCGTCATCGCCAGCGGCCGCATCACCCCCGAGCCTGGCGACATGCCCGAGAACGCCACCTTCATCTCCAAGCCGTTCACCGCCCGGCTCGTGCACGACCATCTCCGCCAGACCCTGCCCGACGGCAAGAAGCCCGAACCGCTCAAGGAAAAATCCTGAGCCGCCTTGGCGGCTGTATCAAAACGAAACGGGGCGGCACCCTTGCAGAGATGCCGCCCCGTTCCCGAAGGATCCTCCATCCGGACGGATCAACCACTCGAACGCCACAGCGCCCGTTCCGGTCCCGATCACTCTTATACGATCGCTTCCTGATTTTCCATGAACGAACCCGCTACCCAAGGATTACGCCATGACCGACACCGCTTTTTCCGCCCGCCGGGGTCGCCTAGCCTCGTTCGAGAACGCCTATGCCGTCGCCGTTCAGCGTCGCGAAGACACCGGCGCCGACCAATATGTCATCGCCACCGGCAATCCCGTCCAGCCCTTCCGCGTCTCCCGGCACGAACCAGCCCCGACCGACACCGTCTATGCGATGGTCGCCTGAACATTCGTCGGGCAACCTCGCTGCCGGAATCATGATCTTCGCCGATGCGGCCTCACATCGTCGCCATGAACAACCCGGCCGCCGGCCTATTCTCAAAATGTTCGATCTGAGCGTGCAACGATCCGCACCGTTCGCGTTATGAGACACTTACCCAAACCAGGGAGTATCATGATGCGATTTAGGTCAGGATTGTTGATCGCGTTTCTGGTCAGCAGCGCCGCGATGCCGGCCAATGCTCAAAGCCTGCTCGGCAAGCTTCGGGACGCCGTCAAGGCACCATAAAGTCAGAGCGACGACGACTATGATCCGGTTCGTGCCGACCGGGAGCGTCGCGAGCGCCAGGACGCCCAGTATGAGGCCGACATGCAGCGTCGTCGCGCCAACCCTTGCGTACCGGGCAACATGGCTGCCGATGACACCCGCGAGCTATGTCTCCGCCGCGAGCGCGCCAATGCAGAAACCGACCGCGCCAGCGCGGAATCCGACCGTATCTATCGCGCCAACATGGCCAAGCGTGATCGCGAAGCGGCGGCAGAGCGCGCACGGTACAAACGGCGCAAATAGAACCCGTCGTCATGTGATGACCGTTCGGGTCAGGCCGGTTTCCATGCCTGTATCAAAGGCTGGAAAACCGCCCTGACCCGCATCGGTCGCATCCTCATGTCAGGAGCCGGCATCGGGATCGGTCACAGCCAGACGCTGTTCACCCGATGATCCCGCGCGGTGCGATCCGTACACCCCATGATATCCGCCGCGTTCGGCTCCTCCAGCGCATCCTCATGCGCCCAATGGATCTGCGGCACGCCCGCCTCCCTCAGCGTCACCGACGCCCGGCCACGCGCATATAGCAGCCCCTTGAGCCACCCCAGCATCTCCACCGCCGCCTCGATCGACGTGTCGCTCAGCAGATACCACAACCGCATCTGGAACGGGTTCGCATCGGTGATGATCGCATCCAGCGCCGCATAACCCTCGCCACGCTTCACCCCGCGCGCCACATCACCCTGAAGCGCCTCGAACGCCTCCAGCAACTCGCCCGCCGACAACCACGCAAGGTCGATCTCGACCCCGACCGCCGCACCCGCCAGCACCCGGCGTTCAGGCGCAAGCTCCACGTCGTTCATCACATCGACCAGCGCCAGGTCATAGTCATGCCGCTTGATCGTATCTGTCCAGTGCATCGCCCTCACTCCCTTGCCCGAATATCCTTCAAGGACAACACCTTGAATGAGGCTGCCGTTGCCAGCAAACAAGTCGATGAAAACTTCTCCCCGGCGTCGCGCAGCCGCGCGCGCGCCGGGATCCGCGCAAGCTATCGCGAGGGGACGCCACGGCTCATGAACTGGAACAAGGGCGGCGACAGCCGCGACGAACGCCTCGCTGCCATCGACACCCGCGCGATCCTCGCCGCCGTCGGCGACCTCGAAGACCTTCGTGACCACCTCGCCGACGGTGACGATGACGAGCCGCCCGAAATGCGAACCGACATCCTCAACCTCCACCGCCTCGCCATGGCCGCCGCAAACGGCGCGAGCGACAACGCCGAACTCTTCGACCTCGCCATCGATCTCGCCGATCGCCTCGACGACATGGCCGATATCGTCGATCGGCTCTCCCGAACCGTCAACGCCATCGCCACCCTCGCGCCTGACGACTGAAGCCGCCGCCTACGACCCGAGGTGCGCCTTTGCCGCCGCGATCCCCAGCTTGCGCCCGCGACGCGGCCTCTCCGCCGATCCCTCCGGCCCGCCATCCGACACCTCTGCCGTCCCGACCGCTTCCGCTTCGGCCTGGCGCGGCTTGCGACCCAGCCCGATCTTCTTCGCCATGTCCCGGCGCGCCTCGCTATAATCCGGCGCCACCATCGGATAATCCGCCTTCAGCCCGTACCGCTGGCGATACTGCTCCGGCGTCAGACCATGACCCTTCAAATGACGACGCAGCGTCTTGTACGGCTTCCCGTCGATCATGCTGATGATCGCATCGCTCCGCGCCAGCGACTTGCGCACCGACACCGCCGGCGCATACGCCTGCGGCGCTTCTGTCGCATCGCCCGTTCCCGTCACGCTCCCCGATGCCTCCAGCGCGCTCACCGCCTCGTGCATCCGCTGCAGAAACACCGGCACATCCTCGCTCGACACCCGCGTGTTCGGGTTCGACAACCACGCAATCGTCAATTCCGTCGCCAGCTCGACCGGATCATTCTGCGCAACCATCGACATCTTCTCACCGCTATCGTTCATAAAGCCACCTGCCTTCCCCCGTTGTATGATCGAACGAGAACAGATGTTCCATCGGATTGGACCGGCACTCCCCGACAATCCGTCCCTTGAACCCATGACGTCCATGCTCGAGATCAACAAGATCCCCGCAGATCGGGCAACTCGCCTCATACCCATACAACCGGAACAACGGGCGACCGTCACTCCTTGCCCGGGTATGAATTACGCCAAACTTCCCGTCCCCCCTCACATACGGCCATTCCACTCGCCATGCCTGGTTCACCGGCAGGCTCAACCTGTGGAACACCACCCACACCAGATTGGCGAATATGGCCATTGACAGCACCACCAACCACGCGTTCGCCGTGAACAACCCATGGTAAAACCCATAGAGCGACAGGAAGAACGGCACCGTTACCAACAACGTCGGGTAAACACCCGGGGCCGACCACCGGCTACGCGACGGCAACCGACCGTAAATTAGCCGACCCAGCCACGTCATCTCGACCGGCCTCTCCGTATACACGATCCCACTGGCATCGGGTGCCGGTTCAGGCGGCACCTCGAACGACAGCCATAGCGCTGAGCGCCCGCTATGATGCACCTGCATCACCTGGTCCGCCCCATGCTGCTCCCGCAATCGGCCCGAAATCACCCGTAGCCGCTTCGCCAGATCCGTCATCGACCGAAACTCGGGCACGCCCGGCAACCGGCGGACCTCGTTCCACGAATACGTCCGACCGAAATCCTCCAGCAGATCGTTGAGCACCGCGCCCGCCGCGGCCTCGATCGCCACCACCGCCCTGCTCGACTGGTGATCCCGTACCCATGCCTCGATCGCTGACCGGGTCGCCTCGGACGGCTCGCGCGATGGCGCAACCAGCGCCGCTACGACGCTTCCCGGCTCCTGCATTCTCTCGTTGCAACTGTCGTCAATAGACACGGACCCACCCCCCGGCGCGGCTTCGATGGACCATCAAGCCCTATCGGAACCTGCAATGAAAGCCCTCCCGCAGCGCCAGCTCGCCATCCCCTTCGTGCTCGATCGACACCACCGCCATCACGACGTCGATACCCTCAACCTCCGCGACATCCACGCCTTGCCCGATGGCCGACACGCCTTCCGATGCGCAGCCTGCCTCGAACCCGTCGGCGTGCGCGCCGGCGTCATCCGCCAACCCTTCTTCGCCCACTTCCCCGATGACGACGCCACACCACCCTGCCCCTGGCGGACGAATATCACACCCGCCGCCTTCCACGGCCGCAACCCCACCGGAGACGACGGCAAATGGCACATCGATGCCCAATGCCAGATCATGACCATCCTCGAAGCCATGGGCTGCCACCCCGCTCGCAACGCTTCGGCTCATACACCATCGGGCCTCCGTAAACCCGACATCGCCGTCACCATCGATCGCCAGTTGGTCCACTTCGAGGTCCAGGCCTCTCCCACCAGCGCCTGGTGCGCGGAACGGCGGATCGACCGCGACCATGACCACCGCGCCGTCACGATCTGGATCGTCAGCGCCGATGCCTTCGACACCGCCGTCGATGCCGGTACGCTACCGACATAGGTCGACACCCTCGCCGCCATGGGCAACGGGCAGATCTGGCTCTGGAATGACGACTGCTACAACAAATCACGCAACGCCGGTCGGCTCAACATGCTCCGATCCACCATCGACAAACCCGGGACAATCGAACCCGCGTCGTTCCCGGATGATCTGCCGCGCCTCTTGCCCGTCGCCGTCCGACGATCGCACGCAGGTCGAACCCGCCTGCAATATCCCAACTGTGTCCCGATCGACGATCGCGGTCGCGATAACCTCTCCCATCTCCGTAGAATGCTTGCCGACGAGCTGAAGATAATCGCCGATCGGCTCGGCCAGTCATTCCGATTCAACTATGCGATAGCCTGCATCAACACCCCCGTCCCCTCCTACCGTATCGCCGACGGTGAACGTCATGATGATCTCCGGCGATGGTTCGACCGGCAACCGCGACTTCACCTCGCCACCATCAATGAACCGACAGCCTCGGGGCCACCCCGCCCGATGGGCGGGGCCGGGCTCTAGTCGGCTAAAGCCGACCGGAGCCACGCTGAAGCGCGTCTCCGCCCCTTGCGGGGTCACGATCCCTTGTCCGGGGTTTCCGCCCCCTACGGGCCTCCTGCGCGCCTCCACGGGCATGATGACGCACCAGCCTCTTCCACCCTGAACGTCACACCCAGATCCACGCGCATCGCCAGCAGCCTGCGGCTGTGGAATCATGCGCTGGCGCGCATGATGATTGTTCGTGGGGCCAATGATCTCATCGCACCCTTCGCCGCCTCTCAGTGTCTCCGCGTTGCAGACCCGCCCGCCGGGGTCGGCGTCGCGATGGTATTGCCAGCAAGGCTGGCAATGCTTTTGTTTGTTTGAAGACGCCTCAACAAGAATACCGGACCGCTGATGGATTGTCCGCGATGCGGACAATGCTTTTTGCTGATTGGTCCTACGGTTTCCACCGCTAAAGCGGCGGAGCCTCCGTCATTCATGTTGACCCCGCCGACCGTGCCTGCGCCTTGAGCCCCTGCGAGGACGGCTCCGGGTGCGATGAGATCACAGGCCGGGGCTACGCCCCCCGAACATCGTTCCTGTTCATCTGAATTGCTCGCTACCGCGATCAATGCTTCTTTGTTTGTTTGTTTACGCTTGCTGGACGCAAGCTCTTTAGATGCTCGGACTCACCGTGTACGATAACTTGGTGTCAAGAAATCAATGCGCTTCAATACTTGGGGGGGAGGGGGTAAAAGAAAGATGTCGGGAGGGGAAAGGCCCCAAGCCCTGGCAAAGAGGGGGAACGGCCCCCACGGAGTAAGTCACATGAACATCGGTTCCTTCAAGAGCACCAACGGCCAGCTTCTCGGTTCGATCGCCACCGCGCACATCGACCTTCCCCGCCTTGGCCTTCGCCCGGTCGAGAGCGACAGCGACAAGGCACCCGCGTTCGAAATCATGGCGCTGAACGTCGCGCGCCGCTGGGTGCAGATCGGCGCTTTGTGGGAGCAGACCAGCAATTCGAGCGGCGAGGTTTTCTATCAGGGACGTTTCGACGACCCCAGCCTCACCGCCCCGGTTCAAGTCATGCTTTTCCGCACCGACGACGAAACCGAAACCTACAACGTCGTATGGAACCGCCCGCTGCCCCGCCGCGAGAACCTCAACGGCAGCCGTCAGGGACGCGGACGCCGCACCATCGATGACGGTTTCGGCACCGGCAACGCCGACGCCAACGGCCAGATGGTCGAGGAAGGCGCAACCGACGCCGACGCCATCCCGCCGATGACGCCGACCCGCCGCCGCAAGAGCGAGACGACCGCCGACGAGACGGTCGCCGCCTAAGACCACCGAACGGACGGGGGGAAGCGACTGAAACGCTCCCCCCGGTCCTAAGACGCCAACCCTGCCAGAGAGTATGAACCAATGACCAAGCAAACGCCCTCCCGCCGCTATACCAGCCTTTCGCAGCTTGGCGAAGCCATGGGATCGACCCCGGGGGAAATCGCCGCGCAGGACCGCGCCGACGCCATCCGCGAGGAAATCGCCAACGACACCACCAGCGACAGTTTCAACGCCGCGTTCGGCGACGTCGGCGCATGGTCGATCATGGGTCCGGGCGAGATCGCCCAGCAACTCGACATGCCCGAACCCGCCGAAGCGCAATTCGATTGCCGCGCGATCATGGCGACCCTGTTCGACCTCTTTGCCGATACCCGGCTTGAGACGAGCGCCCAAGCCATCGCATGGGGTTTCGTCAATTCGTTCCACTACGAGGCGCAGAAACTGGCGCGCGAGGAAGACACGCTGGCCCGCGACTTGGGCGAGATGGCCCGCCGCCCCGATCCGTCAGAGATTTACGCCGTCGAACTGGAGGAAATGCAGCTACGCACCCAAACCAAGATGGAGCAGCGCGCCGCCATCGAATGTATGCGCGCCTATGCCGCCGATTGCTACCATGCCCACACCGGGCAACCGTGGAGCAGCGCGCGCGGCTCCGTCGTTTCCAGCGCCACCACCGCCAGCCAGATCGACAGCCTCGACTTTCTCAAGGCGCGCGCCGAGGCGATCCGCGAAAAGCGCAACCCGACCGGCCCCATCGTCGTCTTTTCGGGCGGTCAGGAATGGCACGACTTCCAGATGCTTTACGACCGCCTAGACGCGATCAAGGCGCGCGTTCCCCACATGACGCTTTGCACGTCCGGCCAGCGCAAGGGATGCGACCTTATCGCCGCCTCTTGGGCCGCGAGCCGCAAGGTTCCGCTAGTCGCCTTCGCGCCCAACGTCCGCCGCTACGCGGCAGCCGCAGGCTTTCGCCGCAACGACCAGCTTGTCGCCCTCGCGCCGGTCGAAGCCATCGTGTGTCAGGGAACCGGCATCCAGTCGGGCTTGCTGGACGAACTGAAAAAGGCAGGCGTTCCGACCCAAGCCTATCGCATTTCCGATCAGGGACCGGCCCCCGCCGCAACCAAGCGCGCGGCTTGGGGTTGACCCTCTAGGGACGGCGCACCCCCCCCTGCGTCGTCCCGCCCACCCGTTCCCTTGGCAGGGATGACTAGGCCAGCCCCGGACGCTCCCGCCGGGGCTGGCCGCTTGTCGCCACCGGCGCTTTGTGGGGGGAACCCTACAGGTTCCCCCCACGCCAGGCGAGCGGACGCGCGGCCGCCCTGGCGCGGCCCCGACGGGCCGCGCGCGGACACCCGCACGCCCGCTCGCCTTCCCCCTTCCGGTAATGCGCTGCCGCCGCCTTTCCCGGCCCGCCCGACCAGCTCGCCAGCGCCGGAGAATGCCGCGTGCCGGGAAAGCGCGGTCGCGGGCATCGAGCCCGCGCCCGCGCTGCTGCCGCGCGACTGTCCGATGCGGTATCGAGTACCGCTGAACAGGAACCCATTTTGTTGGCGGGGAAGCGCCGGGCCGGGCATCGAACCCGGCCCGGCGCTGCTGCCGCTGGCAGATCCTTGACGTCACCTCGCACGATGTCGGCCATGCCACCCCTGCCGACCAGCGACGTGCCCGTCGCACGGCATGTTGGAGAGGAGCGGGAACGGGAAGAGCGGTTCCAACGAAGGAGGTCGAGATGACCATCACGTTCCGCATCGATGACGGCCATGACGTACACGCCGTCCCGCCCGCCGAAATCACCCGCGACCAGCTATCCGTCCTGTGCGATTACCTGCGCGCCCAATCCGAGCGTCTCGGCTACCCGCTTATCGCCCACGAATGGGGCACGACCGATGAACCGGAGTTCGCGTTCGAGGCGCGCGTCTGCCCCCTTCCGCTCGCTTCGCTCAGCGCCATCCTCGACCACGGCGAAGCCGCGATCGCCGTCCTCGACGAAGCCCAATTCGCCGCGCGGCGCATCCGCGTGCGGCGCGAGGAGAATATCGGGCTGGTGATGATCGAGGTCGCATGGACCCATGACAGCGCACCAGCGCTCAACGTCGCCAATGGCAATGCCTATGCCCTGCTTGAAAGCCTCGGCCTCGATGCCGAGTCCTTCGGCGAAATCCCGCTTGCCGAACTGCGCCGGCGTCTCACCGATCCGGTGATCCACGACCGCCTTACCGCCGACCCCCATCTGTCGCGCTACCTGCCCTCGCTGGTCGCCATGGCCCGGACGAAAACCAATCCGCCTGACGCCAGTCTCGCATGGGCATGAACGCCCTGCCAAACCCCGACTAACCCGTCTTCATTCCGACCCGATACGGGGCGCGCGGCTTCGCCGACGCGCCCCTTTTTTTGCCTGACACCTTTGGAGAACCGACCGGCTACGCGCCGATGGTCCCGGCCGGCTTCAGGCTGACGCCTTCAGCCGCTTCTCGACTTCTTCGACGCCTAGCGTCTTCACCACCCTCATCAAGCCATCGAGCCGGTCGAGCGGCAGCTTGAGCAACCCCGCTTTCTCGACCGACTGGATCGCGGCCTCCCGCAACCTGCCCTGATGCGCCTTGCGACGCTCCGACAGCTTGCGTTCCTCGGCCTCGATCGCGGCCAGTTCGGCGTCCAGTGACTTTGCCATTTCCATCGTCCTTTTCGTCAGGCTGATCGGGCTCTGAACACAGCCACTCTACCCCCGACAATTCACAACGCCAAGCAGCCTCTCGGACCCCAGCGAAAGACCCCACGATGATATCGGCCGACGCCATAAACCCCGGCGTGCGAAGCACGCCATCCAGCACCCATTTCCGCCTCACGTCGGACCCGATCCTCGGTGAAACCGGGACACGGCCCGGAGCTACCCGGAGCACCAACCAGCACCGATACAGCACGGAGGATATGGGACTACAGTAGTGCACACCCTACGCAAGCTTCGCTTGCCTTTTCCCGAGCAATTTCAACAGGTTAGCAGATGACGAATGAGGGTCACAATGTGTTACGCTTTGTGGCACAACGTAACACACTCAGAAAACCGCAGAAAACCGCGCTTTTTGCGTGTTACGATGTGGCACGATTTCGAGGCGCAAATCAACGAGCGGCTTGAATGAGCATTGAAGACCCGCTAAAAACTACACCACGGAGTGCCCACCAGCCCCCCTGCTAGGGAGCTGGTTCTTGAGTACCAAAACACACTGCACGGTCCGGATCCCGCGGGATCTACGTGACCAGGTCGATGCGGTAGCGGCACGCCAAAATCGCAGCACGTCAGACGTGATCCGATTGGCGATCGAGCAATTCGTCGCCGGTGCGAAGCGTGCCGACGACAGCCAGCTCCGCCACATGCGCGTGACCGAATATACGCAGATCGCGCTCGACGCGATCATTCGCGAAAACCACCCCGAATTGCGCGACCATTTGATCGCCCAGACTGACCTTCGGATGGAGCAGTATCATGGCGCGCGATGACCCCAAGGCCATGCGGCGTGACATCCGCAATGACGGCCGTCCTATCCCTCAGGAACACCACTCGGCGCGAGGCGAACTCCCCCGCAATTCGGGCAACTTCACGCGTGGTTCGCAGCTCCTAAACACTCAGGTGCTGATGTGGCTGCAGGGGGCCAAATTGCCGATCCTGATGTGGCTCGGCGTGTTCGCTCTCGCCTACGTCATTATCCTGTCCATCACCCTCGATGAAAACAACGTCCAGCTGATCTGCATGCGGGTTCTAGCGGGTCTCTGGAATTGGGTCGCCCTGGACAACCTGAAGCAGGTCGATTTGCGGATGCCCGACAACAGTCTGCACCGCACGATCATGGGCTATGTGCCCTACGTTCCGGAAGTCGCTCGGGCTTGGACGAAAGCCGTCCGCGGGGTGATCGGATCGGCCATGATCGCGTCCTGCGTCACCGTGCCCCTTGCCATCTGGTACGTCGACTTTTCCAAGCGGCGCGGCAAGGCAATGGTTCAGGAGCGTCACGAGCGCGGAAGCTCATCGAGAAGAAAATGACAACGAACCAGGCACTGGCGGACAACCTCATGACGGCCGACCTGAAGCAGGTTCACAAGCACCTAGCCAAGACGATCGCAGACCCTCTGACGGCGCCTGAAGCCGCGCGCATGCGCGCCGATCGATCGATCGGCGCATGATCGTTCAACTCGCCCGGGTCCTAGTCATATTCGCGATCATCGTCGTCGCCGCGCAGCTCATCCCCGGAAGGCCAGCATCATCAAAAGAGGTGCAGTGGCTTTCTATGTCCGAAAACCGGCTATCAGCGGCTGAGAGCGGCAAAACATCGGATTCGATCCCTCTGAGTGCCGTCCGATGATGGACAAGCCCCTCCCCCTCCTGATCGCATTGGTCTCGGCCGTCCTCATCCTGAAGGCGCTAGGTGTTCGAAACATATTCGGTCCACCGCGCCCGGTTGCGAAACGCTTCCTGACCCCGCGCGAGACGGCCATGCTCAACGTCCTCGAGCGCGCCCTGCCGCACTGCCGTATCCATGCGCAAGTCGCGATGGGAGCGCTTCTGCGCGTACCGCAAAGCCCAATGCGGAAGAGCAAGATTTCCGACCGGAATGCCTTTTCGCAGAAGATCGTCGACTTCGTGGCGCAGGATCGTGCGACGGGCCTGATCGTCGCGCTAATCGAGGTCGACGACTGGTCGCATAACCCGTTCAAGGACCGCGTTCGCGACGAAATGACGGCTTATGCGGGATATCGCACGATCCGCGTGCCCGGGCGCGTGCAGCCCAACTTCAACGACGTCATGCCGATCGTCGCGTCGCTGCGACCCCTCCCCGCACAGAACCTTCCCCGCCACGAGGTCATGTAGCCATGGCAATAGCCGAACGATCACGTCCATCTGCCGAAGCCAGCGGATTAGATGACGCTCAGAGCGCCCCTACCAGCCAAGCCGGGGTACACACCCCCGCCGAGGAGCTGGCCGACGATCTTCGCACGAGAGCCTTTCACCTCATGGATGAGCATCCGATTGCAGCGGCTCATTTGGTGCTCGCCGCGGCTTCGATCGCGCCGGAATGTGCGGCCGAGAAGGAGGTCGCAGACGAGTTTTCCTTCGTCATCGCCGACTTCATGCAGCAGCTGAAGATTCTGCATCACCGCGCCGTGACGAAGCGCGCCATAACAACTGGAGCGGCACGTCATGGGGCTTGATGATCGCGACTATATGCGGGCCCGGTATCGGAGGCGCCAGGGTATCGATGACGGCCCGACGATCTGGAACGACAAGCGCGGGCGTGTGGAAATGGGCCAGGGATCGTCATGGACCAACGCAAGATGGCAAATGGCCGGCGTCGGACGTGCGCTACTTCAAGCAATCCTAGTTCCGGCCGTCGCGCTCGGGGGCATGTATGTCATCTATAGGACGTACACCTCGGTGATGACGTCGGCATTTCAGAGGATGATTCCAGTGCCATTCCCGGAAAGCGGCACGGTGTTCACCACACCGGCAACCGACCTTAACCGTCGACAGGGCATTCTAAGGTTTCGCGCTCCAGACAGGCCCAATCATGGCTACGTGGTCGTCTTGAACGACGTCGCGACCGACAAGGATGTGTTGGGGATCTACGTAGCTGGGGGGAAGAAGACGGCAACACCGGTCCAGGTCGGGACCTACCGCGTCAGGATTGCGGAGGGGCTGACGGCCTTCTGGCACGGGAATGACCGCCTTTTCGGCTCGACCACAGCAAAGGAAATGATGGCTCCGGTGAAGGTGGTCGGATCAACAGACAAGACGATCCGGCTGCAGACCGGTCTTGCTCGCGCTCTCGAGGTCAAAGCCGACAGCGCAAAGGGCTTTCTGGAATAGGTCATTTCAGTCGCAACGCACTGAGATAGCAACAAACCTATGGTACACGATCATCGAACGAGGGAGGGATACAATGCGCCGTACTATCGCAATCATGGCATTGCTCGCAGCGTCGGCTTCGCCGGCGCTCGCCCAGAAGGCGGGTAAGGGGGGGATCGGGATCGACGAGAATACGCAGGTTCCACGCTGCGATCGACCCTACGGGACCATCGCGTTGGTGGAGGAGCGCGCCGCTGGAGGAACCGCCGAGGGCATTCCCCCGGGCCTTGCGGCGCTGATGCGGATGGCAGAAGCCCAGAACGGCGGGAGTCAGCGTGTTGATCCGATCCCCCTGCTGAAGCTTCTCGTTGCTCAATCGGGCTGCTTCCAGGTCGTCGATCGTGGAGAAGGCTTCGACGCCCTGCAGCGAGAGCGTCAGCTCGCAGCGGGTGGAAGCGTCGCTGGCGCGAACAACCAAGCCACTCTGAAGGCCGCGGATTACCTTCTCCAGGCCAAGGTGCTCTATTCGGATTCTGATGCGGGTGGCAGCGGAGGCGGGCTCGGCACGATGTTCCCCGGCGGCCTCGGGTTCAAACAGAAGGTCAAGTCGAGCCAGACCATGCTTACCTTGATCGAGGTGAAAACCGGCATCCAACAGGCGATCGCGACGGGCTCGGCCCGCAAAAAGGATCTGTCGATCCTGGGAGGCGGTCTGCTCACCAACGCCGGCGTCGGCGCTCTCGGAGGTGCGTATACCAGCACCGACATGGGCAAGATCACTTCGGTCGCGATGCTCGACGCCTTCGTCAAGCTGACCAATCAGGCACAGACGCGGTTGCCCCAACCAACTGGAGCTTCGATCGGACCGGCGCCCTCCCCGGCGCCTCCGATGGCACCACCAGCGCCGAGGCAATAAGCTTTAGAGGGGAGAGGGAGTTAGCAGGCGAGCGAGAGCATCGCTCGAGAGCCCCCTCCCCCATCGTCGTCAGGTGTCCATATGAAACACGCGCGTATCCAGCAGCGGGACTTCTTCGATCCTGCCCCGGACCTCAACATAGAGCCGCTAGACGCGGCCGAGATGGAGGCGCCGCGTGGTGAACCGATCGCCATCCCTTGCGGCTTCATGACGAAGACCAACGAGCGATGCCAGCGACTGGCAAGCAGGCCCGTCATGCTGGAGGGGCACCAGATGACGTGTAGAGGCCGTCCTATGCTGTTCTGCGACCCCGCCTGCTACAATGCCTCCATGCGCGCCGACGTGCCGGCAGACGAAACCATCACGGATCCGTCAGCGTAGTCGATGCAAACGGCCCCCTCCCCCACTGCGCCGACATGCGGATATTGCGGCAATCGCCTCGGAGCGTGGCCGCCCGCCAGTCCGGTTGAGCCGTGCCGCGTCTGCAGAAGGCCGACGATGTTTGTGCCGATCCCGTGGAGCCAACCTCGCCGTCTCCTGATGTCCGGTCTCCTCGATGCTGGCGCATCGCTCTACGGGATCGCGACGGTCTGTCTCGTGGCTGCGTTCGCCATATCGCCGTCATCAGGTCGAGAATTTGTGAAGGCCTTCACCCTGATGCTGTTCGTTATAGGGTCCGTCCTAGCCGTCGACGGGATATTGGCAGTACGTACCGGGATCGACCGCACCTGGTCTACCAGGAGGAAAGGCCGATCGGCTCGCGCGCTGGGCGTCGGGAAGATCCTCGCGTCCAACGCCGCCCTGATGTTGGTCATCGTCGGCATACTGATATAGGTATCGCGAGTGTGCGACCGCGCACCTGTGCACAGGTGCTCACTTGCACGTCTGCGACGTCGCAATTACGCTTCTGTGCACCAGCGCACCCGCGCGTCGATGCACGTATGTCTGGGAGCGTATGCGTGAGCGAGTGCGCTTGGCTCTAGCCTGCCAAGGTCGTGGGGTGCCCTCCCCCCGAAGGCGCCAGCTAGTTCAGAAGCTCCCTTTTCACCCGCCCCCTTAGCGTTGGGGATCGTGCGAAAGCGTTATGCTCCACACCCTGCGATGGAATGAATCACCGGTGCACTGGTGCACAGGTGCGATGCGACCGCCGTGATTGCGTGGCGCATGGCTCTGGCTCGGCCGAGGGACGACAGGTCGCCGACGCGATCTCTGCGACACGGCGCTAAGGGCTGCATTGGCTCGGCGCACTATTGCGATAATGCACTGTCGCAGGTGTGCACAGGTGCGAGGGTGCGTCGTCGCACGGTCGTGATTACGCGATAGTGCGAAGGATCTGTAGTCGGGCTGCTTGTCGTGTGGGTAGCTGATGGATGTTGAACGGGAAGGGCTCACCGAGGATGGTAAGAGGAGGTGCTTAGGGGCGGCCTGACGCCGCCAGCTAAGCGACGCAGGGTAGAGCCCGCACGTGCGAGACCCGCCCCAGAAACCAGTCGGCTCACCGGCGCAGCGTCATTGCTTTGAGCCGAGCTGGCTTGAGCAGCTGTGTTGGCACCATTGAACAAGGTCATTCAACGCAACAACGGTTCAGACACTGGTGCGACCGTGCACCTGTGCACACGCGCGCACGTGCGTTTTCGCGCTTGTGCGCTAGCGCGAGTGTGGGCATACGTACCAACGCAATCGCGCACGTGTGCACAGTCACGACTGTGCATAGGGCAAAGCGAGGATATCAAGATGAAGACAGTGGCTCTCATTGCGCAGAAGGGCGGGGTCGGAAAAACGACGCTCGCGATCCACCTTGCGACAGCTTTCGCCGCTACCGGCAAGAACACCTTGCTCCTCGACCTCGATCCACAGGCCAGCGCAGCCGAATGGAAGGATCATCGCGCGGATGAGACGCCCGCAGTGCTATCGATCCAGCCATCCAGGCTGACAAAGGTTCTCGAGGAAGCGAAGTCGATGGGGGCCGACGTGGTAATCCTCGACACGGCTCCGCACAGCGAGAGCACAGCTCTCGAGGCGGCAAAGGCGGCAGATCTGATCCTCGTACCGTGTCAGCCCACGATCATGGATCTCAGGGCTATGGCGAAGACAGTCGAGCTGTTGAAGCTGGTTGGCAAAACGGCGTTCGCGGTCCTCAACAGCGTGCCTCACCAAGGCACTGGTGGCCAGGAGGCGGCCGAGACGATCGCTTCGTCGTTCGGGCTTCAGGTCGCGGACCCGTCGTTTGGGGATCGCGTCGCCTTCAGCCGCTGTATGATTTCGGGCCAAGCAGCGCAGGAGGTCGAGCCGAACGGAAAAGCTGCCGCAGAGGTGACCGCCTTGTTTGACTGGGTGGTCGCACAGCTGCACACTCGCACACGTGCACCTGCGCAGCGTAAGAAGAAGGGTGAGGCGGCATGACTAGAAAGGTTGGCTTCGCAGCAGGTCTGGGTAAGCTGGGAGAGATTGGCGGCAAGGTTGCGCCAGCGCCGTCGCCTATCGCTCGACCGGCCGAGGCGGTCGAGGCGGGGGAGGGGGACGGGCCTGTTCGGGCGGCGCCGGGCCCTCGCCGGAACGGCAAGGTGAACATTGCCGGTTACTTCGATCCCGCGGTTCGTAAGCAGCTTGCGATGCTGGCTGTCGAGCACGACACCGACCAAGTCAAACTCATGGCGGAAGCCCTGAACCTGCTGTTCGAAAAGTATGGGCGCTCGCCTATCGCCTCCGCTTGAGACAACCCCGCCGTCAGTCGCGGCGACGGTAAAGGCTCAGCGTCGCGCGCTGCATAGCTCGGAGTTGCGCAGCAAGCGCGCTCCGAGCACGCGAGTTTCGCGTTCCATTTGCTCCTCCATCATTGACCAGATGGTACGAGCGGCCGCGCAGTAGCCAGGTACGTCGGCTGCGATCTTGTCGTCGGTCCACCTTTCGATGTGTTTGTCTGAGATGAGCCTCTTAGAGGTGAAGGCGACAAGGAAATCCGACAGCGCAGCACGATCGTCGCTGTCTGCCGTTTCCAGTAAACGCGGAATAATGCAGTCGCTAACAAACGCCGACCTTTCGCGGCTTGCGCGGGTTAGATCTAAGCGAGCCTTTTCCAGACCGGCAATGTTCGCGCAGTCGGTTGCGCAGTGACTCTGAATTAACGTGAGGCCAACCCGGATGACTCGGTGATGCTCCTCAAGACCGCGAAGCAGTTCCTTGTCCATCATGGTTAACCGACGCCTCCCAAATACTGCCAAAAGGCAGCATCTGCTGCGCCGTCTACCGTATCTGGGAAATCAGCTCAGCGATATTGATAACGCCCGTAACGACTGTTGGATCGTTAGCCAGAAGGAATTTTGTTAAAGCCTTGGGAAAACGCGCCTGACGACGGCGTCGACGCTACGGCACAGCGGCTTGGCGAGTTGGAAGGGCAGGGGAAGCCCGAATTGCTGGCGCTCAGGCGATGTCCTCGACAGCGCACGGATCAGTGCCGCTGGCGTCGCCCGACCGTTCGTTCTTCAGGCGGCGAGCAATCTTAGCGAGCAACGTCCGACTGCAGCCCGTGCCGATCATGATCTCGCGCCAGCTCTGCCCATCCTTCAGTGACCGGGCGATCGCGGCGTTGCGGGCAGTGTTCTCAACGCGGCCTTTGTAGAGGCCTGCGGTTCGAGCTCGGCTGACGCCTTCGGCTTGCCGGCGCCGACGATCATCATAATCCTTGCGAGCGACCGCGGCGAGGACGTCGAGCATCATTGCATTTACCGCGGCGAACATCCGAGCTGTGAAGTCGTCGGGGGTAGCGATCAGGTTCCAGGAGGTTGGCAGATCGAGAGACACGATCCGAACCTGGCGTGCCTCGATCTCCGATCGCAACTTGCTCCAATCGGCCGAGCTGAGGCGCGATAGACGGTCGACCTGCTCGACCAGCAACACGTCACCGGGGCCGCAATCGTCCAGTAGTCGAAAAAGCTCCGGCCGGGCGAGGCGAGTGCCGCTCTCGTGTTCAACATAGCGCGATGCGATACGGAATCCATGTGAGGCGGCGAACGCATCCAGCGCTGCGCGAGCGCGGGTCGCATCCTGTTCAGCGGTCGATGCGCGGAGATAAGCCCGGACGAACATGCTTCAGTCCTTTATGAACGGTCTTGTTATGTCCAGTCTTTTTTGAGAGCGCGTTTGACGGAAAAAAGACCGGGCGCGCTCCGGTCTTTCAGAGGTATACCCAAACCGTACCTCCTAAAATGCGTATTTGGCAGAATCGTGGCGGCGTGGCACAACGTACCAGCTGTGACATTAGTATAAGGGACAGACGCAATATCGACATTGTTGTCGTCGGCGGGGGCGTCAGCTATGTTGCGTCAACGTGGTACATCAGGGCTGGCGTGCAAACATGACCTTGCAAATCAACATTACGCCTAACGGGCGCATGAGCCTGCCGGCAGACGTGAGGAAGCGCCTTGGCCTGAGTGGCGGTGGTGCGGTCTACCTTGATGAGACGGAGGACGGCGTGGTGTTGCGGACGGCAAGTCAGGCTGTGGCACGTGCCCAGGCTCTGGCCAAGCAGTACACTGGCGGTAATCCCGACGCATCCGTCGACGCATTCCTTGCCCGACGTCGGGAAGAGAGCGGCGAATGAGCGTGGTGCTGGACGCGTCTGCGATCATCGCGATGCTCAAGGGCGAACGCGGCGCGACAAAGGTCGCGGCTGAGATCGGTGGGGCGCGGGTGAGCAGCGTTAACTATGCCGAGGTAGTCAGTCACTTCGTCCATGCCGGCATGCCCGAGCGCGAAGTCGATGCGATGCTCGATCCATTGCCGCTGACGGTCGTGCCGGCCGACAAGGCACTCGCGCAGATTGCCGGGCGGTTGCGGGCGGCAACAGCGGAGGCGGGACTCAGCCTTGGTGACCGTTTCTGTCTGGCTCTTGCCCGACGGGACGGTCTGCCCGCATGGACCAGCGACCAGAACTGGAAGAAGATCGCCGATGCCGTCGAGGTCAAGGTTGTCGCGATCCGCTGACTTTACATGGTGGCGGGGTAGGGAAGGGGGCAGGACGTCCGGCTCGACAGCCATAACCCACACCGCCAGAAGGTTTCCATGCTACGCCTGATCCACACTGCCGACTGGCAACTCGGCAAGCCGTATGGCCGCTTCGACAGCGACGTGCGCGCTGCGCTTAGCGAGGCGCGGTTCGATGCGATTGACGCGATCGGCAAAGCAGCTGCGGAGCATGATGTCGCGCATGTGCTGGTCGCTGGCGATGTGTTCGATACTGAGGGACCGGAAGACCGCGTGATCGTGCAGGCGGTGTCACGGATGCAGCGCTATGCCTGTACCTGGTGGCTGCTGCCCGGCAACCATGACTTCGCCCGCAACAGCGGCTTGTGGGATCGTGTCCGCGCCAAAGGCGCCGCCAATGTCCGTATCCTCGCCGAGCCGGTGCCATGCGAGCTGGAGCCCGGGCAGTGGCTGCTACCGGCACCACTGACCCACCGGCATAATCTCGACGATCCGACCGCGCTGTTCGACACGATGGAGACGCCAGGCGCGAGCTTGCGCATCGGTCTGGCACACGGCTCGATCCGCGACTTCTCGTCGCGCGGCGAGGCGCAGAACCAGATTGCGCCTGATCGCGCGCAGCGCTCCAACCTCGACTATCTTGCGCTTGGCGACTGGCACGGGAGCTTCCGGGTCGATGCGCGCACCTGGTACTCAGGCACGCCCGAAACCGATCGCTTCCAGCGGGATGAGCCGGGCTACGCTCTGCTCGTGACGCTTGAGGCTGGGGCGGAGCCGTCGGTATCGCCAATCCGTACTGGCAGGTTCCAGTGGCTGATGCGTTCGTGGACGGTTGCCGACGCGGAGGGCTTTGCCGCCGAGTGCGACCGGCTGCTTGCGCAGGTCGAACCATCGGCAACCCTCCTGCAGCTCTCGCTCTCGGGTATCGTCAGTTTATCCGATCGTATCGCGATCCTTGCGCGCCTCGACAATGACCTGCGCCATCGCCTCCGCCATCTGACGGTCACCGCCGACGATCTCGTCGGTCGGCCGAGCGAACAGGATCTGGCAGACCTGCGGGTCGAGGGTATGATCGGCACGGCCGCGGCCAAGCTGATGAGCATGATAGAGGCCGGTGGCAGCGACGGCGCCATTGCCAGGCGGGCGCTCGAGCGCCTGTTCGTGGAACATCAGCGTGGGCAGGACGCGGCATGAGCCTTCGGATCCGGCGCATCGCGCTCTCAAACTTCCGCAAATACCGCGACCCCTTCGTGCTCGACGGGCTGACGGATGGGCTCAACGTCATCATAGAGCCCAACGAGACCGGCAAGTCGACGCTGCTGGAAGCGATGCGCGCCGCTTTCTTCATCCGGCACAACACCGCCAACCGGCTTGCGCGCAGCTATGCGCCTTACGGCGAGGCCGTCGCCCCGCAGATCGAGATCGGCTTCGAGGCGAAAGGCGAGGCGTGGGAAGTCAGCAAGCGCTTCCTGAAGAGTGCTTCGGTCGAGGTTCGGGGACCGAACGGGCGTGCGCAGGGCGAGGATGCCGAGGCGCAGCTGCAAGCACTGCTCGGCGCGCGTCGCGACACCAGCCAGGGCGGCGACGCGGCCGCCCACGGCGCACTCGGTCTGTTGTGGGTCGGGCAGGCGCAGGCGCTTGAAGTGACTGCGCCAGGCGAGATCGTGCGCGACAGCGTTCGCGCTACCCTGGAAGCTGAGGTCGGCACGATCATGGGCGGTGTTGCCTACCAGCGTGTTCGCCCCCGCATCGACAGTCAGTACGCGGAATACTGGACCAACAGCGGTCGGCTGACTGGTCGCCAGACTGCGGCCCGCGACGAGCATGACGCCGCGCAGCGCGCCGCGAGCGAGGCGGCCACTCGGCTTGCCGCCCTAGAGCAGGGCTTTTCCGACCTCGAGGCCGCACGGGCGCGGCTGAAGCTGCTCGACCGCGATCTTGCCGATACAACCGATGCTGAGCAGCGTCGGGCGCTGGTAGGCCAGCTTGACGTGGCGCGCTCTGCCGCTCAGCTGCTCGACACACGCCGCGCTGAGCAGGGCCGCCTTGTCGACCGTGTCAGGGCACTTGAGGATCTCGCATCGCGCCTCGCAATCGCCCGCAAAGCTGTCAGCGACACGGCTACAGCGCTCAGCAAGGCACGGGATAGTCGATCCAGCCTGATCGGGGAGTTGGCGGCCGCGCAGGAACGAGCGACGACAGCCCGTGAGCTGCTAACCCGTGCTCGTGACACTGGGCGGACCGCCCACGCGGCACTTGACGCTGCTCGGATACGGGCTGCCGAGCGCGAGCGCCGGGTAGCAGTCGGCGAGGCACGACGGCGATATGCCGAGCTGGTTGCGCTGGAGGCCGAATACGAAGTGACGCGACAGCTCGCGACTGCGGTGATCCCCACCACCGTCATCAAGGCCCTCGAAGAACGTGAACGTGCCGTGGACAAGGCGCGGGCGGCCGTGGATGCCGGTGCGACGCGGATCGAGTTCGCCGGTGATGTCAGCGGCCTGACGATCGACGGATCTGCGGCGGAGCGTGGAGACCGGATGTTGTCTCGCGAGACGCGCATCCAACTGGGCGATGCCGAACTGATCATCCGTCCGCCGGTCGGGCTGCAAGGCGCCGAGACGGCGCTCGCCAATGCGACCGATGATCTGAACGCGGCCTTGGCCGAGCACGGGGTGGAGAGCGTCACTGCGGCTCGCGCTCGCAACGAGGCCGCGCGAGACGCGGTCGCCAACCTTCGCACGCTCGAGGCGCGGATCATCGGGATCACGCCTGCCGTGACGCTGCTCGGAATCGAGGTGGGCGCGTCGGCCCTGAAGCTTTTCATCGTCGAATTGCAGGAAGGCGCGGAAGGGGAGGGGAGTGGCGAGGAACCAGACGTCGAGGCGCTGACCATCGCGTTAGGTGAGGCGGATACGGCGCTCGCAAGGGCGGAAGGTGTCGATGCAGTGGCATCCGAGCAGTTGCGCGAGGTGGAGGCGCGCAATACTCCATTGATGGTGCAGGAAGCTGGCGCCGAGCGGGATGCGCTGAACGCCGCGGCACAGCTTGCCACCTTGGAAGCCAGGCCCGAGGTGGCCTCGCTTGACGACGCTTTGCGCGATGCGCGCCAGCAGGAGGCGGCAGCGCTCGTCAACCTGCAGGATGCCGAACGCGCAGCGACTGCGCATGACGTTGCTACCATCGAACGGCAGATCGGCCTGCTGGACAAGCGGGTCGAGGTGGCCCGGGCCCAGCGTACCGACCTGGAAAAGGTGATTGCCGGGCTCGAGGCGCGGATCGAGGCGGAAGGCGGCAAGGGGCTGGCCGACCGCGCCGCAGTCGCGCGCGAGGAGGCTGATGCCGCAGCTACCAACCTGGCACGTGTGACGCAGGAAGCCGAAACGCTGAAGTTGCTTCGCGACATGTTGGAGAGTGCGCGCGCCGAGACGTCACGGACATTCGTCGGGCCGGTGGCGCGGCGTGCGCGCCGGCACATCGAACGGCTGCTGCCGGGTGCGAATCCCGGCTTTGGCGACGACCTTGGCTTGGCGTCGATTGCGCGGGGCGGTTTGGGCGAGAGTTGCGGCGATCTCTCCAGGGGCACCCAGGAGCAGCTGGCAGTCCTTACGCGGCTCGCCTTTGCCGACATGCTCCTCGAGCAGGGAATGCCAGTATCGCTGATCCTGGACGACCCGCTGGTCTATTCGGACGATACCCGCCTCGATCTCATGACTGAAATCCTGACGGAGGCGGCAACGCGGATGCAGATCATCCTTCTCACCTGTCGTGATCGCGCCTTCCGCCATCTTGGCAATCGGATTAGCCTGACGGGAGATCGGTAGCGAAACTTACACGTTCTGGTAGGATTACGGCCCGACCGAGTTCGGATGGCAATCGGCGTAAGCGGACGTTCGTTCAGCTACGGCTCGCCGATTACCACCCCGGCTCGCTGCGGTGGTGCCCTTGCCGATCAACACGTCGCCGATCGCCGAAATGGTCCACGGCGCTCCCAACCGCGTCTTTGCCTGCAAAATCCGGGCGGGTTGGTGTGTCGGATGAACGCCGGTGCCGTCAAGCGGGCGAAGGTGGCGCGCGGGGTCTAAGCCTCCGCGAGTGCCTTCAGGCCGCCGTAGTGGAGTGGTGCGACCGCCTCGATCATCTCGAGCAGGTAGATCGTGTTCTTCTGGGTTTCCGCCACGAGGGCTGGGTCGAACGACTTGCCGGTGTGGTGCGAGAGGTCATTGGCGAACTTGTAGATCGCCGTCTTCTTGTGCGGGTCGAAGTCGGTCTCCTCGAGCTTCCGGTGCAGGCTCCGGTTGGAGGGCACGTGGAAGTCGAGGAACGTCTCAAGCACCTTACGGGCTATGTTCGGGACGTGGTAGCAGCCGAGGATCGTCCCGTCCGACTTGAAGGTGTGCAGCACCTTGAACAGGTAGTGGTATTCGGTCGCGTGATCGATGAGTAACCGGTCGAGCGGCGCGAGGCGTGCGGAACGGCCTTCCTCCGTTTCGGAGCAGAGGACCATCGTGAAGGTCTTCTCCGCTCTGGGTCCTGGAATGTTCTGAAGCCAGTTGATGACTAGTCTGAGAAACTCGAAGTTATGGGTGAGGATGAAGAGTTGCTTGGCACCCTGCGTCCTGTTCTTCAGGAACGAGAAGGCTTGGTAGATCGCCGAGGCGTCGAGGCTTGAGATCGGGTCGTCGATGACCACCACTCCCTCCGACATGTCGAAGTCGCGGTCCGTCAGCTGCACTAGGAAGTATAGGAACGCGATCGCGGTCTTCTCACCCTCGCTGAGGCGCCTCGCCGGCCTGCCTCGTCGCATGACATGGTAGCCGTCCACGCCTGAGTCGAACCGTAGATCGGTCCTGCCCAGGAATTGACAAAGATCCCTCGTCAGGTTCTCTCCGCCCTTGTGCTCGTTCGAGACCTGAGCCTGCTTCGCCGCGATGGAGGCGTTCAGCGCCGCGATGCCGCGCACGTCCGGCAGGCCCTCGCCACCGTTCCGCAGCAGGGCGATCTCGACCGTGGCGGCGACTATCCGCTCGGCCAGCTCATCAGCCTGCCCCTTGATTGAACGCAGGTAATGTGCCTCGATCGCGTCACGCGACGTACTGCGTGCGCTGTCGAAGCCGGCGGTTTTCTCATTATGGCGCTCGATGATCGCGTTTAGGTTCGTGAAGGACTGCGCCAGCCTGGCCGTATCACTGGACGCCGTGGCCTCGTATGATCGGGTGCGGTTGGCCAACTTGCTCGTGAGCGTGGCGTCAACCTCGCCCAGCCGGGCCTTGAGCTCTATGAGCGCGGCGTCGAGTTCTTTGGTTGCTGCGTCGTAGCTGTCACGGAGTTCGGAATAAAGGGCGAGGCGGTCCGGCGCGATGATCCGGTTCAGGCCCTCGATTGCCGCTGACAACCGGTCGCGCTCGCGCTCGATGCGCGCCTTCAGTCGTTGGTCCTCCGCGCTGAAGTGGTCCGCCAAAGCTGCGAGCCGTTCAGCAGGCATCGGTCGCGCGCAGAATTCGCAGGTCTCCGAGGAATGCCGGCCGTGCAGGGATATGCCTTGCTCGACCCAGCTTGCGATGTCGGGCTTCCCCAACAGGCGTTCCAGGACATTCGACTGCGCGGACTCGGCCGCCAGGTCGCACGCGCGCAGCGCAGTGCCTCGCGCTACGGCGATGGCGCTCTCTGGTTCGTCAACGCCGATCCGGACGCTCGGCTCTTGGATTTGGACGATCGACGGCATCATGTCCTGGTGGACGGTGGTGTGGTGGAGGGCGAGTTCTTCGTCGGACAGCTGCTCGCCCCCGGTAAGATTCCGGAACGCGCCCTCCGCGTCAGGCTTGCGGTAGCTGCGCAGGGTCGCCCCGCTCGTCGCCTCGCCGATCGTCTTCGCGATGCCCGAGAACAAGCGCCCACGCTCCGTCTCCAGCTTGGCGACCGATGCGTCCAACTCCGCGATGCGCCGGAGGCGGGCGTCTCGTGTGTCGATCTCTGACTTGATCTCCGCCGCGACCAGCTTGTTCTCCTCACCCAAAATGAGGATGTGACGCAGCGGCCCGTCCAAACCGCCGATGTTCGCCTCGATGAAGTCGCTGTTGAACGCCCGCACCTTGCGCCCATACCGGGTTCCGCGCGCCAACGCGCCCGACTGGGTCTCGATTGTGAACTCTAGGTCAGGGTGATCCGCGTGCTCGCCCTCCTCGAGGCAGGCGAGCAGACGCGAGAGCGTCGTCTTGCCCGAGCCGTTCTCGCCATAGATCAGGTTGTATCGGTTCAGGTCGGGGACCTCAGGGCTGCGCGAATAGTCACCGAAGACCCCGAGGTTCTTGATCCTTCGTATCTGTGTGAGCACCGGCCCGCCTCCCCGAGCTTTGATTAGCATGGCGGATGTCAGACAAACAGAGCGCGATGTCCGATCGTCGACGCGCTTCCACCGACAGCCCGCCTCGCAGCTGGCGCCATGCAGGTTGCGGGGCTCGCGGCTCCTGCTGATCGGTTCCGACAAGAAGTAGGAGAGCAACTTTCAGCTGACCGCAGGCATCGACCTAGACTTGGGCGAGGCCATCGCGCAGGGAAGGTTTCGCGATGGCCCCTAAGCTTACTTAAAAAGAGGGCGTCGATGCTGCTAGTTTAGTTATACCGTGATCAACAGCGCTTCGGGCACAGGATATTTCCAGTCGTTGTACTTGCGCGCGATGATACGCATGAAAGCAGAGATTTCTGGTGAAAAATCGCCGACACGGTGGCTCATAATGATAGGTGAATGGGCGGGTTCTAGTAGCTCTAGGTAACGAACGTCGTCCGGGCGTGCTCGCTTTACGGATTCTGGAATGATGGCGACTCCCTCCTCCGCCGCCACTAAGCCAATCGCAATCTGCAATTCTCTAGCTTCGTGGATGACGCTGGGCGTGAGACCATTGTCATGAAACAGCGACAGAACTTGATCGGCGTAGCTCGGCCGCGGAGCGCTCGGGTAAAGGATTACTTTTTCGCGAGCGAGTGCCGCCAATGAAATGGGACCGCCGTCTATGCCCAGTGTGCTGGCAAGCGGTACCGCTGCGATTAGGGGTTCTCGTCGCAGGACGGTGCGTCGCACGGCAGGATCCTCAAATCGGATGCGCCCAAAGCCAATATCAATACGGCCTTCCTTTAGAGCAGCGATTTGATCAAGGGTCGTACTCTCCACCAGCGTCAACTCTACATCGGGTAGCTCGGAGCGAAACTCACGTATTAGTGCCGGCAGCCGGGCGTAGATCGTGGATGACACGAACCCAATCGTAAAGCGCCGCTTATCGGTCGCGATCGCGGCCTCCATCATCGCACGCATGTCTTCGACACGCCGCAGAATTTGCACGGCCTGATCGTGGAAGAAGTGCCCCATGGGCGTCAGGGAAAGCGGCCTGCTCGTACGATCGATCAATTCTGCACCGATCTCGGCTTCCAATTGCTGGATTGACCGGCTGAGGGGCGGCTGCGCCATGTGCAGCCGCTCTGCCGCCTTATTGAAATTCCGTTCGGCCGCGACGGTCACAAAATAGCGAAACTGACGAAGATCCATCGCTTGAATACCCTGTGAGTATCGTGAGCAAACCACATTGATCTTTGCGCGTCCAGCCCCTCCGACGTACCTATGCTGGGATAACGTAGAGCTGAGGATGTGGAGAGGTCATGGTCACGATCGCAGAGATCGATACCTTCATCGTCGATATTCCGACGATACGTCCGCATGTCCTAGCGATGGCGACGATGCATCACCAGTCGATCGTACTGGTGCGAATGCGCGACTCCGACGGTTTAGAAGGTATCGGTGAAGGCACGACGATCGGCGGCCTCAGCTACGGTGAGGAGAGCCCTGAAGGTATAAAACTCGCCATCGACAGCTACATCGCTCCTGTGCTCAGGACCTGCGACCCGACTAGAGTCGGCGCCGCCATGGCCAAGGTGACGCAAAGCGTTTTCGGCAACCATATCGCTAAGTGTGCGGTGGAGACGGCGCTTTTAGATTTGGCAGGCAAGCGCCTGGGAGTACCGGTGTCCGAGCTGATCGGTGGGGGACGCGTCCGCGACAGTCTTCCGGTTGCGTGGACGCTGGCGAGCGGTGACACCGCGCGCGACATCGAGGAAGCGGAGCGCGTTCTCGATCTTCGCCGGCATAACATCTTCAAGCTCAAGATCGGCAAGCGATCGGTCCGCGACGACGTCTCGCATGTCGCTGCCATCAAAAAGGCGGTTGGTGACCGCGGCAGCGTCCGTGTCGACGTCAACCAGAACTGGGATGAAGCACAGGCCGATCTCGGTATGCGTCTATTGCAAGATGCCGGTGTCGACCTCGTCGAGCAACCAGTCGCAAGGCATGCGCACGCATCGATGGCGCGGCTGTCGGCTAAGCACATCGTGCCGCTGATGGCGGACGAGGCGCTACATGGTCCCTGTGACGCCTTCGCTATTGCCGCCTGCTCGGGCGCCCGCATCTTCGCGGTGAAGATCGCGCAATCGGGTGGTCTGCTACCCGCACATGCTGTCGCGACGATTGCCCATGCCGGCGGTGTTGGCCTCTACGGCGGGACGATGCTTGAAGGCGGTGTCGGGACAGCGGCGTCGGCCCATCTGTGTGCAACCCTTCCGACGCTCGCATGGGGCACAGAGCTGTTCGGTCCGTTGCTGCTTACCCAGGACATACTGGCAGAACCGCTTCGCTACGCCGACTTCGAGCTCGCGGTCCCGACCGGTCCCGGCCTCGGTGTGGCGCTCGATGAGGACCGCGTGGCTTTCCATCGTCGAGACCGCACCGCACCCACACTCCACGTCGTTGCAGAGAGGGCCTGACGACCATGTTGTTCCAGGTAGAGATGGACGTGAACATACCGATCGGCTTCGACGCCGAAGAAGGCGCCCGCCTCAAAGCTGCCGAAAAGGCGCGGTTCCAGGATCTCCAGCGTGCGGGCACATGGCGGCACATCTGGCGGGTCGTAGGCCAATACGCGAATGTCAGCATCTTCGATGTCGCTTCGAATGCCGAACTGCATGACATTCTAATGAGCCTGCCGCTCTACCCTTTCATGACGATGCGGGTCACTGCCCTGTGCCGCCACCCGTCATCGCTCCACGACGACGACCGCTGAAGCAGCCGCAACTGATAGACCGCCCAAGGCGGCGACCAGATAGAATTCCAGGAGAGACCCCCATGGACGTTTCCTTCGTACAGACCCCCGCAATCCAGGACCTGCTCGACCGCGTTGCCGGTACAGCGTCAACCGACGGCAATCCTCGGGTGAAGGCCATCATGCGCGATCTCGTCGAAGCAACCATGACGATCATCGTCCGTCACGATATCAGTGAGAACGAGGTCTGGAGTGCGGTCAACTATCTGCAATCGGCTGCCGGAGAATTTGGCCTCCTCATGCCCGGTACGGGCATCGAGCATTTCCTCGACCTGTACATGGACGCCAAGGATGCGGAGGCGGGCAAGACCGGCGGCACACCGCGTACGATCGAAGGCCCCCTTTACGTCGAAGGCGCTCCGCTAGTCGAGAACGACGCCAATCTGACGGATGACCCGGATGAGACGACCACCCTCTACATGACAGGTCAGATCACGGGACCTGACGGGGAGGCGGTGAAGAATGCCATACTTCACGTCTGGCACGCGGACTCGCGTGGGTTCTACTCGCACTTCGATCCGACCCACGAACAGACGCCCTTCAATAACCGCCGGCGGATCAAGCTCGGCGACGATGGGCGCTACTCGTTCCATTCCAAGATGCCGAACGGCTATAGCGTCCCGCCGGGTGGTGCGTCAGATCAGCTGATGAAGGTCTTGGGTCGACACGGCAATCGCCCTGCCCACGTTCACTTCTTCATCGAGGCTCCCGGCTACAGGCAGCTGACGACACAAATCAACTTCGGTGACGATCCTTTCGCCGCGGACGACTTCGCCTTCGGCACCCGCGAAGGCCTGCTGCCCGTGCCGAACCGGCAGGGCGACAGCGCTCACATCGCTTTCGATTTCCAGCTGCAGCGCGCTGAGGTGGCAGACGACGAGGCCTTCTCAAACCGCGCCCGGCTCGCCGTCGCCTGACATTCGTCGCAAAGGAGAAGCACCATGACCGACCTTCGCGCAAATATCCGCGAACGCCTCGAAACCGCGGTCGTTGACGATCCCGCCACGGGCGCATTCCGCTGCCGACGCGACGTATTCACCGATCCGGCCCTGTTCGACCTCGAGATGAAGCACATCTTCGAGGGGAACTGGGTCTATCTCGCCCACGAGAGCCAGATACCGGAGAACAACGACTATTTCACGACCTTCATCGGCCGTCAGCCGATCATCATCACGCGCGACAAAACTGGCCAGCTCAACGCGGTCATCAATGCCTGCGCGCACCGGGGCGCGATGCTCTGCCGCAAGAAGCATGGCAACAAGGGCAGCTTCACCTGCCAGTTCCATGGTTGGACGTTCAGCAACGCGGGCAAGCTTCTCAAGGTTAAGGACGGCAAGACGGGAGACTACCCCGAGGCGTTCAACACTGAGGGTTCGCACGATCTGACCAAGGTAGCGCGTTTCGAGAACTACCGCGGTTTCCTGTTTGGCAGCATCAACCCCGACGTGCAGTCGTTGGAGGATTGGCTTGGCTCGACCCGCGTGATCATCGACCAGATGGTCGACCAGGCGCCAGAAGGGCTGGAGGTGCTTCGCGGGAACTCATCCTACGTCTACGACGGCAACTGGAAGCTTCAGATGGAGAATGGCGCGGACGGCTATCACGTCAGCGCAGTCCACTGGAATTACTCGGCAACGACCGGCCGGCGCAAGGAGGAGGCCACCAAGGCAGTCGACCCCGATGGTTGGTCGAAGAGCGTTGGCGGCGTCTACGGCTTCGACAACGGCCACATTCTGTTGTGGACACGGCTCCTCAACCCTGAGGTTCGCCCCGTATACGCACACCGCGAGGAGCTGGCGGAGCGACTGGGCGAGGAGCGTGCCAAGCCGATCGTCGATCAGACGCGCAACCTGTGCCTCTACCCCAATGTGTATCTGATGGACCAGTTCTCGACGCAGATCCGGGTCATCCGTCCGGTGAGCGTGGATAAGACCGAGGTCACGATCTACTGCTTCGCGCCGAAAGGCGAGGCGGACGCCGAAAGGGCGCTTCGCATCCGTCAGTACGAGGACTTCTTCAACGTCAGTGGGATGGGCACGCCTGACGATCTGGAGGAGTTCCGCTCCTGCCAGACCGCCTACGAAGGCGCAGGCGATTTGTGGAATGATCTGAGCCGCGGCGCTACGCACTGGATCGCGGGTCCTGATGAGAACGCCACGGCGATGGGTCTAGAGCCTACGCTCAGCGGCAATCGCAGCGAGGATGAGGGTCTGTTCGTGCGGCAGCACGAATATTGGGCGCAGACGTTGATCGCGGCCCTCGACAAGGACGATGGTGGCGACGGCGGCAGCACTGTCCGGCAGGTCGACCGTTTGCGGGTGGCAGCATGACACTCGCTTATGACCGGGTTGCCGCGTTCCTCTTTCGGGAGGCGCGGCTGCTCGACGATCGGCAGTGGGATGAATGGCTGACCTGCTACGCGCCCAACGCAGTGTTCTGGATGCCGGCTTGGGACGACGACGACAAACTGGTCGAAGACCCTCAGCGTGAGATTTCGCTGATCTACTATCCCAATCGGGATGGGCTGGAAGATCGCGTCTTCCGCATCAAGACCGAGCGATCGGGAGCAAGTATGCCCGAGCCACGTACGAACCATGCCGTCACAAACATTGAGGTGACGAGCGAGACAGACGGTGTGCTTGAGGTACGGTTCAACTGGCATACGCTCAGTCACCGCTACAAGGAGACGCTGAGCTTCTTCGGGACATCCTATTACACCATCGACGCGACTGGTGATCAGCCGGTCATTACCAACAAGAAGGTCGTGCTCAAGAACGACTACATCCGCCAGGTGATCGACATTTATCACATCTGACGCCGGGCTCGAGAGGATCACATGGGCTACCGTATCGCACTCAACTTCGAGGACGGCGCTACGCGCTTCATCGACTGCAACGCAGGCGAGAAGGTGCTCGACGCCGCGTTCCGCCAGAAGATCAACCTGCCGATGGACTGTTCGGACGGCGTATGCGGCACATGCAAGTGCCGCTGCGAGCAGGGCAGCTACGAGCTTGGCGACGAGTACATCGAAGAAGCGCTGACCGAGGACGAGGCGGAAGAAGGCATGGTCCTGACCTGCCAGATGCAGGTCTCGTCCGATTGCGTGATCGCAGTGCCGGTGCCGTCGTCGGCGTGCAAGGTGAAGCCCGCCATACATGGCGGCGAAGTTGCCAGCGTGGAGATGGTCTCCGACAGCACGATCATCCTCACGCTGCGGGTGGACGATCCCGCCGCTCTAGGCTTCCTCCCGGGCCAGTACGTGAACCTGATGGTTCCGGACACTGGGCAACACCGCTCCTATTCGTTCAGCTCCAAACCTGGCGCGGCGGAAGCCAGCTTCCTTATCCGCAACATTCCGGGCGGCCTGATGAGCAGCTGGCTTAGCGAGAAGGCGCAGCCCGGCGCTCGGATGAGCTTTGTCGGACCGCAGGGCAGCTTCTTTCTGCGAAACGTCGATCGCCCGACAATACTCCTCGCCGGTGGCACCGGCCTAGCGCCGATCCTGTCGATGTTGGAGGTCCTTGCTGATCAGGGCACCGAGCAGCCGCTTCACCTGATCTATGGCGTGACCAAAGATGGCGACATGGTCGAGATGGAGCGCATCGACGCTTTGGCCGCCCGCCTGCCGACGCTGACCTCTGCGGTATGCGTCGCCGATCCGGAGAGCGGACATCCCCTCAAGGGTTATGTCACCGAGCATCTTTCGGACGACCACCTCAACGCCGGTGACTGTGACATCTACCTGTGTGGACCGCCGCCCATGGTCGAGGCTGTACGCACCTTTCTGCGGGACAAGGGCGTTGAGCCAAAGCACTTCCACTACGAAAAATTCGCGCCCAGCGAGAGTTCGGTAAAGGCTGCGGCATGATCTTTGCCGACCGGTTCCGTGGCAAGACGATGGTCGTGACGGGCGCGGCGCAGGGCATCGGCCGCGGCGTTGCGCTACGTGCGGCCGCTGAAGGTGCGGCCGTCATGCTTGTCGATCGCGCCGACTTTGTCGCCGATGTCGCACATGAAGCAGGCAGGGCCGCGCGCGCCTTTGTTTGCGATCTCGAGACGAGCGAGGGTGCCGTATCGGCGATGCGCGCGGCCGAAACCGAGTTCGGCCGCGTCGACATCCTCGTCAACAATGTAGGCGGCGCGATCCGTATGCGACCGTTCGCCGAGTTTGAGCCGCAGCAGATAGAGGCCGAAATCCGGCGATCGCTCATGCCAACGCTCTGGAGCTGCCACGCCGTCCTGCCAATCATGCTCCACCAGGGAGTGGGTACGATCGTCAACGTCTCGTCCAACGCGACGCGTGGCATCCGACGGGTACCCTATTCGGCGGCCAAGGGCGGCATCAACGCAATGACCCAAAGCTTGGCGATGGAATACGGTGACCGCGGCATCCGGGTCGTTGCTACGGCGCCGGGCGGAACGCAGGCCCCGCCCCGCATGGTGCCGCGCAATCCCGACGGGGACGACGCACGTGAGCAGGCCTGGATGGCTGAGGCGGTCGAGCAGGTCACGACGTCCACGTTCCTCGGACGGTACGCGACGCTCGATGAGCAGATCGCGCCGATCCTCTTCCTCGCCTCGGACGAGGCATCGTACATCACCGGCTCCATCCTGCCCGTCGCGGGCGGTGACCTGGGCTGATCGGAGCGACATGAAGAACAAGGTCTACGACAATCCGGCGGCGGCCCTCGACGGGCTGCTTTTCGACGGCATGACGATCATGTCGGGCGGCTTCGGCCTGTCCGGCAATCCCGAAAGCCTGATCCCGGAAATTCGCGCAAGCGGGGTGAAGGGGCTGACCGTCATCTCCAACAACGCCGGCGCCGACGGCTTCGGCCTCTGGATGCTGCTGGAGACCCGACAGATCGCGAAGATGATCTCGTCGTACGTGGGCGAAAACAAGCTTTTCGAGCAGCAGTACCTCTCGGGCGAGCTTGACCTTGAACTTACGCCGCAAGGAACCTTGGCTGAGCGCATTCGTGCGGGCGGTGCGGGCATCCCGGCATTCTACACCAAAACGGGCGTCGGCACCGTCGTGGCGGAGGGCAAGCCCGTCGAGAACTTCGACGGAGAGGAGTACGTCCGCGAGACCTGGCTGCGATCCGACCTGTCGATCGTAAAGGCCTGGCGGGCGGACCCGGCGGGCAACCTCATGTTCCGCAAGACCGCGCGCAACTTCAACCCGAACATGGCGACAGCGGGTCGGGTCACTGTGGCGGAGGTCGAGGAGATCGTGGAAGCGGGCAGCTTCGACCCCGATTGCATCCACACGCCCGGCATCTTTGTCGACCGGGTCGTCCTGTCGACCATCAACGAGAAGCGGATCGAGAAGCTGACGGTTCGCGAGAAGGAGGACGCGTGATGGCCGGCGATACGAAGGGCTGGACCCGCGAACAGATGGCGGCGAGGGCCGCTCGCGAGCTGCAAGACGGGTTCTATGTCAATCTCGGCATCGGCATACCGACGCTGGTAGCCAACTACGTTCCTGAAGGTCTTGACGTGACGCTTCAGTCAGAAAACGGAATGCTCGGAATTGGCCCATTTCCTACGCGTGATGCGGTCGATCCTGATCTCATCAACGCCGGCAAGCAGACGATTACAGCGCTGCCCACGTCCAGCTTCTTCTCGTCGGCGGACAGCTTTGCGATGATCCGCGGCGGGCACATCGACATGGCCGTTCTCGGCGCGATGGAGGTCAGCGAGACTGGTGACATCGCGAACTGGACCATCCCGGGCAAGATGGTGAAAGGCATGGGCGGCGCGATGGATCTCGTCGCCGGCGTCAAGCGTGTTGTGGTCGTCATGGATCACGCCAACAAGGCAGGCGTATCTAAGATACTGCCGGCCTGCACCTTGCCGCTCACCGGCAAGGCGTGCGTTGATCTGATCATCACGGACCTGGCCGTTCTCGCATGCGACAAGCCTGGATTACGCCTGATCGAGCTGGCCCCAGGCATCACCGTGGACGAGGTGCGGGCGAAGACTGATGCATCATTCACAGACGAAACCGCGTTAGAGCGCGCTGCCTGATGCCTTTCATCCGATCGCAAGGCGCTGACATCTACTGGAAGGTCGAAGGCGACACCGCTGCTCCGTCGCTGGTGCTGCTGAATTCCATTGGGACCGACATGGACCTGTGGGACGCGGCAATTCCCGCGCTTAGGCATCGGTTCTCGCTTTTGCGCATCGACACCCGTGGTCACGGCGCATCCGATGCCCCGGCAGGAGACTATGAGCTGTCGATGCTCGCAGGCGACGTGGCAGCGGCTATGGATGCAGCTGACGTTGAAGCCGCATTGGTGGCGGGCGTGTCCCTGGGCGGCATGATCGCCATGCAGCTTGCAATGGACGCGCCGGAAAGAGTTACCGGCTTGGCGCTCATATGCACCTCGGCAACGATGGATCGATCCGCCTGGACGGCTCGGGTCGAGAAGGTGCGGGAGGAAGGCGTAGCTGGGATCGCTGACCTTGCCATGTCGCGGTTTCTATCGCCAAGCTTTGTGCAAGCCAGGCCCGAGATCGCCGCCAGCGTACGACGTGGCCTGCTCTGTATGGAGCCGGCAGGCTATGCCGGGTGCGCGGCTGCTATCCGTGACATGGACATCGCTGATCGCTTGCAAACAATCTCCGTTCCAACGCTCGTCGTCTCGGGGGACCGCGATACCTCGACACCGTTCGTCGGTCATGGCGAGCACCTGATCGAACGCATCTCGGGTGCTCAACATGTCATGCTCGATGCTGCTCACCTTGCTCCGCTTGACGCACCAAACGCCCTTGCCGACGCCATTATCGACGCCTTCGTCTGAGGTCCCATGCCTGACGCCTTCATCTGCGACGCCATCCGTACCCCCATCGGCAAGCTCAATGGCGGCCTGTCATCGATCCGCGCCGACGACCTCGCGGCCATCCCCATCCGCGAGCTCGCCGCACGCAACGCAGGCGTAGACTGGGAAACCGTTGACGACACGATCCTTGGTTGTGCCAACCAAGCGGGAGAGGACAATCGCAACGTCGCGCGCATGGCCGTGCTTTTGGCCGGGTTGCCTGAAGCCGTGCCAGGTACAACCGTCAATCGCCTCTGCGGCTCAGGCCTAAACGCTGTCGGCATCGCGGCGCAGGCGATACGCTGCGGGGATGCACAGTTCATAATCGCCGGCGGTGTCGAGAGCATGAGCAGGGCACCGTACGTGCTCGGCAAGGCTAATTCAGCCTTTGACCGCTCTCAGAAGATTGAGGACACGACGCTGGGATGGCGCTTCGTCAATCCCGCGATGCGTCACGCCTATGGCGTCGACTCCATGCCCGAAACCGGCGAGAACGTCGCTGACGTGTGGCGCGTATCACGCGAAGATCAGGACCGCTTCGCCCTCGCCAGCCAGGAGAAGGCCGCAGCAGCTATCGCTAGTGGTCGTGTGGCGGCTGAAATCGTGTCGGTCAGCGTTCCTCAGCGAAAGGGCGATCCGATCGATTTCTCACAGGATGAGCATCCGCGCGCGTCAAGCCTGGGCGCTCTTGCCAAGCTGAAGCCGGTGGTACGCCACGACGGTACGGTGACGGCGGGGAACGCCTCCGGGCTAAATGACGGCGCAGCAGCTATGCTCGTCGCCTCCGAAGACGCCGCATCACGTAACGGGCTTCGTCCTCGCGCACGTGTGCTTGGCATGGCAGCAGCTGGCATCGCGCCAAGGATCATGGGCGTCGGTCCGATCGAGGCGGCGCGCAAGCTGAGCAGGAATACCGGGATTAGCCTTGATCGGCTCGACGTGATCGAGCTGAATGAGGCATTCGCCAGTCAGGCCATCGCTACGTTGCGTGATCTTGGCATCGCGCAGGATGATCCGCGCGTAAATCGGAACGGAGGGGCTATTGCGTACGGCCATCCGCTCGGCATGTCGGGTGCGCGGATTACGATGACGGCCGTTGAGGAGCTGCATCGCACCGGTGGTCGCTACGCCATGGCATTCATGTGCATCGGCGTCGGCCAGGGGATCGCGCTCATGCTGGAGCGTGTCTGAGACGTCACCGATTTTGCAGGGGAGTAGGTCTATGGCAGGCACCGTGGTCAACGACATTGTCGACGAGGCCACGTTCGGCCGCTTCCACTGGACAATCGTCGTCCTCTGCGGCCTGCTCCTCATCGTCGATGGCTACGACGTCTTCATCTATGGCGCGATCCTGCCCCAGCTGATGGAACAGTGGGACCTCACCCCACCCCAGGCGGGCTCGCTCGCAAGCTGGGCGCTGTTCGGCATGATGATCGGCGCGCTAACCTTCGGATCGCTGGGCGACCGGATCGGGCGCAAGCGCTGCATCGCCATCTGCTTCTCCATCTTCAGCGTGTCGACGATCGTCAACGGCTTCGTCGGGAACACAACGGAGTTCGGGGTCATGCGCTTCCTGGCGGGACTAGGATGCGGTGGGCTCATGCCCAACGCCGTGGCGCTGACGAATGAATATGCACCGAAACGCCTGCGAACGACGCTCGTGGCGCTGATGTTCAGTGGCTACGCAGTCGGCGGCATGGTAGCCGCCGGGCTCGGCATCTGGCTGCTGCCGACGTTTGGTTGGCGTGCCATGTTCTTCGCTGCCGCGGTGCCTCTTTGTCTGCTCCCGATCGTGCTCTGGAAGCTACCTGAGTCGCTCGCCGTTCTGATACGTCGGGGGGACGAGGGACGTGCGAGTGCCATTCTGACGAAGATCGCACCCGGCCGCACGGTCCCGGGCGGCCAACTGGTCCTGCGGGACGCTAAAGCGGGCTCATCCTCCATCGCCGCGCTGTTTCACGATGGCCGGGCGGGTGGAACGCTGGCGCTGTGGACATGCTTCTTCTGCTGCCTGCTGATGGTGTACGCGCTCGGCTCCTGGCTGCCGCAGCTGATGCGCACCGCCGGCTACGGGCTCGGCTCGAGCCTGTCGTTTCTTCTTGCCCTCAACTTCGGCGGTATGTTCGGCGCCATCGGCGGCGGGCGGCTTGCCGACCGTTACGGACTGGTGCGCGTTGTGGTCAGTTCCTTCGCGATCGGCGCGACGTGTATCGCGCTGCTCGGCGCGAAGAGCCCGACGGCCGTCCTCTACCTGCTGATATTCGTCGCGGGAGCAGGCACGACGGGCACGCAGATCCTCCTCTACGCGACCGTGGCGGACTTCTACGGCGCTTCTATCAAGACGACGGGGCTCGGCTGGGCCTCGGGAGTCGGTCGGGTCGGAGCGATCGTCGGGCCGCTGCTGGGCGGACTGCTGCTCGCTGCCAAGCTGCCGATGGCGTTGAACTTCGTCGCTTTCGCGGTGCCGGGGCTGATCTCGGTCGCGGCGATGATGCTCTTCGCTCGGCGGTACAGGTCGCACGTTCCGGACGAGCTGCCGGGGGCCGCGCTACCCGCCTGAGGCCGTCAGCCGTCGGTGCCCGCATCAAGGACGTAGGCTCAGCAGAATCGGTCAGGGTAGGCAAGCCCATCGCCTGCCCGTGCGATCAGCGCATACTTCCCGGCTGTCTCACTGCAGGCTCCCTGTTACGAAGAACCGGCGGGCGCTCAAAGGCGGTACTCGATCGATAAATGGCTGGCAGCCTTCGGGACCGTACGGAGCAGGCTCAATGGCAGAATGTGGGAGTACGGACCCCTCATCAGAACATGCCGTTCGGGTTTTCAAAGTGGTCGGGGATAATTTGAAGCACATCCGGCGTCACCTCAAGGTTTGTGCGCCAGACAACGATTTGGCAGACATAATGCGAACATCGGCTAATTAGCGAGCTTGAGGCGCGACATGGGATCGTTGAGCTGGCGGAATTCACCGCCAGGCGGACGCTCCGCCTGCCCTCAAAGGCAGCCGCCGGGCAGGCTACGCCGCGGGGTACGATGCTACTGACATGGCCAAGCCTTCGCTAACGAGCGTTCAGCTCCGGCCACCATATGAACACTCATAAAATAGCTATTCTGCTCCGCCCAGCGTAAATATGCCGCGCGCAGCGCCGATCGGTCATAGCGTGGAGCGCGGCATTCCGCTTTTCGCGCGACGATCATCATGTCGAGCACGCCTTGGAGGTAAGCGCCGCATCGCGGCTCATTCGCTTGACAGCTTACGAACAACGCCGAGCCCGTCGCCGACGCGGGTTCGGTTTGGCCGATCGCACTATCAGGCAGGGCGGCCAAAGCGGCGCATAACAATATCCATCGCCTTGGCCGCATTTTCGTCTCCTATTCCGCAGTATCATTTCGGAAGGGGCGCACGGCCCTCGACGGCCGGCGCCCCGTGCTGATCCATCATTCGCGGCCGAGCACCTGGCCTTCGGGCGTGACGAACAGTTCGATCGTCTTTCCGTCGCTGTTCTTGCCCTTGATTTCATAGAGCGTGCTTCCGTCCGCCTTTCGGGTGACTTGCTCCGCTTTGCTTATTGACGCGAGTTGCGCGCGTGCCGCGTTCATCGCGGCCTCGGGCACCTGAGCAAGCGGGATGTCTCGTTCGCTGTGCTTGCCGATTATCCGGTTTTCGTTCGCCTCGTGGTTTTGCGCGATCGCCACGCCCGCGATCGCCAGCGCGGCCGCGCCCACGCCTGCGACAACAGTGAGAGTTCGTTTGCTAGCCATGTTCCATTCCACTTCCTGCATAAGGGCCGTGGGGTCGGGCGGGCGGCGGTTACGGCCCAATGAGCCGTCGTCCGAGTTCAACTCCTCTGATTGTTCATCCTGTCGAGCGCCGCGCGCAGCCCACGGGCGAGCTTGGCTGCGTCGTCGTTGGCCCAGAAGTGCATGAAGAACAGCCGCGGCTCGTCGTTTAGCATATGATTATGCAGCGCCGTGACCTCGATCCCGTTCGTCCGCAGCACGCGCAGGACCGGATCGACCTCGTTTGCGACAAGTACGAAATCGCCGGTGATGGCGGCTCGGCCGTCCCCGGTTGGCTGAAAGTTGATCGCGGTCGCCGTGCCCATCGTCGGCGGAGTCTCCATATCGCCGTCCATCAGCCGCTCGGCGCGCGGAAAGCTGTATTGGAGGATGCCACCGGCCGTCTTGCCCTCACCGCCCATCAACCGGTTGAGCGCGGCCACATCGAGGTCGAGCCGCGATGCGGCTGCGCTGGCCGAAGGCGATTGCGGCGCGGCGAGCGGGGTCCGACTGGCTGATAGCGCTTGCCGGAGCGCGGCCGCGAGCTTCACCGGGTCGCCGTGGCCGGCAATGTGCATGTACATGGTCGCAGGCGAAGAGCGGAGCAGGTGATTGTGGAGCGCGGTGATCGTAAAACCGCTTGCGAGCAGGCGGCTCAAAACGGGGTTCACCTCGTCGTGGGTCAGCACGAGATCGCCCATCACCATCGCCTCGTCGCCCATCGGCTGAAACGCCGCCCAAGAGCCGAGCGCGAGGGAGGGCTTGATCGTCACCCCATCCAGCGTGACGCTCAGGTCCGAACGCGGGAAGCTGTAGCGGTGAACGCCCCCCGGCTGTTCGGCCCCCGCTCGTCCTATCGCCCGGTCGACAGCCGACCAGTCCGGCGCTGCCCATGCCGGGCTTGCCAGCAGGAGGCTGGCGAATCCCAAGGCGATGGTCTTTTTCAGCATAATTGATCCTTCATCAGCGCACTCGACACGGAAAGCCTCACGTCATGCGAGCGCGCCGCCGGCGAGCCGCGACATTGCGCTCCGGTTTCTTTCTTCGGGATAAGCAGTCCTATGTTCATGAGGCTTGTGATGCAACCCTTACACTTGTAGGCTAGTGACGATACAACTATGACAAACACACAAGCTTCCCCTTGGTTGCTCCTGATCCCGCAGCTTCCGGCTAAGCCTGCCTATTTGCGGGTGAAGGTCTGGCGGCGTTTGCAGGCGATCGGGGCCGCGCCGCTCAAGAACGCCGTCCATGCGCTCCCCAATCGCGAGGACACGCGCGCGCTGTTCGAAGAACTGCATCGCGAGATCACCGAAAATGGCGGCGAGGCGCTGATCCTCGAAGCGCGCCTTGTCGGCGGCATGGGCGATGCGGAGCTGCGCGGAGTGTTCGACGCTGCGCGTGACGCCGACTATGAGGAGTTGGCACGCGAGGCGCGCGCGCTGTGTGAGGGCGAGTATGTCGCGGCGGCGGATGTGGGCCGCCTGCGCAAACGCCTGAACGAGGTCGCCGCGATCGACTTTTTCGGTGCGCATGGTCGGCAGGCGGCACAGGCCGCCATCACCGAGGCGGACCGCCGCTCTCACCAACATCCCGATGTGAGCGGCCCCGGTGCGCCCGAGCTGACCCCGGCGGAGCTAAAGCGCCGCGTTTGGGTGACGCGCCGCCATGTCCATGTCGATCGCATCGCGTCCGCCTGGCTCATTCGCCGCTTCATCGACCCCGAGGCGAGCTTCAAGTTCGTCGAGGGCAAAGGATATGTGCCGGAGCCTGACGAACTGAGGTTCGACATGGCGGACGCTGAGTTCACCCACGAAGGCGACCGCTGCTCCTTCGAGACCTTGGTGTTCCTCACCGGTCTCGAGACCGACCCCGCGCTGCGGGCGCTCGGCGAAATTGTTCACGACCTTGATATTGCCGATGCTCGGTTCGAGCGCCCGGAAACTCCGGGAGTGAGCGCGCTTATCGCCGGCATCTGTGCCGGCACCGACGACGACGAGGAGCGGATCGCGCGCGGATCGACCGCGCTCGACGGATTCTATGCTCACTTCACCCGGCGAAAAGAGGACTAAAGATGGAGGCCAGCGCACGCGCTGAAATCGCAGTCGAGACGCTGCACGAGCACGGCATCAGCTTTGGCGAGGCGGTGCGCGTCTGGATCAGGGTCGCGCTGCTCAGCTTCGGCGGACCGGCGGGCCAGATAGCGGTGATGCATCGCATCCTGGTCGAGGAGAAGCGCTGGATCGGCGAGGAGCGGTTCCTCCACGCGCTCAACTATTGCATGCTGCTGCCCGGCCCTGAAGCGCAACAGCTAGCTGTCTATATTGGCTGGTTGCTCCATAAGACCAAGGGCGGCCTGGTCGCGGGCGCGCTATTCGTGCTGCCCGGCTTCCTCGCGATTTTAGGGCTCAGCTATGTCTATGTGCTGCTCGGCGAAGTGGCGCTGGTCGAGGGATTGTTCTTCGGATTGAAGGCCGCCGTGCTGGCGGTGGTGCTACAGGCGGTGGTCCGGGTGGGTTCGCGTGCCTTGAAGAACAACGTCATGCGCGGTTTTGCCGCGCTGGCGTTCGTCGCGATCTTCGTGCTCGACGTGCCCTTCCCGCTGATCGTGCTTGCCGCCGCGCTGATCGGCTTCTTCGGTGGCCGCGCTGGTTACGCCGCATTCAAGGGCGGCGGCGGACATGGTCCCGCCGGCGCTGAGATAATCCACGACCGCGACACCGCTCTTGGCGAGGGCCTTCCCGACCATGCCCGGCCGAACCTCTCTTGGTCGCTGCGCATCTCCGGCGTCCTGCTGCTGCTCTGGCTCGGGCCGGTCGCAGCGCTGCTGTTCGCGTTCGGCCCCGACGACGTGTTCAGCCGCATCGCCACCTTCTTCAGCCAGATGGCGGTGGTGACCTTCGGCGGCGCCTATGCGGTGCTCGCCTATGTCGCGCAGGAGGCAGTCGAGACCTATGGCTGGCTCCAGCCCGGCGAGATGCTCGACGGGCTCGGCATGGCCGAGACCACGCCCGGGCCGCTGATCATGGTGACGCAGTTCGTCGGCTTCCTCGCGGCCTTCCGCGAAGCGACCGGGCTGCCGCCGCTCGTCGCCGCGACCTTCGGCGCAATCCTCACCACCTGGGTTACCTTCCTGCCATGCTTCCTGTGGATCTTCGCCGGCGCGCCATTCATCGAGCGGCTGCGCGGCAACCGCGCATTGTCGGCCGCGCTTTCGGCGATCACCGCCGCAGTGGTCGGCGTGATCCTCAATCTGGCGGTCTGGTTTGGTATCCACACTCTGTTCGAGCAAGTCCGCGAAGTGCCGTTCGCAGCCGGCACCATCGATCTCCCAGTCCTAACGTCCGTCAACTGGCCGGCGCTGGCGCTCGCGGTGGGTGCGATACTCGCCATGTTCCGGTTCAAGGCCGGCATGCTGCCGGTGCTCGGCGTCTGCTCGGTCCTCGGGGCCGCATATGTAATGATCATCTGAAGGAGTGACGCGTGACGATCGACCATCTTTCCCGACGCAGTGCAATCGCAACTCTTGGCATCGGAGCCGCCGCCATGACTATCAACGAAGCCTCTGCGCAGACGCCGGCCGCAGCGCCGGCGGCTGTCCCCGCCTTTGCCGGAAATCATCAGGTCAAGCCGCTCAGGTTCAATCCCGCCAGGCTTCACGGCCTCTCCGAAAGGCTGATCACATCGCACCACGAGAACAATTATGCGGGCTCGGTCAAGGCCCTGAATATGATCGAGACACGACTTGCCGCCGCGCTCGCTGACACGGACCTGCCGCCGGTGGTCTATGGCGGATTGAAGCGCGAGGAGCTGCACCGCACCGGCTCGGTCGTGCTCCATGAGGTCTATTTCGACGGGCTCGGCGGCAACGGCCAGGCAGCCGGTTCCATCCGCGACGCGCTGGGCGCGGCGTTCGGCTCGTTCGACCGCTGGGAAGCCGACTTCCGCCGTACCGGGATGAGCCTTGCCGGCGGATCGGGCTGGTGCGTGCTCGTCTACAATCTCCACACGCGCTCGCTGCACAACCATTGGGCGTGGGATCATATGCACGGTGCGATTGCCGGCGTGCCGCTGCTCGCGCTCGATATGTACGAGCACAGTTTCCACATGGATTACGGCACCGCCGCCGCCAAATATGTCGACGCCTTCTTCCGCAACATCGACTGGGAAGTGGTCGACCGGCGCTATGCCGCGGCTTTGCGCGGCGGCGGCTGAACCCGACCGCCGTGGCTTAACACCCACTGCTGCGCGACACCTGAGTTCGCGACCACAAAGGGGACAGGTCCGATGGGGAGATGCAACAATGACATCCGGCCCGAACATCGCTCTTCTTTGGCGTGGGCAAGCAGCCGAGTGGACGCATCGCTTTCATGAAGCCCGGCAGTGGCCGATAATGCAGGCCTTGCGGGCGCTCGGGGCGACCGCAAGGCCTGTACTGTACAGGGACGAGGCGGTTCGCGAGATTCGGGACGAGCTGCTGTCGTGCGACGCAGTGCTGGTCTGGGTGAATCCGTTGGACATTTCAGGCGACCGCTCGCAGCTCGATCCAATGCTGCGCGAAGTCGCGGGGTGCGGCGTTGTCGTCAGCGCGCATCCTGACGTGATCGCCAAAATCGGCGTCAAGGAAGTGCTCTACACAACGCGATCCATGGAATGGGGCAGCGATGTCGATCGATACGTGGACGCTGAAGGCCTTCGCGCTCGTTTCCCCGAACATCTTGCCGCAGGCCCGCGCGTGCTGAAGCCGAACTACGGCAACGGCGGCAGGAATGTATGGCGTGTCCAACTAGACGAAGCGGGAAACGCTCCGGCTTTGAAAACGTCGGTGAAAGTTCAAGAGGCCCGCCAAGGAAGCAAATCGGAGCGCATCAGCCTAGCCGAGTGCTTGGAAAGGTGGGTGCCGTTTCTAAACGACGGCGGCGTGCTGATCGATCAGGCTTATCAGCCGCAGTCGTCCGAGGGCATGGTCCGCTGCTACGTGTGCGGGCACCGAGTGGTTGGCTTTGGGCACAACCTGATCACTGCGCTGATGACGCCAACGGCCATTGATACAACGTCGTCAACCCCACAGCCGATGGGCCGCGCCATGTTCGGACCGGAGGTGACGCGCTTCGCAGCCTTACGGAAAGCGATGGAGGATCGCTGGATTCCAGAGATGCAAAGGTTGCTGTCGATCGTCGACCACGATCTTCCGCTTCTTTGGGACGCCGACTTCCTATTTCGCCCTGGTGAAGCCATCAGCGATGGCTCCTATGCGCTTTGCGAGATCAATGCTAGTTCGGTTGCACCATTTCCGCCAAGCGCCGTCCAGCCAGTCGCCGCAGCGGCAATCGGTCGCGCTCTTGCCATTCGTTTGACGAAGGAGACCTCCAATCCTCATTGATATGATTCAAGCAATTCAAGAGACGTGACATTGGTCGTATCAATCAGACAAGCCTAAGGGTGAGCGAGGCTGGGTGAAACCGGCTCAGGTGGCAGCGCGGAGATACTGGTAGAGGGTTTCGCGACTGATCCCCAGGTCACGGGCGATGACGGCCTTGCGCTCGCCGTCATCAACACGGCGGTGCAGCTCGGCGACCATTTCGTCGGAGAGGGAACGTTTCCGCCCGCGATAAGCACCGCGTTGTCTGGCGACCGCAATGCCTTCGCGCTGCCGCTCCCGGATCAGGGCGCGCTCGAATTCGGCGAACGCACCCATGACCGAGAGCATCAGGTTGGCCATCGGGGAATCCTCGCCCGAGAAGGCCAGGCTTTCCTTCACGAACTCGATCCGGACGCCTCTTTTGGTGAGGGACTGAACCAGTTTGCGCAGATCGTCGAGATTACGCGCCAATCGATCCATGCTGTGGACCACGACGGTGTCACCCTCGCGGGCGAAGGCGAGCATGGCATCGAGTTCGGGGCGGTTGATGTCCTTGCCCGATGCCTTGTCGGTGAAAATCCGGTCGAGCGACTGCCCGTCCAACTGGCGATCGACATTCTGATCGAATGTGCTCACCCGGACGTAACCGATCCTCTGGCCTTTCATCGCCGCCTCCGGTCAAAATGTCAGGTTGAATTCTATGACACGGCGGAACATGCGTCAATAAATGCTTGCCATAACCCTATCCTGACAGAAACCGCCGCTGCATCCTGACGTCCGGTTAGGCTATACTCCAGATTGACGCTAGCCTGTCGCTCTCGACTCGGGATGGAGGCAGGATGGCGCGGCGGCGATTATTGACCGGAGAAGAAAGGCGTCGCCTGTTCGATATCCCCCATGACGAAACCGCGATCGTCGGCCACTATACCCTTGCCGCCGAGGATCTCGAACTGGTCGGTCGCCGCTATCGCCCTGCCAACCGCCTCGGTCTGGCAACGCAGATCGCGCTTATGCGGCATCCCGGCTTCGGTTTGCAGCCCGACGTCGACGTCCCCGATGCGGTCCTTCACTATCTCGCCGCCCAGCTCTTCGTCGATGTTGATGCGTTCGCCGACTATGGCCAGCGCGCGCAAACACGTAACGATCATGCCGACATTGCGGCACGGCATCTGGGGCTACACCCTTTTCGGCGAGGGGATATACCGCTCGCGCTCGATCTCGCCGCAAGAGCTGCGGAGCGGACCGATCGGGGCGAACCTATTGTCCGCGCATTGATGGAGGGGCTGAAGCAGGAACGCTTCATTCTTCCATCGGCAGACACGCTCGAACGTGCGGGCCTCGCCGGCAGGGCACGCGCCCGCAAAGCCGCGGCGGCGCTCATTGTCGAAAGCCTGGGTCATGCCGAACTGGCGCGGATCGATGATCTGATCGTCAACAACAGCGACTTCGGCATGACGCCGCTGGCCTGGCTGCGCAATTTCGAGGAAGCGCCCACCACGGCGAACATCAACGGGCTGCTGGAACGGCTACGCTATGTGCGCGGAATCGGCATCGACCCGGCGATCGGCGCGAAAATCCCCGACTTCCGGTTCGCGCAGTTCATGCGCGAAGGTGGCGTTGCGCCGGCGTTCCTGCTCTCCGATTATAGCCTTAACAGGCGCCGCGCGACGCTGATCGCGGCGGTCATCGACCTCGATGCCAGGCTCGCCGATGGTGCGATCCAGATGTTCGACAGGCTTGTCGGAAGCCTGTTCACACGGGCGCGGCGCGGGCGGGAAAGGCGCTATCAGGACAGCATCCGCTCGGTCGGCGAACTTATGCGGCTGTTCGGCGCGACGATCGCCGCGCTGGGAGAGGCGGTCGAACATGGCGGTAATCCGCTCGAACTGATCGACGAAGCGGTAGGCTGGCACAGACTGGTCGCAGCCAAATCGCAGGTCGATGCGCTGGCCGAGCTGGCGGGCGAAGATGCGCTTGTCGCGGCGACTGGTCGCTATGCGACGCTGCGGCGGTTCAGCCCGGCTTTCCTCGATACATTCACGTTCAAGGCATCGGGGAGCGGATCGCAACTGGTCAAGGCCATCGAGGTCATCCGCGATACCAATGCCCGCAAGGCCCGCAGCCTGCCCGAGGGCGTTCCGCTCCCATTCGCCAACCGGCAGTGGAAGCGCCTCATCACCGAAGGTGGCCAGGTCGATCGCCGGCGATACGAGACGGCCATCATGGCCACGCTGCGCGATCGGTTGCGCGCCGGCGACATATGGGTCGAAGGAACCCGCAATTATCGCCGCTTCGACACCTATTTGCTGAGTCGACGCGATGCCGATAAGGTGGCCGACAGCCTGCCATTCCAGACCGATGCGGCCGCCTATCTGGAGGAGCGGGCAAGGACGCTCGACTGGCGGCTGCGCCGTTTCGCCAAGCAACTCAAGGCGAACAGGCTCGCGGGCGTGGCGCTCGAACGCGACCGGCTCAAGCTGCAACCCATGCCGGCGATCACTCCACCCGAGGCGGAGGCTCTCGATCGCAGGCTCGACGCCTTGCTTCCGCGCGTGCGGATCACCGAACTCCTGGTCGAGGTGGCCGAGCGCACCGGGTTCCTGAGCGCATTTCGCGATCTTCGGTCCGGCAAGGAGCATGACAACCCGCACGCGATCCTCGCCGCCATTCTCGCTGATGGATCGAATCTGGGTCTAGAGCGCATGGCCAACGCCAGCGACGGGGTGAGCTACGCCCAGCTTGCCTGGACCCACAACTGGTATTTGTCGCCCGAAAACTATCAGGCCGCGTTGGGGATGATCGTTGCCGCGCACCATGATCTTCCTTTCACGCGCCATTGGGGAGCCGGCACTAGTTCATCCTCCGATGGGCAGTTCTTCCGCTCGGGCCGCAACCGATCGGCGGCGGCCGACATCAATGCGAAATATGGCAGCGAGCCGGGCCTGAAGATCTACTCCCACCTGTCCGATCATTTTGCCTCGTTCGGATCGCGGATCATGTCGGCCACCGCCGGCGAGGCCCCCTACGTGCTGGATGGCCTGATGCTCGGCGCCGGCGCGCTACCGCTGCATGAGCATTACACTGATACCGGCGGCGCGACGGACCATGTCTTTGCCCTTTGCCATCTTCTCGGCTTCCGGTTCGTGCCCCGTCTGCGCGACATCGCCGACCGGAAACTCGGCTCGATCGCCGCGCCTTCGACCTACAAAGGCATCGAAAGCCTCATGGGCCGCACGATCAAGACGGCGGCGATCGAAGCCGATTGGGATGACATCGTCAGGATCGTCGCCTCCATTAAGGAAGGAGCCGTTGCGCCCTCCGCGATCCTGCGCAAGCTGGCCGCCTACAAGCGCCAGAACAGGCTGGATTTTGCGCTGGCCGAACTCGGCCGCATCGAGCGGACGCTATTTGCGCTCGACTGGCTTGAACAGCCCGACTTGCGTCGCGCCTGCCAGGCCGGCCTCAATAAAGGCGAAGCACGTCATACCCTTGCCGCCGCGATCTACACCAACCGACAGGGGCGGTTCACCGATCGCTCGATCGAGAATCAGGAATATCGGGCATCGGGCCTCAATCTGCTGATCGCGGCGATTTCTTACTGGAACACCGTCTATATGGACAGGGCCGCCCAGCATCTCCAATCATCCGGCGGCACCTTCGATGATGCGCTGCTTGCCCATCTCTCGCCGATGGGCTGGGTGCATATCAGTTTGACCGGCGACTATCTGTGGCAAAGGGCAAACCGGCTCTCCCCTGGCGAGTTCCGCACCCTCAACGATCCCATGGCCCGCCTCAAACTCGTGGCATAGCCAGTGTTCTCATTATGTCCGCCAAATCGTTGTCTGGCGCACAAACCTTGAGGTGACGCCCATCCCAATGCTCGACGATACGACCCTCATCATCTAATCGGAAGATGTCGATGCCAGCGTAGTCGTGGTCTCCGGGCCAGTGCTGATGGCAGTGCAGGACCACGGTATTTCCTTCTGCAATAGTCCGCTTGAATTCGACTCTCTTGCCAGGCCACTCTCGTGCCATCCGCTCAAAATAGTCGATAAATGCCTGCTTTCCGGTAGCGACTTGAGGGTTGTGCTGGATATATTCTCCGCCGACATATTGCTTGATTGCCTCAGCAGGTCGGCAGTCGTTGAACATCATCTCGTAAAAGGCGATCACGTTCGCCTTATTTAGCTCCAATGACATCTAACAGCATCCTTCCCTGAGAAAACGATCCTCTTTTGAAATGGTGTCGCGAACGGCCGGTCCGGGATCGGGCGCTAATCCCAAGCCAGCGGACCTCCCGCTAGCATTCCCCTTTCACCATCCCGATCGGAGCAGTCGCCGGGCTTAGCGTACGACTTGAACCATCCTCTCACCGGCGCCCTTCCTAGACCATCAACATACGTCAGCTTCTGTCCCGTGTCGTGATCGCGACCCCCGCGGAGGCGACGATCAGGCCGGCGATCTGCACCGCGCCGAGCGCCTCCCCAAAGAGCATGAACGCCAGCACCGCCACGACGGGCGGCACAAGGTAGAACAGCGAGGCGACGACCGAGACCGCGCTGCGCCCGATCATCATCAGGAGCAAGGTCATCCCGCCGACCGACAGGCCGATTACCGACCAGGTTAGCGCGCTCCACGCCTCCCAGCTGCCATCGAAGCGCATATCCTCGGTCAGGAGCGCGACGGGCGCGATGACGAGGCCCGAGGCGGCGAATTGGATCGCCGCGCCGACGCGTAGGTCAACGCCACCGCCGCTGCGCTTCTGCCAGATGGTGCCGAGCGTGATGGCGACGGTCGCCAGCGCCGCGACCGCGACGGTGACGGGAGCCGCCGCGTGGACGGACGAGGTCACCTGCGGGGCGAGCACCATTGTCGCGCCGATCAAGCCGACCAGGATTCCCATCCACTGCCGACGGGTGACGCGGTCGCCAAGCATCGGCCCGGCCAGCGCTGCGGTCAGGAGCGGCTGCAGGCCTGTGATGAGGGCGCAGACCGCTGCCGGCAGGCCATGGCTGACTGACCAGAACACGCCCGCCAGATAAATTCCCTGGAGCAGGAGGCCAGCGACGACCGCGTTCGCCCACAACCGCGGTTCGCGGGGCCTGGACGCACCGGCGAGCGCAGCTAAGCCGGTGAATATGGCCGTACCGCACGCGAAGCGGATGGTCAGGAAAGTGAGCGGGTCCGCGTGGCCCGCGACGAGGCGTGCGACCAAAAAGCCAGTCGCCCAGATGCTGACGAACAGCATCGGGGCGACCGTAACGAGGTCGGGAAGCGACCGGGACCTACCGGACACTTGCCCGTGGAGAGAGGGTTCAGAAATTGATCGTGCCTTCGACCGTGAACATGCGCGGCGGGCCGTACGTCACCTCGGCATAGCCGGATGCTGCGGTGAGGGACGAATTGCCGCTGCCAATATAGGCCTTGTTGGTCAGATTGGTGACGCCCGCAGCGATGCTGTAGCGGTCGGCCCGGTCGGCGTAACGCAAGGTCGCGTTGACCAGCGCATACTTGTTCTGGGCGATCTGCTCGGTGTTCGGCGCGTCGAAGTAGGTCTTGCTGCGGTACGCGACGTCGACGCGCGGAGTGAGCGAACCCGAGCTCAACGGGATGCGGTAGGCGAACCCGCCGTTGAGGCTCCACTTCGGCGTATAGGCCTGCATGTCGTCGAGGTCGACGCGACCTAGCGCGCCAGGCGCAAGGTTCGCCTGCCCGGCATTGAGCGCGTTCGTGAAGCTGTCGTAGCCAAAATCCGTGTATCCGACGCCGAAATTGATCAGCAGCGGACCGATCGGGCTGACGGTTCCTTCGACCTCGAAGCCATTGATCGTCGCCTCGCCGGCGTTGCGCACGACCGGGGCGACGCCCTCGCGCACAACGATCTGGATGTCCTTGTATTTCGACTTGAAGGCTGCGGCGGAAAGCCGGAGCGTGCGGCCGATGAGCAGCTTGCCGCCGATCTCGTACGACGTCACCTGCTCGGGGTCGAATTCGGGCAGAAATTCCCGACCCGTCGGCGCGTTGGGCGAGATGACGGGCTGCACGATGCGGGTGTTGAAGCCGCCGCTCTTGAAGCCCTGCGAGTAGCTCGCATAGGTCATGAGCTCCGGTGTCCACTGATATTGCAGCGTCGCCGCGGGCGTGAACTTGCTGTTGGTCTTCGAGTTGAGGACCGGGTTGAAGAGGAAGGTCCGGGAGCCGGTGCAGGTCGCGGCCACCGCGCCCGTGCGCTGCGGCCCGAGGCAGACGTTCTGGGCGTTCAGCGGCGCGGGATAGGCCACGTTGTAGCCGACGTTCGTGTAGCCGTAGCCGCTGACGGCGGCGGTCTCGAACGGCGTGGCCTCCTTCTTGTCGCGGGTGTAGCGGAGGCCGACCGTCAGGTTCAGCTTGTCCGTGATCGCGAAGGACTCCTGCGTAAAGATCGCCAGCGATTCATTCTTGATGTCGGCGTTGTTGTTGAGGCCGCCGACGCGCAGTTCCTCGCCGGTGGTGGCGCTGATCTGCGACGGGAGGAAGACCGGGTAGAACTGGTAGTCGGTCTCGCGAAAATAGTAGGCGCCGAATTGGTACTTGAGGCGGCCGTTGGGGGTCTCGCCAAGGAACTGCAGCTCCTGGGTGAACTGCTTTATGTTGTCCTGGTTGACGGTCTCGAGGATGCGCAGCGGCGTGTTGTCGGCGTCGCGGATCGAGAAAGGGTTGGTCTCGCGATAGGCAGTGATCGACTTGACGGTCAGCCAGTCGGCGACGTCGTACTGGAGTGTCAGGCCGATGCCGTACATCTCCAGCTCGGACCGGCTGGGCGCGTTGGAGGCGACCTTGAAGGGGCCGAGGGCCGAGTACTGGTTGTTGGCGCAGCGGCGATCGTTGTTCTCCGGCACCGGCGTGACGGGGTTCGTCAGCGCGAAGCCGGGACAACCCGCGATTACCGAGGCGAAGCGGACGAACGCGGCGCTGGTGTTGATCCCGCCGAAGACGGTCGGCGACCCGTTCACGTCGTCCTTGGTGTAGTCGCCGATCAGCAGCGCCTCGAACTTGTCACTCGGCTTCCACAGCAGGCTTGCACGGGCCGCAAATGTGTTGACGTCACCGAAGTCGCGTCCGTCGAGGATGTTGGTGACGTAGCCGTCGCGGATGCGCTTGGTGGCCGCGAACCGTACCGCCAGCGTCTCGCTCACCGGGAGGTTGAGGACGCCGCGCAGATCCGCGCGCTTATAGTCACCGAGCGTCCAGCCAACGTTGCCGGACACGCCGGAGAAGTTTGGGCGCGCGGAGAAGACCTGGATGGCACCGCCGACGGTGTTGCGACCGAACAGCGTCCCCTGCGGGCCGCGGAGCACCTCGACGCGCTCAACATCAAGTAGCGATATGGCGGTTCCACTGGCGCGTGCGAAGTAGACGCCGTCGACGTAGAAGCCAACGCCGGGATCGGTCGAGGCCAGGAAGTCGGTCTGACCGACGCCGCGGATGAAAATCGCGGAGGACGAGCTGTTGCCGGATGCGGGCGCAACCGCGCTGAATTGGACATTGGGAGCGAGCTGGGTGAGCTTGTCGGAGGAGTCGATCTGACGCTCGGCGAGCGCGCTGCCCCCGAACGCCGCGACGGAAATAGGGACGTTCTGGATGCTCTCCTCGCGACGGCGCGCCGTCACGACGATGTCGCCAATGCCTCCAGGTTCCTCGGCGATGGGGTCGGACTGCTGTACGGGTGGGGCGGAGGCCGCCGGGGCCGGCGCGGCCTGTGCTGCCGAGGTGCCCGCCTCAACGACGGGCTGTTCCGGTGGCGTTTGGGCGGGAATGGTGGTCTGTGCCAAGGCAGGGGCGGGAACCACGCCAAGACCGATCGCGAGTGCCGTGCTGGACACAGTTCGGCGGATGGTCGCCGTGTAGCTTCGATGAGCCTTCATGTATTTCCTCCCCGTTCGCTCGACTGCCGGGGCTCCGCCCGGTCAGAACGCGTTCGTTGACGAAAGTTAGGAAGAAGTCTTTCCGAACGTCCAATACAGATGACGTATGCGATCGATACCTAGGAGGTCGGTGACACCAACAAGGCAAATCAGTCTTTCGGGAATATCAAGTATGCCCCCGCCAAAGAATTCTTAGCCGATACCGGCATGGTATGTAAATCGATGGCACACCAATGATCTGTAGAAGCGGGTGAGCCCTTTGGAACGTTCGTCGGCGGCGCTGGATATGCCCCCCCCACGCTTGCGAGTTCGCGCACGGGGCGGGGCGCCTGCAAAGCCGGAAGTGCGAATGCGGCAGCAGCGCGGAGTCGCAACCGAGGTGGTCGCTGGCGCCCTCCAATAGCTCAGGGGTGTTCACGCGTTGAGGCAACCACCGAGGCTTCAGCGGCGCGAAGTTGGCAGATTGACGCTGGGGGAACATAAGGAAGGTGGGTCGATCGCCGCAGCGACCGGCCCACCTCGGCTTCGAGCTTGGTTCCGCAGGGTCGGTCAGAGGATTTTTAGGACCCGCACCTGAATTCGGGCAGCTTCGTTGAAGCCCTCTCGTGATTGTACGTCACGTCCGCCGATCAGCTCGAGCTGCCACTTCGGCGCGACGAATTTTTGGATCGCCAGTCTAATCTGCTGACGCTCAGAGCGCTGACCGGTATAGACGCCGTCGAGGTGCTCCTTGCCTCCCCACATACTCGCGGTGCCGATGGCGATCGTCGTCTTCTTGTCGGGCAAGGCGTACCGAAGCCAGCTCTGGACATGGTAGACGGGCTTCTTCGTCAACCGCTGGCTGAGCGCGCCGACGTCATTGTTGACCGTGAAGAAGTTCACGTCGCCGTAGAGATCGAGGGTGACGTTCTTGCCTAGCCCCTGGATGAAGCCAATCTGCGGATCGAACGACCACCGATTATTGCCGAAGTTGACGGCCTTGTTGCGGTCGTACGTCCCGGTAGGGATACCCACGATCGGCGAGAAGCCGAGATACGTCGAATAGTTATCGCTCGGCTTGTTAACAAACCAGATCGTCGCAAAGACGAGAACGTCTCCGATACCGGTGGATGATCCCAGATTCTGCCCACCAACCCGAGCATCATGGACCGACCCCACCGGTACGATGATTTGCGGATCGACGACGAACGGCCCGAGTTTCGTGAAGTGGACGTAGCGCAGCAGCGCGACCGATGTGTTGAGATTGGTGTCGTCCTTCAGCTCCCCGCCGCCTGGAAGCTTGAGCTTGTCGCGGTTGATGAACTGGCCGTAGACCAGCGCGAGGTCGGTGCCGGGGGGTAGCGCCGTGTAGTCACCGGGGTCGACCGCTGTCTGAGCTTGAACGGGTATGGCGGCAGCAAAGCCCAGCAGGGCGGCGGACGTCGCCAGGACGCCACGGATCGTTGCCGAAATCGGCATGGTGCATTCCCCTCTTTTTTGATCGTGTTCGTTTAGGCGGTGATGGCGCTGGCAGCCTGCTCCCCGATGATGACGCAGCCTGCCATGGTATTGCCGGTCGTTACGCGAGGCATGATCGAGGCGTCCGCGATGCGGAGGCCCTGGATGCCGTGAACGCGCAACTGCCCGTCCACGACGGACATGTTATCCCGACCCATCTTGGCGGTGCAGCTCTGGTGCCAGTAGGTCACCGCCGCGTTGCGGGCGAAGTCCTGGAGGTCGGCGCCAGTGATCTTCCCCGGCATAACCTCCCGCTTGTTGAAAGCCGCGAGTGGACCGGTATTGCCGATCTCGCGGCAAAGCTCGATGCAACGGAGCATTGCCGTCATGTCATCGGGCTCAGCGAAGGTATTTGCCGCAATGTTGACCGGGGAACTGGGGTCCGCACCGGTGATGGTGATCTCACCGCGGCTCTTCGGACGCACCACGGCAGGTGATAGCGACCAGCTTCCAGCAGGCGGGTTGTACTGCTTGCCCGTGACTTCACTCACGTAGGGAATCTCGATCTGGAACGGCTGCAAATCCGGCGTGTCGAGCTTGGAGTCACTCTTCCAAAAGAAAGTTGCCTCGGCGGCATTGTTGCGCGGCGCGATCGGCTCTTTGTACTCCCAGACGCAACCCGCGATCATCACGTGATCCTGGAAGTTCTTGCCGACACCCGGGAGGTCCGCGACGACAGGAATGCCGAATTTGCGAAGCTGCGCCGCCTCGCCGATGCCCGACTGCATCAGGATCTTGGGCGTGTTGATCGCGCCGGTCGAAAGAATTACCTCGCGCGTCGCACCGATGGTCATCAGCTTTCCGCCATGGGTGAACTCGACCCCAGTGACGCGCGTGCCCTTGGTGGTGAGCTTGCGGATCGTCGCCTGCGTGAGGACCGTGATGTTCGGCCGATCCAGAATCGGCCGGACATAGGTGCTGAACACGTTGAGGCGCTCGCCGGGCTTGTAGCGAACGTTGGGGATCGCAGCCCCGCCGACGCCCTCCATCAGGATGGCGTTCTGATCAGGGAAAGTCGGGATCCCAACGCCTTTGCACGATGCGAGCATCGCGGGCGCAATGGGCGAAGGATTTGGTGTTTCGCCGACATATACAAGACCACCCTTGCCTCGTCGGTGCGCATCGGCAGGACCTTGGTAATCCTCAATGCGGCGGTAAATTCCGAGCACGTTCTCGTAGCTCCAGCGCGGATCACCGGACTCACTCGCGAAATAGTCCCAGTCGTTCTTGTGACCACGCGACCAGATCATAACGTTGATCGACGATCCGCCGCCCAGGACCTTGCCCATCGATAATGGGATTTCGCGATTGTTGATCTTGGGATTTGGCGCGCCCTTGAAGCCCCAGTCCCGCTCGCTACCGAGGTTTGTGAACCAAACGCCAGGATTGGTAACGCTCGGCACCTGATCGCTGCCGCCTGCCTCAAGAAGCAGCACTTTGACCGCCGGGTTTTCAGCGAGACGGCGCGCGACAACCGACCCGGACGAACCGGCGCCACAAACGATATAATCGTACTGCTTTTGGAGTGCCGCGCCAAGCTGAAGCTGATTTTCGCGGGCGGCCTGCGCGAATGCGGCCCGGCTCACAGCAGTTGTGGAAGCGATTCCCGCCATTGCGGCAACTCGCAAGAAGTCACGCCGCTCGAGCCGCCCCTGCATCAAGCCATCCTCAGCGGCGAGGACTGCGTTGAGCGCCCGAATGCTCGCGTCGTCGTTCATCAATCCTCTCCTTGCGGCAATGGCGCCGCATCGTGTCGCTTCGGCTCCAGCCGAACGCATCGCCGCTTTTCGTGCGTGTCGATTTCAGGAGCGTAATGACGAGAGTCGACTGCCGTCCAATACAGATCTTGTATCTATCCAATACCCTGACGGTAGCTCGCCACGGTCGCCTGCGTACCACCAATTGGCTTGTAGACCGAAAACAACGCCTAAATTAGGGTCATCATATCCACTGGGTATCGGTGAGCGACCTCAACGGTCTTTGCGGCCCGATGTTGATCGAAGGTACGCTATGCCAAACGAAAAGCTAGGAGAGCGGAAGTGACGGACAGCACAAAACTGATCGGAGACGAGCAGCTTAGCGGCGGGGCGTTCACCGGGAGCTGGACAACGCTGTCGACAACGACAGACGTTCAAGAACCTGCAACGGGAGCGACGTTAGGCAAGATCGGCATCGCCAGCCCCGACGACATCGCGGCGGCTGCCGCGAGTGCGCGCGCCGCTCAGAAGGCATGGGCCTCCGATACTCCGGATAATCGGGCAGCCGTTTTTCCAAAGGTTGTGCAGGTTGCAACCGAGCGGTGGGACGAGATCGTCGAGTGGATCATGCGCGAGAGTGGATCGGTCAGAGCGAAGGCCGAATTCGAACTGTCTATAACCATCAAGTCGATCTCGCTTGCGGGTGCCATGCCACAGCAAGCGCAGGGGCTTGTGCTGCCGAGCGAGCGTGGGCGCATCAGCCTCGCCCGTCGCCGACCGTTAGGCGTCGTAGGCATCATCGCCCCGTTCAACTTTCCGCTCTATCTGGCGATGCGCGCAGTCGCACCAGCGATCGCGGTCGGCAATGCAGTTGTGCTAAAACCCGATCCGCGCACGTCCATTTGTGGCGGCTTCGTGATCGCCCGGTTGTTCGAGCTTGCGGGTCTACCAAATGGCGTCCTCCAGGTACTGCCGGGACGCGGCGACGCGGGCGAGGCGCTGTGCCGTGATCCGAACGTCGCCATGATTCAATTTACTGGATCTACCGCCGCTGGTCGGATGGTAGGCAAGACGGCCAGCGAAAACCTGAAAAAGGTCTCGCTGGAACTTGGCGGTAAAAATTCTTTGATCGTCCTCGAAGACGCGGATCTCGAACTGGCAGCCAAGAATGCCTCATGGGCGAGCTATCTTCATCAGGGACAGATTTGCATGTCTGCAGGGCGGGTGCTGGTGCATGCGACCATCGTCGAGGAGTTCACCAAGCGCCTCGTAGCTCACGCGGAAGCGCTGCCGGTGGGCGATCCAATGTCCGGGCAGGTCGCGGTTGGACCGCTCATCAACCAGACGCAAGCCGACCACGCCCGCAAGGTCCTAGATGGAAGCGTTGCCCAAGGTGCGAAGGTAGCTGCGGGTGGCACGTCCGATGGTTTGTTTTTCAAGCCGACCGTGCTGACAGGGGTAAGCAAGGACATGCCTGCGTTCAGCGACGAAATCTTCGGGCCTGTGGCGGTTGTCGTACCGTTCGAGAGTGATGAACAGGCGATCGCGCTCGCCAACGACACTGAATACGGCCTGTCCGCGGCGATCATCACCCGCGACGTTGGACGCGGTATGGCCATTGGTGACCGCCTTCAGGCGGGTCTGGTCCACATCAACGACCAAACCGTGAACGACGACGTCGTTAACCCTTTCGGTGGTGTCGGAGCATCTGGTAACGGAACATCGATCGGCGGCCCGGCGAACTGGGAAGAGTTTACGCATTGGCAGTGGACGACCATCAAGGGAACAGCACCCGCTTACCCTTTCTAGAATGCCTTCGAAAATTATAGTTCGATTGAAATGTGAGGTGTGCCACGAGGACTGTGGCATACCCGTCAATGAACACACGCAAACCCATAACGCTTGGCCGCTGATCGGTACCAGGCGGTGTTCGACGCCGCATTGAAACGAATCTACATAGAGCGAGGATTAAGACATAACCTCACCCATGTGTCCAAGCATCGAGGTGGAGCACCCGACTGTCTCGCGGGCCTATCGTTTGTAGGACAGTCGCCAGCAGTAAATTCAACGCGCCGACACCGTCTTGCGAGCGCACATAAGGCAGAGCTTCAATCCTCAAAGGAGCTCTGCGGTGCCGTTTGGTAGGGTGCCCTTTGGTCCTCCTTGGTTAGGACTTCAGGCGGACCAAAGGGCCAACCCGAGCCAAATTTATGACGTCCAATTTTGGCGGAAATCGGACCGGCCAGAGTAGGAACGCAGAGGGTATACCCATACCAGACCGCACACATTGAAGCCAGGCAGAGACATTTACCCATTGCAGGGCAGGCGTAATCAATGCGAGTCCTCTACTCTAATCGGAAGAGGGTGCCTTATGGATATCGACTTTGATGCGCTGCTGGATGACGACGAGGTCGCACCTATTAACCCGCGTGAGATATTCCAGACCCTCGACAAACATAAGGATTTCGATTTTCTTCGGGATGTTCAACGGGACGTACTCGACGGGTGGTTCTCCCGGAGAACGTCTAAAGACACTGTCATCAAGCTTAATGTAGGATCCGGAAAGACGACCGTCGGACTGCTCGCTCTGCAAAGCTCGATTAATGAGGGAATTTATCCGGCCGTATTTGTATGCGCGGATAACCTTCTAGTCGACCAAGTAGTATGGGAGGCAGATCGCTTGGGTATCGCCGTTTCTACGGCCACCCGGGACCCTGATGTCAAAGCCGGCTCTAAGATCCTCGTTACAAGCATCTATCACGTCTTTAATGGCATGTCAGTGTTTGGCGTCGCCAAAGAGGGCGAGAAGATCCCCATAGGCGCCATCGTCGTGGACGATGCACATGCATGCCTGCGCACTCTTGAGCGGCAATTCCGGCTAACGATCCCGTCCAGCCATCCCGTTTACGAATGGGCTCTCAACAGGTTCGAGGAGGCAATCAACCAACAAAGCCCACGCAGCCTCAAACGGATTAAAGCTAACGATCACAGCGATTACGTTGAGGTGCCCTACTGGGCGCTCAAAGATGCTGCAGATGAACTACTGACAGAGTTAGTCAACGCCGAGAGCGAAAAGCCCTTCAAATACGTCGTCCCATTCCTTGGCGAAGGCCTCGCGCTCTGCCGGGTGATAATAGGCGGCCAAGAGATGGAGATTTCTGCCGTCTATCCCTGGGCAGACCTGGTCAACCCCTTTAGGCGTGCCAAACGGCGCATCTACATGACCGCGACGCTCTCTGATGACACTATCCTAGCCACTCACTTTGGAGCAGACCCTGACGTTCTGGAGGTGGCGGTAACCACGCCTTCCGCGACAATGGGCGAGCGGATGATTTTGATGCCGCAACAGCTCAACAAGGACATAACGTTCAACGACGTCAGCGGTATGTTGAAGGAGCTTTCAAAGGAGCATAACGTCGTCGTTATTGTTCCATCGAAAGCAGCTTCTGAGGAATGGGCTAACCACGCCGACCAAATATTGATGGGCGATGATGTTGCTGACGGTGTCGCGAAGCTCAGGCAATCGCACGTCGGTATGACGGTGCTTGTGAACAGATATGACGGCATCGATCTCCCGGACGACGCGTGCCGCGTTCTCGCTATTGTAGGTCTGCCAGAGGCTGCATCGCTGGTAGAACGCGCGGACATGACAGTGCTGAGCGCGTCCGGTGTCACTCTGCACCGGCAGGTGCAGCGGATAGAGCAAGGCATGGGTCGTGGCGTGAGATCAATTGACGACTTTTGCGCCGTCATCCTGTTCGGCTCGAAGTTGACGGAGAGGCTTCTTTCTGCGGACGGAAAGGCGATGCTTACCGCCGCGACGAGTGCGCAGCTCGACCTTTCTCTAAAACTCGCGAAACAGGTCGAGAAGGCGGCGGGCGGGACAATCGATATCGGAAAGGTCGCTCAAGTCGTCGACCACTGTCTGAGCAGGCACGACGGGTGGCGAAAATCAGCGCGGTCGGCACTGCTGAAAGCCGAGGGATCAAATGAATTGCGCTTTGACCGCACGCAGGTGACCCTGCGATCCGCAATCGACTTGGCTCGAGATGGCGATACGAGGGGAGCAGTCGCAACGCTGCAACCTGTGGTGACCTCAGCAACGGACGATGACAATAAGGCCTGGTTGATGAGCCGCCTTGCGCAGCTTACGCACTTTCACGATCGGGCAGAGGCGCAGAAAATAACCAAGGCGGCCTACGCTTTGAACCGGAGCGTAACCCGCCCACTCGAAGCGCTTAGCTATGAACGCCTCTCAACAGTGAACGAAGCTCAGGCTGTGTCTGCAATACGTTACCTGCGGACCCGCCGTCTTGAGCATCAGGATCGGATCTTTTTCGCGACGGACGTCAAGGAGGATCTTGCCTTTAAGCGCGTGCCTTACAAACGTTTTGAGGAGGCTGTGCGTCAGCTTGGTCTAGCAATCGGGATGCTCTCGCAGCGGCCAGAGGAGGACTATCAGGAAGGTCCGGATAATCTCTGGCGGCTACCAGGGAGGGAGTTTCTGGTCATAGAATGCAAAAATGAGGCTGGATCCGAGGAAGGCATAAAAAAGCGCGACCTCGGCCAACTCGGCCAATCAATCGAGTGGTTCAAAGACCGATATGGGGATACCGAGCCATTTATCCCGATTATCATTCATCCACTCTCGTATGTAGGGCCGCAGGCCACTGCTATACCGGATTGCCGGGTCATAGATGGGCACCGGCTTCGGCTACTTAGAGATAGCTTTTTGGACTTCGTTAAAGCGGCGAATGAGGAGGTTCTTGGAGACCCCGCGGCCGTACATCAACAACTCGCCACACATAACCTGACAGCAGATCGCTTTATAGACGCGTTTACCGTACCACTTGCATAGGCGTAAATCGATGAGGCGGAGTGTCTGTAGCCCCGCCTAGAACCGATATGACGTTTCGGAGTTAGGGCTGGAAGTGCCTATTTTAGCAGACGGTCAGCACGGTAATTTAAGGCAGCGCTTCCTCGGTCGCGCTGTAAAGGTCCTGCGCCTTTCGCTTCCAGTCGTCACACTGCTAATACCTCCCTATATATTATTTGTGGGAGAATCATCCCAGCTTTCGTTGTTCAATGAGTTTGGCCTGCCATCCGGCTTGCAGGACCAGACTGCGGCTGGCGATTTCATAGCCGGAATAGTCGCTATCCTGAACGCCTCCGCGACAGCGATCTTTCTGGCGGTTACCTTGATATGCATATTAGGCGGCGCTGTAAGCATGACCTGCCTAGCGATCATCGATAGAATACGATGGATCGATCGGAAGGTTGGTCATCGCGTAAGGGCGGTCAGCCGAGCAGGCATGAACGGTATGAAGGCAGCAGGCTGCTTTGGACCTATTATAATTGGGTCCGGCCCCTTTGTTGCCATGATCGTCTTCGGTATCCTGTACGGTCTTTTCTTTGCATCAGGTACAGTCCTCTCGGTTGGTTACGAAGAGGGCATGCGGCTCGCGAAGGAAGCAAAATCGAGTGCCTTGATTTGCGCTGGCCTAAAGAGACCAGCGGCGAATGGCGGCAGAACAGATTGCGTATCAATTATTACGAGCGGCGGATCGAGGATTTCTGGTTATCCAATGCCGACGGATCAGCAAATCATTGTCATAGATCAATCGGGGAATGCCAATTGGGTGAAGAGCGACGACGGCCTCACTGTGATGAAGACCACTATTCAACATCCGCATCCGCAGCCTACCAAGCCGAAGCCTCATAAATCCCCATAACGGTGCCGCATAAAAGGCAAAGTCGGCGCGGCCGCTTGCAAGTGCAGCGCTATTCTAAGCGCATGAGTTGCGCCGGATACGGAGATACAAGTGGCTCTAACTCGTTCCAGGGGCCAGTGAGCCATCGAGCATAATCGTCGTCATGCAGAATGACAGGCATTGCCTTGGGGTGTATAGGCGAGACTAGGAAGTTGGGCTCAGTAGTAAGAAAACTATAAGCATTCCCGCGCTCCGTCGGTCTCCAAATTCCGGCAAAGGCGAAGACAGGTCGGCTGGGCACGTCGAACCAGTGCAGCGGCTTCTTGCCGTCCTCACCAGGCGCGAGTCCATATTCAGAGAACGACGTAACCGGCACGAGACAACGCCGAGCCGGGGTGGTCAGCATCGACCGCCAGAAGCTGGAACTGAGATTGCGCACGTTGGTCACGTACTTCGTCAGCTTTACCGTCGGATCACGCTTACTCGGCACCTGCGTCGGCACGCCCCACTCCATGCGCTCGAGCCTGCGATCGTCGCCATCCTGCACAACGACAGCGCCATAGAACGGCGTCTTCTTCCCCGTCGGGAAGATATCGCCAATTGGAAACGTCTCCTCCACCTCATAGGGGGTGCGGATGCCGAACGTCGCAGCCACCTCGGCCTGCTTCGCCGTTAATCGATACCGATTACACATCAGCGCCTCCTATCGGCGCCGGCGACGATCGCCGGCGCTTGTTCGTCAGAGCTTGTCCTTCAGACCCTTCGCGGCGGTAAACGACACCTTCTTCGACGCCGCGATCGTCATGGCTTCGCCGGTCGCCGGGTTGCGGCCCTGCCGCTCGGGCCGATCCTTGACGGCAAACTTGCCGAAACCAGGGATCGAGACTTCATCGCCCTTCGCTGCAGCGTCCGCGATCTGATCGAAAACCGCCGTGATCGCCTTCTTGGCGTCGGCTTCGCTCGATCCCGTCGACGTGGCGACGCCCTTGGCCAGCTCGCTGATGTTCATGCTATTCATGCTCCCTAGAAAAACGAGCGGAATCCTTACTCATGACGAGCGACGACACAAAGACCGTACTGGATGAGGCGAACGCCCGAGCGGTTGCGCTGATGCTCGACAAGCTCGAGGACCACGATGTTACCGTGATCTATGAGGCAGTCGGCGGGATAGGGCCGATCGCTGACATCGCGGCTGACGCCATGAAGAACCGAAACATTGACCTCTAACTTGCAGCGTGTCGCTCGCGGGTGATGCGCGGATCCTCATACAGGTCCCGCATCGCCCGCAGCCGAAACCCATTCCACCAGCGCTGCCAGCGGTGCTCGGCCGCATCGTGGATCATGTGGCAGCGTTGACAGAGCGCTCGCAGGTTAGCCGGGGCGCTGTTGCTCGGATCATGATCGAGGTGCGCGCATGCCAGCACGACATAGGTCGTCCGGACGCTCGCCAGCGTAAAGCCGCCCTTCATCGAAACCCGCTTGCCCTGGTCTGACCGCCAACACCTCGCATCGGCATCCCACCAGCGTCCATCGCCAAGGTGAGCGACCCGCCGAAGGTGCGGCCGACCGCATTGCTCGCAGCGCCTGCCGGCGCGGTCGAACCGGATCGTGCCTGACAGCTGCTGCCAGTCGATCGGGTAAAGCCAACGGTTTTCGGCGCGGATCGGCATCGCATTTCTATGAGTCACGCGACCAGCCTTGGAAAGCTGATTTTCGCCGTTTGTTTTCACACCGTTTTGCAGGTGTTCCACCGCGAAACGATGAACCGAGAGGATCGAGGCTTGACCAATAGAGCTCGGTAACGGAACATAAAGGGAACGAGTAGAGTCTAACCCTTATGCCCGCCGCCCTTGATTCATCAGCGCCGACCATAGCGCATCTTCGGACGATCGCCACACCCGCGACCGACTTCCGCATCATGCCTTTCGGTGTCGATGCGATCGACGGGCGGCTCGGGGCAGGGGGCCTTCGCGCGGGCGCGCTACACGAGGCGACGGCACAGAGTGCCACGATGGTCGACGACGCGGCGACGACCCTCTTCCTCGCCAGCATCGCCGCGCGCGAAGCTGCTGCGACAGGCGGGCCGGTGTTGTGGGCGAGCTGCCGCGCTGACCTGTATGCGCCGGCGCTGGAGCAGATCGGCTTACCCAGCGCAGCCGTGATCCATGCCCAACCGCGCGATGACGCGGCCCTTCTGGCGGTGATCGAGGATACGGTGCGCGACGGTACACCGTCTGCCATCGTCGCGGAGGCGAGCAAAGTCTCCATGGTCGCCACCCGCCGCCTGCAGTTGGTCGCGGCCGAGGCTGACATGCCGGTCCTGCTTTTGCGCCGTCGACGCGGACTCAACGAGGATCCGCTTGCCGAACCATCCGCGGCCTGGACCCGCTGGCGGATCGGCACCACACCGTCCGAGCGGCTTGAGGTCGCGGGTGTAGGAAGGGCGAGATGGACGGTGGAATGCGCTCGCCAGCGTGGTGGTGAGGGCTTCTCCCTGATTGTGGAGGGCAGCGATGAGACGGGTCGTCTCGCTGTTCCTGCCGGACTTGGCCATCGAGCGGCTGAGACGGTTGGAACGGTCCGCTTCGCGGCAGCCTGAACGGCTTGTCCTCGAGCTGCCGGTAGATGACGACCCCGGCGCCTGTTCGGTGCCGCGGGGCGGCGGTTGGCGGCCAGGTGCGCGGTGGGCACGCGAGGGCCTGCCGTCCCGCGTCGACGTCGAGACGCAGATCGCGGCGCTGCCAACACATGCGCAGCCGCCTATGCGCGAGCTCGGCCGGCGATCGGAGGCAGCAAGCCACCCCTATAAGACCGTGATCGCAGGGCATCCGGAGCCAAAAGCATCGCCGTTGGATATTAAAACCCATGGCTTTCCACCTCTGGCGCTTATCGGGAAGGCTGGCCGGCGCGAGGAGGTGGTTGCTGCCTGCGAAGGCGCACGGGCGCTTGGCATCCATCCCGGTATGGCTGCGACCCATGCGCGCGCGCTCGTATCGGATCTCGATTTCCGTCCGGCCGAGCCGGAGGCTGATGCTGCACTCCTCGACCGCTTGGCGCTGTTCGCGGTTCGGCGCTGGTCTCCGATTGCTGCTGTCACGCCCGCCGATGGGCTCTGGATCGACCTTGCTGGCTGCGCGCATCTGCATGGTGGTGAGGAGCGGTTCTGCAGGCGGCTGATCGCCTTCTGCCGTCGTGCCGGCTTTACCGCACGCGTGGCCGTCGCTGATACGGCAGGGGCGGCCCATGCCCTCGCTCGCTTCGGCCGCAGCGAGCTGACCCGCGTCGAGCCGGGTGCAACCGCCAGTGCGATCTCGCCGCTGCCGATCGTCGCATTGCGCCTGGCGCCGAGCGCCATCAGCGCGGCCAAACGCTTCGGCTTCGAGACGATAGCGGATCTGCTGCCGGTCGCGCGCGGACCGCTGGCGCGTCGGCTCGGCCTGCCGGCGATCACGCGTCTGGACCAGGCGCTCGGCGCCGTGGCCGAGCCAATCACCCCGCGCGAGGATGCCGAAGTTCCGATCGTCGAACGTCGCCTCCTTGAGCCGATCGGCACAGCTGAGGCGATCGAACAGGTTATGGGCGACCTGCTGAACGATCTAGCGCAGGTCCTGGAGGCGCGAGGCTTGGGCGCACGGGCACTCCGCCTCACGGCCGTGCGCGTCGACGGCACGGAACAGGTCGTGGGTGTCGGCACGTCGCGGCCGACGCGCGAGGTATCGCACCTTCTCAGGCTCCTGAAGCTCAGGATCGAGCGGATCGACCCTGGCATGGGTCTCGAGCAATTCTGGCTGGTCGCGCCGCATACCGAACCGTTGGATGCGGTCGACCTTGGCGCGGTCCTCGCCGGCGAGACGCTGGTGCGGGACCCGGCGCGCCTCGTCGACGTCATCGCCGGCAGGATTGGAGGCTATGCCGTCTACCGGCTTGCGCCCGTCGAAAGCCATGTGCCGGAGCGGGCCGTCACCCGCTCCGACCCGGTGGAGATGCCAGGATCATGGCCGGCATGGAAGCGCCCGATCCGCCTCTTTGCCCGGCCTGAACCGCTGGCGCGCGTGATGGCGCTGATGCCGGACCAGCCACCGCGTCGGTTCGAGTGGCGGGGCAAGACCTACAAGATCGTTGCCGGCGACGGCCCCGAGCGCGTGCACGGCGAGTGGTGGCGCCGCGATGCCGAGGTGTGGGCGGTGCGGGACTATTACCGTGTCGAGGACGATGCGGGCGGCCGCTACTGGGTCTTCCGCCGCGGTGACGGTTTCGAGGAAGATACGGGCGACCTGTCCTGGTGGATGCACGGGGTCTTCGGATGACCCACTATGTCGAGCTACAGGTGCTCACCCATTTTTCGCTCCTGCGCGGCGCGTCGTCGCCGGAGGAGCTGTTCGCGGCCGCGGCGCTGCTCGGCTACCCGGCGATCGGCGTCAGCGACATCGGCACCGTTGGGGGTGTCGTACGGGCATGGGAGGCGCAGAAAGCCACAGGCGTCCGCTCGATCGCGGGCACGCGCGTCGATCTGTCCTGCGGCCGGCGCCTGCTGCTCTATCCGACCGACCGGCCCGCCTGGTCGAGGATCACGCGGCTGCTCACCGTCGGCAAGAAGCGGGCGGGCAAGGGCGGGTGCCTCCTCCACTGGCACGACCTCGAGCCGTGGTCCGAGGGTGTTGTCGCCATCCTGCTGCCGCACGAGGCGGACGAGGAGAACGTCGCCGCGCTGAAGGACCTGAAGGCTATCTACGGGCGTCGCGGCTATATGGCCCTGTTCCAGCGGCGTCGGCCGGGGGACGCGGTCCGCATCGATGCGCTGGCGCGACAGGCGGGCGGGGCAGGCGTCCGTGCCGTCGTGACAGGCGACGTCCTCTATCATGCGCCCGAGGCACGACTGCTGCAGGACGTCGTGACTGCAGTGCGCGAGAAATGCACCGTCGACGAGCTCGGCTATCGCCGGGAGGTGAACGCGGACCGGGCGCTCAAGTCGCCAGACGAGATGGTCCGGCGATTCCGCGCCTATCCGGACGCGCTACAGGCCAGCGTCGACATTGCGCGCATCTGCACTTTCGACCTTGGCGAGCTGGCCTATCAGTACCCGCACGAGCGCCTGATCGAAGGGCTGTCAGCGCAAGAAGCCTTGGAGAAGCTGGCGACCGAAGCGGTCGAGCGGATGTTCGACGGCAACGTGCCGGAGGCCTACACGACGCAGATCGCGCATGAGATGCGGCTGATCGGCGAGCTAGGCTACGCACCGTACTTCCTCACCGTGTACGCCATCGTGCGCGAGGCGCGTCGGCGCGGGATCCTCTGCCAAGGCCGCGGCTCGGCCGCAAACAGCTGCGTGTGCTTCGTGCTCGGCGTCACCTCGATCGATCCGATCAAGCATGAGCTGCTGTTCGAGCGCTTCGTGTCGGGGGAGCGCCGCGAACCGCCCGACATCGACGTCGACTTCGAGCATGAGCGCCGCGAGGAGATCATCCAGTGGATCTATGAGACATACGGTCGCAACCACTCCGCGCTGACGGCGGTCGTGACGCGATACCGCGCGCGCGGCGCGGTGCGCGACGTCGGCAAGGCGCTTGGGCTGCCTGAGGACCTGACCTCCTCGCTCGCCGGCCTTGTGTGGGGCTGGTCGGCCGAAGGCGTCGGCGAGAAGCAGGTCGACGAGCTCAACCTCGACATCGCCGATCGCCGGCTGCGCCTGACGCTCGACCTCGCGCGCAAGCTGATCGGCGTGCCGCGTCACATGTCGCAGCACCCGGGCGGCTTCGTGCTGACCCATGATCGCCTTGACGACCTAGTGCCGATCGAGCCCGCTGCGATGGAGGATCGGCAGATCATCGAGTGGGACAAGGACGACATCGACTCCCTCAAGTTCATGAAGGTCGACGTCCTCGGCCTCGGCATGCTCGGCTGCATGAACCGGGCCTTCAACCTACTCGAACAGGACAAAGGCATTCGGGTTGGATTGGCCGACCTGCAGGACGATGACCCGGCCGTCTACGCCATGATCCAGAAGGCTGACACGCTCGGCACCTTCCAGATCGAGAGCCGCGCGCAGATGAGCATGCTGCCGCGCATGAAACCGCGCCGCTTCTATGACCTCGTGATCCAGGTCGCGATCGTGCGGCCGGGGCCGATCCAGGGTGACATGGTCCACCCGTACCTTCGCCGGCGTGAGGGGCTGGAACGGCCGGAGTACCCGCGCCCGGAGCTGCGCGCGGTGTTGGAAAAGACCCTCGGCGTTCCCCTGTTTCAGGAGCAAGCCATGAAGGTCGCCATCGTCGGCGCGGGCTTCACGCCGGCCGAGGCGGACCAGCTGCGCCGCGCCATGGCCACCTTCAAATTCACCGGCGGGGTCAGCCATTTCAGCGAGAAGCTGATCGAGGGCATGGTCGCACGCGGCTATCCCCGCGACTTCGCGGAGCGCACCTTCCGCCAGCTTGAGGGCTTCGGCTCCTACGGCTTCCCCGAGAGCCACGCCGCCAGCTTCGCCAAGATCTCCTATGCGAGCAGCTGGATGAAACACCATCATCCGGACGTGTTCTGCGCCGCGCTGATGAACGCGCAGCCCATGGGCTTCTACGCGCCCGCACAGATCGTCCGCGACGCGCGCGAGCACGGGGTCGAGGTGCGGCCACCTTGCGTCAATGCGAGCCGGTGGGATTGCACCCTCGAGCGAACAGGCGGGCGTTATTTGGCGGTGCGGCTTGGCCTGCGAGTAATCCGCGGCCTATCGAACGCTGACGGAGCGAAAATCGTCTCGGCGCGCAGCACCACCGCATATGACTGCGTCGAGGACGTGTGGCGCCGATCCGGCGCGCAGCGTGCCGCGATCGAGAAGCTGGCGGACGGCGATGCCTTTCACAGCTTCGGTGCCGATCGCCGGCAGGGTCTATGGAAGGTGAGGGGGCTCGGCGAGGCTCCGCTGCCGCTCTTTGCCGCGGCTGACCGCGCGGCCGAGACACTGAGCGCGGAAGGCATTGAGCCAGAGGTGCAGCTGCGGGCGCTGACTGATGGCCGTGAGGTGATCGAGGATTATCGCAACCTGCAATTGTCGCTCCGTGCTCATCCGCTGACGTTCGTGCGTGACGAGCTGACACGTCGCGGCGTGACGCGCTGCGCGGATCTCGCCAGCGTCCGCGACGGCCGCCATGTCGAAGTCGCGGGCATCATCCTTGTGCGTCAGAAGCCCGGTTCCGCGAAGGGTGTGCTGTTCATAACGATCGAGGACGAGACCGGAATCGCCAACGGCATACTTTGGCCCGACCGCTTCGAGGCGCAGCGCCGAACCGTAATGTCGGCCTCCATGGTCGGTCTAAAGGGGCGCGTGCAGAAGGAAGGCGAGGTGATCCACGTCATCTGCGACCGGATCGTCGACCATGGCGACCTGCTCCACCGTGTCGGAGATATGTCCTTCCCGCACCGCACCGGGCGCGGCGATGCGGGCCAACATCCAGGCTCACCGGATCGCGGGGACAAGGGATGGCAGCCCGAGCCGCGCAACCAATACTGGCCGCCCCATGCGGACGGTAAGGATCCTGAGGAGGTCGCGCGCTTCAAATCGCACGACTTCCACTAATCCGTGTCGACGCTGCCTCGGCACCAGCGCGTGGTGATCGCGCTGTCGGTGCACATCCTGCGTGCCGGCGTGGCCAGGTGTTCGGAGACGACCGTCGACGGCATGGAAGTCCGTCTCGCGCTACGCTGTCTTCTACCCCACTGCCCTGAACGTTGGCCCCTCGAGCTCTATTGGGATGCAGCATCCCAGACGAACGAAATTGGCAGAGCCCAAGGCGTGACGGCCGCGTTTAACGGGATCGTTCGCCAGCTTCGCAAGGCGGGACGGTATGAGGACGTGTCACCGCTGTGAGCAAACGGCCGACGATCGAGGCACCGTACAAAACGCTCGGTGAATGGGCGGCCGATCGCGCCGACATGCGGATTGCATGCGTCTGCGGTCGGAGCATGAACATGCCGGCAGGCCAAATCCTCGAACGGTTTCATGGCGACGGCGACGTGGCATCCAAGGTCATTCGGTTGCGATGCCGAGGATGCGGTCGCCGCGGCCATGCTTCTGTATCGTCGGTGCCGATCCTGCGCCGCTAAGGCATCAGGCGTCGCCAACGGTCAGTGCAGACCTTCCGCCGTCGGCCTTTCCGGCCATGCCGGGCACCTCATCAAGCTGACGAAGATCGGTGAACTTGCCGCGCTCCTCACGGTAGCGCACAATCTCGAAACCATGGCCTTTGAGCTCGGGAACAGCATCCAGCTGCTCGGCCGTCGCAGTGTTTACGTTGACGAGAGATGCGTCGCTCATGGTCATCCTTTTCGTTTGCCGGTAGCAAACCGATAGGAGCCCCTCCCGGTTCAGACTGCCGCAGAACGGCGAGAAAGGGTGACCAATGGCCAACCATGACGCTCCGGAAGACACGAACGATATTCGGGCGCTGCTCGCCCATTTACTCGCTGGCGTCACTGGCAAGCCCGAAGCGCACTGGGAAAAGCTGATAGGCGAGGTGACGGCTTTGCCCATCGTATTCAATCCCCGGTCAAATTGGAGGATTGATCAGAGCGGCACGATGAAGGAGATCGACGCCATTGCGAAAGCCGCAGAGGTTGTGCGCCAGGCACATCCCTACGTCCCGTCACCGAAAACCTTGACCTAGTCGCCGAAGATTTCGGCAATCGGTCGACTGAAAAGGCGTGCAATCTGGAACGCGCTAGACAACGATGGATCGTGCTTCCCCGTTTCGATCGCGTTGACCGCTTGCCGTGAGATCTGAAGCCTTTCAGCGAGCTGTGCTTGGCTCCAACCACGCTCTTTGCGGAGGACCTTCAGCCTGTTGCAAAGACCCGCCACGGCTTAGAAGGTGACAACAACGGCTTGGCGGACGAGCCGCTGAGCGCTTGGTGAGGTTGACCGGGCACCTGGCGAGCGTTGTGTTGGTCGTGGCGCACTCACCATCTGAGCGACTGAGCTATAACTGACAGGGTGGATGCCGTCTTGTGTACGAAAGGCGTCCAGGTGCACGACCGTATCGCCGAAGGTCACGGCAACAGTCCTGACGATCGCTGAGGCAGCCGGGTTATACGGCGCGATCCAAACGACCCGGGACGCAGTGGTTCTACGCCGGATGACGTCCAGATTTCGAAGAAGCTTAGGGCTGCGCGGATCGTTCGAACCGAGAGCTATGACAACGAGGCTGGCAGACAACGTCTCAGGGGAGAACCGCAGCGCGTCACTGGAAGATGCGCCAACACGAGCGCGCGTCTCGCACTGAATGCCCGACATCGCCAACGCTGCGGCGGTGCCAACTGCGGTGCTGTCACCGAGGATCAGGCAGAATGGGATCATTTGTGACCCAGCAGGGCCAGTACGATAGCGAGCGACATGACGAACAGGGAAAGCCAGATGGCGATCTGCCCGTAGATGTGGAGTACCACACCTACCCAGGAGTGCCGCTTTCGAAGCAAGATGCCGCTGCCGACGGCGATGAAGAAGGCGATGGTCGTAGGCATCGTTATCGATGGTGATCTATTCAACGATGCCTCTGCCAACGGGAAGAGTCCGATCATCATAACCAGGAGCCAAGAAAACCCTAGCAGCGCACCGTCAAACACCTGTCGCGCTGACGGGTTTTCGTTATGAACTCCGGTGCGGCGAACGCCTTGATGGCCATTAACAAACGCTGTATCCTTGCGGCGGGAGCAATGTGCCATGGCCTACGACCTCACCCAGTACCTGATTACGCGAGACCAGAGCGGCTCTGGCGGCGTGATCGCGACGCCGGCGTCTGAAATCCCGGCTGTTGAAGCTCCGGCTGCGGATGCACCACGAAGCCATCAGCTTGCCTATTTGGCAGTCTACGGTGCATGTTTCGTCGGCCTCCTTCTTTGGTTCTGGAGTTAGGCTTCACTTCCTCAGCGAGGGGTCGACGAAGAAGCCCTTTCCAAGCTTTTCGTCGATCTCTGCCTTCACGGGCTGCGCAGCCATAACGGTAGAAGAGCGCTGCGCCGTAGCCAGACTACGCGCATCCTGCACCTTGCCCGACCCTGCCTCAATCGCCTCGGCCGCAGCGACGGGTGCGGCTGACTGCCCAGGGCCGCCAGCATCTATCAGGCCGCCGGGCTTATACATCTTCTCTATGGCTCCTGCGCCGGCCAGCGCCGGACCACTCAGCTCATGCGGGTCATTTAGATGGAGCTGGCCCTGTACCTCGTTGAACATACCTTCCTGACGTTCAGAAAGGAACTTCGCGATCAAGGTATCGCGCACCTGCCGGCGATGACCGGTCAGGCCAACTTCATGAAGCCCAGGCGCATCAAGCCCACCGGCTTTCTGGCTCTCGCGGGCGTACCAATCACCAAGCTCAGCACTGAGGTTGGTGCTCATCTGCATGCTATGCGTTTCGGCATAGCTGATATCTTGGGAGAGCTGCTGTGCCCTCTCACGCGACTGGCGCGCGCGCTCCTCGAACGAATGCGCCCGGGCAAGGGCCTCTTCGCGCGAAAGCGACGAACTGCGACTGGTGCTGCCGCGAGCGAACGTCCCGGAGCGGTTTGTGTCGGTATCGCCGATGCTTGCGCCGTTGGCGACAGTGGTGTCGTCGCGGACGCTCTGCGTCGTCGAATTGCGATCATCAGTGCCGCGAGATTGATCCGCGTTGTGACTGAGGCGGTCGCCTTGGATCCCGGTCTTGGAGACCTCTCCACCAATCGAGGGAAGAGCACCAACGGCACGACCGAGCAATCCGCCGCGGCCCGTCGTTGGAGTGTTGGCGCCTGCCCCTTCCGGAGCAGGACTGGAACGGCGACCGCCACCCCCGCCGATGCTGGCTCCGATCGTGCCACGAACAGTGTCGATTGTCTCAGCGCTACGATTGTTGCCGTCGGTAAGCCGCCTCGATTGCGTAATGGCGCTTTGATCCTCGAGGCCGGTAGATGTGCCCTGACTGTTACGGACGCTCCGGTCGACCGTCGCAGTATGCTGCGAGGTTGATCCCGTTTCCCAGCCTCGGATTTGCTCGGCAGAAACCCCGGTGGCCCAACGACCCGTCTGGCTATATGTCGTCAACGCCGCTGCAGAGGCCTCGTCACTTTCAGCAGATCGGTCATAGGCGCTCTTCGTGGTCTTCATATCCGAAAGGAAGCCCGCATTGAGGGTCGGCGTGCTCTCAAATCGACTAATTGCCCCGTTTGTATCAATTACGGAGTGGCCGTTGCCATAGCTGCTTGCGGTGGCACCATTGTCAAATCGGAAGCTCGAACCGGCAGCACCCGACGAAAACATGGGTGTGTCTTGCCAATTGTTGCTTTGACGCATGTTCGATGTCGAGTTGGCGAAGCTCGTGTTGCCATAAGAATAGTTGCCGGTCGTCTGCTCGGCCGCAGCCGCTTCAGCTGCGTTCTGAGCCGGGTTGAGGACCGATGTCGCCTGACCCGAGATACTCATCGCGCCCTTGGCGAGACCCGCCGCGAGGAAGGGCACACTCATCAGCATGAAGCCGGCGATCGTGGCCGTCTCGGCATTGACGGCGCCGATGCCCGCGAACGTGCCTAGCGACATACCTCCTTCCGCTGCGCCCTGGGCGGCACTGGTGGCGCGCGTCATGCAGATCATGTGGAGGATGACGTACAGCGGCCCCCAAGACGCGAGGTAGAAGAACCCGGTCAGATAGCCCTTGAGCGCCCCGACCCCCGTTTGAGGCATCAGGAAGAGCGGGAAAATCACCGGGAACATCGCGTAGAACACGACCGTGAGCACGATGTTGAGGATCGGAACCCAGCTCATCGCCTGTTGGGCGATCGAGTTGTACGTGTTGCGCGCCTGAATGTCCGCCCGCGTCGTGGCGAAGGTATCGATCGACGCCGCGCCCGGACCACCGGCCATCCCGTCGCGAGCCTGCATGAACGCGTTGATCGCCGTGTTCTGCCGCATCACGGCTTCGTAGTTGGCGCTCGAGGCGGTGAAGGCCTGATTGACGATCGGAACATCGGCACGAAGCTTAGCCGAGGCGACGGCGGTCGAGAGTTTGGGGAAGGCCTGCTTCGACCAGATCGGCGTGTGCGCCGCGATCATCGGCGTCCATTGCTCTGAGAGCAGGTTGTAGGCGTTGTTGCACGTGATGATGTCGCTTGTCACCGACGCACCGTTGCGGCTGACCCAAGGCTGCGACCGGGCGACCGAACCCGGCCCCATCGCGCTCCATAGGTCCTTCGCGTTCGCCAAGTCGGTCATCGACTTCTGACCGAGCATGATGTCGCCGAACACGCAGTTCTTGAAATGCGCCGACAGGTTGGTCGCAAACTCGGCGTCGCGGATCTCGAAATTGCGCGTCGCGTCGAAAAGGCGCGCGCCATAGACCATGCCGTTGGTTGAGTAGTTCAGCTGGCTTGGCATCGTGAAGACCGTCTCGGCCGTGCGGGTGAGCCAGTCACCGACCTGACTGGTGAAGCTCGCGATCACGCCCAGCCCGAGGGGCACGTTGGCAACGGCGGCAGGGGCCAGCGACGGGTTGATGCGGTCGGTCACCTTCACCGACACGGTAGGGACCATCAAGCACATGTAGATGAGCGTCGAGCCAATGAACCAGTTCATCCAGACGCGGACGTTCATCGTGAAGGCGACGCACAGAAGCGAATAGATCAGGCCGAGGACCATGACGACGCGAAGGAGCGAACGGTAGCCGCCCCCTCCCGTCCACGCTGCGACGGCGTTGAACGTGTTGACGATGTATTCGCCACCGCCGATCGTGAAGACCTCGACCATGCCGTTCGTCCTTAGTTGAGGCCCTGCGCGCTCAGCCCGCGCGAGAAATTGAGCGAAGCGGCCATCGCCGGCGACATGCTGTTCTGCAGGGTCGATTCCAGCATCACGGATTTGTTGATGAGGAAGATCGTCTGATTGAGCTTGTCGTTCAGCTTGAAGTCGCGCTGCGAGTAGCGGTCACGTGCCGACGCCAGCTGCTCGCGCCATGCCTTGCTGACGTCGACGTCACCCGACTGGACCTGGACCGATGACTGGCTGATCCGATCGAGCATGTTGTCGATCATCGCCGAGAGCATGTTCACAGCGACGATCTCGGCAAGAGCGTTCGTCTCACCGGGATTAAAGCTCTGGTGTGCCATCGCTTGGACCGCGAGCATTTTGTAGAGCGGGATCGTCGTCATATTGAGGAGCTGCTGCTCCCCAACGTCGAGCGCGCTGTCGGTGCGGATCTTCGAGTTGATCGAGTCGATCATGCCCTTGATCTTCGTGCGAAGTCCGGTCGCGATCTGAAGATTCTGTTCGGTGACCTTGAGGCACTTCAGCTGCTCGTCGCACTTCAGAAACTTGACCGGTTGCCCGCCCGTGCCCGTACCATCGAGAAGGGCGGTGACGACCGCCTCCTCGGCAGGCCCATGAAAGACCACAGCCGGGCCGCCGTCATCGCCACCCTTCGGGTTGACGATGATCGTGCCGACGAGGGTCATCAGGTATTCCGAGAACGCCTGATCGAAGGTGCCGAACTTATTGGACTTCTGGATTGCGTCCCAGGTGTAGTTGCGCGGCGTGCCGGCCGCATTCTCCGCCACCTTGGGATCGGTGTTGGCGTCGATCGTCGACTCCTGCTTATTTCCCGGTCCGCACTCCTGACGGGACCGCGCCCAGTCGGAGAAGATACCTTGGCTGTTGCCGATCGCTGCGCAGACGTTGGACCGCGCTCCGGCCATCTTCGGCCATAGGCCCCCCACCAGGCCCTGCGCTGCCTCGCACGACGAGATGTTCATCTGGTTCATCTGCTGCGCCTTGTTGGCCATGCCATCCATGACCTTGCCGATTTCGGGCGAGACGCTGTCGATCGCGAGCTGGAACGCGAAGCCGAGCGCGTTGTTCGCGGTCGCCTTCAGCATAGCGACCATCTCGGCGCCGTTGATGAACGAGAAGGAGCCGGTGAAGATGTCGATGCCGCCACACCCGGCGCGCACGCTCGGCATCTGGAGATTGAGCGGCTGCACGCTCTTTTGCGGGAAGCGGGTCCAGACATTGCCCATCGAATAGTATCCGGCGCTCTGGCCCTGATATGCGCTGGGGCCAGTGACATTGGCGGCGCCGCCCGCGTCCTGGAAGAAGCTATTCATCTGCCCGGCGACGTCGGCACGCGCGATGTCGACCGGGATCATGCTCGCGGCCCCGAGGCACGCGACGACCGCGGCGGACCGCCGCAGGAAGACGCGGAAGGGGGAGGGGCGGGGTTTGCAGGTGGTAGCGGTCATCAGAAATCCTGACCCGGCTTGGTGTTGGTGAGCATGAAGATCCGCTCCATGACCTCGTCGGCCGACATGACGCCGAAGCCGATGGGCACGGTCTTGCGGGTCACGGTGTCGAAGAGGACGAGCGCAGGCGTGGCCAGCGGCACGCCCATGCGCTCGCGCTGGCCGCTGTCGACCACGTAATTGGGGAAGGTTCGGCTCGGACCACCATCGGTTGAGACGGCCATCACGGTCATACGATGACTGTCGGCGACCGAGCGGAGGATCGGAGAGAAGACCTCGCACGCGGCGCAGCTCTGCGCGAAGAAGTAGAACATGGCGTGGCCCTGAGAGACGGAAAGCCGCCGGGGAGGTGCCAGTATGCCAGGTGGATCAACCAAGATGTCGCCCGTCCCGCCTTGGCCTTACGGAGTGCCCACCAGCCCAGGACGGCGAAGCCGATCCCGATGACGATGTGTTGGGACAGGATCCCCCACGTGAAGGGGATGACCATCGCTAGGAACTCGTCCAACGTCCAAAAGCCGATAAGCTCAGGGTCGTCCAAGTGCGATGGGATCACGTACTTATCGGCTGACATCACGCCACCTTCAGTGACGACGCCGGCGGAGCTGCTATCTCCGCCGGTGCCGGATCGAGTTAGATGGTGGCGGTGACGGTCGAGGTGACGATCGGAACGCCGGTGCCGGCGCCGACGCCCACGCCCACCGGGATCGCGACCTGGCCGAGCGAGAAGCGGCCCGAGGCCAGACCGACGACACCGCCGGCCAGCGACAGCACGGTGATGATCTTGCCGCCCGAACCCTCGAGGAAGCCGGTGAAGGCGTTCAGCGCGGTATCGAACGTGCCGTCGGCACCCGCGAAGGCGGGCGAGGCCATCACGGCCGCAGCCGCTGCGACGCCGAGGGTGGCCAGTGCGGCCGTCTCGACGCGACGGCCCATCTTGAGCATGGTCTTCATGACGAAAGGTCTCCTTTGATTGAGCGCATTTCAGCGCGCCCAACCAAAGGCTCGACCGGGAAAAAAATTCGCGCAATCGGCGCGTTTAGGAACTGGTAAGGTTGCCGTAAGTTTTTTCTGCGATTGCGACGAAATGAGCTTTGCCAGCTTACCAATCAGGCTCTTGTCCCGCGCTTCGGGACGACTTGTCCGCCCCCACGAACATCTGTCCGCGTTTACGAACGCCTGTCCGTAATAGCGGACAGCTGTCCGTATTGGCGGACACGCGTCCGCGTGCGAGGACAGCGGCGCGAAGGCCTTAATCCCGCGATGCGACTCCGCTCTTTGATTGTGTTACACAACGCGGACTCGATGGTGCTAAAACGCCGCGGAGACGGTATTTTTCAGGGTGTGCTATCAAGGTGAGGACTTCTTCTAAGATGACGGCGGGTGAACGCGCCTTCGATCTAAAGATCTCGGAAACGTTCTTTCGGCTCGTAACCGAAAGCATCCGCCTTTTCTCGAACAAGAAGAAGAGACTTCTTTCGATCAACGACGTGGTCAACGATCGATCTTCCTCGGCCGCCCAAATCAAGGATACCTACCGACCAGGCTCGTTGAAGGAGCATCTGCGGATCATCCCAACTGATGGCGATGTCGGCCTATCACTGACGATCCTCGAAAGCAGCGCTGAGGCGATCGACGGTTCGATCCCAGACCTTCAAGAGGTTATCGGATCATCGGTAAGTTTTGCGTCCGCCGTTTCACTGGTCCTCTTCGACTTCATCGTTGAGGAGAACACGACGGAGGTGATTAATAAGCTGGGGCTGGACGTTGAGGACGCCCAGGCCTTTCGAGCTGCGGCAAAAAGAACCGAAACGAACGTGATTCCAATCAGGTAGCACCTCGGAAACATGAAATTAACGTTAACGGCAGGGTTGCCATTCTGTCATTTTCGGGCGTACCTGAGTCGAAGCTAGCGGGTGGGGAGTGCCCTGAGGTGGGAGCGTCTAATCCTTACAATTCTGGCGAAAGCAGTAGCAGCGCCAAGCCAGAACTTGCCGACTTCCTCCTCGCGAGGATGAAGGAATTGCGGGTCACGTTCCGCGTGCTCGAGGCTTCAACGCCGATGATGAAGCGGACGAGGCTCCACTGCATCCTGCATTCGGACACGGCCAAGCGCCGGCCGATGCGCGTGGACGAGGCCCAGGCGATCTGCGCCGCGCTCGGCATCACGCAGTCAGAAGCGTTCTTCGGGACCGAGCTGCTCGGCTGCATGTCGGGTGACGATCGCGAGGAGGCCGCAGGCCTGACGTCATTCCTCGCGACGATGTTCGGCGGATTGGCGCCGAGATTGGCGAACGCTGTGTCCGCGATCGGCGGCTTGGATCTAAGCGACGTGAAGGGTGAGCACGGCCAGCAGATCCAGCAGCTGGTATGTGAGACTTTCGAGCGAGGGTATGCGGACCTAGCTGAGCGCAAGGGGCTCCGGCTGCGAAAGAGAGAGGCCGACGGGCTCTAACGGCACCTCGACTGAAATGATGGATTGGGCACCGCTTCAGGTGCCTTTTTTTTGGCGCTGTCACCACCGCCACGCCGTCCCGGACAGACCTCCCGCCGCCCTGCCATCTCGCGTCCCTTAGGGCTCCTAGAGCATCTGACGCCCCCCGGGATCGGAAGGGGAGGGGGAGGTTGAACGCGGGCTGGAGGACCGTGTGCATCAGCAAACGGGGATGATGCCGTTTGAGCCGAAGCCGACACGGTGCTACGGCAAGGCATGGCTTACGCTTCCGTAATCCAGACCCCCCTTACCGACCGCTACACCGACACAGCCTCTCGCGTTTTCAAAAGCACGAAGAAGGGCGGCCGGGCGGCCTGGACCTGTCCGAAATCGGCAGAAACAGGGCCTAGAAAGCCGGTTTTGGGGTCGGATTTCGTGCTTTCGGAAACGCCAGCGGCCGAATTTTCGTGCTTTCAAAAACGCGAGAGCGCCGGAAGCGAATTATCAAAAACACGAGAGCGTCGAGGTCACTGGGGATCCCGGCTGAACCCGATCCGCTCTCCTCGGCGAATGCCGAGACACATGAAGGTAAGTTGACAATGGCGGAGCAAGAACAGGGCGAGCTTTTTCTGCTCGACAGTCCTCTCCACGGACCAGTCCGCGGAGAGCGGTCACTCATGGCATGGCCGTTCTTCGCGTTGGCGAAGAAGGCCTGGATGCAACCGCTTACCTATAAAAAGGGTGACATCTCGATCGAAATCGGGCCGGGACCAAAAGGGGTGGCCACGATCTACGACAAGGAAATCCTGCTCTATATCGCCAGCCTAATGGTTTCCAAGGTAGAGGCAGGGAAGGCCATTGGGCAGGAGTTCAGCTTCAGTGCGAACGACCTTTTCAGCGTCACCGGCGTCAACAAGTCGGCTAGGTCCTACACAAGATTGTCTGAGGCTCTTGAGCGACTTCAAGGCACACAGATCAAGACCAACATCGAAGCAGGCGGGGAAGGCGAGGAGGGCTTTTTCTCGTGGCTACAAGAGGCCAAGCTGCAATACAGCAAGGGCGAAGGTGGCGTGAAGCGCCTGAAGGCGGTCAAAATTCGCCTCTGTGACTGGCTGTATCGGGCTATCATGGTCGACCGCCAGGTCCTCGAATACGCATCCACCTACTTCCAGCTCGGCCCGGTCGAACGTCGACTCTATGAGGTTGCCCGATCGCTGTGCGTTGACGGTCAGACTACCATTCCGCTTGAGGATCTGCGGCTGCAGATGGGCTACCAAGGATCCTCGCGCCAATTCAAATTCGCACTTACGAAAACCATCAAAGAGGACCCGATCCCAGGCTTTCGATTTGAGATCGAGGATCAAGGTCTCGGAACGGTGACGGCAGCCGGGCGAACAGTCCGCGAATACCTCGTCAAAATCATTCCAGAGAGCACGGTGAAGCGCCTCTCGTCATAGACGTTTTCGATTCGACGAAAGCCGACTCCAAACACGGCGCCACCAACTTCTCGCGTTTCCAAAAGCACGAATTGTTGTCCCGTGGCGCGGGACGGGGCAGCCTACGTGTTTTCAAAAGCACGAACATTAGCCGCCTAATGTTGTCGAAAGCACGAATCACGCGTGTTTCGCGAATGGCTATCGTGCGCCACTATGCGGCCGCCTGGGTCGCAGTCCGCGGCCTGGAAAAATTGGGAATGGCTGTGACCACATAAACGAATGCCCGGCACGAGGCCGGGCACCCTGAGACCGCTATGTCCGATGCCGGCAAGCATCGAAAGAGCCGTTGAACGCTCAAGATATACTGGTTTCCGAGCTTCGGTTCAAGGGTTGCGCGCTTCGCGCCACGGACGAGTTTTGCCCCGGTCCCGGCCCAATGTGAGGGCAGGAAATTGGCTGCAATAACAATGGCAGAGGCGGCTCTGGCCGTGCTCGGCGGTGCCCGCTTCAAGCGGAAGCCGTCGCGATCTGGCGCAACCCACCGCACTGGGGCGCCCGTGCGGCGCGACAGCATCGAGGCTGGTACGTTCGAAGACGCCTTCTTTTCGCGTCCCAGCAAAGGTGAAACCGACCGGATCTACAAGCGCGCTGCGGCGCTGAGCGCGGGACGGGCGAACCTGCGCGCAAGGATCGCGCACGAAGAACGAGAGCCGACACCGCGGGAGGCCGCTATCCTGCGCTTCAGCCGTAACACGCTGGCGGTCCTCGAGGCATTGCTCAGGATCGCGCGAGTCCAAGCAGGCCGTGTGTACCCCACCCTCGAGTATCTGGCCGAGACTGTCGGTATCGGACGCCGCACCGTCATCCGCGCACTTGCGCTTCTGACCGAACTCGGCTTCGTTCTTGCCCAGCGTCGCTTCAAACGCGTCGAGATCGACGGCGTTGGACCACGCTATAAGCAAACCAGCAATGCGTACCGCATGCTCATGCCGGCCTGGATCGAGGCTCACCTTCCGCGCTGGCTGCGTCCGGCTCCTTTGCCCGCGGATGTCGTCCAGCAGGAAGCCGAGCGGATCGAGCAGACGGCCGCGATGCTCAGCTCACTGTCGCGTCGGGAATATGCGTTGGCGACGGTCGACGGCCAACTAGGCAAGGTTCTCGCGCGCCTCGGCGCCGCGATCGATGCCAAAGAGAGCGAGTGCCAACCTGGCCTGCAACCGCTCCTAGATTCATATATCATTAGCTCAGAAAGACTTGGCCTAGCCGGCCAAGGCGTTCACGCCTGACGGCGAGAGCAACGAAACCGCAACGCGCATCTCGACGGCGGCCCGAAGACTGACTGTCGGAGCGCCGGCTACGCCGTCGCATTGCTCCCGAAAGGAGCATGCGTTTTCTGGCGTCGATCATCGGCAGGGCGCGAACGCTGAGAGGTCAGAATTGCGCGAGTGCGACCGAGCGATAGGCAGGTTGTGGCAAGGTCGAACGAAGTGCTTGTGACCCAGGCGCTGCGGTCAATCTCGACCAATTGGCGATGATGTCGGTTACATAGGCCTGCGTTTCGGTGATCCGGGGGACGAGACCCCCGCGCACTCGGCCAGGACCGGCATTATAGGCAGCGAGCGCGAGCTGCACGCGGCCGAACTTATCGAGCTGCTGGCGGAGGTATCGGGCACCGCCACGCATGTTCTGGTAGGGATCGAACCGGTTCACGCCGAGCCCCATCGCAGTGCCGGGCATCAGCTGCGCGAAGCCGAAGGCGTTTTTCGGCGATAGAGCTGTTGGATTGTAGCGGCTCTCGCGAATTATCATCGCGTCGAAGAGCCCAGTTGGAATGCCGTGTTCGCAGGCGATCGAGCTCATCATGCCATAGTAAATTGCCCGCCGACTTTCGGCCTCGCGCGAGAGAAACCCTGACGGCCGATACGCGAGCGGAGCACAGCCGGGAACGAAGGCTGGCGCCGTAAACGATCCGACGCCCGGTTTCATCCAATCGGGCACGCTGATGGAGGACGTCGCCGCTACAGCCGGGGCCAGGCTGTCGGATACGCTGACCTCGGGAAAGATCGACGCGAGCTCCTGCTTCATCCGAAACTCAACGTAGCGGCGGCTTAGATCGTGCACCTTGAACTCAGGCGGGAGGTCAGGTGCTGGGAGGTCATCGGCGGGTCCGCCATCACCCTCCGCCATTGGCAGCGCCGACGCGGTGGTCATCGAGATCAGCTCAACGCGCCGAACCTTGCCGCGCTTTTCAGGCGCGGCCGAAGCAGATGTGGCCAGCGCCACGCTCGCGATCGCCACACCGGCGTAAAACTTCTGCACAAAAACCTCCTCGACCCCCTGTTTAAAAGAGTGGAGATCAAGAGATTTGCCCTTGTCAAGACCGGGGCCGAGGGCGAAACTGGTCAAGAAACGTCGCCCAAAGGCTCTTCGAGCATGTGGTTGATCCATCGAGACACTGACGGAAAAGGTCCAAATCGCATCAAGCTTCCGCAGCCGCTGCGGGAGGCGCTGGTACGCTGGTACGTGGGCAAAGGCACCTTCCACGACGAGCAGGCCGGCATCACGCTCGTTCAGAACGCGCGCATCGGTCACCGCTGGATCGCCTGCAATTGCCTTGGAGCGGAGGCGGCCCCACCGATCCTCACACCCGCGTTCCTGTCCGAGGCGGAGACCTACTATCTTCGACGTCTGACCAGCGAGAAACGTCCCGAGCATCGCGCAGACTGCCCGTTCTTCCGCGACCAGGTGACCAACCGGATCACCGAGATCCGGTCCCCCAACACGCCCACCGACCCGCCTGCTGGCTTTTTCGAGGTGCTCAGGCCCGCGCCGGAGAAGCTCTCGCAACGGCCGGAAGAAGACAGCAACGACGATCGGACGCGAAACGCGTCGACGCCGCGGCTGGCTCGCCTTCTATGGCGGCTAATGGACACGGCCGGATCCAACAGCGTCCCGCCGATCGGCGCAGGTCCGGAGTGGTCGATCAAGGAGGCCTTTGCCGCCATCCTCGGCGCGGCGGGAAAGATCGAGATTGCTCCCGGCATCGAGTTAGGCCGCGCCATCTGGACGCACGCCCGGCCGCTCGAGGCCAAGGTCGTGTATGCAACGCTGCGACGCCTCGCGGAAAACTGGCCAAAGGCGCATGCGCCGCAAGGCTTCGTCCTGCTCTATGCGACCGCGATCCAAGGGCACAAAATCTACGTGCCCGATGGTCCTCCCGTGGAAATCGCTAATCGGGTTCAGTCACCATCGGTGCGGGGTAACAGGATCAGCGGCCCGTTCCTCGTGCTGGTTGTCGCCGGCGAGTACCCGGAGGCCCATGGGTATGCGCCGCTGCGGGGGTACGCACAGCCGATTTACAATGGCCGGCTGTTCGTTCCGGTGGAGTCGGATTTCGAGCGGAAAACCCTCAAGCGGATCTTGGAAGCCCAACGGCTTCTCCGTTCGCAGTCAATTGATCTGGCGATCGGAAAGCCGCTCTTCGATACCATGACACCAGATGGCCCATGTCGTCCGGACTTCGTCCTCGAGGGGAGATCCCGCGAAACCGGGGAGCTGCGCACGCTCGTTGTGGAAGCGATGGGGTTCGACAACGACGATTATCTCGCCGCAAAGGCGGTGACCCACCCGCGCATGCGCCACCTGGGCGATCTGCTCACATTACGCCCGAGTGATATCGAGGACGATGCTGCGGGCATTCAAATCGCCAATGCGATGAGGCTCTAAAAGCCTCGTTGGACCGCTAAATAATTGCAGGCTCTGAGGATCAACCCCAGTTCATCGTCGCGGCGAAGTAACAGACTATGCCAAGTGTAACGGGCGTGGAAAGTAGGTAGAGCTTCTGCCAGCGCCACCATGTCTTCGGAAGCAGCAGAGCCGCACCGCGGATCGTGCGGGCATCTTGCCAGACCTTGGCCTGCCACATCTCGTGAAGCGTCACCGAAACTGACATGACCATGGCGATTCCGCAGCAGATTCCTGCCGCCAGATAGATGGCGACCCAGTTCGCGATCTCGACTGGCGAAAACTGAGACATCCACACCTCTTTTTAAGGCCGTGCGTCGACAAACAAGCACGGATCGATTCTAGTTCCTAGAGCACCCTACTTGGCTGGGCTTAGCGCTGGGTAAACGGGACGGATACGAAATCAGCCCTGATTTAACAGGGGTAGAGGAAGAGCGGAGGGGGGGAGAAAGGATGGGCTGCTCGGGTGGCCCGACATTCCCTTGCGGTAATGGTTCGCCGGTACAGGCGGCCAGGTACGAGGTCCGCTCGCCATGGAACGCTTCCTGCTCTTCATCCGCGACGTCGACGGTCGCGATCAAACCGACGTGCATCCCAGTGAACGATCGGCCCGCACGGCCCTAGCGGCTTATGTACGGAGCCGGTCCGAACCGAACGCCGATGTCGTCCCCCTCCACGACGACGACGCGATCGACAGCTATTTCGCCGCGCGGGACGCTGCATATGTGATCGCGCGCCTGACGAAGACGATGCGACGCGAGGGGGATCCGGCATGACCCTGATCGCCAATCGTCCGTCACAGAAGCTGGTCGACCTCGTCGGCGCGCTCGGGGGAACTTGGCACCGGAACGTCGCGACGTGCCGCTGCCCAGCGCATACGGACAAGACGCCAAGCCTGTCACTCCGACAAGGCGATCGAGGCATCCTTGTGACCTGCTTTGCGGGTTGCGACCCTGCCGACATCCTGCGCGAGCTCGACCGCATACCGCTAGGCCAGCGCTATGAGCCACCCAAGGTGACCCGCGCAGGAGGCACCGCCAATATCGAGCGATTATGGAATGAGGCTCGTGGCGTGCCAGGAACCTGCGCGGAGCGCTATCTCGCGTCGCGCTTCCTGCTACCGCTGCCGACCGACATTCGCTTTCACCCGCGCTGCCCACTCGGGCCGAAGCCGCTCACCGTGTTCAAGCCAGCACTGCTCGTCGCCGTTCGCGAAGCTGACCGCCTGGTCGCTTTCCAAAGGATTTTCATCGATCCCGCAACGAGCGCCTACACCGAGAAGCAGACGCTCGGGACCCTCGGCAATGGCGCGTGGCGTGGCGGTGGTCTGGCCTCGACGATAGGGCTCGCAGAGGGTTTCGAGAGTGCCCAAGCATGGTCGCGACTGCGTGGCCTCCCCTGTTGGTCTTCGTTCGGGTCACGACGACTCGACCTTCTGGCCATTCCATCGTCGGTCACCCGGCTGATCCTGGCTGCGGATCGCGATCTCGCTGGGCGACGCGCTGTGGCGCGCAGCATCGAACAATATGCGTCCGACACCCTGACCGTCGTGCCGGACTTTCCGCCGGCGCCCTACAAGGATTGGGCGGAGGTGCTCGAGGCGAAAGAGAGGGGAGGGGGAGGGAGGCGGTGAGCTGCCGGAATGGCAGCATGACCAAGGGAGCCTTCCATGTCCGACCTCCTCGACTTGCCGCCTGTCACCGACCGACCGGCCGCGCTCACGATCGCGCTCGCACTGGCGTCTGGCGAGCCGATCACGCGGCGCGCGCTCAACAACGCCATGACGGGGGCACCTCAAGGTTTGTCATATGGACAGCGGCAGTCGGAACAAATGGTCAACAAAAGCCTGAGCGTTGCCGCAAAGTATATTAAGTTTCGTGGGTTTGTGAGGTTGGACGAGTTGGAAGTTACCGGATCACCTCTCGTGATGTTTCACCCGCGGAGCTCGTAGTAGACGATCTGCCATCCATTCTTGGGACCGCGCCACTGGGTGATCTGAAAGCTATGGGCTTGTGCAGACCCGTCCAGGACGCGGCTACTCCACCGTAGCGTTTCATCGTAACTGCTTCCGGACGATAACGCACCCGCTATGCGCCGAATGGGCAGCTTGGCGGGGAGCCTGCGGATGCGTCGGCCATCGTTGCCGACAAAGATAACGTCTTCGGCCACGCTTCGTCTTGGAACAGCCAACCAGTCGACCTGTTTGCCGGCCTGCTCCTGTCGCAAAACAGACGCGATCTCTTTCGCATCGCTAACGGCTTGGATTTGGAGCTGTTCATTGGTGAGTTTTGCCGAGCACTCAGGTTCGATCGCTTGTAAACTTTCTGCCGCTAATGCCTTCGATCCATCCCGACGATAGTCGTCGATTTCCCAGCGCCACCCCTCAGCACTGTTCCGCCAAAGCGTCTTATATGATCCAACTCGATTTCCGCCATCGTACAGCCCGCCGATAACAACTGCCGACCCGCTCGGATCACAGGACGGAAAGACAAGTTCGGGTCTGCGCTCGGCATGGCTCTCGACACTCATCATTGTGAGCCACCACCTTCGGCTACTCTCGGCTGCTTGCAACATGCTGGCCACAGATGGAGAGCGCGCGGTTTCGGGCGCATGTTGTATTGGCCAGGGGTCGCTTTGTGGACCGAAACTGCGTGCCGCTGCCTGACGGCCACTGGCAAGTACAGCTTCCGAGTAGGCCCGCTCCGCCTCCAGCGCGGAATTCGGCGAACTTGCCGCTAGTAGAAGCGCGAAGATCATGGCGAAATCCTACTCCTCAATCAACGTGTCGAGCGATGTACGGGCATCTGCGCCGGATGGTTGAGCGCCCGATAGAGCGTGGCATGATGACACTTCAGCAGCTTCGCCGCTTCGCGCACCGATGTGCCTTCGCCGACGAGACGCTGTCCGAGCGCGATCTGGTCCGGAGTGAGCTTGGGCTTACGCCCGAACTTCACGCCGCGCGCCATGGCTGCCGCGCGGCCGGAACTGGTACGCTGGTGGATCAGCTCGCGCTCGAACTCCGCGATGCCGGCGAACACGGTGAGCACCATGCGTCCCGCAGGCGTGGTCGTGTCGGCCCAGGGCTCGGCGAGCGAGCGCAGCCCCGCTCCCGCCTCGTTCAGCTTCTCGGCGATGTCGAGCAGGTCGCGCGTCGAACGCGCTAGGCGATCGAGCCGGGTGACCACAACCACGTCGTCGTCGCGCAGCTGCTCCAGCATCCGGTCGAGTTCCGGTCGGGCGCGCTTGGCGCCGGACACCTTCTCCTCGAATGTCCGCCGGCATCCGGCCGCCTTCAGTGCCGTCTTTTGAAGCGTGAGATCCTGATCGTCGGTAGATACGCGCGCATAGCCGAGGAGCATGTCGCAGATGTGCATTGGAACACGGCTGATTAGCAACAGACATTTGCGACAGCGTCCGCCCTCGTGGCGTGACCGGTCAGGGCCGCTGTCGCGAAACTTGAGAGTTACGCGACACCTCGCACGTGTCGGCCATAAACTATACGCTCCCGGACAGGGGGTGATCGATGGCCAGACGCGATCTGTTAACGGGCGACGAACGCCGCGCGTTGTTCGGCGTGCCCCTCGACCATGCCTCGCTCGCCAAGCATTACACGGTTGCCGATGAGGACCGGCCACTGATCGAAGCGAAGCGCGGCGACGCCAACCGGCTCGGCTTCGCGCTGCACCTCGCCCTGCTGCGTCATCCCGGCTTCGGCATACGCCACGACGATGTCGTCCCCGATTTTCTGATCCGGCACCTGGCCGCGCAACTCGACATCGCGCCCACAGCGTTCGAGGGCTACGCGCATCGCGCCCAGACCCGGCTCGAACACGCCTGGGAGGCGATGGAGCGTTTGCGCCTGCGCGCGTTCGAGGCGGCCGACGTCCCCGGCGCGCTCGGCGCAGCCACCCGCGCGGCGGAAGCGACCGAACGGGGCAAGCCGATCGCCGCGGCAGTGCTGGGCCATTTGCGTGCTGCCCGGATCGTTCTGCCCGCGCCCGCCCGTATCGAGCGGATCGGGGTGGCGGGGCGCGCCATGGCGCGCCGCCTCGCGGCCGACACGCTGGTCGATGCGCTTGCTCCGGAGCAGGTGACGGGGCTGGATGCGTTGCTGATCGTGGACCAGGATCGCAGCACGACGCCGCTCGCGTGGCTGCGCGACACGTCGGACAGCCCGACCGCGCGCAATCTCGCCGGCATTCTCGCCCGGCTCGCGCACGTGCGCCGGCTCGGGCTCGACCCGGGCATGGCCGGCCGCATCCACGAGCACCGCTTCGAGCAGCTCGTGCGCGAAGGCCACGTCGCGCCCGCGTTCCTCCTGTCCGACTACTCGCTCCGCAGAAGGCGCGCGACACTCGCCGCAGCCGTCATCGACCTGGAAGCGCGGCTCGCGGACGCCGCGATCGAGATGTTCGGCAAGCAGACCGGCCTCCTGTTCGCCAGGGCCAGGGCCGCGCAGAAGCGCGGCATCGAGGCGACCACACGCGACGTGAACCGGCTCATGCGGCTGCTGGGCGCCACGGTCGGCGCACTCCGGGTCGCGCGCGAGGACGGGTTGGACGTCTGGGCGGCGCTCGACGACGGGGTGGGCTGGACGAGGCTTCTGGACGCCGAGAGCGAGGCGACCGCGATCGCCGACCTGACTCGCGACGAGCCGCTGATCCGCGCGGCGGGGCGCTACATGACGATGCGGCGCTACGCGCCCGCGTTTTTTGACGCGTTCCGGTTCAAGGCGGCAGGCTCGCGCGACGGCGTGCTCGGCGCGATCAAGGTCGTGCGCGCGCTGAACGCGACCGGGCGGCGAGACGTACCGGCCGATGCGCCCATGCCGTTTTCCAGAAAATGGAAGGCGGCGATCACCGAGGGCGGCGTCATCGACCGCCGTCGCTACGAAACCGCCACGGTCGCGACCGTGCGCGAGCGGCTCCAATCGGGCGACCTGTGGGTGGAGGGTACGCGCGAACACCTGCGCTTCGACAGCTATATGCTCCCGCCCGGCAAAGCGGCCGAGATCGCGCTCACGCTGCCGTTCGACACCGACGTCGGCCGCTACTTGGAGGGGCGCGCCAGGCTGCTCGACTGGCGGTTGCGCCGGTTCGCAGGCTCGCTGAAGCGCGGCACGCTCGACGGCGTGGAGCTGCGGGGCGGTAACCTCAGGGTCAGCCCGCTCGCGGCCGTAACGCCCGCTGCGGCCGACAGGCTGGACGCGGCCGTCGACCGGCTCATGCCCCGCGTGCGCATCACCGAGCTGCTCGCCGAGGTGGAAGCCCGCACCGGGTTCCTGTGCGCATTTCCGGAACTGCGCTCGGGCCGCGCCCACTCCAACCCGCAGGCCGTGCTCGCCGCGATCCTGGCAGACGCGACGAACCTCGGCATCGAGCGCATGGCCAACGCCAGCCAGGGCGTCACCTACGCCCAGCTCGCCTGGACGCATGGCTGGTACGTATCGGAAGAGAATTACGCGGCAGGGCTGCGCCATCTGGTGGACGCGCAAGCCGCGCTGCCGCTCACGCGCGTGTGGGGCGACGGCACCGCGTCGAGCTCGGACGGGCAGTTCTTCCGCTCGGGCAGGCGGGGCGCGGCCGGCAGCACCAACGCGCGCTACGACCGGGAGCCGGGGCAGAAGATCTACGCCCATGTCGCCGATACCTACGCGCCCTACCATGTCCGGCTGATCTCGGCGACCGCGGCGGAGGCGCCCTATGTGCTGGACGGGCTGGTCGCGCACGGCTGCGGCATCGAACCCGCGACCCACTATGCCGATACGGGCGGCGCGTCCGACCACGTGTTCGCGCTCGCGCACCTACTCGGCTTCCGGTTCGTGCCCCGCCTGCGCGATCTAGCCGATCGCCGGCTCGGCCTGTTCCCGGGCACGGCCCGCCCCGAGGCGCTCGCGAAGCTGATCGGGCGCCCGTTCAACATCGCTGCCATCCGCGAAAGCTGGGACGAGATCGTCCGGCTCGCCGCGTCCGTGAAGGCCGGCGTGGTGCTACCGTCGGTCATGCTGAAGAAGCTGGCCGCGTACCGTCGCCAGAACCGGCTCGACTTCGCGCTCCAGGAGCTGGGCCGGATCGAGCGCACCCTGTTCACGCTCGACTGGCTAGAATCCAGGGCGCTCCGCCAGCAGTGTCAGGCTGGGCTCAACAAGGGCGAGGCGCGTCACACGCTCGCCCAAGCCGTGTTCGTCCACAAACAGGGCCGCCTGCGCGATCCGCAGTTCGAGAACCAGGCGCTGAAAGCGTCCGGGCTGACGCTGGTCACCGCCGCGATCGTGTACTGGAACACGCTTTACATGGGCCGCGCCGTCGAGCATCTGCGCGCCAGCGGCGAGCCCGCGCCCGACGAGCTGCTCGCCCATGTAGCCCCGCTAGGCTGGCGACACATCAGCCTGACCGGCGATTACCTCTGGCAAAACGCCGCTGCCGAGCTCGATCAAGACGGCTACCGCGCACTCAACATCGCCGGCGGACCCGGAGCCAAGGTGGCCTGAGCCGCCCTGTTCGCTACCTGTTCAGCTTACCGCTGTCCGTGTCACAAACCTTGAGGTGCTCCCTAAAGCGGCGCTCGAATAACGTGGTTGGCCGCCCCCTAGCGCAATTAGCGCAACTGGCTGTCCTTGCTGCCCCGGCGATTGATGCCGGTGAAGGTCGGGCGCTTATCGCGTTCGCTTTGACAGGCGACACAGGTTCTTACGCCGGGTATGGCCGTGCGGCGTTTCGCCGGGATTTCGTCGCCGCACACCTCGCAGTCGGTGCTACCCTCGCCGGAAGGCAGACGCGATCGGGCGGCGAAAACCGCGTCCATGATCGTTGCATCAATCTGGTCCTGCACCGCACTATCGGGTGCCCATCCATTTGCCATCGCCACAAGCTCCTCGATTTTGACCTTGGGGGTCAGATAGTCGGGGGCGCATGGGCCAAGCACGCGACTATCCAGCACAGCACCCGAATATAGGGTACTCCCTACCAGTATCAAGGAGTGTGCAAATTTAGCTCAGGACAGATTTATGGGGTTCCAGTGGCGGGGGTAGATCCTCTTCGCCAAGCAGCGACAACATATCCCGCTCGATTGTCCGCTTCATCGCATACAGCGGCAGACAGTTTGGCTCGACGCCGAACGGGTCTTCCAGCTCGTGACCCAGCGCATCGAGGCCGAAAAAGGTATAGGCGGTGAGGAGCACCGGCAGGAGCGTCCACCAGTCGAGTGATCCTGCGAGCGCGAAGGGAAGCATCACGCAAAAGATAAGTGCGGTGCGATGGAGCAGCAGAGAATAGGCGAACGGCACGGGCGTCGTGGATATCCGCTCACAAGCGCCCTGAACCTTGCCGAAGGATCGCATGTCTTCTGCCACGACGGCATAGTGAATCGGCGTAATGACGCCAGTCTGCTTTAGCTCGAGCAGCCTGCGCCCCATACGATCGAGCACGAGGTTCGTGACGTTCGGGCTCTTTGTCGCCGGGCCGATATCGACCCACGGCGCAATGGCGGCGATTTCATCCTCGCCGCGAAGGCGTGCGGTGAGGCCGCAGGCAAAGCCACATATGCTATGGAGCAACGCGCGCCGATCCTCGTCAGGGAGAAGCGATGTCTCGCGCGCGAACGAACGGGCCGAGATAATTAGCTCGCCCCAAAGCTGCCGCCCCTCCCACCATCGCGCATAGCAGGCATTGTTGCGGAAGCTCATGAAGATCGAGAGCGCGATACCGATCAGGGTGAAAGGGATCGTCGAAATCCGCGCGAAAATGCCGGGATGGGCTTGGGCGGCCAGGATGGCGATCACACTGACGACCGCGATCGCCGCCAGCCTCCGTGCGATGCGCGGCAGGATCGAGCCATGCACGGTGAAAATGATATCTTGGAAGCTCGGTTGCGATCGAACGATCATATTCCGTGGAATGTCCTTCGCCTGTTTGCCAGCATTTCCATCGGCAGCTCGTCGAAACGAGCTGCCGTCAGGGTTTGAGGATGAAGCGAATGACCTGCGCGACAGCCCCCAGCGCCAAAACGCTGGCCGCCCAGATTAAGACCATCCAGGCGAGCCGTCGACCGAGAGGTTTAGGCTCGTCCATCAATGATACCCATGCGTGCCGACCTTACCGCGGAACACCCAATAGGCCCACGCGGTATAGCCGAGAATGATCGGAATGATGACGGCCGCACCCGCCAGCATGAAGAGCTGGCTTTGCGGGGGAGCGGCTGCATCCCAGATCGTGACGGCGCGGGGAACAACATAGGGGTAGATACTGATCCCCAGCCCAACGAAACCGAGAAAGAACAGGCCAAGCGCCATAATGAAGGGCAGGCGCTCCGCGCCGCGCTTCAGGCTCCAGAAGAAGGTTGCAGCGCAGATCGCCACCAGCAGAGGAACCTGCGCGGTGAGAAGCACGCCGGGCATCGCAAACCAGCGTCGCCAATAGTCATAGGTCAGGAACGGCGTCGCCGCACTGACGGCGAAAAGCGCGAGTAGCGTCGCCCCGCCGAGCCAAAATGCCAGTCGACGGGCGCGTTCCTGGCCCGGCCCTTCGGTTTTCCAGACCAGCCAGGCCGCGCCTAGAAGCGCATATCCGATCACGACTGCCGCGCCGGTCAAGAGGCTGAACGCGCTCAACCAATCCAGCCATCCCCCTGCATAGGCATCGGCCTCGACCCGCACGCCTTGCAGGATCGCGCCCAGCGTGATCCCCTGCGAGAACGCCGCGAGAACGGACCCAAAGCTGAAGGCGACATCCCAGAAGGGACGATGGCGCGGATCTCGCCAGCGAAACTCGAATGCGACCCCGCGAAACACGAGACCGAGCAACATCGCGATGATGAGCGGGTAGGTCGCGGGAAGGATGATGGCGTAGGCAAGAGGAAAGGCCGCGAAGAGACCGCCTCCGCCCAGCACGAGCCATGTTTCATTGCCATCCCAGACCGGCGCGATCGAGTTCATTGCCTGATCGCGCTCTCCTCCGACCGAAAGGTTCGGAAAGAGGATGCCGATCCCCAGATCGAACCCGTCCATCACGACATAGGCGAAGACAGCAAAGCCGATGATACCGGCCCAGATTATGGTGAGATCGAGGTGCTCCACGTTCATGCCTCCCGTCCGGTTGATGCCACGACGCCGCTTGCCGGCGTGATGCCCGCCGCGCGTTGCGGCACCTTGGACGGTTCCGGTTCACCGGCTGCGGGCGGCTTTGCCATCATCCGGAGCAAATAATAGGTGCCGGCCCCGAACGCGCCGAAATAGACGAGGATGAAAGCGACGAGGGACGCCGCGACAGCCGGAGCGGCCAGGGGGGAGTGGGACTCCGCGGTTCGCAGCAGGCCGTATACGGTGAAGGGCTGTCGGCCTACTTCCGTCGTCACCCATCCTGCTATGACCGCGACAAAGCCTGACGGACCAAGCGCGAGAGCGGCGCGGTGCAGCCAGCGCCAGTCATAGAGCTTGCCGCGCCAGCGGGCGAGCAGGCTCCAGAGGCCCAACCCAAGCATGGCGAGGCCCATCGCCACCATGATCCGAAACGACCAGAAGACGATCGGCGTGGGCGGCCAGCGATCGCGCGGGAAGTCGTTGAGGCCGGGGAGGGGCGCTTTGGGATCGTGCTTGAGGATCAGCGATCCCAGATAGGGGATTTCGATCTTGCCGTGGACCACCGCATCCTTGTTGCTCGGGAGGCCGAAAAGGATGAGCGAAGCGCCCTCGGGGCTGGCCTCATAATGACCTTCCATCGCGAGAACTTTTGTCGGCTGATGCTCAAGCGTGTTGAGGCCGTGCTGATCGCCCGCGAGAATCTGGATCGGCGCCACAAGCGCCGCCATCCACATCGCCATGGAGAACATCTTGCGCGCGCCGGGATTCGCGCGGTCGCGCAGAAGGTGCCATGCTCCTACGGCCCCGACGACCATTGCCGTGGTCAGGTAGGCGCCGATGACGGTATGGACGAGGCGATAGGGAAAGCTCGCGTTGAAGATGATCGGAAGCCACGAACCTGCGGGCACGAACTGGCCCTTGGCATTGATCGCATAGCCTGCCGGCGTCTGCATCCAGCTATTCACGGAAATGATCCAGGTCGCCGAGATGAGCGTCCCGACGGCGACCATGCAGGTCGCGAAAAAATGCGGGCCCCTGCCTACCTTGTTGATGCCGAACAGCATCACGCCAAGGAAACCGGCTTCAAGGAAGAACGCGGTCAGAACCTCATAGGCCATGAGCGGGCCGATGACCGGACCGGCCTTGGCCGAAAATACCGACCAGTTCGTCCCGAACTGGTAGGACATCACCACGCCCGAGACCACACCCATGCCGAACGCGACGGCGAAGATCTTGAGCCAGTAGCGATAGAGGTTCGCATACACACCGCTGCCGGTCTTCAACCACAACCCTTCAAGCACCATGAGATAGCTTGCCGTGCCGATGGAGAAGGCCGGGAAGATGAAGTGGAATGAGACCGTGAACGCGAATTGCGCCCGGGCCAGGATTACCGGATCGAGATTCTCAATCACCAACATTCCTCCCTGTTTTGTCCCGCCGATGTTCGTCCGATTGTCCTCTGCAGAGGCTTTGCGATTCGAACACAGGGCTTGGGGGCCGGACGCGCGCCATTTCCTTTGGTGCAGCGATCCGATCGGGCCGGCAATATATCATACTCCCCACCAGTATCAAGGGGGTAGGAACCCAGGTCTGGCGTTCGATGTTTCTGGAGGCGTAGGGGAAGGTTCAGGCTCGCTTCGGCCGAAATTTGAGGTGTCAGCGCGGCGCAAGGCACAGGATAGGGTTGAAACTCCCCCCCTGTATAGTATGTGCATATCAACAGTCAGGAAAGCGCGATGCCACATTCACCAGAAGAGAAGAAGCGGGCCATAACACGCCTGCGTCGCATCAAGGGGCAGGCGGAAGCGCTTGAACGCGCGATCGAGGCCGGAACGGATTGCGCCCCTTTGCTCCAACAGATTGTGGCGATGCGGGGCGCCACCAACGGGTTGATGGCAGAAGTGATGGAAGGCCATCTCCGTGAGACCTTCGGCCCCGCCAACGGCGCGCATGGGGAAAATGGAGCCAGCCCATTCGACGACGACATGGAGGGTATAATGCGGATATTGCGAACCTATCTTAAGTAGGTCTTAGAAACCGCAGTACCTGTATATAGATTTATAAGAACAATTTTTTACCGATCGGCAATATAATGACGGTGCGCCCAATTTTCGCGTGGTACGACTTATGGGTTGGTATTTTCATAGATCGCCCTAAGCGGCGTATCTACATTTTTCCAGTTCCATGCTTTGGTATTTTCATTCAGCTTCGCGTGCCACCGGCATCATAACTTGATTGCGGGACTGCAATTTGTGGTTCCACTGGAAAATCGCAACTGGATGAGAACACGTTATGATCGTCAAGAATTTCGGATATCTGATTGCGCTCGATCAGGAAGGCCATTTCGGTAGGGCAGCCAAGAGCTGCAACGTGTCGCAGCCCACGCTTTCCGCCGGCATCAAGCAGCTCGAACAGGACTTGGGTGTGGAGATCGTGCGGCATGGCCGGCGTTATGACGGACTCACATCGGAAGGTGAGACTGTGCTGGCCTGGGCGAAGAAGATCGAGAGCAACTGCGAGGGGCTGGAGCGCGACCTTTCGGCCCAGAAACGTGGGCTGGAAGGTCAAATTCGCCTGGGCGTGCTGTCGGCCACGTCGATCATGGCATCGATCCTCAGCCTTGCCCTCGCTGAAAGGATGCCGCTCCTCGAACAGTGCATTTGCACAGCGCAAACCTCGTCGCTGACCAAAGCCTTGCTGACGCATGAAATGGACATGGCGCTGGTCTATCTCGAAGACATATCTGAGGAGGACTTTGACACGCACCTTCTCTACCGGGAGCGGATCGTCGTTTTCCAGGCATCCGGCGACCCGCTCCCGCGACAGGTTTCATGGGATCATGTCGCCGAGCTGCCTTTGTGCATCTTGGACTGCGCGCTACCCAAAGCCGCGCGTTCTAGACTCGGGCACCGTGCCGCAAAGTCGATCAGGACCAACAATGTCGATGTTCTCGCTGCCCATATCGCAAGTGGGCGATATGCCACCGTCCTTCCGCAATCTCTCGCAACCTATTTTGCTCGGATTTCCGACATTCGGGCGGTTGAAGTCGCAGGTGAGGGCGCAGATGCCGCTGTTGGATTGGCCATGCCCAGAAATGGGGTGAAATCGACACCCACAGCCGCGCTGTTCGAAATAGTCCGCGCACCCGAGACAATGGCCTCGATAGAGGCCGCTCTGGACCTGTACCGCCAGTTCCAACCCGAAGGGGGCTGACCGTTCATGCCGTGCTATCGCAGCATGAACGGTCGCGCGACCCACTATTCGACGTAGATCATTTTCTTGGTCATCCCGCCGTCGACCACAAGCGTTTGCCCGGTAACAAAGCCGGCGGACGCCAGATATAGCACGGCCTCGGCAATGTCCTGGGGGCGACCGACCCGGCCAACCGGATGCTGCGCCTCGTCCTCGGCGCGCAGATTCGTGTCATTGGTGATCCAACCAGGTGCGATTGTATTGACCCGGATTTTGGCGCCAAGTTGCACCGCCAGCGCCTGCGCGAGTGCCACCATGCCACCTTTCGCAGCGGCATAGGCAAAGTCGATGCCTTGGGACATCAACGCGCGGGTGGAAGCCATCATGACAATCGAACTGCCATCGGTGAGCAGGGGCAATGCCGCTCGCGACATCAGAAAGGCCCCGGTCAGATGGCTGCCAATGGTGCTGTTCCACTGGTCGAGCGAGGTGTCACCGAGCTGCATGAATGTGTCGTAAACAAGCCCACCATTGTTGACGAGCAAGTCCAGTCGATCCCAGCCAAGGGCACGAAAAGCCTCGGCTACGGACTCTTCGCTGGCAAGATCGCAATGGATCTGTTGACCGATCGCTCCTTCCTTCAAATCGAAGGATGCCACCTCCCAACCTTCATCCAATAAGGCGGAACATATAGCCTGACCGATTAGCCCCGATCCTCCTGTTACAATAGCGCGTTTCATAAGAACTCCTTTCTGTCAGAGGATGATAGAGAGACCGGCACCATTGCGCCAACACAACTCAAGTCCAGAGAACGGGCGCATAGGGCGTCACCCTGATAGACTTCAACTGCGCCTTGTCTTCCAGAAACATTATGCTTGCTGCAATGGAATATGATATATCATCTTGTTGCATTGCGGCAGTCATTCTCCTGTAGCTTGGTCATAGGAATTTCCGATCTTGGGATAGAATCTTCGAGTTTGCTCCGAAGGAGAAGCGCCGCCATTCTGCCAAGACGGTAATGATGAGACTGGCAACGACACTACTATGCTGCGCTGAATTAATTCGGTGCGGCATGTTGATCCGTGTCAAGTCCTACTCTCGTCAATACTTGGGGGGGCGTGAAAAAACGCAGGAGATATCTGATGGCTACAGGCAACCGGATCGTAACCTTCGAGAAACCGATGGAAATGAAGGTCAACACCTTCAAATTCCCGGAGCTGATTACTCCACAGGGCAAAAAAGCTCCCCACGGCGCCATTCTCAAGATCGTCACCACGAACATCTGCGGCAGCGACCTTCACATCTACCGAGGTTCGTTTGAAGTCCCCAAGGGGATGACGATGGGCCACGAAATGACCGGCGAGGTGATCGAGGTCGGCTCCGACGTCGAATATATCAAGGTCGGCGATATCGTGTCCGTTCCCTTTAACGTCGGCTGCGGACGCTGCTACAACTGCAAGCACATGCGCTCGGACGTGTGCGAGCACACCAACCCCGAAGTCGACTGCGGCGCCTATGGCTTTAACCTGGGTGGATGGACCGGGGGGCAGGGGGATTACCTGTTCGTGCCCTATGCAGACTTCAATCTGCTGGCTTTCCCCGACAAGGACGCGGCCATGGCGAAGATCCGTGATCTGACGCTCCTTTCGGACGTGTTGCCGACCGCGTTCCACGGGTTCGCCGCTCCCGACTGGCCGGCGCAACCGGCCTATATCGTCGGCGAGAATGTGCTGATCTTCGGCGCGGGGCCTGTCGGCCGCGCGGGCGCCGCCTGTGCGAAGCTCCTCGGTGCCGGCGCCATCATCGTCGCCGACTTCATTCAGGAGCGGCTCGATCTGCTCAAGCCGCACGGCGTCGAGACCATCAACCTGTCGGACGGCATTCCGATCGAAGATCATCTGGAGCGGATCACCGGCAAGCGCGAGGCCGATCGCGTCATCGACTATGTGGGCCTCGACTGTCGCGGGTTCGGGGCGGAGTCCGACCAGATCGTCGAGAACGCCGTCACCAACGCCCTGCTGAAATATGTCCGCTTCGGCGGGATGACCAGCACGGTCGGCGTATATTGCCCCAATCCGATCTCCAAGAATCGGGACAACAAGAAGGGCAGCATGGAAGTCGATTGGGCCAGTGGCTGGATCAAGTCGCCGCGGATGTCGGCAGGCCAGTCGCCGACGGCCAATTACAACCACGCCCTCATGCGGGCCATCCTGAACGATCGGATGCCCTATCTGACTCCGATGATGAACACGAAGATCATCAAGCTGGAGGACGCGCCGGCGGCCTACAAGGAGTTCGATGACGGATCGGCGTTCAAGTACGTCATCGATCCGCACGGCTCTGTGGCGGCCTGACCATCTAACCCGGAATGCCCCCCGGTCATGTCGGGGGGCATTCTGAGCCGTTGGGGGCGGACTGCTTGCCGCACGCACACCCCCTTCCGGCTTGTCGATCTAACACCCCCCCGGATCGGCAAGCCGCCCCCTTCTGGAACGCAGCATCAGCCATGGCGCTGCGCTTTTCCGAAGCCGTAACGCCCTGTCGGGCGCTTTCACCACCCTCAGACATTATCCCTCTTGCATACTGGCTAGGAGTATCTTATACATACTCCCAGCCAGTATGCTTGGCTCCGAATCGAGATATCGAAACGGGGACTCGCAACCGGCGGTCCGGTTCTAGAAAAGAGGGAGATCCAAACATGAAATCTCGCGCCGCCGTAGCCTTCGAGGCAGGCAAGCCGCTCGAAATCGTCGAGATCGATGTCGCACCGCCCCAGAAAGGTGAAGTGCTCATCAAAGTCACGCATACCGGGGTATGCCACACCGACGCTTTCACGCTGTCCGGCAACGATCCGGAGGGCATTTTCCCGGTCGTTCTCGGCCATGAGGGCGCGGGCATCGTCGTCGAGGTCGGCGAGGGCGTCACCAGCGTCAAGCCGGGCGATCACGTCATTCCGCTCTACACCGCCGAGTGCGGCAAGTGCGAGTTCTGCCTGTCCGGCAAGACCAACCTGTGCGTCGCGGTTCGCGAAACGCAGGGCAAGGGCCTGATGCCCGACGGCACCACGCGCTTCTCCTACAACGGCCAGCCCCTCTATCACTATATGGGCTGCTCGACGTTCAGCGAATACACCGTCGTCGCCGAAGTCTCGCTCGCCAAGATCAACCCCGAAGCGAACCCCGAGCATGTCTGCCTTCTGGGCTGCGGCGTCACCACCGGCATCGGCGCGGTCCACAACACCGCCAAGGTGCAGCCGGGTGACTCGGTTGCCGTGTTCGGTCTGGGCGGCATCGGTCTCGCCGCGATCCAGGGCGCGCGTCAGGCCAAGGCAGGACGCATCATCGCGATCGACACCAACCCGACGAAGTTCGAGCTGGCGCGTCAGTTCGGCGCGACCGACTGCATCAACCCCAAGGACTATGACAAGCCGATCCAGCAAGTGCTGATCGAGATGACCGGGTGGGGCATCGACCACACGTTCGAGTGCATCGGTAACGTCCATGTCATGCGGGCCGCGCTGGAATCCGCGCATCGTGGCTGGGGCCAGTCGATCGTCATCGGCGTCGCTGGCGCGGGCCAGGAAATCTCCACCCGTCCGTTCCAGCTCGTCACGGGCCGGGTCTGGAAGGGGTCGGCCTTTGGCGGTGTCAAGGGACGGACCCAGCTTCCCGGCATGGTCGAGGACGCCATGAAGGGTGAAATCGATCTGGCGCCCTTCGTCACCCACACCATGGGTCTCGATGAGATCAACGAAGCCTTCGATCTGATGCACGAAGGCAAGTCGATCCGCACCGTGATCCACTACTGATCCCTCAACTCTAACCTTCAATTTCAATAGTTAACCTCAAGGAAGAATATCATGGCTGATCCCGTTATCTCCGGCAACGGCGTGTTCTCGCACGTCTTCATCGGCGCGGCCGATGTCGAGCAGTCGGCAGCGTTCTACGACGCCGCTCTGGGCGCCCTGGGCGTCAAGAACCTCGGCCCCTTCGGCAATGGTTGGGTGCTCTACGGCCGCGAAAAGCCTGCTTTCATCATTGCCCGTCCCGGCAATGGCGAAGCGCCCTCCAGCAACGGCGTGACGGTCGGCTTCGCCGCCGCGACGCCCGCCGAAGTGGACGCTTTCCACGCGGCCGGCCTCGCCGCTGGTGGCACCGACGAGGGCCAGCCCGGCCCGCGGGGCCACCTGCCGGGTGCCTATGCGGCCTATCTGCGCGATCCGGCGGGCAACAAGGTCTGCTCGTACACCTTCATCTAAAGCCGGAAGGTGAGGGCGATACCGGCAACCCTATGACTGGCTGTCGCCGGCGCTGGAACAGGCGCCGGCGCTTCCCCCCGCACCACAGCCAGGAAAAGGGCGCCTATCACCACACCGTCCACCAACCGTCGAAGCAAGGAAACAAAAATGGAACGTGTCGAACATCACGCCAGCTTCGGCGGTTGGCAGGACGTCTATCAGCATGACTCGATCAGCCTGGGTTGCCCGATGAAGGTCGGCGTCTATCTGCCTCCCCAGGTGAAGGACGGTCGCGTGCCGGTGCTGTATTGGCTGTCCGGCCTGACTTGCACCGAACAGAATTTCATTACGAAGGCTGTCGCGCAGCGTTTCGCTGCCGAGCACGGGATCATCCTCGTCGCGCCGGACACGAGCCCGCGAGGCGAAGGCGTGGCCGACGATCCCAGCTATGATCTGGGACAGGGCGCCGGCTTCTACGTCAACGCGACTGAGGAACCTTGGGCTGCCCACTACCGCATGTACGATTATGTCGTCGAGGAATTGCCGGCGCTGATCGAAGCCACATTTCCGGCCGATGATCGCCGGGCGATTGCCGGTCATTCGATGGGCGGGCACGGCGCACTCGTTGCCGCTCTGCGCAATCCGGGGCGCTATCGCAGCGTATCGGCCTTTTCGCCGATCGTCGCGCCGAGCCAGGTGCCTTGGGGCGAGCGCGCTCTGACGGCCTATCTCGGAGACGATCGCGCCGGGTGGAAGCATTACGACACCATCGAACTCATCAAGTCCGCCAGCGAGCGCCTGCCGTTGCTCGTCGATCAGGGCATGGATGATGAGTTTCTGGATCGCGAGCTGCGCCCGGATCTGCTGAAGGCGGCCTGCGAGGCTGCGGGGCACCCGCTGATCCTCAACCTGCGACCCGGCTACGATCACAGCTATTATTTCATCGCTAGCTTCATCGGCGAGCATATCGGCCATCATGCCAAGGCGCTGTTCCAATGAGCGCGGCGGCATCCTCGGCCATGCGCGAAATCGCGTCCAGCAATGACCCCGCCTCCGGTCGCCATCGCGTGGTGGTCGTGGGCGCGGGCTTCGGCGGCCTCGAAACCGTCCAGCGGCTCGCGGGGAGCGGCGTTGACATCACCCTTGTCGATCGCCGCAACCACCATCTTTTTCAGCCGCTGCTCTATCAGGTCGCGGGCGCGTCGCTGTCGCCATCGGAGATCGCCTGGCCGATCCGCTCGCTCTTCGCCAAGCGCAAGGACGTTCGGACTCTGCTCGGTGAGGTCGAAGGCGTGGACACGGGCAACCGGCGCGTCGTTCTCGAAGACGGCTCGACGCTTGGCTATGACACACTCGTCATCGCGACGGGCGCGCGGCATTCCTATTTCGGGCATGACCAATGGGAGCCTTATGCTCCGGGCCTCAAATCGCTCGAAGATGCGACCACCATTCGCCGGCGCCTTCTCGTCGCGTTCGAAGAAGCCGAGCGCGAGAGCGATCCCGCGCGCCGTGCGGCCTTGCAGACCTTCGTTATCATCGGCGGCGGGCCTACCGGCGTCGAACTGGCCGGCACGATCGCGGAGCTTGCCCGTCTGACACTGGTGCGCGATTTCCGGTCGATCGATCCGCGCGCGACGCGGGTGGTGCTGGTCGAAGCCGGGCAGCGGCTCCTGCAGGTCTTCCCGGAAGATCTGTCGGCCTATACCGCTCAGGCGCTTGAAAAGCTCGGTGTCGAAATCAAGCTCGGCAAGCCGGTCACGGAATGTTCCGAGCATGGGGTCGTGGTCGACGGTGTGCCTATTCCCGCTGAAACGATTTTGTGGGCAGCAGGCGTTCAGGCCTCGCCCGCCGCGCGCTGGCTGAACGCTGAAGCCGATCGCGCGGGCCGCGTGGTCGTCGGGCCGGACCTGACAGTGCCAGGACACCCCGACATTTTCGTGATCGGCGATACCGCAGCCTCGAACGGGTATGACGGCAAGCCGGTGCCCGGTCTCGCGCCGGCTGCAAAGCAGGCCGGACAATATGTGGCCCGGCTGATCCGCCAGCGCTTTAAGGGGCAGAATGCTTCGGAACCGTTCCGTTACCGGCATCAAGGCAATCTGGCGACGATCGGCCGCAGCCTTGCGGTCGTCGATATGGGCGGGTTCAAATTGCGCGGTGTTCTGGCGTGGTGGATGTGGAAACTGATCCACATCTACTTCCTGATCGGGACGCAAAATCGGATGAGTGTTGCACTAAGCTGGATGTGGACCCACGGCATAGGATATCGTGGCTCGCGTCTGATTACTTACAGCGATCTCGCTCAGCACGATGCCGGGCAGGACCATGACAAGGGGAGGGAAGGCGATTGAGTGAAGAGGGCAGCGCCGAGAACAGCGGTTCAACTGTCTATGGAATGCCCACCTATGAGAATAGGCGGGTTGCCATCGACGAGGTTCATGCGCGCCCTTATTTGCTGATAGATGCGCCGCGTGCCCTGGTGCAGCTCGCCTTCATGAACGAGGGCAATCTGACGAAGGACAAGGCGACCCTCGCGGAAATATCGAGCCGGATGGGCGCCCCGCTGCCGGATCAGGACACACCTCTTCATGGCCTGACCTGGGATCAGGGTAAATTGCACTGTGAGAAGCACACCGAGTTCTCGACCTACTTGTGGAGTGCGCCCCTCGATCCGGGCACCGGGGAGCTGGCGGGTGAAGATCCGTTCAAGCACGGCTTTACGCCGCCCGGGCCGGTCATTTGCGGCGTCCGCCTGGACGTTGTTACGTGGACCGAAGAGACCGCGACCTATATCGATCGCTTCGACCCGATCAGCCGGTGTCATTCGCTCGTCGAGGATGGCATGGCCGATATCGTCACCGATTTCCGTCAGGACGCCGATGGGCTAACCCGCATCCTCATCCTCGATCGCGGTTTGACGCCGATCCGGCTTGGCGCGCTGGCACAGCGGCTCCTCGAAATCGAGACCTATCGGACGCTGGCCCTGCTCGGCATCCCACTGACCCAATCGCTGGGGCCGCATCTGCGCAGCATAGAGAAGCGCCTTGCCGCCATCACCAACGAGATGCGCAAATCTGCACGCCGCGACAGCGAGGGGCTACTTTCCCGGCTGACCGACCTTTCGGCCGAGCTGGAGGCGGACACGGCGTCCAGCCTCTACCGCTTCGGTGCGAGCCGTGCCTATTATGAAATCGTCGAGGAGCGGCTTGCAGCGCTCGGCGAAACCTTCGTCCCGGGCTGCTATCGCTGGCGCAACTTCCTCCATCGCAGGATCGCGCCCGCCATGCGGACCTGTCGCGTGATCGAGGAACGGCAAGCCAATCTCTCCGACAAGCTGGCGCGCGCGACCACGCTGCTGCGGTCGTGGATCGATGTGCAACTCGAACGCCAGAACAGCGATCTGCTGGCCTCGATGGACAATCGGGCGAAGCTGCAATTGCAGCTTCAACAGACCGTGGAAGGCCTGTCTGTCGCGGCGATCTCCTATTATGTGATCGGCCTGCTCTCCTATCTCATCAAGGGCATACCGGGGATTCACGACATGGTGGCGCCCGAGCTGGTGATCGCCGCTCTGGTTCCCCTTGCCGTCCTTGGTGTCTGGTGGACCGTTCGACAGATCAGGAACGCGCACAGCGACCATGGACCGCCGCCCGCAAAAAAGCAGATATGATCCCTTTATCGCCTCCGTGCGTCTAGCGCGCGCCGGGGGCGAAACCGGCAGGAGGATTTCCAGTGTCGACCGATGTTTTCATACTGCACTCGCAATACACGCCGGCAGGCGATCAGCCCGAAGCGATCGCGCGCCTGATCGCCGGCGTCGAAGAGGGGGCACATCACCAGACCCTCAAGGGCATCACGGGCTCGGGCAAGACCTTCACGATGGCGAACATCATCCATCGTCTGAAGCGCCCCACCTTGATCCTTGCCCCCAACAAGACGCTGACATCGCAGCTCTATGACGAGATGCGGCGATTTTTCCCTGAAAACGCCGTGGAGTATTTCGTCTCCTATTACGACTATTTCCAACCGGAAGTGTATCTGCCGGGCCGCGATGAGTTCATTCCGAAGGATTCCTCGATCAACGAGCATCTGGAACGGTTGCGCCTGTCGACGACAAAATCGCTGATCGAGCGCCGCGATACGATCGTCGTCGCCTCGGTATCGTCGATCTACGGCATGGGCGATCCCGACAATTATCGCGCGCTCCAGGTTCCGCTGACCGAGGGCGCGCGGTTGGGACAGGAAGAGCTTTTCCGCAGCCTGGCGCGCCTGCAATATGATCGGGCCGAGCATAAGCTGAAGCGCGGCACTTATCGCGCTGATGGCGACGCTGTTGAGATTTACCCGGCGGATTCGGAATATAAGGCGCTGCGCGTCGGTTTGGCAAACGGCGTGATCGCGTCGCTCCAATGGTTCGATGCGGCGACCGGCAAGCCGATGGAAAGCGCCGATCACTATCTTGTCTCGCCCAAGACTGTTCTGGCGGCGACCGCAGATCAGGCCCGCAAGGCCGCCACGGCGATCCTCGAAGAGTTGGAAACGCAGGTCGAACGGCTGACCAGCGAAAACCGCCTGACGGAAGCGGCGCGCCTCTATGATCGCATCACCAACGATGCCGAGATGTTGCGCGAGGTCGGATATTGCTCGGGCATGGAAAATTACGCCTGCTATCTGAGCGGTCGTGACCCTGCGCTCCCGCCCATAACCCTGCTCGACTATCTGCCCAAGGACGGGCTGCTGTTCGTCGACGAATCGCATGTGATGATCCCACAGATCTCGGCGATGTTCCGGGGCGACCAGGCCCGCAAGGATACGCTGATCGATTATGGCTTCCGCCTGCCGTCTTCGAAGGACAGCCACCCCCTGAGCTTCCACGAGTTCGAACAGGTCAAGCCGCAGACGATCTTCGTGTCCGCCACCCCCGGCGCTTATGAGGTAAAGGCCTCGCAAGGCAGGGTGGTTGAACAGATCGTGCGGCCGACCGGCCTGCTCGATCCGAAGGTGGAAGTCCGCCCGTCCCAAGGCGCGCGTGACGATTTGCTACGCGAGATCGCGCAGCGCACGCAGCGCGATGAGCGCGTGCTGGTTACGACGCTGACCAAGGTTGCGACCGAGGAGCTGCACGCTTTCCTCGAAAGCGAAGGCATTCGCGCGCGTTACATGCACTCTGACATCAAGGTCGAGGATAGGGTCGCGATCATCGAGGGCCTGCGCGTGGGCGAGTTCGACGTGCTGATCGGGATCAGTTTGCTGCGCGAAGGGCTCGACATCCCAGAAGCGTCGCTGATTGCGATCTTCGATGCAGACCGCGCGGGCTTCCTGCGCTCGGCCCAGGCGCTGATCCAGATGATCGGCCGCGTCGCGCGCAATGTGAACGGCACCGCTGTCCTCTACGCCGATATGGTGACGCCGGCGATGCGGGCCGCGATCGATGAGACCGAGAGCCGGCGACAGCGCCAGATCGCCTTCAACGAGGAGAACGACGTCACACCGCTCTCGTCGGTTCGCGGCCTGGCGTCGGCGCAGCCCTACGGGCAAGAGCCGTCGGTCCATTCGGAAGCCTTCTGCGAGAACCTGTACGAGCTTTGCGACCGGATCACGGAGAAGGAACAGGCGCTGCTCGCGGCGGTGGATCACGGCCAAGAGGATCGGGCCGAGACGATCCGGGGCGAGCTGGACGGCCTCTACCGTCAGTTCATTTATCTGTGACGCGCCGGGTGAAAGTGACCGAATGAGCAAGGATCAGGAGCCTCAAACCACCCCCGGCAAGGAACGCGCGCCGCGATCCGGCTTCGTACAAGTGCGCGGCGCGCGGCAGAACAACCTCAAGAATGTTGATGTGGACGTTCCGCGCGATGCCTTCGTGGTGTTCACCGGCATATCGGGATCGGGCAAGTCGAGCCTCGCCTTCGGCACCCTCTATGCCGAGGCACAGCGCCGCTATCTGGAATCGGTCGCGCCCTACGCCCGCCGCCTGATCGATCAGGCCGGCGTGCCGGAGGTTGACGCCATCGACGGGTTGCCGCCCGCGGTCGCGTTGCAGCAGCAGCGCGGCTCGGCCAATGCGCGGTCTTCGGTTGGCAGCGTGACGACGCTCTCCAGCCTGGTGCGGATGCTCTATTCGCGCGTCGGAGAATATCCGCGCAATCAGCCGATGCTCTATGCGGAGGACTTCTCCCCCAACACCGTGGCCGGGGCCTGCCCGACCTGCCACGGCATCGGGCGCGTCTATGACGCGACCGAAGAGACGATGGTGCCCGACGACAGTCTCACCATTCGCGATCGGGCGATCGCGGCATGGCCGCCGGCGTGGCACGGCCAGAACCTGCGCGATATCCTTGTGTCGCTCGGCTATGATGTCGACACGCCATGGCGCGATCTTCCGAAGAAGGATCGTGACTGGATACTCTTCACCGACGAGACGCCGACGGTGCCGGTCTATGCGGGTCTGACGCCCGAACAGACGCGCGTTGCCCTCAAGCGTCGTATGGAGCCGAGCTATCAGGGCACCTTCACCGGCGCCCGTCGCTACGTGCTGGAGACCTTCGCCAACACCAAAAGCGCGCTGATGAAGAAGCGTGTCTCGCAATATATCATCGGCCGCGATTGCCCGACCTGCGACGGCAAGCGCCTGAAGCGCGAGGCCCTGTCGGTGAAGTTTGCCGGCCTGGACATCGCCGAGTTTGGCGACCTGACGGTGCTGAAGCTCCGGGACTTGCTCACGCCCGTCGCCCATGGCGAGTATGGTAGCGCCTCGACGACCCTGAAGGGCCATGTTCTCGGCAAGGCGGCCCGCGATGCGGCGGTTGAACGTAGGGTCGCGGCGGGAGGCTCGGCACACAAGGCAGCGCCTGACGTGCGCCGCACGCCCAATCTTTCCGATGAGAAGCGGGTCGCCGCGCAGCGTCTCGCATCCGAGCTGCTCGAACGGCTAGGCCCGCTGATCGACCTTGGCCTTGGCTACATCTCGCTCGACCGCAGCACGCCGACGCTTTCCTCCGGCGAGCTGCAACGCCTGCGCCTTGCCACTCAATTGTCGTCACAGCTTTTCGGCGTGGTCTATGTGCTGGACGAGCCATCGGCGGGGCTGCACCCGGCAGACGGCGAAGCGTTGCTGACCATCCTTGAGCGGCTGAAGGCGGCGGGCAACTCGCTGTTCGTTGTCGAGCATGATCTTGACGTGATCCGCCATGCCGAATGGCTGGTCGATGTGGGGCCAGGTGCCGGCGAAAAGGGCGGCGAAGTGCTCTACAGCGGCCCGATCGCAGGGCTTGCCGGCGTCGAGGCGTCGATCACCCGTCGCTATCTGTTCGCAGAACCTGACGCCCATGACCGGACCCCGCGCGAAGCAAAAGCATGGCTCCGTCTTGAAGGTGTGACCCGCAACAATCTTCACGGGCTCGACGTCGCGCTACCGATTGGCTGCTTCACCGCCGTCACCGGGGTTTCAGGATCGGGCAAGTCCAGTCTTGTCAGCCAGGCACTTCCGGAGCTTGTGACGGAACAACTCGGCGGCACGCCGGCTGCCGAGGAGGAGGATACCGATCCGCTGCTCGATGTTGCGCGGGAAGAGACCGAAGGCCGCATCGTTGCGGGCATGGAGCATGTGCGCAGGCTGGTGCGGGTCGATCAGAAGCCGATCGGCCGCACTCCACGCTCGAACCTCTCCACCTACAGCGGCCTGTTCGATCATGTGCGCAAGATCTTCGCGAACACCCCACTGGCGCGCCGGCGCCACTACAGCCCGGGCAGGTTCTCCTTCAACGTCGCACAGGGCCGCTGCCCGGTGTGCGAGGGTGAGGGCTTCGTCATGGTGGAGCTGTTGTTCCTGCCCAGCGTCTATGCGCCCTGCTCGACCTGCCATGGCAGCCGCTACAATCCGCAGACGCTCGAAGTCGAATGGAACGGCCGCAACATCGCCCAGGTGCTTGAGCTGACGGTGGACGAGGCGTGCGACTTCTTCGCGAGCGAACCGTCCGTCATGCGCTCGCTCGATGTGCTGCGGGAGATTGGCCTCGGCTATCTGAGGCTTGGACAGCCGGCGACGGAACTGTCGGGCGGCGAGGCCCAGCGCATCAAGCTCGCGACCGAGCTGCAACGCGCCCAGCGTGGCAACACCATCTACATCCTCGACGAGCCGACTTCGGGGCTTCACCCTTCCGACGCTGATCGGCTGATGCGGCACCTGCAGGGCCTTGTCGATGTCGGCAATACGGTCGTCGTCGTCGAGCATGACATGCGAGCTATTTCACAGGTGGATTGGGTGATCGATCTGGGGCCTGGCGCTGGCGAAGATGGTGGCCGGATCATCGCGAGCGGCGTCCCTCACGATGTTGCCGAAGCGCAAGGCAGCCTGACCGCGCCTTATCTAAAGGCGGCGCTTTAGCCGCTTGGACGCCGGCGACAGGGGGGAGTGGGACTATGGTGAGTCTTGTCGATTGGGGTGTGGCGATCCCGATGATCGAGCACCGGCCATGTCTTGCTGGGATGTGATAGCGATGGTCCTGCCCGACCATTCAGGGAGTTGAACGTGCCTTCTACCGTCTCTCAAGATGTTACCGCTCGTTCCCAGGCCGTCGATGCCCGGCTTACCCGCGCTGCGATCTTTCTGGTCGTCTCGATGGGCGCCGGGGAGAAGCCGGAAGCGGGGGTGCGGGGTCTTTGCGCCATCCTGTCGTCGCTGGTTCGTGGCGTGGGCTTCCGGGCGGCAGACGGCGGACTTTCCTGCATCATGGGGATCGGCTCCGATGCTTGGGACCGGCTATTCGGAGCGCCGCGGCCGAAGGAACTGCATCCGTTCCGGGAAATCCGCGGCGTCCATCATGCGCCTTCGACGCCCGGCGACCTGCTGTTTCACATTCGCGCCGCGCGTCAGGATTTGTGTTTCGAGATGGCGGCGCAGATCGTGAAGCGTCTCGCCGGCTTCGCCTCGGTGACGGACGAGGTGCATGGCTTCCGCTACTTCGACGATCGCGACCTGCTGGGATTTGTCGACGGGACGGAAAACCCCGTCGAGCAGGGAGCCAGAGATGCCACGGTGATCGGGGCGGCGGACGATCCGGTCTTCGCTGGCGGCAGCTATGTGATCGTCCAGAAATACCTCCACGACCTCGACAAGTGGAACGCGATTCCCGTGGAGCAGCAGGAGAAGATCGTAGGGCGCGAGAAGCTGTCGGACATCGAGCTGGACGAGGCGGCCAAGCCGAGCTTCGCGCATAACGTGCTCACCAACATCGAGGAGGACGGCGAGCAACTCCAGATCCTGCGCGATAACATGCCGTTCGGCGATGTTGGTAAGGGCGAGTTCGGCACCTATTTCATCGGTTACGCCCGCTCGCCGACCCGCATCGAGCGGATGCTCGACAATATGTTCATCGGTTTGCCACCCGGCAATTACGATCGCTTGCTCGATGTTAGCCGGGCCGTGACCGGCTCGCTTTATTTCGTGCCGTCGGCTGATTTTCTGGACGAGGTAACGCCGGAGCCAGCCACGGCCGATGGCGATGAGGCGGTAGCCGAGGCGCCCGCATCCACGGCGCCGGCACCGGAGCCCTCGTCAGCATCGGATGGATCGCTGCGCATTGGATCACTCAAAGATGAGGCAGGACATGAATAACCTCCATCGCGAACTCGCCCCCATCTCCGACGCCGCTTGGGCGCAAATCGACCAAGAAGCGACCCGAACTCTCAAGCGCTATCTGGCCGCGCGCCGCGTCGTGGACGTGCCGGAACCGAAGGGGGCCACGCTCGCGGCCGTGGGAACGGGCCACACCAAGCCGATCGATGCGCCCAGCGATGGCGTCCAAGCCGTGCGGCGTGCGGTCAACGCCGTGGTCGAACTGCGCGTGCCCTTCACGCTGACCCGCGCGGCGATCGACGATGTGGAGCGCGGCTCCGAGGATTCGGACTGGCAACCGCTCAAGGAAGCCGCCCGCACGATCGCCTTTGCCGAAAATCGCGCGATCTTTGATGGCTATGCCGCTGCCGATATCGGCGGCATCCGTCCCGGCGCGAGCAACGAGCCGGTGCCGCTGCCCACGGCCGTCGCCGGATATCCCGCCATCGTCGCCCAAGCCGTCGATCGGTTGCGCCTTGCCGGGGTCGAGGGGCCTTATCGACTGGTGCTGGGCGATGATCCGTTCACCGCGATCAGCGGCGGCAGCGAGGAGGGCTATCCGGTGCTCCAGCACATCAATCGTCTGGTGGACGGCGATATCATCTGGGCGCCGGGCATCATGGGCGGCGTCGTCCTGACAACGCGGGGCGGCGATTTCGAACTCGATCTCGGACAGGATTTGTCGATCGGCTATCTCAGCCACACCGCCGAGGCGGTCGAGCTGTACCTGCAAGAGAGCTTCACCTTCCGGCTGTTGACGAGCGAGGCGGCTGTTTCGCTCCCGACAACGGAAGCGTCGGCGCAGCCGGCGTGAAGGCGTTGCCGGTTGCGCCGCCCGCACGCGGGCCGCAGCGAGGGGTGGGACAATGATAAGTCTCGTCGGTTGGATCGCCACGATCGCGACGATGATCGCGGCGATGATGACGGCTTCCAACCTGGGCGCGCGCGTGACGGGCTGGGGCTTCGTGGTGTTCAGCATCAGCTCGGTTTGCTGGACCACATTGGGCTACGCCACAGGACAGACAGCCTTGGTTGCCACCAATGGATTCCTGATGCTGACGAACCTAGTTGGTATCTGGCGATGGTTGGGGCAGCAGACCAAATATGAGGATGGCGGCCGATCGGCCGAAACAGCCAGCCAAAGATCCGATACGCCGAACCTGTTCACCGCGACCGGCCTGATCGGCATGGCGGTTGATGACAAGAGCGGGATGAATCTGGGCCGGGTTGTCGAGGCCCTTATCGAATGTTCGACCGGCAGGATAAACTATGTGGTGATCTCGGACGAGCGATATGCCGGTCTTGAAGAGACATTGCGAGCGGTGCCGCTCGAATCCCTCAGGATCGGCTACACGCGCATGACGCTGTTGCTGGACGGCCCGAGCTTCCTGTCACAGCCCGGCCTCAAAAGTCGTGACTGGCCCGCCTTCGCTCCGATCAATCCCTAGCAAGCGATCGCTCACACCAATTGGAGCGCGCGATCATGATCTTGACCGGGGCCAAGAAAGCGCAGGATCAGGATACGGTGGGCTTCTGGCCGGTAGATGTAGGCGCTTGCAATCGTAGCGGCGTCTGCTCGCAAACAGCCGGTTTTTCTGCTCACGCTCTCTGCCACTGGCAGGTGGCATCCTGCTCGAATTATCTGCCAATGTGCTCGCCATCATCCGGCGCTGCTTGCAAACGGGGCGTCGTGCTCACGCTTCCTGCCAATGGGTTCTCCAAACCCGTCGCCGGCAGCCGCTTTTGCGAAGAAGGTTTTCAGAACAGTTTTGACAAGCAGCAGGCCGCAGAAATGCGTTGCGGTCATGGCCCGCCGGCAAGGTCGTCAGAAAGGAAGGTTTTCGCGAACAGAGGACGGCGCATAGAATGGGCACAGATATACGTTTATGACCGAACCCGTCGAACTGCGCTGGCCGCGATCGTCCCGTTTGGGATCAATGGTCGGGATAGGATTCTCTTCATGCCCCAGCCGGTATAAAGGAACCGCCCCGATCGTAGCGGCTGCGTCGTTATCCCGCCTACCCAACCCGTGGGCTCGACCTTCGGCCCAGCCGGGCCCGCCTCAACGTGGCCCGTCGACTGCGATGACCGCGGCGTCGTCTAGCTGGAACCGGCCAAAGTCGTCGTCGCCCCATAACGAACGCTCCAGCCGGCCGACAAGCCGGATCGGCTTCCCGGTCGGCATTGACCCATAAGGCAGCGAGTATTCATGGTTTTGCGTCGAGGGAGCCGATCATAGGCAGGAATACGGCACAACCCGTTTCCTTGCAGGAAAGATCAAGCACCAGGTTCTTCCCCGATCCGTCGTTCCGCCCAGCAAACGTCCACAGAAGGCTGCGGCGCTCGGGATAGTTCGGGTCGGCGACACGGTAGGAAGCTACGCCTGCGGGGCGGCCGTCGAGCGTGAGCTGATCCGCTTTGTAGTTGGTCCCGGAGCTCGCGATCGGCAGCGCCGATCCTCGGCCTGTCACTGTGAACATGCCTTCGTAGCCCGGCCCGCGCAGCAGGAACACCGGATCGTCTACCGGGTCCTTTCCCGCCTTCAGAGTCGCATCTGATGGAATGGCGACCGTGCAGCACGAAGGGATCCCGACCGACTTCCAGCCGGCCGGGACCTCGGGTTGCGGTGCGTTCGGCGAGCAGGACACTAGCAGCAATCCCGCTACCGACCACACCGCGACCCTCATATCACCGCACTCCGTAGGCGTTGCGAAGCGCTGTCGTCTCCGTCGAGCACGGGGTGCGACGCACCACGCCCGCCGGCTGACTATAGTGCATGACGCACGCCGTGTTGTTGGCTTCTGAAGCGCGTCAGCCCTGAGCGCTACGGCTCCCTATTGGGGCGATCGAGCTTCGCCCAAATTGCGGGTGCCCGCAGCTTGGAGAAGGATCTTGCGACCAAGCACCTAGTCGCCCTCTACACCGCTTGTGGCGGTAGAGAGCGCTTTTCCGATCAGCACGTCCGTGAGCGGACGGAACTGACCATACCCGATGTTCAATGGTTTGCCGCTAACGACAATCGACCCCAGGGAGCTGTGCATCCCTCAAATCCACGGTTCACTACCCGCTCTGCTGAGGCCTTGGCGGGCGATTTTACATTGGAGGATCTGGGCTTCATCTTCGTTCCTTCGTCACTACGACGAAGCCCAGATCCTCCTTAAATCACAACCTCAAATCTGTGCCATTGGTGCTGACGGCGGACACGCGACCTTGGTGAGCTTCGAATCCGTGCCCGCGGACTTGAACGCGAACGCGGCCCCGGCTGCCGCGGTGCTGGCGACGGCCGCTCCAACGAGCACCTTCTGCTTCGTGTCCATCAGACTGTCCCTCTCTCAAGGGGCCGCGCGACCGACGTGTTCCTGCTCGTCCTCTCCTCATCACCAGCGGATGCAATCTTGAACGCCAAGATTTGTGCGCGGTGGATCTGGGGAGGCTCGGCGAACAGCGAAGCAGCGCTTCCGGATAGCGCCGTGCCGATTTCGCCCGACAGATGCGTCTCGCGCCCTGCCTCGTCGGCGAAGGTATCGAGGATGGCGAACCGAGTCTTTCCGAGACGCAGAGCGTACCACGACAGGGTGCCAGGCTCCCGCTCCACGGCCGATCGGGCTCCTTGGAGGAAGCGGGCAACCTCTTCCTCCGCACCGTCCCGTGCTTCAAGCGGAACATGCAGGGCCAAGCGCGGCAGGGCGTCCGCCGCCGGCACCTTGAGGGCGAGGATGTCGGCCGGCTCGATCTCCGGCAATCCGTTGAGGATGGTGAAGGTCTTCACGACCAGCGCCCGGCCGACCGTGCCGAACAGATGCTTCAGCCGGCCGGCATTGCCGGGGAAGGTATCGAAGATGGCGAAGTCGGCGGGGCCAAAGCGCAGCGCGTACCAGTGCCGCGTGTCCTGCTCATGCTCGACCGGCTCCAGCGCACCCCGGAGGAATTCAGCGGCATCTTCCTGGTGGGTCGGCCCGGCTTCAATGCCTACGAACAGTGCCTTGTGCATCTTTTCTCTCCTTGTTCCGATGGTAGCGCCTCGAGCTCCACGGAAGGCGTCCTGGGCCTAAATCATGGGAAGTTCGCGCGGCCGGGCGCCGACAGCCCGTTCGGCCAGGGCGACTTCCCCGGCCCGCGCACCCCTGGCGGGCGCGTGCTGGAGGAGATCGCGGCCAGCCACGGCACGACCGCACGCCAAGTGGCGCTTCGCTTCCTGGTGCGTCGGCCATCGCTGTTCGCTATGGTCAACGAGTCCTGACCCTAGGTCTGCCGACATACTTGGTCGCAAGCTGATCGACACCGCCGCTACACGTGCTCCAAAGCGGCGGTGTCGATCGGCATCGATAAGCGTCCTGTTCCCGGTTATTCCGCCAATCAACCGTGCGGGCGCATAACAACCTTGATCACACCTTCTTCCTTGTCGCGGAATTTAGCGTACATTTCTGGCGCGTCTTCAAGACTGGCCGGGTGGGTGATCACGAAGCTGGGGTCGATCGCGCCCGCGACGATTTTTTCCAGCAACGGTCTAGTATAGCGCTGCACGTGGGTTTGGCCGAGCTTGATCGTTAGTCCTTTGTTCATCGCTGCACCGATCGGAAGCTTGTCACCCATCCCGACGTAGACGCCGGGCACGGAGACCGTGCCGCCCTTGCGGCAGCTCATGATCGCCTGCCGCAGGACGTGGACGCGATCAGTGGCGAGCATCATGCTTGCCTTCACCTTGTCCATGACCGCGTTCGCCGCCCCGTGCGCGGCCGCCTCGCAGCCGACAGCATCGATGCAGCTGTCGGGGCCCCGGCCCTTGGTTCGCGCCTGCAGCTCGTCGTAGACATCGGTTTCGGCGAAGTTAATCGTCTCAGCGCCACCGGCCTCCGCCATGGCGAGTCGCTCGGGCACCTCGTCGATCGCGATCACGCGGCCGGCGCCCATCATCAGCGCGGAGCGGATGGCGAACTGGCCGACCGGACCGCAGCCCCAGATCGCGACGGTGTCGCCATGCTCGATCTGCGCATTCTCGGCGGCCATGTAGCCGGTCGGGAAGATATCCGATAGGAAGAGGGCCTGCTCGTCGGTAACGTTGTCGGGAATCTTGATCGGACCGACATCCGCCATCGGCACGCGGAGATACTCCGCCTGACCGCCGCAGTAGCCGCCCAGCATGTGGCTGAAGCCGAACAGCCCGGCGGGCGAATGGCCCATCGCCTTGGCGGCCATCTCGGCGTTCGGATTGGTCCGATCGCAGGCCGCAAACAGACCCTTCTTGCAGAACCAGCAATCGCCGCAGCTGATCGTGAACGGCACCACCACCCGGTCCCCGATCTTGAGGTTGGTGACCTCGGACCCGAGCGCCACGACCTCGCCCATGTTCTCGTGGCCGAGGATGTCGCCGGCCTCCATGGTGGGCTGGTAGCCATCCAGCAGGTGAAGGTCCGACCCGCAGATCGCGCAGGCGGTTACTTTGATGATCGCATCGCGCGGGTGCTTGATCTCGGGATCCGCAACGGTGTCGACGCGGACATCGCCTTTACCGTGCCAGCATAGTGCGCGCATGTCGTTTCCTCATCTGAGTGCATGTCCCTGTCGTCAGGGCCATGTCTATGACGCTCAACGCCTTGAGCCGCGGCATGGGTCCCTGTCCATTTGATTCGTTTACATCAACGAGCGGCCGTAAAACGGCCGTACGGCCAGCGGGTTGAACGCAGACGGCATGCCCGGCTTGAAAGCCAGCAAGATAATGAAGTGGGTCGCCCAGGCCGTGCAGCCGGCCGACACGATGGTGATAGGTTCTCACAGGCTGCGCGTCTTCCGCCCTGAGCGTATGGCATGGTCGGCCAGGGCAAAGGACGCATAGATTCCGCAGAGGCAAACCAGGCCGGCGAGCAGCACCAACCACAGATCGTGGTCGTGCCGGACGCAGTCGAAAACCTGTACGACCTGGGAGTACATCATGCTCGGCTAACGGCAAGGCGTTAAGACATCTCCAACCGGCTCATATCGGCTTTCCCTGGCTGTGATCCAGGACCAAGGAAGCCGCAGTCGGGTTCCGCGCAGCCATGAACACTTACGTTGCCGAGCCCGCGCCTGTCGTCCGAACCGGCGACCATGCTCGACTGACATAACTTGATTTCGGTCCTCCGGGTCGGTTCCCAGTCGCTACAAAGATTTATGCCTCGCATCGCCGTGGCGCTGGTGGCATTAAGGGCATGATCGGAGGATTACGTCCATGGCACGCAAGAGCATCAAAAGCGACGCGGTGAAACTCAAGGGCGAGACGGCCAAGAAGGCACCGCCGCTGCCGGCGGGTGCCGACCAGCCGACGAACTATGCCGAGCAGCAGGGCCATGGCGGCGAAACCCGCCAGACGACCTCGGACGCGGCACTTACCATGACCACGCAGCAGGGCATCCCGATCGCGGACGCCCAGAACAGTCTCAAGGCGGGTCTGCGGGGCCCCACGCTGCTCGAGGACTTCATCCTCCGCGAAAAGATCTTCCATTTCGATCACGAGCGCATCCCGGAGCGCGTCGTCCACGCACGCGGCTATGGCGCGCACGGCGTGTTCGAGCTGACCGACAGTCTGGCCGACTACACCCGCGCCGACGTGCTGAGCACGGTCGGGCAGCAGACGGAGGTGTTCGTCCGCTTCTCAACGGTAGCGGGCAACAAGGGCTCGCGCGATCTGGCGCGCGACGTGCGCGGCTTCGCCGTCAAGATGTACACGAAGCAGGGCAACTGGGACATCGTCGGCAACAACATCCCGGTGTTCTTCATCCAGGATGCCATCAAGTTCCCCGATCTGGTCCATGCGGCTAAGCAGGAGCCCGACCGGGCGTTCCCCCAGGCGCAAACCGCACACGACAATTTCTGGGATTTCGCCAGCCTCACCCCGGAAGCCTGGCACATGATCATGTGGATCATGTCCGATCGCACGATCCCCCGCTCCTTCCGCACGATGGAGGGCTTCGGCGTCCACAGCTTCCGCCTGGTGAACGCGGAAGGCAGGTCGACCTTCGTCAAGTTCCACTGGAAGCCGCGCCAGGGGCTCCAGTCGGTGCTGTGGAACGAAGCGGTCAAGATCAGCGGCGCCGATCCCGACTATCATCGCCGCGATCTCTGGGAGGCGATCGAGAGCGGTGACTTCCCGCAATGGGATCTCGGCGTCCAGCTGTTCGATCAGGAAACCGCCGACAAGCTTCCCTTCGACCATCTCGACTCGACCAAGCTCATCCCCGAGGAGGACGTGCCGGTCCGCATCGTCGGTACGCTCACGCTTAATCGCAACGTCGACAACTTCTTCGCCGAAACCGAGCAGGTCGCCTACTGCACGCAGAACATCGTGCCGGGCATCGACTTCAGTGACGACCCGCTGCTGCACGGCCGCAACTTCTCCTATCTCGATACCCAGCTGAAGCGGCTCGGCAGCCCGAACTTCACCCACCTGCCGATCAATGCCCCGCGCTGTCCGGTGATGAACTTCCAGCAGGACGGCCACATGGCGATGCGCAATCCGAAGGGGCGCGTGAACTATGAGCCGAACAGCTGGGGCGCGGAAGGCGGTCCGCGCGAGAACGCGGAGATCGGCTTCACCAGCTTCCCCGCCGAGGTTCAGGGGACTAAGCAGCGGGTTCGGTCCGAAACCTTTGCCGATCATTACAGCCAGGCGCGGCAGTTCTATCTCAGCCAGCAGCCGATCGAGCAGAAGCACATCGGCGACGCGCTGGTGTTCGAGCTGTCGAAGGTAGATCGTGTCGACATCCGGGCCCGGGCGGTCAGCCACCTGCGCAACATCGACGAGGATCTCGCCGCTACCGTCGCGGACGGGCTCGGCCTTGACCTGCCGGACGCCGCCAAGGCGGCCAAGCCGACGCTAGACCTGCCGACATCGTCGGCGCTCTCGATCGTCGCCAACGGCCCGGCGAATTTCGCCGGGCGAAAGATGGGCCTGCTGCTGACCGATGGGTCGAGCGCCGAGCTGTTCAATGCGCTGACGAAGGCGCTGGAAGCCGAAGGCGCGGTCTGGGAGGTGGTCGCGCCGAAGATCGGCGGGGTCACGCTCGACGACGGCACCAAGGTCGCGGCCAAGCAGAAGATCGACGGCGGACCTTCGGTCCTGTTCGATGCCGTCGCGGTGCTCCCGTCCGAGGAGGGGGTTGCGATGCTCGCCAAGGATGCGGCCTCCAAGGACTTCGTGGCGGACGCGTTCGGCCACTGCAAGTTCATCGGCTACACCGATGCAGCCGCCACGTTGTTCGACGCTTCTCGGGTGCCGGAGCTTGACGATGGCTTCGTAGCCCTAAGCAAGAGCAAGGACGTCAAGGCGTTCGTCACGACCTGTCGTGACCTCAGGTTCTGGGCTCGGGAGATGAAGGTCGATCTCGACGCGGCGGCCTGACGACCCTGGCGGGAGCGGCAGGTGGACGTCCTGCCGCTCCACTTAACGGCAAGCCTCATATCGCACGGACGTGGGACGTGCTGCCTCGCTCGCGTTCAAGGGGATCGGGGCACACCGTCGGCGCGGGCCGCGGTGACGACCCAGCGGCGGGTGCGGCGCACGGTGCGAACCGTCCAACGACGCCCGGTCTCTGCGAGGAACCGGGCGTGGATTCCTGCCGCGTGCTGGGCGAAGTCGTAGTAGTCGATCCTGTGGTGCGCGAGCACGATGGTGCCGTCTCCCCGCAGGCGAGCGGCCATCTCACGCGCAACCCGGGCCATCTCTCGCGCTGAGAGGTAATACAGGATCTCGGCGATCACGATCACGTCATAGACGAGACGTGGCGGTCGACCGGGGAGCACGAGCAGCGATGCGCACGCACGAGGCCAGGCCGCGACGGCGCGTGCCGTCAGGTCGACCCCCTCCCTCGTGCCCTCGGTCGCATCGAGGCACAACGCCATCCTCGCGATCGCGGCACTGTTGGATCCGTTGCCGCTGGCCAGCTCCAGCACCCGTCCGACCGGTCGGTGACCTATCGCGTGCAGGATCGCGGCACGCTTCACCGCCTCGTCACGGGCGGTGAAGGTGCGCCAGGGATCGTCGTCGCCGGCGAACTTGGCGGCGAACCCGGCAAGATCGATCGGGCTCGTCACTTCGAACCCGGCCGGTAGCGCTCGACCGGACGAGCAAAGGCCGCAAGCTCGTGTCTCGCGATCGTGAAGCCTGCTGGATCATCGGAAACGGCGCCGAGCTGCGTCCGGTAGACGCGGATCAGCGACCGCTTAACCGGAACTCCTCCGGGCACAGCGATGCGCCATGCCGGTCCGGACCTGTCCGGGCGAGGCGGCCACACGCGGTAGGTCAGCCGACCGGCGCCACCCGGGCATCGGGCGACGGCCGCTGCTACGGCGCGGTGATCGGGATGGTCGTCATCGCAGGCCGGTCCGACGATGAGATCGAGATCCCGGCATCGTGCGACCTGGCGGCGCAGCGCGCGATAACAGCGTCCCGGGATCGAGGGCAACTGGCCATCGGGCAAATTGAGGAACGAGACGTCGCCAGCAACGATGCCGAGACGACGTAGCGCATGAAGGCTCTCACGCTGGCGCGCCGCGACCAGTCGCGCTCTCGGCCATTGTCGGCTGCCCCGGTGAGACGCGGCACCATCGGTCACGACCGCAACCCGGACCCGAGCTCCATGGCGGCGAAGCCGCGCAATGAGGCCTGCCGCGCCGATGACCTCGTCATCCGGGTGCGGGGCGATCACCAGCGCGACACGTACGTTTCGCAGCGGGATCCTCACAGAATGGGGTCGAGGATGTGCTCGGCGACAGCCTGGCCGACGCGAAAGCGATGCGCGTCGGGCGCAGGCTGGCGCAGGTACACCATGAGATCGGCGATCTTTGCCGCCAGCGGATGCGATAGGAACAATCCCTGCAGCCCCACCGCCTCCTGCGCGATCGTCAGGGCGCGCTCGGCAGAGCCGGCGATCGATAGCCGCGCAGCGGACACCCGGGCGAGGCGTTCCGCATCCGTCCCGCTGAACCAGGCGCCCGCCGTGTCGCGGATGCTCGCCGCTGCACCCTGGGCAAGCAGGAACAGGTCGGCGAGGCGCGATGCCTGGAACGGATCGGAAGCGCGCTCGTGGGTGGTCAGGTGGTCACGCACTGCATCGAGCAGGCCGGCGATGCCCCCGGCATGAACCGCGGCGAAGCGCAGCGCGCCTCCGCTGAAGAACGGCTCCCGCGCATAGCTGCCGGGCTCGCCGATACGGCCGTCTTCACGGATCACAGAGCCGGACCAGCGCACCAGATGTGTCTCCGAGCGCTGCATGCCGATCGTCTGCCACCACTCCCGATCGATGGCAGGCGGATCGGCATCCAGGTCGAGCAGGAGCAGCTGCGGCCCGCGTTCGCTATCCGCGGTTACCAGCGCGTGAGTCAGTATCCCCGCCCCCGATGCATAGCCCTTGCCGCCGGTCAGCCGTCCGCCGGTAAGCACCAGCGACTCACCCGGCAGGCCCGCATTCCACACACCCAGCATCGCTCCCGCAGCGATCCGCGCCCGCAACGCAGCGACCTGGGACGACGTGCCGTATCGAAACACGATTTGCACCGCATCGACATGCCCCTCCAGCAGGCGCCCGATGGGGAGATCCCGGCGTCCCGCAGCGTAAAGAGGGCGGAGCAGGTCCAGATATGCCTCGGGCGTCGTCGGATCGCCGGCGGGGTCGGTCACCCACCCTGCCGCGACGATCGCATGGCGCAGAGCTTTGGTCGTCGTCATACCGCCTGCTCGCAAAGCTGGTGCTCGAGCGTTGCCAGGGCATGCTCGGCCTCGGCGAGGGTGACGTCGGGTATATCGGGCAGCGCCGGCACGACACGCATGGCGAACGCCTCTGCGTTGGGGCAGTCGCGCGCGACGCCGATCACATGGTCACCGGTCAATCCGATACGGTCGCCGAAGCGAGCTGCGACAAAGGAATCGGGGAGCCCGGCCCAAATGCGGCGCGCCTCCGCCTGCTGTCGGTATTGCCATGCCGCCCCTCGGGGATGCGGCATTGAGGGTGCCCCGTGATGGTCGATGGCAGTGAGCGCAGCCGCCATGCCGCCCGGCGCCCGGCCGAGCCTCCGTGAGGAGGTCGCAACCACCATGCCGGGATCGCGGCGCACGCGAAACCCGGCGCGCCCGGCATCGTCGAGCAGGGCGGCGTCCTCGCCGCATGGCACCGGCTGGAAGCCACCCAGCGCCTGATAGGCTCCGGGTCGGAAGGCCATGTTGGCGCCTCCCGAGCAGTGGGAGCCGGTCGGACTGTCCCACGGAACGGGGTCGACCGATCGTCGGTAGGCGTGAAGCCGATCGAGGTAGCGCTCGACCCTCCCCTGCACCGGATCCCGCTCCGCTGCGATCCGGACGATTCGCCCGGCGACAAGGTCGGCCGAGGCCAGGCCCTGCAGTGCCGCCCTGACCCAATCGGCACGGGGCTGGCTGTCGGCGTCGGTCGTCAGGAGAATACCGTGGGGCGTGCTCGCCGCATGATGCAGGCCGAGGGCGATGGCGGCCCGGCGTGCACGACCGGCATTGGCATCAGGGGACGGGTCTCCCTGAGCCACCGTGAACGGAAGGGCCATGCGACCAGCATGCTCGAGTATTACCTGCTCGCTCGCATCCGAGCAATTATCAAGGAGGAAGAACACGGCAGCCTCGACGTCGCCCAGGTCCAGTCGCTCGATCGCCTCCAGCAACTTCGGTAACGCAGTCTCCTCGTTGCGGACCGGAACACAGATCGCAGCTGACACAGGTCGCAACGGCACCCCCACCATCGGTTTCGCAGGACCGGCGACCCTGCCTTGCAGGACTGTAGGTGATAAACGCCGGTTTCGATAGCTGCTCGCGGTGATGCAAGATGCCAGATCGTCATGCAGGACTATAGGTTTGCCCGGTTTCAACCGAGATATCGGCGTCGGGTAGGTAGCCGTCGAAGTTCGCGCCGCGCACCTACAAGCTGCTGTTCGACATGGCAGGCTACCCGGATGCGAAGGCGGTGCCATTCTTCCCCGAGATCGATCCCGTGTTCCGCGTCACCGACCCTGCCGCGCACTACCATGTGCCGGTCTGAGCTGCCCCCTTCTGAGTGGTCCATCGACTATTACAGTCTGGACCAAGGAAGGGACGACGAATGCCTGCGAAGAAGCACAAGCCCGAGGAGATTATCGGGAAGCTACGTGAGGTTGAGATCATGCTGGGTCAGCACCGGTCGACGCAGCGCAAGGTGCCGTTCGGGGCAGATGACGAAGAGGCGCTGACCGAGGATATCATCGCCCTTGCCAGGCAGTACGGGCGCTACGGCTATCGCCGGGTGACGGCGCTGCTGCATGCGGCGGGTTGGTCGGTGAACCACATGGCGTAATCAGGAGCGGTGCTCGTTGGGATAGCCTGTCGTCCCCTGAAGAGGAGGACGGAAGATGACCTGCTATGTTGGCCTAGATGTGTCGATGAAGGAGACCGCGATCTGCGTCGTGGACGAAACGGGCGATCGCATATGGGACGGTAAGTCGCGAACGGACCCGGACGCTATTGCGGCCGTGCTGGCGCGGAGGGCCGCAGGAGCCGTGAGGATCGGTATCGAGACGGGCCCGATGACCGTGTGGTTGTGGCACGCATTGACCGAGCGAGAGCTGCCGGTGGTGTGTCTTCATGCCAGGCATGCTGCGGCAGCGCTGAAGCTGCAGATGAACAAGACGGACCGCAACGACGCGTTTGGGTTGGCACGGCTGGTCCGCTCGGGCTGGTACCGGCCGGTCGCTGTTCGCTCGATGGATACGCACCGGTTGCGTGCGCTCCTGATCACGCGAGACCAGCTGGTCGGCATGAGCACCGCGCTCATCAACAAGATACGCGGCCTGGCGAAGACTTTCGGCATTCTGGTCGGACCCGGGAAGGGTGGCACCTTCGAACGTCAGGTCCGGGCAACGCTGCCGGACGATCCGGTGGTCGCCGCACTGTTCGAGAGCCTACTGGCGATGCTGAGCACATTGCGGGAGCAACAGCTTGCCATTGCCAAGCAGCTCGCCCGGGTTGCCCGGCAAAGCGGCGCCTGCCGCTTGATGATGACGATGCCCGGCGTCGGACCGCTGACGGCCGTCAGCTTCATGACCACCATCGAGGATCCTCACCGGTTCCGACGCTCGCAGGATGTCGGCGCCTATCTCGGTCTCACTCCGCGTCGCTACCAGTCGGGCGAGGTCGACATCAACGGCCGCATCTCCAAGTGCGGAGATCGTCTCACCCGCAAGCTGCTGTTCGAAGCGGCCAATGTCATGCTGTCGCGGACCTCGCAGGCGTCGGCGCTGAAGGACTGGGCTGCCGCCATCGGCCGGAGATCGGGCTTCTGGAAGGCGCGCGTTGCGCTGGCCCGCAAGCTGGCGGTGATCCTCCACCGGATGTGGATCGACGGGCGAGGCTTTGACCCAAAGGTGACTGCCATGGCCTGATATCTGCTTTCCGAGCTGCCGCCCCGCCAGGGTGCGGCCACGGCCATCTCGTGACCCGCTTCGTGACCATCTGGAACACGGGAACCACATCGAGAGGCCGGCGATCTGGCGCCATGCTGAGGCTGGACCCGTCCTGACCTCGAAGACGACAACGATGCGCAAAAGAAGATCGACTACGAGCACCTTGGCAAACGGCTTGACCGATTAGACGATAAACGGGTGGAACGGATCTGGCGACGCGAGGGGCTGAAGGTGCCGCAGCGCCAGCCGAAACGCGGCCGGTTATGGCTGAACGATGGCTCGTGCATCCGGTTGCGGCCGGAGTATCCGGGGCATGTCTGGGCTTACGACTTCGTCGAGGAACGCACCCATGACGGACGCAAGTTCCGCATCCTTACCATTATCGACGAGGCGAGCAGGGAGTGCCTGGCACTCGTCGTCGCGCGCCAGCTCAAACACGAAGACGTACTGGCAGCGCTGGCCGAGTTGTTCATCGAGCGTGGTCCGCCCGCGCATATCAGGTCGGACAATGGCAGCGAGTTCATCGCCGCCGCCGTCCAGACCTGGCTCAGGCAGATCGGCGTGAAGACGCTCTACATCGCCCCGGGCTCGCCATGGGAGAACGGCTACAACGAGAGCTTCAACGGCTCGCTGCGGGATGAGCTGCTGAACGGCGAGATCTTCTACACCCTCGCTGAAGCCAGGGTGCTGATCGAGGCGTGGCGGCGTCACTACAACACTGTCCGACCGCACAGCAGCCTCGGCTATCGACCACCCGCCCCGGAAGCGGCGACACCGCCATTGCCGGCCTCCGGTTCCGCTTCGCTCCACCTCCGACCGGCAATGGCGGCGGAGACGACAATGCACTAACTATCAACCCGGACCACCCGGTGGGGGCTGCTCATAATCACCACTCCTCGGCGGTCACCCCCTTTCCCTCAAACGATGGTATTTCGGGATTATGGAAGTAGATCGGTTAGCCGGTTCCACCTGAGACATCAGGAGCCACTTTGGGGTCTGGGTCCTGCGCCTTGCCGGTCGCGGGTGCCACCTTCTGGCTCGGCATAGCGGTGAGATAAGCAACGATCGCATCAACGTCCTTCTCGGCCACCGGCGCCTTGTACACCTCACGCATCTTGGTGACGGTCGCCTTCCACTGGTCCGCCGATAGCGCAGGCTGGGTCAGCGCCATGCTGGCCGAGTGGCACGAGGTGCAGTTGGCGTTGATAACGTCGGCGTGCGGGCCGTCGGGATAGGTCGCGTCGTCGACCGGCAGGTCAACGCTAGTTGAGGCAAGCGAAAAGCCGCGCGCCGACACGCTGGCGGGCGGCGCCGGCTCGGACGTCTCGGATATCGGAACGGGCGCCTTGCGGCTGCTCGGCGCGCCGATCGAGACGAGGATGATGCCGGTCAGGCCGATCAGGCCAGCGGCCAGCACGCCGGGGGAGAGGGTCTTCATGCTACTCGCTCCTCAAGCCGCGATGATGGTGGTGGTCTCAATGTTGCCGCGCATGAACCCGCCCGGGTTCCAGATCGGCTTCATCGGCTGGGCGACGCCGTTGGTATTCCAGCAGCGCACCATGATGGGGTTGGGCCCGCGTCGCAGCGGCACGCGACCATCCCAGCGCCGGAAGCTGTACCTGCCCTCGTCCGCGCCGAGCGTCGTCCTGTACCAGGTGCGGCCACCGTCCGACGACACATCGACCTTGGCGACGCCGCAATCGCCGCCCATCGCGATCCCGCCGACCGGGATCGATGCCTCATAGGCTATCGTCTGGCCATCGGGCAGGCTGGTCATCCAGCTGCGCGGGATCATGCGGTTGATGGGGACAGTCGGGAAGTCTCTGGCGCCGGGCGCGACATTCGCGCCCGGCGTCGCGGGGATCTTGTAGGCCTTGGCCATCCAATACTGGTCGTCAGGGCCGGGCAGTACCTCGATCGCGTTCAGCATCTTGACCCAATAGGTCGAGTACCAGCCCGGCACGATCAGCCGGCAGGGAAAGCCATTGAGGAGCGGCAGCTGCTCGCCGTTCATGCCGAAGGCGATCATCACTTCGCCGTCGCGGGCATGGTCGATGTCGAGCGCCTTCTCAAAGTCAGGGGCGCCCGCCACGACCGGTTGATCGAGCGCACCGAAGCGCACCTGCACCGCGCCTGTCTTGACCCCGGCGAGGTCGAGCACGTCGCGCAGGCGCACACCGAGCCATTTGGCATTGCCCATCGCGCCGTTGCCCCATTGCGCGCCGGCAACACGTGGCTGGAACAGCCCACGGCTGTTTCCCGAGCATTGGTTGACCGCCGCCATCTCGACCCGCGGCAGGCGCAGCAGCTGGGCGAGGCTGATCGACAGCGGTCGGTTGACGTGGCCGAAGACGTTGAGGCGGAAAGTCTCGACATCGATCGAGGTCGGGATGTCGGCCCAGTGCCAGCGGACGAAGAACTGGTCGTTGGGCGTGAACACCGACTTGTCGAACACGTCCATCGGCGTTTCCAGCAAAGGCGGATGGACACGCTGGAGGATCATGCTGCCCTTGCCGGGAAAGGCGCTGGTCATCGGCCGTTCGGCATTGCCGCCAGGCAGCTTCAGGTCGACGAGCTGCTGTGCCAGCGCAGGTGCTGCGGCAAGGCCGGCGCTGCCGAGCGCGGCATGCCTAAGAAAGCGGCGACGGCTGGTCTCACTCGCCAGCCCGGCGTCGAAATTGTCCATGACAAGGCTCTCCTGTGGCCAGCCACGCTGGCGGATCGAAGGGGCGTTCTGCAAGTGATCGAACCGACTGATCCGATCACCACGGCGGATCAGTTCGGGGTGGCGATGCAGGGCGAGACGAACAGGTTGCCCCGCCATGCGCCAGCCAGCGTCTTGGCACCGACCAGCAGCCACATCGCCGCAAGCGCGACTGTCAGCACCGTGCCAGCTATGCCGAAGAAGCCGAGGTTCAGCGTCGTGCCGAGGCGGAAGGTGGCGACGGTGTAGACGCCGAGCGGAAAGGTATAGCCCCACCAGCCCAGGTTGAACGGCACACCAGCGCGCCAGTAGCGGATGGTGATAAGCGTCGCGAGCGCCAGCCACCACAGGCCGAAACCCCACAGGCAGAGTCCGGCGACAACGCCGATCCCTTGAGCGACGCTACCGACATCGGCCAACCCGTGCGCCGCGAGGATCGCCGGCGCATCTGCCCCGAGCACCAGCATGCCCAGAGCACCCGTGCCGATCGGCCCCAGCGCCAGCCAGGAGGATGCCGCCATGCTTTCATGCGGCAACTTATGGAGTGCCATGCGCAGGATGAGGATGGCGAGGATGCCAAACGCGACCGGCACCGAATAGGCCCACAGCACATAGGAGGTCGCAAGCGTGACTAGCTGCGCGTGGGGATCGGCCAGATGCGGCGCGAGCAGCCCGCCGCTGGCACCCGCCACTTCGGCAGCGACGACCGGCAGCAGCCATACCGCGGTCATGCCGTCCAGGCTATGCTCGTGGCGGGTGAACATCAGGTACGGGATCAGCACGCCGCAGGCGAGCGACATGGCGACGTCGATCCACCACAAGACCTGCGCGACCGGTACGATGCCATTCCCGAACCGCGCGATGCCGAAGGCGAGGCAGCCGTTGATGATTGTCGCCAGCCCCATCGGGATGGTCCCGATGAACATTGACACGGTGTTGTGCCCGAAGATGCGCCGCGCCTCATGCCCGAACATCACCCAGCGCGCGCCATAGAGGCCGGCGAACAGCGCGAAGAGTGCGATGTTGAAGAACCACAACACCTCGCCGAATGGCTTCAGCGAGGGTCCAATGCCGGGTACCTGCGGCAGTGCGAGCGCGAGGATGCCCGTGCCCATCGTCGCGGCGAACCAGTTGGGCGTGAACTGGCGGATCATCTCGCGGGGGTGATCGAGCCGGCTGAGCGGCTTGAGGCCGCTCAGAACGGAGTGCGTGTCGGCAGTCATGCGACCTGCTCCTTGATGAGGTCCGTCAGCGCGTCGGCCGCGCGGGTGCGATAGCGTTCCTTGTGGCGCAGCGCGTGAAAGGCGCGGTCGGGCAGCCCGAGCGGCAGCTCGACAAGGTCACCGGCCTTGAGCGCACGAGCTACGACCAATCGCGACAAGACGGCAACGCCGGCACCGGCCTCGACCGCGGTACGCACCGCCTCGTTGGACGGCAGCGTCATCGCTATCGTCAGCTGGGCCGGATCAAACCCGCGCGTTCGCAGCACGTCCTCGAAGGTCGAGCGCGTACCGGATCCCAGCTCACGGACGATCCAGCGTTCAGTGCGCAGCCAGGCCTCGTCGACACGTTCGGCGTCCTCGCGGCCGACCAGCACCATCGGATCACGCCCGACAGTCCAGTGGGCGAGTGCCGGTTCGTCCACCTCGCCCTCGACAAAGCCGAGTTCCGCCGCGCCGCTCAGGACCTGCGCTGCCGCACCTTCGGTGTTGTCGATCGCGAGCTCAACCGCGATCTGCGGGTGGCGTTCGTGGAAGGCGGCGAGCTTTGCCGGCAACCAGTAGCTCGCGATCGTCTGGCTGGCGACGATCCGCAATGAACCACGGGCAAGCCCGGCATAGTCCGCCAGCATCGTCTCGGCATGCGCTGCCCGCCCCAGCACCGCGCGCGCTTCCTCCAGAAAGCCGCGGCCTGCTTCGGTCAGCTGGATGCCACGCCCGACGCGGTGAAACAGAGGAACCCCGTAGCGCGCTTCGAGGGCAGCAATCGCGCCGGAGGCAGCAGACTGCGTGACGTTCAGCACCTCCGCTGCCTTGGTGACGTGTTCGCGCTCCGCGACACCGACGAATATTCTGAGCTGCTCCAGGGTCATGCAGCTTATATCGCGCAATCTGATCGATACGACCAACCGTTTGATCTGCTCATTCCAATCTGGATATCGGAACGATCGGCAGCCTTTCGTCTGTGATGGTCTTGAAGACTTGAAGCGATCCGCGTGCCCGCGGCGTTTGTTCGTCCATGACCGATATGATCGAGCGCAAATCCGATCCCTACAACGCCGAGCCGACGCCCAGTGCGTTGATCGAGCGGTTCCTGACGCCGCAGGCGCTGTTCTACGTGCGCAGCCACGGGCCAGTGCCGGATCTGCCCGCCAATCATCGGATCGAGGTGAGCGGGACGGGCATGGCGAGCCGCTCTTTCTCGGTAGAGGAACTGAAAGCTACGTTCCCCACGCGGACGGTGACGGCAGTTCTCCAGTGCGCCGGCAACCGGCGCACTGACCTCCAGCAGGTCGGAAAAACGTCGGGTGATCCTTGGGATGTCGGCGCGATCGGCAATGCAGAGTGGACCGGCGTACGCCTGGCCGATGTGCTCGATGCGGTCGGCGCACCTGATGCGTCCGACCTGTTCGTGGCGTTCACCGGCGCGGACGAGGTGGACGTGGAGGGCGAGGAAGCCTTGTTCGGGGTATCGATCGCCATGAGCAAGGCGCGGCAGCCCGACGTCCTCCTCGTCTGGGCGATGAACGGCGAGCCGCTGACGCCCGAACACGGCGCACCGCTCCGCATGGTGGTGCCGGGCTATGCCGGCGTGCGCAGCGCCAAATGGCTGACACGGATCGAGGTGCGAGACATGCCTTCCGACGCACCGATCCAGGCGCACGACTACAAGCTGTTTCCCGCCGATGTGACGAGCGACACCGTCGACTGGAGCCGGGGTCTGACCATCAATGCCATGCCGCTCAACGCCGCGATCTGCGTGCCCGGCTCTGGCGAAAGCCTGCCGGCCGGGGAGGTGCGGATCGAGGGCTATGCCATCGCCTATGATCGCCGCGTCTCTCGGGTCGAAGTGTCGGTAAACGGTGGTCGCGAGTGGCAACAGGCGACGTTCGCCGATGATCCGGAGACGCACTGGGGTTGGCGGCGCTGGACCCTCGACGCCACGCTTGCCAAAGGTCGCCAGCACCTTGTCGTGCGCGCCTTCGACGGGGCTGGACAGGGACAGCCCGAACGGCCGGACACGATGTGGAACTTCGCCGGCTATCTGTGCACCGCCTGGCATCACGTCCACGTGCTGGTCGAATGATCGAAGCGTCAGGGGCATCGGACATCGGCTTCTGGATCGATGCGATCGGGCGGCTGGTGGTGGCGACCGCGGCCGGGATGGTGCTCGGCTGGGAACGCTCGCGCGAGAACCGGCAGATCATGGGCTTGCGAACGCTGGGTCTGGTCGGTCTGGCGAGCTGCATCGCCGTGCAGGCGGTCGTGCATAGTGGCCTGCCAAATGTAAACGCCGACGCCGCAGGGCGGGCGATGCAGGGCATTCTGACAGGCGTCGGTTTCATCGGTGCCGGCGCGGTGCTGCGGGTCGGCCAGGGTCAGGAAGTGCATGGATTGGCGACCGCCGCGTGCATCTGGGTGACGGCCACGATCGGCGCGGCAGCGGGGTTGGCAGTGTGGCCGCTCATCATCGGCGGGGTGAGCCTTGCAATGCTCGTCCTGTTCGTCGGTGCGCCGCTGGAACGCCGCATCCGCGAGCGGGCTCGCCGGACGCCGGCCGAGGCCGACAGGAAGGACGTCGAGCGCAAGCCGTGATCCCGCTGGATCGCCCGGTGCCTGTCGGCGTCGGGAAGCGGCAAGGTGCAATCAGGACACCAGCGCCGCATCGGCCTGGCGCCGGACCTCGTCGGCGATCGGATGCAACTCGGCCGCGGGTCGCTCGCCCACCACACTATAGCCGATCCCATCAACCGCCCATGTGACCCGGCCCATGGTCCCGCTGGACGTGCTGGTCATGCTCGCGGTCTTGTCGATCTGCATAGGCCTCGTCAGCACCGCGAGTTTCGACGCTTGCGGTCCGTCGTAGAGGAGCAGTGCCGCAGGGCCGTGAGGCGTCGCGACCAATCGCCCCCCGCCATAGCGATAGCCGGCTGTGCTGAGGTCCGGGATGGTGACGCGCTCACCCAGTCGGGCGGAGGTCCACCGGATCAGCATGGCGCGCTGGTCGGGGCCGATTTCCGCCGGTCGTATCCGGTCGGCGGCATAGACACGGAAATTGTCACTCGCCTCGTTGGCCAGCGCCGCGATGCCCGCGCGGGGTTCACCGCTCCACCGCGCGCTCGACCAGCCCCCGCCAAACCCCAACGCCAGCAGAAGTGACGCGGCAATGGCGAGTTGCCAACGCGGTTGCCTTTGCTGTCCCCTGATCGCTGCCACGCGCATCGTCGCCGGAATGGGTTCGTCCGCGATCGTGGTGAACAGGGATGCGAGGGCTCGCGCCTGCTCCGCCTGCTCCCGCAAACGGGCATGCAGATCCGGCTGGCCTTTAAGGTAGGCGTCAACCAGGCGCTGCCGCTCGGGCGACAACCTGCCATCGATCCATGCGGCCAGATCGTCCTCGCCGATCGGGCTGGTCATTGCACGCTCCTCAATCGCGGCCGTTCACCCTCCCGGAGGAGTGTCGCCAGACGGTCGCGCCCCCGCGATATGCGCGACATTACCGTGCCCAGCGGCACGCCGGCTACGGCAGCGACCTCCGCATAGGGCAGGCCCTCGACCGAGACCAGGAGCAGCACCGTTCGCTGTTCTTCAGGCAACGCATCAAGCGCGCGCAGCAGGTCGCGGTGGTGCAGGCCTGTGTCCTGATCGGCCGGGCGGCCGAGCGCGGCGTCGTCCACGAGGTGGAGCGGAACCGCCGTACCTCGCCGGCTATGCTGCCGCTGATGATCGACCAACAAATTGTGCAGGATCGCATAGACCCACGGGCGGACCTCCGCACCCCGTCGCTGTCGCCAGCGCCCGACCGCGCGCTCCAGGCAATCCTGCACCACGTCATCCGCCATCACCCGGTCGCGCAACCACGACCGGGCATAGCGGCGCAGCCCGGGGATCAGCGGTTCGATCGCGGCGGCAAGCGGGTCCATCTCAGTCGCGCTGCACCTGCACGATGCGCCCCGGCGCGCCGTTCACCACCTCCGCAACCGCCAGAAAGCGCCGGGGTGTCGCGGTGCTGCCCTGAACGATCTGCCGGATCGGACCCGATGCGTTGACGATCGCCGCACCTGCCGGGTTGCTCATGAAGTTCGCAAGCGGCTCTACCGCACCACTGCCGTCCGCATTGGCGGTCAGCACGAGCATGTAAGGCTTTTTGGGCTGCAAACCGGTAACGGCACTTTGCACGACCTGAATGATGCCCTGGTCGAAGAGGGTGATGCTGCTTGCTGTACCTTTGCCGCCGATCGGCCCCATGGTCAGATGCAACGCCTTGCCGGCCGTGCCGAGCGGCTGGAGATTGTCGGTGCCGGGGCCTGTCGGAACTGCGTTCGACACATAGGCGATCGCCTGCGGTGCCTGTCCGACCGGCACGGTGGCAACGACCGTGTTGCCAGCGGTGTCGATCGCGGCGAGCTCATCGGCATTCTCCAGCCCGACGTAGATGCGCCGGCCGTCGCCCGATGGCCAGACACCGTGCGGCATCTTGCCGACCGGGATGGTGGCGACGGGCGCGAAGTCGGATGTGCGGAACACCTTCACCGCATTCTCTCCGCCGACCGTCACATAGGCGAACTGCCCCTTGGCCGTGCGGGCGAAGTTGACATGGTTGGTGATCGGCCCGGTATCCAGCACCTTCAGGATCGCGAAGGGTGGTCTCGCATCGAATGCGACCGTCTTGCCGATGTCCTTCAGCGTGAACCACACCTGCTTGCCGTCCGGCGTCGCGGCAATATTGGGACAGAACGGGCTTGGCTGTGCCACCTGTCCGACCTGCGCGTGGGTCGCGACATCGAACACGGCCAGCACCGGATTGAACGACGAACAGACATAGCCGTACCGGCCATCGGGAGAGAAGATCGTCATGCCCGGACCACCGGGCGTCTTGATGCGCCCCGTCTCCTTGTACGTCGTGGGGTCGAGCACGGCGATATAATCCTCGCCGCGGACCGTGACCCACACCTCCTTGCCGTTTGGCGTGAAGAACGCCTCGTGCGGACTGCGCCCGACATAGGTCGTGTGTTTGACCGTGTTGGTGGCGGTGTCGATCCACGACACGGCGTTCGATCCGATCGACACGACCGCCAAGGTCTTCCCGTCCGGCGAGAAGCCGAGGCCGTGGACCAGCACCTGTCCCTTGTAGAGCGGCGAAAAGTTCATCGGCTGCGGATCGCCGAGCTTGATGACGCCGAGCAGCCGGTTGTCGGCCGGGTCCGTCACCGACACCGTGTTGGAGAATTGTTCAGACGCATAGACGCGGTCGCGGTGGCTGACGGGCATGTCCTTAGCGTTCCACGGCGCCTGCTGGGCCATGGCGAGGCCCGGTGCGGCGCTCATCAGCAAGGCGGCCGAGCGCAGGATGGTCCGGATCATGTCAGTGCTCCATAGGGCTATGGTGGTCGCCGCCCTGCGTCGGGGCTGGCGTCGAAGGGGGTAGCGGCTGACCGATCGCCAGCTTCATGGCGGCGATCTCCTGCTGCTGGTCGATGATGATCTCCTGCGCGATGCGCTTGAGCTGCTCGTTATGGCCATAGCGCAGCTCCGCCACCGCCATATCGATGGCGCCCTGATGATGCGGGAGCATCATCGCCACGAAGTCGCGGTCGACGTCGCCGGACGGCTTGACCATCATGCCCGCCATCATCCGGTCCATCGCGGCAGACACTATGCTGGCGTAGCCATCGGCAGGGGAGGCCGCGGCTGCGCCTGTAAGTAGGGCCGGAGCAGTCAGACCCAGCATCCAGTTTCGTCTATGCATAAGCCTCCGGCGCATCAGTCCTGAAAGCATAGACGACGCTCGCCCGGGTTTATTCCATGGGTGAGCCGGTTATCAGCCTTCCCGATTGGGAAGGTTCAGGGAGACGGCTGACGGTCGCAAGGCGCACCGGACGGTAGGGAAATAGCCGTTTTCCCAAAATATGTTCCCGATTGCTCCTTCCCGAAATGGCCGGTTGGAGACGGAGAAATGGGACGATCCCGCCCGTGCAATGAACCCGCCTTTAGCATCCGCCCGGAGCGGATAATGTGAGCAGCCATGTCCGATTGCGAGCAGCCCCGGATGATGGCGAGCACGCTGGCAGATAATTCGAGCAGGATGCCACCCGCCAGTGGCAGAGAGCGTGAGCAGAAAACCGGCTGTTTGCGAGCAGACGCCGCTACGATTGCAAGCGCCTACAACTAGATATCGTCGCCGAGCGCGCCCTTCACCGAGCCCTTGACGTCCTGCCCGGTGCCCTTGGTCTGCTGCGCCTCGCCCTCATCCGCCAGCTGCTCGTTATCGGTCGCGTTGCCGATCGCTTCCTTGGCGCTGCCCACGAGCTTGTTGCCCGCCGCTTTCGCCTTGTCAGTGAACTCGCCCATCGTGTGACTCCTCTTCAACACAACATCAGACAATCGCGCAGAGGCGTCGCCAGGTTCCGGTTTCAGCCACCGGCGCTGCCGGACGGCCCTGGGTGCAATGGAGAGGAGCGAGAGGGGGGAGGCTGAGCTGCCGGACGGGCAGCGATCCTGACGGAGTTTCCTCGATGACCGACCTTCTCGATCTGGCCGCACGGCCTGCCGTCATCCCTGCGCATGTCGCCGCGCACCGGCTGCTCCCCGTCGTCGCGGGCAATGCTCCCGTTACGCGCCGCGACCTCAATAGTGCGATGACGGCCGCATTTGGCGGCAGCGACGCCGAGGGGTGCTGGACCCAGCGCGACAGCTTCGAGATGCTGGAACATGCCGTCGCGCTGCATCTTGCGGCGGCGTCCTGGTCGATGACGTCGCTGATCGATGTCGCCCACGCATCGGCGCTGATGGAGCGGCTGCCCACCCAGACCGTCCGCAGCGAGGAACAGATCGACTTCCAGCAATTCTCGACGCCGGCCGATATCGCTGCGATCGTGGTGTTGCTGGCGGCGATCGACGCCGAAGACGTCGTGCTGGAACCCAGCGCCGGCAACGGCCTCCTCGCGGCGCAGATGCCGGCTTACGCGGCGTTGCAGCTCAATGAGATCGATCCGCGACGCCGCGCGCGGCTTGCCGACATCTTTCCTTCAGCCACCATCACCGGGCATGACGGCGCCGCGCTGGTCAGCCATCATGCGGATCTACCCCAACCCTCGGTCATCGTCATGAACCCGCCCTTTTCCCGCAGCGTCGGGCGGGGCGTCGACGACCTCGCAGCAGTGCGCCACCTCCAGGCCGCGCTGCGCCGCGTCCGCAAAGGCGGCCGCGTCGTCGCGATCATGCCTGACTGGTTCGCACCCTCGGCCAGGATGCAAAAGGCGTTCGATACCGTGCTGACCGGCGTGACGGTCCGCACCTCGATCCGGCTCGAGCATTGCTACAGGAAGCACGGCACCGATATCGCGGTCCGGCTCTACGTCATCGACAAGGCCGCAGGCGGCGCGCCTCCCGTCACCATCCAGCGCGCATCGGTTGCCGACCTGGTGCCGGCGCTGAGCGTGCCGCCACGGCTCGCACTCGCCGATACCCCGAAACTCACCTTTCGCGCGCCGGTCCCCGGCGTCTCGATGTTCGGCGCAGCGCGCGTCACCCGATCCGCGCCGCCACGCCCGGTCCACGCTCCGCGGCGCAACGACGTGCTGCCGGTCGGTTATGCCGCGCTGGACACACCGGCACCGCTTGGCGATCAGGCCGGCGTCTATCTGCCCTACCGCCCAAGCCGGATCGCCTTCACGGCCGCCGGCGAGCATCCGACCGCGCTGGTTGAATCTGTTGCGATGGGATCAATCCCGATGCCGGTCCCGACCCATGTTCCGTCCCTGCCCGAACGCACGGTCACCGAACGGCTGCTATCGGCCTCCCAGCTCGAGACCGTCGTCTATGCCGGCCACGCCTGGACCCGGATGCTGCCCGGCAGATTCCGCCCCGACAAGGAAGGCGTCGGCCTCGCGCTCGATACCGACGACGGCCGCCAGTACCGGCAGGGCTTCTTCCTCGGCGACGGCACCGGCGCCGGCAAGGGGCGGCAGGTCGCGGCGTGCATCCTCGACAATTGGCTGTCGGGCAGACGCCGCCACATCTGGGTCAGTAAGAACGAGCCGCTGCTCGATGACGCGCGGCGTGACTGGACCGCGCTTGGCGGTCTCACCGGCGACGTGCAGCCGCTCTCCAACTGGAAGATCGATCAGCCCATCACGCTCGACGAGGGCGTGTTGTTCGTCAGCTATCCGACGCTGCGCTCCGCTCGAGCCGACAGCACCCGCCTCCAGCAGATCCTCGATTGGGCCGGTCCCGACTTCGACGGGGTGATCGCCTTTGACGAGGCACATGAGATGGGCGGTGTCGCGGGCGGCGAAGGCGCGCTTGGCAAGACCGAAGGGTCGCAGCAGGGCATTTGCGGCGTCCTGCTCCAGAACCACCTACCGCTCGCCCGCGTCCTGTACGCCTCGGCGACGGGCGCGTCCGACGTCAACAACCTCGCCTATGCGGTGCGGCTCGGCCTGTGGGGACCCGAAACCGCCTTTGCCGACCGCACCGCGTTCATCAGCCAGATCCGACAGGGCGGCATCGCCGCGATGGAACTGGTGGCGCGCGACCTGAAGGCGCTCGGCCTCTACATCGCCCGCGCGCTGAGCTTCGCCGGGGTCGAATATGACGTGCTGCGCCATACGCTCACCCCCGAACAGATTGCGATCTACGACCAATATGCTCAGGGTTGGGAGATCATCCATCGGAACATGGAAGAGGCGCTGGCGCTGACCGGGGTGGTCGACAGTCTCGATGGCTCCACCCTCAACAGCGGCGCAAAGGCATCGGCACGCAGCCGTCTGGAATCGACCAAGCAGCGCTTCTTCGGCCAGGTGCTGCTCGCGATGAAGCTGCCGACCGTCATCGCCGCGGTCGAGGAGCATCTGAAGGCCGGTCAGTCGGTCGTTCTCCAACTGGTCACCACGGCCGAAGCCATCCTCGACCGCCGGCTCTCGAGCCTGACGCCGGAAGAACGCGCCGACCTCGACATCTCGCTCAGCCCGGTCGAATATGTCGTCGACTATCTGATGCGCGCTTTCCCGACGCAGCAGCAGGAGAATTATTCCGACGATAGCGGAAATGTCCGGTCGCGGCCGATGCGCGACGAGCATGGCAATCCGGTTCACAACCCAGATGCGGAAGCCGCGCGCGATGCCCTGATCGAGCAATTGTGCGCGCTACCCCCGATCCAGTCGGGCCTCGATGCCGTCATCGACCGCTTCGGCACCGATGCGGTCGCCGAGGTGACCGGACGGACCCGACGGCTCGTGACCGGCGCCGACGGGCGCCAGAAGATCGAGAGCCGCACCGCGCGCTCAGGGCAGGCGGACAGCGCCGCCTTCATGGCCGGGGCCAAGCGCATCCTGATCTTCTCCGATGCCGGCGGCACCGGCCGCTCCTACCATGCAAGTCTCGACGCGGTGAACCGCGAGCAGCGCGTCCACTTCCTGCTGGAGCCGGGCTGGCGCGCCGATCGCGCGATCCAGGGGCTGGGACGCACCCACCGCACGCATCAGGCATCGACCCCGCTGTTCCGCCCCGTCACGACCGACTGCAAGGGCGAGCTGCGGTTCACCTCGACGATAGCGCGGCGGCTCGACAGCCTTGGCGCGCTCACCCGCGGTCAGCGGCAGACAGGTGGCCAGAACCTGTTCGATCCGGCCGACAATCTCGAGAGCGACTATGCCAAGGATGCGCTGGTTACCTGGTTCCACCTCCTGAACCGCGGCAAGCTGACCAGCATCTCGCTCGACGACTTCACCCGCCGCACGGGCCTCGAACTTCACGACAGCGACGGCGTGCTCAAGGATGATCTTCCTCCGATCCCGCGGTGGCTCAACCGCCTGCTGGCGCTGCCGATCGCGTTGCAGAACGCGATCTTTGAGGAGTTCCTGACGCTGGTCGAGACCCGCGTTGCCGCCGCCCGCCAGGCCGGTACGCTCGATGTCGGCGTCGAGACGATCATGGTCGAGCGCGCGGCGCTGATCGATGATGTCGTGCTGCGCACCGATCCGCGCAGCGGCGCGACCTCACACCTCCTCACCATCGAAACCGAGCGAAGGAAGAACCCGCTCACGCTCGAACGCGTTCTCGACTTCGCCCGCTGGGACGACACTGCCCGCTTCGTGCGCAACGCCAAGTCCGAACGCGTCGCGTTGATGAGCAAGGCACGCGCCTGGATGGACGATGACGGGCTGCCGATCGCGCGGCTCGAACTCCAGCGGCCGTGCCGGCGCGAGTATCTGCGCGAGGCCGAACTTGGCGAAACCGCATGGGAAGTGATCGACCACGATACGTTCGCGACGCTCTGGGAAATCGAAGTCGCCGAGGCGCTGGTTACCCCTGAGATCGAGACGATCCGGCTCGCAACGGGGCTACTGCTGCCGATCTGGTCGGCGCTGCCCTCCGACCATATGGCGGTCAATCGCATCGTCGATAATGCCGGCAATAGCTGGCTCGGCCGGCTCGTCTTCGACACCCATGTCGCACAACTCTATACCAAGCTGGGACTGGTGACCCCCGATGACCTCCCGGTCGATGCGATCGCGCGCTCGGTGCTGTCGGGTCGCAGCGTCGAGGTGACCCGCCCGTTCGCGATGACGCTCAAACGCTCGCTCGTGAACGGCAATTCGCGTGTCGAGATCGTGGATGCGCCGGCGACCCAGCTTCCCTGGCTGAAGTCGCTTGGCTGCTTCACCGAGATCATCTCGTACAAGACCCGCGTGTTCGTGCCCGCCAACGATGCCGAAACCGTGCTGGCCCGGATCCTCAAGGTTGCTTGAGCGGCACTGCCGGAGTCGTGCTGGGCGCAGGCGGGTGTTCGCCCTGGACCGCTATGATAGGACACCGCCATGGAACGGGAAATCACACACGCCTGCGGTCACGTCGCCACACACCAGGTCTATGGACTATCGACGTTCGACACCGAACGCGAGGCCACCAAACTTGCCCGCCGCAAATGCAAGGCATGCTACACGGAGGTGTCAGCCGCCAGGGCGGAGGCGGCCCTCGCAGGGGTCGCCGACCTTGGTCTCCCCGATCTTATCGGCAGCCAACGCCAAGTGGCATGGGCGACGACCATCCGGGCCGAGAAGCTCGCCGTGCTGCGCACGGCATCGCCGGACAGCATCGAGCGCCTGACAATGATGACGGATGCCAAATGGTGGATCGATCGTCGAGGGGAGAAGCCTGCCGCATTGGCAAAGGACTGACGACAGCCGGTGCCCTGATGCACGGGTTCCCGGGTCAATCCCGGGATCAGGGAGGGAAGGGGGAGGAGTTCTTGTGTCCGGGATTTGGTCCGGGCGCGAGAAGGAGTGTCCTCCATGACCATTCAGAGCGTGAAGCTGGCGAAGCTGGTGCTGTCGCCGATCAACGTCCGCCAGGCGGGCGAGGATTTTATCGAGCAACTGGCCGCTGACATTGCGGCGCGCGGGCTCATCCAGAACCTGATCGTGACGCCGGCGAAAAAGCCGCGCGGCACCTTCGCGGTCATCGCCGGCAGCCGGCGCCTGCGCGCGCTCGAACTGCTGGCACAACGCGGCGACATCGATGCCGCGTCCTATGACGTGCCTGTGCTGGTGTTGTCGGGCAGCGATGCCTTGCTGTCGGAAACCTCGCTTGCCGAGAACTTCCAGAAGCTGGCGATGAACCCGGCCGACGAATGCCGCGCGTTTCAGCATTTCATGGGCACGGGCGGGGATATCGACGGCGTGGCCAGGCGCTTCGGCATCACGCGCCGCTTCGTGGAAGGGCGGCTGCGCCTCGCCGATCTGGCCGAGCCGATCTTCACCGCGCTCGCCGAACGGCGGATCAGCCTCGATATCGCCAAGGCGTATGCCTCGACGGCGAGCCAGGACCGCCAGCTGATGGTGTGGCAGGCCTATGGCAACCAGAGCTACCAGAGCGCGGACTCGATCCGGCGGATTATCGCCAACGAGACGATGAAGTCGAGCGAACCTGTTGCGCGCTACGTCGGCGAGGCTGCCTATGTCGCGGCCGGGGGCAAGGTCGAGAACGATCTGTTCAGCGACGACGGCGATCGCTGGGTCGATCCCGGCATCGCGCAGACACTGGCGGCCGCGAAGCTGGAAGCCGAGGCGCTGCGCCTGGGCGAGGAACAGGGGCTGGCCTGGGTCCGCCCGATCGCCGGCACCAGCACCTGGGAAGCGGCGCGCGACCTGCATCGCATCCACCTCCCGACGCTCCCGCTGACGCTCGAGCAGGCCGAACGGCTCGATACGATCGCGACGCGGCTCGAGGAAATCGAGGACGCGATGCAGGGCGTCGAGGGTGACGAGGACGAGGCGACCTATGCCGCGCTCGAGGAAGAGCATGAGACGCTCTCGGACGAGGCGCAGGAGATCCACGACCGCCCGCAGATCCTGCCCGACGAACTGAAGCAGAAGGTCGGCACCTTCCTGCTGCTCGGCCGCGACGGCACCACCACGCTCGACACGACCTATTATAGCGAAACCCCGATCCGGGTCGTCGCGATCGAGCCCGACGCCGATGGCGATGAAGACAAAGCCGGCGAGGATGGCGGTGAACGCGCACCCCGGGGTTTCCACATCGAGGAGGGTCCGGTGACGACGGGGCGGTCGGCCGCGGCGCCGGTCGCGCCCGAGGCCGAGGCTCCCGGTGGCAAGGCGCTCAGCCAGGTACTGTACGACCAGCTCACGGTGCAGCGGCGCGACGTGCTGGCGGCCTCGATCCTCGCCAATCCCGCGCTGGCGCTCGACTATCTGCTGTTCGCGATGATCGACGGGCGGGTGAACATGCTCTCGCACAGCGGCACCACGATCCGGGCGAGCCACCCGCAGGATCCGATGCTGGCAAAGAGCGTGCCGGCGACCCGTGCGCGCGACTATCTGGCTGAAGCCTATGACGGGCTGGATGCGTCGTGGACGGAGGCTTGCGACAAGTCGAGCAGCGGAGCAGCGACGATCGGGCGGTTCGAGGCGTTCCGGGCACTTGGCGACGAGGCGAAGACCGCGTGGCTGGCGTGGATCGTGGCGGCATCCTTCGAGGCAAAGGACGGCTACACGGCGAAGCAGAACGCGCTGCAGAACCGGCTTGCCACGATCCTCGACATCGATGTGGCAACCTGGTGGCGGCCGACGGCGGAGAACTTCTTCGACCGGGTGTCGAAGGGCGTGCTCCTGTCGCTGCTCGATGAGGTTGGCGGACCGGCGCTGTCGGCTCGCCATGCCAGCCAGAAGAAGCCCGAGATCGCGGCAAGCTGCGAGAAGCTGTTCGCCGGCGAAGCGATCGTCGAGGCCGAGGTGAAGGCTGCGGCGCTTGCCTGGGTGCCGAACGCGATGCGCTTCCTCGACCAGGCCGACGATGCTGACACCGGGAACAACGACGACGCCGATGCGGGCTTTGCCGACCTGATCGTGTCGCAGGATCCCGGCATCGATGACGATGACGATGCCGGTGACGATATCGGGGACGACATCGATATCGCCGACCTCATCGGCAACGATCCCGACGATGACGCGGCGAACATCAACGACGCCGCCAATGACGAGATCGAGATCGTCGCGGCCGAATGACCGGCACACGGCATCGCCGGCAGTGCGCAACTGCCGGCGATGCTGTTTCGACACCTGCGCCCTTCGCAGCCCCCCGCCTTGCGGTGTCATTTCGGCCCGAGCCGGACCGCTGCCCTGCCGCACCCACCGGAGACCTGTCCCATGTCCCGCATCCCGTCCGTCCGCGACATCGCGGGCGAGGTCACCGCTACGATCCTGGCCCGGCTCGAGGCCGGCATCTTGCCATGGGCGCGGAGCTGGTCGCTGACCGGCGAGGGCGGACGGCCGCTGCGCCACGAAGGCACACCGTATTCGGGCATCAATACGCTCTGGTTGTGGGCGACTGCCGACATGCGCGGCTATCGCAGCCGCTACTGGATGACCGCGCGCCAGGCCGGGGAATTGGGAGGGTGCATCCGTCCGGGCGCCTGTCCCTCCATGTCGATCTACGCCTCGGTATTCAGGAAGCCCGGCCAACCCATGCTCACCGGCGAGAGCGCGGCGCGCTTCATCCGCTTCCTGCGCAGCTACGCCGTCTACAATGCAGACGAGATCGACGGCCTGCCGGCCTGGTATTATCCGCGTGACGTTCCCCCGACGCCGGCCCTGCTCTCGCAGCGGCAGGACGCGATCGATGCCTTCTTCACCGCGATCCCGGCCAGGGTACGCCACGGCGGGGACGAAGCATATTACTGCCCCGGCACCGACCGCATCCAGCTGCCGCATCCCGGCAGCTTTGCATCGGGCGACGCCTACGCCTCCACCAGGGGCCATGAGACGGCGCATTGGTCGGGCGCTCCGGCGCGGCTCGCGCGCACCTTCGGCAAACGCTTCGGCGACCGTGCGTACGCGATGGAAGAACTCACCGCGGAACTGACCGCGAGCATGATCTGCGCCGACCTCGGCCTGCCGACCTCGCTCCACGACAGCCACGCGAGCTACGTTTCGCACTGGATGACCGTGATGCGCGCCGACACGTCGGCGATCTTCACCGCCGCTGCCAGGGCCGAACAGGCGTTCGCCTATCTGCGCGGCTTTTCGACGCCCGCAGCAGGCGAGCAGAAAGCCCCCGCCGCAGGCGAACCGGAAATACCGGCCGCGATCGCGGCCTGACCCTTTCCACCCCCAACAAGGAGACCCGTCATGGGATGGTTGTTCATGAGCCGCTACGCGATGGGCGGACACGAGACACCCAAGGCCTATCTCGACGCGCAATTCACCTATGAGCGCGAACAGCCCGAGGGCACCGCCACCGGGCTGCGCATCCTCGACAGCGCGATCGTCGGCATGAACACCTATTACGCCGCGGCGCAGGTCATGACCGACGGCAAGGGTAGCGAGATCTTCGCGGTCGTCTGCCTGATACGCTGGAACCCGCGCAACAAGGATGGAGAACATTTCGGGTACAAGGACATGGAGGAATCGATGGGGCCGTGCGAGGACGATTGCCCCGAACGCATCCTGCGCCTGCTGACTTCGAGCGATAATGAAAACGCGCTCCAGTGGCGACGCCGCTGCCTTGCCAATCTGCGCCTGCGCGCCCGCAAGCTGACCGAGGGCATGCGCATCCGCCTCGCCGTACCGCTTACCTTTACCGATGGCCATCACGGCACCGACTTCACCGTGGTGAAGCACAGGCGCGGGATCGCCTTTCGTCCGGTCGAGGGCTTCGGCCTCTACCACATCCGAGGGGTCCGCACGCTGGCATGGCAGGCGTTGCCGCAAACCCGCGTTCACAAGACGCTGTTCGCGTGAGCGCGCCGTCATGCGACACCTGCACCGAAATCACGAGGTCCGCCATGTCCGAAGCCCTGTCCCCGCTACGCCGCCTGCTGTGCTGCCGTTCCAACGCGGTCCGCGTCGCAGTGCGCCTGACCGAGGCCGGCGAGCACGTCGCCGTCGTCGCCACGTCCGACCCGTTGCAACCCTGGCGGGTCATCGACGTCGCCCATCCCGGCATTGAGCCGCGAAAGCTCGACCGATGCGCCTGACCCTCTTTGGTGCGCTGGCGCTCGCCACCGCCTGTTCGGCAGCCGCCCCGAACGATGCCGCATCGCCTGCCTCTACCATCGCGGCACGCGGCCGCGCGCTCGATGGCGACACCGTCACGATCGATATCCGCCTGTCGGGCGCCGATGCCTTTGAGAGCCGGCAATGGTGCCAAGGCAACACGGGTTGCTGGCAATGCGGCAAGGCAGCGCAGGACCGTGCCGCCCGGATGCTCAAGGGGGGCGAGGCCACGATCCGGCTGACCGGGAGCGCCAGCTACGGTCGCCCGGTCGGCACGGTTACGGTCGATGGCCGCGACCTTGGCGAGACGATGATCGCCGCGGGCCTTGCCCTGCCGGTGACCGGGTATCTCAGGGCCGATCCCGCACGCGCGGCCCGCTACGTCGCCGCCTATGACCGCGCGGTCGCGGCTCGTATCGGCGCGCACGAGGGCAGCTTCATCGAGCCGGCTCGCTGGCGGCGCGGCGAGCGCCTGTCATGCGAGCCACGCGGATCCTCGCGGTAACCGCGAACACCGCGATTACGGCGAACATCGCGATTACCGCGATTACCGGGTCATGGGAGCGGAGGGGGGGGGAGACGGGCGTATCCGATCAAGGGAGCCGACCGCCATGACCCTCTTCGCTTCATCCCCACGTCCCGACCACAGCCCATGGGGACCGTTGCAGACCGCCGACCAGCGCCTTCCCGGCATCTGGCATGTCACCACCGCCAGCCATGGCGGTTTCCTGCTTTCCGACGAGCGCCAATCGGCGATGCCCGCGCTTTTACGGCGTGACGATGCCGCATATGAGGAGGATGTCGACTGGACCCGCGTGATGCTCGCCTTCGAGCCTGAATGGCGCGCTACCCGCGATCCGCTGCGTGATCTCGAACTGCCGCTCGCCCACGACATCGCGCGTAACTGGCTGCCTGACGCCTATGGTGCCTTCACCGGCAAGGCGGTGACCCCGCGCGACAGCAATGTCTCGCGCCGGCGCGCCGCGTATCAAGCCGTCATCGGGGGTTATGTCTCGACCGCCGCCTATGGCGATTGGGCCGACTGGGTGCCTACGGGCAAGGTCGGGGTGGTGTTCCGCCAGCTTGCCGGCGTCGATGCGCTGGGGTTCGCCAACTATACCGGCGAGGTACGCTACGGCCTGGTCGACAAGGCCCGCTATGCCGAGCGCACCGAGGTCGAAACCTTCGAGAGCCTCGGCGCGGTCCAGGTCGAGAGCATGGCTCCCATCACCAAGCAGGTCGCCGCGCTCGCCTGAACGCGTGTCGCCTTGCGCGCGAGCGGACAGTGCCGTCGCGCTTTACCCTGACTGAAAGGATTCCGACGATGAGCGTCTATCTCCACCTCTTCCACGGTCGCGATGCCCTCGAGCAGGACCTCGACACCTGGGGCCGCGAAGGCCCCACCATCGGCCCCCTCAGCTACGTCCACACCACCTATGGTAGTGACGTGAAGCTGCGCGGCGCGCGCGAGGTCATGGAAAAGCATTTTCCCGATGCCCAAATCCATTTCCACGACGGGTATGGTGAGCACGCCATCCAGCTCGACGGCGACTGCCTGCCGCATGGCGGTACACTTTATGGTGACTGGAGCATCTGCGGCGCCGAGCCGCTGCGCGCGCGCGGTACGCCATGCGTGACGCCGGTCTGCGACAAATGCGGCAGCGATGACCTGGTGAAGGATGCCGCCGCGGTGTGGGACCGCGAGACGCAGGCCTGGTCGCTTGCCTCGACCTATGATGCCACCACCTGCCAAGTCTGTCTGCGCCAGGGCGACGACATGGAAAAGTGGGTGCCGGCCGCCTGAGCACGCGAGACTTTGCGCATTCCCGACCGTTCACCCATATGATAGAAAGATCGACGACGATGGCGACCATGTTCAACAGCATCCGCGCTTCACGCGACCTCGAAACCGCCGGTGCGGCCAAGCCGCTCGCCGACGCCATTGCGACCATTCTTGGCGACACCATGGTCACCTCGCGCGAGGATCTGGTCACCAAGGATTATCTCAAGGCCGAGATCGCCACGGTGCATACCGAGATGGCCAAGGTGCGGACCGAGATCGCGTCGGCCAAGAACGATACGATCCGTTGGCTCATCGGCAGCCAGGTCGTACTGATCGCGGCACTTGGCGGCATGATGAGCCTGATGCGCGCCTTCGGCTGACGCCGAACGGCAGGGCGACCGGAGGGGAGAGGGGACGGGAGGGCGAGCGCGATGGTCGCGCTTCCGACCCGGAGACGCCCCCCATGTTCGACGTCGCATTCCGCCACCAGCAGGCGCTCGATCCCAGCGCGCTGACCACCATCCCGACCACGATCCACGCGATCGAAAAGGCGATCGAGGACTGCCGGCATGCCGGGCTCGATGCGAACAGCGATCCCGCGATCGTGCTGCTCGCCCGCCATCTCGCCGCCATCTGCGCCGCCCGCCCCGACGACACCGTGCTGCGCGGCACCTGCGCCGACCGCGTGGCGGCACTGCGACGCTTCCCCCCGCTGCTGTCGCTCGCGATCCGCGGCGTTGCCTATGATGCGGTCGCCAAGGAGCGTTTCCATATCGATGGCCGAAAGGCGCTGCGCCGGCTTGCCGCCGCGCTCGACGTCGCGCCCGATGCCTTCGATATCCATTCGCTGCCCGGCGAGGTCTCGATGGCGGGTGAGATCGTGCTGCGCACGTCCGATCTTCATCTCGAACTGACGATCGGGCGGCTGCGCGAAGGTCGCGAACTGCTCTACCGCCGTGCCGGCGTGACGCGCGATCCGGCGGGTCCGCCCAACCATTATGCCGCGATGCGCGAACTCATCGACCCCGAACGGCTTGCGCGCCGCATCCGCCGCGACCTCGAGCTGACGGCGCCTGTGGCGCTGCCGGCACTGATGACCGCCTGACGGGAGAGCGCCCATGGACATCGATCCCGCCATCGCCGCCGCGCGTGCCGAGGTCGCGCGGCTGACCCGCTACCTCGAGCGACGCAAGGACTTCCTCGACGCGCTCGACTGGCACGCGCTCCCGGACGAGATCGCCCGCCAGTCCGCGATGCTCGACGATCTGCTCGCCGGCGATCTTGCCGATGCCGTCCTTTACCGCGACTGGCTGGAGAAACGCGCGGCCGATGGTCATCACCTCGCCACCGGCATCCTACGCTTTGAGCCAAGGCCGCGTCCGTGGCACCCTGAATGGAACACGCTTGCAGCCTGACCAGGAGGTTATCACCATGAGCCGCCACCAGTTCCCCGGCCTCGATGGCGCGTCCACCGTCTTCATCGGATGGGACAGGCCGATGCAGACCTTCTTCGTACAGGTGCTGCGTCCGCATCCCCACCTCGCCGGCGAGGAAGAGACCGTGGCATGGCACGGCACCGCGATCGGCGAGCTTGCCAACGCCCGCGAGGCGGTGACGATCGCGTCGCGCTGGGCCAGCCTTCCATCCGACCTTGCCATCCGTCTCGAAACCGACCGGCTGAAGACGCTCGGGCAATCGGATGGCGAAGCGCAGCTTGCTGCCAGGCGGTTCATTACCCGCTGATCCAGCCTGCCCCGGGGTAGCGAAGGGGAGGGGGAAGGGATGGTCGATCCGGTACTGGATCGACGGAGAACCCCCCCCATGTCCTACACGATCGACCTTGGTGCCGGTCCGGCCGAAGAAGATTGCGCGCAACTCGGCCGGTCGCCCGACTTCGACACGCTGAATGCGCTCGAGATCGAGGCGTATCGCTGCGCGCTGATCGCGCGCCACGGCGCGCCGCCCGCAGGGTGCCGCTTCAGGACCATCGCCAACCACCACGACTTCGGCTGCTACCGCACGCTTGGGTTGCGCATCACCGATGAGGATGACGCCGCGGTGTCAGCCTATGCCGAAGCCGTTGAGGATGGGCTTGCCACCTGGATCGAGGCGGGTTTCCGCGCGCCGGTCAGCTACGCCGGACCTGTGCCGGTCGTCGATCATATCGACACCGCTGCCATCGTCATCGGCGCGCTGATGACGACGCGTCCTGCCTGCGACGGCACTTTCCCGGTAGCCGACTTCGCCGTCCTTCATGCCAACCTTGCCGCCGCCTTCCCCGCCGAGGCCGCGACTGCCCGCGCACGGCTCGCCGCATCCGCCTGAACGGCAGACTTACGGCGCATGGCGCCGATCCATCCGAAATGGAGAAATCCCCATGGCCAACAGCTACACCAAGGCCGCGTTCGCGCTCACCGTCACTGCCGGGGAGGCGAACATGCTGCGGCTCGCCGAGCGCGCGGTCGACATCCTCGACACCAATGGCGCCGACGAGGATCTCGCGCTCGGCTACGACAGTCTCGGCACCGCCTTCCATGCGCTGTTCCCGCCGAAAGGAACGAGCATGTTCGAGAGCTTCCTCGACCTGTTCGACGATTGGAGCTTCCCTTACCTGGACTGCCGGATCGACCTGTCCGAACCCGACGCGAACGGCCTGGTGCAGGCGCTGTTCTCCGGTGACCAGTTCGGTGTCGAGCCGGTCGCCAAACTGATCCGCATCGCCTGTCCCTCCGCGCTGCCGTGCGGCTTTGCGTGGTCGAGCGACTGCGACCGGCTTCATCCTGGCGAGTTCGGAGGCGGGTGCGTCGTCATCACCGCTGACGGTATCGACTGGCACAGCACGACCGGGATTCTCGAGCACGCGCTGCTGCGTGCCGAAAACCGCCACGACGGCATCGACGGCCATGTCCTCGCGGTGCGCAGTCCCGAGGGCGAGATCGCATTCTGGAACCGGACGGACGGTCTGGTCGGGCTTGACCGCGCCACGGTGTGCCGGGGCGACGAGGCGGCTGAGGTCGATCTGTCGGCGTTCGACGCGGCACAATGGATGGCGCTGCCCGCGCCCTTCCACGGATGAGCGCCGCAGCGCAGCCGGTAGAACCACCGTTCGACCCGGCCGATCCTGCGTGCTGGCTCGAACGCGGCCGCACGCCTGCCCATGCCGATGCCATCGCGCGCGCGTGGCGCGACTTCCCCGATCTGCCGGCACAGGCGCCGGTGGAAGCGCGCATGGCGCGCGGCCGCGAGAGGATCGCCGCGATGCGCGTCGTCAACGACGCGATCGCGGCCGAAACCAGGGCACAGCGCGAGGCGACCAACTTCGCCTTCACGCAGGCCCAGGTCGAGCAGGGACGCGGTGACGATCGCGACATCGCACTCCTGCAGGGGCGCGACGACTATGGCTATGTCTGGGATTGTGCGTGCCGCTATGCCGATGGCTGGTATGCCGCACACGCGGGCTGGCCGCATCATTACCCGGACGGCATCCCCTCGGACGTACCGCTCGGCGAACGCCGTGCCGCCTATGACCGGGGCTTCACCGATGGCGGCGGGGACCGCACCGACCTGTTCGATGCCGCGAGGCGCGCCTTCACCGCCGACCTGCGCCGCCACAATCTGCCGCCCGCGCCGATCGCGACGGTGACCGGCAGGCCGCTTCCAGGAAGCTGGCCCAAGCCGAGCGACGAGCCGCGACCCGCGCGCTGGTCGCGCCGTCTCGTGGTCCTGTCGGCCAACGATATCGGCGGTGATCCGGCATGGGACTTTCTCGACCTGATCCACGCCCATCCCGGCTCCGAGGCCGCGACGATCGTGGTGCTTACCGAGGGCGGGTTCGTCGCGGCGGATCGCCTCGATAGCGGCGTGCACATCCATGCCGATCGCGAACACCTGCACCGGCAGCTCACCGGGCTTGTCGGCGAGCGTGACTATGACGACGTGCTGGTGACGCTACAGGGCCATGACCTCGACCTGCTCGACGGAATCGCCGGCGCGCTGCCGCTGACGCGCACGATGGAACGCACCCGCAACACGCGGCTCCAGCAGCGCAGCCACCTGCGCATCTGGCTGGCTCGCGGGCGCTGCGACCACGAAACGATGGCAGCGGGGCATATCCGCTGGGGCAAGGCGATTACCGGGCTGACCGGGCGGCTTGGCGAGTTCACCGCGCGCCATGTCGGTCCCGCACCGCACAAGGGGCATCTGATCCGCGTCACGACCGGCGACCTGACCGCGACCGGCTACGCCGCACCCGACGGGACACCGCTTGCACCCGAGATCACCGTGTCGAGCAAGGCAAAGCTTCGCCCGGCTATCGCCTCGACGTTGCGCACCTTCGCCGCGGCGACGCCGCTGATGGCGCAGGCGGTGCGCCGGGCCGCTTAATAGCCGGCCCGCCGGCAGGCAGCGGCGAGCTGCGCGACCCTGGGGTTCCGGGCGCCCAGATCGGCGCGTGCCATCGGCAACGAGCGCGTGCAGATCGTGCGTTCGTCATCATATTTCGCGCTGCGCTGCATCTCCCTTGCATGCGCCGACCTCGAGTTCGCCCGCCGTTCCTCGGATTGGGTGACCGCGTCCTGCGAGAGCGTGCCGGTCAGCCCGCCCATGTCAAATACCTGCGCCGCGGCCGGTGTCGCCGCCATCGCGCCGATAACGCTCAGAATTGCCAGTTTCATGCTCGGTCTCCCGTTCTGGTCGACCGGCTTCCTACCAGATTGCGCGGTCCGGGTCGAACGAGGCCCGGACGAGGCTCGCAAGTGCCGCGCCGCTGGCTCGTGTTTCCCAAGCTGAAAGGATCCCCATGGCTGACATCACCGACCTGCCCGTCATGACCCGCGACGATGCCGTCTCGATCGGTTTCGCGGGGTTCAACGACGTGCCCCACAAGCCCGTCGAGATACCCGACGGCGCGTTCACGATCACGGCGAAGACGAGCGAGGGACGCCGCATCACCTTCTCGTTCATGGGCAAGGGCTATGATGGCCCGGCGCGCTTCGTCGACATCCAGTTCCACGATCGCGGCACCGTCATCCCAAACGCCGATAACGGGGTATCACCCACCTTCAACGCCTTCGCGATCACGCGCGGCGGACGGCACATCATCGACAGCCGGCCGCTTGACGAAGACGAAAAGCCCTCGATCGTCGTCGTCCTGATGGACAAGGCGGGAGACGAGCCGTCGCGTCCGAACCGAACGAGCGCTCCCAACAAGGACCGTGTCCTTGCCGACCTGCTGGACCGCGCAGCGACCGTCATCTCCGATCCCCATGACAACATACTCGCCGACCACAGTGATCTGGTCGACACGCTGACCGCCGAGGCCGCACGGCGCCGTCGATGACCGGCCTCCCCTTCTGCACGGGGAGCGGAGGGGGAGGGCAGGGGAGAGCGGATGGAATCGACCGTGCGCTCGAACCCGAAAGCACCGTCCCATGCGCAGCATCCTCGCTTTCTACGAAATCGACCGCGAGTACGGAGGTCCAGAAGAGGGGGGCTGGTGTGCGCCGTTGTGGCGCGAGAAAGGAGTGCGTCTGATGACGTGATGCTTGTTGGCAATGGCATCTGCCCACCGAGCTTACCGGTGCCCTCGGGCTGAAACTTCGAAAGGAGAACGGGACCATAGCATGCTCGGAAAAGGCCCAAAGTGAATAGTCGCATTGAAGCAACGGGTCAGGGCAAGACGGTTATGGTGAACGCTACACTGCGTGAAGCCCAATCTCTCGCGGCCTAAACCCTTGGCGGCGAGGAAAGCGACTGAAACCCCGCACCGACGCGTCGGGTCCACTCTACCAGCTCGGACCCGAGAAGCGGCCAAGTCCGTACCATCGACTTGACCGGCCAACCTTGTCGGCGTGACCTCCTTCGGAGGACTAGAGATGAAAAGGCCACCTAAGACCGTTAGCTTATCTCCTTTCACGCGTAACTACGGGACCGCCTGTAGCTGGTCGAGTTATCGACCTGTATGGCGGCGGAGCCGCAATATTACCCGAACACCCGGCGTAATTGCCGGGACAGCCCTTGCCTCGGTGAGGGACGGTCGGCCGTATAAGTTCGGGGTGACCCGAGCGAAAGCGCAACCGAGCGGGGGAAGTGCGGCAGCTTCGATCCAGCATCGAACCAGGGCGGAGGTCTGCTGATGCAACCCTGTGCCGCCTTGAAAAGGCTGGAATCACTTGGAACGATTGCCTTGACCGGCAAACGTGTGAACGGTGTGTTCCGACTGCTGCTATCCCGCTCCTTGTGGGTGGAAGCTTTGGGCCGCATCCAACAGAACCGTGGGGCAGAGACCCCCGGCATCGACCGTGAGGCCGTAACCGATCTCGACGAAAGCCGGATCGATGCGGTGATCGCGCAACTCTCGGCGGGCACGTATCGCCCGCAGCCGGTCAGGCGCGTCCACATCCCCAAGACCAACGGTAAAACAAGACCGCTCGGCATCCCGACTGCAACCGACCGACTGGTGCAGGAAGTGGTCAGGATGATCCTGAACGAAGTCTATGAACCGATCTTCTCTGATCGGTCACACGGCTTTCGACGGGGGCGGTCGTGTCACACGGCGCTCGACCATGTCCGCAAGACATGGAAGGGCGTGAAGTGGCTGATCGAAGTCGATGTCGAAGGATACTTCGACAACATCTCTCACGAGAAATTGTTGAGCCTGCTTGAACGTCGCATTGATGATAGGCGGTTTACCGCTCTCATCAGTGCGATGCTGAAGGCAGGGTATCTGGAGCAGCAGCGTTTCCACGAAACCTATAGTGGCACGCCGCAAGGAGGCATCGTCTCGCCTCTGCTCGCGAACGTCTACCTGCACGAGCTTGACCATTATGTGGAAGGGCTCGTCGCTGGCTTCGACAAGGGTGCCCAACGTCGCAAATCGGCGGAATACAGGCACCTTCAGCGCCGTTCCGAGTACGCCCGGAAGCGCGTGGCTGCGCTGCGTGACAAAGGGCAGGTTGATGAAATCCAACCATGGCTGGACCGAATAAAGGAGACGCTCGCGGCGATGCGCAAGCTACCCGCGACGGACCCGTTCGATCCAGACTTTCGACGCCTTCGCTACGTCCGGTACGCCGACGACTTCCTTCTGGGGGTTATCGGCAGCCGGGCCGAGGCCGAAGAGATCAAGGCCGCCATCGAGGGCTTCCTCGCGAGCGAGCTTGAGCTCCGAACGTCCCCGTTGAAAAGCGGGATCCGCGAGGCTCGGAAGGGAGCAAGGTTCCTTGGCTACGACGTGCGCACTCGCACGGCGTCCGACCGGCTCGTCAAACAACGGGCACGGACGGGCATCGTCGCAGTCAAGCGGACGGTGACGGATCAAATTCAGTTGCTGGTCCCGCGCGACAAGGTGCAATCGTTCAGCCAGAGGCACGGCTATGGTCAGTTCGACTTGGGACGGGCTGTGCACCGTCCGGGCCTGCTTCACATGGATGATGCGGAGATCGTCAAGGTCTACAACGCCGAACTTCGCGGCTTTGCAAATTACTATGCCTTGGCCGTGGATGTGAAAGGCGCACTCAACAAGCTCGAGTTTCTCTGGCGCGGTAGTCTGTTCAAGACGCTCGCGCACAAGCATCGGACAAGCCTAATGGCTTCGCTCCGGCGCCTCAGGGTTGGCCCGGGCAGGTACGTAGTGCGTATCGGCGTTGGGAGGGATGAGAGGAGGATCGCGGTTTGGCGACTGGCGGAACTCGATCGTAGGCCGGTGTTCTGGCCGTCGGTCGACAACACGCCTCGCACGGAAGCTCTTCGGTTAAGCAGGACCAACCTGACTGACCGAGTGCTCGCCCAAGCATGCTCCGCATGTGGCGGCACCGATGGACCGTTCCATCTTCACCACAGCAACCCCGTGCGTCGCATGAGGGATGGGCCGGTGTTCCGGAGGCTTCACGCCGAACGGGCCCGGAAGACGAGGCCGCTTTGCGCGCCCTGTCATCAACTCCTTCATGCAGGGAAGCTGCCGGACTTTCGTTCTACAGTGCCCGGAGCGGAGAGCCGGATGCAGTGAAAGTTGCACGTCCGGTTCGGAGGGGGGCAGTGGGGTGTTCTCTCGTAGACGCCACCCTGCCTACCCTACGGTACGACACCGGCACCTTCGTCCGCGTGATCGCCCTCCATTACCACGACGAGGCCGCGGTCGCGGCGATGCGCCGCGCCAACCGGCTGCTCGAGCGCCTGCAGCGGCATCGCCCGCCGGTGGATTCGGCTGCCTACACCGGCGGACGCTTCCGCGCCTTCAGCTTCTCCGGCCTCCCGCCCACGCGGTTTCCCGCACGTCGCCCGGAATATTCCTGACCCAGCAGAAAGGGACCAGCCCATGTATCGCGTCCATTATTTCGACACCAGCGAAGCCGCGCATGACGCCTGTCTCGATGACGGTCCCTGCATCGAGGAAGGCGACGCTCTCGCCATCCTGTCGGAGGGCGTCATCGGTCTCGCCTCGACCGATCCGATCGCCGTCACCCTCGACCCCGGCGCACTGCGCATCGTCCGCCCGATGGCGATGGACGTGCTGCTAGCAGAACTCGTCCACGGCGCCTCCCAGATCCGCCGCGCGGTCGCGACCGCCCTCCTGCACCATTTGCCCGTGCAGCCCCATTTCCTCGCCTTCGTCGCGCCGGCGCTGCCCTATCCCTATCCGCAGACCGTCGTCGCGCTCTCGTTCGACGATATCATGCTGACGATCGATGCGATCCACCACCGTATCACGGCGCTCGAACGCCGGTTGGGGACACTCGAATCCGACAGCGCGCACGCCTTCTTCCTGCAACGCTCGATCGATCATCTGTCGGCCGCCCGGAAGCGCCTCATGCGACATCCGCGACCGCCTCGCTGAACGGCACGGCATCGCCTCGCGACGATGCCGGCACCGGCTGCGCCGGAAGGAGAGAGGGACCGGATCGGCATCCTGGACATGGGGTCCGGGCATTTTGCCGAAAGGTCACGATCATGTGCATCGATCCCAACGCCGAGCCCGTCGCCTTCGCGCTCGACACCAAACTCTGCCACCTCCTGCCCACGCTGACCGAGCCGCACCGCGAAGCCATCGCCCAGGATCTCGCGCGCACCGCCATCTTCATGGCGACCGCAATGGCGGCCGACATGGCGCAGGACGCGGTGAACGGCCTCGTGCCGATCCCGAAGATGCCGACGCTCGGCAAGCCGCCCGCACCCGCGCTGGTCCCACAGGCGCAAACGCCGCGCGATACCGTGCTGCTGACCCCCGCGGTCGCGCCCGTCGTCACGATCAAGGCCAAAACGACCGACGTCACCGTCGCCGGCTTCGACCAGCGTCAAGGCTACACGTTCGGGATCGACAACAAGTCCGACCGGCTGATCGACATCCGCCACGCCGGCAAATGCTGGTGCATCGATCCGAGCGACGAGGCGACCGACGTCGTCAGCCGCGCGATCGGCGCGCTCGCCGCGGCGCACGCCGATATCGGCACCGCGCTCACCGACCAGCTCGCCCACTGAGCACCGACATCGTCCGCCTGCCGCACGATCCACCGTCCGCGTGAAGACGCGGTCGGTGAGGGGCGCTCATCGCGCCCTGCCCGGCCGAAGGGCCGGGGAGGGGAGGAGGATTGAAGATCGGTGTCGAGGACATGGGGTCCAGCACGACATCACAGGAGACACGTCATGAACATCGGTCAGATCAAGCAGAACGACGCGGGCATTTTCATGGGCCGCATTTCCACCCTCGCCGTCGCGATGACGATCGCGCTCAAGCCGGTCCAGTCGTCCAACCCGCGCGCGCCGCGCTACGAGATCCACGCGCTCACCCCGGGCCGGACGTGGGTGCAGGTCGGGGCGTTCTTCGAACTCACCTCGAACAACACCGGCGAGGCGTTCCTGAACGGCCGCATCGACGATCCGTCGCTCGCCGCGCCGCTGCAGGTCTCGGCCTTCCGCCAGGACGACGGCTCGTACAACGTCGTGTGGCAGCGCGCCCAGAAGCGCCGCGATGTCGGTGCCGCGCTCGGCGTCAAGGCGGATGACGATCTGTCGCCGCCGTTCGGCGCCGATGGCGGCCCGGTCGGCAACGGCCCCGATCACGATGCGGGCACCACCGACAACGGCCTGGGCGAAACCACCGCCCCGGTCGAGGAGCCGGTCGGCAAGGGCCGCGGTCGCCGCCAGCGCGTCGCCGAGGACGCCTGATCCACCCCCGGTGCCGTGCACTCCCTCACGGCACCGCATGGCGCACGGGCGCGCCCCCTTTCGCTCCCGCACGCCGAAACTCGGGGCGACGCCGGCACACGGCGTCGCCCTTTTTTTGCTTCATGGGCTCCAGTCCCGATTCAACACCGTATCGGATCGATAATTTAGCTATTCCTTCGCTTTATCGCCGTATAAGCACAGGATATCGCAGTTCGAACCTGGGCCACGCTCAAGGGAAGGGGGTGATGAATGGATAGCCGGGCGAATGGTGATGACACCGCTCGCGGGACCGGCACGTCCACTTCATCACGAGGTCCCGACATGGCCGACCGCGTCTCCGTCTCCATTACGATCGGGGGGAAACTTCCCGCCGATCGACTGCCCGAACTGTACAAACTCGCCGATTTCTACGGCCTCTCGACCGAATGGGGGGGAGAACCGCTTGAATCCGTTACATCCGGCGAACCCCTGCGCCTCCATGCTCACGAGGTCCAGAACGGCAATATCGAGGATATCGAGGACTTCTGCTGCACCAACGACCTTCCGTTCAGGACGTGGTCGGGAGGCTCGCCCGGGTCGTTCTCGCCCGAGGTTCGGGTCTGGCCAGGTCATGGTCCGCGCGCGATATTCTCGGCCGACGACAACGAAAGCGTCGTGCTGACGCTTCAGGAATACAATGCTCTAGGTGACCTCGCCGCGATCGGTGAGCACTTCCGGTTGGGTGGCTTCAAACCGCCTGCGCTCTCCATCGTCCCGGGAAAGCCTGAGACCGATAGCTAACAGCGCCATCGGCACATCCTCCTGACCTAGCCCGATCCGCGTCCCGCACGCACCACCGTCCGCGTGAAGAACGCGGTCGGTGAGGGGCGCTCATCGCGCCCTGCCCGGCCGAAGGGCCGGGGAGGGGAGGAGGATTGAAGATCGGTGTCGAGGACATGGGGTCCAGCACGACATCAGGAGACACGTCATGAACATCGGTCAGATCAAGCAGAACGACGCGGGCATCTTCATGGGCCGCATTTCCACCCTCGCGGTCGCGATGACGATCGCGCTGAAGCCGGTCCAGTCGTCCAATCCGCGCGCCCCGCGCTACGAGATCCATGCGCTCACCCCGGGCCGGACGTGGGTGCAGGTCGGCGCGTTCTTTGAACTCACCTCCAACAACACCGGCGAGGCGTTCCTCAACGGCCGCATCGACGATCCGTCGCTCGCCGCGCCGCTCCAGGTCTCGGCCTTCCGCCAGGACGACGGCTCGTACAACGTCGTGTGGCAGCGCGCCCAGAAGCGCCGCGACGTCGGTGCCGCGCTCGGGGTCAAGGCGGACGATGGCGAACCCGCGCTGCCTTTCACCGCCGATGGCCGTGACGTGGCGACCTCGGGCGCAGGCGATGACACCGGAGACGGGCTGGGTGCCAGCACCGCGCCGGTCGACGAGAGGGTCTGACCGGCATCGGGCGGCGCTGACGCGTCGCCCGTATCGCCACCTCGACGGGGATCGCTTCATCGCCGAAGCGGTCCCTGTTGCCGTTAGTGCCTGTTGCAGCCGCGCGGTCCGTGGTGTACGGATTGTCTTCCGTTTTACGGAAGATACGGATTCCCATGTAACAGAAAGATGGCCGTTACAACATTGGCAGGACCAGATGAGGGTCCCATCCTGGAGGGACGCAGGGCTTAATCGATCCCCGGCCGCGTAACGAAAGATGAGGGAAACCATGACCCCTACAATCGAAAAGGCCAGATCGACCGACGTGTCGAAGCGGTTCGGCTTCTATTACGACGAGGCGATGACGCATCCGATCGCAATCGAGCGCAACGGCGCTGCCCGCGTGGTCATGCTACCCGCCTCCGAGTTCGAACGCTTGTCCCGCCTCGATCACCTCGCGCTCTCGCCGCAGGAGTTGAGCGATGAAGCCATCCACGCCATCAGGACCGCGACGCCCAGCGCCGGGTCCGTCCAGAACGATCAGTACGTCGATTGAACCGCAAGCCGGTGACCTGATCTGGTATTTCTACCTCTGGCGGCATGAACATAACCGGGGCGACGAGGACGGCTCGAAACTCCGCCCCTGCATGGTGGTTGGCAGCTATCGCTCAGCCGGAAGGCTCCGTGTCCTGATGGTGCCACTGACGACGCGCGATTATTCACCGGCTGCATCCATCCCTCTGCCGCCGCGATTCATTGAGGCCTTCGGCCTCGATGACCGATCACGCATCGTGTGGGACGACGTGAACGATTTCGCATGGGTCGGACCCGACGTTCGCGCCGGTAACGACGGTAGCACCATCATCGCCGAGGTGCCGAGCCGCATCGTACAACGTGTCGCGGCGCTGATCGTCGAGCATCGGATCACCCCCACCCGGCGAACCGAGTAGGCGATCGATCCTCGCCAACCCGAAGGGCGGCGCCCGCAGACACAGCCCGGTTCGCTGGCCGAGTGGAAAGATCATCACGATCGGCGATGATCCCGCAGCCGGGCGGCGCGTAAAGCCGTCGCTGTTCTGCCAGCGGGTATCGGCAGGCGTTTGCCCCCTATGGCGATGAGGACGCCCAGGTCCGATGCGGTTGCCGGCGATCGCCCTGGCGAGGGTCGGCCGTCGGGCGACCTTGCGGCATCCGGTCTCCTTGCCGGTGCGTCGTCGCCCGGGCGCGGCCGTCCTTGTCGAGCTTCGGAGCGGCACCACGTCGGTCAGCGAGCGACGCTGGCGGCACGCCTGCCTTCGCGCCGGGTCGTTCGGGGGTACGGGTCAGGCGACCGACATGAGCGGTTCACGAGGTTTGTCCATGGCAATGCCTGCGGGAACCTTGGGCTGATCGACGGCCCATCCGCCGTTTCGTGTCACCTGCGCCGCGCCCCGGGGCCTCGCAACCCCTTTGGCAGGGCCGTGTTGCCGCGCTTCGCGCGGCTGCCCGCACCACCCCTGCAAAAGGGGTTCCCCTCCGGTCGACCAGGCCCGCCGCCTGCGCGCCGGCCCAGCTCGCCCTCCGGTGCGACGCCCCGAACCGCGACGCCCTTCAGGTGACACCGGCGGACGGACCGCCGACCAACCCAAGGAGGCAATGCCATGAACAACGTGAACCTCGTCGGCCGCCTGACCCGCACCCCCGAACTGCGCGAAGTCAATCGCGCCACCAGCGTCGCGACCATCTTCGTGGCGACCGATCGCCCGAAGCTCAACAAGGACGGCCACACCTACAAAGGCGACGACGGCTTCACCGTCAAGGAGACCGAATACCACAAGGTCACCTGCTTCAACGGCCTCGCCAAGGCGATCGCCGGCAACCGCAAGAAGGGCGACCTCATCGCCATCGAGGGACGCCTGCACTACACCCGCTGGCAGGACAGCGACGGCAACGACCGCTACGGCTGCGAGATCATCGCCGATCGCGCCGAGTTCTACTGACCGGCCAGCGAACCGGGCGGCGCCTGCGGGCGTCGCCCTTCGCGCATGCTTCTTCATCGCCAGCTCGGACGCTTCGGCCACGTTGCTTCGCACCGCGGCCTTGCGCCCGCGCGCGCTCACCTGAAAGGTCCGGCACCATGACCGTCCAGCGCGACATGTTCGACGGCGACCCGTTCGCGCCCGAGCCGATACCTACGGCACCGGACCCGGTCGCTCGGGTCGACGAGCCGGCACCCGCCGGCGGCGACCACGACGGCAATGCCGTCGCGCTCGCCCCGCTGGCGGTGCCGTGCGGCTTCCGCAACCGTCGCAATGAACCCTGCCGGCGTCTCGCCGAGCGACCCATCCTGATGAACGGCCAGCCCTTCGTCCATCGTGGTCACCAGCTGCTCCAGTGTCCGCGTTCCTGCTGGCTAGACGATGACAGCGCGGTCGAGCCGGACATTGCTGACCGGATCGGTGAAGATATCCGGTTCGCAACCGAACCGGATATCCAGACCGACCCGCACGGCGAGGACCCCGATGCCAACCGCGATCCAGACGACCCGGGAATCCAGGAGATGCCGGATTACGATGCCGGGGATGACGGTGGCGAGTATGAATGGGACTGATCCTGCTGATCCTGCTGTGCTGGCTGTGGGACGGCCGTAGAGGGGCAGGGCGGGGCGTCCCGCCTTGTGGGCGGGACCGGGCTCTATTCGGCCCTGGCGGGCCTCACGGAGCCCCCTGGCGGGGTCTCCGCCCTGCGGGTGACGATCCCTATGCCGGCGCCGGGCGTCCTGCGCGCGGGCGGCGGCAGCTGGCTCGCCCTCCCGGGCTCACTGGCGCTGCCTTTGCGGCGCTGCGCCGTGCCGGCGCATCACCGCCGCCCGTGCTCGGTCCGACCCGGCGTGCCCACCACAACATAATATTTTCTCTCTCTGTGATGAGGAAGTCTGGCATGCGGGGTTGGCGGGCCGTCAAGGACGCGCGGTCCCCCCAATTTTCACGCACCCTTCCGTCTCCGCTTCGCTCCGCCTCCAGGGCACGAGAAAATCGGCTCCCCCGCGCGCGAGCGTTAACCGGGGTCCGCGACCCTGCGGGCCGCGGCTTCCCGGTTAACGTCCCTGACCGCCCTGACCGCCGCATGCCGGATGAGATTCCTCACCGAGAGAAGGTGAGATTTTCAACTCATGGAGGCTATCATGACCAAGTACAGCAACTTCAACGACATGGGCCGCGCGATCAACGAGCGCCGCGCCGACGAGCACACCACCGAGACCTATCAGGGGGCGTTCATCGAGGCGAGCGAGATGGCGAAGCTTTCCATCGTCAGCGAAGCCGAGAAGCTGGACATGCCCGACCCGGAGCAGGCCGCACACGCCGTCGAGCAGATGCTGGCGACGATGTTCGACGTGTTCCGCGACACTCGCATGGAGGAGTTCGCCGCCGACCTCGCATGGGGCTTCGTCAACAGCTTCCACATGGTGGCCAAGCGCATCGAGGGCCGTGAGGATGACGCCGCCAAGAAACTTGGCGACCTGGTGCGCAGCTACGACCCCTCGGAGATCTACGCGGTGGAGCTCGAAGAGACCCAGCTGCTCTGCCAGACCCTCGAGAATTGCGCCGAGGCGATGCGCTGCATGCGGGACCACGCCGGGAACGTGTATCGCGTCGAGACCGGACGGCCCTTCTCGACCGTCCGCGGCAGCAGGGTGTCGTCCAAGCTGACCGCCTCGATGATCGACGGTGCCGACTATCTGGCGGCACGCGCGGCAAAGCGTCGGGACGAGCACAACCCGAGCGGCCCGATTGTCGCCTTCTCGGGCGGCATGGAATGGCACGACCACGAGCAGCTCTTCGAACGCCTCGACCAGATCAAGCGTCGCATCCCGTCGATGGTCCTGATGACCACCGCCATGAACAAGGGTGCCGACGCCATCGCAGCGTCGTGGGCGGCCTCGCGCGAGGTCAAGCTGGTGCGCATGTTCCTCGACAAGCGCCACGGCAACCGGGGCGGGTTCCTCCGCAACGACCGCATCGCCTCGCTGCGTCCCGTCGAAGCGATCGTCTGCGAAGGATCGGGCGTCCAGATCGACTTCGCTCGCAAGTTGCGTACCGCCGGCGTACCGCTCCACGTCTTCCGCAAGGACGGACAGGCACCGGTGCAGCCGAGCCAGCGCAGCCGCCGCGCCTGACGCACCCACGGAAGGGCTCCGGGCAACCGGAGTCCTTCCCCTTTTTTACGTCGCCCTGGGCGGCGCTCCGGGGCATCGAGCCCCATCGCGCCGCGTGGGACTGACCTATCGGTCGATCACGCCACGTTGCCCGCTCGGCACGGCTCGCTCGCGGCAGGGCAATGCCGTCGCATTGCCACTGCCAGCTACGCCTCGCCGGTGCCGGGGTCGATACCGACACCCGTCGCATCGCCTCGCTCGCTTTGCGGTCATCGCTGAATGCGATGACCAGCGCGCTACGCCTCGGCCGATACGACTGGCGATCGTCGTTGAACACCAATCGGCACGCCTCGCTTGCTTCACGGCGATCCCTTCGGATCGCCGGTTCGCTACGCATCGCCGTGCCGATCGCGTTGGCTTATCGACCGCGCCGTCTCGCTCGCATCGCGGCCACGCCTGCGCGTGTCACGCTCGCTACGCATCGACCGGCGCGGTTCAACCGGCGTCACGCTTGCGGCATCAGCACGGCTCGCTGGCGGGCGCGGCGATGCCGTCGCATCGCCTGCACTGCCGCTGCGCATCGCGCCGTGCCGATCGCACCCATTGATCGGCCACGCCGTCTCGCTCGCATCGCGGCCACGCCTGCGCATGTCGCGCTCGCTACGCATCGACCGGCGCGTCTCACCCGGCATGTCGCTTGCCGCATCGGCACGGCTCGCTGGCGGGCGCGGCGATGCCGTCGCATCGCCTGCGCTGCCGCTGCGCATCGCACCGTGCCGATGCCATCGCGCAGGAGCTGACCGGCACGGCTCGCTCGCTTCACGGCGATCCCTTCGGATCGCCGGTTCGCTACGCCTCGCTCGTGCCGATCGCACCCGCTTATCGACCGCGCCCGTCTCGCTCGCATCGCGGCCACGCCTGCGCGTGTCGCGCTCGCTACGCATCGACCGGCGCAGTCCGACCGAAGCCCGGCTCGCTCGCGGTGCCGCAATGCCTGCGCATTGCGAGCACCAGCTACGCATCGCTCGGGCACCCGGTCCTGCGGACCGACCCATGACCCCGTGATCGGCCATGCCGATCCTGACGGATCGGAAGGGGAGGGGAACCGGAGATGATGGTTCCAATGGGAGACAGACCATGTCGATCACCTTCTTCCTCAGCGTCGATCGCAAAGCCGACGCCGCGCCCGCCGTCATCACCGCCCGCCAGCTTGCCGCGTTCCGCGCCTTCGCCCGCGAACGTGGCCAGCTGCTCGAAGACGAGGATGATGACCCGCTCGTGTCGTGCTCGTTCGAAGCTCGCGTCTGCCCCTGGTCGCTCGCGTCGATCTGCGCGATCTTCGATCACGATGTGGGTGTCATCGCCGTGGTCGAGGAAGCCCAGTTCCGTGGCCTCAACGTGCGCTTCTGGCACGATGACGCGACCCGCACGATCACGATGCGCGTCGCCAGCACCCCGGACGGCGCAGCGGAGATCAATCTCGCGAACGGCAACGCCTTCCACGTCCTCGACGCGCTACGACTTTCGGACGATAATTGCGGCAGCATGCCCATCGGGCAACTACGCGAAACACTCGGCCAGCCCTATGTTCGCCGCGACCTTGGTCGCCTCGATGGTCGTTACCTCGAACGCTTCGACACCCTCGCTGCTCAGGCCGACACCAGTGAAGGGATACGCATGGTCTGGGGATAGCCTCCCTCCAGTCGCCATCGCGTCGGGGAGCATCGGGCTTCGCCTCGATGCTCCCCATTCTTATGCCTGAATGGACCGAAGCTTCGCCAACTCGGCCCAAGCATTGAAAAGGGGAGCGCCTAACGGCAGCTCCCCTTCTATTTGCATGATGGGCTTGAGCCCGCTTTCGCGCTGACCCGCTTACGCGGTCAGGCGCTTCACGGTCTCGGCGATCCCGAGTTTCTTGATCGCTCCAATGATCGCGCTGAACTGGGCAGGATCGGCCTTCATCAACCCCGACCGTTCCACCTCCTTCAGCAGCTCCGAACGCTCACGATCGGCCAGTTGCTTGCGGCGTTCGTTGAGCCGCTGTTCGTCCGCCTCAAGCTGTGCCCGTTCCTGCTCGATACTCCGTGCCATATGACCTGCCTTTTCTGATCGTGGATCGGCCTCCATTTCCCACGATGCCAGCACCGCTCCACCGGCACAATAGCGACACTCATAATCGCTCGCTGGTCCGGCTTTACCGGACCAGCATGAGGCGACGGACACTGACCTTCGGCCAGGTCCGTCGTCGGGCGGGATTGCTCCGCCCAATACCCTTCGGTCCAGTCCGGTGGTCGCCTGCCTGCGGCGCTTACTCTCCCGGAACCCAGTCCAATGATCGGACATCCAGCCATGATGCCACCACCACCGCGACAGTCCCTAAGGATTTGCACACCGTACGCGGCACGCCGCAGGTTAAGTGTCTGTAATTGCCGGTGTTTGCAGGGGCAAACATGTTTGCCCCTGCAAACGCCTTGGTGGTTCTCCCCTAAGCGCTTGAGAACGCGCGAAAATCCCTGTTTGCAGAGTGAATGCGTTTTCACTCTATACCTCGGGACCAGGCTGTAGTATTTTCCACTCTCCGAAAACCCCACCAGCCACTTTCAAGTGGGTGGTGAATGTCTAACTCGACGATAGCCTTCAGACTTTCGTCTGAAGAGATTGCGGCACTTGATCGTGTAGCCGCGAAACGGTCGTGCTCCCGGTCTGAGGCCGCGCGCACTGCGCTCATGTTCGGTATCCGTTTCGCTGAGGCCGAGCATACTTTCAACATCACCCGTGCGGTCCTCGTTCTCGAGTACATGCAGGCGGCGATCGACGTGATTATCACACGCGATCACGGCGACGTCGTACCCCAGCTTCGCGAAGCCGCGAAGGAGCGCCTGGCGACGTTCCATGCGTAGCGGCGACATCCGGTTCAACGGTCAGGCGGCGACCGTAAAGCACCATTCCGCGCGGGGGCGAATCACCCGCAACTCGGGCAATTTCACCCGCGGTTCGCAGCTTCTCGCCAGTCAGTACAAGATGACCTGGGCAGGCCTCCAGGTGCCCATCTGGATATGGCTGGGGACGTTCATCGTCCTGTTCAATATCTTCGTCTGGCTGGGCCTCGCCGAGCATGAGTTCCAGCTCGACCTGATGAAGCTCTATTCCGCCATCTGGACGTGGGTCGGCGGGGACAAATTCCACCTCATCAACCTGACCTTGCGAAACGGCATCGTGACCAAGGTTCCGATCGGCTACGTCCCCTACGAACCCCATGTCGTTCATGCCTGGGCGAAGACGGTCAAGATCTTCCTGACGACACTCGTCATGTCGGCCTTCATCGCAGCACCGATCATCATGTGGTTCATCATGTGGGCAAACAAGCGCGGCAGCGACATGCTCCAGGAACGCCACAACCGCGGCGCCCTGTTGGTCGAGCGTGACATGCTCGTCAAAACTGTCAGTGGCCACAACCGGCGCAAGTTCCGCACCGAGTGCGCCGAACACGATCCGCCGTACGTCCCCGAACTCGTCGCCAAGGCTCCGATCCTCGATCGGATCGACCGGGGCATCCACGTTCCATACACGATCGCCGGCATCCCCTATCCGTGGCGGCTCGAACAGAGCCATACCATGCTCATCGGCACCACCGGCACCGGCAAGACGACCCAGCTGCGCAGCCACGTCTCGCAGCTTCGCGCGCGCGGTCATCGCGCGGTCATCTTTGACCTGACCGGCGTGTTCGTGGAGACGTTCTACAACCCAGAAACCGACGTCATTCTCAACCCTATGGACGAGCGTTGCGCGCCGTGGACGCTGTTCGACGAATGCCGCAACTATGCCGACTTCGTTTCGGCCGCATCGGCCCTCATTCCCTCGCATCCCGACGACAAGGAACCGTTCTGGCAGAACGCCGCGCGGATGCTCTTCATCGAGATGTGCCTGAAGCTTCAAGAGATGGGTGAGGCGAACAACGCCGCGATCGCGCACCACCTGATGCAGGCCGATCTGAAGTCGATCAACGCCAAGCTCGATGACACCATCGCCGCCCCGCTGACGACCGAGAAAGCCGCCCGCATGGCGGAATCGATCCGCTCGGTTCTGAACGTCAACGGACAGGCGCTACGCTTCATGCCGGACCCTGTCCCGGGCGGCCCGCCCGCCTTCTCGATCCGCGACTGGATCGCGACCGACAATCGCGACGGCTCGATCATGTTCATCACCGGCTCGTACAACGACCTCGAGATGACCCGCGGTCTGTTCACGCTGTGGATCGACCTGGCCGTCAACAACCTCATGCGCCTGCCCAAGACCCGTGACCTGCGGACCTGGTATCTGTTTGACGAAGTCCATGCGCTTCACGCGCTTCCTGGTATCGAGCATGGCCTCCAGTCGGCCCGCAACTTCGGCGGTGCGTTCGTCCTTGGGATCCACTCGTTCGACAAGCTGGTCGCGACCTATGGCTTGCAGAACGCGACCGCGCTCACCGGACTTGCGCGCACCAAGCTGATCCTCGCCACCGCCGATCGAACCACAGCCGAAAAGTGCTCCGAGTTCATCGGCAGCCGCGAGGTTCGCCAGATGGATGAGGCCTACAGCTACGGCTACAACAACACCCGCGACGCCTCGACCCTCACGCCTCGCACGGCGATCGAGCCGCTGGTCATCCCCGACGACATCAACAACCTGCCGTCGCTCCACGGCTTCGTGAAGTTTCCCGATGGATTTCCTGCTGCGCGGATCGAACTCAAATACCGCTCCTATGCCGAGGTCGCGCCGGGGGCGGTGCCCCGCAAGAACTTCAAGCCTACCGAATACGTCTCGCCGGAAGACCGGCGTCGTCAGAACACCCGGAACAATGGCGCGGATGAGGGGGGTGAGGGTGGCCGCGAGCATACCCCCACACGGCCTGTGGGGGGCGTGGAGGCGAAGGAAAGGCAAGAGCCGGACCTGACCGCCTCGCAGCCCGAGAAGCCGCGTAGCGAGGCTGAAAAGGCGGCTGCGGCGATGGAGGTCACCGGGTCGCTGCCGGTGGTGATCGATCAGATAACCGGCAAGGGCGTCGCCAGCAGCCCGACCGGCGTCGATGCCGTCCGCGCGTCGGATGCCGCAACGAGGGTCGGGGGCGAACCTTCCAAGCCTGTGACGGGAGGTTCATCCAGTCTGGATGCCCAACTCGGCGGCATGGGCATGTCCCTGATCGAGAACCGTGCGGGTCCGCAGAGCGGGGTGGATCCGACGCGCGGCGAGGCGTCACGCCATGCCCCGGAAAGCCGGTCCGATCGCGGTGATGCCGATCGCCACGAGGACCAGGCGACCCGCGAATTGCGCGATGGGTTTGCGACGCAGCGCGACCCCGATCACCACCATCGTCATCACGGCCCGGATCATTCGCCGGAGATCGATGACGACATGGACATGGGGATGTAGCCGATGCTGTCGGTCGCTTCCGTCAAGTCCGCCTCCGGCGCGGCGCAGTATTTCGCCAAGGACGATTACTACACCGCCGAGCATTCGTCCGAGGCGACCGCCTGGGGCGGGGTGGGCGCGGCCGACCTTGGCCTCAAGGGCGAGGTGACCAAGGAAGACTTCGAGAAGATCCTCAACGGCGAGATGCCCGATGGCGAAAAGGTCGGGCAGGTCGAGGGTCGCAGGCTCGGTGTCGACCTGACCTTCTCGATGCCGAAGTCCGCCAGCGTAATGGCCTATGTCGCTGGCGACACCCGTGTCCTCACCGCGCATATGAACGCCGTAAAGGCGACGATGGGATGGGTCGAGAAGACCTTCGCCGAAGGCCGCACCTACGATCAGTCCAGGTCAGGGGATGCGGTGCGTACCGGCAACCTCGTCTATGCGCTGTTCCAGCACGACACGAGTCGCGCGCTCGATCCACAGGGCCACATCCATGTCCTGATCGCCAACATGACCAAGATGGCGAACGGGGCATGGCAGGCGCTCCACAACCAGCAGCTGTGGAAGAACAACACGACCATCGGCGCGGCCTACCACGCGCAGTTTCGCGCCGAGCTGGCGAAGATCGGCTACGAGACCAGCGTCACCGGCAAGCACGGCCAGTTCGAGATCGCCGGCGTGCCCAAGCAGGTGATCGACACCTTCAGCCAGCGGCGCGCCGATATCCTGGCGAAAGCCGGCGAACTCGGTGTCACCTCCGCCGAGGCGTTGCGCAAGGTGACCAACAATACCCGCGACGCCAAGCTGGACGTCGAGGATCGCGATGCCCTGCGTCAGAAGTGGCGCGACCGGGCGGCCGCGCTCGGGTTCGACGGCAAGGCGCTGGTCGATGCCGCGCGCGAGCGTGCTGGCGCCAGCGGCCTCGATGCCCAGCCACGACCGATGGAGCGCCTCGGTGACGTCCTGGCCAATCTCCGCGAAAGCCTGGGCGAGTTATTCCGACCCGCCGATCCGCTCGTCGCCAGCGGCCTCGACCGGCTGCGCATCGCGCCGGTGGATCTGCGCGCCCAGCACGCCGTCGCCTCCGCGATCCGCATCCATGCCCAACGCGAAGCCGCGTTCGCGGTGCCGGACATCACCAGGACCGCGCTCGACCTCGGGCTGAAGGGTGTCACCGCCGCGCATGTCGACGCGCGCGTCTCCGAGCTCATCCGCAACGAGAAGCTGATTCCGGGCAAGGATGACCGGATCGACAGCGTCGTCACCCATGTCACGACGCCCGAGGCGCTCGCGACGGAGCGCGGCATCCTTGCAGAGATCGAGCGCGGCAAGGGGGAGGGGCGGGTGATCGTCTCCGCCGACACCGTTATCGAGCGGATCAACGCCGCATCGGGCGACAAGGAACTCAATGCAGGGCAGATGGCGGCCGCGACGATGGCGCTCACTTCCGCCGATCGCATCGTCGCGGTCCAGGGCGTCTCGGGCGCCGGCAAGTCGACCATGCTGGCGAGCGTCGCGCGCAATGTCGAGCAGGAAGGCGGCAAGGTGGTCGGTCTCGCGCTCATGAAGGCGACCGCCGATCGTCTCGGCGCCGAAGCCGGCATCGAGAGCCGCACCGTGTCCTCGTTCGTCCACAGCTATGCCCGCCACGCGCTCGCTGGGAAGGGCGCGGGCTATGACGGCGCGCGAGACGCGCTCGCCGGCACCACGCTCATCCTCGACGAAGCCTCGATGGTCGGCTCGGAGCAGATGAAGCACCTGGTCGGCATCGCCAATGCGCTCGGCGTCGATCGCTTCCTGATGATCGGCGATCGCCAGCAGATCACCGCGGTCGACGCCGGCAAGGCGTTCGCGCTCGCGCAGGCCGGCGGGATCACGCTGGCGCGGATGGACGAGAATCTGCGCCAGCGCACCGAGCAGCTGCGCACCGTCGCCGCGCTGACCAACCGCGGCGAGGTGCGCGAGGCGATGGCGATGCTCGGCGACAAGGTCACCGCCAACCCCGAGCATGTGAAGGCCGCGGCCGAACACTGGCTGGGCCTAACCCCCGAACAGCGCGAGACCACCGCGATGTTCTCGTCGGGCCGCGTCGCGCGCGCAGAGCTCAACGTGCGCATCCAGGACGGCCTCGCCGCGGAGGGCACGTTGAAAGGGGACGGCGTCGTCACCCCGGTCCTCGACAAGGTCAACGTCACGCGCGAGGAACTCCGCTACGCGCATACCTATAAGCCCGGCCAGGTGATCGACCTGCGCCATGCCATGCGCGAGCTCGGCCTCAGCCCCGGCACCTATGACGTGCTCGGCGTCGACGCGAAGGGGCGCGTTCAGGTCCAGATCGGCAACCGGGTACGGACCTTCGATCCGCAGAAGATATCGCCGGTCGACAAGACCGACGCGATGCAGCTCGCCCAGCGCGAGCAGATCAAGCTGCATGAGGGCGACAAGATCCGCTGGACCCAGAACGACAAGGACCGCGGCCTCAACAACAACGATATCGCCCGCGTCGTCTCGGCCGACCCGTCGGGGATCAAGGTGGAGGCGAGCGACGGCACCCTCCACGAGCTGAAGGCGGGCGATCCGATGATGGAGCGGATCAGCCTCGCCTACGCGCTCAACATGCACGCGGCGCAGGGCATCACCACCGACACCGCGATCGCGGTGATGAGCCACAAGGAATCGAACCTCTCCAACCAGCGGCTGTTCAACGTCACCGTCACGCGCGTCCGCGACGACATCCAGCTGTTCACCGACGACCGCGAGAAGCTGACCGCCGCGATCGAGCGCAACGAGGGCAACAAGACCTCGGCGCTCGAGACCACCGGCGCGCTGTCGATCGACCCCGATCGCGGCGCTGCCGGCGCAGCCACGAAAGCCGGCGCGGGCGAGACGTTCAACCCTTCGCTGCCGCCCGACCTCGATCGCGGACCGGAGAAAGTCGGAGGCGAGCCGAGCGCAGATACAGCCCGCCCCTCGACCGGCGGCAAGATCGACATCCGTACCGATCCCTCGCTCGACCTCTCCCGGTTCAGCGTCCCGGTCGAGCCCAAAGGGCCTGAACTTCCCTACCCCGAAAAGGACATCGGACTGGAGCTATGAGCATGACCACATCACCACCGACCTGGGACCAGGTGATCGCCACCAAGCACTGGCACGCCTGCGACCTCGACACTCATACGCTCACGCAATGCAGCCAGCTCGCGCGGCGCGACGATGCGCTCGACTGGGGCGGCGAAACGCTTGCGATGGCCGCGATTTTCGGCCTGACCTACGTCTTACTCCTGCCGCTCACCCGCGCGCTGCGTGCCCTCCGGGTCCGGTCCGAGCCAGCACGATGAGCCTCGCCGACCGCGACTATATGCACGGGCCTCCCCGCATCGGTCGGACCTCGCGGCTCGACACGCCGCCCTGCGACGCGATCGAGGGAACGGCCGAGTATGGCCATCAGGCCCGCAGGAAGCCCGTGGAGCCACGGTCAACCGCACCACGCATGATCGTCCCGCTGACGCGCCGGTTGCGTCAGGCGGGACTCCTGGCGGCCGCGGTGGCGGCTTTCACCTTCGCCTGGGCGGTCGGATGCGGAATCGTCAGCGCGTCGCTTCACACCGATGGTGGAATTTTCGTTCCGCCCGCAACCCAAGGTACGCCCGGTGGACGGTAGTTTCCCTTTTCGCTTCCGGCGCCAACCCGAGCCGACGCACGCGACCCTCACGATCGCCGAAACCGCGGATCTGACGGCAGCGGCGCTTGAAGCGGTCCGCGCCGGTGACGGGGGCCGGCTCGCGGTATTCGGCGATGGCGACGCGATCGCCGAACTCGCCGACCAGGTCCGCGACCAGCTGATCGACCCCGCGCGCGGCAACTGGGACTTCTTCGCAGACCATCCGAGCGACTATGCACGCTCGTCCGCGATCGAAGCGTTCCTTCCCGACGATCCTGACGTTTGCTCGGGCTACACCTGCGCTTCGCGCTATGTGCTGCTCCGCGCGATCCAGCATGCCGGCGATGAACCTGGTGCGACCCTTTCGGCCGTCCGCGATCTGATACGGGATCTCCCGCCGGAAGCCGTCGCAGAGGCGGCGGGACACGATTCTGGAAACGGTCACGCCCTGCGTTGGGGAATGACCGTGCTGGCCGGCGTGCGACGAGCGACCCACGCTTTCGCCGACCACGACCGGCTGATGCCCAGGATCTCCATCGCGCGCTGGCTGGCAGGATCGGCGTCGACCATCCTGTTCGTACGACGCGAACCTGGACTGACTTCGAGCGAGGTTGTCGCCGTCGAGGCCTCGCTGCGCGATCACGCGATGCTGTCCAGAATGGACGTGTTTCCCCTGGCTCTCCCCTCGCAGTCGATGGAGGTGGTCGATGGGCATCGATGATCGCGACTATATGCGCGATCGCTACCGCAAGCGGCAGGGGCTCGATCCCGGTGCGACGCAATGGAACGATCGCAAGGCACGGGTCGAGCTGAACCGCTTCGGGTTCAGGAAATCGGTGCCGCTGGGGAGCGCGAGCTGGATATCTGGCGGATCGAAAGGGTCGTGGTTCGAAGCCAGGAACAGGGGCCACGATTATCAGCGCGGTCGATGGCGGCCCCGCCCGCGCTTCACGCCGGCCCCTTACTGGCAGGCGCTGGGCGTCGGTGTTGCCATCGCACTGGTCCTTGCGGCCTGGGCCGGGCAGGGCCAGATCAAGCGCGCAACCTCCAGCCTGTTCGCGTCAATCGTGGGGACGAACACCGGTTTTCCGGAATCGGGAACGGTCGCCGTCTCCTCCAGCGTCGACCTGCGAACCGTCAGAAGCCACCTGACCATTCAGGGTGCGGCAGACAATAGCATCGTCCAGCTGCTCGATCCGGCGACGGCGAAGAACCGGCTGTCGGTCTATGTCCGCGCCTTCGAGCGTGTCACCGTGCCAGCCCCGCTCGGCCAATATCGCGTCCGCTTCATCCACGGCCGCGAATGGGCAGATTCTCGGACCTTCTTCGGCAAGGGCACGCTGCACGACGAGGTTGCCGGCGTGATGCTGTTCACGCGACGGGTCGGGCACACGCTCGATCTTCGTCTGGGGGCCGACAGCAATCTCGTGGTCCGGCGCATCGCCGCCAAACCGGCCTCGATCCAGTGACACTGTCCTTCATCCACGCGCGGGGATTTCGCATCGCACCGCCAGGACCGGCCCCCGCGCGCCGGCACGGCGATCAACCGGGACAGGAGACATGAGCAACTGGGATTTCGAGGAAATGGGCGAGTTCGGCTCGGATGCCGACGCAGACCGCTGGGCGAAGCGCAACAACATCGCCCCGCAGGATGTCCGCATTCGCCGCAAGGGGGACGGGGTTGAGCTGGAGGTCCGGCGCTCGGCGCTGGGCGACAGCAGCGCCCGCCACGATGACCGTCGCGACGGCCGACGCAACGGTTTCTTCTGAAAACGGCCAGGGAAGGAGTACACACGATGAAACTGAAGATGATCGCCGCGCTGGGGCTTGCCGCCCTCTCCGTGGCCTTGCCGTCGGCCGCCAGCGCGCAGTCGTCGGCGCCGGTCCTGCTCGCGATGGCGAGCTTCGCCGGAAGTCATGCCGGCACCGATGCCGCGCGCGAGGTCGAGGCGAAGAAGGCGCGCTATCGCGCGCACGCGCTTCACAACGGCAAATGCAAGGACTGCGCGGACTGTCCCGACTGCAAGGACTGTGACGAAGCCGCGAAGAAAGTTGCGGCGGACGAGGAGCGTGCCGGGATCTGCGATCCCGCAGCGCATGCGAAGAAGGCGGGCGCCGGTGCTTGATCGCACCCGCATGCTCGTCGTGACGGCCGCGCTCGCGGCCGTCACACCTTCAATGGCCCACGCCCAGAAGCTGGGGCAGGGCGGCACCGGCGTCGACGAGACGACCGCCGTGCCGCAATGCCAGGTGCCGCTCGGCGTTGCCGCGCTGGTTGAGGAGAAGGCCGCCAACCCGGCCGATGGCCTGTCGCCGCAACTGCAGGCGCTCATGCGCATGGCGGAGATGCAGAACGGCGGTTCGACCGCGCGCGTCGACGCGCTGCCACTGGTCAAGCTGATGATCGCGCGATCCAATTGCTTCCGCGTCGCCGATCGCGGCGAGGCGTTCAGCGCGCTCGAACGCGAACGCGCGATCAATGGCGGGACTGCCACAACCCGGCCTGTCACCAAGGCGGATTATCTGATCGAGGTGAAGGTGGTCTATTCCGACGCCAAGTCGCGTGAGAGCGGGGGCGGGGTCGGCGGTGTGTTCGGCGGGGCGGTCGGGCTCAAGTCGAAGACACTCGAAAGCCAGGTGCTGATGACGCTGGTCGACGTGAACACCGGCATCCAGGAAGCGGTCGCCAGCGGGTCGGCGCGCAAGAAGGATATCGGCGTCGTGGGCGGTGGGCTGTTGCTCGGCCTTGGCGTGGGTGCGCTCGGTGGAAGCTACGCCTCGACCGACATCGGCAAGATCACCACGCTGGCGACGCTCGATGCGTTCCGCAAGCTGATCGAGGATGCACGGCCACGGCTCGAGGCGAGGCTGGTGCCGGCCAAGCCGCCCGCAATGGTGCCTCCCGCCTCCGCGCCGCTACCGGCGCAGGCGGTTCAACCGCTGCCGCAGCCAAATCCGGGAACGCCGAAACGATGATCCGCAAGAAATCGACCCGCGCGGCCGAGATCGCATTTGCCGACGAAGTGATGGCGTCCGACGAGTTCGCGGCTCTCCCCGAGCGCGTGCGATCGACGGTGCGGAACCATCGCCAGGGGATGCGGGGCGAGCGCGAGACCGCCTATATGCTCGATCACCAATTCGGGCCTGACAACGACCGCAACCTGCTTATCCACGATCTGCGCCTGCCGGACGGGCAGGGCGGGTTCGCGCAGTTCGATCATATCCTGCTGTCGCGGGCGTCGCGCACCGCCTCGATCTTCGAATCCAAGAACTACTCTGGCCGGATCTCGAAGAACGAGCATGGCGAATGGATGGTCTGGTATCGCTCGCAACGTCAGCCGCAGAACATCCCCAATCCGGTCGAACAGGCCAAACGACAACGCAAGGTGCTGCAGGCGTGGCTGAAGCGAAAAGGGCATGACAGGGCGTTCGCGGAGGTCGGCGTATTCGTGTCCGTTCCGCCCACCGCGATGATCGACCGTTCCAAAATCGGCAGCGACGAGCCGATCTACAAATGCGACAACCTTTACAAAGCCTGGGTGCCGTTCGGCGGGTCATCGCCCCTGGGACGAATGTTTTCGACCGGCGTCACCGCCGCGCAGATGGTCGAGATCGCCGACCAGCTCATCGCCGACCATGTCCAGGAGGGCGATATCTATACCCGCCTCGGCATCGTTCCTGACAGCACGGACGCCGCCGATACGTCTCATACCGGCGACCCGTCTGGGCCGATCAACATGCCCATCGTCCAGGCCGCGTCTGTGCCGGAATTGCCGCCGTACGTCGAGGCAGAGCCTGTCACTGTTCATCCGGCGCAAAGTCCCTCCACATCGGTAGCGGTTGAATGCACCGTTTTGGAGGTATCGCCCCCTGCCAAGGCGGTTCCCGTCAAGGCGGGCGCACCTATCGAGGTATGCGCCGGGATCGTCGAGCGGACACTGCCAGATGGCCGCATCGCATTCCGGGCCGCGCGCGACGATGAGATCGGCAGGGAGGTTCTTTCCGCGTTGTGCAAGGGCAAGGCGATCTGGAACCCGAGATTCTCCAACTGGATCTGCGTGCCCGACGTCGCCGACGTGATCCGGGCTGCACTTCCCGATGCGATCAGGGTCGGCCACGTCGCATGAATATGATCAGCCTGCCCCGGCCCGAATGCCCGTATTGCCATGAGGCGATGCGCCGCTGGCCGCTGGGGCAGCACATGCTGGTCTGCGACACCTGCCGCCGTCCGATCGTGCGCTACCTCGCTGCGCCCTCGCGTCGGATCTTTCGGCTGCGCCCGCTCTACAGCGTCATCAACGCCATCGCGCTGTTCATTCTGGTCGCGACCTTTCTCGCCATCGTGATCGCCCGCGCCGACATCCGGCATATCATGCTGGCCGTCACGATCCCCATCGCGATGTTCGGCGCGAGCGATATCGGCGATGGCTGGCTGTCCTGGCGTACCTCGCTCGATCGAGGGTGGAACCACCTTCGCAAGGGTCGCAAGGCGCGGCTGATCGGGCTGGCACGCGCAGCGTTCGGCATCGCCGGCTGTGCTGTCGCCATCTTCGGGCTACTTGCCTACGGCGACATGACCACTCCACGAAAACCGCTTGCCCATCAGGCTGGTCGGCCATGATTCCCTTCTGCCTGATCCTGGGCGACAGCACCGCGGTCGGCACGGCGCAGGCATTGGCAGCACAGGGCATACGCTGCGAGGTTCATGCGCGCGTGGGTGCCGGTTCGGCCGAGATCGAGCGGCGGGTGAGGGGCGCTTCGGCCGCCACCGTCGCCCTCATCGCACTCGGGTCGAACGATGCCGCCAGTCCGGCGCTCCCAACCAACCTTCTTGCGCTCAGGCGGCGAACCACCGCCGTCAAGGTGGCCTGGCTTGCCCCCTACGACCTGCGCGCGTCATCCATTGTCACGTCGATCGCGGCACGTTTCGGCGACACCGTCATCCCGCTGCGGGCGCAACCGAGCCGGGATGGCATCCATCCGGTCAGCTATCGCCCCGTCGCCAAGTCGCTGCGGTGGGGGGCGGTCGCCCCCTTCAGAGCCGGCGTAGCGCCGGCGCCGATCGCGCGCGCGACCGTGCTGGTGATGAGCAGCCCACTCGGGTCGTGATCGCCATCTTCATGCCGCGAGCATCGGTCGCCGGAACCGAACGGCTCGACTCAATCCCGCTGGAACAAATCCGGCCCATATGACAGGCTGAACGTCATGGACCATCGCATCACCCACACCTGCGGCCATGAGCAAACCCATTTCATTGCCGGGTTCGCGTCGCAGCAGGAGCGCAAGGCCACCTGGCTGCGCACGACGGTCTGCGGCGCGTGCTACCGCAAGCAGCGCCAGGAAGAGAACGAGCGCGACGCCGCGGCCTCGCAACAAGCCGTTGCCCATCTGTCGCTGGCGCCGCTCAACGGCTCGGAACGACAGGTCAGCTGGGCAACGACCATTCGCGCGAAACGGATCGCCTTGCTGCGCAAGGATCAACCTCTCGATAGCGTCGAAACCGGCGCGGCGCTGCTCGGCATCGCGGACGCCAAATGGTGGATCGACAACCGCGACGCGACCGACGCGCAGTTGCTCGCCTCGGCAGGGGTGGCTCAGGCTCCCGGCTGAACCGGCGTCGTCACCGCATTCTTCAGCGGCGCGGGCTTCTTGCCGTCAGGCAGCGTCCTGCGGAGGTGCTCGTGGACGATCGCAGCCGAGAAGGGCTTCGGGATGAACGTCGCCTTCTCGGGCATGTCACCCGGATTGGGACGGATATTGCCGCTGGCGATCACGATCTCGATCCAGGGCCAGTGCTGTGCGACATGACGCGCCAGCGCAAAGCCGTTGATCGATCCCGGCATCTCGACATCGGAGAACAGCAGGATGGTGTTGTCGGCCTGCTCCTCCAGCAGCACGATCGCGGTATCGCCGTCCATCGCCTCATGACAGCGAAAGCCGGCGTCCTCCAGGATCAGCGTCATGTCCATCAGGATGATCGGGACGTCATCGACCACGAGCGCGAAAGGTACGGTCGAAGTGTTCATCACCTCTACAACCGCCTGTATCTGTAGGCGCTTGCAATCGTAGCGGCGTGTGCTCGCAAACAGCCTGATTTCCTGCTCACGCTTTCTGCCACTGGCGGGGAGCGTCCTGCTCGAATTATCTGCCAGTGTGCTCGCCATCATCCGGCGCTGCTTGCAAACGGGGCGTTGTGCTCACGCTCCGTGCCAATGGGCTCTCCAAACCCGTAGCCGGCAAGCGCTTTTGCGAAGCAGGTTTCCAGAACAGTTCTGACAAGCGGCGGGCCGCAGAAATGCGTTGTCGTCATGGCCCGCCCGCGAGGTCGTCAGAAAGGAAGGTTTTCGCGAACAGGGCCAGCGCATAATAGGCGATGACACCACGCAAGCGGAAAGGGTGCGATGACCAAAACCGAAATGCTGGAGACGATGAAACGCCTCGACGCCCATGCGAATGCCCTGCTGCTGATCGGTGCTTCCGATATCGATCTGCTCGGCGGCATGTTCGACGTGATGCCGGACTTCAAGGCGCTGCTCGATGCCGGATACGGCGAAGAGATCGAGAGAAACGCCGGTCGCTTCCCCGGCCTGCACCGCTACGCCGTCATGCTCTCAAATATCGCCGAAGGGATCGCGGACGGCTCCATCCGGGTGCCACGCTGACGCCACTCCCGCTGGCAGATAATGTGAGCAGGCGACCATGACTGCGAGCAGCGCCGGATGATGGCGAGCACATTGGCAATTAGCGTGAGCAGACTGCTCCGCCCATTGTCAGATAATCCGAGCAGAAAATCGCTCCGTTTGCGAGCACACGCCGCTACGATTGCAAGCGCCTACAAGTAAGGCATCCTCGAGGTCGACACCAAGGTACCGAACCGTGTTTTCGATCTTGGTGTGGCCGAGCAGAATTTGGATAGCTCGGATATTGCCGGTGGCACGGTAGATCATCGCAGCTTTCGTTCGCCGCAGCGAGTGAGTGCCGTACTCAGCCTTACGCAAACCGATGGCGGTCACCCACTCATCGACGAGGCGGGCATACTGGCGTGTGCTCATATGGCCATGGAGATCGACGCGGCTCGGAAATAGATAATCGTGAGCCGAACCGCCGCGTCGCTCTAGCCAGGCGATCAGAGTCGCGCGAACATCCGCTGTCAGTTCGAATTGGACGGGACGGTTGGTCTTTTGCTGGATGACAATGGCGCGATTGCGAATGTCCGCGCCAGCAACGACATCGCCAATCTTGACCTTGACGAGATCACAGCCACGCAGTTTGCTGTCGATCGCGAGATCGAAGAGAGCCTTGTCCCGGAGACGGCCTTCGCGATCTAGGTGGAAGCGTATCGCCCAGATTTGCTTCTGCGTCAGAGGTCGCTTGGTGCCAACGGTCTTGCCGGCGTTCCAGGCTGCACGGGCTTGTATTGCGGGGTCAAATCGAGAGTATCCCATGGTTCATCTCCTCGGCCGTCATTGGCCAAGCGGGGAACGCTGAAAGAGGAGGCTTTTGGGCCGCAAGCGGACTGGCGGCTTATAGGCGCTGCGACCTTGAAATCCGACAATCAACTGCCATCCGACGGGATCCCTCCTGACTATTTGGGTTCCTGGATTAGTGTTGCGAGCTTCAAGTACGAAAGTTCAGCGGTAAGCTTAATCGCGCTAGTGGTTTCCGGTCGGAAGCTGGATCTCGAAAGTACTTCCTTCGCCAGGTACGCTGCTTACCAGCCGGATTGTCCCGCCATGCAGTTCGGCAAGTTGCTTGACGAGGGCCAGCCCGATTCCCAGCCCGTCGCCTATCACGACCATTCCTGCATTGGATTGCTCGAAGAGCTCGAAAATGCGCGACTGCTGGTCGGCTGGGATGCCGACACCGTTGTCGGAAACGACAATGCTGGCGCTGTTTCCGCTGCCACTTGCGGTGACCTCGATGCGCCCGCCCTTCGGCGTGTACCGTGCCGCATTGCCAACGACATTGCTGACCATCTGAATGAAGCGCGCCTTGTCGACGTCGAGTAGTATCGGCTGTTCCGGAACGTTCACTGCGAGCGTGTGATTCCCTGACTCGATTGCCGGAACCGCGACTTCCAGCGCGGAGGGAAGGATGTCGGCCAGCAGCACTTTCTCCCGGCGCAGCGAGATTTTTCCGTGCTCGATGCGGTTGATGTCGAGCAGGTCGTCGACGAGACGGGTCATGTGCCCGAGATGCTGCCGCATCGACGTGCGGACGTTTCCAATGACCTCCGGATCCCTTTTCCTCTCCAGAATGCTGAGACCGGCGGCAAGGACCGCCAACGGATTGCGCAACTCGTGCGCCAGCACCGCGAGAAACCGGTTTTTCTGCTGATCGGCAGCCTGTAGCGCAGCGCTGAGCGTTGCGAGTTCGTCGCGCTGGGCGGTGATCTGCTGCCGCTGGGCATACAGGTCCAGGAAGACATTCGATTTGGAGCGCAGGATGTCGGCTTCGATCGGCTTTTGGATGAAATCGACCGCTCCCGCCTCGTAACCTCGAAAGCGGCGTGCGGCATCGCCGCTTCCCGCCGTCACGAAAATGATCGGGATATGCCGCGATCGCTCGTTCGCGCGCATTATCTCGGCCAGTTCGAACCCGTCCATGCCGGGCATCTGCACGTCGAGCAGCGCCAGCGCATAATCGTTCGCCAGCATCAGTTCGAGCGCATCTTCGCCGCTGCGCGCCAAATGCAGCTCCAGCCCTTCGCGCGCAAGCAAGGCTTCGAGCGCGACGAGGTTTTCCTCGAGATCGTCGACCAACAGGAATTTGACGTTGTTGGTCATAGCGCGATCATGGCCTCCAGCGCAGGGTGGATGTCTTCCAACCGCATCGCTTGCGAACCCGGGGCCGCGGCAAGCGCAGCGTGGGGCATTGTCGCCACTTCCGCCGAGGCCGGATCCTGTACGATACCTTTCCCGCCTGCCGCACATATAGCGCGCAATCCCGCTGCGCCATCGCTGTTCGCTCCCGTCAGGACAATCCCGGCCAGCTCGCTTCCGAACGCGTCTGCCGCGCTTTCGAACAGCACGTCGATTGCGGGTCGCGAGTGATTGACCGGCTCGTCCGAGGATAGAGCGAGCGAGCCGCCCGCCTCGACGAGAAGATGATAATCGGACGGCGCGAAATAGATCGTTCCCGGTTCCAGCGGCTCCTTATCCTCCGCTTCCTTTACAGGGATGCGGCATTTGTCGGCGAACAGATCGACCAAGGCGTTATCGCGCCGTGGCGGGATATGGACGACGACGATGACGGGAATGGGAAAGTCCACGGGCAAGGCCGGCAGCACCTGCGAAAGGGCCTGCACGCCGCCCGCCGACGCGCCGATGACGACTGCCTGAAGGCTCACCGAGTGTTCCTTCGATAGATCTTTTCCTCGCGCACGAACTCCGAGAACATGTCGGCGTGGGCCGAGAAGCGCAGGCTTTCCTTCGACCCGACGCCTAGGAATCCGCCGCGCGCGAGCGATTCGCCGAACAGTCCCACGACCCGGTCCTGCAATTCGCGGTCGAAGTAGATCAGCACGTTGCGGCATGAAACGAGGTGCATCTCGCCGAACGCGGCGTCGGTCACCAGGCTATGATCGGAGAAAACGGCTCGTTCGCGCAGGGCCTTGTCAAACACGGCCCTGTCGTAGTCCGCGGTATAGTATTCAGATAAAGATGAATGACCGCCGGACTGGCGATGGTTTTCCGTGAACTGGCGGATCCGGTCCAGCGGATAAATGCCCGCCTGCGCCGCGCGCAGCGCCGCCGGGTTGATGTCCGTTGCGTAGAAGATGGTACGGTCGGCCAGCCCTTCCTCGGCGAAGAGGATCGCCAGCGAATAAAGCTCCTCGCCATGGCTGCATCCCGCGACCCATACCTTGAGCGAGGGGTAGGTCCTGAGGTGAGGCACGACGCTTTCGCGCAGGGCGCGAAAATACGAAGGGTCGCGAAACATCTCGCTCACCTGAACGGTGAGGAAGTTTAGCAAACGCGGCAGGATCGTCTCGTCGTGCAGGACGGCCGACTGGATGTCGGAAATGCTGTCGTAGCCCAACTGTGTCCGCGCCTGCAGCAGCCGCCGCTTGATTGAGGCGCGGGCATAGTGCCGAAAATCGTAGTGATAATGCCGATAGAGTGCGTCCAGCAGAAGCTGGATCTCGATGTCCTCGATGCTCTCGTTCGCAGCACCGGCGTCCGTCATTCTGGTGCGCATCACCTGGGCATCCATACCCGTACCAGTGAAAGCAACTTGTCCACGTCGATCGGCTTTGACATGTAATCGTTGGCGCCCGCATCGATGCATTTCTGCTGGTCGTCGGGCATGGCCTTGGCGGTGAGCATGACAATGGGCAGCTTCTTCCAGCGCGCATCGGCACGGATGGCGCGAGCGGCGGTGAGGCCGTCCATCACCGGCATCATGACGTCCATCAGCACCAAGTCGATCGTGTTGTCAGGATCGCCCGCCGCTTCCTCCAGCGCATCGATCGCCTCCTGCCCGTTGCGCGCGATCCGCGTCAGTGCGCCGCGGGGCTCCAGAACGCTGGTGAGCGAGTAGACGTTGCGCACGTCATCCTCGACGATGAGGATGCGGCGGCCTTCGAGCGCCGCATCACGGTGACGCGCTTTCTCGATCATCTGGCGCTGTTCGGCAGGCAAGTCGGAAACGACCTGGTGCAGGAACAGCGAAACCTCGTCCAGCAGGCGCTCGGGCGACTTGGCGCCCTTGATGATGATGGAACTGGAATAACGACGCAGGCGCTGCTCCTCGTCGGCCGAAAGGTCCCGCCCGGTGTAGACGATTACCGGAGGAAGCGGACCCTCGCCTTCCTCGCTTAGCGTCTCGAGCAGGGAAAAGCCGGTGGCATCGGGCAGCGCGAGGTCGAGGACCATGCAATCGTACTGGCCGCCGCGCAGTTCCTCCAGACATTCGGCGACCGTGCCGACGCCGACAGTCTCGACATCCTGCGATCCGAGCAGCTGACTGACCGCCTCACGCTGGACCGCGTCGTCCTCGACGATGAGCACACGCCGAACGCGCGATGCCAGTTTCTGCTGCAGCATGGCCAGCACCTCTGCCAGCCGTTCGCGGGGGGCGGGCTTTTCAAGGAAGCCGATCGCACCCAATGCCATCGCTGTCTGGGCCTGGTCCGAACCGGAGATAACGTGGATCGGTATGTGCCGTGTCCTGTCTTCATGCTTGAGCCGGTCCAGAACGGTAAGGCCCGACTGATCGGGCAGACCGATGTCGAGCACGATGGCGCTGGGCCGGTACTCGCGGGCAAGGTCGATCGCTTCCTGCGCGGTGCCGGCCACGAGGCATTCGAAACCCATTTCGCGTGACAGGTCGCACACGATACCGGCAAATCTGCTGTCGTCCTCGATCACGAGCAATACGCGCTTGTCACCGGACAGGACCGCCCGGTCGTCGTCGATGACCGGCCCCTTGGGTGTCGTATTGGTCCGGCCCTTCGGCCTGGTCGCGGCTTGTACAGTTGCCGGGGCTGTTGCCGGCGGTTCCTTACCCGCCGGCGCGGCAGCGCGCGGCGCGACGGTGGCGGGATCGTAAGTGGCAGGCACGTCCACGATGAACGTGCTTCCCTTGCCTTCTTCGCTCGTGACCCGGATCGTTCCGCCCAGCAGGCGGACCAGTTCGCGCGAAATCGAGAGGCCGAGCCCGGTGCCGCCGAACTTGCGGCTGATTGTGCCGTCGGCCTGGCGGAAGGCGTCGAATATCGCGTCGCGCTGCTCCGGTGCGATGCCGATCCCGGTGTCGGCGACCGCGAATTCGATCTGGTCGTCATCCTTGCTGGAGATCGACAGGGTAACGCTGCCCCGTTCGGTGAACTTGATCGCGTTCGAAAGCAGGTTCTTGAGTACCTGTTCCAGCCGCTGTCGATCGGTCTCGATGGAACGCGGCGCATCGTCGGCAAGCGCGATGTCGAGTTCCAGCCCACGCTGCTGCGCCAGCGGCTCGAACATCTTTCGCAGGTCCGAAGCGAGCCGCTCCGTGGAGACCTGGGTCGCCTGGATCTCGACGTGACCCGCCTCGATTTTCGACAGATCGAGGATGTCGTTGATAAGGGTCAGGAGGTCGTTGCCCGAAGATTCGATCGTGCGGGCAAACTTGACCTGTTCGGCCGAAAGGTTGCCGTCGGCATTGTCGCCCAGCAGCTTGGAAAGGATCAGCAGCGAATTGAGCGGCGTGCGCAGCTCGTGGCTCATGTTGGCAAGGAAGTCAGACTTGTACTGGCTGGCCTGCTCAAGCTCGCGAGCCTTAAGCTGCAGCGAGGCAGCGGCGCGCGAAAGCTCGTCACGCTGGCCCTCCAGAGCCTGCGCTTGTTCTTCAAGCTGGCTGTTGGTCTGTTCCAGTTCGACCTGCTGCAGTTCCAGCCGGGCTTGCGTTTCCTTCAACGCATTCCCCTGCTCCTCCAGTTCCTCGTTGGAGACCCGCAATTCCTCGCTTTGCGCCTGCAGTTCGCTAGCCTGGCGCTGCGTTTCCTCCAGCGCGTCCTGCAGGCGCTCGCGGAAACGCGCCGAGCGCAGGGCGACGCCGATCGAGCCTGAAACGGTATCGAGTAGTTCTCGTACCCGGTCATCCACCGCATCGAAAAATCCGAGTTCGATGACGGCATTGACCGAACCTTCATTGAAAGCCGGGGCGACCACGAGATGGCGCGGCGTATCGCTGCCAAGTGCGGAACCGATCTTGAGATAACCGTCCGGGATATCCGCAAGCTCGGTCGGGTGTCCGTCTGCCGCCACCTTGCCGAGCAAGCCTTCGTTGAAGGCAAACGTTTCGGGCACCGCTGCCGCGTCGGTCACCCCGAGCATGGCTGCACGGTTGAACGTGCCTCCTTCTCCCTTGAAGATCGCGCCTGCGTTAGCCCCGGTCCTCTCGGCGAGGAAGGCAAGCACCGCGGCGCCCAGCTGCGGGACAGTCTTCTCGCCGCGCATCGCTTCGCTAAGCTCCACCTGCGCGGTTTGCAGCCAACGCTGACGTTCGCGCAGGCGGTTTCCGCGCATGAGCAGCAGGAATATCGCGATGGTCAAGGCGATGCCAATAAGGCTAGTGACCATGGCGCTGACGAGCGTTGCACTGGACGCCGCAGCCAGTTCGGCGATGCGCTGCTGGCGCTCTGTCGTCTCCGCGCGGTTTCTCTGCGCCATCTCCAAACGGATCGCATCCATCGCGATCTTGCCCTGGTCGCTGTCGATCATCGCGATCGCCGGATCGAAGCCCTGATCGCGACGAGTCTCGATGGCCAACCGGGAGAAACGGAGTTTTTCGTCGATCAGGGTCCGGAGCCGGTCGAGGTCCTCATCCTCGGCGGCATTGTCATTTGCAAAAGCTTCCAACTTCCCCAGGTTTTGTCGCGCGCTGGCAGCTCCGGTTCGATAAGCTTCAAGATATTGGTCTTTGCCGGTCAGGACATAGCCTCTGCTACCAGTTTCCACGCCGAGCACCGCTATCATGAGCTCATCGAGCGACGTCAGCACCTCGTGCGTAACGCGGATCCGTTCCTCGTTCTCGCGCATGCTGAGGACGTTCGAATACGAAAGGATCGCGCTGACCAGGAAGAAGCCGATCCCGGCAACGAGGCCGACGATAGACCACCAGGAATTCGTGTCGCGGAATTTCCGCTTGGAGGCAGCATCTTGCAAGAGTTTGAAATCCTTTAGTCGTGCCAAGGCCATAACGGCGGACGATAATTCGAAGCAACCTCTTCCTCAGTCTCTAATGGCATGTAGCGTCAGTTTGCACCTTTTTGATGAGCGTCGCGATTGTATCGAGCCTCTGGATGCCGAGCCGTGATCAGATCGCTGTGTGCCGCCCTTGGAATAGTGACGTGACCCCCGATTTTCCTCCACGCTGGATTAGAGTCCGCCCCTGAGAGAAGGACGGACGAGATGAAGCGAACGAGGTTTTCTGAAGAGCAGATCATTGGCGTGCTGAAGGAAGCGGAGGCGGGGGCGAAGACCGCGGACCTGGCCCGCCGACACGGTGTGTCGGAAGCGACGATCTACAACTGGAAGGCGAAGTACGGCGGACTGGAGGTGTCCGAGGCAAAGCGGCTGCGCTCGCTCGAGGATGAGAACGGCAGGCTCAAGCGCTTGTTGGCCGATGCGATGCTGAACAACGCTGCGCTGAAGGATCTTCTGACAAAAAAGTTCTGACGCCCGCCGCGAAGCGGGAAGCTGTTGCTCATCTCCAGGATTGTCACGGGATGAGCGAGCGGCGGGCGTGTCATGTGATCGGAGCCGACCGTAAGAGCGTGCGATATCGCTCCCAGCGGGCTGACGATGCCGAGCTTCGCGAGAAGCTGCGCGAGCTGGCGAACCAGCGACGCCGGTTCGGCTATCGTCGCCTGCATATCCTGCTGCGCCGGGAGGGGGTGATGATCAACCGCAAGAAAACCCAGCGTCTTTACCGTGAGGAGGGATTGGCGGTCAGGCGACGCCGGAGCCGCAAGCGTGCTGTTGGAACACGGGCGCCTGCTCCGGTGCTGGCCCTACCGAACCAGCGCTGGAGCCTCGACTTCGTGCACGACCAAATGGCGTCAGGACGACGGTTCCGCGTGCTGAACGTGGTCGATGACGTGACCCGGGAGTGCCTTGCGGCGGTGCCCGACACATCGATCTCAGGCGGCCGTGTCGTGCGCGAGTTGACGGAGCTGATCGCACAGCGCGGCAAACCGGGGATGATCGTCAGCGACAACGGGACCGAACTCACGAGCAATGCGGTGCTGGCATGGTGCGGGGAGATCGGCGTTGAGCGGCACTACATCGCGCCGGGCAAGCCGATGCAGAACGGCTACGTCGAGAGCTTCAACGGCCGCATGCGCGACGAACTGCTCAACGAGACGCTGTTCCTCAGCCTTGCCCACGCCCGGGTCGAGATCGCCGCCTGGGTCGAGGACTACAATCGGGAGAGACCACACTCATCCCTTGGATACGCAACACCGGCGGCGTTCGCCGCCGAACTGGATAAGCAATGGACTGATTCGCTACGCCCTCCGGGCTCCGCTACGCAGCCCATTGCTTCAACCGCGCTCAAGCGCAAAACAACCGCGCGGCTCTAATCCCAGTTGGGGGAAAGCCGGGGGTCACGTCACGAACTGCCAGACAATTGACAGCGCTAACTAACAGATAATTCCGACTGCGGCACCTTTTCCTATCCGCCGAAAGCAAAGGCTCGAGATCGGTCGCTAGGAAACCGAATAGCAAGGAGCCGGGAAGGCCTTCTACAATGCGACATTCCAATTCCCTCGCGATGGCAAGTTTGGCGTCACCGCATGGAGCGGGAGCGTTCTGATCGGCGGGCGGTATGGCATCGCACTCCTTTTTTCCGTTATGGCCGAAAAGATGAGTCGCTCCATGTGCGAAGGCCGCTAAGATCTTTGCAGCTAGCGTATCTTGATCGACGATCGCTGGATATCGGGACCCCTGCGGGCACTTTATCGATGTTGCCCCGACCCGGGGCAAAAATTAGAGGATGAACGATGGCTAAAAAAGTTCAGACGACCGCCCATGACATCAACCCCGACCCGATCATCGTGAAGCCAGTTCCCAACGTGGACAAAACCGGTCCTTTCGGTGGCCGCGCGATCGACAAGGGGGAGCGGCCACGCGGCCCGGCGGGCGACAATTCGCTGCACCACCACAACCCGGGTCTGGGCGAGACCGATTTCGACACCGAGCTGGGCAATGCTGGCGAAGTGCATCAGCAGGTGCCCGATAGCGGCGATCATAGCGATACGGTGGCGCATCTCACCGACAACCACGGCCATCGCATTGCGGACAACCAGAACAGCCTCAAAGCCGGCGCGCGCGGGCCGACACTGCTGGAAGACTTCGTTCTGCGCGAGAAGATCTTTCACTTCGATCACGAACGTATCCCCGAGCGTATCGTCCACGCCCGCGGTTCCGGCGCGCACGGCGTGTTCGAAGTCACCAAGGCGATCCCCGAACTGACCAAGGCCAAGCTATTCTCCAAGGCCGGCAACAGCTGCCCCGTGTTCACCCGTTTCTCCACCGTCGCGGGCGGCGCTGGATCGGTCGACACCCCGCGCGACGTGCGCGGCTTTGCGGTCAAGCTCTACACCGAAGACGGCAACTGGGACCTGGTCGGCAACAACATCCCGGTGTTCTTCATCCAGGACGCGATCAAGTTCCCCGACCTCGTCCATTCGGTGAAGATGGAGGCCGATCGCGGCTATCCGCAAGCGGCCAGCGCGCATGACACGTTCTGGGATTTCATCAGCCTGATGCCCGAGTCCATGCACATGATCATGTGGGCGATGTCCGACCGCGCGATCCCGCGCACGCTGCGCAACATGGAAGGGTTCGGCGTCCACACCTTCCGGCTCGTCAATGCCGAGGGCAAGGGCAGCTTCGTCAAGTTCCACTGGAAGCCGGTGCTGGGCCTTGCCTCCACCACTTGGGATGAGGCAGTGAAGCTGGCCGGGGCCGACCCCGATTTCCACCGCCGCGATCTCCACGAAGCGATCGATGGCGGGCACTATCCGGCATGGGACCTGGGCATCCAGGTGTTCGACGAGGCGTGGGCCGCCAAGCAGCCCTATGACGTGCTCGATGCGACCAAGCTGATTCCCGAAGAGGAAATCCCGGTCGACATCATCGGGCGCATGACGCTGAACCGTAATGTCGACAATTTCTTTGCCGAGACCGAGCAGGTCGCCTTCCTGCCCACCAATGTGGTGCCGGGGATCGATTTCTCGAACGATCCGCTGCTGCAAGGGCGGCTGTTCAGCTATCTCGACACGCAGAAATCGCGGCTGGGCACGACCAATTTCCACCAGATCCCGATCAACGCGCCCAAGTGCCCGTTCCACAATTTCCAGCGCGACGGGATGATGCAGACGCTGGTGCCCACGGGCCGCGCCAATTACGAGCCCAACAGCCTTGCCGAAGCGGGCGAGGACGGCGGCCCGCGCGAATGCCCGGAAACCGGCTTCACCAGCTTTGCCGCCAATGACGAACGCAACGATGGCGGCGAGAAGCTGCGCATCCGTGCGGAAACCTTCGCCGACCACTACAGCCAGGCACGGCTGTTCTATCGTTCGCAGACCGATAACGAACAGGCGCACATCTGCTCGGCTATCGTGTTCGAGCTGTCGAAGGTGACGCTGGAGCATGTCCGCAACCGGGTGATGAGCCGTCTTCGCAATATCGACGAGGATCTGGCCAAGCGCGTGGCCGCCGGTCTGGCGATGGACCTCCCGGAAAAGGCCAAGGCCGCGAAGGAACCGATCGATATGGCGCTGTCCGATGCACTGTCGATCCAGAAGCAGGAAAAGCCCGTGTTCGAGGGCCGCTGCGTGGGCATTCTCTACGCCGAGGGTTCGGACAAGGCGATGATCGACGAGATCAAGGCGGGCGTCGAAAAGGACGGCGGTACGGTTAAGCTGGTCGCGCCCAAGGTGGGCGAGATCAAGGTCAAGGGCGGCACACTCAAGGCCGATGGCCAGCTCGCGGGCACGCCTTCGGTGGTGTTCGATGCGGTGGTCGCCATCCTGATGCCCGACCAGGCGCAGGAACTGGCCAAGGATGTGGGCGCGGTCGCCTGGTTTGCCGACGCCTGGTATCACTGCAAGACCATCGGCGCCTGTGGCGGCACGCGCGAGCATATCCTGCCCAAGGCGAATATCGAGCCTGACGCGGGCGTGCCCAAGCCGGAGGACTTCCTCAAGGTCGGCACCAAGCGCCACTGGGATCGCGAACCCAAAGTCCGCGACCTGGCCTGACCCACGCGCGGTGCCGGATCATGGAGGACAACGATCCCGTCATGGCCGGCACCGCCGATGTCTGCACGCTGTCCGAGGCACCGCTGCGCGTGCTGATCTATCTCAGCACCGCCGGCGCGCAGGAAAACGCGCAGGCCGACACCGCGCTTGCGCTCGCTCACGAAGTGCAGGCGGGCAATCGGCGCAAGGGCCTCACCGGCCTGCTGCTGGGCAACGGCAATAGCTACATGCAGGTGCTCGAAGGCAGCCCGGAGGCGGTTGGCCAGATGTTTGCCACGGTCAACCGCGATCCGCGTCACCGCGCGCTCGATGTCGTGCTTGATCAACCTGCGACGGAGCGGACATTCCCCGACACCGCCATGCTCGGGCTCGATCTCGACGCCAGCCCGCTGGACCGCCGCGCCGCGATCGAGGCGCTGATCCCGGCCGGGGCGGATCGCGATGTGCGCGAAAAGCTGCTCGCCTTCAGCGTGTTCGATTGAGGAATACGAACAAGCCAACGCGGCCGCGCGTGGCGATCATCGGGGCCGGGCCGAGCGCGGTCTATGCCCTGAAGCGGTTGATCACGTCAGAGGCACCGCTGGCGATATTGATCTTTGAATCCGGGGCGCGGCCCGGTGTGGGTACGCCCTACGATCGCCAGCAGAACTCACCGGCCATGCTGTCCAACATCGCCAGCATCGAACTGCCGCCGGTGTGCGAGACCCTGCTCGACTGGTTGCAGCGGATCCCGCCCGAAACCCGCCATGGCTGGGGCATCGGGGATGCCGACCTGCACGAACGACACTTTTTTCCGCGCGTGGTTCTGGGCGATTATTACGCCGACCAGTTTGGCGCGCTGGTGAATGAAGGCGCGGCGCGCGGCCACCGCATCACGCTGCACACGCGCACCCGCGTCAGCGATATTGTCGCGCATGAGGGCGGGGTCTGGGTGACGAGCGATGCTGTCACTCAGCAGGCCGCGCTCGCGTTCGATCATGCGATTCTGGCCACCGGGCACTCGGTGCCCAAGACACACGGGGCCGACCCGGCGGCCCTGGGGCGCAGCGTCGAGCCAAATCTTTCGGCGGACGCGATTCGGCTCGGTATCCTTGGCACCTCTCTGAGCGGAATCGACGTGGCGATCGATCATGCAATGCGGATCGGCCGTTTCAAGTCCGTGGACGGGCGCCTGACCTTTGCGCCGACCGACCAATGCGACCGGGCGCAGGGTCCGCTCATCACCATGATGTCGCGCGGCGGGCTGCTGCCCGAAGCCGATTTCTTCTGCCCGATCCCCTATCAGCCGCTGGATCTGTTTACCGACGACCGGCTGGCTGCAATCGTCATGGGCAAGGATGGCGATCTGGACCGGGCATTCGGCCTCTTCCTCGACCAGCTCGAGCGGCTCGACCCGGCGTTCCTACGATCGCTCGGGCCGGGATGCACGACGCCGGAGGGCTTTTCCAAGTGCTATGCGCAGCGCCGCAGCGACTTCGATCCGTTGGAATGGGCGCGCGGCAATCTGCTGGAAGTGCACTACAACGCGCGGCATCACCGCACCGTGCCTTGGCGTTATGCGCTGCTGCGCATGCACGAGCCGTTCGGCGCCATTGTGAAGGACTTGTCGGACGGCGACCGCGCCCGCTTCAACCGCTCGCTGAAGCGCGTGTTCGTGGACAATTATGCGGCTGTTCCGCCGCTCTCGATCGAACGGCTGATCGCGTTGCACGATGCCGGTATCCTTGCAATCCATGCGCTCGGTTCCGACTATACGATGGAGCGGGACGACAAAGGCGCCGGCTGGCACATCGCTGCGCGCGGAGTGACGCACCACTTCGATTCCATCGTCGACGCACGCGGGCAGGCCGTTCTGGGGCAGGAGGAATTTCCCTTTCCAACGCTGCGCATGCAGATCCGCGCCCTGGCCATCGCGCGGTCGGCAAGCCTCGATGAAATCGTCACCGGGAAGGGCTTCAAGCTCGGGCAACCCGGCAACCCGCTGGAACGCGTGCATTGCCTGTCGTTGCCATTTCTGCTGGGGCGCAACCCCTTCGTACAGGGGCTGACCGCTGCAGAGGAGCTGGGAACCGCGGCTGCGCATGCCATCCTGAGCGCGCTCGCCGCGAACAGCGAGCGGGGCCTGCCGATTGATATCGAAGGGGCCCTGGCATCGCTTGGCGGGCATGTGGTTTACCTGTTCGCAAGCCAAGGCCAAGCTGTCCTCGAAGCGCCGCGCAGTTAGTTGCCTTGGTGTGCTATGTAGAAAGCTGGCTCCATCGATTGAAAAACTAGCCGGCTTACCTGTCAACGAAAAATTCAATAAATCTTGCAGTAAGAGCTTAGGCCTGAAAAGGATAAGGGCCATTTAATTGCACGAAAATTCGTGACAGGTGTGCGCATACTGCCCTATGCTTATTATAGTGCGGCATTCCTACAGGTTTTTTCGCGTGAATAAGGCCGTCTGTGGGCCAGAAACACGAACGGCTGATTGCGGCGCGCAACGATGCCATGTTGGCCCGCCAGAAAGTGTGGCTGATTGAGCTAATCGATGGAACGCGCAGACAGTCGGCAAGCAAGCTATGAACCGCGCCGCCTCGTTTTGATGCGCGAACGAATGGCGGCTTTCGGTTTAAATCCGAAGGGTTCGGAATGACCGATATTGGGGCGCAAAGCGGTCGTCGCCGGCTATCGCAACACCTCGACCTTCAGCCCTTTCACCTTCACAGCCCGCCACGACTTATCGGCGGTGAGGGCAGGGCGCTCCAGCTCCCGTGCCTGCGCGAGGCACGCCCGATCGCCGAGCGACAGCCCGAGGCTGGCGGTCGACGCCCGCAGCCGGCATGACGCTCGGCTACCAGCTATTTATTGCTCTGTTGCTTCTCCTGCCCGGCATCGTCGGGTGGGTATGCGTTCGAGCCGGTTCAACCGATGACCTCCTGAGCCCCATGCCCGACCGGCAAGGCTCAACCACCACATTGGCTGCGATCGTGCTCTTCGCATGCCTCGGGCATCTGTTGGCGGCCATGGCCATCGACCTCAACAGTCGGGTCGCCGCCACCTGGACGTTGCTGTCATATGATCCCGACTTCTACCGGGTGATCCTGAGCCCGACTACCGAAGCGCGTAACGCCCACGACATCTGGACGGCGCTTTCAGGCCTGTTGTGGACCAGCTTCGTAACGGGTGCGCTTTGCTATTGGCTCGGTCGCAAAGGAGCGCTTCAGAACCTCGTGAAGCCTTCTGCGGCTGGATGGCTTCAGCGCGTTGTCGATGCGTCCGCTGCATCGGACAAGGTCGCTCTCGCCTACGTGATGACAAAAGCCGAGCACGAGGGGAATTTCGTGGCCTACGAGGGCGTGGTCGAGGCCATCAGCCTCGACGAGGATCAGTGCGTCGGCATGATCACGATGTCGAAGGTGGACCGCTTCTTGGTCACGGTTGATGCTAAAGGAGTGCATCGGCAAGCACCAGCGGCGAAAGATGTGATCGCGATCTTGCGCCTCAGGAAAGACGAGATCGCCAATATCGCGTTCGATACACTTGACGTAGCAAGTGACACAGTTGAGACCTTTTTTAAGCTTCGGTGGACAGAGCGCGTAAAGCGCGCATGGAAAACCTACGGTGAGACCGAACTCCATTCTGATTTAACATAAGATATATTATCGAACAAAACAGGAACGTGGCTTGTGCCGGCTTGGCAACAGCGGCTTAACCAGCGGCCGAACTCTTAACTTGGCTCAATAGTCGAGGTTGCGTTTTTCCATCTGTGCGGCCGCGAGGTCCGCGACCGGACCAGCGCCTTCGGCCAGCTCGTAGATCGCTATCACAGCCCTGTCGTCGAGACGCTCGACCATTGCCTGGACCGCTGACCAGTTAGCCACGTCGAGCGCGACCGTCGTGCTTTCGTTACCGGACACGGCGATCGACCGCATCAGCCATCTTCGACCAGCGATCGGCCGAATACAGCATACGATCCCGAGCATGTGGCAGATCGAGCCGCTGCGCCTCGGCAAGATCGGCCGCAGCCCTCGCGCGGTAGTCGGCTGCGGTATCGGCCATGACGTCCCCTCAGCTTAGGCCAGCGTTTTTATACGCTGGCCCGTATATCACTTGCCATTCAACCGATCGCGGACCGCCTTGGCGGGCGCGAACGTCAGCTTGCGCGACGCCGCGATCGTGATCGCCTCGCCCGTCGATGGGTTGCGCCCCTGACGCTCGGGGGTGTCCTTCAGCTTGAACTTGCCGAACCCGTTGAGGCTGACTTCCTCGCCGGTCGCGACGGCCGCGGTGATGTTCGCAAGGATCGCATCGATGACTTTCCTGGCGTCGGCCTTTGCGAGGCCATGGGTGTTGGAGATCTGCTCGGCCAGATCGGATGTAGTCGTCATGAACACGTCCCGGTGGTGAATGATTGTACCGGCCTAGCCCGGTTCATGCCGAACCGCCATCGGGAGTTGCCTCCTGCGCGCTCATCTCACCCTCGTAGGGGCGGACGAGCTTCAGGGCATCTTCATGGCTCCCGTCGAGCCATGTCGTAAAATCGCGGGGGTGGAGGATCGCCGGCATCGCCTTGGGATGCCAGGGCGCGACGGCGGGGTTGGGAGAGGTGGTGCAGAAGGCATAGGCATCGCCGCGCTCGGTCGGCCGCCACAGACCGGCGAAGAAGGCGATGGGCTGGTCAGGCAGCGAGAACCACATCTGGCGGGGTTTGCCGTCATCGCCCTTCCCGCCCTCGGGATGTGGTTCGGCGAAATGCGTGAACGGGACCAGGCAGCGGCGATCGGGACTGGCGATCGACGGCTTCCACATCGACGATGAGAGATTCCGCGCATTGGTGACGAACTTGTCCAGCTTGACCGCCGGGTCGCGCTTGCTCGCTACCTTGGTCGGGAAGCCCCATTCCATCGCGATCGGCTCAAGCGGGCGGTTACGCTCCCCTGCCCGCCTGACGACCAGGCCATAGCGCGCGGTCTTCTTGCCGGTCGGGAAGATCTCGCGCGGCACCGGGTAGGTCTCGTCCTCGGGATACGGCGGCTCGAACCCGACCGACCGCATCACCGCGGCCTGTTTGGCGCTCAGGCGATATCGGTTGCAGATCGGTCCACTCCTTTAATCTGTTTGGCTCAGAAGAACTCCCGGCCACCACGATACTCGCGCCAGGCATTATCCCATTTCGTGCCGACGTCGCCACTCACCGGCCGCGCCCCGAGGTCGTACCCGGCCATCACGTCGTCGATATGCGGTGCCGGCGCCGGGGTGTTGAAAGGCGCGATCCTACGCGCCTTCAGGTGCCAAACATAGGCGAGCTCGTGATCGGTTACCGGCGGGGCCTTGCCCCACGCCACGTCCTGGAACTGGCGCTGCGCCGCGCTCCTCGGCCGGCGCTCGCGCAGACGCAGCGCATCGTAGAACAGCAGATGCTCGCGCAGCAGCGCCTCGTAGCGTTCGATCGTGCGCGGGTTTTCGCCGTCCTGCTCCACCGTGCCCACTCCGTCAGTGCGGGTGAAAATCCTCGCCAAACTCAATCCGATATGCTAGGCTTTGCAAGCCTAATTCTGACCAGCACGGTCGGCTATGGATTGAGGAAGGAGCGGCCGTGTTTAACAATGTTACTGGCCAATATGAGTACGACGCTCCTAGCCGGGATTGGGACAGGCAGAACGACGTTCCGCCCATTGGCGCGAATATCTATTTCAATCCTAACAATGTACTCGATCCAATGACGCAACGAGGCATTGAACTTGCCTCTGAGCGAACCAATTTTATCGAGTACACCCAAAAACCGATAACGTCAGCGCGAGGTAACAAAATCCTCTTCGCTGTCATTATCGGACTTATGATCGTCGGCAATTTCCTTATTCCCGGCCATTCCTAAGCTGGAACCTCCTCGGATCGACCGGAGCGCCATCCTTCCATAATTCATAATGAAGGTGCGACCCGGTCGATTTTCCGGTGCTGCCAACGCGGCCAATCACAGCCCCGGCCTCGACCGTACTTCCTACCTGGAAGCCAGACCGATCCTGCATGTGGAAGTATTTGCTCTGTGAGCCGTCGCCGTGTTGCAGGACCACATAGTTCCCGGCACCGTTGGCTTGGAAGTCGTTCCGAATGACCTGACCCGAAGCTGGCGCGCGGATCTCCGTCCCGGCTGGCGCTGCGATATCCACCCCTCGGTGATGCCGCCCGGGCTCGCCAGTGACCGGGTCGATCCGACCACCCATTCCCGAACTCAGCCGCCCCGAAATCGGCAGCATCGCACGTTCACCGCGCGGGACTTCGTAAACATGGCTGGTGCCAGCTCCGATCCCGAGATTGTCACGGACCCAGTTGCGCGCGCCCTCAACACCGGGAAGTGTCGTCGTGATCCACGCATCATTGCGCTCTTGGACATGGTCACCTAGCTGACCCGCCGTCCCTCTCGCCTCGTCGACACCGTTCCCGACCTCGAATGCACCACGCGTGATGCGCGCTGACGCGTTCGGGATCGCGTCAGCGACATTGCCGGCCAAATCGAGATCGCGCGAGCTTTCCCGGATCGACACGTCAGGCCCTTGCGCCCTGACGCCGGCTGCGCGCTGGTTGCCCCATTGTTGTACCGCACCCGGGGTCGCCGAAGCAGGGCCATGCAACTGCCCTGACAGACGCTCAGGCACGCTTACACCCAGTTCGTCGCGGACCGATGAGACGCGACGCTCCATGAATTCGCCAAGCAGGATATCGCGCACCTGTTCCTGTTGCGGCGTGCGGGGCATAACCATGCCCGGCGTCCACCCGAACTGCGACAGCGTGTCGTCGCCGAGCAGTCGCTCCTGGGCATACACGACAAACTCCTGGCTCTCGTTCCGGTTGAGGGACCAGCCCCGCGCCGAGGCCTCTCTGACATCGTTGCTGACCCGCTGGAACGTCTCTTCGGCTCGAGTTGCTTCCAACGACGCCGACCGCGATTCCCCGACGCTGACGCCCAGCTTCTGCGACAGCGACCGAACTTCACTATCTCCGCTTGTGCTGGTTTCGCGCATAAATTCGTCGCGAGCCGCACGCGCTTGAGTAGTGTTTGTTTCTCTAGTCAGATAATCACGAGTTTCACTGTAGGCTTGATCTCCCGATATGTTACGACCTGTGTTCTCGTTGATAATTGAAGCTAGGCGCAAGCCGATCCCTGCCCTTCCGGTAACTCCCCACATCTTTCCAAGGGCCTCTAGACCCGCATTGGCATCACCAGTAGTTTGCGTAACTCTGGAAACATTCTGGCTGTCAGATACGCTTAGTCCAAATTTGTCCGTCAAACCTGTCGAAAGGCTCCGGGACGCCTCTGTCATCCGCGCGACGCTATTATTGAACCCGGACCCCGTCTCGGTCGAACTCCCGCGACGATGCTCAGCGGCCGTCAACAGATCCGTCGCCGTCGTCGCTGTCGCGTTCCAGGATTGCGATGCCGCGCTGCGGAGCGACTGGGTGTGCGTCTGCCCGTCCGAGAGCGCGCGGCTCATGCTGCTGTCGAATCCGGCGGTCCGCGTCGGCGTGAACGCGAGGTTCGAGATGCCCTGGCGGGTATCGAACGCGTTGGTCCCGTCCGCGAAGCCGTATGTCACCCCGCCATCGGCATTGGTGAACGTGCCGACCGAATAGCCCGAATTGAACTTTGGCTGATCGTCGAACTTGTTCGCCTGGGTCATGCCAGACGTCAGGTTCTGGAACGAGGTGTTGCCATACGAATAGTTGCCGGTCGTGCGCTCGGTCGCCGCCTGCTCGGCCGCGCTGTGCGCCGGCTGCAGCATCGAGGTGGCGTGTCCCGCAATCGCCATCGCGCCGCGCGCCATGCCGCCCGCGATGAACGGCACGCTCATCATCAGGAAGCCCGCGAGCGTCGAGATCGATTCATTGACGCTCGCCATGCCGTCCGAGACCAGCAGCGTCGGCCCGATCGGCGCCGCCGCATGGTAGAGGCTCGCCGCCCTGCTCATCACGAACATGTGCAGGATGACGTAGAGCGGCCCCCAGGAGGCGAGGTAGAAGAACCCGGTCGCATAGCCCTTCAGCGTCTGCAGGCCGGTCCTGGGGAACAGGAACAGCGGGAAGAGCACCGGGAACATCGCGTAGAATACGACCGTCAGGACGATGCCGAGGAGCGGCACCCAGGTCATCGCCTGCGTCGCGATTGAGGTATAGGTGTTCTTGGCCTGCGCGTCCGCGCGCTGCGACGCATAGGCATCCCAACCGGCATCCGAGAAACTCTCGCGCGCGGCCAGGAACGCGTCGATCATCGAGATCTGCTTCAGGTAGGAATAGGCGTCGGTCGGCGACCCGTGCATCTGCGCCGCCACGATCGGCAGGTCATCGCGGATGCGCTGGGCCGCGACCGTATCGGCGATCCCGGGATATGCACTCTTCGCGAACGGCAGCAGATCCTTGTCGTAGGCAGCCTGCCACTGACCATCCATCCGCGAATAGGCTTCGTTGCACGGGATGATCGAGTTTTCGGTGGTGCCCGGACCGGTCGAGGTAATCCACCGCTGGCTGCGCGCCGGCGACCCAGGTCCGATCGATTGCCACAGATTGTTCGTCTTGGTGAGATCGTCCATCGCCTTGAAGCCGAGCAGCACATCATAGAAAGTGCACTGCTTCAGGTGCTCGTCGAGGTTCGCGCGGAACACGCTGTCGGTAATCTGGAACGTGCGCGCCTTGTCCATCAACCGCGCGCCGTAGATCATGCCGTTGTTGGTCAGCGCGAGCGCGTTCGGCATCACGAACACGGTCTCGGCCGAGCGCGTCATCCAGTCGCCGACCTGGCTGGTGAAGGAGGCCATCACTCCCAGACCCAGCGGCACATTGTCCACCACCGCCGGCGCGAGCGCGGGGTTGATCCGGTCGGTCACCTTCACCGTGACGGTCGGGACCATCAGCATCATGTAGATGAGCGTCGACTGCAGGAACCAGTTGAACCACGCCCGCCAGTCGAGCGAGAAGGCGACGACGAACAGCGAGTAGATGAAGCCCATCACCATCACAACCTGGAGCATCGAGCGATAGCCCCCGCCCCCGGTCCATGCCGCGACCGCGTTGAAGACGTTGACGATATATTCGCCCCCGCCGATCGTGAAGACTTCGAGCATCGCCGTCGCTCCCTTGCCGCCGCGTTACCGCAAGCCCTGAGCGCTGAGCCCGCGTCCGAACCGGAGCGATGCCGACAGCTGCGGGCTCATGGTGTTCTTGAGGGTGGATTCCATGAACTGGGTGTATTGGATCACCCGGTAGGTATTGGAGATCTGCCCGGCCATCTTCTCGCTGCGCCGCGACAGCTCGGTCTTCACGCTGTCGACCTGGGCGCGCCACGCCTTGAATTCGTCGGTCGAGACGAACTTCGCGCCCGCCTGCGCCTGCGAGATCGTGTCCAGCATCCGGTCGAGCATCGACATCAGCATGTCGATCGCGACCATCTCGGCGAGCGTCGCGCGATCGCCGCCCGACAGGCCCATGTGCGCCGCCTCGTTGACGACAAGGATCTTGTAGAGCGGGATCGAGGTCATGCCCAACAGCGCGATCTCATCGCCCGACAGCGCGGCATTTGACCGGATCTTGCCCGACATGCTGTCCATCGCCTTGAGGACGCGCGTACGCAGCGCCTCGTTGGTCGAGATGCTCAGCTTGGTAGGCGTGGGCTTCAGACACCCCTTGTCGTCAGTGGTGTCGCACTGCCACACGTCAGTCGGCGCCGAGGCGGTGCCGTCGAGCAGCGCCTGATAGGTGTCCCAGCTGGCCGGCGCGATGAACTGGAACGCGCCCATGCTGTCCTTGGCCTTGGTCGCATCGTAGATGATCGTACCGACCATCGTCATGAGGAACTCGGCATATTCGCGGGACGGCTTGGTCGCGCTCTTGGCGTTCAGCGCATACCAGGTGTAGTTCTTCGACTGGACCAGCTCGGCATCGTCACCGGCCTTGGCGATCGTCGACTCCCGCTCGCCCTTGTTGGTGCAGCCGTGACGCGCCGCGGCCGCGTCGGAGAAGAAGCCCTTCGCCCCGCCGACCTGCTGACAGATCGTCGAGGACGCCCCGTCCATCGCCGGCCACAGCGAGCCGATCGCCTGCTGCGCCGCCTCGCAAGAGGACATGTTGAACGCGTTCAGCTGCTGCACGCGCTGGCTCATGTCCTTCATCACCCCGCCGATCTGCGCGGAGATGCTGTCGATCGCGAGCTGGAACGCGAAGCCGATCGCGTTGTTGGCGGTCGCCTTCAGCATCGCCACGATCTCATCGGCGTTGATGAACGAGAACGACCCCGCGAACAGGTCGATGCCGCCACAGCCGCCACGCGCGCTGGGAAGCGCGACGCTGACCGGGTTGATCGACTTCTGCGGAAAGCGGCTCCACAGCGAACCACCCGAATAATAGCCCGCCGACTGACCCTGGAAAGCGGTCGGGCCGGTCACGTTCGCGGCCGCGCCCGACTTGTTGAAATAGCTGTTCATCTCGCCCTGGACGTCGGCCATCGCCGGCGTAGCGACGAGACCTCCAATCGCGAGGATCATGCTGGCCTGCGCGAGAACCGCGGCGCAGAAGCGGACGATCGAGCGGACCATCAGAAGTCACTCCCGGGCTTGACGCTGGTCAGTGTGAAGATGCGGTTCATCACTTCGTCGGCCGCCATCACGCCGTAGCCGATCGGCATGGGCTGCTTGGTGACAGTGTCGAACAGCACAAGCGCGGGCACCTGCTGGCCGCGCATGCCCATCGCCTTGTACTGGCCGGTGTCGACCGTATAGTTCGGGAAGGCGCGGGTCGGCCCGCCATCGAGCGAGATTGCCATGACGGTCAGGCCGAAGCGATCCGACACACTGCGCATGATCGGCCCGAAGGTTTCGCACGCAGCACAGGCCGACGAGTAGAAATAGAACACGCCGTACCGCTGCGAGATCCGCGACAGCACGCGCTCTCGATCCGCATTACGGCTATCGAGCCAGGTCCGCTTGCCCAGCTGGTTGACCGGGCGCTGGAGCGTGTAGTCGAGGTCCGGGTTCTGCCAGATCGTACGCTGCCACATGTCCGCGAAAGAGGAGGCACGATCAAGCTGCTCGCGCTGGAAAGCGATATAATGGCTGATGTTCTCGGGCGTCGGCTCGAGGATCGCCCGCGCCTTCAGCTCCTCCAGCTGCTTCGAGATCGCCGCAAGCTGCTCGGCCGAGGACCGCGCGGGCTGCGCCGATCGCTGCTCGGCGGGCCTGGCCTTCGGCTTGTCGCAATAGAACCAGGTGCCGAGCCGCCGCTCGCGGCAGTAGAAGTCGTCCCCGGTCTGCGCCGCGACGCGGTCGGCCGATCCCAGATCGTCCGCGCTGCCATAGCTGTCCTGGCCGCCATCGCGGCCGTCGTCACCGGCATCGCGGGTGGAGGACACCGAATCCGGCAGCGGCGTCAGGTCCTGCGCCGTCGCCGGCGTCAGCACGGGCGACGCGACCGAGAGGATGAGAGCGAGGGTCAGGGCCTTGCGCATGTCAGTCGTCCTTCTGTTTCTGCTTTTCGCGATCTTCCTGTTCGCGGCGGGTGAGGTAGGATTTGAGCGTCCCGAGGAGCGACGGCTCCTGAAGCGACACGAGCTGCGCCATGTCGTCTGCGAGGATGCGGAACAGGTTGCCGTACACCCCGATGATGAGGTTGCGGGCGTGCCGGCGCGGGTAGAGCGTCTCGCCCCGGCGCAGGATGAGGTTGGCGCGGATCAGCCGCGCGATCGTCGGTTCGAGATCGGCCACGCACAGCTTCGTATCGAACCAGCTGTCGAGCGTCGGGATAAGGAACCCGGCCGGGTGCGGTCCGGCGCGCAGGAGCGCGATCAGGACCGCAAATTCCGCGACCGACAGGTCGGGAAAGGGACGATGGTCCGACAGTTGCGTCACGCCGGTCATTTGCTCTTCTTCGCGTCGTAATAGGCCTTGATCCGCTCCTGGATCTGGCGCGAGGTTTCGATCTCGTCGGGCAGCTTCGCGGCGTCGACGAACTCGGCATAGACCTCGGTGAAATCCATCACCGACAGGTCGAGCCGCGAGAATTCGTCGAGCGTGAACCCCTTGCAGGTTTCCTTCTTGGCGCTGCCCCACGGCTTGTTGATCTGCGGGCGTCCCTGTTCCTGCAGGATGCGCGACAGCTTGCTTTCGAAGCAGCAATAGGCCGTCGATTTCGATGTGCAGATGCCCAGCACCTTGTCCGAGCAATAGTCGCCCAGCTTGTGGCACATCCCCATGCGGTCCTGCACGTCGAGAAGCTTCTCGTCGTTCGAGCACATAAACATGGTGAGGAATGGCGTCGCGAGCGCGGCGATCGCCACCGGCCCGCCCGCGATCGCGGCCGCGCCGGCAGCCGTGGTGATGAGGCCCGACGCCTTGCCAGCGCAGCAGTTGACCAGCCCGAACACCGGCTTGTGGCAGGTCTGCCGCTTGCCCGAAAACAGCGTCAGCGTATCAGGGTCGAATTCGGCATTGGCCTGGCCCAGCGCGTGCAGCCCGACCACGGCGTCCTTGAACTCGGTCGATGCCTCGCGCTCGACCGGCTCACACTCACCGTCGATGCAGTAGACGTCGTCACCACAGATATATTGCTTTGGATCGTTCGTCGGAGGCGACGGAACCGGACATTTGTAGACCTTCGTGGTTACCTGGCACGCACCAACCTGCGGATCGTCGAGGCACTCGTCACGCAGGAACGTGCATTTTCCGCCGTTCTCCAGATCGCTGCAATCGGACGCCTGGGTGATGCGCTGGCAGGTGAACGGGCGCGACCACGCCCAGCACGATGCCGTGACCGACACACCGTCAATGATCCGCGTCTCAGGCCCCTCGGTGCAGACCTCCGGTCCCGTCGCGGTGCAGGCGGTGTCGGCCACCAGCGCCGGACAGCTTCCCTCGTTGCGCTTTAGCGTGATCTCGCGCGTACCTTCCTTCCTGAGATACACTGTGCCGGTCGCGTAATTCTGGTGCGCCGGGATCTCCGCCTGGGGGATTTCGGCCGAGCACGAATAAAGCTGCGCGGTGGTGCGCATTGAGGACAGGCTCTTGCACCAGCGACGATAGTCTTCGACGTTGCCGCCGCCCGCCCCCAATTCGATCTGCGCATCGCAGATATGCGGCGTCCCCGCCTCGACCCGGCAAATGCCGGCACTGACCTTGGCCTGCATCACGCTGTTGCGGGCGAACCCGTTGCCCTCGTTCTGGTCGCGCACGCCGTAGTAGAAGTACCGCAATGTATCGACGATTACCGGGTCCATCCTGCCCGTGCAGGTCGCCGGGGTTTCCTCGAGCTTCGCGCCTTTGTTGCAGGTCGCCTCGTAATAATCGGTGGTGCCATTGGGTGGCAGCGGCTTGCAGCTGCTTTCCGTGCCGCCCACCGACTGACCGGCGAGATAGCTGTTCGGGTCCTTCTCGACGTCCTGCGCGCGCGTGAGATCGCCGGCAGGCACAGTCACGACTTTGCGGCCCGGATCGGTGACGAGCTGCCACGCCTCGTTCGCGCCTGCAGCCGACCCGCCCGCGGCGATCAGCGCATCGGGATCGTCGGCATAGGCTTCGCCGGGCTGCGGGCCGCTGCTGAAGCCCGGGATGGTGGAGGGCAAATCGGTCGAGGAGATGATGCCGCCCGAAGCCTGACGCGCCGGCGTCGCGAGGGCCTTCGCCTCGGCGCGTGCACCCGCCATATCCCCCTTGGGGTAAGTGTAGGTTGAACTGCTCGACTGCGCGCTCGGCTCGGCCGCTGCCGCATTGCTCGATGCCGCGGGCTGCGCCGTGCGGGCCGAGCTGGCGGTTGTCCGCGCGACAGCCGCGCTCGGCTCGGGGACGCTGGTCACCGTCGTCTTGGCGACCGGCGCGGATGTGGGTGTGGGGGTCGGGGTGGGCTTGGGGGTCGTGTCGCTGAAGTAGGTGTAATCGCCCAGGCCGTAGAAGTCGCCGACGCCCTGCTGGGCCTGCTGGGTGGACTGGACCTGGGCGAGCGCCTGCGCTGCCAGAACCGGCGCCAGAAGACCGATCAGGATGCGGCCCCCCCGCATGGTTCAGGGATTCCGGCCGAGGTTGGCGAGCGCGGTCCGCGCGACCAGCGCGCCGGGACCGTTCTCGCCCGCGAACGTCTCCAGCGCGTAGCGCACCGTGACATTGCCCTCGATGCGATCGAACGGAGGCGGCGTCGTCTTGCATGTGAGGCCGTCGCACGGCGTGAAATCGCTCGACGAGACCACCATCGTCGGGACCGCGGTCACGTCGAACGCGCGGAACAGGCGCGGGTCGATCCCGATCGAGGCGAACTGCTGGTCCTTCTCGACCACCCTGGAGAGCGCGGCGATGAACGCCTTCCCCGAATTACCGGGGAAGCCCCGGAACACCACGACACCGCCAGCGGCCGAGGTATCGGCGATGATCCGCTTCAGCGCCTGTTCGGGCATCGAGGTGGACACGAACACCATGAACTGCGGCGCAGTGCCCTGGTTCTCCTTGAGGTTGGCGGACGCGGCGTGGATCATCTCGTCGAAGTCGACCGCACCCGCCGGCCCCCTGGGCAGGCTCGCCTTGTCGATCGTGCGCATCTGCTCCAGCGCGACCGCCTGCACGGTCTGCGCATCCTTGCGGAACGCGTCGCCGCGCCGCTCCACCTCGTTCACTAGCGCGGTCGCGTCCTGTTCGGACTTGGCCGATCGCGCGCGGATCGCGTCGAGATCGAGCCCCTCGACGGTCTGGGCGAGAACGGCGCAGCCGGTGCCGATCGAGGCGATGGCCAGCGCGGAAAGGAGGAGCTTCTTCATGTCAGGTCCTCACAGCATGCAGCAGTTGCGCTTGCGCCAGAGCAGGTAGCCGAAGTCCTCGCCCTTGACGGGGAAGGCCCGGCCCGCGTCGGGCGGGAGCGTCGTCGCGCCGATCGGCGAGCAGGCATATTTGCCGCTCACCGTGGGCGTCGGGTTGGTCATCTGGATGCGGTATTGCGACTTCTTCAGGATCGGCATGACGTACTTGTTGCAGAGCGCCTTCGATCCAGCGGTGCCCCAGGCCAGCCCCTGCCGGTGCATCTTGAACAGGAGCCGCTCGGCCGCGAGGCGCGAGGACTGGACCGGCGAATTATGCGCCGCGATATTGCCGTTCATCGGGAACATCGAGCCGTTGCAGCCCGAGCACCAGAACATCGGGTCGATCGGCAGCTTCGCGCTCGCCGCGACGCAGTCGGCCGCACAGGCGGCGACCGCGATCGGATTGTTGAACAGCGCGACCTCGGGATTGATGAGCGTGGTCAGCACGTCGTCGTTCCAGAGCGGATCGATCTCGGTCATATAGGCGACGTCGAACGAGGCTTGCTCGAAACACAGGAAGTCGGTCAGGATCTCCATCCAGTAGAGCAGCGGGTAGACGTAATAATGCGCCTGCCAGTTGGCGCTGTTCTGGGTCGTACCGCCCGCGATCTTCGGCCCGGTATACTGGCCCTGCCCGATATCGAGCCCCGGATTGAGGCGAAGTCCGCCGAGATTCGGGAAGCACCACGGCTTGGTGGTCACATCGACGAGCCGCGCCGGTTCCCAGAAGCCGATCGAGATGCCGATGCGCGGGATCGGCGAACCGCACGCACAGACCGGCAGGCTTGGGTTCTTGGTATCGGGTCGGCTCCCCGGCCAGATGTGCGCGCCGCCCACCGACAGCGGGAACAGGCACGACCAGCAGACGTCGGTGATCGGGTTGACGAACTTGCCGGTGCAGTTGGCCGGGAGCGCGCTCGCCGGCGCCGGCAGCAGCGCGAACGCGGCGATCATGCCGAGCAGGGTGAGCAGGCGGCGGATCATGCGCCGGGCTCCTCGGAGAAAGCGATGACCAGGGGCACCATCCGGGCGCGGTCGCGTCCATCGAAGCTTATCGACTGATCGGCCAGCGCGCGCACCAGCGCACGGCGTTTGCCAACCGATATCGTCCGCCCGCTTTCGGCAAGGACGACATCGATTTCGTTTCCGATCGACGCGGCGGTCACCGGATCGGCACGGCCCCCGAGAAGCCTTCGTACGAGGGACTCGATCTCGCAATGCACGCGGGACAGGAACAGCAGCGCAGGGACGCTCGAGAGCAACGCCACGGTCGCGATCGATACGACCATCGACAAGGCGACGACGGGAAAGAACATCCAGGCCGGGAACAGCGCGAATATGGCGAGAACATATGTCCACCCGAAGCCGACTGCCGCGACACACAGAAGCGCGTAGCGCGCGATCAGGCTGATGCGCTCAGTCGTCATGCCCTGCCCTCCCCGTCCGGCTGCGCCGCGAGGCTTGCGTCAAGGAAAGCGTTATCGGCCCGGTTCTTGGCGATCACATACACCGGCACCAGCACGACCAGCGCCAGCACCAGTCCGGCAAGCGCGCCCCCTGCCCCGGCGCCGAGCACCGCGCGCAGCGGCTGCAACGCGCAGATGGCGATCGCCAGCCCGATCGCCGACCACAGGATCGCGAGCCGCATCGCCTTGAGGGCCGGCGTCTCGGGCGCGGCCATCGGCGTCCTGAGAATATCGAGCCACATCATGCGCCCGCTCCCGACATCTCGATCTCGCTGATCTTGAGCACCTGGCCCGCCGGTTCGACCACGGCGGGGACGCGCGCGATCCCGAAATGGCTGGTGAGCTTGCCCTGCTGGTCGAAGAAGAAGCGGCGCTTCTTCTCGCCCATGCGGTTGAACGGCGAGCCGGCGACGAAGATGATCTTGGCATTCTGCGCGGTCCACCGCTTCAGCGCCCAGTCGACCTGCGCATCGTCGCGGCCGTCGATAAACACGAGGTCGGTCTTCATCGCGACGAACGACAGCGGATTGACCCGCTGCCCGGCGCGCGCGACGAGCCGGCCCTTCTGGTCCTGGATGTCCTGATCGAGCACGATCGTCGGGTCGAACGTCCAGCTGCGGCTCTCGCGCACCGCGCCGATGCCGGCGACGGGGATCGGGTTGCGGACACGTTCCTCGGTTTTTTCACGCAGCGCCGTCTGCATGCGCTCGATGCCGCCATTGGCCTGCAGCGTCTTCAGCCGGGTATCGATCGTCGCCAGCAGATCCGGCTCGGCGATCGCCCAGGTCTGGCCCATCACGCCGTGATCCTTTGCGAGCGCGCCCTGCACGATCGGCCAGGACGACGAGGCGACCAGCGCCACGCCCAGGGTTCCGCCGAAAAGGCCCGCGCGCCGGATCACAGGATCGGCGTCCCGGTGCCGATGATCTGCTTCGCGCAGGCAAAGCCGATCTCGCCGTAGCGGCTGTCGAACCCGTCGGGGTGTGCGGTGCCGACATAATAGCAGCCCTCGGGAACGCGCCCGACCGGTCCCGGCGTCAGCACCTCGCCGAAGCGCGAGCGCGGCTTCATGTGCGCGACGCGGACGCCGTCGACATAGACCCATTTCCCGCGATGCTCGACCAGCGCCCCGGCCTCGCCGATCACGCGCTTGCCGAACGGTCCCGAATCCGGTCCGAAGTGGCGGCGCACCAGCTCGCCCTCGGGCGGCGCGAAGAACACATAGTCGCCCTTGGCGGGCACGCGGCCGCGCTGGATGAAGAACGCCCAGTTGGGGAGGCTCTCGCTCGCGTTTATCATGAAGGCGTGCGTCTCGCGCCACGCGGCGATCGAGTTGTAGCCGCCCCACACGATCCCGAGCAGCGCGACCGCGCTCCACTGGCGGACCCGCTTGACGATCAGCGCCTTGCGGGCCGCGCGGTCCCCGGCGACGTCAACCGCCGTGGGAGCCGCATGACCGACCCGCGCCAGCGCCTCAGTTGCCGCTGCCATCGACCCCTCCCGGCGCGGACTGGGTGACCGTCGCCTCGACCGGCGAGACCGGCGCAGGCCCGAACGGCGAAGCGGTCGGGACCGCCGCCCCTGGCGCGGCCGGCGCGACGTTCCCGGAGGCTTGGGGAAGCATCGCACCGACCGCGGGACCGGCCGGGGTGTTCGGCGCGGCCGCGGGGAGCGGCACGCGCGCGAAGACCGCGCGGCGGATCTGGTCGGTGATATCGGGGACGTTCTTCGAGAGGACCGCCTCGCCGACGAGGACGGTGGTGCCGCTCGCGCCGACCTTCTTCATCTCGTCGTCGAGCGCGGACATGAAGGCCTGGGTCTGCGCGGCCACCTGTTGGGGCTGGCCGTTACTGTGGCTCTGCGCCTGGACATATTCCGAGACGATGCCTTCGAGCCGGACGCTCGCCATCGGCACGGTCGCGGGCGGGGCAAGGAGATGCTTGGTCACCCACGCCCCCCAGAGCAGTACCGCGACCGCCAGCGCGACCGCGACATAGGCGATGACGGGCAGGCCCTGCGGCTTGCGGCGATCCACCTTGTCCGCGACCGGACGGCGCGGTGCCGCACCGGCAGCGTCATCACGGGGTGCCGGGGCCGGAGCGGACGGTTGCACCGCCGCGGACGCGACCTCGGGACGATCGAGAACATCAACCATGACGGGGGCCTTTCGTGGAAGTGATGATCGCGCCGAGCAGGCGCACGCGGGTCACGGCGACGATGCCGAACGCGACCAGCCACACGACGAACAGCTGGTCGCCGAACGCCGCGCGGCGTGCCTGGTCGGCCGCGACGAAGCGCGTGCCGAGGTTGGCGACCTGCGAGAAGAAGCCGAGCGCGGTGAAGTCGCCTAGCATCAGGAAGAACAGGATCGCGACGCCGAAGGTCGCGAGCAGCGTCATCGCCATCCAGCCCGACACCCGCAACAGGATGTAGCAGGCGTCGCCGATCGCGCGCGTGCCCGTGCGTTTCCAGTCGGTCGCGGTCGGCGTACGCCAGTCGCGCTCGTGCGTGAAGGCGTTCATTCCGCCGCCTCCACCCAGGGCTCGCCCGGAGGATTGTCGCGATATTCCTCGGGGAAGGCGACGCGTTCGATCGCCTCGTCCATCGAACAGCCGAGGTCGATCAGATGCTCGATATCGGCGAAGGTCTGCGGGCTGGAGGAATAGAGCGTCGCCGAATATTTATCGAGGACGAGCCGCCCGACCGCCATCGATTCCGGCCCCTTGATGAGGATGTCGGAATATTCCGCGCCGTTGCGCTTCAGCGAACGCAGCAGGCTTTCGGTGTAGGGGTCCATGTCGAAGCGGCCGTGCTTCTGGAAGTCCGAGATCGTGTCGGGCTTCTGCATCAGGATGACCGACCAGTCGGAGTTCTCCAGCGCCGCGAGGCTCCCTTCCGACTTGTAATAGTCGTTGAGGCTCTGCGTCGCGGTGATGAGCGAGGCGCCATATTTGCGGCAGGTTCGGCTGTAGGTCTCGACGAAATCGGCCATCGACCCACCGCGCAGCATCTGCCACGCCTCGTCGATCAGCAGCGCCTTGGGGATCTGGCGGTCCATCCGGCGCATCGTCTGCGACGACATGAACATGATCGCGGTCAGCACGACCGAGCGCAGTTCCTCGCGGCTCGACAGGTCCGAGAGTTCGAACACCGTTAGCGCGTTCGACATGTCCACCGACGCCTCACCGGTGAAGAAGCTGCCGTAGGTGCCCTTTCCCGAGAACGGGAACATCGCGATCGCGAGATCCGTCCCCTGCACAGAGCCGTCGGAGCCGAGCGCCTCGATCACGTCGTCGACGCACCCTCCCCTGCCCTTGGCCTCCCACACCTGGTTGACCGCACGATCGATCAGACCGCGCTCGGTGTCGTTGAGCTTGTCGATGTGACGGCCCATCTGCCCGATGATCGACTTGAGCATCGCCAGCGCGTCGACGAGATAATCCTCGTCCTGCGCCACCAGCGTCTCGTCGATCATCGAGAACGGATTGAGGCTGAACCCGTCGCGCAGGCGAAACTCGACGAAGTTGCCGCCCAGGCTCTTGGCCATATGCTCGAACGAGCGGCCGTCATCGATCACGATGATCTTGGCGCCCACGCCGGCGAACGCCGCGCACAGCTCCTGCAGCGCGACCGACTTGCCCGAGCCGGACTTGCCGAACACCGCGACATTGTGGTTGCCGGCCTTGTTCTCGAACGGCGACCAGAAGAAGGGCTGGCCGCGCCGCCCGATGAACATCAGGTGCGGCAGATGCCCGCCGAGATACTCGCCCTGGATCGGCAGCATATTCGCCGCGGTCGAGGTCAGCATCGTGCGCAGCCGCTTCATGCGCTTCAGGTCGCTGTCGAGCCCGTTGCCGAGCGTCATCGGCAGACACGACATGAACGCCATGATCTGGAGGAACCGCTCGTCGAGCAGGTCCCACCCGGCCGCCTTGTACATCGACTTGACGGTGCGCTCGTTAGCGTCCCCCTGCCCCTTCGGGCTGATGATGCCTACCGCATAATAGGCCTGCACCAGCTTCTTGCCGAGACGCAGCTCCTGGGTGACATGCTCCCATTCGCGGCTCTGGTCCTTCAGCTGCGGGAGCAGCCGCGCCGACTTCGAGTCCGCCAGGCTCGACGTACGCATGAACTTGTAACCGGCCTTAGACGAGGCGGCCTGTTCGTCCTGGTAGCACAGGCATAGCGACGTGAGAGTCGGGCACCCCGGGCGCAGCTTGTCGGAGAACATGTCGCCGATCAGCTTCTGCACGTCCCACGGCGCCCAGCGGTTCGGCAGGTTCCTGACCGAGAAGAAGCGATAGTCGAACGTGTCGGGCCGGATCTCCTGATACTGCGTCTCGCCCGACAGGTTCGTCACCGCGCGCAGCGGCTCGACCGATACCAGCAGGCGGTCGGCCTGGACGACGGTCTGGACGTCGCGCCGCACGCATTGGTCGGCGATCGGATCGAGTTCTGAATATTCCGAGACGTGGTCGGAGACGTCGAACGCCGGCGCGGTGATGTCGTCGATCAGCGCGATCAGATCGACCGGCTTCAGCCGGGTTGCCGGCATGTCGATCGACTGCAGCGTCGAGACGATGCTGTCGCGGACGCCGGTCAGCTCCTCCGGTGTCGCCTTCCCGCTACGGATCGAGACCGACAGGAAGATGCGATGGTTGCGGACGTGGAACGGTCCGTCCTTCGACATCGATACCCATGCGCCGTGACGCAGGAACGCCGACCGCCGCTCGGCGATCTTGCGATGGATGCCGCCCGCCTTGTAGCGCGGCAGCGCATATTGCGCGATCAGCGCGCCCACACGCGGGCTCTGGAATGCGAGCAGCTGGACCCGCGCGCTGGGCGGGACGCTCTCGGACAGCATCTGCGCGATGATCTCCCCGGTGCGCTCGTCCGCACCCATGAGCGGCGCGAGTTCCAGCGCGAACGCGATGCTGTCGGTCTGGTAGAACAGGTCGTGCCGCGCGTCGTAGCTGCGATACGGCAGCCACTGCGACAGCATCGGCGCGCCATGCGAGGGTGTTCCCTGGTCGGGTGCGCGCGTATCGCCGAGCAGGCGGGCTATGAAGCCGGTCTTCGCCATGACGATCAGTCCTCCACGCGCGGCGAGAAGGTCGCTGGGCGGTTACCCGGCGTGCTCGACGCGAGTTCGGGCGAAGCCGGCTTCTGCGTCGCGGCGATCGGCACACCCTTGCCAGCAGCCGCGTCGCGCGCCCTGGCCCGCGCGGCCGCGACCGCTGCCGCACTTGGTGCGCCGACCGCGCTCGCCGCACCTGCGGCCGCTGCCGGGGCGGCGACCTGCGCGACCTCGGCGGGCACCGGGGGAAGCGCGGCGATCGGCGCGCCGAGCTGCGAGAGGATCTCGGGGCTGACGTTGAGCGTCTGCGTCGCGGCAAGCGCCGAACCGTGGCCGTCGGTCGCCGCCAGCCACTGGCCGTTGTCGACCACCGCCTGCACGACCGCGGTCTCGTGGAAGCGCCCAGCCGCGTCGACATGCGAGGGGAACACGATCCGCAACACCTTCTGCGGCCCGACCCCCGCCGCCTGCGCCGGCACCGGCGTCGAGGCATAGGCGATCCGCTGCGTTCCCCCGCTGTTGCGCGCGGGTGCCTGGTACGGGCCTGCCGGATGATAGCCGCTGTCGCCGGTGATCTCGGCCAGCGCCTTGTCATCGATGACGGTCGCCGGCGAGCAGCTGCCGCCCTCGGGCGCGCCGCACGCGAACTTGCCCGAGATGTTGGTCCCCAGCGTGGTGCAGCTGGCGAGCAGTCCCAGGCTCGCGGTCGTCGCCAGCGCCGCAATACGCTTCGCGCGGGCGTGCGGGCGATAGTCGGAAACCGGGCAGGCCGGCAGGCGGATCACGGATCGGGTCACGACTTGGCTCCCTTCAACCATTCGACGAGCTGGGCCTTGGGCCTGAAACCCTCGATCACCGCCCCGTCGGAGCGGACGATGACGGGCGTCCCGTTGATGCCGTGCGCCTTGGCGAACGCCTCGTTCTCATCGAGACCGCTGGTGTCGCACTTCGGGCCTGCCGGGACCGGGTTCTGCGCATAGGCCGCGCGGACCGCCGCATGACGATCGCGGGCGCACAGCACCTGGTTGGCGATCTCGCGGCTTCCCAGCACCGAGATCGGGCGCTCGATGACGCGCACGTTCATCGTCTCGAGCGCCTGACTGAGCGCGCGGCAGTAGCCGCAGTGGAAATCGGAGAAGACGGTGACCGTCTGCGTGCCCGAACCCCACACGATCGCACCCTTGCTCGACAGCCGCGTCACATCGAGCGTGCGGGCGACGGCGGGCTGGGTCGTGACTCGCGCACCCGCCCGCGCCGCGCCGGCCTCGGGCGCATCGGGCGTGGCATTGGCCTTCGCCGCGCCGCCCACCAGCATATCGGGATTGAGCGCGAGCAGCTTGGCGGCGGTCAGATCCTGCCGCGTCTCCATGTCATAGACGCGGCCGATGACGAGATAGCGCGCCGACTTGTCGACGTAGAACAAGTTCGCACCCGCCACGACCTCGCACAGCCCGTCGACCTTGGAGCAGTCGATCGCATCGACCTTGGTCTTGGGAAGCCGCTTCTGCAGCGCGACCTGGACCTGCGCGCCGATCGGCGCTTCGGCCGAGCCGGTCAGCAGCATCGCCGCCCCCGCCATCGCGCCGATCATGATAGTATTTGCCATGTGACCGCCTCCTTCCGGGCTCAGTTCTGGATGAAGACGCCTTCGAGGAAGACGATCTCGACATCGATGCCGGTCGGCATCTCGATGATGGGCTGGTACTGTTCGGCGCGCTCGATCAGGTATTTGGAAACTGTTCGACCGCTCTCGTCGGCGCCGCCGCCCAAAGCGCGCAAACCGACGTTGCCGATGCTCGGGGTGCGATTGATCCCTCCTTTGCCGTCTGTCTCGAAGGTTGCGAGTGGCTGGTTGAAGGCAGTGTTCAGCGCATTGCCTGCACCACCTACAAGCCCGGCAAAGAAAGCTTGCATCGCCAAGGAGCCCTCGCGACTGACGACACGGCCGCGCACGCCGGTCTTGCCGGCGAAGCTGATGAAGCCCTTCACGTCCGACACCGCGAACCGGCCATTGGCCTGCGGACAGGTCATCCGCTGCAGCTTCACATAGACCTTCTCGGAAGAGAGATCGCCGCGCGCCGCGCCGTTGATGACGCAGCCTTCGATCCGCGTCGTGAGCAGCTTGCCGTTCTGGTAGACCGAGCGCGCCGGGCCGGTGATGCGCAGGATCACCGGCAGCGGATCGGTCTGCGACTGCACCCCCGCCGAGGCGTCGACGCCGACGATGACCTTCGCCTTCGCGATCGAGTTGGGCGGCAGGTAATTGGGGCTGTCGGTGTAGCTGGTCGTGCCACCCGAGATCCGAGTCGCGGTGCCCGAGGGGCCGCCCTCGAACGACACCAGCTTGATCGAGCGCGACTGCGACACCGCAGCCGCTGCCGCCTCGCCCGCCGTCATCGGCGCGCCGGGAGTGCGGTAATTGGGCTGGCCGGGGCCATACATCTGCGTCGGAGCCGGCGCGGCCGGCGCGGCGTTACGCTGCGCGATCTGCTGGCGAAGCTGGTCGTTCTCCTGCTGATAGGCGCTCATGACCCGCTGGCCATCGCTCGCCATCGACTGCTTCTCGCCCTGGAGCGCGGCGATCTGCGCCTGCAACTGCTCCATCTGCGCGCGCTGGCCGTCGACGCCCTTCAGCTGATTGTTGATCGACTGCATCTGCGCTTCGGATGCGGCCTGCCATTCACGCTGCGACATGTTCCGGTTGACCATGTCGTCGGTGGTGATCTTCACCTCCTTCCCGTCGGTGCCGACCGGCTTCAGCTTGGCATCGTCGCCCATGACGTACCAGGAGCCCAGCACCAGCGCGACGGCGCCACCACAGCCGAGGTAGAGCAGCTGCTTCTTGCGGACGGCATCGTTGCCGGCCATCAGCTCGCTGTCCCCGCCCTCCTCCGGCTCGGTATCGAGCTGCTTGGCACGGTTACGCTGGAAGATGTCCTTGAGGCTCATGGCCGCACTCCGTTGGCGAGGCCCGAAGGCGTGACGATATAGGCGGTGGTGGCTTCACCGGGCTTGAGGTTGGGGTTGGCGACCGAGACCGCGATCGCGTTCGACGGTGCGATCGTTCCCTCGCCCAGCGCGACCGGAACCTTGCCCCGGTTCTCGATCCTGAGCGTGCGGCCTGCGAGGCTGGCGCCGCGATACTCGGCGACCATCTGGACCTTGAGCGAGCCAATCATCACCGGGTCGGTGACCGCGGGCCTGACCTCGAACCCTTCGAGCGGCGCGGACTGGAACATCGCCTGGACCAGCGTGGCGGACGCCTCCTGCGGCGATGCCGCGACGGCCGCGACCTGCGTTTCCGCGGCGCCACCGATATCCTTATTCTCGACGAACACCTGCTGCGCGTCGTCACCGGCGAGGCGGCACGAGAATTTGTAGACATAGCCCTTCGACGTGGTGCCGAAGAACGACACGTTCGGCCGAGAATAGGCTTCCGGGACCGACACATAGATGTCGCCCCGGGTCGGTTCATTGACCACGGTGAAATCGTCGGTATCGACCCCGGTGGTCAGCTTCGAGACGCTGGCGAAGCGATCGTCCTTGAGGCTGACGCGGGTCAGCCCCGACTTCGACATCGTGCAGGCGACCTCGCTGTTGTCCTTCGCCAGCACATGCTCGTCGGCAAAGGCTGGCGCGGCGAGCACCATTCCGCCCGCGACGATCATCCCTGCCCCGATCAGGCGCGATAGCGAACACAGGCGCGATGCGAAGGCGGTCCCGCCCCCGATCAGCCCGACTGCGACCCAGGCGGTCATGCGTCGTCTCCGATGGTTGCCGCGGCGTCCTTGTCGGCCTTGGTGACCATCCCGAAGCCCTTGAGCTGGAGAGTCAGGCCGCGATACGCCCAGTAGAAGCGGAACGTCTTCGGCTCGGCGGTGACCGACTTCGAGCCGACGACGGTGTGCAGCGTGCCGGTCACTTCCGAGGTCAGTTTCTCGGTGTCGACCTTCATGCCGGCGAGCGTGAAATACTGGCTGATGCTCGATCCGCGCTGCTCGTTGAGGATCTTCATCAGGTCGCGCTTGAGCGAACCATGTGCTTCCGGCGTGGCGATCGCCAGGATCGAGTCCATCCAGTATTCGAGATTTTCGGGCGAGCGGTTGAGCGTCATCAGCGCGGTGTCGCGCGTGACCATCTCCAGATACTGCTCGCTGACCCCGCTCGACGAGAGCGTCAACGGGGAGCGGACGATCGGCTGCAGGACGATCTCCCGGTCACGGGTCGCGCCGACCAGGAACAGCAGCACCACGAGGCCCGCGAGGACCAGCGCGACGATGCCGAGCATGTTGCGCTGCTTGAGGACGCGCTGCGACTGCGCGAGACCGACAGAATAATCCATTTAGCCCACCATCACGCGAAGGTGGGAGGGCGGTGTCGCCTTCAGCCCGGTAAAACTCGACGGCAGGTGCCAGTAGGCCATGTGGAGAATCCACGACGTGGCCTTGCCGGCTTTGAGTTTCCGAAAACCCCACCAGCCGAGCAACGAGACCATCAGTCCGATCACGACGTGCTGCGACAGGATCCCCCAGATGAAGGGGATCGCCATCGCGAGGAACTCGTCCAGCGTCCAGAAGCCGATCAGCTCCGGGTCGTCGAGATGCGAAGGGATGGTGTACCGGTCCATAAGCTAAGCCGCCCTCCCAGCGGTTGATCCAGCCGACGCCTCAGATCGTCGCGGTGACGGTCGAGGTGACGATCGGGATACCCGTGCCCGCGCCGACGCCGACGGCGACGGGAACGGCCACCTGGCCCAGGCTGAAGCGGCCCGACGCCAGCGCGACGATGCCGCCCGCGAGGCTCATGACGGTGATGATCTTGCCGCCCGAGCCCTCGAGGAAGTCCGTGAACTTCGTCAGCGCGGTATTGAACGTCGTGTCGGCGCCGGCGAACGCCGCCGACGCGCCCAGGACCATCACCATCGCGATGATCGCCAGACCGAGAAGGACACCATTGATCTGGCCACCCTTCGGCATTGAAAGTGCAGACATGCTCTTTCCCCTTGGAAGACGAAGCACAAGCGCGTCGTCTCCCTAAGGATTTCGCAAGTATTGACCCTCGACAAGACGGAAAAAAATTACCGTATCGACTTTGACTGCGGGAAAGCCCGACTACGCATTTCCGCCAAAAAACTGACGCGATGGGTCTGCAGACAAACATAGAGCAGGTAATTTTTTTACCACCTGCGGAATTTTTTTACCGCCTTCGTTGCGAAACTGGAATGACCACCCCCGGTCGTGCGGCAATGATTGATTGCTCGAGAAACTATCAATCCAGATGGTATGCGCTCGCCCGCACTCGGGTTATCCGTTCCCCATGTCGAATGTGATCTACGCCTTCCGGGTCAGCGATGAGCTGTTCCGTCTCACAACAGAAGCGATCAGAACCCGGTCGCTGGCAACGCGACGGTTTGAGACCGTTTCCTCTACCGCCCTGTATGGACTGGAGAAATTCTTGGATATGCCGGATTTCGAGCTGATGCTCGAACGCGCCTCGACGATCGAGGACAATGGTGAAAACCGGGTCGGTTTCCGCATTCAGATCGATCAGAAGGCGCTTTTCCAGGCCGCGCGGGACAGGGCCACTACCGACCCCACCACCCCTGCCACAGCGCGTTTCCTGCTCACCGTGTCGATGCTGTGCGTCTTCGATTGTGCGATTCGTCGAGAAGTTCCGACTAACGCTAAAAAAAATATTGACAGCCTCTCGGGCTATAACCGTATATAGCGCCCAGAAGGGGGGTCGTCATGACTGACCAGAGGAATGCAGCAAGCCGACAGACCGAGACAGACTTCTACTATCCGCTTATCATCGAGCAGTGGAATCGCCGTGGCGTAACCAATGTCGAAATGGCCCGGAGACTCGGGAAAAGCGTCAGTCTCATCGGAAAGGTCAAATCCGGTCGCGCCAGCTTTACGGCCGCGATGCAGATAAGGGTCATGGAGATCCTGGAGATCGACCGGCAACGTGCGTTTCTTGCCGCAGTCTGGATGAAGACGCCCCTCGCCTATTTCGATGACAGCTTCGACAAGATCTACCTCGTCACGTGCCGCTTCGTCGAAGCTTCCTGCCCCCAGTTACTGTCGCTCGCCGAGCAGGTGAAAGGCGATGGGCTTGCTCCCGAAGCGATCGAGCGGGTTTTGCAATCCATCCTGATGAACATGCTCAATTCGGTTCCCCCGCCCCGGACCGGAGCAAACTGAACCAATTCCGGTGGTGAACTCCGTTCCCATCAAACGAGCTTTGGAGAGTGACACCTGTTTCGCTTAGAGGGCGATATGGACTCTCAGCCGAAACCCGCGCGGTCGACCCTATCGATGCGCCGCAAAAAAGAACGCGAGGATGCTGCGGGTTACAAGCGGTCCACCTACGCGCTCTCCCCTGCATCGCTGCGAGTCGCGGACGAGATCCAGCGTCGCTATCAACTTGGCTCCCGCGAGGCCGCTATCAACGCACTTCTCGAACTCATCGACCGCGATCTGTTCCTGTGGCACGACATCCTTGTGTCGGAACGGCGATAGAGGCTTCTGATGGATCTGCGCACCAGTCCGCCAGCCGACGAATCGGGTCATGCCATTGTCGATTTTCTCGACGAGCATCGACTGCCGCACAGCCCCGAGAATTACGGCTTCGCTCACACCTATTTCGAAGGTGCTGACGAGGCCCATTTCATGGCCGTCGCCAATCTGATCGACGGCGGTTATCGCCTCCGACAGGAAGACGTGCGAGCAATTTCGGCACCAGCGGATCTCCATGGCACCGCGACGACGATCGGTGAGCTTTCCACGGAGGTCATGCACATCATCGGGGCAACCGCCCAGGAAGCCAATGCCTTCGTCAAATCGCTCACGCTCACCGCGGCCGAACTGGTCTCGACAGACGGCAACATTCACAGCGCGGTCGCTCGGATGACTGCCCAGGCCGAGCGCGCCGAAGAGCGGTTGAAGCAGCTGAGCCTTCAGACGGCGCTAGTCCGCGAGCGCCTACGCTCGCTGGGCGTCGATACCGACATCGATCCTGCTACCTCGCTCCTCAACCGCATCGCGATCGACTCGGTGCTCACCGCCGCACTCGGGCGGGAAGGCCCTACCCTTCTTGCGCTGGTTGCGCTCGATCAGGTCACCTCGATCGGGGCGGCTCATGGGATCGGCGTCGTCGAGCGGGTCCTGCGCGCGCTGGGCCAGACATTGCGGGATCATTGCATGCCGCACCGGGTCGGCCGCTGGGAGGCAAAGCGGATCGCCATCGTGTTCGACAACTGCGACCCCGAAGCCGCCCGCGATATGCTGAACGCAGCCCGCAAGGCATTCTCGAGGCGAAAGCTGCAGCGCGTCGAGAATGAGACGCCGATCGGCGAGGTGACATGCTCGGCGGGTCTCGTACTCGCCCCCAACGCTGTCTCCGAGGATCTGATTGCAGACGCAGCCGATGCGCTGGCACGGGCTTCGAATGGCTTGGGCAACCGGGTTATTCTTGAGCAGCCAGCTGCGCGCCCATTCCCGTGATACGCCGCACGCGTCGGCACCGCAGCTATCGCGCGGGAAAATGCCTGTAAAAGGTCGAGATCGAGACGCCGATCGCGCGCGCGATCTCGCGCGACGACATCTCCGTCTTGAGCAGCTTGGTGGCCGCGTTCCGGCGCTCTTCGGTCATCATCGTCTTTCGCCCGCCGAACCGGCCCTTGCGCCGTGCGACGGCCAGCGCAGCAGTGGTCCGCTCGCGGACCAGCTCGCGTTCCATCTGGGCCATCGCCGCCAGGATGTTGAAGACGAGCCGCCCCGCCGTTCCCGAAGTGTCGATTCCATCGGTGATCGAACGCAGCCCGATCCCCTTCTCGTCGAGGTCGGCCGACAAATCGACCAGCCCCTTCATGGTGCGGCCGAGGCGGTCCAGCTTCCACACGACCAGCACGTCACCCGATCGCGCATAGGCAATCGCTTCGGCGAGGCCAGGACGATTCACTTTCGCGCCGCTGGCCTTGTCGGAATAGAGCCGCTCGCAGCCGGCTTGCTTCAATGCCTCGATCTGGGGCGTCAGATCCTGGTCGGCCGTCGACACCCGCGCATAACCGATCAACATGCAATTTTCCCGAAACTCATCGACAACGGCCCTGCCACTGAGTTACTAACGGAAATGGGTTTTGAGAAGTGCGCTTTGTTGACAACTTCCAACGGGATCGGCCGATCGCGGTCACGAGCGGCGGTATTCCCATGAGGGCGTCGCAAATCAGATGGTTCACAAGAATCTCTCCAGCGGCATTTTCCGCTCACGGGATGTCATCGAAACCACAGATCGACGGTGCCGATACCGGGTTCACCCTCCTTGAATGGGGGGGGCAGAGGACAGCTATCTGTGGTTTCGATGACATCCGCCGACGGCCTGTGTCGGATGAGCGACCCATGTCCGCAACCTTGATCAAACCGTTTGTGGTTTCGATGACATCATCCGGCTTTCCGCGCTATCGACGGGAACGTGCGGCAAATGGCTAAGGCTGTCGTCAAACGAATATCGTCTAGTGGTAAACGGGCTTCAGAGGTCAGCCAAAAGGGCTTGGCAGAAGCACCCCACACGCCAGTCCAGGGTGATTTGTTTTCACTGGATAGTCCCCTTCGCGGCGGTGTTCGTGGCGAGCGCTCCCTCATGGCGTATCCATTTTTCGCATTGAGTAAGAACGCCTGGAAGACCCAATTACGATACACTGCCAACAATGTGACGATCGAAGTAAATCCCGGGCATCGGGGCGTAGCAACAATCTATGACAAAGAGGTCCTACTCTACATCGCCAGCCTTATGGCCAGCCGTCTAGAGGAAGGAGGAGCCGTAGGTCAGGATTTCCAATTCACGGGCCATGACCTGTTCAGAGTCACTGGCACGCCCGTATCAGCCAAAGCATATAATCGATTGTTCGAGTCACTCGAGCGCTTGCAGAGTACTCAGATCAAGACCGACATCGAGACCGGTGGTGAGGGAGTCGCAGGCTTTTTCTCGTGGGTCGAAAATGTCCAACTGAAATACTCTAAATCAAAGGACGGGACTCGCCGCCTGAAGGCCGTCAGAGTTCGCCTTTGCGATTGGCTACATCGGGCCATCATGAAGGACCGGGACATATTGAAGTATGCACCGGCCTACTTCCAGCTAAGTCCCGTCAATCGTCGCCTCTATGAGGTAGCGTCTGCATCATGCATTGACGGCCCTGTATCACTAACGCTCGGCGATCTACGGCTACAGACTGGATATCAAAGCCCCTGCCGGAGCTTTAAGCGCCTTCTGAAAGACGCGGCCGAGCAGAATGCCATACCGGGATTTACATTGTACGTCGAGGAACAACCAGGCGCTCGGATGCCCGTTGCCGATGATCGGATCACCATAGTGCCGGTCCCGATCAGCCAACGCGAATCAGATGCCGCGTAGGCGAATCATCGACGGCCAGCGAAGATCCCCACACAGAGTTTAGAACCGGATCTGAGGAAGGTTGTCATTGAAACCTCAGGTTTTCAGACCTCGATGTCACCGAAACCACAGATATTTCGGCTTTGATGTCATCGAAACCACAAACCTTCGCAGTTTCCGGCGCTCTGAAAATATCGCAGGGTATGTTCACCGATTTCTAATGATCGGCGAGATTAGGATAGCGACCGTGACCACATAAACGAATGCCCGGCACGAAGGCCGGGCACCCTGGAACCGATAGGTGGCAGCGTCTGCAAACGCTGACCGGTCTCCCACAAGACCCTCCATCTAGCCGATCCCGATCCCCGGTTCAAGGGAGCGCGCTTCGCGCCACGCACGAGTTTTGCCTGCTGACGGTCCCTCCATCCGAGGGGACGAACGATGACCTACACCCAGACGGCTTTCACCGGCCGCACCGGCGCACGGCCGATTACGGCGCTCACGCGCGAGCTGACGCGACGGATAAAAGTCGTGGATGACACTGACATCGAGGTGTCCAAGCGCGATGCCCGTAACGTCGTGAAGGCCTTGCGCGGCGCGATCGGCGTCAGTCCCGGCGCGATCGAGACGCTGATGGACCTCATCCAGCTGACGTGGGAAGCCGATTGGACCGAAGGTCGGTTGCTCATCGTGTGGCCGAGCAACCAGCACCTCGCCGACACCGCCCGCAAATCGGTAGCCTGCATCAAGGCGCGGCTGCGTGAATTGCGTGAAGCGGGCCTCCTTCTTGCGCGTGACAGCGCGCATGGCCGCAGGAGCGGCTACAGGGATCGCGACGGCGCAATCGTGGAAGCCTATGGCCTCGACCTGTCACCTGTCCGTCTGCGCTACGCCGAACTGAAGGAGGCTGGTGACCGGCTCAACGCGCTCCATGCGCTCTTCAAGACCGGCAAGAAGGAGATCGCGCGCGTCCGCCGCCTCGTCGGTCAGGCACTGGCGCAAGCGGCCGAGATGAAGCTCGCCGGGCCGCACTGGATGCGGTTGCAGGAAACGATCGACGCGATCGCCTTCACCGCGGGACAGGCGAAGGCGATGGGCGACAGCGATGGCTATCAGGGCGCGCTCGACCGTCTCGACACTCTTGAGGATCAGGTTGGCGAGACCGTCGATCGGTTCATGTTTCCACCAGAAAATAACCCCTCGGGGTCATCTGACGATCCCTTCATACATATACAAACCATTCCCCCTGAAGATTCCGTACATGCTGTTCGCGATTGTAGTTCCGACCCGGACCCGGAGCAGCCCAAACAGGCCGTGCTCCCTGCCTCGCCGTCGAACAGCCGGTTCAAGGTGAAGCCTTCGGATTTGAAGGAAATGTTCCCGACCGCGGCAATGTACCTCCCCTCCCCCTCGCCGGGGTGGGCCGACATTCACCACGCTGCCTCGCGGCTGCGGCACGATCTCGGTATCCGCACCGGGACCTGGGTCGAGGCGCTTGACGAGCTGGGCCGCGACGGCGCGGCGGTTGCGGTCATGATCACGGCCGAACGGTACAGCCGCGACGAGATCCGGCTGACGCCGGGGGCGTATTTCGCAGGGATGATCGCTCGCGCAAAACGCGGCGAGCTCGATCTGCCCAGGAGCCTGTGGGGGTTCAGGACCGAGCGGATGGCAGCGCATTGATGCAGGACCGGTCGCCACCCTGCCCGCCGGCGCTGACCTCGACCGATGTTGGAGCGCGACCGGGTTCATCGTTATGGTGGAGTTTGCACACTTCAACCGTGACGAAGAGGAGTTCCCGATGACCGAGGACAGATTACTGATCGAAGAGCTGGCTGCAAAGGGCGGCCAACCGGATTTTTTGCGCACCATCGCCGAGAACGTGCTGCAGCTGATCATGGAGGCCGACGTTGATGGCCTGATCGGCGCGGGTCGCCACGAACGCAGCAGCGAGCGCGCGACCTGGCGCAACGGCTATCGCGACCGTTCGCTGGATACCCGGGTAGGCACGCTGAACCTGAAAATCCCCAAGCTGCGTGCTGGGTCCACAAACGGCAAGACCAAGCGGCAAGGTTGGACGCGCCGCTTCGCGTCGCGATGCTCCCGAGGGGAGCAAGCGTTTACCGTTGCGCTGAAATTGCCGCCTTTGTGCCCGGTGCAGCCGTTTTTGGTGCGTCATCGCGACCGTAGCGCCATGCTGAGCACCAACTTGCGATTGAAAACGCAGCCCACCTGGTAACTAATGCGCGATTCAGCGGTTAATGGACCGTCAGCATCTTGCTGCTAGGTGGTCGGCATGCCCCAAGCGACACTTCAGGCCTGGCTTTCACTCTATGCCGCGGTCGGCGTCATGGTGGCGCTGTGCGCTGTCCTCGCGATGATAAAGACCGCCTACGATTATCGTCTGGGAACTAGGAAACTCCCAACTGCGACCGTCCTCGATAAGGTACTCGTTGCACCCCGGTTGTGGATACGTTGGCAGATCAACTATCTGCTCGGCGCGCCGGCGATCCTCGGAATTGCGATCTATTACGCGCACTACCTCGGGTTCGATACTCTTGTAGATGTGTAAGCGAGTAACTGGACCCCCCTGCCCCGGAATTCCTGTCGACCCACTGCCAAACCGGCGGTCTGAATCGATGCTGTCCTGAACGATCCGGTGCTCCACCCTCGAGTGATCGCTGCGACATAGTCCATCGTCTCGCGAAACGGCGGAATACGGCGCATCGATCGAACGCGTCCTGGACCTGCATTGTACGCGGCCAAGGCTAGATCGACCCGCTTGAACTCATCCAGATGCGCGCGGAGGTATCTGGCCCCTCCCCTCAGGTTCGACAACGGATCTCTCGAATTGAAAACCCCAAGTCCACGCGCTGTACCGGGCATCAATTGGGTAAGGCCAACGGCGCCCTTCGGTGATACGATCAATGGGTCATAGCGGCTTTCCTGGGCCACCAGTGCATCGAAAAGCCCGACTGGCACACCAGCTTCGCACGCCACGGCCTGGATCAAGGGGTAATATTGAGCCCGCCGAGCTTCGAGCCAGCCTGGAAAATCGCCGCGTGGACGGTAGGGTGTGATTGAGCAAGCCTGTGGGGTGTAGAGATAACTTGCGATATCGGACATCGCTGCCCGGCCAGCTCCCCCCGAAACCTGGCCAGTCTGCATCCAAAGGGGCACCGATATATGCGACGTGCTTATTGCCTCCTCTTGGGGTTCCATTACGGGGCTGCCGAATGATCTGAAGTCATTGCCTAAAACGGCTTCCATGCTTGGTACTGGCGGCGTTCCGTCTGTTGGCATACCCCGCATTCTCGGGCCCACATCGATGACGGCTTCAACTGCCTGCCCATCAAATGTCATTACCTCGGCCTGCTTAGCTGCCGATGTTTGCGCCCATAGCAGTGCCATAACACTACCCACTACGCATAAGCTCGAGTTCGATCGCGTGTTCATCGATCATTGAACATCATGTTTCGATCAACCGCACAACGTGGAAAAAAATTCCACTATCTCCCAGTGCTTGATCCAGACTAGGTCAGGCAAACCCCCGTGGGTAGCAGCTAGCTCACAGATATCTGCTGGTTGGGTATCAGCTAGCTATCACATAGGTAGCGGTTGCCAAACTGCTAGAGAGCGGCTAGCTATCCAGTCGTTCGAACTATCACAGGATCGGTCATGGCTGCTGTCGTAGCATTCGTCTCACAAAAAGGCGGTGTAGGAAAAAGCACCTTGGCAAGAGCCCTTGCTCGCGAGGCGGCGGCAGGCGAACTGCGGGTTAAAATCGCCGATCTCGATACTCAACAGGGCACTTCGGTCGATTGGCACCGAGCACGCCTTGGCATCTCCATCGAGCCGATTGTGTCGGTTGAGGCATTCAAAACCGCGTCTCAGGCCCTGGCCGCTGCAGACGGCTTCGATCTGCTTATCATCGACGGCCCCGCTCGGACCAGCAAAGCTACACTTGAAATTGCACGGTCATCGTCACTCGTGGTTCAACCCACCGGCGCATCCTTGGACGATCTCAGGCCTGCCGTCCGCGAATACCATGCCCTTGTTAAGGAGGGTATCCCGACTGGACGGCTCGTTTTTGCGCTCAACCGCATTGGAACTTCGGCTGAAGAAAATGACGCGCGGGCGTATTTGACCGAAGCGGGGTATAATGTCCTCGACGGTTCGATCGTGGAACGACCAGCATACCGGCAAGCGCAGAACCAAGGCCTGTCAATTACCGAAACCAAATTCTCCGGCCTTAACCAGCGTGCTGATACTCTGATCCAATCCCTAATCGACAAAGTAGCGGGGTGAATGATGGCCGATATCTCGAAGCTAAAGAAGGCTACTCGTTTGGGTTCACCCCCACCAATCAGTGAGGCGAGCCAGAATTTGGATGCACCCGAAGTAGCCCCCGCCCCTCCGGCTGCACCGCTGATAACCGCAACCCGCATTGATGCCCGCAGTTCGCGCAAGACTAACCGCACTCAACAATTTGCGACTAGGGTCACACCCGAATGGGACAATCGAATCCGCGAAATAGCTCAACGTGAGGGTCTGCTTCTTACAGAAGTGCTCGAGAAGGCACTCGACGCTTATGAGAAACTGCTAGCTCAAAGGTAGCTAGCCGCTAGATACCAGCCATCTCAACGCTAGATAGCGGAGGTCTAACTGCTAACACGGGGATCTTCCGCTAGCTGCTAGCCAGCAGCTACTGAGTCACCTAGGAAGGGAGAGAAGGGGGTCAGAGGCAGCGAGAAAGGATCGGTCATGCCCCTCGTTGCGCTGAAACCCACCCAGACCATCGTGGACATCGTCGGCGCCCTCGGCGGCACCTGGCACGGCTACAACGCCATGTGCCGTTGCCCGGCCCACGCCGACAGCGATCCCAGCCTCTCGATCCGGCAGGGCCATGACGGCATCCTCGTTCACTGCTTCGCCGGCTGCACCGCCGAGGACGTGCTCCGCGAGATCGCGCGCATCAGACCCGGACGCACCTACGACCCACCCGCTGAACAGCGCACCGGCAGACCCGCCAACATCGAACGGCTGTGGAACGAGGGGTTGCCGATCGCCGGAACGCCCGCGGAAGCCTATCTCCGCTTTCGCGGCATCACCGGCGCCTTCGACGACCTGAGCTACCACCCGCGCTGTCCGTGGGGACCGAAACCGCATACCCGGTTCCTCCCGGCGCTGCTGATCGCGGCGCGGGAGGGGCGCACGCTGCGCTCGATTCAGCGCATCTTCCTCGACCTCGCGCATGGCGGCTATCTCGACAAGGCGACGCTCGGCACGCCGGGAGGTGCGACCTGGCAGGGCATGCGCGTCACCGACACATTGGCGCTTGGTGAGGGGTTCGAGACCTCGGCCGCCTTCACCCAGATCCACGGCATCCCGTGCTGGGCGACGCTCGGCGCGGCGCGGCTCGACCGTGTCCACATCCCCGATAGCGTCACCACGCTGATCTTCGCCGAGGACAATGACTTCGAGGGCCGACGCGCACGACGCAAGGCGTGGGCCGCCTATCGGCCGCGCGGGCTGACGCTGAAGCGGATGCCGCCACCCTCACGTTATGGCGACTGGGCCGACGTCGTGAAACCCGGAGCCTGAGAGGGAAGGGGGGTCGGGGTCGTGAGCTGCACGAGCAGCCACAGACCCGGAGACCCCCATGACCGACCTGTTCGACCCTGCGCCCGCGCGCGCCGACCATGCCACCGCTGCCGCCCGCCTGCTGCTCCCCGCGATCGCCGGCGACGCGAAGATCACCCGAGCGATGCTCAACGACGCGATGATCCGCGCCTATGGCGGCACCGACGCCGATGGTCGCTGGACCCAGCGCGAGAGCTTCGAGGTGCTGGAGCATGCGACCGCGCTGGCGGTATGCGCAGCAGGCACCACGCCGGCGGTCGACGCCGCGATCGGGCTTATGGCGCGCCTTCCTACCCAGACCGTGCGCAGCGAGGAGCAGATCGACTGGCAGCAATTCTCGACCCCGCTCGATCTCGCCACGATCACGGTCATGCTCGCGAACGCACGCGCGGATGACATCGTACTCGAACCGAGCGCCGGCAACGGTCTCCTGGTAGCGGGCCTCCCGCCGATCGCGGCGCTCCAGCTCAACGAGATCGATCCCGCGCGCCGCGAGCGGCTGTCGGCCACCTTCCCGAAAGCCAGCGTTACCGGCCACGACGGCGCGCAGATCGCCAGCGTCATGGCATCCGCGGAGCGCCCCAGCCTCATCCTGATGAACCCGCCCTTCTCGCGCTCGCTCGGCCGCGGTGCCGACGCGCTCGCTGCGGTCCGCCACCTGCAGGCGGCGATCAAGCGTGTGCGGCCTGGCGGGCGCGTCGTCGCGATCATGCCCGACTGGTTCTTCAACTCCGCGCGCATGGGCACGATCTGGTCGACGACGCTGGCGAGCGTCGCGCTGCGCACCTCGATCCGGCTGACCCATGCCTATGGCAAGCACGGCACCGGAGTCGCGGTGCGACTCTATGTCATCGACAAGACGGTGGGTGATACCACGACGGTCACGCTCCAGCGCGGCGCCGTAAGCGACCTGGTCGAGGCGCTGGTCATCCCGCCCCGGCAGGATCTGATCCCGGAGGCCGCCACTCCGGCGCCGGTCAAGCGGGGCGGGGGGCTGTCCCTCCTGCGCAGCGTGAGATCGAAGCCCGCTGCCACCCCGCGCATCTTCCGCGCTCTCGCCAGGAACGAGGTTCTCCCGGTCGGCTACCAGGTACTCGAGACGCCGGCGCCACTCGCCGAGCAGTCCGGCGTCTATCTGCCCTATCGGCCGAGCCGTATCGTGTTCGACGCTGCCGGCGAGCATCCGACCGCGCTGGTGGAATCGATCGCGATGGGCTCGATCCCCGCGCCGATCCCCGTCCATGTTCCGTCGCTGCCCGAACGCACCGTCACCGAACGCCTCCTGTCCTCCTCGCAGCTCGAGACCGTCGTTTACGCCGGCCATGCCTGGACCCAGTATATCCCGGGCCTGAGCAAGCCAGACAAGGAGGGCGTGGGGCTGGTGCTCTCCGACGACGGACGCGCGTACCGCAAGGGCTATTTCCTGGGCGACGGCACCGGGGCAGGGAAGGGGCGGCAGGTCGCGGCCGTCATCCTCGACAACTGGCTGGCGGGTCGTCGCAAGAACATCTGGATCAGCAAGAACGAGGCGCTCCATGCCGACGCGATCCGCGACTGGACCGCGCTCGGCGGTCTCGCGGCCGATGTGCAGCCGCTCTCGCGCTGGAAGATCGACGAGCCCGTCACGATGGACGAGGGCGTCCTGTTCGTGACCTATCCGACGCTGCGCTCCAACCGCGGCGACGCCACCCGGCTCGATCAAATCATCGCCTGGGCCGGTGCCGACTTCGACGGCGTCATCGCGTTCGACGAGGCGCATGAGATGGGCGGCGTCGCGGGTGGCGAAGGGTCGATGGGCACCAAGAAGGGCTCGCAGCAGGGCATCGCCGGCGTTCTCCTGCAGAACCACCTGCCCGACGCCCGCGTGCTCTACGCCTCGGCGACCGGCGCGTCGGAGGTGAACAACCTCGCCTATGCCGTGCGGCTCGGCCTGTGGGGGCCGGAGACCGCCTTCGCCAACCGCGAGGCGTTCATCACCCAGATCCGGCAGGGCGGGATCGCGGCGATGGAACTGGTCGCGCGCGATCTCAAGGCGACCGGCCTCTACACCGCGCGCGCGCTGAGCTTCGCCGGGGTCGAATATGACATCCTCCGCCACGAGCTGACGCCTGAACAGATCGCGGTGTACGACACCTATGCCGATGCCTGGGCGATCATCCATCGCGGCCTTGAAAAGGCGCTCGAACTCACCGGCGTCGTCGACGGCAACGAGGGCAAGACGCTCAACTCGGGCGCGAAGGCCGCGGCGCGCTCGCGGTTCGAAAGCTGCAAGCAGCGGTTCTTCGGGGCGCTCCTCCTGTCAGCGAAGCTCCCGACCGTCATCGCGGCGATCGAACAGCATCTGGCGGCCGATCAGTCGGTCGTGCTGCAGCTGGTCAGCACCGCCGAGGCGATCCTCGACCGCCGCCTGGGCGAACTGTCGCCCGACGAGCGCGCCGACCTCGACATCGATCTCTCCCCGCGCGAGGCCGTGATCGACTATCTGACGCGGGCATTCCCGGTCCAGCAGATGACCTTCTTCCGCGATGACACCGGCGAGGTGCGCTCGCGACCGCTGTTCGACGAGAGCGGCCACCCGGTCACCAACCCCGAAGCCGAAGCCGAGCGCGACAATCTGGTCGAGCAGCTTTGCGCGCTGCCGCCGATCGCGGCCGTGCTCGATGCCATCATCACCCGGTTCGGCACCGAGATGGTCGCCGAGGTGACGGGGCGCACCAAGCGCCTCATCACGGTGAGCGGGGGAGGGCAGAAGCTCGAATCGCGCTCGGCCCGCGCCACGCAGGCCGATTCCGCCGCCTTCATGGAAGGCACCAAGCGCATCCTGGTCTTCTCCGACGCCGGCGGGACCGGGCGGTCTTATCATGCCAGCCTCGATGCGAAGAACCAGCAGCAACGCGCGCATCTGCTCCTGGAGCCGGGCTGGAGGGCCGATCGCGCGATCCAGGGCCTGGGACGTACCCACCGCACGCATCAGGCCTGCTCGCCGCTGTTCCGGCCCGTCACGACCGACTGCAAGGGCGAACTCAGGTTCACCTCGACCATCGCGCGGCGTCTAGACAGCCTCGGCGCTCTGACGCGCGGCCAGCGCCAGACCGGGGGGCAGAATCTGTTCGACCCGGCCGATAATCTCGAAAGCGACTACGCCAAGGCGGCGCTCATCAGCTGGTATCACCTGCTCGTCGCGGGGAAGCTGACCAGCACCAACCTCACCGATTTCCAGCATCGCACCGGCCTGGAACTGCTCGATACCGACGGCGTGTTGAAGGAGGATCTCCCGCCCATCCAGCGCTGGCTCAACCGGTTGCTGGCGCTGCCGATCGGGCTCCAGAACTGCATCTTTGACGAATTCCTGGCGCTGGTCGAGGCACGGGTCGCGGCCGCGCGCGAGGCGGGGACACTCGATGTCGGCGTCGAGACGATGACGGTCGAGACCGCGACCGTGCTCGACGATACGATCCTGCGCACCGACCCGGTCAGCAAGGCGACCTCGCACCTGCTGACGATCGAGGTGACCCGGCGCCGCAACCCCATGTCGCTCGAGCGCGTGCTGCGCATCGCCGATACCGACCAGACCGCCGTGTTCGTGCGCAACGGCAAGTCGGGCAAGGTCGCGCTGCGCACCAACGCGCGCTCCTGGCTGACCGAGGACGGGGTGGCGGTGTCGCGCATCGAACTGATACGTCCGACCCGGCACGAATATCTCGCACTCGACGATCTCTACGAGACGGCCTGGGAGGAATGCAGCCGCGCACGGTTCGAGGCGGAATGGTCGGCCGAGGTCGACGAGATCCGCGGCAAGCTCGACGTCGAGACGATCCGGCTCGCGACCGGCCTTCTGCTGCCGATCTGGTCGGCGCTGCCGAGCGACCATCTCGTGGTCAACCGCGTGGTCGATGCCGAGGGTCGCTCCTGGCTCGGGCGCATGGTGTTCCCGGGCGACGTGCCGGCGCTGTTCTCGAAGATGGGCCTCGACAGCAACGACGTGCTCAGCCCGGCCGAGGTCGCGCGCGCCGCGATGGAGGGCGGGACGGTCACGATCCGGCGACCGTTCGTGTGCGAGGTGAAGCGCGTACGCGTCAACGCCAAGCCGCGCATCGAGATCAGCGGCGCACCGGCCGACCAGCTCGCGTGGCTCAAGTCGATCGGCTGCTTCACAGAGATCATCGCCTACAAGACGCGCGTCTTCATCCCCGTCGAGACGGCCGATGCGGTTCTCGCAAAGCTGATGGCCTGACCGGCACGATAACAGCCAGCTAGCAGCAAGGTAGCCGCTTGTCGGCGAGCCCCAGTCGCCCTCCCGCCCAAGCGGGAAACGAGAGGGGAGAAGGAGCGGGGAGGGTGTCCGGGTCGGGGGAAACACCCGTGCACCGGACACTTTCCCGCTCATGGAGACGATAGATGACCCAGACCGTCAAACTCGCGAAGCTGAAGCGTTCCGAGAAGAACGTGCGCACCACCCCGCCCAAGAATATCGAGGCGATGGCCGCCAGCATCCGCGCTCGCGGCATCATGCAGAACCTGCTGGTGACCGCCGCCCGCCCGAAGGGCATGTTCGAGATAATCGCCGGCGATCGCCGCTATCTCGGTGCGATGATGCTGGCCGAAGCCGGCGAGATCGTTGCCGCCGACTATGACGTGCCGGTCAAGATCATCACCGGCGACGAGGCGGACCTGCGCGAGGTGTCGCTGACCGAGAATTTCCAGCGCGAGCAGATGACCGTCGCCGAGGAATGCGTCGCGTTCCAGCACTTCCTCAAGACCGACGGTGACGTCGACGCGGTCGCCAAACGGTTTGGCCAGACCCGCCGCTTCATCGAGGGACGGCTGCGCCTCGCCGATCTTGCCGAACCGATCTTCGAAGCCCTGGCCGCGGGCAAGATCTCCTACGAGATGGCCAAGGCCTACGGCTCGACGGCCGACAAGGCCAAGCAGGAGCGCGTGTTCGAGCAGTATGGTCACTCGTCCTACGTCAACGCCGACCAGATCCGTCGCGCAATCGCCAACGACACGATGAAGGCGACGGATCCGATCGCGATCCTGGTCGGTGCCGATGCCTATGTCGCCGCGGGCGGCCGCATCGAGCGCGAACTGTTCAGCGAGGACGGTGACCGCTGGACCGACCCGGAACTCGCGCAGACGCTCGCTGCCTCGCTGATGGAGGCCGAGGCCAAGCGGCTCGGCGAGGAACTGGGCGTCGCATGGGTGCGCCCCGTCGCCACGACCAGCCTCTACGGCATCACGTCCGACCTCCACCGCGTGACGCTGCCGGCAGCGCCGCTGACGGACGAGGAACAGACGCGCTGCGACAAGATCGAGGAGCGCGTGCAGGTCATCGAGAGCGATATGGAGGACGAGGGTATCGATGACGACACCTATGCCGCGCTCGATGCGGAATCGGATCGGCTGCGCGAGGAATATCAGGCGATCCACGACAAGGCGCCCGAGCTGACCGACGAGGTCAAGGGCCAGGTCGGCGTCTTCCTGACGCTCGGCCGCGACGGCAAGATGACGCTCGACACGACCTATTACAGCGAAACGCCGATCCGCCTGCCCGGGGACGATCGGCCGCTGCCGTCGTCGCCGTCGTCGCGTCGCACCGCCGACCTGCCGCCCGAGGCGGTCGCTCCTGGCGGCAAGCCGCTCAGCGCGCGGCTCCATGACGAACTGGCGGTCCAGCGCCGCGACATCCTCGCCGCCTCGATCCTCGGCGATCCGGGGCTCGCGCTCGACTATATGCTGTTCTGCCTCGCCGACCCCAGCCACGGCTACGGCCGCTACGGGACGACGGTTCGGGCAGGGCGTCCGCAGGACCCGCAGATGCCCAAGGATCAGCCCGCCACGCAGGCGCAGGTCGCGATCGCCGAAGCCCGCGAGGGTCTCGACACGTCGTGGACGGAAGGGTCGAACCCGGTCGAGCGGTTCGAGGCGTTCCGCGCGCTCAGCGACGACGCCAAGGCGGCCTGGCTCGCGGTCGTGGTGGCGACCTCGCTCGAGGCCAAGCCCGATTACAGATCGGTCACCACCAACCCGCTCCATGCGCGGCTCGCCTCGATCCTCGAGATCGAACCCGCCAAATGGTGGCGCCCTACCTCGGCGAACTTCTTCGACCGCGTGTCGAAGGGTACGCTGCTGGCGCTGCTCACCAACGTCGGGGGCGCGCCGCTCGCGGCCCGCTACATGGCCTCGAAGAAGGGCGAGATCTCGACCAGCTGCGAGAAGCTGTTCGCCGGCGAAGCGATCACCGAGGCGGAGACCAAGGACGCGGCGCTGGCCTGGGTGCCCGACGCGATGCGGTTCGATCTCGTGTCGGTCGCCGGTGCCGACGAGGCAATCGACGACGAGCCCGGCGATGAGGGCTTCGACGACGACGACTACGGCGACACCGATGATCTCGGTGCCGACGATGCCGGGATCGACAGCGACGAGGCGCTGATCGCGGCCGAATAGCCCCCCGATACCCCCGGCCCGTTCGTCTCCCGGGCACACCTTGGCGGCTGTCCCTCACCGGGGCGGCCGCCTTCTTTTTACCCGCGGACCGTCACGCGTGGCCCGCGCATCGAGGGAGCTTTCCCATGACCTTTCACCGCAAATCGACTGCGCCACGCCGCGATGTCGCGGCCGAGATCACCAACCTCATAATCGCCAAGCTTGAAGCCGGCGTCCTGCCCTGGTCGCGCCCCTGGGGACTGACCGGGGCAGGGGGGCGACCGCTGCGGCATTGCGGCACGCCCTACACCGGCATCAACGCGCTCTATCTCTGGGCGATCGGCGACGCCCAGGGGTTCTCTGGCCGCAACTGGATGACCTACCGACAGGCGACCGAGTTGGGCGGACAGGTACGGCGCGGCGAGCATGGCGCGCACAGCGTCTATTATTCGACCTTCTCGAAAACCGAGGCGGACCACGTCACCGGCGAGGCGGCGACGAAGAATATCCGGTTCCTGCGCTCGTACACGGTGTTCAACGTCGATCAGATCGACGGTCTCCCGGCGTATTATTATCCGGTGCCCGCACCGCCCGAACCGCGCATCGAGAGCCGGCACCGCGCCGCGATCGATGCCTTCTTCGGAGGCCTGCCGGCGACCGTGCGGCATGGCGGCGATCAGGCATTCTATTCGCCGATCGGCGACTATATCCAGCTGCCGCAGCGCGGGGCATTCCGCTCGGACGATCATTACGCCAGCACGCTCGCCCACGAATATGTCCATTATTCGGGTGCGCCGCAGCGTTTGAACCGCGAGTTCGGCAAGAAGTTCGGCGACAACGCCTATGCGTTCGAGGAGCTGGTCGCCTGCATCGGCCAGTGCCTGGTCTGCGCCGACCTCAATCTGCCCGGCGAGCTGCACGACAACCACGCCAGCTACGTCGATCATTGGCTGAAGATCCTGAAGGGCGATTCAAGCGCGATCATCAAGGCCGCGGCGAAAGCCGAGCAGGCGGTGACCTGGCTCCATAACGCCGCCGCGGGTGGCGCGCCCGGGATCGACCAACCCGAAGCCCTCGCAGCATGACCTGGAGATCGCACCATGCACATCGAATTGCGCAAGCTGAAGGTGGTCGACGCTTTGTCCGAGGAAACGACCTGCTACTCGGCCGAGATCTGGATCGATGGGCAGCGCGCCTTCCTCGCCTCGAACCGCGGTCATGGCGCCGCGGACGATTACCATGCCGTCGGCAGCGTCACCGAACAGGCGGTCGATGCCTGGCTCGCCGCCAACCGGCCCGTCTCGCGGCTCGGCGACAGCGTCATGCCGCACTGCCTCGAATTCGAGGTGGCGGCGCTCATCACCCGGATCGAGGAGGCGAAGCGGCTGCGCCGGCAATGCCGGACGAAGCTGGTGACGATCGAGGGCGACCAGGTGTTCTGCTATCGGCTCAAGGGCAGGACACCCGCCATCGTGTTCGCCGGCGTGCAACGCCTCACCCCGTCGGCGCGCATGGTCAACGGCGATGACGCCGCGCTCGACGAGGCGGTCGCCGTGATGATCGCCCAGGCCGGGAAGCACGCCCCATCCTGATCGCATGACAGCTTCCACCCGATAGGACAGGATACGCACCATGCAACCGCAACGCCGCCCCCTCATCCGCGCACTCGCCTTCGACGAGGTCGGCGCCGCGATCGGCCGCCTCGTGGATGTCGCCTCGTCCGATACCGGGCAGGCCGCGCGCGTCGCGGACTTCCTGCTGGCGTGGTGGAATGGTGACGACAACGGCCACTTCCCCATCCTCCACCTCAGCAACTGCGACGCGATCATTTCCGAGGACATGCTAATTGTCATGGCCTGGCTCGCGCAGGAGCCTGCGATCTATCCCGATGCGTGGGGCTATCGTGACGCAATGGTCGACCTTGTCGGCCGATGGAGGCTGCGATGAGCGCACGGCCGTTACAACCATTATGGGCCTGCTTTCGTTTGCCCCGAACGCAATCATGGCGGCAGACCGTAGTGGGAGACTGGCATGAGCGATAATATACGGCTCGCGCTAATGCGGCAGGCGCTCGCGCTTTATGACGCGACCGACGACGGAGCGACCGTTGCCGCCTGTCATCTGCAGGCCGCGGTCGATGCGGAGCAGGGTCTGCGGCCTATGCAACCGGGCGAGGACATCGATCCTGAAATACCGGAGCAATTACGTAACTGGTTATCGTGAAGGGGAGGGGGAGCGAATTTCTGAGCGCGTGAGGCGCTCGGGAGATCGCTCATGCCCTACGATGTCGCCTTCCGCCACCAGCAGGCGCTCGACCCGAGCGCGCTGGTCACGATTGGAGCAAGCCTTCACGCCATCACCCGCGCGATCGACGACTGCCGCAACGCCGGCATCGCCTTCGAGACCGATCCCGCGGTCATCCTGCTCGCCCGCCATCTCGCAAGCGTCACCGCGCGGCAGTCCGAAGACGCGCTCCTCAAGCGGCGCTGCATGGACCGTATCGCCGAGCTGCGACAGCACCCGGCGCTGCTGACGCTCGCGGTGCGCGGCGTCGCGCACGATGCGGCCGCCAAGGATCGCTTCCACAGCGACGGACGCAAGGCGCTGCGCCGGCTCGCCGAAACGCTGGGGCTCGACCCCGCGCACTACGACCTTCGCTCGAACCGCAGCCACGCCTCCCGGTCCGGCGAGATCACCCTCCACGGCGAGGAGCTGTGGATGCAGCTATCGCTCCACGGCACCATGGCCGACCGCGAGGTCATCTACCGCCGCGTCAGCGGTCGTCACGATCACCTCGGGGAGCGCGACTGCTACGCCTCGATCCGCGACCTGCTCGCGCCCGAGCGGTTCGCCGTGCGGCTGCGCAAGGAATTGCGGCTCACACCGCCGGTCGCCGAGCCGGTCAGCCTGTTCGGCTGATCGATCACCCGTCCACACACGCGAAAGGACCGCCATCATGGGCTGGCTAAGCATGCCGCTGTCGTCGATGTTCCCGCACACAGGCCCCAAAGCCTATCTCGACGCGCAATTCACCTACGACAACCGCGATGCCGACGGGAAGGGCAAGGCGCTGCGCGTCATCGCCTCTTCCTGCCTGCGCAACAAGGTCTGGTACGCGGCCGTGGTGCCGTCGACCGACGGCACCGACGAACCCGCCTTCGCGGCCGTCTGCCTGGTCAGCTGGAATCCGCGGGCCAAGGACGGATTCGTGTTCGCCTACAAGGATATGACCGAACACGCCGGGCCTTGCGAGGCCGAATGCCCCGAGCGCATCCTCTCGCTGCTCGGCGATACCGACGATCCCGGTGCGCTCGACTGGCGCCGACGCTGCCTCGAGCGGCTCGCGACCCCGGTACGCCCGCTCGAACACGGCATGCACATCCGCTTGCCGAGCAAGGTCACCTTCGTTGACGGCTATGAGGGAGACGAGTTCATCGTCCACAAGCGCGGCCGCAAGATCTCGCTCGCGATCCCCGGCAACAGCTACCCGAAATATCGGATCGGTAACCTTCGCAAATGGGCGTGGACACTCGTGCCGCCCAAGCCCGAAACTCGCGTCCACAAGACGGTGTTCGGTTGATCGCCGACATCCCCCACGTCAGGATCATCGCCATGTCCGCCCCGTATCCGCCCGTCACACCCAGCCCGAAGCGGTCGCAGCTCTGCAGCCGCGCCCATGCCCAGCGCGTCGCCATGCGGATGTTCGATGCCGGCGCACGCCAGGTCTCGATCGTGCGCACCGGCGATCCGCTGCAACCCTTCCGCGTCCTCCCGGTCATCGTCGACGGGCCGAACGTCGAAGTCGAATTGCGCTACGCATGAGGGGCGCGCTGCTCCTCGGCATCGCCGCGCTCGCCGCCTGCGGGGCAGGGGCACCCCAGGGCCACGACGGTGCGACGATCACCGGCGAGGGGCGGGCGATCGACGGCGACACGGTTTCGGTCGATTTCCGCCTGTCGGGGGCCGACGCCTTCGAGCGCAAGCAGATGTGCTCGAAGGACGGTGCCTGCTATCCATGCGGCAAGTTTGCTCAGGATTCCGCCTCGCGTATCCTCAAGAGCGGTGTCGCCACGATCCGCATGACCGGCGCGAGCAGCTATGGCCGCCCGATCGCCATCGTGACGGTCGACGGCTACGACCTGGGCGAGCAACTCATTTTGCAGGGTCTGGCGGTGCCGGCGACGCAATATCTGCGCGGCGATCCGCAACGCGCCGCGCGCTATGTCGCCGCGGCAGAACAGGCCCGGTCAGCGGGTCGCGGTGCCTATGCGGGGGAATTCATCGATCCGGCGCGCTGGCGGCGCGGGGAACGCCTCGCGTGCGAGGCGCGTTATTGATATCCCCCCCTTGGAAGAGGCGGTCCGGCATGCTCCCTTGCCGAACCGCCTTTTCTTTTGTCGTCAGCCCTTGAGCTTCGGACCGGGGCCACGATCGTCGGAATCGTAATCGGGTCCCGGGTCATGCGACCAGGACGCGCCGATCGCGAACGCCGGGTCGAACCGGCCCAGCGGACCGTCCGGCTCGGCCGCGACATACGGGTTGACCAGCGGCTTCACCGGCAGCTTGTTGCGGTAGATGTGCCCGGCGATGCGACCGCGCGCCTCCAGCAGCTTCTCCAGCCAGACGAGATCGTCGAGCATGGTCACGACGCCCTTGCCGGCGACGCAATAATAGAGGCACCGCTGGAAATCGTCGCACGCGGTGCTGAGGATCGTGGTCAGCTTGACCTTGCCCTCGTTCTCGCCCTCATGAATCCATTCGAGCGATTCCCGCAACTCGCGCGCCGAGAGATACGCATCCTCCGGATTGCTGCCGATGCACGCTCCGGCGAGCATGCGCCGGGTGACGCGAATATCCAGATCGACCGACAATTCGGTGAGCACCGCGTCGAGGTCGAACTCTCCGATAAATTCCGAACGCTTCATGGCCAGCTCCTTTGTTCAATGAACGTAACGTGAACAAAGGCGACAAGGCAAGCATTATGGAGTAGCATCACCACCATGTGGCTCGTCCCGCGCGATACCCGGGGTCTAACCTCCCGCTCGCCCGTCCCCGACGTGGTGCGCGAGGCGCTGGTGCGCTGGTATACCGGCGAAGGCGAGGACAGCGATCACCGCGCGTCGGTCATCATGGTGGTCAAGGCACGCGACCATCACCAGTGGATCGCCTGCGACTGCCTGGGGGAGGGGACGGACCCGCCGCTACTCTCGCCGGCCTATCTCTCCGAAGCCGAAACCTATTACCTGCGACGCCTTACCAGTATCCGCCAGCGTCGCCCCGAGCATGACGTCGACTGCCCCTTCTTCCGCGAGCAGGCACCGCCCCGCATCCGCGAGAAAGCGACCGCCACCCCGCGCACGATCAACGAGCCGGACGGGCTGTTCTCGGCGCACCGGCTCGCCCCCGAGAAACTGGCGCAGCTGCCCGACGACAGCGAACCCGACGATCGCACCCGCGGCGTCGCGATCCCGCGCCTCGCGCGGCTGCTGTGGCAGCTGATGGAAATGGCGCAGGTCAACGTCGTCGAGCCGCTTGAGGTCGGCGAGCCGCGCACCACGTCGATGGCGAGCGAATTCGCGGCGATGCGCGCCGCGGCCGAACGGGTCCAGATCGCACCGGGTATCCCGCTCGCGCGCCATCTCTACACCCACATCGACCCCTACAAACGCGGCATCGTATTCGCGAAACTGCGCGAAGCGGCGAAGAAATGGCCGACCGAGCACGCCCCGCAGGCCTTCCTCCTGCTCTATGCGATCGACGTCTCCGGCTCGACCATCACGCTTGCCGAAGGGCGCGAGTTGATCGTCAAGAACCGCATCCGCCACATCGGCGTCCACCAGCGCCACATCGGGCCACCCTATCTGGTCCTGGCCGTCGTCGGCGAGCACAACCCGCGTGAGGGCTATGCCTGCCTGCGCGCCTATGCGCAGCCGATCGCGCGCCCCGCCAACTTTGTCGCGATCCACAATCTCGCCGAGCGCAAGACGATCGTCGGCCTGCTCGATCTCCAGTACCGGCTTCGCCGGCGCGGCATCGGCGTCGGCTTCAAACGGCTCCTGTTCGATATCGCGACGTTGATCGGGGAGATGCGTCCAGACCTTCTTCTCGACCTGCGCGACTTCACCACCGGCGAGGTGATCGAGGCGGCACTCGAAGTCGTCACCGGCGATGACGCCGACACGCTCGGGTTGAAACTGCGTCAGGTCGAAAAGCTGCGCGAGATCGCCCCCGTCGTGACGATCCATGCCGAGGATCTCGAAGGTGACAGGCTCGAGGCCGCCGTGCTCGACCAGCTGCACATCGGATGACGTCGTTCACAGGAATTTAATCGAGGGCCATCATCCTCGCGTCATGGCATCGACCACCCAGGCCAGAAACCAGCGGCGGATCCTGCGCTGGGCGCAGTCGTCGCTATGCGCCGGATGCGGAATGCCCCTGCCGAGTCCCCGGCACCTCGTCCGCTATCATCCCGATTACCCGACATTCGACCATGTCACGCTGCGCAGCGCGGGTGGACGACGATTACTGTCGAACGGCCTGCTGAAGCATCTGCGCTGCAATCAGGCACGGGGCGCGAGGCCGTCGACGGGGTGCGATGCGATCTGGATGACCGTGGTCGCGGCGCGGCTCGCCGATCGCCCGCGCAGTCTCAAGCCGATCTTCAAAGGTGGCGCTCGAAATCCCGCATTCCCGCCGCGCAAGGAAAAGGCCGCCCCGGTTTCCCGAAGCGGCCCGATTGTGTCATCGAAGGTCGAGCGTCAGATGTCGTCGCCGAGCGTGCCCTTGACCGAACCCTTCACGTCCTGAGCGGACCCCTTCAGCTTCTGGGCCTTGCCCTCGGCTTCGAGGCTCGCATTGTCGGTCGCCTTGCCGATGCCTTCCTTGACGTTGCCGGCCAGCTTGTTACCCGCCGCCTTCAGCTTGTCAGTCGCTTCGCCCATGATTGATCTCCTGTCGTGAATTGTCGGGATAGATAACAATTTGCGCGTGGCCGCGTTCCGCGCTGCCCCCCACGGCTGCACCATGATCGGTCCTGCCCGCCGCCGGCAATCCGGGCGACCGGATGAAGGAGAGAGGGAGGGGATCTGTCGATTCCATTGAGGGAGACGACAGATGACCCCGTTCCAGCCCAGCCCCCAGCCCGACACGACCCCCTGGGACGCGCCCGATCGCGCCGACCAGGTGCTCCCCGGTATCTGGCGCGTGTGGACGCCCAGTCATGGCGGCTATGTCCTGTCGGACGAACGCCAGGCCGCGATGCCCGACGCGCTGCGCCGCGACGATCCCTTCTATGAGGAAGACGTCGATTATGCGCTGGTGCTGTACGGCTTTGGCAGCGAGTTTCGCCGCCTGCCCATTCCCGGCATCGCCCTGCAGGTCGAGAATGCGCGCCGCTCGGTCCGCTGCTGGCATCCCGATCGCTGGACCGCGCTGACCGGCGAGGAGGTGTCGATCCACGACAGCCATGTCGTTCGCCGCCGCGCCGCCTATCAGGCGGTCATCGGCCAGTATGAAAGCGTCTCGGCCTCAGGTTCCTGGGCGGACTGGGTGCCCGAGGGCAAGGTCGGCTGCGTCTTCCGCCGTGTCGTCAGCGTCGATGCGCTCGGCTTCGCGCGCCACGAAGGCGAGCCGATCCACGGTCTCGTCGACAAGGATCGCTACGAACGCCGCCAGATGCCGGAGACGTTCCAGAGTCTCGGCGCGGTCCGCGTCGAGAGCACCGCTCCGATCTCCAAGCAGGTCGACGCGAGCGCGCTCGCGCATCTCCTCCCAACCAGCTGAAAGGACACGCCATGAGTGTCTATCTCTATCTGTTCCACGGCCGCGCCACGCCCGACGAGGACGTCGAAAGCTGGGGCTGCGAAGGCCCCGCGATCGGCCCGCTCGACTATGTCCATACCACCTACGGCAGCGAGGTGAAGATCCGCGGCGCGGAGGCGATCCTGGAAAAGTTCTTCCCGGATACGGAAATTCATTTCCACGACGGCTACGGCGAACACGCCATTCAGCTCGCCGGCGACTGCTTGCCCTACGACGGCAAATTCTACGGTGACTGGTCGATCTGCACCGGGGATCGCTTGTGCTCGCCTGCCGCCTCCCGGGTCAAGCCGGTGTGCGACGACTGCGGCAGCGACAACGTCACCAAGGACGCCGTCGCGGCCTGGGATGAGCCCGAACAGGCCTGGGTGCTGCTCAGCACCTACGATTCCACCACCTGCCAGGACTGCGAGCGCGAAAGCGACGACATGCTCGAATGGCGGACGCTCGATGGTGCGCCCGCTCCCGATCCCGACGCTCCCGCCATCCCAGCCAACGATCCGGCGCCCCCTGATGCCGACGCCGCCTGACCCGGAGGACCACGCCATGACCTGTGTCACCCCGATTCGCGCGCCCGAGGCCGCGGACAATCGCGTACCGCTCGGCCATCATTCGACCGGCACGCTCAGCCTCGACCTCGATCGCCTGCTTGCCGGACGCCTGCTCATCCAGGGCAGCTCCGGGGCGGGCAAGAGCAGGACCTTGCGCCGGATCATCGAGGAGGCGTTCGACTATACGACGCTTGCGATCGTCGACCCCGAGGGGGAATTCGAGAACCTCGCCCGCCATATCGGCGCGACCACGATCCGCGCGGTCGAACTCACCGCCGACGGGCTGACGGCCGCGGCGACGCGCAGCCGGCGACATCGGCTGTCGATGCACATCGACCTCACCGACCTCGATCCCGACCAGCGGATCATCAAGGCAGCCGCGTTCTTTGCCGGCCTGGTCGGCGCACCGCGCGAGGACTGGGCGCATACCATGCTGGTGTGCATCGACGAGGGCCATCTGCTCGCACCGCATGTCGCCGGTTCCGCGCTCGATGCCGATGCCCGCCGGCTCGGCGTCGCCACCCTGACCGACCTGTGCGCGCGCGGCCGCAAGCGCGGTCTCGCCCCCGTCATCGCCACCCAGCGCCTCGCGAAGCTCTCCACCTCGGTCGTGTCCGAGCTGCAGAACGTGCTGGTCGGGCTCAACGTCTTCGACCGCGACATCGCGCGCGCGGCCGACCTGCTCGGCTTTCCCGCGCGTGACGCCGACCTGCTGCGCAACCTCGCCCCCGGCGATTTCTTCGCGATGGGTCCGGCGCTGTCGGCAACCCCGGTGCTGGCGCATATCGATCCCACCATCACCGAACATCTCGGCAAGACCCCGGAACTGCGTGCCGCCGCGTCCGTCGATGCCGACGAGGCGGCGAAGCTGCTCGATCTCGCGGGCCTGGCCGAGGTCGCGGACCACGGCCCCGCCATCGCCCTCAAGGGCACGCGCGCGCTCGACGCGTTCCTGCTCGATCCCGCTGCGACCGACGCGGCCGCGATCATGGACGCGCTGAAGCGCATCTCCCCCAACGCCAGCACCGCGCGCGACCTCGCACGGCACCTGTCGCTCGACGCCGAGCGCACCGACCGCGCGCTCAACCTCCTGTCGGCGATCGCCGCGGTCGACACCATGCCCAAGGGCGACGACCGCATCGCCCGCCTGCATGCACGGCTGCGCGCGCGGCTGAGCAACGTCGCCGTGGTGTCGCTGTGACCGACCTCGCGCCCGATATCGTCGAGCTGGTCGCGTGTCCGAAGCTGCCCGAGCCGTGCGGGCGCCTGCGCGAGATGCCGTTCCGGCACGATGCCTGGACCCCCGACGAGATCGCCACGGTCGAACGCATGTTCTGCGACGACGCCGCGATCGACGACATCGTCGCCGCGCTCGGTCGCGGCCGCGCCGGCGTGCGCGACAAGATCGCCAAACTGGGCCTGCGCCGCAATTCGTCGCGTCCGTGGTCGACCGACGAAGACGCATGGCTCACCCGCGAATATGGCCTTCGCCCCACGGCCGATCTCGCTGGAGATCTCGGCCGCGCATGCACCAGCGTCTATGCCCGCGCGGGCGTGCTCGGGCTGACCGAAGGAAATCCTCCAAAATGGAGCGACTGGGAGGATGCCCAGCTGCGCGCCGGCTACGCGCAGGCGATCCCGATCGCACAGATCGCCACGCTGATCGGACGCCCGCTGTCCGGCACCGCGACCCGTGCCAACGCGCTCGGTTTGCGCCATCCCAACAAGCCCGCTGACTGGACCGAGGCCGAGGCGACGCGGGCGCTGACGCTGGCCGGGGAGGGGCTTCGTTATATCGCGATCATCGACATTCTCGCCACAGAGGGCTTTCCGCGCAGGACCAAGGCTGGCTTCGGGCCGCACCTGCGCAAGCTCGGCTATGGCCGGGGATGGGGCCGCAACTGGACCCCTGACGAAGACACACTGCTCATCCGCGCCTATGCCGACGGGGCAAGCCTGACCCCGCTCACGACCAGGCTCGGCCGCACGAAATGCTCTATCCGCTGGCGCGCCGACTATCTCGGGTTGCGCGGCACACATGCCAACCGCGACGGGTTCCGGGGCGGGCCGGTGTGGAGCGACAATGATCTGGAAAGGCTGCGCGACCTTTACGGCACGATGCCGATGGACGCCCTGGCGACGAAGATGGGTCGCACCAAGGCTTCGCTGTTCACGCGCGCGAACATCCTCGGCCTTGTCCACGGCTATCACCGGAAATGGACCGAAGAGGAGATCCGGGCGCTGCGCATCGCGCACGACTTCGGCGTCGCGCTGCCTGATGTTGCGGCAGCGATCGGCCGCAAATATCCAGCGGTCCACAAATATGCCGAAAAGCACGAGCTTCGCTTCTCGCGTCGCCCGCGCCGCGCAGCCCCCTGGACGCTCGCCGAAATTATCGCGCTCGATCCTTCGGGAACGGGCGTCACCGACCATGTTGCCATCCCCGGCACAATCGATGAGGAAAAGCC